>NZ_JAHSTY010000002.1:0-1200000 GCF_019145355.1 Pseudomonas azadiae | reverse complement strand
CCGTAGTCGCCGCGGTCATGCTCAAGGAAATGCAGGCGCTCGAACAGCGGCGCCATCAGCGCTTGCACATCGCCGACGGGCGCCGGGCCGCGCCACTGGAAGTAGTCCACCGGTTGGCGGCTGCCGAGGTGACAGCCGACCAAATGGATTTCCTGGGCCAGGCTGCGCCGGTAAGCCTCAGGCGCGCTGGCCGGCCAGCGCAGGGTCAAGGCCAGCGGGCGTTGCCGCTGGCGGCTGCCGCGCAACGCGCGCAACACATCCAGCGAGCCGACGCCCGCATGGAACCTACGAATATCGGCGTGTCCATTCAGGTCCAGTACGCCTTGGTCGTGGCGTGCACGTGCAAGAGGAATGACGGTGTGCATGACAGGCTCCGGGGCCGGCGACGGTCAGCCATTGTCCGGTGCGACGCCACGGCGCACCTTGATATGCATCAAAGGCCTTACCAACTGAGGTAGAACATGCTCTTGGCCAACAGCACAATCGCGACCATATGACCGAACAGGCTCAAGTGAATAAAGCGCAAATAGCCCGCACTCACCCGACCACGGCGCATGCGCAGCATCGTCAGCACAAAGTGCAGCAGCACACTGGCGGCGAGGATCAGCTTGAGCGTCAGCAATGTGCCGAACGACGAGGCAAAAGGCGCCGCCAGTGCCGGCAAGTAACGCAACCAGACCATCCCGATTCCAGCGCCGAACAACACCAGCAGCACCCACGGCATCAGGGCCCGGGCGCGCTGGCCGATACCCTGCTCCACCAGGAGCATTACGCGCGCGGGCAATTGCCGATGCAGGCGCCCCAGGATCAGCACCTCGAAAAACACCGTGCCGATAAAGATCAGCGCCGCGAACAGGTGGGCGAGCAGAAACAGCAGGTAGAGCATGGTGGCCTCGCAGGTCGCGTTGAGGCTTCAGTGTGGCGGCCTGAAAGCGATGGGGCCTTGATGTTGATCAAGCCCGATCAAAGCGCTGTCGCGCCTGGCGAAAGTCCTCGCCCTTCTCCACCACCCAGGTCCAGAGCGGGATCATATGCACCAGCAGTTGCGTGCCCAGGGTCGACAGTTCGTACTCGACCCTGGGTGGGACTTCATCGAAGTCATGGCGCAACACCAGGCCGTCGCGCTCCAACTGGCGCAAGGTGCGGGTCAGCATGCGCTGAGTCACGCCGTGCATGCGCCGGCCAATCTCGGCATGACGCAGGCGGCCGCTCACCCCCAGCACGTGCACGATACCCAATGACCAGCGGTTTCCCGCATGGGTCAGCACTTCGCGCTTGAGGCCGTCATCGTCGGCGCTCAGGGCGTCGCAGGCGGCTTGCGAGCGGCAGATGATCTCTTCGTTATCCATGGCGCTGACTCGGTATCACGGGTGTGCCTTCTTATGCAGAGCGATTAATTCTGCAAGCATGCCACGACTTTCACCACAGACGGAGCTTCCTATGACCCCTTCTTCCATTCTGGTACTGGGCGCTGGCGAACTGGGCATAGCCGTACTGCAGGCACTGGCCGATCTGGCGGCACCACGCAGCACGCGCATCGCTGCGTTGCTGCGCCCCGCCAGGTTGCAATCGGCGGCGGCCAATACCTTGCTGGAGCGGGGTATCGAGTTGATACCCGGTGACTTGCAGCACGACAGCCAACGCACCCTCGCCGGCATTTTTGCCGCGTTCGATAACGTCATTTGCTGCACCGGTTTTGCCGCTGGCCCCGGCACCCAGCGCAAACTGGCGCTCGCCGCGATCGAAGGCGGCGTGCAGCGGTATGTGCCCTGGCAATTCGGCGTGGACTACGATGTGATCGGCCGTGGCAGCCCGCAGGATCTGTTCGACGAACAGCTGGATGTACGTGACCTGCTGCGCGGCCAGCAAGGCACGCAGTGGCTGATCATTTCCACGGGCATGTTCACCAGTTTTCTGTTCGAGCCATTGTTTGGCGTGGTCGATCTGGCGCAAAACACCGTGCGCGCCCTGGGCGACTGGGACACGGCGGTCACCGTCACCACGCCCGAGGATATCGGCCGGCTGACCGCACGCATCGTGCTGGCTGAACCGGCCCTGAGCAACCAGGTGGTATTCACCGCAGGCGACACCCTCACCTATGGACAGCTGGCGGATACCGTCGACGCCACTCTCGGCCGCAAGCTTCAGCGCGAGCTATGGTCTGTGCCGATGCTGCAGGCCGAGTTGGCAAAAGACCCAGAGGATAACCTGAAGAAATACCGTGCAGTGTTCGCCCAGGGCAACGGCGTGGCCTGGGACCCCGCCGTGACGTTCAATGCTCGGCAACACATCGCCGTGACAAACGTTGAGCAATGGATCCGGCAGAATCTCAAGGCACCGGCAACCACTCACTGAAGCCACCCGGCGCTGTCAGCGGGCACCAGGCGAAATCCCAGGGTGGCACTGGCAATGCCGGGTATTCAGCGCCGGCCAGACGGGGGTCTTTCCAGTCAAAGACCGTTGATGAACGCGAGGCCAGGACCACGCCCTGGGCCGGGCTGTCGTCCGTATTGACCCAACACGCGGCGGCCGCCGCCATGAACGCCTCGATAGGCTCGTCGTCGATCTGCGAGCGATACACCGAGCCCAGCAGCCAGCGGCAGGCATTCAGGTGGTAGGTCCAGTCGCGCGGCGGCCGGTTGCGGTAGGCCCAGGTCATGAAGCTGCGAAACAGGTTCAAGCCCTCGGGCGGGTCCAGCTTGAGCAGCGCCGGGCAGATATCGAACAGGGTGTGCCAATACGGCAGCAGGCGTGCATCCAGGTGCACGAAGCTACGGGAGTTGCTGGGGTATTCAGGCCGCGCGGGTTCCGCGTGCGGGCGGCTGGCGCCTGCGGGCAACAGGTGGTTCATGGGATGCACTCACAGTCATGACGATGGCACGCCTCCCGATCAAGGGAGGCCCAAGGCATACGTCAGGCTGCGGGGGAAGCGCGGGGGTTGGCCGAGGGCCAGGCATAACGCGGCGGCGCCTTGTTGCGCCGTTCATGGGCCGGACGCGGGGGTCGGCCCAGGCCCAACAGCCAGGCCAGGCCGACCAGAAACACCAGGGCAAGCGTCAAAGCGTTGCAGACTGGGCAGGCAAAGTAGTTCGAGATGTTACTGGAAGCCGGGCTGCCCGACCCTTGGTCGGAAAGTGGCGCCTGCTTACCGTCCACCGAACAGAACGCCCCGCCGATGCCGTTGAGCGCCTGGCCCGTCATCTGCCCATGCCCCAAACCGCAGACGAACAGGTTCATCAGCACGCAGAAGTACAGGGCCCAGGCGATCAGCGAACGGTCGGGGTGGCTCGATTTCATGGCGGCGACTCTACCACCGCAGCCGCAAAAGCATAAAGTTCGGCGCGCCCCTGTGGCAGAACGTCGCAGATTCCGTGCCGCAGCCAGGGTTGATAGACTTGGCGCCCTGCTCCTTTACTCCTTTTCAAAGCCTGATGTGTAAACCCAGAGCAATGCAGGCGTTTCACAGGACGCACCACTGATGAGTACGTTATTCACCCGCCGCAAAGTGCTGACCGGTATGGGCCTGCTGGGCCTTGGCGGCCTGCTGGGCGGCTGTGACTACAGCCCCAAGCTGGATTTCAAGTACGGCAAGGACCTGAGCGACAAGATCATGGGTCGCACGTTCAAGCTCAAGAACACCGACGGCGAAACCGTCACCCTGAGTTCGTACCGTGGCCTGATGCCGGTGGTGTTTTTCGGTTTCACCCAGTGCCCGGCCGTGTGCCCGACCACCCTGGCACGCGCCGCCCAGGCCAAGAAACTGATGGGCCGCGACGGCGAAATCATGCAAGTGGTGTTTATTACCCTGGACCCGGAACGCGACACGCCCGAAATACTCGACAAGTACGTCAAGGCCTTCGATCCCAGTTTCGAAGCGCTGTACGGCACCCCGGAAGAAATCGCCGTGGCCGCCAAGGAATTCGGGATCTTTTATGAAAAGATTCCTGCCGGCGACACCTATACCCTGTCCCACACCGCCACCAGCTTCGTGTTCGATACCCGTGGCAACCTGCGCCTGGGCCTGCAGGCGTCCCTTACCGCTAAAGAGTGCGCAGAAGACCTGCTCACCGTCATGGAGGTCTGCTAATGACTGCCGTTCAACACCTCAAACGCACCCTGATCGGCCTGTCCCTGCTGGGCCTTGCCGCACAGGCCAGCGCCGCGGTCCAGGTTACCGACGCCTGGGTACGCGCCACCGTGCCGGGCCAGCCCTCCAGCGGCGCGTTCATGACCGTCACCGCCGACAGCGACAGCCAACTGCTGAGCGTGGCATCGCCCGTGGCCAAGGACGTGCAGATCCATGAAATGAGCATGAAGGACGACGTAATGCGCATGGGCCCGGTGGATGCGGTGGCGCTGCCGGCCGGCAAGGCCGTCACCCTCGACCCCAACGGCTACCACGTGATGCTGATGGGCCTGACCGGCCAGATCAAGGAAGGCGACCAGGTGCCGCTGACCCTGACCGTGCGAGATGCCAAGGGTCAGGAGCAAAAAATTGAAGTGAACGCGCCGGCCCGTGGGCTGGATGGGATGGACCACAGCAAGATGCATTGATCGGGGGTATGTATTTTTTGCTCAATCCACGATAAACAGCCTCGCCCCGCCCCCCGTCGATGAGCGATGGCCCTCCATCTCATTGCCCACCTGGTAACTCATTCCGGCCGTCAGCGTGAACTGGCGGCCGTCCTCCAGTTCCGTGTGCAACTCGCCTTCGAGGCACAGCAGGATGTGCCCTCTCCAGCACCAGTGATCCGCCAGGTAACCGGGCGAGTATTCGACCATGCGCACGCGGGTGGTGCCGAAATGGCAGGTGCGCCACAGCGCCTGGCCGGTTGCGCCTGGGTGGGTGGTGGGTTCGACCGTTGACCAGTCGGTGGTGCCAAAGGGGACAGCGGTCAGGTCCATGATGGGCTCGATGGTGGTGGTTAATGTGGCTTGAGGCTATCGAGCTGGAACGATGGACGATAGACACAGATCGAGCGCTTTTGTGGGATACAGGTATTGGCGGGTATTGCCTTGTCGGGTTTTGGCGAGGCTGCGAAAGCGGTGGGTCAGGCGATGAGCATGCCAGCAGTACCGGCCCCTTCGCAGCCTCGCTAGGGCTCGACAGCTCCCACAGGGATTTGCGCTGTGGCCACACTTTCAGCAACTACGAAGATCGAATGTGGGAGCTGTCGAGCTTTAGCGAGGCTGCGAAAGCGGTGGGTCAGGCGATGAACATGCCAGCAGTGCCGGCCCCTTCGCAGCCTCGCTGGGGCTCGACAGCTCCCACAGGGATTTGCGCTGTGGCCACACTTTCAGCAACTACGAAGATCGAATGTGGGAGCTGTCGAGCTTTAGCGAGGCTGCGAAGGCGGTGGGTCAGGCGATGAAAATCGCCAGCAGTGCCGGGCTCCTCGCAGCCTCGCTGGGGCTCGACAGCTCCCACAGGGGATGAAGTCAGCCTCTGAAAGTTGTGTAGATACCCATGGCCATCGCAGGCAAGCCAGCTTCCACAGGTTGAACGGTGTCCAGTCAATGACTCAGTCGCTTGGTCATCGGAACACACGCCAACACCAACCCCGAGGGCGAGTGATACATCGCCTCTTCATCCCCCACATACCCACACGCCCGGTAGAAACTCGCCGCATTCAACGTCGCATCCAGCACCACGGTGTCAATCTGCAGCCCGCGCGCAACGTGCTCAAGGTGATCCAGCATCGCCTTGCCATAGCCGCGTCCGGTGAACTTAGGCAGCACAAACAATGCGCCGACTTCGTTGTTGTCCCGGTCGAGCATGCCGGTGACCACCGGTTGGCCTTCCACGCTTCCCAGGTAAAACAACTTGTCGATCAGGGCGCTGTACCCGTCCTCGGCTTTGCCCTGTGTCCACCTCATCATTTGCTCGTGCGTATAGGCGCCGATGCATTGGCTACGGATAGCCTGCAAACGAATGTCGAACGCCACCCGGGCATCCTCCGGGGTGGCCCGTTTTATCTCCAGCATTTCAATCTCCTTCCATGACCTCATGGTGCCATTAGCACACTTGTGCTAATCGACCCCTACCCCCCGCAGCGCTATATTCCCCGGCACTTCCAACGCTGCCCTGGCATCGCGCATCTGTCGCGCGTAGGCGTGCTGCGCGCTGGAAAAACCCTGACAACTCCAAGGATGAAACACCATGAAACTGCACTCCTGCGTTACCCGCCTCACCCTGCTGGGCGCCTTGATCATCGGCGTGGCCGGCTGCAGCAACATCAAGCCGACCGAAGACCGTCTCAAGACGCTGTCGGAAACCAACCTGGGCGAGCCGGTCAAGCGCATCTCCAATGTGCGCAGCGACTCGATGACCACTTACTACATCGCCAGCACCGCGTCCGGTGACTATAACTGCGTGCTCTCAACCGGCGTGGGTGGAGCACTGCACGCGGTAGGGAGCTTTGGCCTGATAAAGCCTGCAGCCTATTGCCAACCCAAAGGCGCGCGGGGCAACCCACTGCAGGGGTTCACTCAGTAACGGGCGCCTGGCTCAGGTCCCGCAGGCTGCCGCGCAATTGCGCCGGACGCACGGGCTTGGAGAGAATGGCGATCCGTCGATCGTGCAACGCGGCCTGGATTTTCTCCACATCGTGCCCGGTGAGGATCAGCGCCGGGACCGCCCAGCCACGCCGCTCACGCAGCGCATCGATGCATTCGATACCGGTGGCGTGGTTACCCAAATCGTAGTCGGCGACGATGATGTCGCAGTCGCTGACCAGGTCCAGCCCTGAAGATTCGGCCTGGACTTCGCAGCCCCAGCGTTCCAGCAGCGCCTGGGTGGCAAGCAGCACGTTGTGGTCATCTTCGACCAGGCACACCTTCAAACCGGTCAACAGCCCGGCCTGGCGCAGGTCGTCGCGCGGAGCCACCGCGCGCGGCGCGGTCGCCAGGGTCAGGCCGTTCAGGCTCACGGAGGTGCCATGGCCTACCCGAGAACGCAGGCTCACCTGCAGCCCCATCAACTGCCCCAGGCGCTTGACGATAGACAGCCCCAGGCCCACGCCTTCGACGTCTTTGTCACGCAGGTGGCGCACCCGGTAAAACTCCTCGAAGACCTTTGACAGATGCTCCTGCGCTATCCCTCGGCCCCGGTCATGAATCTCCACCGCCAAGCCCGCCTCGCGCATTCGCACGCCGATCAGCACGGGACGTTGCGCGCCGTATTTGAAGCAATTGGACAGCACGTTCTGCACCATGGTCGCCAACAGCGCCGGGTCGACCAGCACCCAGTGCGTGCAAGGCCGCAAGCGCAACTCCACACCGGCCCAGCGCGCGGCCTCGGCGTTCTGGCGCACCAGGTCGGCGAGAAACTCACCCAGGTGCACCACCTGGTATTTGGGCAGCAGGCGGCCGTTATCGAGGGTGTAGAGGTCAAGAATCGAGCGGAACAATTGCGACACATTGAGCAGCGAACGGTCGATGTTATCCACCAGGCGGCGCTCTTCATCGCCAAGCCGGGCTTCGCGCAGGCAGGCGGTGAACAGGCCGATGGAATGAATGGGCTGGCGCAAGTCATGGCTGGCCTGGGCGAGGAAGCGGGATTTTTCCAGGTTGGCGGCGATGGCTTGCTCGGACGCCTTGCGCGTGCGTTCCAGCAGGATATGCGCATACACCGGGATCACCGTGCTGGTGATCATCAGCATCAGCACCATGAATGGTTGCGCCTGCCACGCCGGCGTGAGCCGGTACACGACCAACAGCGCCGCCAACGCCAGTGCCGTGGCAATCGCCAGGTAACGCGAGCCGTAGCGCATGCCGTTGCCCAGGTTGACCCACACCATCACCGCATACAGCGGCAGTGCCGCTTCGCCGCCGACCACCATGCCGAACGAGGTGCCGGTGTAGTCGTGAATCATGCCCAGAATCCGCCGCGCCGGATAATGCCCGGGCCAACGCACAATCACTTGGCGCAACACGACGGAGGCCAGCATAAACAGGAAGATATACAGGATCACCGGCAGGTAGGTGTCCACCGACTGTCCAGGCAGGAAGCCCAAGGCGCTGATGTAGACGATGGCAATGGCCGCAACCACAATGCGCAGGTTGGCTTGGTCGAGTTCGGAGTTGGTCTCAAGACTCATGGTGTTACATCCTTCTGCAGCAGTCATCACATCCCTTGCGCGCCACACGCGGGTCTGGCGCGCGGCGGTAAGGTAGCATGCAACCGCACACTCTTGCCCCAGGAAGGAGCACCCACATGACCGGTCGCATCATCATCGCCGACGACCACCCGATGTTTCGCGAAGCCATGCTGCGCACCGTGCAGCGCCTGCTGCCCGGGGCCGAAGTGCAGGAGGCCGGCGACCTGCAAGCGGTGCATGCGCTGATCGGCGAGGGCGGCGAGATCGACACCCTGATCCTCGACCTGCGTTTCCCCGGCCTGACCTGCATGAGCCAACTGGCAGCGCTGCGCCAGCAACTGCGGCGCACCACCTTGATCGTGGTGTCGATGGTGGATGACCCGGCACTGATCGACCGGGTAATGGCCCTGGGCGCAGACGGGTTCATCGGCAAGAACATCGCCCCCGACGAGATCGGCCAGGCGCTACTGGCCATCCGCGACGGCGAAGTGCTGGTCAAGTTCGCCCCTTCCGGCCTGCTGCCCCTGGACACCCACACCCTTACCGCCCGCCAGCACGACGTGCTGCGCCTGATCGCCCAGGGCAAGACCAACAAGGAAATCGCCAAGGCCCTGGATATTTCACCGTTTACCGTGCGCATCCACGTGTCATCGTTGTTGCGCACCCTGGACGTGCCGTCGCGTGCGGCGGCAGCGGTGAAGTATTCCGGGGAATTGTAGGCATTACTCGAGCCGGGGCGCGGTCTTGCGTCCCCTTGCATCCGATATTTATGCTCACTTCCCAGCTTAATAATATTTTATTTATAGCCCCCCTCCCCCTAGCCTTGAAGTCATGCCAATGCTGAATCCAACTGCATGATGCAAGGACAGAGACATGACTCAAGCAATAACAAAAACAGACACCTTGGTGGTGGGCGCCGGTCAAGCGGGCGTGGCCATGAGTGAGCATCTGAGCAAGCAAGGCGTGCCGCACCTGGTGCTGGAGCGCAGCCGCATCGCCGAGCGCTGGCGCACCGGGCGCTGGGATTCGCTGGTGGCCAACGGGCCGGCCTGGCATGACCGGTTTCCCGGCCTGGCATTCGACACCGTCGCCCCGGATGGCTTTGCGCCCAAAGAACAGGTGGCCGATTACTTCGAAGCCTATGCCCGCCAGTTCAATGCGCCGATCCGTACCGGTGTCGAGGTGCTTTCGGTTGTCCGCAATGTCGGCCGCCAGGGCTTCACCGTGCACACCAGCGAAGGCGTGATCGAAGCCAATCGCGTCGTGGCGGCGACCGGGCCGTTCCAGAAGCCGGTGATCCCGGCCATCGCGCCAAGCGACACGGCGTTGCACCAGATTCATTCCGCCGATTATCGCAACCCTACGCAACTGCCGGCCGGCGCCGTGCTGGTGGTGGGTGCGGGCTCGTCCGGTGTACAGATCGCCGATGAATTGCAACGCTCTGGCCGCCAGGTGTACCTCTCGGTCGGGGCCCACGACCGCCCGCCCCGCGCCTACCGCAACCGCGACTTCTGCTGGTGGCTCGGCGTGTTGGGCGAGTGGGACCAGGTGGCGATGAAACCCGGCCGTGAGCACGTGACCATCGCGGTCAGCGGCGCCCACGGCGGCAAGACCATTGACTTCCGCGAGCTGGCCCAGCAAGGCATGGTCCTGGTCGGCCTGACGCAAGCCTTCAACGGCAACGTCGCCACCTTCCAGCCGAACCTGGTGGAAAACCTGGCGCGCGGCGATGAGAACTACCTGGCCCTGTTGGATGCGGCAGATGCCTACATCGAGCGCAACGGCCTGGACTTGCCGCCGGAGCCCGAAGCCCGCCGTGTATTCCCGGACGCGCAGTGCATCCAGCAGCCGATCCTGGAACTGGACCTGGCCGAGGCTGGCGTCACCACCATCATCTGGGCCACCGGTTTCGCGGTGGATTACAGCTGGTTGAACGTCGCGGCCTTCGACGCCGCCGGCAAGCCGCAGCACCAGCGCGGCGTGTCCAGCGAAGCGGGGATCTACTTTCTCGGCTTGCCGTGGCAGTCACGTCGCGGCTCGTCGTTTATCTGGGGGGTCTGGCATGACGCCAAGTACGTGGCCGACCACATCGCCATCCAGCGGCAATACCTTGAATACCGCGAACCCGCCCCGCTGGCGCGCCCATCTCCCGTCAGCGCCTGATCCCTTTATTGCCGGAGTTTTTTCGATGCCCACTCACACTCGCATCCGCATGTTCAACACCAAGGTCACCTACCCCAACCAGAGCCTGGACAACGACCTGTGCCAGGCCGTGCGCGCCGGCAATACCGTGTACGTACGCGGTCAGGTCGGCACCGATTTCGACAGTAACCTGGTCGGCCTTGGCGACCCGCGCGCCCAGGCCGAACAAGCCATGAAAAACGTCAAGCAACTGTTGGAAGAAGCCGGCAGCGACCTCAGCCATATCGTCAAGACCACCACCTACCTGATCGACCCGCGCTATCGCGAGCCGGTGTACCAGGAAGTCGGCAAATGGCTCAAGGGCGTGTTTCCGATTTCCACCGGGCTGGTGGTGTCGGCCCTGGGACAGCCGCAGTGGCTGATGGAAATCGATGTGATCGCGGTTATTCCCGAGATCGCCGTTAATTCCAAGTAAGGAGCCGCACATGACCTTTTCAATTGTCGGTCGTTGCGCCGAAACCGGCCAATTGGGCGTCGCCATCAGTTCCTCGAGCATTGCCGTGGGCGCCCGTTGCCCGTGGCTGCGGCCCGGTGTGGGTGCGGTGTCGACGCAAAACATTACGCTGCCGGCGCTGGGCCCGGATGTGCTGGACTTGCTGGAACAGGGCCTCGCCCCTGCCGACGCAGTCGACAAGGCCCTGACCCGCAACGGCTACAGCCAGTACCGGCAACTGACGGCGATTGATCACCTGGGCCGCAGCGTGCATTTCAGTGGCAGCGAAACCCTCGGCACCCACAACGCGGTGTCGGGCGAACAGTGCGTGGCGGCGGGCAATATGCTTGCCGACCGCGCGGTAGTCGAGGCGATGGTCGCGGCCTTCGAAAAAGGCGAAGGCCAATTGGCGGATCGCCTGCTGGCCGCAATGCACGCCGCCATCGCCGCCGGCGGCGAAGCCGGCCCGGTGCATTCCGCCGCGCTGGTGGTGGTGGGCGAGCTGACGTGGCCGATCATCAACCTGCGCGTGGACTGGGCCGATGACCAGCCTATCCGTGAACTGCAAAAACTCTGGGACGCCTACCGCCCGCAAGTGCAGGACTACATCGACCGCGCGCTCGCCCCGGACCGTTCACCCGGCTACGGCGTGGCCGGAGACGAGCGATGAGCAGCAGCCGCGAACTGCTGCGCACGCTGGTGGGGTTTGACACCACCAGCCGCGAATCCAACCTGCAATTGATCGAGTTTGTGCGCGATTATCTGGCAGGGTTCGGGGTGGCCAGCGAGTTGGTGTTCAACGCCGAACGCAGCAAGGCCAATCTGTTTGCCAGCGTGGGCCCGGCGCAGGTGCCGGGCATTGTGCTGTCGGGGCATACCGATGTGGTGCCGGTGGATGGGCAGCCGTGGACAGTGCCGCCGTTCGCCCTGACCGAGCGCGACGGCAAGCTGTTTGGCCGCGGCACGGCGGACATGAAGGGCTATATCGCCTGCGTGTTGGCGCTGGTGCCGGCACTGGTTGAGGCACCCTTGCGGATGCCGGTGCACATCGCCCTGTCTTACGACGAAGAGGTAGGTTGCCTGGGCGTGCGCTCGTTGCTCAACGTGCTGGAAGACCGACCCGTGAAGCCGCTGCTGTGCATCATCGGCGAGCCGACCGAACTCAAGCCGGTGCTTGGCCACAAGGGCAAGCTGGCGATGCGCTGCGATGTGCAGGGCGAGGCGTGCCATTCGGCGTATGCGCCCTATGGGGTCAACGCCATCGAACAGGCCGCCGCGTTGATCGGTGAGCTGGGACGGATCGGGCAGCGGTTGCGGGAGACGCAGGACGCACGCTTTGATCCGCCCTTCAGCACGGTGCAGACCGGCGTGATCAGCGGCGGCAAGGCACTGAATATCGTCCCCGCCGATTGCCGGTTTGATTTTGAGGTGCGCGCATTGCCGGCCCAGGACCCCGGCGCGGTGGCGGACGAACTCAAGGCCTACGCCGAGCAGCACGTGCTGCCGCGCATGCGGGCGGTGAGTGCGCAGAGCGCGATTCGTTTTACCGAGCTGTCGGCGTATCCCGGGTTGGTGACGGATGAGCGCAGCCAGGCGGCGGAGTTGATCGCAGCGTTTTGCGGCTCGCGGGCATTCGGCACGGTGGCGTTTGGCACTGAAGGTGGGTTGTTCGATGCGGTGGGCATTCCCACGGTGGTGTGCGGGCCAGGGAGCATGGACCAGGGGCATAAGCCGGATGAGTTTGTGAAGCTGGAGCAGTTGGCGGGGTGCGATGCGATGTTGCGGCGGATGCTGGATTGGATTCGCCTTTGAAGGCAGTATCTATTTAATGTGGGAGCGGGCTTGCTCGCGAATGCGGTGTGTCGGGCACTGCTGTTTTGACTGGCCGACCGCATTCGCGAGCAAGCCCGCTCCCACATTTTGGTCTTGCGCTCACCCCAAGAGCCTGGCCAGCTCTTCCCGGCAATAATCCACAAACAATTGCACCGGCTTGGTCAGCGGCGCACGCCTTAGCCAGACTGCCGACAAGCCTGAACCGGTCACGGTCTCGGCCAGCGGCACACACACCACTTTCTGCCCATCATAGGTGTACTCGCTGAACGGCTTGGTCACCAAAATCGAGAACCCGAACCCGCGCCCGACCATCCCCCGCACCATCTCGATCGACGGCGAGCTGAACACAATGTTCGGCGTCAACCCCCGCTCTTCAAAGATGCTCACGAAGTAAGTCCGGCTGGGCAGTACATCCAGCAATATCATCGGTTCCAGCACCAGGTCCGCCAAGGACACCTTGGCTTGCTGCGCAAAGCGGTGGTCCGCCGGCAGCAACGCGTAAGGCTGCTGCGGCGGCATCAACGGCGTGGTCTCGATGGTGCCGCCCAGGTCGTGCTCGAACAGCATCGCCACATCGATGCTGCCCGCCGTCAGCGCTTGCACCAGCTCCTGCTGCTCGCCATCGCGAATACGGATCTCCACGCCCGGCCAGCGCGCCTTGAAGCCGGCGATCAAGCGTGGCAGGTACAGCGGCGCCACGGTTTCAAAGCAGCCGATATCGATCTGCCCGGCCACCACGTCGTTGTCCGCCAGGGCATTTTGTTCGAATTCATGGGCGACCCGCAGCAGCTCCAGTGCCTTGCGATAGAACCGCGCGCCGCTGGGCGTCAGCGAGACACCCTGGGCGTGATGGCGGATAAACAGTTGCACGCCAAAGCTGTCCTCCAACTGCTTGATGGCCGTGGACACCGACGGCTGCGCGATATACAGCTTGCGCGAGGCCTCGGCGACGCTGCCGCACTCGGCCGTGGTGACGAAATATCTGAGTTGGCGCAGGTTGTAGGCAGCCATCAAGGTCTCCATAAACGCGGGAATTCGCCCCATGCCGGTGCATAAAAAGCCCGCTTTTTTTAACAATTCATACCCCTGCAACATACCGGAGCAAAAACGCGGGCGAGCGATATTTTTTAAGGTCTGTAGCAACAAACTTACTAATTTACCTGCCCGCGTCCATTGCAGATGATCGCTGCAACAACAAAGCGTCGCCCACGCGCCGCACAGCGAAGTACGTCCACGTACTCACCTTGCCTTGGAGCTCGTCATGGTTACCACTGCAACATCCTCCGCCCCGCTCATTGAAAAACACACGATTGGATACGTGCCCCCGGAAGATCGCCATGGAAAGGTCAGGGACCTGTTCACCCTGTGGTTCGGCGGCAACATCGCGCCGTTGCCGATCGTCACCGGTGCGCTGGGTGTGCAACTGTTCCACCTCAACCTGATCTGGGGCATCGTCGCCATCCTCGTCGGCCACTTGGTCGGCGGCGTGCTGATGGCGCTGCACTCGGCCCAGGGCCCGCAGATGGGCATCCCGCAGATGATCCAGAGCCGTGCCCAGTTCGGCTCTCTCGGTGCCTTGCTGGTGGTGGTGATCGCCGGCGTCATGTACATCGGCTTCTTCGCTTCCAACATCGTACTGGCGGGCAAATCCCTGCACGGCGTGGTCGATGCAGTCCCCGTGCCGGTGGGTATCGTGATCGGCGCGATCGGCTCCGGGATCATCGGCATCATCGGCTACCGCTTTATCCACGTGCTCAACCGCATCGGCACCTGGGTGCTGGGCGCGGGGATCGTGCTCGGGTTTGGCTACATCTTCACCCACGTACAGACCAGCGACTTCCTGACGCGCGGCAGCTTCAACATCTCCGGTTGGCTGGCGACGGTTTCCCTGGCGGCGCTGTGGCAGATCGCCTTCGCCCCCTACGTCTCCGACTACTCGCGTTACCTGCCCGCCGACGTACCCGTCGCGTCGACCTTCTGGACCACCTACCTCGGCTCGGCACTGGGCTCGAGCCTGTCGTTCATCTTCGGCGCCGTCGCCGTGCTCGCCACCCCGGTGGGCATGGACACCATGGAAGCGGTCAAGCTCGCCACCGGCGCGATCGGGCCGTTGATGCTGGTGCTGTTCCTGCTCAGCGTGATCAGCCACAACGCCCTCAACCTGTACGGCGCGGTGCTGTCGATCATTACCCTGGTGCAGACCTTTGCGTACCGCTGGATTCCCACGGCAAAAAGCCGCGCGGTCATCTCGATCATCGTGCTGGCGGCCTGCGCGGTGGCGGCGGTGTTCGCCTCCAAAGACTTCATCGGCCACTTTGTCGACATGGTGCTGGTGTTGCTCGTGGTGCTGGTGCCGTGGACGGCGATCAACCTGATCGACTTCTATGTGATCCATAAGGGCCAGTACGACATTGCCTCGATCTTCCGCGTGGATGGCGGGATCTACGGGCGCTACAACCCGCAGGCGTTGTTGGCGTACGCGGTGGGGATTGCGGTGCAGATTCCGTTCATGAACACGCCGCTGTATGTGGGGCCGATTTCGGAGCACATCAACGGCGCCGACCTGTCCTGGGTGGTGGGATTGGTGGTGACGTCGCCGTTGTACTTCTGGTTGGCGAGTCGGGACAGCGCGTATAAGCGCCGGATGGATGGGGGGAAGTTGGTGGGTGGGGTTTGATCAATCAACACCCACCTTCATAGAGCACCTCAGCATCACTCGAATCAACCCAGTTGACCCGAGTGATGCAGCTTTTACTTTCAGATTCGAAACCTTTATGCATGTGCCGTTACAAGTCTTTCTGGCAGATCTTTGATGTCCGGATACAGTTCAGAAAAGACTTGGAATATAGGTATCCATGAAACGCAAAGTTCGAATCCTAATTTTATGCAAAACCTATCCCTCGCCCAGTGCCAAATATGCCGAGACCTCGTGTGTAGCTGGCATGGACGAAAGCGGCAATCTGATACGGCTCTACCCGGTTCCCTTTCGTCTGGTTACCGGGGACCAGCAATTTGCAAAGTGGCAATGGATTGAGGCATTCAGCGCGCAAGTATCAGGCGCCTGGAAAAAGTGCCCTTCGACTTTCATTACGTCTATGAGTGCCTTATAGACGGCGAGGTCAAATCTTACACTCACAAAATCGTCGACTGGGAAGCCGGCCAACTCTATCGAAATGTTTACCGCAAACACGGCCCCGAAGGATGGGAAGCCGCGTTTCGGCACAAACTGGAAACGGAGCTACCTACGAAGGACCTAATGCTGCTGATGGGCACCATCCATCGCTTTGCGGGGCAATGGTTGATTGTCAGCCTGATCTATCCGCCTACGCGACAGACCGAAGATACACATCAGATGCGCCTGCTTTAACGGGCAGGTGCTGTGTTGTCAGGGAACCTTCCAGTTCCTGTGCTGCTTCGGCGATCAAACTGCGATGGCAAAAGCTTGCATCTGCCTCATAGCACACCATGCAAATTCGCTGGCCAAGCACACTGGACACTAACGCCTCCAGTACCGGCCCCTGCGTGCGAACATAGGCTCTGAAATCGCGGGCATAAGTGCCCCATTCGCCATCTTCCTTGTACTGCTTGCGTACCGGTTTCGGGCATCCCAACGCCCGATTGTGTTCATAACCGATACCTTCAGCGGCCAGGCGCTGAGCAAAGGCATTTTTCGAAAAACCCTTTTTGCGTGACAACGGGTACTCGCGTACGTCGAGCACTTTGTCGATACCCGCCTGTTTGAGACGCGCGATGAATGCATCTATGGTCAGGCCCTCATAGCCTGCTGTGTAAAGGGTCATGCGGATTCTCCTGGAGCCTCCCGGCACGATCAAAACTTAAAAAAGCGCCGCGACTATAACATCGGCAATTATTGACCAGGCGCCGAGGGTGACAGGCGGAGCGGATATTGCGTAACAAGCAAATGGCTCTTGTGTACAACGCGATTCAGCAAATCAACTTCGTCATCGGAACACATTCCAAACAGTGACAACCGCCTTGTCCGTCAACAACCCTCAGGTAAAACAGGGTGGGTGGGGTTTGATACATCCTCTCGGTTGCGCCTGTGCGAAGGTCACTTTATAGTTCGCCCCGTCGCTGGCTTTGGTCGGCGGCAGGGTTTCGCAGCCCTTACACGATTTGCACCAACACCGTCAGACATGCCCCAGCCGGCTCCCGGCTGCCGAATGTTTTATGGCGGTTGTGCGTGGGAGACCCTCGGGTCTGCCGGGTTTTGGTGTAAATCGTCCGGTCTGCGAACCCGCGCACAGCTGCCACCCAATCTGTTTCGCAGCAGAGCCGGTGGTAAATCTCTTTTCTTGAGGATTTACACCATGACAACTCAACACCCGCCCCGCCGCTTCACCCCCATGTCCCAAACCGCAACCGACTACCCCGTGCTGCTGATCGACAGCGACGCCCCGCTTCGCGAGTTGCACGCCTGCGCCAGCGAGCGCTTGAACGCGGCGCTGGCCTACCTGCACCTGATGGCCTGTTCCAACGTGTCCGACTATGCCGAGCACGACATCAATACCGTCGCCAACACCGCCCGGATCATGGTCCAGGATGTGGCGGATGTGTTTACGGTGATCGAGCGGAGGGGGTTTGATGCGCCTGCTGTGAGCTGATGTGATGTGAGCTGTGAGAAAACCCGCTTTGGCGGGTTTTCTGGTTTCCGGGGGGCTGGAAATTGCGGATTCACCGGGGAGTTGAGGGTGTCTGTGCGGCCGCCTTCGCAGCCTCGCTAAAGCTCGACAGCTCCCACATTTGATCTTCGTAGTTGCTGAAAGAGTGGCCACAGCGCAAATCCCTGTGGGAGCTGTCGAGCCCCGGCGAGGCTGCGAAGGGGCCGGCATTGCTGGCATTTTCTGCGCCTGACCCACTGCTTTCGCAGCCTCGCTGTTCTGGCCTGGTTATGTATCGAGACGTTTGTAGCGTCACGCGCAGTTCAAGACGCCAATGTGTTTCAACAAGCAGAAACCTGATATGCGTCCCTGCTATCTGACAGCCCGCCTGCGCTTACACACAAAGATCCAAGACATGCCTGACACCCACGCAAGCGTTTCCGTGAGTGCAGTACGTGGCTGTTTTGAGCGGTTACACACGCTTGAATCCGCCTGATTGAAATGGCCCTGAAGGCCGCTGTAGCCTGCGATGCGACCCGTCAGTTCAGGCTCCGGCGGGCGCCTATTTATCCATCAGAGAGGTAACGCCATGTCTTCAATCAACGGTTTGAACCCCTACCTGTCGGCGTATCAAGCGCTTGCAACCCACATCGATACCGACCAGCCGCGCCACAACCCGCTGGATCACACAGCAGGCGATGATGCCGAGGTCTTCGATCCCGATACGCAAAGCTGGCAACCCACCCAGGCCGCGGGTAATGGCCAATCTACCGCCCTCGGCGATCCTTACCGCGAGGCGATAGATGTCGAGATGAGGCACCCCTATTAACTCGGGAAATCCCCCTGATAACACACCGGCGAACTGACCTCTGCGCGCCGATCCAGCGCTTGCTCCAGCCACTGCGCCAGCACCACCGCGTTGTTGGCTTGCGGGTCATGGGCGGCATAAATCAGCGTGAGCGTGCCGGCCTCGGCGAGGTCCAGCAGTTTCCACCAGTGGGCTGGCTGGGCGCTCAGCTCCTGGCGGTAGGCGCGGGTGAACTGTGCAAAGCTCAACGCGCCGGACTTGAACGCCTTGCGCAATTCGGTGGATGGCGCGACGTCCTTGAGCCATTCATCCAGCACCAAGGCGTCCTTGCGGCAGTTACGCGGCCACAGGCGGTCGACCAGGATGCGTTTGCCGTCGTCCGGGCTGGCCGGGTCGTAGGCACGTTTGCATTGGATCATGTCACCAACTCCCCGACGCGCCGCCGCCGCCACTGGAACCACCGCCACCCGAAGAGCTGCTGCTGGAACTTGAGCTGGAACGGCTGGAGCTTGAACCGGACCCGCCCGAACCGGAGCCCGACTCGGCGATGCTCTGGACAAAAATAATAAACGCCACGACGGTGGCCAGCGGTATCGCCACGAGCCAGCCCTGGTAACCGTGCCCGAACAACATGCCTGCCGCGACGTAAATAACCACCACCGCCAGCGCACGCAGGATAAAAAAGCGCGGTCGTTTTTTCCACGAGGCCTTGATGATCAGAAACAAGCCAAAATACAGCCCCAGCACCAGCGCCACACCAAACGGCCACGCCAGCCAATGGACATAGCTGACCGCCACAAACCGATTGGCCACCACCACCGCGAGGATGTAGGCCAGCAGCGCCATCACGCAATAGAACGCCGTGCGCACCAGCCACAACGCACCGAAGATCGCGCCGCCCACCAGCATGGTCAGGGGCAGCACCAGCAGGTACACAGCCCATTCGCGGCCACCGGCAAACACCACCAGCGCTACCGTGCCCACCGCCGTGGTAATCAACGCGCCGCGCCAACCCAGCTTGCGCGCGGCGATCAGCACGCCGCCGACGGCACCGAGAATAAAGGCCAGCAGTACCGCGAACGCCTGCAGCGCACCCTCTGGCGCGGCGACCGCGGGCAGGTCACCGCCGTCCACCAGCAGCACCAGGGCATTTACGCCCTGAGAGACACCACCGGCATAGTCTCCCTGGCGAAACGCCGGCGTGATGTGTTCTTCGATAATTCGATGCGCCAATAGATCGGTGACGGTGCCCTCCAGGCCATACCCCACCTCGATGCGCACCTTGCGGTCATCCTTGGCCACCACCAGCAGCATGCCGTCGTCGACGTCCTTGCGGCCCAGCTTCCAGGCGCGGAACAGTTGGTTGGCGTAGTCCTCGATGCCGGCCCCGCCCGTGGTGGGCACCAGCAATACCGCGACCTGCGCGCCTTTGCGCTGTTCAAGGGCGGCGAGTTGGCCCTTGAGCCGCTCGGTGGTGGCGCTGTCGAGCGTGCCGGTGAGGTCGATCACCCGCTGGTCGAGGGCCACCCCGAGGGGCGAAGTGTCGGCCTGGGCTGTCATCAACAGACCGGCGCACATAAATACCAACAGACTCAAAGCCACTTGCCGAGACCACCGCAGCATATTTGTTACCTGAAGTTTCTTCCTGAAGCCGTGGACTGTAACCTATCCGCGCTATAACACGTGACCCAACGCGGTTGACTATTTAAACTGTCGCAATTATGGCAATGCGCCACCACCCCGGGAACCCCATGGATTTACGTCACCGCAATAACATTAACGTGATGGGAAACGGGGTCTGCACGCTGGTGTTTTCCCACGGTTTCGGCTGCAACCAAGCCATGTGGAACGCCTTGGTGCCGCCATTCCTGGAAGGCTTTCGCGTGGTGATGTATGACCTGGTGGGTGCCGGTCTCTCCGACCTCAGTGCCTTCGACAAGGCCAAGTACGCCACGCTGGACGGGTACGCCCGTGACTTGAACGAGATCATCGAGGCCTACGCCGAAGGCCCGGTGATCCTGGTGGGCCACTCGGTCAGCGCGATGATCGGCACCCTCGCCGACCGCCTGGCGCCCGGGCGTATCAGCGCCCATGTGATGATTGGCCCGTCGCCGCGCTACATCGATGCCGACGGCTACGTGGGCGGCTTCCAGCGCGGCGATATCGACGACCTGCTCGACACCCTCGACAGTAACTACCTGGGCTGGTCCAGCAGCATGGCCCCGGTGATCATGGGCGCGCCCGGTCAACCGGCGCTGAGCGAGGAGCTGACCAAGAGTTTCTGCCGCACCGAGCCGGACATCGCCAAGCATTTTGCACGCGTGACGTTCCTGTCGGACAACCGCCAGGACGTGATCGGCCTGACCACGCCCGTTTTGATCCTGCAATCGAGCGACGACCTGATCGCCCCCGTGGCCGTGGGTGAATACCTGCACAGCGTATTTCCCAACAGCACGTATTGCCTGGTGGACAATGTCGGCCATTGCCCGCACATGAGCGCGCCGCAGGCCTGTGCCGCGGCCATGCAGCGTTTTCTGGCACCCTGGGCGACCGCGCGTGCCCGCTGACGTGTTCGACAGCGCCGCCTGCGCCCTGGCCGTCACCGCGCAGGACGGCACCCTCCTCAAAGTCAACGCGCGCTTCAGCGAATGGCTGGGGTTCAGCACGACCGAACTCTGCGGCAAGCGTTTCCAGGATCTGCTGACCATGGGCGGGCGCATCTTTCACCAGACCCACCTGGCGCCGATGTTGCGCATGCATGGCAGCATTACCGAGGTCAAACTCGACATGCTGCACCGTGACGGCCACAAGCTGACCGTGCTGCTCAACGGCAATAAGCGGGAGCAGGCCGACGCTGTGGTGTACGACCTGGCGCTGTTCGGCACCACCGACCGCGACAAATACGAACGCGAGCTGCTCAACGCGAGGCACCTGGCCGAAGCGCTGTTGCAGGAAAAGACCGCCACTGAGCTCGCTCTCAAGCAAGCCCAGGCCGAACTGAACGAGGCCTACGCGATCGCGCAGCGCCGCGCGCTGTTTGCCGAGCAGATGGTGGCGATCGTCAGCCATGACTTGAAAAACCCGCTGACGGCGATTCGCATGGCCTCGGACTTTCTCAGCCGCGGCCAACGCTCGCCCAGGGAACAGCAACTGTTGGGGCACATCGGCCAGTCGTCCGAACGCGCCCAACGCATGATCGCCGACCTGCTGGACTTCACCCAGGCACGGGTGGGCCAAGGCATCAGCATCAAAGTGATGCCGCTGGACTTGCATGCGGTCATCCACCGCGCCGTGGACGAACTGCGCGTGGCCTTCCCCGAAGCCATCCTCGAACATCGGGCCGAAGGCCAGGGCGATGCCTGCCTGGACGGCGACCGCGTACAGCAGATCATCGGCAACCTGGTGGCGAACAGCGTGGCCTATGGCGACCTGCAGCGGCCGATCACCGTGACATCGCGGCTGGGCGACGGCGCGGTTGAAGTCAGCGTGCACAACCATGGCCAGACGATTCCCGAAACGCTGCTGGGCGGGCTGTTCGAACCCATGACCCGCGGCACCGCCGAGGGCCGCGATGTACGCAGCGTGGGCCTGGGCCTGTATATCGTGCGCGAGCTGGCCAAGGTGCATGGCGGCGATGTGGCGGTGACGTCCTGTGCCAGCGAGGGCACTACGTTTACCGTGACGTTTCAGAGCACGTAGGCGCTACCTTGCATGACCGGCTCGACACTGCCGGGCAATACGACCCCACCCTCGCCCGCCCAATGCACGGTGACCGTGCGATTTAATTGTGGGAGCGGGCTTGCTCGCGAATGCGCAGGTTCAGTTGCAGATGTACTTACTGACACACCGTATTCGCGAGCAAGCCCGCTCCCACATTTGGCCCCAGTTTCGCCAGTTTGGTATCTGTCGGCCTTGAGACCGTCCGGGCGGTTTCAGTAGTAGCTGGGCGCTCTCGTCGAATGAGAAGGCCCCTCCCGTTCGGCGTTTTCAAGCAGGATGCCGAATCGCTCAGCCAGCGCCTTGCGGCCCGTGGAGGTCAATGCAAGCGCCCGACTGTCAAGGTCCTGGATAACCCAGCCGCGGCGGATGACGGCCTGCAGAACAGCCGCGCCGAGCGCGCCGGCAAGATGGGGGCGCCGCATGCTCCAGTCCAGGCACGAGCAGGCGAAACGACGTCGCTGCGCCCTGACCTTGTCTGTGTCGATACCCAGTTCGGCCATGGCTGTTTCGCCGGCCACCGTCAGTGTGTAGGCGCCCTCCCCGGCAACGGTCGGCGCCAACCAACCCGAGGCCATGAAATGGTCGTGAAGCCGCACCGCCAAGGTGCCTGCCATGTGGTCATAACAGGTACGTGCGAACTGCAACCGGGTGGGTGTTGCGCACACAAACCGTGGGTCCGCGTTTTGGCCGATGACCATCAGCGCCTCGATAGCCTGGGCCACCTGCGCGTCCGCCAGGCTGTAGTAGCGATGCCGGCCCTGCGAATGCAGCCTGATCAACCCATCCTCTTTGAGCCTTGCCAGGTGCGCGCTGGCCGTGGAGGCACTGACCTCGGCGATCACGGCCATTTCGGTACTGGTACGGGCGTGGCCGTCCATCAGCGCACACAGCATTTTCGTTCTTGCGGGTTCGGCGATGGCGCCGGCTACCCGAGCAATCGCGCTGTCGTTGCCGAGGGCATCCATATTTCGTTCCTGAGCGAATCATCGGGGTCAAAGATGTTCGATAGTAGCGGTTCTTCGTGGACAGGACCTACGCAATGACGCCTTTTGAAGCGGTTACACTGGCTGATCCCTACGTTTATTACGCGGGTCTCAGGCAGCAGAACGGTCTGCTATTCGATACGTCTCTGCGCTTATGGATTGCGAGCAGTGCCAACGCGGTCGAAGCCGTGCTGAGGCATCCCGACTGCCGGGTACGCCCCTTGAACGAGCCTGTGCCAGCGGCCATTGCGCAAAGCGCCGCTGGCAGGGTCTTCGGTCGGTTGATGCGCATGAACGAGGGCGCGCGGCACCTGTGCCCCAGAATGGCAATCGAACCGGCTTTGGCCGCCGTCGACCGACAAGGCCTTGCCGGCATCGTCGCACGTGTGGTCGAGAGCCTTGATGATCCGGGCGATAACTTCGATGAATTGATGTTCACGTTACCGGTTTGCGTCATTGCATCCTTGGTCGGCGTTCCGGTTTGCCAGCTACGCGAGGTTGCCAAGCTGACCCGGGATTTCGTCGCCTGCCTGTCGCCGCTGAGCGACGACGTTCAGCTCGGCAAGGCCAATGACGCGGCCACTCGGCTCAGCCAGGTATTCAGTGAGCTGCTCAATAACGAGGCTGAAGGTAGCCACTTGTTGAGCGCGCTGCGCAACAGCGGTGAAACCCGTGCCTGGGAAGATCCCGATGCGTTGATCGCTAACCTGATTGGCCTGTTGTCACAGACCTGCGAGGCCACCGCCGGCCTGATCGGCAATAGCCTGGTGGCGCTCCAACGTCAGCCTGACCTGCAGGGAACCCTGCGAGCCACGCCACTGGTGGCTGCGCGGTTAGTGGCAGAGGTGGCGCGTTTCGACCCGTCGGTGCAGAACACGCGGCGGTTCGTGGCCAAGCGCTGCACCGTCGAGGGCCGCGTCCTGGAGGCGGGCGACAGCGTGCTTGTGTTGCTCGCATCAGCCAACAGAGACCCCGGCGCGAACCCGGACCCCGACAGTTTCTTGCTCAATCGCCCTGGACGGCGCACCTTCGGTTTCGGCTCGGGAAGACATGAATGTCCCGGCCGGCAACTGGCAATGGCCATCGCCGCCGAGGCCATTCTGGCATGGCTGCATCGACAGCCGACCTCTTCCGCCCGCCTCTATCAGTGGCAATACAGGCCCTCACTGAATGGGCGCATCCCGCAGTTCGAGCCGGGTCGCCGCACCCCAACCCTGACTGCCGCCATTGATGAAGCATGACCAAACACGCCACAATTCCACCGCTGCGTTGACACTGCCACCTGCTCAGACTCAATTGAACACGCACCCGGAGTGCCCTCATGCTCATCGTTTTCAGCGGCCTGCCCGGCACCGGCAAAACCACGATTGCGCGCAAACTGGCACAGCAGATCAGCGCCGTTTACCTGCGTATCGACGTGATCGAACAGGCCATTCGCGATGCCTGCGTGCTGGCGGGTGATGTGGGTGCCAGCGGCTACGGCGTGGCGAATGCGCTGGCGCTGAGTAACCTGCGTTTGGGCCATACGGTGGTCGCCGATTGCGTAAACCCGGTCAGGGAAAGCCGCGAAGCGTGGAAGGGCGTGGCTGCGACGGCAGGCGTGGCGTTGCTGGATGTCCAGGTGATTTGCTCGGACCGGCAGGCGCATCAACGGCGGGTCGAGAGCCGCACGGGCGACATTCCCGGCCTGGTCCCGCCCACGTGGCCGTCCGTTCTGGCGCATGAGTATGAGGAATGGGATGAGGTGCCGGTCACGCTCGATACCGCCCTGCTCACACCGGACCAGGCTGTCGCACTAATCCTGAAGAAGCTTCTGTAGTGAGCGGGCTTGTCCCGCGCTGGGTGGCGAAGCCGCCCCAGACCAGGCGACTCGGTTTTGTCTGGAACTCGGCGGAGTCTCTATTGGGGCGGCTTCGCCACCCAGCGCGGGGCAAGCCCGCTCACTACAAGAGTCAGAGCACACTGCCCATCGCCTTCATCAACACCAGGTCCCGCGCATAAATATCCGGCGCGTACACCAAACCGCCTTGGCGATCGACCTCCACCGTCCAGTAACCCAACAACACCGGCACCGGGGTCGCCAGCCTGAATTCATGGGTCACGCCGGTAGCCAGCAGTTCATCGGTGCGCGCGCGCTCGGCCGGGCTCACCAGCAAATCCCTTAATAACAAAGGTTGCTCGACCCGCACACAGCCGGAGCTGAACGCCCGGGGGCCTTTGGTGAACAGCGGCTGGCTCGGCGTGTCGTGCAGGTACACCGAATACGGGTTGGGGAAGCGCATCACGATCTTGCCCAGCGGGTTGCGTGGGCCGGCTTCCTGGCGCAGCAGGATGTTACCGGGGTGCGCCCAGTCGATCAGTTCGGGCGCCAGCGGGTGGCCTTCGGCGTCGAGCACTTGCAGGTTCTGCTGGCGCAGGTATTCGGGGTTAAGACGAATGGCCGGGAGCTTGTCCTCGCGCATGATGGTGGGCGGGATGGTCCAGGTCGGGTTGAGCGTCAGCCGCGTGATGCGCGACTTGAGCAGCGGTGTCTGGCGTTCGGCGCGGCCGACTTGCAGGCGGGTTTGCCACACCGGGATGCCGCTCTGGTAGACGCTCAGTTGCGCGGCGGCCACGTTGACCAGCACGCCTTCGGGTTCCAGGTCCTGAGCCAGCCAGCGGAAGCGTTCCAGGTTGATACGCAACTGCTCGCGGCGAATCGACGGGCTGATGTTGAGTTCGGCCACGGTGCCGGCACCGATCACGCCGTCGGCCTGTAACGAGTGGCTGAGCTGGAAGGCCTTGACCGCCTTGACCAGCTCGTCGCGGTATTGCGTGCCGCTCGGGGCCTCGGCCAGGTAACCGCCGCTGACCAGGCGCTGTGCCAGTTCCGGCACGCGTGGGTCTTCCATGCCGGGGCGCAACAGCGGGCCGCTGGCGACCGGGCCCCAATGCGGCAACGGCTGCTGCCGCACACTGGAATAGGCATTACGCAGGCTGCGGTACAAATCGGCGCTGGGTCGCGCCTGGTCGAACGCCTGGGCCATGTCCTGCAGACCCAGCGCGGCAAAGGCCAGCACCTCGGTGTCGGGGTCGCGGTCCGGCGGCCGCGAATGCCACAGCGGTTCGAAGCGCGATTGCTGCAGGCGCCCGTAATGCAAGTCGTGCAGGGCCTGCAGGTAGCGCTGACTGGTGGCGATATCGCTGCACAGCACATTGGCCGCGGCATCCACGGTGGGCAGGCTATAGTGGGTGGGGTCCAGGCCGTCGTCGGCAAGCATCAGCAACTGAGGTTGCAGGGCTTGGCGGCGCTCATCGGCAGACCACAGCGGCGCATTGCCCTGCTGCTGGTAGAACGCTTGCAGGCGCAATTGCCCGGCGGCGTCGATCTGCGGCGCCAGGCCGGGGCAGACACTGGGCAGTTGCGCCAGGGCCTGTTGCACCGGGGCCAGGTCCACCGGGGCTGGCATGGCGACTGGCAACGGTTCTGCCGGCAGCGTTTCGGCTGTGGCGACCAATGGTGCAACGAGCAGGCAAATGCTCAAGTAACATGCGTGTTTTTTGAACAAGACTTGCTCCAATCCACAGTGGGGTTGTACTGTAGATGCTGACTTTTATGTGCCGGGTCGCGGTGTCCGCCCTGGGCCTGATCACCCTGAGCCTGGCGATGTTGAGCACTTCTGCGCTCGCCGCCAATGGCACCCCTCCTTCCTTGTATAGCAGCCTGGCGCGCTCGGCTCCAGAACTCAATCCCACGGTGCTCAAAAGCGCACTGAATGCGGTGCAATGCGCGGTCAACAACGGCGAAGAACGCTCCGAGCGCCTGGCCGTGATCGATTATTCCCAGCCTTCGACCGCCCGTCGGCTGTGGATCTTCGACTTGCGCAAGAAGACCCTGGTGCTGCGCGACCTGGTGGCTCATGGCGCCAAGTCCGGGGAAAACTTCGCCACCCAGTTCTCCAACCTCGAAGGCAGCCACCAGTCCAGCCTCGGCCTGTTCCGCACCCAGGAAAGTTACTTGGGCACCCACGGTTACTCGCTGCGCATGGACGGCCTGGAACCTGGCTTCAACGACCTGGCCCGCGACCGCGCGATTGTGATCCACGCCGCCCACTACGTCAGCCCCCTGTGGAGCAAGCGCGAAGGCCGTATCGGCCGCAGCCAGGGTTGCCCGGCCGTGCGTCCGCAAGTCGCGCGCCAAGTGGTGGACAAGCTCAAGGACGGGCAGTTCATGTTCTCGTGGTACCCGGACCAGCGCTGGCTGAAGTCGTCGACTTACCTCAATTGCAAACCCCAGCAGGTGGCGAGTAGTCGTACAATCCGTGGCGGTTAGCCTGTCCCCATCGATAAAAGAGAGCGTCGAATGCTTCTACACACGTCTACCTGGGTTGAGATCGGTCAGTTCCTGGAGCGCAGCCGCACGGTGGTGATTCCCATCGGTTCCAACGAACAGCACGGCCCCACCGGCCTGTTGGGCACCGACTGGATGTGCCCGGAGATCATCGCCCATGCGGCGCAGAAGAACGCCGACATCCTGATCGGCCCCACCTTCAATATCGGCATGGCCCAGCATCACCTGGGCTTTCCCGGCACCATTTCGCTGCGCCCTTCCACCTTTATCGCCGCCATTGGTGATTGGGTGCGCTCGCTGGCCGGGCATGGTTTCGACAAGATCCTGTTTCTGAACGGCCACGGCGGCAATATCGCCACCATCGAAGCGGCGTTCTCCGAGCTGTACGCCGAAGCGAGCTTCGCGCGCCGCCCGGCCGGGTTTGCGCTGAAACTGGTGAACTGGTGGGACCTGGAAGGCGTGACCGACCTGGCCCAGCGCCAATTCCCGGTCGGCCATGGCAGCCACGCCACGCCGTCGGAGATTGCGGTGACGCAGTGGGCGTACCCGGATTCGATCAAGACAGCCGACTACTCGCCGCGAATCGCCAACACCGGGCCGATCCGTGAAGCGCTGGACTTTCGCGCACGGTTTCCTGATGGGCGTATGGGCTCGGACCCGGCGCTGGCAACGGTGGAGAAAGGTGGGGAGTTGGTGGCGCTGGCGGCTCAAGGCCTGATCAAAACGGTCAACGCGTTCAGCAACGAAACAAAACCCTGAGCCCCACACCCATCCAACTGTGGGAGCTGGCTTGTCGGATCGCCGCACCGCTGCGATGCAGACACCTGGATACATCAGGCATACCCAGGTGATGCCATCGCAGGCAAGCCAGCTCCCACAGGGAAAACCGCTCCCACATGTTGGGTTATGCGGTGCCTCCCGCTATTTGCATTCCTGCGCAGCCAGCTCAAGCCGCGACGGCTTGATCGCCGACGCCAATGGCTTGCGCTCATACAGGAACACCTTGCCGCCCTCCTGGGACTTGTAGGCTTCCAGTACATCATCGGCCGCAAACTTGCTGGTCAACAGCACTTTGGCGTGGCGCGAGTTCTGCGTCACAGTGGAGGTGATGCCATGCTTTTCCAGCTTGGGCAGCACACATTTCACATAGGCCTCGGGGTCCTTGGCGGTCTGCAGGGTCAGCGTCGGAGCGTTGGGGGCGGACACACACCCTGCCAGCAACAGGGAACCAAAGGCCAAGCCCGGGGCGAAAAAAGCGCGCATGAAAAATTCCTGACGATAAAAATAAAAGTTCACATCAACCCGCACGTTGCCCAGCACGAAGCAGTGCCTTGAGCGACGCGTCGAACTGCTTCAAGGCGTCGAGCTGCACACCCCGCTGCTGCTCAATCTGCGCGGCAATTTCCGGCGCGGCCTTGTCATGCACCCACACCGACGGCACCTGCTTGTGCACCGCGCCTTCAGCCTTGGCGATGTATTGCAGGTTCGCGTCATAGAACCGCGCAATGAACCGTGCCTCGACCTGATCGTTACGCTGGGTCAGCAGTTGGTTATGGGTATCGAGCATCACCACCACATCGGGATGAGCCTGCACCAGGGCGTCCAGGTTGTCGTACACAGTGACCGACAAAAAAGTGCCTTGCAGCGAGCTCATCAACCAATCGATGGCCAGTTCCGGGTCGGAGCTGTTGACGAACGCCTGGCGGATACGCCCGTCGAGGGCATCCTTGGCGCCATTCAAGGCCATGTCGTGGTAGCGTTCAAGGTAGCTGAGGTTGTCGCGGGTATTATCGCTCAACAACACACCCACCGATTGCGCGTGCTGCAGGGAGTTTACGCTACCGACGATAGGTAGCAAATGGCCTGCATGCAAATCATCGGCGATCGCCGCGTTGTTGATCACGACAGTGCCCAGCATCACCATCATTAAAGCCAGCTGAATAAACGTCCTCATCGCGCATTTCCTTGAACAGCGTCTCGATGGGGCGATTTTGCGCTTTTGCTGCAAAAACAGAACTTGCGATCCGTGATGGTGACTATTATCTGAACCGATAGTGCACCTATAAAACCTATAAGGACCACGCCATGAAGCCCCACCAGAAAACCTTCGACCGCATCCGCGAAGCCGTCCTGCCGGAATTTCGTGAGCGGGTCGCCGATTATCTGGCCGACTATGAAGGCGTGCTGCAAGACACCGCCGTTGACGCTGCCCGGTTCCAGGCCAGTGCCCAGCAGTTGCGCGGTTACCTGCGCGGCTTGAATACCACACGAGTGCTGGGCATGGCGGATTGGGAAGACCTTGACCGGCGCGTCGCGCAAATGGCTCAAAGCCCTACAGCGCAGGGCGTTGCAGGTTGACCCACGCCTGCACGGAAGGCCGCTGCCACTGGCGTTGCGCGTAAGCCACCAGTTCGGCGGGCACCTGGTCGCCATTGAGGATCAGGCGGTTGAGCATGACGGCCAGGTCCACGTCGACAATCGACCACTCGCCAAACAGGTACGCCGCATTGCCCGCCAACAGCGTCTGCGCTGCGCTGATCAACTTGGCGGCAGCCGCTTCGGCCACGGGTGACAACGGCGGCATTTTCTGCCCGTAGAACACCACCAGCGTCGAGCGCTCCTGGCGGATCGGCAGCAAATCGCTGCGCAGCCACGCCTGCACCTGCCGCGCCCTCGCGCGCTGCCGGATGTCGGCCGGGTACACCGGGATCGCGGGGTAAGCCTGCTCCAGGTACTCGGTAATCGCCGAGGACTCCGACAGTGCAAAGTCACCGTCCACCAGGGTTGGTACGCGCCGGGTCAGGGACAGTTGGGCGAAGTCAGGCGCTTGCTGCTGCGCGGCGTCCAGGTCCAGGGTGAGCGTGTCGAAAGCCAGGCCTTTTTCGCGCAGGACGACGAACACTGACAGGGCGTAGGGGCTGGTGTACAGCGCATCGACGTAGAGGCGCAACAGAGGCTGGTTCATAGCGGGGCTCCTTGAATGAAGCCCTACGCTACGAGATGTGCGATGAGAATGACAATGCGCTGTTTTTATGGGGCCATTCCTCGATGGAATACCGGTTAACCGGCGAACCCGCCCTCGTCCAGGAACGTTTGCTCGTCAGCGGTGGTGGCCCTGGCCAGCACGTCATTACGATGGGGGAAACGCCCGAACCGCTGGATAATCTCGGCATGTTGCTTCGCCCAGCGGTAGGTGTTGGCGTCCAATGTCTGGTTGAGGGTCAGCGAGCGTTGCTGATCGGCCGGGTCTTCCGAATGTTCGAACGGCAGGTAGCAAAACGCGCGCAAGGCCGGCTCGATCTGCTGGTCCAGGCCGGCGTCGACCATGCGCTGGGCGTACAGGCGTGCCAGCGGGTCGGTGGCGAACATATGGGCGGTGCCACGAAATGCATTGCGCGGGTATTGGTCGAGCAGGATCAGTAGCGCCAGGGCCCCTTGCGCCGAGTCCAGCCAGCTTTCCAGCTCACGCCGGGCGGCTTGCAGATGGGCGGTGTGGAAGGTGTCGCGGAACGTGGCGTCGAAGGTTGCGTTCTTGGCGAACCAGCGTTTGGGGCCGGCTTGTTTCCAGAAGTCGATGACGGCGTGTGGGGTAGTCATGGTCAAGGCCTGCGCAGACGATTTGGTCTGACCGTATCAGAATCCAGGGCACGGCGAGGATCAGATGTGGGAGCTGGCTTGACCGTACGCGGCGCTCTCAGGCATGGCAACGAATCGCGGCAACGCGCACATTAATGTTATAGGATAACGCCCCACTTCCACCCTGCCCTGCGAACCTCGCCCATGACCGACGCTGTTCCCTTGCGCCAACGCCTGCTTTCCATCGACGCCCTGCGCGGCCTGGTGATCCTGTTCATGCTACTGGACCACGTGCGTGAAACCTTCCTGCTGCACCGCCAGGTCAGCGACCCGATGAACATCGACAGCACCGAGCCGGCGCTGTTTATCAGCCGTACCCTCGCCCACTTGTGTGCGCCAGTGTTTGTGTTGCTCACGGGTTTGTCGGCCTGGCTGTACGGCCAGAAATACCAGGGCCGGCGCGATGTGTCGGCGTTCCTGTTCAAGCGCGGGCTGTTCCTGGTGGTGCTGGAATTCACCTTGGTCAATTTCGCCTGGACCTTCCAGTTGCCGCCCAGCGTGATCTACATGCAGGTGATCTGGGCCATTGGCGTGAGCATGATCGCCCTCGCCGCGCTGGTGTGGCTGCCGCGTCCGCTGTTGATCGCCTTGGCGCTGGTGATCATTGGCGGGCATAACCTGCTGGATGGGCTGCACGTCGATGCGGGGTCGGCGTTGCAGGTTCCGTGGTCGATCCTGCACGAACGCAGTTGGATCGAAGTGGGCGACGCCCTGCGCCTGCGCGTGACCTACCCGGTGTTGCCGTGGATCGGCGTGATTGCCCTGGGCTACGGCCTCGGTCCGTGGTTCGCCAATAGCCTGGAACCGACGCTGCGCCAGCGTTACCTGTTGCTCGGTGGCGCGGGCGCGTTGGTGGGGTTTGTGTTGTTACGGGCGGCCAATGGCTATGGCGAGAAGCCGTGGCAGGCGTATGCCGACGGCGCGCAGACGTTAATGAGCTTTTTCAACGTCACCAAGTACCCGCCTTCGCTGTTGTTCCTGGCGTTGACTTTGGGGATTGGCTTGCTGCTGTTGCTGGCGTTTGAACGGGCCGGGCACAAGCGCTGGATTGGCATCCTGGCCACGTTCGGCGCGGCGCCGATGTTCTTTTACCTGCTGCATTTGTATGTGCTGAAAATGCTGTATGTCGCCTGTGTGGCACTGTTTGGTCTCAATCACGGCAACTACTTCGGCTTCGACACCATCGGCGCCATTTGGCTGGTGTCGCTGTTGTTGCCCTTGGCGCTCTACCTGCCAGTGCGCTGGTTTGCCGGGCTCAAGGCACGGCGCCGCAATTTGGCCTGGCTCAAATACCTGTAGACACTAGGTGGCTTTTCTGTGGGAGCTGGCTTGCCTGCGATTGCAGCGGGTCAGCTCCACATGTATTGGCTGACAGTCCGCTATCGCAGGCAAGCCAGCTCCCACAGGAACCCGTTCCTACATCTGGATTGCGTCAGGCCAGTTCGGCCCGCAGTTGCCGCGCGGCCGTCACCATGTGTACCAACGCCGCTTCCGTCTCCGGCCACCCCCGTGTCTTCAACCCACAATCGGGGTTCACCCACAACCGCTCGGCCGGTATCCGCTTGGCCGCCTTGCGCAGCAGGTTGGCCATTTCCGACGCCTGCGGCACACGCGGCGAGTGAATATCGTAGACCCCCGGCCCAATGTCATTCGGGTAAGCGAAGGCCTCAAACGCTTCAAGCAGCTCCATGTCCGAACGTGACGTCTCGATAGTGATCACGTCGGCATCCATGGCCGCGATGGACTCGATCACATCATTGAATTCGCTGTAGCACATGTGGGTGTGGATCTGGGTTTCATCGCGCACGCCCGAGGCGCACAGGCGGAACACCTCGGTGGCCCAGTCGAGGTAGGGTTGCCACTGCGCCTGGCGCAACGGCAGACCTTCGCGGAAGGCGGCTTCGTCGATCTGCACGATCTTGATGCCGGCGGCTTCCAAATCCACCACTTCATCACGAATCGCCAGGGCCAGTTGACGGGCCTGCGCTTCACGGCTCAGGTCTTCGCGGGGGAATGACCACATCAGCATCGTTACGGGGCCGGTCAGCATGCCTTTCATGACTTTGTTGGTGAGGCCTTGGGCGTAGCGGATCCACTCCACCGTCATGGCTTTCGGGCGGCTCAGGTCGCCAAAGATCACCGCCGGTTTCACGCAACGCGAACCGTAGCTCTGCACCCAACCGAAACGGGTGAACGCGTAACCGTCCAACTGTTCGGCAAAGTACTCGACCATGTCGTTGCGTTCGGCCTCGCCGTGCACCAGCACATCCAGGCCGAGGTTCTCCTGAACTTCTACGGCGTGCCTGATCTCGCTGTGCATGGCTTCGACGTATTCGGCTTCGCTCAACTTGCCCGCTTTGTAGGACTGACGCGCCAGGCGGATCGACGCGGTCTGCGGGAACGAACCGATGGTGGTGGTCGGAAACAACGGCAGGTTGAGGCCGGCACGTTGCTTTGCGATGCGTTGAGCAAATGGAGACTGGCGCTGGCTGTCCTTGGCAGTGATGGCCGCGACACGGGCCTGCACCGCAGGTTTGTGGATGCGCGGCGAAGCGGCACGGGCGGTTTGTACGGCACGGCTTTGCGCCAGGGCGGCGAGTACGTCAGGCGCCTCTGGCGCGTTGACTGCTTGCGCCAGCACGGCGACTTCAGTGCACTTCTGTACCGCAAATGCCAGCCAGCTTTTCAGCTCGGCATCCAGTGCGTCTTCACGGCCCAGGTCGACCGGGCTGTGCAGCAAGGAACAGGACGGCGCCACCCACAGGCGCTCACCCAGTTTTTCATGGGCGTGCTGCAAGGTCGCCAGGGCGTTTTCCAGGTCGCAACGCCACACGTTACGGCCGTTGACCACGCCCAGGGACAGCACCTTATACGCCGGCAGGCGGTCGAGGATCGTGGGGTACTGGTCCGGCGCTCGCACCAGGTCAATGTGCAGGCCATCCACCGGCAGGTTGGCGGCCAGGCCCAGGTTCTCTTCCAGGCCACCGAAATACGTGGCCAGCAGCTTTTTCAGCGGGTCGCGCTGGATCTGGTTGTAGGCACGCTCAAAGGCGTTTCTCCAGTCCTGGGGCAGGTCCAGCACCAGGATGGGCTCGTCGATCTGCACCCATTCCACGCCCAGTTCCGCCAGGCGCTGGAAGATCTGGCCGTACAGCGGCAACAGGCGGTCGAGCAGGTCGAGCTTGTCGAAGTCGCCGCCCTTGGCCTTGCCCAGCCACAGATAAGTCAGCGGGCCGATCACCACCGGCTTGACCGCGTGGCCCAGGTCCCGGGCTTCCTGCACCTCTTCGAACAACTGACCCCACCCCAGGTGGAAGTGCTGGTCGGCGCTGAATTCGGGTACCAGGTAATGGTAGTTGGTGTCGAACCACTTGGTCATTTCCTGAGCGTGGGCGCCGCCGCAGCAGCTGTCGCTGACGCCGCGGGCCATGCCGAACAACGTGTGCAGGGTGGCTTTGCCATCGGCCGGGCGGAAACGCTCCGGGATCACGCCGAACATCAGCGAGTGGGTCAGCACCTGGTCGTACCAGGCGAAATCGCCGGCCGGCAGCAGCTCGATGCCAGCCTGTTTCTGCAGGTCCCAATGGGTCTTGCGCAAGTCACGGCCGACGGCGCGCAGGCCGGCTTCGTCAAGCTCACCCTTCCAGAACGCTTCCTGCGCTTTTTTCAGTTCACGATCGCGTCCGATGCGCGGGAATCCGAGGGAATGAGCGACTGCCATGACTTACAACTCCAATGTTGATATGAATGGCAGGCATTGTGGGTAGACGCACATGATGAGACAAACTCATTCTATTCCAGATGATCACAAGATCCATTCATGTTGAATACCGTAGTGAGCGGGCTTGTCCCGCGCTGGGTGGCGAAGCCGCCCCAATAAAGACACCGCAGTTGCTCCAGATAGAACGAGGCGCGTGGTTTGGGGCCGCTCCGCAGCCCAGCGCGGGGCAAGCCCGCTCACTACACGTATCGGGCCTGCAACTTTCGCTGTGGTTTTCATCAGGTCGTTGATAAGACTGCAACGCATGCAAGGCGGTGCTCCAGATAACTTCTCTTCCAGCAGCGCCGCCGCCATCTGAGCCTCGCTCAGTCAATCAACCCCCGGGCGTCATAAAACGGGTACGGCCCCGGGTACTCCCCGAACACGCCGTTGTGGCTGATCAAACCTTGTTGCGCTTGCCAGCGATGCAACAAATAGCCCGCCGGCTCCAGGTTGAAATGCGCGGGCGCCGCGTCTTGCAAATCCAGCACGATCTGGTGGGACGTGCCGGGGCAGACACAACTGAGGCTGCCGCCGAAACGGCGCTGCATCGGCCGGTGCAGATGCCCGCACAACAGGCGCTCCACTTGCGGATGACGCGCAACCACGCGCTCCAGGGCGGCGGCGTTGATGAAGGGTTCGCGGTCCATATGGCCGATGCCGCTGATGAACGGCGGGTGATGCAGGATCAGCAGAGTCGGGGCCTGCGGGCGCAGCGCCAGCTGGTCATCGAGCCACTGCAATTGGCTGTCCAGCAACTGCCCGCCGTGGCCGCCGGGAATGGTGGAGTCGAGGCCGATCAGGCGCAGCGGATGCGTGTCTACCACCCAGTCCAACGGGCCCTCTGCCGATAACGGCAGGTAGGCATGATCGCGGAACGCCTCCAGCAATGGTCCGCGCGTGTCGTGGTTGCCGGGCACCAGGTAGCACGGCATGTGCAGGCGCGCGAGTTCAGGGTGCAACACGGCGTATTCATCGGCACGGCCGAAGTCCACGAGGTCGCCGCTGATCACCACGATGTCAGGCCGTGGGTGGCTGGCGTTCAGATGGTCGACGGCGCGGCGCAGCGCGCCCAGGGTGTCCACCACGCCATAGGTGAGACGCTGGCCGGCTTTGAGGTGCAGGTCGCTGATCTGGGCGACGAGGAACGGACGATTCACAGTGGATTCTCACGCATTCAGGGTGAACAACAGGTGCGGCGCAATCGCCAGGGCGATCGGCGCGCCGATGGCGTACAGCTCGTTGTCGCTGCTGTCGACCAGCAACGGTTGCGGGCCGCCTACGTCCACCAGCAAACGGCTTTGCGCGCCCTGGAAGAACTGCGCCAGCAGACGCCCGTGCAAGTGCCCTTCGCTCTGCGTCACGCGCAGATGTTCGGGGCGGCAATACAGGGTCTCGGGCCGGTCGGTGCCCTGCCACGGCAGTTCACCGCCGCAGACTTTCAAGCCCGTGGGCGACGCCCCGCTCACCGCAAAGGCGTTGAGGTTGCCGACAAAGCCTGCGACGAAGGCGTTGGCTGGTTTCTGGTAGATGTCCCGGGGGCTGGCCAGTTGCGCGATCCGCCCGTGTTCCATCACCAGGATGCGGTCGCCCAGGGCCATGGCTTCGCCCTGGTCGTGGGTGACGAACACCGAGGTGATGCCCAGGCCGCGCAGCAGTTCGCTCAGCTCACTGCGCAGGCGTTCGCGCAGTTGCGCGTCAAGGGCCGCCAGGGGTTCGTCCAGCAGCAGCACTTTAGGACGTGGCGCAAGGGCGCGGGCCAAAGCGACGCGCTGGCGCTGGCCGCCGGAGAGTTCATGGATGCTGCGCTTGCCATGCTGCTGCAAGCCCACCAACTCCAGCAGCTCTTCGCAGCGCTTGTTGCGTTCCCGCGGCGCCATGCCGCGAACCTTCAAGCCGTAGACAATGTTGCCGGCCACATCCAGGTTGGGAAACAGCGCGTAATTCTGGAACACCATGCCCACATCGCGGCGTTCGATGGGCAGGCGGGTCACGTCCTGGTCACCGAAAAACACCTGGCCCACATCCGGGCGTTCCAGGCCGGCGATCAGGCGCAAGGTGGTGGTTTTACCGCAGCCGGAGGGGCCGAGGATCGCCAGGGTTTCGCCGCCTTCGACGGTCAGGTTCAAGTCATGCACGGCCACGGTGCCGTCGGCGAACGCCTTGCGACAGCCTTGCAGGCGGATAGTGATAGCGGTCATCGACGCTCTCCACGGGACAGACGGGCACTGATGGCCTGCAGCGCAATCAGCAGCGGCACGATCATCAGCAAAAAGATCAGGGTGTAGGCACTGGCGATTTCCAGGCGCGCCGAGGCGTAGCTGTCGGCCAGGCCCACCGGCAGGGTCTTGGTCATCGGCGTGTGAAGCATCCAGGTCAGGTTGAATTCACCCAGGCTCAGGGTGACCACCATCAACACGCCGGCCAGGATGCCCGCGCGACAGTTGGGCACCACCACGCTGAAAAAGCGTTTGACGGGACCCGCGCCCAGGCTTGCCGCCGCCTCCTCCAGCACCGGCAGTTGCTGGCGCTGCATCACCGCCATCACCGGGCGCACCAGGAACGGCAAGGTGAACAGCACGTGGCCGACCAGGATGAACAGCCAACTGCTGCGAAAACTGCCGAACTGGCCGTACGTGAGCAGCAGCGCCAGCGCACTGGCCAACCCTGGCATCGCCACCGGCAGCACCATCAACTCTTCGAAGGCACGGCTGAAGCGGTTGTTCATGCGCACCAGGGCATAGGCCGCCGGCACGCCGATCACGCAGACGCACACCGCGCAGGCCAGGGCCAGTTGCAGCGACAACCACACGGTGGGCGAATAGGCCTGCCACACCTGGATCAACCAGTCGAAGGTCAAGCCGCTGGAAACGCCGACAAAGAAGTTGCGCGTCAGCCCGGCCAGCAGCGACAGCAGCACCGGCACCAACATGAAGGCGCACACCAGCAGCGTAAACAGCAGTTGCGGCACAAACAGCGATGAGCGCTTCATAGCACAGTCCCCGCATTTTTCACCAGGCGCCGCGTGAGCAGCAGCACGGCCCAGGTCACCGCGCCAAGCACCACCGACAGCGCAGCGGCGACGGCAAAGTTGGCGTAATTGGTGAATACGTTGTAGATCGCCACCGGCGTGACATTGAGCCGCGTCCCCAAGGTAAACGCTGTGCCAAAGGCGCCCATGGACGTGGCAAAACAGATCGATCCGCACGACGCCAGCGCCGGCGCCAGGCCCGGCACGATCACATCGCAGACCACGCGCCAGTGCCCTGCCCCCAGCGAATGCGCGGCCTCCTCCAGGCTGCGGTCGAGGCTTTCGCAGGCCGCCATCACCGTGAGAATCACCCGCGGAATCGAGAAGTACAGGTAGCCCACGAACAGCCCCGCCAGCGAGTAGGCAAAGATCCAACGCTCACCGGCCAACTGCAGGCCCAGCGCGGCAAACAGGCCCTGGCGCCCGGCGAGCAGGATCACCAGGAACCCCACCACCACACCGGGAAAGGCCAGCGGAAACGTGAGCAAGGCCACCAGCGCCGAGCGCCCGAAGAACTGTTGCCGGGCGAGGAACACGCCGCTGATGCCGCCGATCAGCAATGCGACCAGCGTCACCACCACTGCCAGGATCAAGGTTTGCCCCAGGCTGCCCAGGTATTGCGCGCTGCTGAGCACCTGCCAGTAGCCGCTGCCGCTGCCGTCGCGGCTCTCGGCGCCGAGCAGCATCAGGTGCGCCAGCGGCAACAGCCAGAACGCGAGCAGCACCGCAAAGGCCGGGGCCAGTGCCCAGGCGGCATGTCTTGCCGATGTTGCCACTTACTTGACCTCGTTCAGGTAACGGGCGGCGAAGGCTTCCTGTACAGCGGCCATTTTTTCGTAGTCCACGACACCGGCACGGGCGTAGTCGCTGTCGGGCAGGAACTGCGCGGCCACGTCCGCCGGCATTTTCATCGGCCGCACCGGGCGCAGATAGGCTTTGGCCCAGAGTGACTGGCCCTCGTCCGAGAGCACGAAGTCGAGGACTTTTTCCGCGTTGGCGCGGTGCGGCGCGTTGGCGACCAGGCTCATGACATAGGGCACGCTGATACTGCCTTCTTGCGGGATCACGAAGGCGACGTTGGCCTGGTCCTTGTAGCGGGCGCGGTAGGCGTTGAAGTCGTAGTCCACCAGGATCGGCAACTCGCCGGAAAGCACCCGTGCGTAGGCGGTCTGCTTGGGCACGATGGGGCTGTTTTTCGCCAGTTTGCGGAAGTAGTCGATGGCCGGGGCGAAGTTGTCCAGATCACCGCCCATGGCGCGGTTGATCGCCACCGCCGACACGTAGCCGACAAAGGCGCTGGACGGGTCTAGGTAACCGACCATGCCTTTGTATTCGGGCTTGAGCAGATCAGCCCAGCTTTGCGGCACCGGCAAGCCACCGAGCGCGTCGACGTTGACCATGATGCCCAAGGTCCCGGAATGGATCGCGAACCAATGGCCGTCGGGGTCTTTCAAGCCGGCGGGAATCTGCTCCCAGGCCTTGGGTTTGTAGGTGTCGACCACGTCGGCTTTTTGCGCCTGCAGGCCGAAGGTCACGCCGTAGTAAACGACGTCGGCCACCGGGGCGGCTTTTTCCGCCACCAACTGCGCCAGGGACTGGCCGGAGTTTTTGTTGTCCAGCGGCACCTGCACGCCGGTGCTGGCGGCGATGGCCTTGAGCTGGGAGCCCCAATCGGCCCAGTCCGGCGGGCAGTTGTAGCAAATCGCGGTGTCGGCGGCCTGGGCCAGGCTCGCGGCACCGCACAGCAGCACGGCTGCCAGGGTTTTACTGAGTGCGCGCATCAAGGATCTCCTCATGGGGCTGGGTACTTTCGCCTGGCCGGATATGGCAAGGCAGGCAATGGGACGTCGGGGCGTTGCCGGCGATTTGCGCCAGCAGTTGGTCGATCACGGTGCTGGCCAGCAGCGCGATGGGCTGCACCACGCTGCACAGGGTCGGGTGCATCTGGGTGCCGAGGCTGATGCCATCAAAACCCATCACTGACAGTTGCCCGGGTACGTTCCAGGCGTTGCGGCGCAGTTCGGCGATCAGGCTGATCGCCAGAAAGTCGTTGGAACACACCAGCGCGGTGGGCGCCTCGGGGTTCTGCAGAAACGGCGCGATGGCCGTGAATTCAGCCTGGGTGTGGGCCGGCATTTCGATCACCGGGCGGCTCTTGAGGCCGTATTCCTTCATGGCATCGCAGTAGCCGGCATAGCGCAGGCGGGCACGGTCGGACTGCAACGCGGGGCCGGCGACCATGCTGATCCGTTGGTGCCCGGCTTCCAGCAGGTAACGCGTGGCCAGGGCCATGCCCGCGCGGTTGTCGACCGACACGGCGCTGTAGTTGGGGTTGCTCGGCTGATGGTAGGCCAGCACGAAGGGCGTCTTCTCGGTGTTCAGGCTGCTGAGCACCGCGTTGCTTTCGGCATCGGTGACCGTCAGCACCAGACCGTCGACGCGCTGGCGCAGCAGCTCTTCGACCACCGTGCTTTCGCGCTCGCTGCTGTAATCGGTGGTGGCCAGCACCAGGCTGTAGCCGCGTAACCGCGCGGCGCGTTCCATGGCCTGGAACTGTTCGGCGAACACCGGGTTGAGCAGGTTGGGCACCACTACACCGATCAGTCGGGTGGTTTGCAGGCGCAACTGGCGGCCCAGCAGGTTTGGCCGAAAGCCCAACTCACGGGCGGCGGCGAACACCTGTTCACGGGTGAGCGGGCGCACCTGTTCCGGGGAAGCAAAGGTGCGGGCGGCGGTGGCGCGGGATACGCCAGCCAGCCGTGCGACGTCTTTCAGGTCAGTCATCGTTACTCGCTTGAGATCGATCTCATTGGCGAGGACAGTAGCGATGGAATGTGGCAGGACGGTGGTGGGGAGATGACGGTTTGATGTCAGCAAGCCGGATGTACAGCGATCAACCTATGGGAGCTGGCTTGCCTGCGATGACCATAGGTATCTACACAACATTCAAAGGCTGAAAAATCTCCCTGTAGTGAGCGGGCTTGTCCCGCGCTGGGTGGCGAAGCCGCCCCAAACCAGACGATCTGGTTTCATCTGGAACACTGCGGTGTCCTTATCGGGGCCGCTTCAGCCCAGCGCGGGACAAGCCCGCTCACTACAAAAATGTGTAGATACCTATGGCTATCGCAGGCAAGCCAGCTCCCACAGTGGGCCGGCGTGTACCTTTAGATAGTCATACTCCATCGCTATGCTTGAAAACCCGGCGCGCAAAATCCGCCCGCTAACCTTTCGATTCGATCCAAGTGCGGGCACAATGCGTGTCCTTTTTTGGCAGGCACCACCCCAGGCTCTCAAAAATGATCAAAACGCCGTACTACCTCATCGATAAACAGAAGCTTCTGGTGAACATGCAGAAGATTGCTTACGTGCGCGAGCAGTCCGGCGCCAAGGCGTTGCTGGCGCTCAAGTGCTTTGCCACCTGGTCGGTGTTCGACCTGATGCAGCAATACATGGACGGCACCACCTCCTCGTCGCTGTATGAGTTGAAGCTCGGCCGCCAGAAGTTCGAAGGCGAGGCGCATGCCTACAGCGTGGCCTGGGCCGACGATGAAATCGAAGAGATGCTGGAGAACTGCGACAAGATCATCTTCAACTCCATCAGCCAACTGCAGCGCTTTGCCGAACGCAGCGAGGGCAAGACCCGCGGCCTGCGCGTCAACCCGCAGGTGAGCAGCTCCGACTACCTGCTGGCCGACCCGGCGCGCCCGTTCAGCCGCCTGGGCGAGTGGGACCCGGTGAAGATCGAAGGCGTGATCGAGCAGATCTCCGGCTTCATGTTCCACAACAACTGCGAGAACGGCGACTTCAGCCTGTTCGACAAGATGCTCGGCACCATCGAAGAACGCTTCGGCGCGTTGCTGCACAAGGTCGAGTGGGTCAGCCTCGGCGGCGGCATCCACTTCACCGGTGAAGGCTATGCGCTGGACGCGTTCTGCGCGCGCTTGAAGGCCTTCTCCGAGAAGTACGGCGTGCAGGTGTATCTGGAACCCGGCGAAGCGGCGATCACCAATAGCGCTTCGCTGGAAGTCACCGTGCTCGACACCCTCTACAACGGCAAAAACCTCGCCGTGGTCGACAGCTCCATCGAAGCCCACCTGCTGGACCTGCTGATCTACCGCCTCAACGCCAAGCTGGCGCCGAGCGAGGGTGAACACACCGTCATGGTGTGCGGCAAATCCTGCCTGGCCGGCGACATTTTCGGCGAGTATCAATTTGATCGTCCGCTGGCCATCGGCGATCGGCTGTCGTTCATCGACACCGCAGGCTACACCATGGTCAAGAAAAACTGGTTCAACGGCCTGAAAATGCCGTCCATCGTAGTGAAACAACTCGACGGTACAGTCGAAGTGGTTCGTGAATTTGGTTACGACGACTACCTGTCCAGCCTTTCGTAAGCTGGCGGATAAAGGAGAGATAAAGCAATTGAAAAAGAACGTTCTTATCATTGGTGCAGGAGGTGTCGCCAAGGTGGTGGCCCACAAGTGCGCGCAGCACAACGACGAACTCGGTCGTATTGCTATCGCGTCGCGCAACATCTCCAAATGCCAGGCCATCATCGACAGCGTCAAGGCCAAGGGTAGCCTCAAGGTGCCCGCCGACATCCAGGCCTTCGCGCTGAACGCCCTGGACGTGGAAGCGACCAAGGCGCTGATCCGCGAGACCGAGTCGCAGATCGTCATCAACGTCGGTTCCGCGTTCCTCAATATGTCGGTCCTGCGGGCCTGCATCGACACCGGCGTGGCCTACCTCGACACCGCCATCCACGAAGAGCCGGGCAAGGTCTGCGAGACCCCGCCGTGGTACGGCAACTACGAGTGGAACCACCTGGAAGAATGCAAACAGAAGAACATCACGGCCATCCTTGGCGTGGGCTTCGACCCGGGTGTCGTCAACGCGTACGCCGCGCTGGCGCAGCAACAGCATTTCGACCGCATTGATTCGATCGACATTCTCGACGTCAATGCCGGCTCCCATGGCAAATACTTCGCCACCAATTTCGACCCGGAAATCAACTTCCGCGAATTCACCGGACAGGTGTGGAGCTGGCAGAACAGCCAGTGGACCAGCAACACCATGTTCGAAGTCAAACGCACCGACGACCTGCCGGTCGTGGGTTCGCAGAACCTCTACCTCACCGGCCACGATGAAGTGCACTCGCTGTCGAAAAACCTCGACGTGCCCAACGTGCGGTTCTGGATGAGCTTCGGCGAACACTACATCAACGTGTTCACCGTGCTGAAAAACCTCGGCCTGCTCTCCGAGAAGCCGGTCACCACCGCCGAAGGCCTGGAAGTGGTGCCGTTGAAAGTGGTCAAGGCCGTCCTGCCCGACCCGTCGTCGCTCGCACCGGGCTACACCGGCAAGACCTGCATCGGCGACCTGGTCAAAGGCACCAAGGATGGCCAGCCGCGCGAGATGTTCATCTACAACGTGGCGGATCACGAAGAAGCCTTCGCCGAGACCGACAGCCAGGGCATCTCCTACACCGCAGGCGTTCCGCCGGTCGCCGCTGCGCTGCTGGTGGCGCGTGGCGAGTGGGATGTGAAGCACATGGCCAACGTCGAGGAACTGCCGGCTGAGCCGTTCCTTAAAGCGCTGGATGTGATGGGCTTGCCGACTCGGATCAAGGACGAGCACGGTGATCGGGCCTGGGATGCGAAGGCCTGATAGGCCGTAGCTGACCGAACAAAAGAATGCGCCCTCAGGGGCGCATTTTTTATTGGGCTAATACCAATCCCAGAGACCAATGAAGATCAAAGGTGGGAGCTGGCTTGCCTGCGATAGCGGTCTTCCAGTACCGGATGGGCTGCTGACCCACCGCTATCGCAGGCAAGCCAGCTCCCACAGGAGTCGGCGGCGTCAGGATATTTCCTACAAGGGTTTCAGGTTGTCGCTCGGAACTTCGCTGGCTAACCTCCCTGCCGTCGCTGCCAATTCAGCGGCCGGATTTGACCGTCCGATTTAGAAAGAGCAATTGCGCCAACACCGACCTTAGGCGTTTTTTTACGTCTGATGTATCGTGTCGCGGCAGCTGTACGCGGGATACCTTCGGGTATGCCGGTTTTGCTCCTTCAGCCGGTCGGTCAACCCGCGTACAGCTGCCACCCAGATTCGTTTGACCGCGGATCGTGGCAGCTCCATTTATAAAGGAGCCTCACCATGATTAAAGACAGCCCCAATCCCCCAGAACACCTCTTCGCCGTACGCCCCAACCTGGACACGGAAACCCTGCTGGTCAACGCCTCCCAGGATTTAGCCTCCATCAGTGATATCGCCGTTCACCTGGCCTTCGAAGTCGATGGCGCTCAACGTAACGTCGCACTCGGCATCTGCCGCATGCTCGAAGGCGTGCAATTGCTAGTGAACAAGGCCTTGGACGAAGCCTATCCAGCCACTTGAATCCGATCGTTCCCACGCTCTGCGTGGGAACGCATACCGTGACGCTCCGCGTCACCTCGCGCAAGACTTGAGTTCATCACTGGAAAGGACGCGGAGCGTCCGAGGCGGCATTCCCACGCGGAGCGTGGGAACGATCGATCCTGCCGGTCAAAACACCGACCACCCAATCCGCTCACTCAGCAATTCCAACGCCTTGATCCCCGCCAGCGAGTTCCCCGCCGCGTTCAACTCCGGCGACCACACGCACACCGTAAACTGCCCCGGCACCACTGCGACAATCCCGCCGCCGACTCCGCTCTTGCCCGGCAAGCCCACCCGGTAGGCAAAGTTGCCCGCTTCGTCATACAGCCCGCTGGTGGCCATGATCGAGTTGACTTGTTTGGTCTGGCGCGCCGTCAATATCTGCTCGCCGCTGTGGGCGCTCGTGCCCTCGTTGGCGAGGAAGCTGAAGGCCTTGGCCAGGTCCATGCAGCTCATCTGCAGGGCGCAGTAGTTGAAGTAGCTGTGCAGCACGGCATCCACATCGTTGTGGAAATTGCCGAAGGATTTCATCAGGTAAGCCATGGCCGCGTTGCGCGCGCCGTGTTGGGCTTCGGAGTCGGCGACCACGCTGTTGACCAGGATCTGCGGGTTGCCCGACAGGCGCCGTACGAAGTCGCGCATCGACAGGATCGGCACGGCGAAGCGCGATTGGTTGATGTCGCAGATCACCAGCGCGCCGGCATTGATAAAGGGATTGCGCGGGCGGCCGCGTTCGAATTCCAATTGCACCAGGGAGTTGAACGGCTGCCCGGACGGCTCATGGCCCAGGCGTTCCCAGATGGTTTCGCCGCCATGGTCGATGGCCTGCACCAGGCTGAACACCTTGGAAATGCTTTGCACCGAGAACAACGTATCGGCGTCGCCGGCGCGGTAGGCCGAACCGTCGTTGCCATACACCGCGATGCCGAGTTGGTTGGCGGGTACATCGGCCAGCGCCGGGATGTAGTCGGCGACTTTGCCGAGGCCGATCAATGGGCGCACTTCGTCAAGGATCGACGAAAGCATCGCCTGCATGTCTTGTCCTGTCATCTTGGTTTGGATCAGTGGTTAGCGGGGCGCGCAGGATACTTCAAAGGGCCCGGAACCCCCACACAATCTCCACCACCCGCTCGGCCACCACCAGGTAAACCAGGATCAACAACAGCTGCAGCGCCAGGTGATAGCGCAACTTGGCCAGCCGGCGAATGCCGTCGCTCACGTTCAGCAGCATCAATACCGCCGACAGCACAATCAGCCCCCACCCCGCCACACTCGACGCAAACACACCAATAAACAGATCACGCTCGCCCAGCAGTGCATTGGTGCCGGCTGCAAACAGCAGCGCGCACACCAGCAGGTTTTTCACGTTGTCGAAGACCTGCGTGCTCAGGTCATGCTCCAACAGGACCACGTATCGCTTCCATAATGTGCGCATGGGTCGTTACCGGATAGGGATCACTCGTCAATCAAAGTAGTCCATATGCCCGTACACTGCACCGCTGCGCTTACTCCATGAGGACTTTTGCATGAAATTGATGATCGGCCTGGCCGCCCTGCTGCTGGTATCGGCGTGCTCCACCCACAAACCGCCCGCCCAGGACTCGGCGGCGTCCACATGCCTGGCAGGCGGCGGGACCATGAAGCAAGTGGGCAAGTTGCAGAGCTGGAAGTGCATCACGCCGTACCGGGATGCGGGCAAGGCGTGCACCGACTCGAGCCAGTGTGAAGGCGAGTGCCAGACCAGCGTCACCACCCAATCCGGCAACGGCCCGGTGGCAGGCACATGTCAGGTGGATAACAGCCACTTCGGCTGCTCGGCGACGGTGGAGAAAGGCCAACTGGGCCGGGCGATTTGCGTGGACTGAGGCTCGGCACCGAGCACCTGTCGGAGCTGGCTTGCCTGCAATGAACATAAAATTCTGAGCACGCAGAAGCACCCTGTAGTGAGCGGGCTTGTCCCGCGCTGGGTGGCGAAGCCGCCCCAAACCGGGCGACCTGATGCTACCTGTGATCGGCGGTGTCTTTATTGGGGCTGCTTCGCAGCCCAGCGCGGGACAAGCCCGCTCACTACAGAGAGATCCGTCAGCCTGTGAGAGTTGTGTAGATACCCATGCTGCGCGGGCGGTGGGTCAGCTTGCATCACTGTTGGCTGAAACTGCGCAATCGCAGGCAAGCGAGCGCCCACATTGACCGCGTTCAGCCTGTGAGATCGGCAAGCCCCAAATGCTCGCGCAGCGTCGACCCTTCATACGCCGTGCGGAACAACCCTTTGCGCTGCAAATGCGGAATCACGCTCTCGACAAACTCGGTGAACGAGCCCGGCAGATACCCCGGCGAAATCACAAACCCATCGCAACCACCCTGTTCGAACAGCTCGGCCAACTGGTCGGCCACCTGCGCCCCGGTGCCCACTAACTGCGGCACGCGTACGCTACTGGCGAAGATGCGCCCGAGTTGTTCCAGGGTGATTTCGGGGCCCTGCATCAGCAGTTTTTCAGCGGCGGCCGGGTGGATCAGCGGCGACTGGGCGACTTCGGCCAGCGTCGCCGACAGCGGAAATGGCGACAGGTCGACATTCAGCTGCGAAGCCAGGGTCACCAACCCCAATTCCGGGCGCGCCAGCGCGTTGTGCTGGTCGCGCTTGGCACGGGCTTCGGCCTCGCTGCCGCCAATGAACGGCATCACCGCCGTGAGCACTTTGCAACTGTCGGCGTCGCGGCCTTGCTGCACCACCTGCGCGCGCACGTCATCGCGAAACGCACGCATCGCCGCCAAGTGCGGGTGGATGGTAAAAATCGCCTCGGCCCAACGCGCGCCGAAACGCCGGCCCCGTCCGGAAGAGCCGGCCTGGATCAGCACCGGCCGGCCTTGGGGTGTACGCGGAATATTCAGCGGGCCTTCGACCTTGAACCACTCGCCTTGATGCTGCACCGAACGGATCAACTCAGGGTCCGCCAGCACCCCGCTTTCGCGATCCAGCTTCAGCGCGTCCTTGCCCCAACTGTTCCAGAGCTTGAGCGCGACTTCGACGAACTCATCGGCGCGGTCGTAGCGCAGGTCATGCTCAAGGTGCTTGTCCTTGCCGAACAGACGCCCTTCGCTGTCGTTCATCGAGGTGACGATATTCCACGCCGCGCGGCCTTTGGACAGGTGGTCGAGGGTGGCGAATTCGCGGGCGATATGCGCCGGTTCGTAATAGGTGGTGGAACGGGTGGCGCCCAGGCCCAGCCGGGTGGTCTTGCCGACCAGATAGGAGAGGATCGGCAACGGGTCCAGGCGCGTGGCGTCCTGCGCGCCGTAGCGCAGGGCAAACTCGCGGAAGCCGCCCATCTGGTCGCCCACGGCCAGGCGATCGGCGAAGAACAGGAAATCGAACAGCCCCTCCTCCACCACCTTGGCCACCCGCACGTAGTAATCGGGGTCGAGGTAATTGCCGACCGTCTCCGGGTGGCGCCACACCGCGTGGCTGTGCACCACCGGACCACTCAACAGGAACGCGGATAAATGGATCTGGCGGCTCATGGTTTTGGCGTCCACAGGTTGATGTTGCTGGCCTTCAAAGGCTTGGGGATCAGCTTGGCGGTGTAATAAATGTCGGCGATACGCTGTTGCTCGGCAAGGTTTTCCAGCTTGACCGGGATGATGTCGTAGCTGCGGCGGCTATTGGCACGCTCCACCGTAGCCGGGGCGATATTGCCCCAGAGCGGGCCGGTGCTGAACTCGTGCCAGTTCACCGTGAACCCCAGGGGTTTGAGCCGTTGTTCCAATTGGGCATTTTGCTTGAGCAGGATCCACAAGGTGGAAGAACGTGGGTAGCTGATGTCCAGGGTTTGTTCGGCATGGGCCGCCGCCGTGGCAGGCAGCAAACTGGCGGCGACAATAAGTTTTTTGAAGGTCATGTAAGGCCTTGGCGTGAGAGGAACGGGGAGCGCTGCATATGCCAAAAAGCCGCACGGGGGCTGGCAGAAAAGTCAATTCGATTATATTAACGACGGGTAATAATGAAAGAACCCTATAACTCTATGGTTATGCCCGATTCATCGGATGGGGAAGAGAGGCGCCTAAGCTCAGACTAAAACAGTATTTAACGTAGGGATTTTAAGAACTTTAAGCTCAGCGCTATTCAGTTGAAGATCGAGCCCATCATGTCCCTTCGCCGCTGGCTGACACGCCGCCTTCGCAGGCAAGCCAGCTCCCACAGGGGATTGATGCTGTTCACCAGTCCTGTGCCTGGCACCGAAAAAACTGTGGGAGCGGGCTTGCCCGCGATGGCGGTGTGTCAGTGATAAATCCGGTGGCTGGCACACCGCTTTCGCAGGCAGGCCAGCTCCCACAGGGGATTGATGCTGTTCGCCTGTTCTGTGCCGGGCACCGAAAAAAATGTGGGAGCGGGCTTGCCCGCGATGACGGTGTGTCAGTGGATAGATCCGGTGGCTGGCACGCCGCTTTCGCAGGCAAGCCAGCTCCCACAGGGGATTGATGCTGTTCGCCTGTTCTGTACCGGGCACCGAAAAAAATGTGGGAGCGGGCTTGCTCGCGAAGGCGGTGGGTCAATGAATAAATCCGATGGCTGGCACACCGCTTTCGCAGGCAAGCCAGCTCCCACAGGGGATTGATGCTGTTCGCCTGTTCTGTGCCGGGCACCGAAAAAAATGTGGGAGCGGGCTTGCCCGCGATGACGGTGTGTCAGTGGATAGATCCGGTGGCTGACACGCCGCTTTCGCAGGCAAGCCAGCTCCCACAGGGGATTGATGCTGTTCGCCTGTTCTGTGCCTGGCACCGAAAAAACTGTGGGAGCGGGCTTGCTCGCGAAGGCGGTGGGTCAGTTACAGAATTTGTACCTGACCCAACGCCTTCGCGAGCAAGCCCGCTCCCACATGTTTGACTTTCATAAGCCGTTAGAGAAGTGTGCGGGCCAGGGCCTTTTTCCATTCTGAATAACGTCCCGCCATCATCGGATCAGCGTGCGGCTCAAACCGCTCGCGCTGCCGCTCCAGCGCCCCCAGCGCCTCATCACTCGCCCATACCCCCAACGCCCGCCCCGCCAGGTGCGCCGCGCCCAGCGCCGACACCTCCGGCGACAGGCTGCGCACCACCGGGCGCTGCAGCAGGTTGGCCAGGAACTGCATCAGCCAGCGGTTGCGCGTGGCGCCGCCATCCACCCACAGCTCCTTGAGCGGGTTGCCGATATCCTGCTGCATCGCGTCGAACACATCGCGGATCTGGTACCCGATGGACTCCAGCGAAGCCCGCAGGATATGCGCGCCGGAAGTGGCTTCCGTCAGCCCGCAGATCAACCCGCGCGCGTCGGCTTGCCAATGCGGCGCCCCCAGCCCGGACAACGCGGGCACAAAGTACACGCCGCCGTTATCCGGCAGTTGCGCGGCCTGTTCGGTCAAGGCATCCAGGGATTCCCCGGCCACCAGGCGCGAGGCCCACTGCACGGCGGCGCCGGTGTGAACAATGTTGCCTTCCATGCCGAAGGTGGGGTTGACGCCGTCATGCCAGGCCAGGGTGGTCGACAATCCATGGGTGGAAGCAATCGGGCCGCTCATCGGGGTCATCAGCGATGAACCGGTGCCAAGGGTGGCCTTGACCAGCCCCGGTGCGAACCCGCCCTGCCCGTAGAGCGCGGCGTGGGAGTCGCCGATCATCGACATCACCGGGATGCCGGCGGGCACACCGCCCACCGCGACGGTTTCGGCAAAAAAGCCGGCGCTGGGCTGGATCGGCGCCAATGCGACCAGTGGAATCTGGAACAGCGCCAACAGCTGCGGGTCCCAGGCGCAGGTGTGCAGGTTGAACAGTTGCGTGCGCGCCGCATTGGAGTAATCGGTGGCAAACACCTGGCCACCGCTGAGTTTCCACAGCAGCCAGCTATCGACCGTCCCCAGGCAGATGTCCCCGGCCGCCGCGCGGGCGTGGCCGTTATCCAGGTGATCGAGAATCCAGCGGAACTTGCCGGCGGAGAACATCGGGTCGAGGGCCAATCCGGTTTTTTCCAGGACCAGCGCTTCATGACCTTGTGCATGCAGCTCGGCACATAACGCAGTGGAGCGCCGGCATTGCCAACTGATGCACGGCGACAGCGCCTCGCCGGTCTGCCGGTCCCAGGCCACGACCGATTCACGCTGGTTGCTGATGGCCAACGCAGTGATCGGCCGATCCACCTGGGCCAGGCATTCCTCAATGGCGGCCAGGGTGTTGTGCCAGATCGACAGCGGGTCCTGTTCGGAAAACCCGGGCGCCGGGTGGGTGATGCTCAAGGCGCGTGAACCGCGTGCAATCACTTGCCCGAGTTCGTTGACCAGCACCGCCTTGGCGTTGCTGGTGCCTTCGTCTATCGCCAGGATCAGCGGCGTGTTGTTGTTCATGGGGTTCACCGCAACCGAGTGGCAGCCGCCACGATCCCAGCCGCGTCGATGTTATGCAAGGCGCGCGTCGGCTCGCGTGCACCGGCGGCGGCGTATTCGCCATCGCCGATGCCCAGGCGCGTCAACCCGATGCCCAGGCCGGCTTCGGCGAGCACTTCGGCGACCAGGCTGCCGACGCCACCATTGATGTTGTGTTCTTCGACGGTGATCACCGCGCGCGTACCGCTCAAGGCGCTGAGCAACACGTCACGCTGCAATGGCCGGATGGACGACAGGTTGATCACCTGGGCCTGGATGCCCTGCTCCGCCAGCAACGCCGCCGCGTCGACCGCTTCGTGCACCACTGAGCCCAGGGCCACGATGCTCACGTCCGCGCCCTGGCGCAGGATATCCACCTGGCCGGGTTTGAACTGGTAGCCAGCACCATGCACGTCGGGCAGCGCCTTGCCGTCGAGACGGATGTACACCGGCCCTTCATGCCGCAGGGCGTAATCGACGATTTGCCGGCACTCAGTGGCATCGGCCGGGGCGAAGATCTGCACGTGGCCAAAGCCACGCATCACCGAAATATCGTCGAGGCTGTGGTGGGTGCTCGCCAACGGGCCGTAGCTGGTGCCGGCGTTCAGGCCGAACATCTTGACGTTGGCCTGGTTGTAGCAAACATCGACCTTGATCTGCTCGTTGGCCCGCGAAATCAGGAACGGCGCGGCATTGCAGGTGGCAGCGATCTTGCCGCCCAGGGCCAACCCCGCCGCCACACTGACCAGCGACTGCTCGGCAATGCCGACGTTGATCAGCCGCTCGGGAAAACGCTGGACGAATGGCCCGATCTTGGCCGTGGACGTGGAGTCGCTGACCACCGGCACCACATCGAGCCCGGCGTCGACCGCGTCGATGAAAGCCTGCACCATGACGCTCGCCAAATGTTCACTCGCCATGGTTCAACTCCTCCAGTGCCGCGTTGATTTCGTCACCCTTGGGCACGCGGTGGTGCCATTCGGGACGGGCTTCGATAAACGACACGCCCTTGCCTTTGATCGTGTGGGCGATCAGCACCTGGGGCGTGCCGCTCTTGGTCTGCATGCTTTCCAGGGCCTGGATCAATTGGCCCACGTCGTTGCCGTCGCATTCGCTGACGCTGAAGCCGAAGGCGGCCCATTTCACGTCCAGCGGGTCGAGCGGCATGATGTCGGCCGTCAACCCCGCCAGCTGCAGCTTGTTCTTGTCGACGATCACGAACAGGTTATCCAGGCCGTACTTGGCCGCCGCCATTGCCGCTTCCCAATTGGAGCCTTCGGCCAGTTCGCCGTCGCCGGTCAAGACATAAATGCGTTTTTTGCTGCCGGACATTTTTGCCGCCAATGCCAGCCCCACCGCCACCGGCAAGCCGTGGCCGAGGGCACCGGTGTTGAGTTCGATGCCGGGGGTTTTCTGGCGCACCGGGTGGCCAGGCAAGTGGGAATTGAAATGTTGATAGGTCGCCAGCCATTCGGTTGGAATGTAGCCCGCCTGCGCCAGGCAGCAATACAAGCCGCCGACGCCGTGGCCTTTGCTCTGGATATAGATATCGCGCTCCGGGTCATCGGTACGCTCCGGTCCGGTATTGAGGATACGGAAATACAGGGTGGCGAGGATGTCGGTTTCCGACAGGTCCGCCCCGGTGTGACCGCCGGCCGGTGAGTCGGCGTTCAGGCGGATCACGTGGCGTCGGATCAGGCGGGCCTGTTCTTTGATCTGGTGGGCGTCGTACTGGAAGGCATTCATGCAGCGGCTCCTGTGGGTGACCACGCGAGGTGAGGCATTTGCGGTAAACGTGTCAAAGCTGTTTTGAATATTTATTCAGCGCTGACAATATATTTCTATTTAGACGCCGATCACTCCCGCGGTCAAGTGAGCGATCGACGGAAAAACCAAATAAATAGGCGAAATATCCCTCGGACAAACGGGCAAAATCCCACACGGGCGTGTCTATCCCGAGGCTTTGCGCGCAGTGAAAAGAGTGTTTTAGAGGGCTGCCGGAAAAATTAAGCGCTTGACTTTGCCACGGTGTCACTGGAATCTGAATTAACAGTCAGGCACGCATAAATATTCATGCGACCTGAAAGCACTCCAAAAAAAACAACTCAGGAGAACACTGTGGACGCCAAAGCTATTGTCCAGCACCCGGCCGAACTCAAGCCGCCGCCCCGCCCACGCCTGGTGAAACTGCTGCCCAGCAACATCGGCGGCCCGTTGATCGGGCTGGTATTGCTGGTGCTGGTCTTCTCCTTCAGTTCCGAATTCTTCTTTTCCTTGCGCAATGGCCTGAACATTCTTGATCAGGTCACGGTGCTGGGCATCCTGGCGATTGGCATGACGGCTGTGATCGTGATCGGCGGCATCGACCTGTCGGTGGGGTCGGTGCTGGCGTTCTCGATGATGATGCTCGGCTGGCTCTATCAGGATCAGGCCGTGCCGCTGGGCCTGGCGATTCCAATCTCGATCGCCACCGGCATGCTTGCCGGGCTGGTATCGGGCGGGCTGATCACCTACGCCAAGCTGCCCCCCTTCATTGCAACGCTGACCATGATGTCGGTGGCGCGCGGTCTGGCGAATATCCTCACCGAAGGCAGGCAGGTCGTCGGCTACCCGGAATGGTTCACCAGCCTGGCCACGGTGCGGCATTTCGGCTTTCTCTCGGCCACCGTCGGGCTGTTCCTGGTGATGCTGGTGCTGGCCTGGGTGTTCCTGCGCTTTCGGGCCGGTGGGCGCAACCTGTATGCCATGGGCGGCAGCCCGGAAGTGGCGCGCCTATCCGGCATCAAGGTGCGCGCGATCACCTTGTGGGTGTACGCCATCAGCGGCGCCCTTGCCGGTATCGCTGCCGTCACCCTGGCCGCGCGCCTCGACTCTTCCCAGCCCAGCGCCGGCCTGAGCCTGGAACTGGACGCCATCGCCGCCGTGGTGATCGGCGGCGCCAGCCTCAACGGTGGCGTCGGCAGCATCGGCGGCACCCTGGTCGGCGTGTTGATCATTGGCGTGTTGCGCAATGGCCTCAACCTGCTGGGCGTCTCGCCCTTTATCCAACAAGTGGTGATCGGCGTGGTCATCGCCCTCGCCGTCACCATCGACACCCTGCGACGCCGCTCCAGCACTGCCCGTTAAACCTGTTCGACAGTTGACACCCTCCAAAAATAAAACCAGGAGTCACCGACATGTTCAGCCCCAAGAAACTGCTCATCGCCACCGCTCTGGCGGCCGCTACCCTCTCTGCCGCTGGCACCACCTGGGCCAAGGACCTGACCATCGGCCTGGCCGTGGCCAACCTGCAGGCCGACTTCTTCAACCAGATCAAGCAATCGGTGGAAGCCGAGGGCAAGGCCAAGGGGATCAAGGTGATCACCGTGGATGCCCAGGGCAACTCCTCGACCCAGGTCAGCCAGATTGAAGACCTGATCACCCGCCAGATCGACGTGCTGATCTACATCCCGGCCGGCGCCACCGCCGCCGGCGTACCGGTAAAAGCCGCCAAGGCCGCCGGCATCCCGGTGATCGCCGTCGACCGCAATGCCCCCGACGCACCCGGCGATACCTTCATCGCCAGCGACAGCGTGGCCGGCGCCAAGACCCTGGCCGAATACGTCGGCAAGATCACCGACGGCAAGGGCCGCATCGCGATCCTGCAAGGCCAGATCGGTACCACGCCGGAAAATGACCGTGCCAAGGGTTTCGAAGAGGGCTTGAAAGCCTTCCCTGACCTCAAGGTGGTCGCCCAGCAACCAGCCGAATGGGCCCAGGACAAAGGTTTCGCCGTGGCCCAGGACCTGCTCCAGCGTGACCCGAACATCACTGTGTTCTTCGGCCGTGCCGATGCCATGGCCTTGGGTGCCGCGCAGGCGGTGAAAATCGGCAACCTCGATCACAAGGTCGTAGTGGTCGGTTTTGACGGTGACATCGCCGGGCTCAAGGCCGTGCAAAGTGGTGTGCTGAACGCAACCATGACCCAGCAGACGCAGAAAATGGGGCGCCTGGCCGTGGCCTCCGCCATCGACCTCAAAGCCGGCAAAGACGTGCCCAAGGAACAACTGCTGCCCACCGTGCTGACCACCAAAGACAACGTCGCGCCGTTCCTGCAACAGCACCCGTAAGCCTTGGAGATCGTGATGAAAGCAGCAGCGTTGCAGACGTCCACGGACGCGGTGTTGTGCCTGCGCAATATCAGCAAGGCCTACGGGCCGGTGCAGGTACTGTCGCAGGTCAACGTCGACATTCGCCCCGGCGAAGTGTTGGCCCTGCTCGGTGAAAACGGCGCGGGCAAGTCGACTTTGTCGTCAATCATCGCCGGCCTGGTGCAACCGGAGGCCGGGGGCAGCATGACCTGGCTCGGCGAGCCTTACGCCCCGGGTTCGCCGGGGGCCGCGTTGAGCGCCGGGATCGGCCTGATCCACCAGGAAATCCGCCTGCTGCCGCAATTGTCGATCGCCGAGAATATCTTCGTCGGTCGCCTGCCCATGCGTTACGGGCGGGTGGACCGCGAGTACATGGAGGCCCAGGCGCAGATCCAGCTGGAACGCCTGGGGCTCAAGGTGCCGGCGTCGCGCAAGGTCGAAGGCCTCAGCGTGGCGGCCCAGCAACTGGTGGAAATCGCCAAGGCACTGACCCTGAAGGCCAGCCTGTTGATTCTCGATGAACCCACCGCTGCGTTGGGCGGGGACGAAACCGAGTTGCTGTTCAAGCAGGTGGAACGGCTCAAGGCCGAGGGCGTGTCGTTTATCTACATCAGCCATCGCCTGGAAGAAATCGCACGCATCGCCGACCGCGTGCTGGTGCTGCGCGACGGTCGCCAGATCGCCCTGCACGCCACGGCGCAAGTGCCGGTGCGCGAATTGGTCGAGCAGATGGTCGGACGCAGCCTGGAGCGGATTTTCCCCGCGCTGGCGCCTCCCCAGGCCCAGGTGATGCTGCAGGTCAAGGATCTGAGTTGCCGCGAATTCGCCCTGCACGGCATCGACTTCAGCGTGCGCGCCGGTGAAGTGTTCGGCATTGCCGGTGTCGTCGGCGCCGGGCGGACCGAACTGGTGCGCACCATTGCCGGCGCAGCCCAGGACATTCGCGGGCAGATGATGCTCGATGGCGAGGTGCGTCAACTGCGCTCGCCGTTCGAGGCCATCCAGGCCGGTGTGGTGCTGGTGCCCGAGGACCGCAAGCAGCAAGGCGTGGTGGTGGAACATCGCATCGAAGACAACCTGATCTACGGCAACACCGACCTGCTGGATAAACGCGGCTGGGTGTTCCCTGCCCCGCTGCGTGAATTCGCACGCACGGCGGTGGCGCGCCTGGGGGTCAAAGGCGCACCACAGTCGCGGATTTCCAGCTTGTCCGGCGGTAACCAGCAAAAAGTGATCATTGCCAAATGGCTGGCGCGCAACCCCAAGGTGTTCATCCTCGATGAGCCAACACGCGGCATCGACGTGGGCGCGCGGGCGGCGATTTATGAGGTGATCGCGGACCTCGCGGCCAAGGGCATGGCGGTGATCGTGGTGAGTTCGGACCTGGATGAAGTGCTGGGTTTGTCCCATCGGGTGATGGTGATGAGCCGGGGTCGGCAGATGGGGATTCTGGAGCGTGGCGAGGCGACGCCGGTTTCGGTGATGGAAATGGCTACGGCGTAACCGCAAACAATGAAGATCTTTTTGTAGTGAGCGGGCTTGTCCCGCGCTGGGCTGAAGCGGCCCCAAACCAGACGACTCGGTTCTATCTGAAGGCCTGCGGTGTCTTTATTGGGGCGGCTTCGCAGCCCAGCGCGGGGCAAGCCCGCTCACTACAGGGTTCACTGTGATTTCAAGAATGGAGTAATGCATGCAACTTTTCAGTCTTCAAGGCCAAGTGGCCTTCGTCACCGGTGCCGGCAGCGGCATTGGCCAGGCCATCGCCGTTGGCCTGGCCGAAGCCGGCGCGGATGTGGCGTGTTTTGATTTGCCCGGTAGTCCGGGCATTGGCAGCACCGTCGAACGCATCCAGGCCCTCGGCCGTCGCGCCCTGGCCCTCAGCGGCACGGTCACCGAACGCGCCGCCCTGGACGCCGCCGTCGCCCGCACCGAGGCAGAACTGGGCGAGCTCAGCGTGGCGGTCAACTGCGCCGGCATCGCCAACGCACAGGCTGCCGAGGACCTGGAGCTGCAACGCTGGCAGACCACGCTGGACATCAACCTCACCGGCATCTTCCTCAGCTGCCAGGCGCAGGCTGCGGTAATGCTGCCGCGTGGCAAGGGCGCCATCGTCAATATCGCCTCCATGTCCGGCAGCATCGTCAACCGTGGCCTGTTGCAGGCGCACTACAACACCTCCAAGGCCGGGGTGATCCACCTGAGCAAAAGCCTGGCGATGGAATGGGCCGACAAGGGCCTGCGCGTCAATTGCATCAGCCCCGGCTACACCGCCACGCCGATGAACTCACGGCCGGAAGTGGCCGACCAGGTGAAGATCTTTGAACAGACCACGCCCATGGGCCGCATGGCCAGCGTGGAAGAAATGGTCGGCCCGGCGATCTTCCTGGTCAGCCAGGCGTCATCCTTTTGCACCGGTGTCGACCTGTTGGTCGATGGCGGCTTCGTGTGCTGGTAGGAGTTACTCATGTCGCAACGTTTCAGCGGTAAAACCGTAGTCATCACCGGCGCCTGCCGTGGCATCGGCGCCGGCATTGCCGAGCGTTTCGCCCAGGAAGGCGCCAACCTGGTACTGGCCTCCAACGACCTGGAGCGGGTGACGTTCACTGCCGATCAACTGGCTCAGGAATACAAAGTCGAGGTGCTGGCCCTGGGCATCGACGTCACGAACGAAAGTGATATTGAAAAACTCTACCGCGAAGGCCACGCGCGCTTTGGCAGCATCGACGTGTCGGTACAGAACGCCGGTATCATCACCATCGACCACTACGACAAAATGCCCCGCGCCGACTTCGACAAGGTGCTGCAAGTCAACACCACCGGCGTGTGGCTGGGTTGCCGGGAAGCGGCCAAGTACATGGTCAAACAAGGCAGCGGCCGCTTGATCAACACCTCGTCGGGCCAGGGCCGCCAGGGTTTCATCTACACGCCCCACTACGCCGCGAGCAAAATGGGCGTGATCGGCATCACCCAGAGCCTGGCGCTGGAGCTGGCGCGGCATAACATCACCGTGAATGCGTTCTGCCCCGGCATCATCGAAAGCGAAATGTGGGACTACAACGACCGCGTATGGGGCGAGATCCTCAGCACCGACGAAAAACGCTACGGCAAGGGTGAACTGATGGCCGAATGGGTCAGGAACATCCCCCTGCGCCGCGCCGGCAAACCTGCGGATGTCGCGGGGCTGGTGGCATTCCTGGCCTCCGACGACGCGGCCTACCTGACCGGGCAGGCGATCAATATCGACGGCGGCCTGATCATGTCGTGAGGGTTTGGTATCCTCACCCGCATTGATGTCATCACTGAGGCCTTCATGAGCCAGATCGAAGAACAGCGCCTGATCACCAAGATCGCGAGCCTCTATTACGAAGAAGGGCTCAAGCAGTCCGAAATTTCCGCGCAACTGGACTTGTCCCAGTCCTTTATCAGCCGCGCCCTGCGCCGGGCGCTGCAGGACGGCGTGGTGAAGATCAGCGTAATGCGCCTGCAAGGCCTGCACCTGGAGCTGGAAACCCAATTGCAACGCCGCTACGGCGTACGCCGGGTGATCGTGGTGGAAGCCACCGAGCCCGGCAGTGATGAAAGCATCAAGCAGGCCATTGGTTCGGCGGCCGCGCACTACCTGGAAACCAGCCTGTCGCCGCAGGACCATATCGGCATCTCGTCGTGGAGCAGCACCATTCGCGCGATGGTCGGCCACTTGCACGCGCAACCGGGCAAACAGGCCGCCCAGGAAGTGGTGCAGCTGTTGGGCGGCGTTGGTCACAAGGGCGCGTTTGAAGCCACCCTGCTCACCCAGCGCCTGGCCACCCTGCTCAACTGCCCGGCGTATCTGCTGCCGTCGCAGAGCATCGAGCAATCGGTGCAGAGCAAGCAGCGCATCGTGCAGATGGAAGAGGTCAAGGAAGTGCTGCAGCGCTTTGACAGCATCACCCTGGCGATTGTCGGGATCGGCGAGCTGGAGCCCTCGCAACTGCTGCGCAACAGCGGCAACTACTACACTGAGGACATGCTGCGCCTGTTGGCCGAGCGCGGTGCCGTGGGTGATATCTGCCTGCGCTACTTCGATGCCCAGGGCCAGCCGGTGCTGGAAGAAGATGAAGAATTCGTCGTCTCGGTGGCGCTGCCCAAATTGCGCAATATCCAGCGCGTGCTTGGCCTGGCCGGCGGGTTGAACAAGGTCCAGGCGATCCGCGGCGCGCTCAAGGGCGGCTACCTGGACATCCTGATCACCGACCTGGACACGGCTCAGGCGCTGAATCAGTAAACCCATTTCTGGAGAACGACGCTCATGACATCCAAGCTCGAACAACTCAAGCAATTCACCACCGTGGTTTGCGACACCGGCGACCTGGAGGCCATCAGCCGCCTGAAACCGGTCGACGCCACCACCAACCCGTCGCTGCTGCTCAAAGCCTCGGCGATCGCACACTACGGCGACATCCTGCGCGAAGCGCTCGACCTGTCCAAGGGCGATCTCGGCCTGGCCTGCGACCAGTTTTCAGTGGCGGTCGGTTGCGGGATTCTCAAGGTCATCCCCGGTCGCATCTCCACCGAGGTCGATGCGCGCCTGTCGTTCGACGAAGACGCGCTGTGGGCCAAGGCCAACCAGCTTATCGAGCTGTATGACAAGGCCGGCGTCGGCCGCGATCGCGTGCTGATCAAGCTGGCGTCCACCTGGGAAGGCATCCGCACCGCCGAGCGCCTGGAAAAGGCCGGTATCCAGACCAACCTGACCCTGCTGTTCTCCTTCGCCCAGGCCCAGGCATGCGCCGATGCGGGTGTGTTCCTGATCTCCCCTTTCGTCGGTCGCATCTACGACTGGTACCGCAAGAGCACAGGCTTGGATTACACCGGCGCGGATGACCCGGGCGTGCAGTCGGTGACGCGCATCTACAACTACTACAAGGCCAACGGCATTAAGACGGTGGTCATGGGTGCCAGCTTCCGCACCCTCAGCCAGATCGAACAGCTGGCGGGCTGTGACCGCTTGACCATCAGCCCCGAGTTGCTGCAAAAGCTCGATGAAGACCAAGGCACCCTGGAACGCAAACTGCTGCCGGGCGCCGCCGGCGAAGCGCGCCAATCCATCAACGAAGCGCAATTTCGCTGGGCCTCCAACGAAGATGCGATGGCCACCGAAAAGCTCGCCGAAGGCATCCGCCAGTTTGCGCGAGACCAGGAAAAACTCGAAGCGGTACTGGCTGCGCTGTGATGCCCCTATCGCCATAGGCTTCGGTGTTGCACGGTCCCTGGCGGCCTGATAGTCGCCAGCGTCCTATCAGGTGTAAATCGATCAAACTGTGTGGGCTTGCCCGCGAAGGCAGTCTGTAGTGAGCGGGCTTGCCCCGCGCTGGGTGGCGAAGCCGCCCCAAACCAGGCGGCTCGGTTCTACCTGAAGGTCGTAGATGTCTCTATCGGGGGCGGCTTCGCCACCCAGCGCGGGGCAAGCCCGCTCACTACAGACTGCCTTCGCGAGCCCGCTCCCACAGTTTTGACCCAGGTCGGCATGAAGTAGCAGTCGGCTCCAAGGCCGCCGCGCTCTTGCTCTTGACCTCGAATCGCCCCGTCAACCAAGCTGGCCGGAACAGGCAGTAGCGATTTTATCAAGCGTACAAGGCATCAAGCCGGCTTTTGCTCACCCAATGTGCGCGCTGCCAACGCCCCCAACACCCCGCCGACAATCGGCGCCAGCCAGAACACCCAAAGCTGCGAAAGGTACTCAGCCCCGGCAAACACGGCAGGCCCGGTACTGCGTGCCGGGTTGACCGAGGTATTGGTCACCGGGATCAGGACCAGGTGAATCAAGGTCAGCGCCAGGCCAATGGCAATCGGCGCTAAGCCCGGAGCAGCCCCCGGTGCAGTCACACGCATAATGATGAATACGAAGAAGAACGTGGCAATCAGCTCGCCCAACAGTGCGGCCTTCAGATCAAAGAGGCCTGGGCTCAAGGGGCCGTAGCCGTTGGCGGCAAAACCACCCACGGTGAAACCAGGCTGCCCGTTGGCAATCAGGTACAACGCCGCCGCGGCAGCGATCGCCCCGGCCACCTGCACCACGATATACGGCAGCACATCACCGGCAGCAACGCGCCGCCCTGCCCACAGGCCAATGGTCACCGCCGGGTTGAAGTGCCCGCCGGAAATGCCCCCGACCGCGTAGGCCATGGTCAGTACAGTGAGGCCAAACGCCAGCGAAACGCCCACGAAACCGATGCCCAACCCCGGAAAGGCCGCCGCCAGAATGGCGCTGCCACAGCCGCCGAACGTCAACCAGAAAGTACCGATAAACTCGGCGATCAAACGCTTTTGCACAATCGACTCCATTGCTGCTCAAGTGCCGTCACCACAGGACATGGGCGGTCGTCGGCGACGGTAGCAATGGGTATTAAAATTCTGTGTAGGTTTTATCCTGTTTTAACGGTTCACGACACCCTGCCCAAACCTGCGAATCGCCAGGCAATACCCCACCAACGCCAGCGCCGCCAGCAACCCGCCCGCCGCGCCGATCCAGGCGAAGCCGAACTGGCTGCCGACCCAACTGCCCATCAGGGCGCCGCCGCCAATGCCGATGTTGTAGATGCCGGAGAACATCGCCATGGCCACGTCGGTCGCGTCCGGTGCCAGCACCAGCACCTTCGATTGCATGGCCAGGCCGAAGCCCATGATCGCGATGCCCCAGAAAACGCTCAGCACCACCAGGTAGGACTGCGCACCGCTCAACGGCAACAGCAGTGCCAGGCACGCGGCCAGGATGAACACTGCGCCGACCACGAACAGGTGAGGATTGAAGCGGTGCACCAGGCTGAACAACAGCGAGCCGATAATGCCTGCGCCGCCAAATACCAGCAGGATCAGGGTCACGGCGCTGCCGCTCATGCCGGCCACGCCTTCGACGAAGGGTTCGATGTAGCTGTAGGCGGTGAATTGCGCGGTCACGGTCATGGCGGTGAGCACGTAGAGCGCCACCAGCGCGGGGCGCTTGAACAGCAGCGGCAGGCTGCGCAGTGAGCCGGAGTTCTGGCTCGGCAGCAACGGCAAGGTGCGCGCCAGCCAGAACACCAGCGCGGCGGCGAACGCGCCGATGACCAGGAAGGTGGTGCGCCAGCCCATGGCTTCGCCCAACAGGCGGCCCAGCGGGATACCCAGGACCATCGCCAGCGAAGTGCCGGTGGCCAGCAGGCCGAGGGCTTGCACCTGCTTGCCTTCAGGCGCCAGGCGTACCGCCAGCGAAGCGGTGATCGACCAGAACAAGGCGTGGGCCAAGGCAATGCCGATGCGACTGATCATCAGCAGGCCGAAACTTACGGCGACGCTGGACAGGATGTGGCTGACAATAAACAGGCAGAACAGCACGATCAGCAGCTTGCGCCGTTCGATGTTGCGGGTCAGCAGCATCACCGGCAACGAGGTCAGGGACACGATCCAGGCGTAGATGGTGAGCATCAGCCCGACGCTTGCAACCGGCATGTCGAAGCTGGCGCCAATGGCGCTGAGCAGCCCGACGGGCACGAATTCGGTGGTATTGAACACAAACGCAGCCAACGCGAGGGCGATGACCGGTTGCCAATTGGCTTGGGGGGTTGCGGCTGAAATGCTCATTGACGGGTCGGTCTACTCAGTTTCCGCGTTGATCAAGCCGGCCCAGTGCCGGCCCTTGAGCAGCGCGGAAAAATAGTAACACGACGCCTCAAGGATCGACTTGCGCCATCAGCTCCGGGATCGATTCCGGACGCTTGGCGTAACGCTGGGCCAGCGCCGCGCACACCATCAACTGGATCTGGTGAAACAACATCAACGGCAGGATCAGAACGCCCATGGTCGAGGCGGCAAACAGCACCTGAGCCATCGGCACACCGGTCGCCAGGCTTTTCTTCGAACCACAGAACAAAATGGTGATGCGGTCTTCCTGACTGAAGCCAAAAGCCTTGCCCAGCAAGGTCGCAGCCACCAGTACCAAGGCCAGCAACACGCAGCAGGCCACCACCAGGCCGCCCAGTTCCCAGAGTGGAATCTGGTGCCAGATACCTTCGTTCACCGCTTGGCTGAATGCACCGTAGACCACCAGCAGGATCGAACCCTGGTCGACGAATTTGAGCCAGGATTTATTGCGCCCCACCCATGCGCCGATCCAGCGCCGGGCAATTTGCCCTGCGACAAATGGAAGCAGCAGTTGCACGCTGATTTTGAGAATGGCGTCGACGGTTGAACCGCCTTCACCGTGAACATTCATCAGCAAGGTCACCAGCAACGGGGTCAGGAAAATCCCGAACAGGCTCGACGCCGCCGCGCTGCAAATCGCCGCCGGGATGTTGCCGCGCGCCAGCGAGGTGAAGGCAATCGCCGATTGCACCGTGGCCGGCAACGCGCAGAGGTAAAGCATGCCCATGTACAGGTCTTTGCCGATCAGCGGCGAGAGCACCGGCTTGAGCGCCAGGCCCAGCAGCGGAAACAGCACGAAGGTCAGGCTGAACACCAGCAGGTGCAAGCGCCAGTGACCGGCGCCGGCGACGATGGCCTGGCGCGACAGCTTGGCGCCGTGCAGGAAAAACAGCAACGCGATGGCCAGGTTGGTGACCCAACCGAACGCCACGGCGGTCTGGCCGCTGGCGGGCAGCAGGGAGGCGAGGATCACCGTAGCGATCAGCGTCAGGGTGAAGTTGTCGGGCAGGAAACGGGGGCGAGTCATCAGCAGGATCTTCCGGGGGTTGCCAAGAGCGTCACGGCGACTCTAACGTAATGGCTTGTTACCGACTAACGCCAATGAGCCAGTAAATGCCGCCTAAAGGACATGAAAAAACCGTCCGCCGCAGTGTGCCCGGGCTTTCCAGCCTGCCACGACCGGTGTATGGGCGCACCGAATCCCTGCCGAATCGCGCACTCACCCGCCGACACAGCCACCCATGGGTGCAATTGTCGTACGCCATTTCCGGCGTGCTGGAGATCCAGACCAGTGTCGGCCGCTTCGTGGCGCCGCCGCAGCGGGCCGTCTGGATTCCGGCGGGCATGCCGCACCGCGTGTTCAGCTCGCCCCATACGGAAATGCGCAGCCTGTACCTCGACTGCAGCGTCACGGCCTGGGCGGTCCAACGCTGCCATGTGTTGGAGGTGAGCAGTTTGCTGCGCGAGTTGATCCGCCGCTTCAGCGAACTGCCGGTCGAATATGTCGAGGACGGGCCGGATGGACGCCTGGCTCAGGTGCTACTGGACCAGTTGGCGGCGGCGCCGCAGGTCGACTTGATGCTGCCGCTGCCGCTGGACCCGCGGCTGCGGCAGATCTATCGCAGCTTGAACCTGCGTCCGGAGCAGCAGACGACCTTGGGGCAGTGGAGCCAGAAACTGGGGGTGAGTGAGAAGACGCTCAGCCGGTTGTTTTTCAGTGATACCGGGCTCACCTTCCGGGCGTGGCGCCAGCGCCTGAGGCTGCTGAGCGCCCTGCCCGCTTTGGAGCAAGGCGAGCGGGTAACCGATGTGGCGTTGGGGTGTGGGTATGAATCGACGTCGGCGTTTATCAATGCGTTTCGCCAGCAGTTCGATGCGACGCCGGGGGAGTTTTTCCGCTGATATCACTGACACGCAGCAAATCCAATTGTGGGAGCTGGCTTGTCGGATCGCAGCATAGGTATCTGCACAACTTTCAAAGGCCGGCGAGTTCCCCAGTGGCGGGCACGGCGCTGCGGACCTTTTCGCTGAAGTCAGCGAGGGTTTTGTCGTTGGGGTTGTCGAGGGTAGCCACGATTTTTAAGACAGGAAAAGACTATCTGGATCTATTGTTATGCTAGTAGCCCACAAGCGGGCGGCGGGCTGGTAAGGTGCCGCCCTTTGACTGACCGTACACTGCGAGGAATGGACGTTGGACACTGACGAAAAAATGACCGGGGACTTGTTCGAGGTCGATAAGCGCCTGTCACTCAAGCCCGTGGTGGACTTCAACGCCTACCTGCGCAGTGCTTTCGGTGACGGCCCGTGTACCTGCATCCGCTGCATCGCCAGCAATGGCGATGAAAGCGGCTACGCCTATCAGCATAACTTTACTTTTGACGGCAAACCCGCCCACCGTCGCTTCGCCTCTACGGCAGGCAGTGACGTGCTCGCGATGCTGAAGAAGGCCTGGTTGTCGTACGCCAAGGCCGAGTTGCCGCTCAACGGCGTGTTGGTGATGGATACCGTGAAGGCCTTTGTCGAGCCGCAACTGCATAACCGTATTGCGCCGCTGTTCCTGGCCAGTGGGTTGGTCAAGGAGGTGGAAGGCCAGTTGCACATTCAGCCGCAAGCTGCGGCCTGATTCCCTGCCCTGATTGTAGTGAGCGGGCTCGCCCCGCGCTGGGTGGCGAAGCCGCCCTAATACAGTCGCCGCCGATTTACAGACAAAACCGAGTCGCCTGGTTTGGGGCGGCTTCGCCACCCAGCGCGGGGCAAGCCCGCTCACCACAGGCTTATAAGCCGGGCACGCCCTGCATGCGCAGCTCAGGTGTGAGTTCTTCCTCAAACGGCTCGGTCAGCGGGCGGTCGCTCATCCCCGGCAGCAGGATCACCTTGCGGCAGTCCTCTTCGGCCTTGTCGAACAGTTCATACCCCCGCGCCGCCTGCTCCAGGGACAGGCGATGGGTGATGATCGCCTCGGGGTTCAGGTGCCCCAGTTCGATATGCTCCAGCAGTTCCGGCAGGAAGCGATGCACATGGGTCTGGCCCATCTTGAACGTCAGGCCCTTGTCAAAGGCGTCGCCGAACATAAAGCCGTGGATAAACCCGGCATACACCCCGGCCACGCTCACCACCCCGCCGCGGCGCACGGCGGCGATGCATTGGCGCAAGGCCTTGCCGCTGCTGCCTTCGATCTTGAGGGTGGTGAGGATAGTTTCGGTGGTGCTGCCCTTGGCCTCGAAACCAACGGCATCCACCACCCCATCGACGCCACGCATGCCGCGCGTCTGGCGGATGATCGTGTCGGCAGGGTCATCGTCTTGTTCAAAATTGATCGGGATTACGCCATACATTTTTTGCGCGTAGGCCAGCCGATAGGGATGGTCGTCGACCATGAAAATCTGTTCGGCGCCCAGCATCTGCGCACAGGCTGCGCTCAGCAGACCGACGGGACCGGCACCGTAGATCGCGACGCTGGAGCCTTTTTCGATGCCCGCGTTGATGACCGCCTGCCAGGCGGTGGGCAGGATGTCGGTGAGAAACAATACCTTTTCGTCCGCCAGCGTGCCGGGCACCTTGAACGGCCCGGCGTTGGCCTTTGGCACCCGCACCAGTTCGGCCTGGCCACCGGGAATGCCGCCGTACAGGCGGCTGTAGCCGAACAGCGCCGCCCCCGGTGGAATCGCCTTTTTGTTGAGAATCGCACCGCGCCCGTCGTTGGTGGTTTCGCAGGCGGCAAACAGCTGCATTTGACAGAAAAAGCAGTCGCCACAGGCAATCACAAAGGGGATCACCACACGGTCGCCGCGCTGCACCGCCGTGACGGCCGGGCCGGTTTCTTCGACGATGCCCATGAACTCGTGGCCGAAGATATCGCCATGCTCCACCGTCGGGATCTTGCCCCGATACAGGTGCAAATCCGAGCCGCAGATGGCGGTGGCGGTCACGCGCAGGATGATGTCGTCGGGTTGCTCGATGATGGGATCAGGTACCGTATCGACCTGCACTTTGTGGGCGCCTTGGAAGGTCATCGCTCGCATGCTCTGCACTCCAGATGGAAGGGATCAATAATTAAGGGGCCTCGTGGACGCCAGCGTTCCGTTGCTGTGGCGGGCAACCGATCAATGGTCACTGCGACTCTGCGCCAGCAGCCTGTCGACGACGTTTTGCAGACTGCTCAGTTCATCGGTACCGGCGCTGCGGTCGCTGGCGTATCCACGCAGTTGATCGACCGCGCTGTTGCCGGCCAGCAGCAAGCGGTGCAGGTCGTCGAACAGATGCGGTTCGCCCATGGCCTCGGCCGTCGCTGCGAATTCCAGCCGGGCACCTTGCAACCACTGTTCGGCGGTGCCGAGGTTGCCCAGGTCGTCCAGGGCGAATGTGCCGTCCGCGCCATAGCGCTTGGCTTGCCAGCGGTTTTCATGGAGCAGCCAGCGGCGCTCGGCGCTGAACAGTGCTCCTGGACAATCCAGGGCGCAGGCATGCGTGACCATCACCCGAAACAAGCTTGCCAGGGCCAAGGCATCAGCAAGTCTTGGGCATGCATCGGTGATGCGCAGCTCCAGGGTGGGATAGCGCGCCGACGGACGCACACCCCACCACCCGTTGCCGTCGGCCTTGATCGCGCCGATGTGCTGGAGCAAGGCCAGGTAGCGCTGGTAATCGGCCCAATCGGCAAAATGCTCGGGCACGCCCATGCGCGGCCATTCATCACAGGCGGTCTGACGGTAACTCATGAACCCAGTGGGCGCCCCCTCCCAGAACGGCGAAGAGCAACTGAGCAGCAGCAATAATGGCAGCCAGGGCGAGACCTGATTCATCACCGCGATACGGTCGACGGTGGCGGGCACCCCGACATGCACGTGCAACCCACAGAGTACGCTGCGTCGTGCTACGCGCTGGGTGTCCTCGAACAACCGCTGGAAATGAACGCGCTCCGTCGGCACTTGCTCACGCCACGCCGCCAGGGGATGGCTGCCGGCGCACACGATGCCCAGTCCAAACTTGCCCAGGGAGCGCGCCAGGTTATGGCGCACGGCACCCAGGTAATCGGCGGCCTCGCGGCGGGTGTGGAACACCGGCGAGGCCGCCTCGATCTGGCCCTGGAACATCTCGTAGGCAAAGCCTGCCCCAATGGCACTGCGACAGGCCGCCACCACCTCCCTTGACGGTTGGCTGAGCATCCTGCGTGTGCCCAGGTCGGTAATGAAGTACTCCTCTTCAATGCCAAACGTGAGCATGACCGTCAGCGCAGGCGCGTGACGGTGAGCGCGACGACGGCAATCCTTTCCACGCGTTCGTAGCCGGGTTTTGCCAGCTCTTCACCAAACACGTCGGGGTCAAGCTCACGGTAGGTCCAGCCGAACGCATCGCTGCCCACCAATGGCTTGACCGCCGCGAGGAAGGGATCTTCTCCCGCGACAATCGCCACGCCGGTGTACAGCACCAGGCTGCCCCCCAAGGCCAGGCGGCCCAGGGACTCGCTGACGATACGCACCGACAGTTGTTCACCCAAGGCTCCGCCGCCATGGCGATAGGCGCGTTGGCGGTCGTCATTCATGTACGGCGGATTCGCCACGATCAGGTCGAAGTCGCCTTCCACGCTCGCCAGCACGTCGCTGTGATAGGCCGTGACGTTGCCCAGCCCGGCCAGCTCGGCGTTAACTGCGGTCATGCGCAGGGCGCGCGGGTTTATATCCACCGCCAGCACCTGCGCGTCGTGCCGCGCACGGGCGATGACCAGCGCACCGACACCGGCGCCACAGCCGATATCCACCGCGCGGCGCACGGGCTCGAAGCGCTGCTGCAGATGCGCTTCGATCACCTGGGCGAACCGATAGCTGTCCGGCCCGAAAAACACCGCATCCGACTGCGTGGTCGGGTAAGCCGAATGCGCGAACAACAGATCTTCCAGGCTCGACCAGCGCACTGCGCTGCGCCACAGCGAGTCGTGTTTTTCAACGACATCGGCTTGCAGCAGTTCCTCGCGCAACGCCGCCGGCAGCAGGTCGGCATCAAAGGACATCGACCAGCCAAACACGTCGCGCAGGTCGTTCGCCAACGGTGAAGCCTGGCGCCCGAAGACGCGCTCGTGGGTCAAGGGCGTGGGCGTGATGAACCGGTAGCCGTTCTCCTTGAGGCCCCGGCCCAGGTTGATCAAGGCGCGATCGGCGAGTTGTTGTGCAGACATGAACGACATTCCTTAGCGCAGGCGCGCGCGCAATTGGATAAAGCGGCGCGTGGCGTACAGCCCGGCCGGGGTGCAATGACGGCGGGCGGACATCCACGCAATCAGCGTTTGGAGTTGTTGTTCATCCGGCAAGCCGCGCAGCGAGTCCACCAGCGCCTGGGTGTCCGGATCGGCCGGCGGGTGCGGGTCCTGGGGTAAGCTTTTGCCACGGCCCGGACGAGCCGGCGGTACGCGTCGGTCGCTGATCCAGTCACCCGCAATCCAGTCGTGAAGCACATGTTTCTCATAGCCGCTGAACACCCCGAACATGGCGGCGCCCGCGCCCTCGATCAATTGCCAGAAGCGGCTCTCGCCCGGGTCCTGGTTGCGCCTGATCCAGCCTTTGTCTTCAAGGGCCTGGAGAAAGGCGCCGATTTGTCCCGGCTGGGCCAGCCATTGGTTGACCGTCTTGCCTTCGAAGCGGCAGTAATCGGAATGCATGTGCTGGCCGTAGGAGCGCTTGCGCTCCAGCAGGGCGACCAGTTCATCGTGCAAATTGAAATCCTTGATGATGGCGGTTGTGCCCGGCCCCAGGTCATTGAGGCGATAGCCTTGGGCCACGCGGCGGTAGAACTCCGCCCTGCCCTCGCCCAGCGGCAGCAGGTTGAGCACCGACTGCGCGGCTTTGCACGCATGGCCGCTGCTGGCGTTGTCGATGGTCACATGCAGCGTGAAGTAATACGGGTCGATGCCCAGCTCGCTCAGCTCGTATGAGGTGATCAACAGGTGCAGCGGCAATTGCTCGTAGCCCAGGTTGTAACCGATCACCTCCGGCAGGAACTCTTCGCCGCACAGGCCCAACGCCATTTGCAACGCGCCTTGCAGGTAATGCGCGTCTTCCAGGCCGGCGTCGCTGTCGGCATCGTGCTGGTTGAGCAACTTGCGGTAGATCACCACGTGATTCTGCGCGGCTTCGCCGTCGCCCAGCTCTTCAAGGTAAGTGGTGAGCAAGCCATCGAAACGCGGGTCTTGCCAATAGCGCAACAGGCCGTAGAGCCAGGCGCCATCGACTTGCTTGGTCGGCGCCACACGTTGCAATACATACAACGCGTGAGCCTTGTTCTGGAAGTAGCGACGTGGCCGGCCTTGCTGGCGTTGCTCCAGGTACTCGGCGTACGCCTGGGCCACCTCGGCACACCGCTGCTCAACCCAGGCGTGCAGTTGCTCGGGCTTGTCCGGCAATTCGTTGGTCGCATCCTCGACCTGGGCCAACTGCGCCTGCAGGAAATCCCGCGCAGCCTCTTGCGCACCCTGCGCCTCGCCATAGAGCTGCTGATACAGCCGTTGATAATGGCCGGGCCCCGCGTGGGAGATGGAGGCCGGTTGGCCTGACAGCGCTGTGAAAAGAGTCATGATGGCAGTTTCCGCAAAGTCCGATACACCAGGCCCCACCACAAGGAGGCCACGCAAGAGCGCTCAACCACACGCTTCTAGAGTGAAGAGCCTTGAAGTGGGCAAAAAATTCAATCGGGGTTGCGAAGCTGTAGATCAGCGGCAATGGGTAAGGGTTGCCACAGGCGAGGGATACGGCGCGGAGTTTATGCGGGGAGCAGGCGGCGCCAAGGGTATGCGGCGGTGCGACTTGCTCGTGAAAGCGGAGTGTCAGGGAAAGCAGTGCTGGCTGATATTGCGCATTCGCAGGCAAGCCAGCTCCCACATTTTATCTGTGTTCACAATTGATCTGTGTTTCAGTATTTGAAGCGAAAAAAACGGCACCTGAGTGCCGTTTTGTCCGTCCCTCAATGCAATTACTTGCGCGCCGCCTCCCACGATTTGAGCAGGTCGTTGTAGTTCACGGTCTCGCCCTTGGGCTTCTCGTTCGCCAGTTTCGGTTTTGGCGCGCCCGGCTGATCGAACCAGTATTGCGCGTCACGCTCGGGGTTCATTTTCGGGCCGCACACCGGTTGCACCTTGGAGCGTTCCAGGCGCGTCATGATCGCGTCCTGTTCCTTGGCCAGGTTGTCCAGGGCCTGCTGCGGGGTTTTCTCGCCGCTGGCGGCGGCGGCGATGTTGCTCCACCACAGTTGTGCCAGGCGTGGGTAGTCCGGCACGTTGGTGCCGGTCGGCGACCATTCGGTCCGGGCCGGGCTGCGGTAGAACTCCACCAGGCCACCGAGTTTGGGCGCCATGTCAGTCATGGCCTGGGAATTGATGTCGGACTCACGAATCGGCGTCAGGCCGACGATGGTCTTCTTCAGCGAGACGGTTTTGGAGGTCACGAACTGCGCGTAAAGCCAGGCCGCGAGTTTCTGTTTCTCGGGGGTCGACTTGAGGAAGGTCCAGGAACCTACGTCCTGATAGCCCTTCTTCATGCCCTTTTCCCAGTAAGGTCCGACGGGCGACGGCGCCATGCGCCATTTCGGCGTACCGTCGGCGTTCACCACCGGCAAGCCCGGTTTGACCATGTCGGCGGTAAACGCGGTGTACCAGAAGATCTGCTGCGCGATATTGCCCTGGGACGGCACCGGGCCGGATTCGGAGAAGGTCATGCCCGCCGCTTCCGGCGGCGCATAGGCTTTCATCCAGTCCACGTATTTCTGCGTGGCAAATACCGCCGCCGGACCATTGGTGTCGCCGCCACGGGTCACGCTGGAGCCGACCGGATGGCAGTTCTCCACGCGAATGCCCCACTCGTCCACCGGCAAGCCGTTGGGCAGGCCCTTGTCGCCGCCACCGGCCATGGAGAACCAGGCATCGGTGAAGCGCCAGCCCAGGGACGGGTCTTTTTTGCCGTAGTCCATGTGCCCGTAGATGCGTTTGCCGTCGATTTCCTTGACGTCTTCGCTGAAGAACTTGGCGATGTCTTCATAGGCCGACCAGTTCACCGGCACGCCGAGGTCGTAGCCGTATTTTTCCTTGAACTTGGCTTTCAGCTCCGGGCGTTCGAACCAGTCGGCACGGAACCAGTAGAGGTTGGCGAACTGCTGGTCGGGCAATTGGTAGATCTTGCCGTCCGGCGCGGTGGTGAAGGACAGGCCGATAAAATCCTTGAGGTCGAGGGTCGGCGAGGTAAAGTCCTTGCCTTCGTTGGCCATCAGGTCGGTGATGGATTCGGTCTTGCCGTAACGAAAGTGCGTACCGATCAGGTCCGAGTCGTTGACCCAGCCGTCATAGATGTTCTTGTCGGACTGCATCTGGGTTTGCAGCTTTTCCACCACGTCGCCTTCCTGCAGCAGGTCGTGGGTCAGCTTGATCCCGGTGATTTCGCTGAAGGCCTTGGCCAGTACCTTGGACTCGTACTCGTGGGTGGTGAGGGTTTCCGACACCACGTTGATCTTCATCCCACGGAAGGGTTCGGCGGCCTTGATAAACCACTTCAACTCCTCCAACTGCTGTTCGGCCGTCAGGGTCGACGGTTTGAACTCGCTGCCGATCCATTTTTTCGCGGCATCTTCATACGCATCGGCCCACGCCGTGGCGCTCAAACCGCTGAGGGCCAGTACGGCGGCCAATGAAATGCTATGTCGCAGCTTATTGTTCTTATTCAACATAGAGACCTCCTGGTTATTTTCATACGGGACTATCGGCGGTCACCTCCCTTGTAGGAGCGAGCTTGCTCGCGAAGAACTCAAAGACACCGCGGGCTACCAGGAACACTGCGTTATCGTTGACGATTTCGCGAGCAAGCTCGCTCCTACAGGGTGTGCACACCTAGCCCCAACGCATCACACTCAACAGCCATACCAGGGAGAGCGCGGACGCCACCCAGATGCTCCAGTCGGTAACGCCGATGACCAGCAAATGCAGGTAGGCGCTGCCGAGAAGACCGATAAACAGGCGATCACCACGGGTGGTGCTGATCGGTAAAAAACCGCGCCGAGGAATGCTCGGCGAGCGCAGTTCCCAGGTGGTCATGCCCGCCAGAATCAGGGCGATGCCGCCAAAGAACAACGCAGTGGGGGTGGTCCAGGCCATCCATTCCATCATCGACTCCTCAGACCCGGCCCAGGGCAAAGCCCTTGGCCACGTGGTTGCGAACAAACCAGATCACCAGCATGCCGGGAAGGATAGTCAACACCCCCGCCGCCGCCAGCACGCCCCAATCAATGCCCGAGGCCGAGACCGTGCGCGTCATCACCGCCGCGATGGGCTTGGCGTTGACCGAGGTCAGCGTGCGCGCCAGCAGCAGTTCGACCCAGGAAAACATGAAGCAGAAAAACGCGGTCACACCGATGCCGGAGCCGATCAACGGGATAAATATCTTCACGAAGAACTTGGGAAACGAGTAGCCGTCGATATAGGCGGTTTCGTCGATTTCCTTGGGCACCCCGGACATGAAGCCTTCCAGGATCCACACTGCCAACGGCACGTTGAAAAGGCAGTGCGCCAGGGCCACGGCGATGTGCGTGTCGAACAGGCCGATGGACGAATACAGCTGGAAGAACGGCAGCAGAAACACCGCCGGCGGCGCCATGCGGTTGGTCAACAGCCAGAAGAACAGGTGCTTGTCGCCAAGGAAGCGGTAGCGCGAAAACGCATAGGCCGCCGGCAGCGCCACGCTCAGGGAGATCACCGTGTTCAGGCTGACGTAGTACAGCGAGTTGAGGTAGCCGGTGTACCAGCTCGGGTCAGTGAAGATCACCTTGTAGTTGGCCAGCGTGAAGTGCTGCGGAAACAGAGTCAGCCCGCCAAGGATTTCGGTGTTGCTCTTGAAGGACATGTTCAGCAGCCAGTAGATCGGAACCAGCAGGAACAGGATGTAGATGAGTAACGGAATAAGCTTGCGTTTGCTCATGTTGGCGGCCTCAGCGGTTGGCGTCGGAGTGGGTCATGGCGGTGTAGAACAGCCAGGACACCAACAGAATGATCAGGAAGTACACCAGGGAAAACGCCGCGGCCGGGCCCAGGTCGAATTGGCCTACCGCCATCTGGGTCAACGTCTGACTGAGGAACGTGGTGGCGTTACCCGGCCCGCCGCCCGTGAGGACGAAGGGCTCGGTGTAGATCATGAAGCTGTCCATGAAACGCAGCATCACCGCAATCAGCAGCACGCTTTTCATCTTCGGCAGTTGGATATGTCGGAACACCGCCCAGGCGGATGCACGATCAATGCGCGCCGCCTGGTAGTACACATCCGGAATCGCGCGCAGCCCCGAGTAGCAGAGCAGCGCCACCAGTGACGTCCAGTGCCACACGTCCATCACCAGCACCGTCACCCAGGCGTCCGCCGTATTGGCTGCATAGTTGTAGCTGATGCCCATCGCGTTGAGGCTGTAGCCGAGCAAGCCGATATCGGCGCGGCCGAAAATCTGCCAGATCGTACCCACCACGTTCCAGGGAATCAGCAGTGGAATGGCGAGGATGATCAGCACCAGCGACGACCAGCGGCCCTTGGTCGGCATGGTCAGGGCGATGGCGATGCCCAGCGGGATTTCGATCAGCAGCACGCAGGCCGAGTAGATGAACTGGCGCAGCAGCGAATCATGCAGGCGCGGATCGAGCAGCACCTGCTTGTACCAGTCGGCGCCGACGAAGTAGCGGCTGGACTGGTCGAAGATGTCCTGCACCGAGTAGTTGACCACGGTCATCATCGGGATCACCGCACTGAACGCCACCAGCAAAAATACCGGAAGTACCAGCCACCAGGCTTTATTGTTCTGCACCTTATTCATGGCAGCACCTCCAGCAGGTAATCGTCGGCGTAGACCATCAGCCATTGCGCGGGAAAGCTGATGGAGGCCGTGCCCTCGGGCACCGGCTTGTCCTCGGCAAGGCGTACCTTGAGCTTGGTGCCGTCGAGGTTGAGGGTGATGATCTTGTAGGTGCCGAGGTCTTCCAGGTGCGTGACTTCGGCCTGCATGGCGTCAGGGTTGGGCTCGTCCCACACATGGATAAATTCCGGGCGAATGCCGACCTGCAGTTTTTTGTAACTGGCGCTGGCAATGCGTTGCTGCAAGGCTTCGGACAAGGGCAGGTGGGTGCTGGCAAAACGCACCCCGCCCGCCTCGGCCTGCACTTCGATCAGATTCATCCCAGGGCTGCCGATGAAATAGCCGACAAAGGTGTGGCTCGGCCGCTCGAACAACTCACGGGGCGTGCCGAACTGTACGATCTGGCCGCCGTACATCACCGCGATCTTGTCGGCGAAGGTCGAGGCTTCCAGCTGATCATGGGTCACGTAGACCATGGTGATGTTGAATTGCTCATGGATCTGCTTGAGCTTGCGCCGCAGTTTCCACTTGAGGTGCGGGTCGATGACCGTCAGCGGCTCGTCGAAGAGGATCGCCGAGACGTCGTCACGCACCAGGCCACGGCCCATGGAGACTTTCTGTTTTTCGTCGGCGGTGAGGTTGCGGGCTTTTTTGCTCAGCAGGCTTTGCAGGTCGAGGACTTCGGCGATTTCCTGCACCTTGCTGTGAATTTTCGCCTCGGCCATGCCCTGGTTGCGCAGCGGGAACGCCAGATTGTCGAACACCGTCATGGTGTCGTACACCACCGGGAACTGGAACACCTGGGCGATGTTGCGTTTTTCCGGGGTGAGGTCGTTGACGACTTTGGTGTCGAATAGCACCTGGCCTTCGGACGGGCTGAGCAGGCCGGAGATGATATTGAGCAAGGTCGACTTGCCGCAGCCCGACGGCCCGAGCAAGGCGTAGGCCCCGCCCTGCTCCCACACGTGGTTCATTTCCCGAATGGCGTAGTCTTCAGGACCACTTGGCGCAGGGCTGTAGCTATGCGCCAGGTTCTGCAAATGGATCTCGGCCATCAGGCAACCCTCGCAACACGGCGCCCAGGGGCCTGGACCAAACGGCCCTGGCCATCGAACACAAACAGTTTATGGGTGGGGATATACACGCGGATCGGCGCGTCGACGTCGTATTCGTGCACCCCCGACAGGTGCAGCACCAGCAGGAAGTGCTCGCTGCGCACATGCAGGAAGGTTTCCGAGCCGCTGATCTCGGCGACTTCCACGGTCACCGCCAGCTCCAGGTCGTCGTCGTTGCTCGGCACCAGGCTGATATGGCTGGGGCGTACGCCGAAACGGAACTCGCCTTCGCCGATGGGGCGCAGGTCGACGTTCAGCGGGAAGTGCACGAAATTGGCGAAGCTCACTTCGTTACCGCTGATGCGCCCCGGCATCAGGTTGATCGGCGGCTCGGAAAACAGCTCGGCGGCCAGCACGGTCTGCGGCTGGTGATAGACCTCGGCGGCCTTGCCGCTCTGGATCACTCGGCCTTCGTGCAGGATGGTGGTGGTGCCGCCGAGGGCCAGGGCTTCATTGGGCTCGGTGGTGGCGTAGATGGCGATGGTGTGGCGCGCGGCAAAGAGCTCGCGCATTTCCTGACGCAGCTCTTCGCGCAGTTTGTAGTCCAGGTTCACCAGCGGCTCATCGAACAGGATCAGCTCGGCGTCCTTGACTAACGCGCGGGCCATGGCCGTGCGTTGCTGCTGGCCGCCGGAGAGCTCCAGCGGGTGGCGCTGCAGGAATTTCTCGATGCGCAACATCCTGGCGGTTTCCAGCACCTTACTCTGGATCAGTTCGCTGGACACGCCGGCCTGGCGCAGCGGCGAGGCGATGTTCTCGAACACGGTCATGGTGGGGTAGTTGATGAACTGCTGATACACCATCGACACGTTGCGCAGGCGCACCGGTTTTTGCGTGACATCCACGCCGTTCATCAGGATGCGGCCGCTGTCGGGCTTGTCCAGCCCGGCCATCAGGCGCATCAGGCTGGTCTTGCCGGACAGGGTGCGGCCGAGCAGGACGTTGAACGAACCGGCTTCGAAACGCAGGTTGGCGTCGTCAATCCAGGTTTGGCCTTCGACAACACGGGAGACATGTTCCAGGGTCAATGACATGACACGACCTTTTTTATTATTTGGAATGAATCTGGCCAGATGTCAGAGCGAGTTTCGTGCCAAAACCCGCAAAGCCTTGATGTGCAAGGAAATGCAGCAAAAGTGATGTTCAAGAGTGAACAGAAATGAACAAACCTGGCTGAACAACTGAACAATCCTGGGCTTGACAATGAACAGTACTGAACAACACTCTTTGAACCCTATCGACTGAACACTGCAGAACCAATGTGGGAGCGGTTTCTCCAGGTAGATTGCGCAAGACCCCATAACAATAAAAATGCAGGTCACACCATGGCCGAACCACTGGCTCACGACACCCTTATCCAGGAATCCTGGCGCCGTTGCCGCGCCTTCGGCCTGGACCACCAGAGCACGCCCAGCTTCGATCAGCTCCCCGCCGAGGGCATCAGCCAACTGCTGGAAAGCCAGCACTCGCTGGTGCAGACCACCCACCAGGAAGTGCTGCCCTACTACGAAAACATCCTGAGCAACTCCAATTGCCTGATCATGCTGGCCGACAACCAGGGCCAGGTATTGACCAGTTGGGGCACCCAGCGCTTCATCGAGCCCACGCTGGCCCGTGGTTTCAACCCCGGTGCCAGTTGGATGGAGCGTTCCAGCGGCACCAACGCCATCGGCACCGCACTGGCCTGTGCCCAGGCGGTGCATATCGAGCATGATGAACATTTCCTCAAGGCCAACCGCTTCATGACCGGCTCGGCGGCGCCGATCTTCGATGCGCAGCGCGAGATCATCGCGGTGCTGGATGTGTCCAGCGACAGCTATTTGCCGCCCTCCCACACCCTGGGCATGGTCAAGATGATGAGCCAGACCGTGGAAAACCGGCTGATCCTCAACCTGTTTCGCGGCGAGCACTTCCAATTGACCTTCAACACCGGCCTGAGCAACCTGGATAGCCAGTGGGCCGGCCTGCTGATCTTTGATGAAAGCGGCCAGGTGCTGTCGGCCAACCGCCGTGCCGACAACCTGCTGGGCATCAGCCTGTCGCGGGTCATGATCGACAGCTTGTTCAAGGTGTCGTTGCTCGAATTGCTGAACCAGCCGGAGGGGCTGCCCTTTTCCCTGCAGGCCGCGGGACGCAATCGGTTCCAGTGTTTGTTGCGTCGACCCTGGCAAACGCCGGTGCAGGCGCGCGTGTTTACCGAACCCGCGCCCGTCAAGCCTAGCTCGATTGGCCTCAAGACCTTGCATTTTGGCGACGTGCGCGTGGAAAAAGCCGTGCGCCAGGCCGAGCGCTTGCTGGAAAAGGACATTCCGCTGCTGATCCACGGCGAAACAGGCGTGGGCAAAGAAGTGTTCGTCAAGGCCCTGCACCAGGCCAGTTCGCGCAGCCAGAAGGCGTTTATTGCGGTGAACTGCGCGGCAATCCCGTCGGAGCTGGTGGAGTCGGAGCTGTTCGGCTACGAAAAAGGTGCGTTCACCGGCGCCAATCAAAAAGGCAGCATCGGCCTGATCCGCAAGGCGGACAAGGGCACGCTGTTTCTCGATGAGATCGGTGATATGCCGCTACCGACCCAGGCGCGCCTGCTGCGCGTGTTGCAGGAACGTTGCGTGCAGCCGGTGGGCAGCAGCGAGTTGTTCCCGGTGGATTTGCGCATCATCTCGGCCACCAACCGCGCGTTGCGCGAGCGGGTGCAGGCCGGGCGTTTTCGTGAGGATTTGTACTACCGCATCGGCGGCCTGACCCTGGAACTGCCGCCCTTGCGCGAGCGCACCGACAAGCGGGCGCTGTTCCAGCAGTTATGGCAGCAACACCGTGAGCCGACCCAATGGGCGGGGCTGAGCAGCGAGGTGCTGGCGCTGTTCGAGCAGCACCCGTGGCCGGGCAATTTGCGTCAGGTGAGCAGCGTGTTGCAGGTGGCGCTGGCAATGGCCGAGGAGCAACCGATCCGCCCTGAGCATCTGCCGGATGACTTTTTTGTCGACTTGAACCTGGCGCCGCCGCTGCCCGCCAGTGAGTACCTGGACGACAGCATCGACCTGACCCAGCGCTTGAAGGCCGCCGGCGGGAACATTTCCCACCTGGCGCGAGAGCTGGGGGTGAGCCGCAATACCTTGTACAAGCGTCTACGCCAGAACGACGGCTGATCTAGCGCGGCTTGACCACCACCAACAGGTCAGTGAAGTACTCCACCTGGATCGGCAGGTTATCCGCCAGGGACGACAGCGCCGCCGCCGTATCGTCCAACTTGAACACACCCGATACCCGCAGGTCCTGCAGGGCCTCGGGGTCGAAGCGCAGCATGCCCTGGCGGTAGCCAGCGAGGGTTTGCAGTACGTCGCTCAAGGGCTGGTCGTTGACCTTGAGCAGGCCGCGCGTCCAGGCATCGGGGTCGGTATCGGCCAGGGTCTGCGGTGGCTGGGCGCGGCCGTGATCAAGGACCGAACGCTGGCCGGCCGAGACCCTGACTCCATCGCTGGCGTCGCCTTTGACCGCTACGCTGGACTCAATCACGGTCACCACCGTGGTGCCGTCCGCCGCGCGCTTGACCAGGTAACGCGTACCCAGTGCAGTGGCGGTGCCCTGGTCGGTGCGGACCACGAAGGGCCGTTGCGCATCCTTGGCCACGTCGACCCAGAGTTCGCCTTGCAGCAGTTCGATGACCCGTTGATGGCCGTCGAATTTGACGTCCACCGCCGAGTTGCTGTTGAGCTGCAACTGGCTGCCGTCCGCGAGGGCGATGTGCCGGCGCTCGCCGACGCCGGTGCGCTGGTCGGCCATCCAGACCGGCAGGTGCTGCAGGCCCAGCCAGCCGCACAGGACCACGCCGAGCAAGCCCACCACCTGTGCGCCGCGCGGCCGCTGCGGGGCAAATGCGTGGTTCAGGGCAACGCGGGCGGGTTTGGCGGGCAAGGTATCGAGGCTGCCCCACAACGCCCCCATGCGTTCGATGGCCACGGCGTGACGCGGGTCGGCCTGGCACCAGGCGTTGAACGCTTGGCGGTCGGCGTCGGTGACGTCTTCGTCGTGCAGGCGCGTCAGCCACTGCGCCGCTTGCTGGATGATCTGCTCGGAACTCATACCAGCGGGTCTGCCGGGTGCAGGCTGTGGTAGCAGTGCACCAGGGCGCTGGAGATGTAGTTTTTGACGGTACTGGAAGAGACGCCCAGCCGCATGGCAATTTCGCTGTAGGTCAGCCCGTCGAGGCGACTCAACAGGAAGGCTTCACGGGCTTTGGCCGGCAGGCCGGCAAGCATCTCGGCGATGCGCTCAAGCGCTTGCAGCGCCACGTGAATCGCGGCCGGGTCGGGCATGCCGGCGTCTTCGCACTGGATCACGAGGGCTTCCATGTAGGCTTTTTCGATGCGGCGACGCCGGGCACCGTCGATCATCAGCCGCCCCGCCGTAGTGGCCAGAAAGGCACGGGGTTCCTTGATAGCTTGCGGCTCGGCCAGCATCAGCACGCGAATGAAAGCGTCGTGCGCCAGGTCGGCGGCATGCTGGGAACAGCCCAGTTTTTTGCGCAGCCAGCCGTGCAGCCAGCCGTGGTGCTCGCTGTACATCGCCGTAAGGGTCTGCTGCCGGACGGAATCGCCCCGCGCGGCCGGAATGTCATGCATGCGCAAAAGTATCTCAAATGGGAAAGGTTACCAATTGCGCAAACAATGCCAGTAAAACGGTGTAGGAGCAAGGGGCTCCCGTTGTCAGTGATTGCAGGTACATGAACTGTAGTGAGCGGGCTTGCCCCGCGCTGGGGGGGCGAAGCCGCCCCAATTTGGGCCAACGCATTCTTCCAGATATAACTAAGGCACCTGGTTTTGGGGCGGCTTCGCCACCCAGCGCGGGGCGAGCCCGCTCACTACAAGTATCGCAGGCAAGCCAGTGCCTACGTTAACGCCAGCGCCACGACACCCCGGTGTAGATGCCACGGCCATCCGCCGGTGTCGAACGTGCGGCATCCAGGCCCTTATCGTCATAGCCTGGTGTGACGGTGTTGGCGTAACGCCGGTTGGCCAGGTTGCGCAGGTCGACCCAGGCCTGCCAGTCCTGCCCTGGCGCGTCGTAGCCAAGCGTGGCGCCGAAAATGCTGTAGGACGCGGCGTAGTAGGAATTGGCGTAATCCACCGCCACTTTGGATGAATACTCCGTGTTGAAACTGGTGTAGAAACCCGTCGGGTGGCTGTAGCGCAGTTGTGCCTGATAGTAATGCCTGGGGATGCCGGGCAAGGTGTTGTCGCCGAAGCGATCATCGTCGCGGTAGTGGAAGTCGCTGAAGGTGTAGGCCTGGCGCAGGGCGAGCTGGCCGTTGCCGCCGCCGTCCCACAAGGGGCTGAGCAGGCTCAGTTCCACGCCCTGGTGCACGGTGGGGCTGGCATTGGCTTCGGCGACGATGGCACTGCTGGTGGCGGTTTGCGCCTGGGTTTCCACGCTGAGCAATTCGTGACGCACTTCGGAACGGTAAAGCGCCAGGTCCCACTGGCCGAACCACTGTTCGCCGCGGCCGCCGATTTCGAGGGTGGTGGCGGTCTGGTTTTTCAGGCTCACCCCTTCGCGCGCCAAGCCTTTGGCCGGGCCGCTGGTGAAATATTTGTTGGACCCCCAGATCATCGACCAGGCGTGCGGCGGCTCCACCGAACGGCTCAGGTTGCCGTACACCTGCAACTGCGGGGTGAAGTCGTAACGCAGGCCGACGCGCGGCGCGTAGTCCCAGTCGTGCTGGCTGAGCGGCGCCTGGCCGTCGGGGTAGCTGACCGCTGTTTCGCGGCGGGTGTAGATCGCCGCAAGGCCGGTGGTCAACCAAAGGTCTGGGACCAGTTCCAGGTCGTTGCCGATCTGCAACACGGTGTCGGAACCCAGGTAGCTGTAGTCGCGGGTCTTGGTGCCGGGTGCGTAGGAAACGGTGTTACCCGCAGGCGTGCGCACGTATTCCGAGGCGCCGTTATTGGGCATCGCCTGGGTGGTGCGCAGGCCAATGGTGGTCTGGCTGTCGTGGCCGAACAGCGTGTCCTGACGAATGTACCTGAGGGTGCTGCTGATGTCGGTGTAGGCGACTTTCAGACGGTTGGTGCCTTCGCGCAGGTCCATGGGGTAGTCGTGGTAGGCAAGCCCGACTTCAAGCCGTGACGTGTCATCCAACTGCAGGGTGGTCTTGTTGGCGATCCAGGTGGAGCCTGGTTGCAGACGCTTGGCGTCGCGGGCGGCATTGAGGCTGTTGGCCGCGCGCGGGTCATGGCTGATCTGCGCGCGCGTGAGTTTGCCGGGAGTGTCGTTGGTGGTTTCGCGGTAGCGCAAGTAGAAGCGCGTTTCCAGGTCCGGGTTGAAACGGTAGCCGAAGTTGGCCGCCACCCCCTTGCCGGTGGCCGCGCTTTGGCGCTGGTAGCCGTCGGACTCGGAGTCAGTGAGGCTGATGTAGTAGTCGGCATCTCCCAGCACCTGGCCCGAGCTGATCTCGCGCTGGGCATAGCCTTTGCTGCCCGCTTCGTAGCGCACCTGCAACCTGGGCGCGTCGTAGCCCGTGTGGGTCACGTAGTTGACCGCGCCGCCCAGGGCCAAGGCACCCTGGTCAAACCCGTTGGCGCCGCGCAGCACTTCGACGCGGCTTTGCCACAGCGGATCTTTCAATTCGTAGGGGGTGCCGCCGGGCCCGGTCAACGGCAGGCCATCGAACATTTCGTACAAGCCGGAGGCATGGGAACCGGGGCTACGGTTCAGGCCCGAACCGCGAATCGAGAGTTTCACCCCTTCGTTGTTTGCCGCCTTGGCGTACACGCCGGCCTGGTACTTGAACACATCCTCGTTGGTACTCACCCGCCCCTGCTGCACGCTGCCCATGTCGATGTAATTGGTGCCGCCGGGCACGCTCTTGAGCTGCGCCTGGGCCACCTCACCGGCGCTGGCTTCACTGCTGGTGACTTCGACCGGGGCCAATTGCAGATCTTCGGCATGCGCCAGCGAGCTGAACGTCAGGGCGGCAAAAAGGAGTGGTGGTGGGCGCAGCAGCATCGGGGGCAGGTCCTTGGAATTCGGGGGGGCACGTGGTGGGAAGTCGTGGACACCCGCCAGGTCACTCCTTATCCACGGGCCAGTGCTCTGGGCCCTTTCCAAGGCCATCAACACGCGGCAAGACTGCGCCTAGCTTTCAGGCTGCTTCAACGTTTGCATCAACTCCTGCGCTTCCGACCCCGGAGGAAGCCTGAAACCGTACATTTCATCGACGGCCAGGATCTCGTCCAAGGCCGCGAGCAATTGCGCCTCGGTCGGTGAGTCGCGCAGCAGCTTGTGCGCCGGCAACAACAGTTCGGAAGAAACCCCCTGGACACTTGCCGCATCGATCACGGCGAAGAGGATGAAGCGCAAACGTATTTCGCGATCAGTAGGCCAAACCGTTTTTCGCTTACCCATGGTGCAGGCCTCAACTTTCGGAAAAATCCGAGGCTATTGATGACCGAGGCGTGTTTCAAGCACCCGGGAGCGAGATAGGCCACGTCCTACATAGGAAAGAGAAACACCGTACCTAACTCACTGCACCGGCAGAAAATTCATCAGCAACAGACTCTGCGCATAGTTGAGCCCGATGCGCCGGTAGCGCTCATCGAGCATCTGCGTCAGCAAGTCGAGGCGCGCGACAATCTTGCCGAACTCCACCGCGAAACTGAGGTTGCTGCCCTCCTCCGAGATCTCATTGGAAAACAGCAGCAGCGCGCCATTGGCGTCCTGACGCTTGCTCAGCAGCCAGGTGGCCTTTTCGATATTGCGCGCGGCATTACTGACAAACTGCGGGTTGATCGAATCGGTGATGTAGAACTCGGTGCGCCCACCGTGAGCGGTCACTATCATGCTGCCGATGGCATAAATGAAGGCGCCGACCCGATCACCCTTGAACTCCGGGCTCAAGGAATAGCTCAGCGCCACCAGATCGCGGCGGTCACCCAGCGCAGGCAGCGCTCGACGTTGCTCGATGGCCTGGCGAATCTCCCGCGCAGCGCTCACGGCATCCGGATAACCCGACTGGCGCCACTGGCTGGGATTACGCAGATAGAGCTTGTTCATGAGTAAGTACAGGCTTTGCAGATTATCGCGCATGCCCAGCGTCGCCATACGATCGACACTGGTCTGGAAGAACTCATCAGGTTTGCCATTGCTGAACTGCTTGGCGATATCCTGGCCTTGTTGCTGGGTGCAACCGCCGACACAGAGCATCAGCACGGCTGCCAGCAGCAACGGCTGGCGCATTCGTAGAAGGGTGGAGCAAGCAAACGTGCGATCCATCGGCACCCGATCTGATTCATCTGCCCACGCGCGGAATCGGCGGAGCTTGGACAAGGATAGAGCGGAGAAATCCAAAAAAGTGCAGTGGACGCAGGCAGATAGTTGTAACCAGAGACCGTCGGGCCGGTAAAGGGGCTCAAGCGGGAAGAATTCGGTTAACGCTCTATACTGGTAGCGACTGCTGTGTGCGTTGTTGGCTTGGCGCGTTTGTCGACATCGCTCGCAGCCTACTCACCAGCAGCTTCATATGAGGGTGACGGCAATGAACCATCCAATTCGAGCGCAAATGGTTGTGCAGATTATTTGCCTGCTGTCGGTGGCTCAGCTCTTCTGCTGAGCTGTGCGTCACGGCTTGCACCTTCAGCCGCCGTTGCGGCGGTGCGGGCTATTGCCACCTGAAAGCCGTAAACTGGCCCGACATTCGATTGCCGGGCCAGAATGTGCCGCTACAGCAAGACCGTGGACAGCATGCCGAGGGCGCCCAGGCAAAACCCGATCAAGGCGCCTCGCCCAGGAAACTCATGGAACAGCGCCCAGATCACGACCGGTTCCAACAGCAGCAACGAGGTGACCGACACTACCGTGACCACCCAGATGTCACCCACCGCCCTGTACCCCAGCCAATAAGCGCCCAACAGGCAGAGCCCGGCAAAGCACATCAACGCCACTGGCATGATGAACGCCTGCCAGGAGCCGGCGCCTGCCTGGGCCAACTTGGCGGTCACCACTTCACTGTAGATCGCACAAAACTCACCGATCACCATCAACCCTAGAGCAGAAACTCCGAGTAGTTCTTTGGACATATCAAAAACTCCTTCGTATTCAACGCGCTGTTTTTCAGCTCCCAGCTGGCAATGCCATTGCCGAGCGTGTCGTTGCAGTGATACGAAGCAGCCTTGAACAGGCCTGAATTACCGAAGTGCTTTTGCATGCTCATGTCCTTTTTGGCGGGTGAGACTCAGCGACCCGATGAGGCGCTGGTTTCGATCATACGTTTTGGCAGCCGGTAGGACACGTCAAAAAATCCAGGCGCATCGCGGCGGGCCTGGTTTACGGCACACCTTGTTACAACCAACTGGGCCAGAAACCCGCCACCCAAGAACTTAGTGCTTTTGTTTCAATCCTAATGCCAGGCGTACTTCAACCATGAGCGCCTGCTGACAACCCATAGAGGTCACACCATGAATAAGACACTACCCGCCCTGGTCCTGGGTGTTCTGATCTCGCAAGGAGCGATGGCTGCCGGAGATGGTACAGCGGCGCTCGGCGGCGGCGTCGGTGGTGCACTCGGCAACATCGTCGGCCAACAGCTTGGCGGTTCCACTGGGGCCGCCGTAGGTGCAGGCCTGGGTGGCGCCGCCGGTGGAGCGGTCGGTGCCCAGAAGGGCAATCGAGCGGAAGCCGCCATAGGCGGTGGGGTCGGGTCGGCGGGCGGCTCGCTGATAGGCAATCGCCTGGGCGGCACGACAGGATCGACGATCGGTGCGGGCTTAGGCGGTGCCGCGGGTGGCGCGCTGGGTAATAACTTGGCGGATGACGAACACCGTTCCGACGGCAAGAAACACAGGGGCAATAAGCACAAACACAAGAACAAGCGCCATTAATACAAAAAGCCCCGCATTCGCGGGGCTTTTGTTTGGGACCGGCGAAAACCACCTTACGTCGGTCCATGCGGGTTCACTGGCGAGCGGATCAGCAAGCGCCAGGCGGAATGCCGTCTTTATTGAAGTCCTTCAGGCGTTCCCGTTCTTCCTCAGTGGCATGCGCCGGGGTTTCTTGCTCGGGTTCCTTGTGCTTTTCTTCAGTCATCGCTGTGTCCTCTGGGTGGGTAGCAGTTTCGGCAGCGGGTGGGATCAGCAGTTCATTTATTCCTCGCGAGCTTCCTGTCGACCTGAAACAAATCTGCGGTTACGCTCGCTGCTAAGCTGTGCTCTTAACGGAGAACCAACCATGCCGAACTCAGACCTGCTTCCTTCCCTGCTGTCAAAACTCTACGAAAACCAGCTTGCCCTCGAAGGCTCGATCATGGAGCTATCGAACTGGGTTGAGCAGCGCGGCTCCGCCGAGGTCGCCGAGAACATTCGAGGCGCACTGAACACGATTGATGAGAACGAAGCGTTTATAAAACTGACGCTGGCCGTCTTGATGTCCCCGCAGTAGTGCGTCTGTGCAGTGGGTCGGCTCAAAACAGTGTTTGATGAGCAGCAAAGCACCCACTTTTGGCGGCGGTCAAGGCGGCGAACGCAATGGCGCGGTGCTTATTTGGCTTGGCGAAGCACAAGCTCCGACAGACGGGTCTTAACTCGGAAGCAGAACTCACGAATTTGAAATTGATAGGCGGGCATAACCATATAGTTTAAATCGGGACCTAGTGAGTCCTTAATTTCCATGTATTTAGCGGTCTTGCTGGCGATGACTTGGTATTCAGCCTCGTATTTATCGTAAGACGCTTTGTTGTAGACCTTTAAAACATCCAGCTCTTTACGGCATTGCTCGGCGCGGTTCTGGTTTAAATCTGTCTCTGACTGAGCCGTTTCTGGCGAAACGGGAGTTGAGCTCTCAGCACGAGCATTCGCCTGTGTGGCCTCATACCGCACAGGCGGTTTTGCTGGCGTCGCAGGCGCGACTTCAGGTGGTGCTTGCTGGACGACGGTTTCCGGCGGAGCCACTTCAGGTTTTTCTGGCGTTTTCGTAGCGCATCCCGAGAGGGCAATTCCTAGTACTGCAACGATGCCACACATTTTATTCATCGGTTTCACCAAACAGGTCCTTATGGTTGGCTGAGTCGTTAGATTCTGGGTAAAGGTCATAACTCGTTCAATGACCGAGCATGAATTTCTACCAGCCTCAAGGCGCTCAGCCTCTCTTCCTTGAGTGCGCAGACGAGTGATCATAGTAAAAAAATAACGAGGTGACGAGAAAAAGCTCGGCAAAAAAGCCACAGCGTTGAGCCGGCCAATAGACTTAATCGAATGCTCCGTTGAGCACCTCGTAAATGATGCCGGAGGCAATGGCTACCAATATCAGATCAGCGCCCGCTTGCTGCCATTCGTAGCCATCGTATTGGGGCAGCCTGCCGAGCAAGCGGCCATCCAGTTTTTTGGCGATGCCGGGAGGAAGAGGTATGCCTCTAGCGAGGTTCTTCTGGATTCCGGGGGGCAGTGAAGGACCTGGACGCCAATAGTCACGATGCCCGCCGATCACGCCTAATACGCCACCACGGTCGATGCTGGGCCCACGGCTCCAGTCATCCGCGCCGGCACTTTTGCCTTTGTTGCCCTGGTTGCCATGGCCTTGGCCGCCTTGGGCGTTGCCTTTTCCATTTCCTTGGCCTTTTCCGTTGCCAGGATCGGCCAGGGCCGTCACTGAGCTTACGGACAAGGCAAGGCAAGTGACAGCGGCTATAAGCGAGCGGGATTTGAACATGAGCGTCTTCTCCGAAGGAAATACGTCTTTGAAATGTAGCTGGTATTGCCGATTTCAGTTCGGCATAAACACCCTACTCGCTGTACATGCTCAACTGAACCCGATAGCGAATGCCGGAAACGCAAAAGCCCCACATCCGCGGGGCTTTCGGTTGAATCTGACTTAGCTGAGGTCGGGCAATTCGAACCCTCCCCCCGTAAAGTCACAGCTACTTTAACCGGACCACTATCGTGGATGCGAGCATGTCTCCCAAGCGTTTCCGTGAGCCGAAGAAAATAAAGATCCAGTCAAAAATGCTCAGAATAGGCGTAGTGATGTTGCGCATGAACGACTGATATAGATTGCAGTCAAGGTGGCTGCGCTCGTCAATTACTGACATCCCCAGCAGTTTTTTACCTACGCTTTGACCGTTGGGCATTGCATCTGAAAATAGGTAGTACGCCGCAGCAGACCCGAAAGCCAAGATTCCGACCGCGTCTGGCGATACACCAACAAACTCAGCCGTTTTTCCCACGGCGAATAAGACCAAAAGGGTAATTAATGAATCAATCCATTGCCCTCCCAACCGCCGCCCCAATCCGGCCAGGTTGTCTGGCTTCCGGTATTCGTTTTGAGTGGTCCTCACTTCCATGCGTTGACGCTCCAATGGTATTTGATTTCAAACATTCCAAGACGCCAAAAGCTCAGCGCGGGACTGGGATTTTCAACCGCTAACTTCACGGGCAGCACCTTCGATTGGATACGGAGATGGCGGGTGTCAGCGGTTCAATGAACTTTGGGTCGGCTTACCTGCGCACTATCGGTTTACGTTCGTGGCGGGCAGAAGCCCACCAACCATGAAAATGCCCGCTGGCCCTATAAGCCAGGCGACGGTCGTTCCTGGGCTGAAAATGGGTATGACGATAGCAATTGCAAGCAGGCCAATTCCTGTCCGTAGCCGCCTACGCGGCGTGAACCACTCTCGGAACGCTCCAAGCTTTTTACCAGCCATACCACCTCCTTGTTTGATACACAGCAAAGCATATCACTCACTCTGGCGGTGATCGAGGAGGCGGAGGCAATGCGACAGCGCATGACCGCAAAGCAAGAACGGGTGGATATGAATATGGAAAAAGCATCGCGTCAGCGGGCATACTAGGCGTTGGATAACCTCTATAAAAGCAGCACCCTACGAGGATGGCGCAGTGGCCAAAAGCAATTTCGGACATCTTTCGCTAGCCTTGATGGCTTGCTTCACTGCTCTCGCAAACGCGGTGCAACTTGATGTTTCACCCGGGGCGGAAGCGCTGTACTTCAAGGCTCTGCCTTTGCTAGATGAAATTGACGACTTAAATAACGAACTATTCAAACTTCAACATCAGCTACCCGATAAAGAAAAAATACCGGAGGGGACAACCGCAGCACTCAAAGACAAAATACGCTCACTGCTGGCGGAAGCGACCCCATTACTCAGGCGTTCATCCGATGAAGAAAATCCTGCCGCCCAATACCGACTCGCCTGGCTTGCAATAGGATTTGCCCCCAGAGAGCAAGCTGTAGGTCAGGTTTGCTCTTTGTTGAAATCCAGCCTTAAAAAAGGGTTCGCGCCGGCGGGTCTCCAAATGATCAGCTACTGCTTCGACGATGTAAAAACAGTCGAGTTTCGAACGCTGATTGATGCATTGCCTGAACCTACAAGCCCGTACAGTAAGTACTACCCGCAGCCAGTACTTATGCCAAGATGCGACAGAGCGCACGCCTCCAAGGAGGAAAAAGTAATCGGTTCCCTCAATGAACAAGCAATTCGCGCCGATCTGTACATGAGTCTCTCAACTCAGATGTCGAGGCAGAACCTTAAGCAAGAACAAATGCGATATCTTCAAAAATCTGCCGAATACGGATGCACGCGCGCCATAGAGCAACTAAAGCTAAAAGCAGGCATCCAGGTATTGCCGAGGGCTGCCCTCGCTAAGGCTGAATTCCAGGTATAAAAAGGCTTGGCAATTGCCGGACTAAATGATCGGAACACGCGCATCAAACCCCGGGGCCTGGTGCAGAAAGCTAAACCAGGATTCACTGGCTATATAACGCCCGTACGCATAAAGGAATAGGGTAATGAATTCTTTTCGGATAGCGACTCTGATAGTCGCGCCGCTTTTTGTCTGCGGCTGCTTCAGCACCCCAAAAGAAAAAACCGAGTACGAAAGGCAGATCGAGGCAGTACCGATGCCCGCTTCGGAAGCTGATCGGCTAGAGCAATGTGGTAATTCAAGCGAATCGCAGATTCCCACCATATCGAGGACTTGTTGCAATACGCACAGCGATCCAAGCTCGGCGCCTCGGATTATGAATATACCGAGACTGAAGCGCTTAGGCGTCGCCTCAGAGCCATGAACTGCCCTGGGTATGGCTGGTTTTCTTGATGCTGCTGCCCGGCCATTCGGGCGCCGCCGAGCTTCTTCTTTCTGGCCTTTCTTGCCTGATCACTGCGATATGATCGCTTTGCTCCGGGAAAGTCCGCCCTCCCCGTCGCGGGCTTTGCCTGCAAATTGGCTATCTGTATGCGCCTATTGGAGCTGGATAACGTCAACCCTCCTGCAGTCAGAAATTTCGCGTATTGCCTGATCTGCAGAGACTTTATTGAGCTTCCAGTTCAGCTCGACCGCTACCGCATTGACCCGTTTTGCCTGCACTTTCGTGGCGCTGGATGTGAGGCTGACGTAGGCGGCATCTGAGCTTTTAACGTCGACGACAATAGTACTGGTGCCGCCCTCAAGATCGGAGCTCCCCGATATTCCCGCTTTCCATTTCTGAGTGATCGTGTGCTTGGCCTACCCGACTAACCTCTTCTCACTCTCACACATTGGAAATGTGTTATTAACCACGTCAGCGCTGGTGGGAGACCGAAGACTTAGAAATCATTGCTGAATCGTGCCAACGACCTCTGCGCATCGACAGGCGGTCATTTTTCTACCGAAACGAGCAGAGCATAGTGGTGCCGAAAGGCAATGGCGAAAATGAGTAACTCAACCTATGTACCATGACTATGGTGATAGCCGGTAGCGACAACCAGGATCACTGCGCAAGCTATTGAAATTGAAAGGCTACAGGCTGGATATGTGTTAGTTCCTGCAGGTTGTGAAATCTTTATTCATCCGATGTGTCAAAAACAGCAACCCTTGGCTTAAAGAATTCTGGTTACCTGCCGCTATAGAGGTTGAGTCTTGCTGTCTTTTCTATACAAGACGACGCGGAAGGACAAGAGTTATAGTGATTATCAAAATTAAAGGAATATTTATGAGATTCGCTAAACTGTTCGGAGCAGCAACTCTATTCGCCTCTATGATTGCATCTGCCCAAGCAGGCACAATCGTCACCGTGAAGGTGAAGAACTCTGCGACCGGCCCAGCCGCGTACACTTTCGAGTACTTTTCAGGGAGTGTAGCCCCCACCCCAAGTACGATTCTGCCGTCTGCAACGGCAACATTTTCCCTGACCAGGGTCGCGGATACGGTTTCAGGAATGCCGTTCCTCTATACTTCAGGTAATAAGAAATGTCGTTTTGCAGCAAGCCACCAAGTCAATCCAACGTCTAAAGCTCCTAGCTGGACTTAAATGGGCACTAGCACTGGTTCCGATAACGCTACTTGCAACGCCCATATCACAGCCATTCAATCTGCGCCTCCCTATAACTACACTGTCGAATTTGAAATCAAATAATCCGATATTTTGTATAGACACCCAAGCTGAAAATAGCTCTCGAGCTCTCTCCAGCGTATGGAGTATCACCATGGACATTTCGATTAAATCGTATCAAGCAAGTACACAGGCAAAGCTTTCTACACAAGAGAAGCTTCCTTCGTCCAACCCTGTAAATTTACCTTCCGGGGATGCCGCCCTCAAGACGACGGAGACCGTCACGATCTCCGATTCTGCACGGGCACTGTACGCATTAAGTAACGCTGATGATAAACAAACATCTATGTCCAATAGGGATTTAAAAGGACAATATGCAAAAGGTCAGAGCGATATGTACAATTTCGGGCAGCGGATTGCTGGCGGGAATCTTAATAATGAGGATCTACTTCCCAAAACAGACGACCCTGCCCGTTTGGCGCTAGGTCAGCAGTCACTGGATTACGCAATTGGGCTTTCTAAGCTCCCCCCCGAAAAACTTCCAAACCCATTTGAAGGTATGGCGCGAAACGGGCTAAGCAATATTGTTTATGATGATTCAGGAACCTATACGGATGCAGAACGATATGCCGCTTATGGGGAGCTTAGTAAGCAGGATGAAACATATTTTTCCAAGTTGTACGCCAATATAACGAACGGCGGTGACAACAGTGAAATCTTCAAAGGCATCATGGACTATTTCGATGATCTTCCAGGGGTCGAGAAAGCGGCATACCCTGATAGCTTTAGGGACAGTATAAAAAGTCTTTACCAAGAGCAGTTAGGACAATCGGGGCCGCTCACCCTTCTCAGGCAATCGGCTGAAAACGACTCTGATAAATTGTCACCGAGCTTCTCCAACAAGGAACAATCACCGGAGCAGATGTTACAAGCCGTCTTAGAAAAAGCGATTGCTCTTTCGACGGTCTGACCAGTCCAAAGCAACCATTGTGTCAATGCACGGATCAATTAGGAACGTCAGCAGGGTTCGAGAACGGTTGGATGATTGAATGGGTCGAGGCAGAAGCGCAAAAATGCCGATCCGAACTGGGTGGTTCCAAGACAGAAGAGGTGGGCTGATGTCCAAAAGTAATGGGGCAGTTTTCAATCAGCTCCAACGGGAAATTGCACTCCACTTGACCACTCATTTCATGTCAGCATTCTTTAATCGTAATGTATCTGATCACCGGCTCTCTTTACGTCAGGTCGTTGTATTTCGATGGTTGGCCGACCGTCGCCGTTATTGGGAAGAGCAAGAGCTCGCCTACCCTCTTCTAAATTCCCTACACGCACACCGTTACCATTGCCTCGCACATTTGAGGGATTCATACAGGCAACATCTTTGTTGACTTCATCGAAGCCGCCGGGTCTTAGCGACTGACAACAGGCCTGTCCAGTGGCTGCTTCTGGCCGATTTTTGCCGTTAGTGACGGGCAGCAATCGGCCAAAAGCGGTCACTCCGCATGCCTACGAAGCCAGGGGCGATTCAGGTGTCGCCGAAACATAAAAACTGTACGCCCGAAAGTCATATCCCCCCATGGAACTTCCCAAAAAAATGATGTCAATTTGATTGCTCGTTACAGCAACAAGATCATCTTGGATCAGTCAGCGTCAGGCTATTTCCTGACACCCCATGGAGAGAGTGATGAGAGCCATCATTGCGATGTTATTGATGTTGAGTACCTACGCTTATGCTGGTTGCGGCAACATCAGTGACAGCGATCAACGCGCTTATTGCGAGGCCAAAACCAGTGGCCAAAGCTGCGGCAATATCCGGGACAACGACCTTCGGGCCAGTTGCTCGGCGGAAATGAACGGTCAAAGCTGCGGCAACATCAGTGACAACGATCAACGCGCTTACTGCAATGCCAAAGTCAACGGTCAAAGCTGCGGCAATATCCGGGACAACAACCTTCGGGCCAGTTGCTCGGCGGAAATGAATGGCCAAAGCTGCGGCAACATCAGTGACAACGATCAACGCGCTTACTGCAATGCCAAAGTCAACGGTCAAAGCTGCGGCAACATTCAAGACAGCAACTTGCGTAACGAGTGTGATGCCATAAAGCATTGATCTCCGAATCACGCGGGACCAGCCGCTCTTCATCGACGCTGGACCCGCGCACTTGAACTCGTCAGTTGTTAAAGCGCTTGCCGATTTCTTATCCTCGTGGCCACCTCTGCCCAATCGATACCGAAGTTCAGATGTACCTCGCCACCCTCTCCCTTTTCGTCCCCGCCTCCTTCACCCGGAATATGGCACCCGGCCCGAATAACCTGTTGTCCGTGAGCAACTCCACGCGCTACGGCTACCGCACCTCGTGCCTCGCCGGTACTGGTCACCTGCTGACTTGCGCCGGGTTGATCGCCCTCGAAAAACACTAGATTTACGAACACTGCTGAACGATTTAGCCAATCTGTTGCGTCGACCGGAGACTTCTCCGAACAAGACTAAATATCCTACGCAGAGCTAAAATGGGGTGAGTACGGATGCCAATCAAGAGGATGAGCGGTCCTGCGTTTGAGCTCTAAACCCACTGTCCGCATTGGGACGTCTCCTGCCTGCCATGATAGGGTGCGATGGCCATGACCAGGGGCCTATCAGGCGCTACCAACGAGAATTACTTAAAGGCACCCTCATTAGCTATATTGCGGCATCAGATTGAGAGTTTAAAAAGGAAGAATTTTGGAAATGCCTAAGGTAAAGGCTGAACTGGAGGCGGTGCTTCAGGATTTCGGGGCTCGTCCCTATGGTTTTTTTTCCATTCTGGACGATTCAGACAACCCGAACCTCAATCTGCGCAAGCAGAACATTGGCTGGGACTTCATAAAATCCGAGCGCTGGCACAGCCTTGATCTGTCCAGCTACATATTATGGAGCATTTCTGACAACGGAGATCTGCTTTGGTGGAATGGTGAGCAGACAATCGCGATGAATCCGAGGGACGGTACTTACCTGTCCGAGCCTGTCAGCCCGCGTGGGTTCATTCGTCTTGTGGGGCTGAACAAAGTCGGAAGATTGTTCCCGGACTTTTGAATGGTCACATGCAGGACGACTTCTGCCGGTGCAGAAAGGCTGCGCTGGGTCGATTTCGGCCTGTCGTGAGTGGCGGAAATCGGCCGATTGTGTTGAAAAAGTCGGTTTACCCAAAACGCTCGAATACTGATTGGGTGAAAACACCTGTTTTGCACGTTGCTACGTGAAATCCGAGGCCTGAACCTTCTGCCCAAAACTCAGATTTCAATCTCAGGTGCGTACTTTTCTGCCGTGGAATTCGAAGCCGACTTTTTCAACACAATCGGCCAAAAGCGGTCACTCGCAGACCCTGCGGGGTAGTGTGTCGAATTGAACCATTGAAGTTTCACCACCCTTCACTTGAGGATCTCTAATGACAAAATCAATCCGCTATTGTCGAGGTGGTTCAAGAAACCGATCCTGTGCTGCTCAGATCTTTGAATGACCTTCTCCCACAGCTTTCCAGAAACGCTCAAGCGATGACAATGGAAGATTTGGAGCAGATTGTGGATTCAGAGTGCTCCGATTTATTGGTAGTGAGAGCAGCAAGTGGAGGAAACATTTTGGGGGCGCTAACCCTGATTCATTTTCGCATTCCGACAGGTATTCGTGCCTGGATCGAAGACGTCGTAGTAGATGCCAGTGCTCGAGGTCAAGGGGTCGGCAAAGCACTCATACAAGCAGCAATAGAAAAAAGCCGTGACCTCGGCGCGAGAACTCTGGATTTAACCTCCAATCCAGATCGTGAATCTGCCCATCGTTTATATGAGGGGGCCGGATTTTCGGTCCGTACAACAAAGGTCTACCGACATATCAAATGACTGATGGATAGTCCTTCAACGCATGGCGATCACTCTTGCGTGCAGGAGCGTCCGGAATGGCTACTTTCGGCCTGCGGATTTAACCAATCTGTTGCATCGACCGGTTGAATCCACAGCCCAAAAGCAGCCATTGGAATATCATCCCTGCCATGAGACAAAGACCGGGATCCCTGCGAACCACCCACACAATCAAGGAGAGTTGCACATCATGGACGAAGCCATTACTTACCGAGCAGCAACGGTACAAGACGCATTGAGCATCTGTGAGTTAGGACAATTGCTTAACGCGGTGCACCACGCTGCCCGCCCCGATATTTACGCGGCTGCCACCCAAGACTTTTCGCGCGATCTTCCTCACTGGTCAGGTCTTTTCGAGAAACCGGGTCAGGTTGTGTTCATCGCGAATGTCGGTCACCAGGCCGCAGCCTTCATTACTGCCAGCCTGTCAGCAAGCTCTGGGCCGCTGATGCAACCGCTGAATGTTGTTCGCATTGGATCGGTATGTGTTGCCGAGCAATTTTGGGGGAAAGGTATTGGACGTATGCTTATTCAGCTCGTTAAAAACTGGGCTATCGAAAATGACGCCCACGACTTGAGGTTGTCCGTCTGGCCGTTCAATGCACGTGCTGCTCGCATGTACACAGAGTTCGGGTTTGAGACTCGTGCTTTCGAGATGGGAATGCGTCTGTAAAGGCGATCCCCCTAAAGGTCAAAAGAGGCCCGAGGGACTTCTGCTGGATCATTCATAACTGACAGCTTTCAGGCCAGTTGTTGTCTGTCGCAGATTGACTGCTCACGGCTTAAAACAATTTGTGCAAACCGAAAAAACTCAGGAAAATAGAGTGCAGTCTCTGTCGAAAGGAATGACGAAATGCATAAAAACTGGTCGCAAATAAAAAAAATCTACGTTGAAAGTAATCGTATATTTGGCTATGAACGATTAAAAGTCTGTGGACGTAAGCGATACCTCCTACCGGCGTTGGTGACAATGCTGGTAATGATTACAATATCGTCCACTCTTTACTGGTTCAAAAATCCTCTATGGCCGTTTATATGCATGACGGGAATGGCCGTTTCTATGATGGTGTTTTTTAAGTCAGTAGAGACGCTGCTAGCAAAGCTCTACCCTATTGAGTACGAGCAGTACGACATTGCTCAGCAACGATTGTCAGAGCGTACCGACATCTTGGCTTATGCTTTTTTTCTACAAAGAATCAAGCAGGTTAAATACACGCCAATGAAGCTTAAAGCTATCGCCGAATACTCCGAAACCCTAAGCCCGCCGTCTAAGCCTTTCCTGATCAACCAACACTTTATTACAGTAATACTTATATCAGCATTAGTAAGTCTTTTTACCGCATACCTTCAAAAAACTCCAGCTTGGCCCACGCAAGCTCTATTGTACATTCTAGCAATTGGATCTTTGGCCGTTGTGGTGTCCTTAGGACTTGATGGCTTTCGAACTGCTCAAACGCGAGACACCCGAATCCGTCGCTATCTCAAAAGAGCACAGATTGAGCTTGAGCAAGAGGCGAATGCTGAGAACACTGAAGTTTTCATAAATAATAACAGTGAAAAATCCATTATTTCGTAGGATTACCCGGAAGTCCGCTTTTGGCCGTTTTCAGCCTTTCGCGACAGGCAGAATTCGGCCAAAAGTTGCTTTTTGTGAATGGGCTATCGCCCAAGAGTGCAGCAACCGGGGTCAGAATCGCTTCAGAGACGACAGACAGAAGGGCCTGGCTGTCCAGCAAAGCGGCTTTCACCGCGTCGCTGGCCACTTGGTTAGAAGTTACTGATGAATAACTTGCTGCTTGCTTTTATAGTTTAAAACTTAATCTACAAAATATACGCATTAGCAAAATATTTCATTCAGCAGACAGAATTAATCACTTTAACAATTAGCTCATCTTGGTGCTAAATTGCAAGCTAGAGGTGAGGGCGTGCCCCATTCCAGATGATAGCCCATAGCCATTAACCATATTTGCTATTATAGATATGTGCATGGCAGCCGATAAACTAAACTGACTTTAACGCGAGCAAACTTTGTATATTAAATATTATTTCAAGAACTTTATAATCTCGATAGGAATTTTCATTTTATTTTTTACTAAATGGTTTGGAGGGGAAGCATTCGTAGAAAGAACAAACCCCATTTTTTTAACGATGGGTTTATGTAGTACTTTTTTATTCCCTTTTTCGCGGATGATAATCGAAAAAGCGGCGCTTCGCTTCACTACGCGAGAATTCTGGACTACTGGCTTATTTACTGAGTCACCAGGAAAAAATGGTCTGTATGCTATCTTTTATGTGGCCTGCACGATCCTAGCAGTCCCCATTTTTTGTATATATTTAATTTATATGGCATTAAAAAAAGTGGCCTAAAAAGGCCACTTTTCGCCTTCTTTTTTAAGGCAAAATTGCATCAAGAGCGTCGTTGAATTGCTTCACGTGCGCATCATCAATATAAGCACTGACAAGTGCCATAATCAGGGCAAAAGCTACGATACCAACTGGTGTGGAGACGGTCACTCCGAAAGCAAAAGCAATTAGACCTGTAGCTGCGCTGCCGGCAAAAAGTGTTTCAACTTTCAGCACAGTGTTGTTCCAATCACCCGAAGCATAGCTTTTCTTCACCTCTTCAACCAAGTCATACGCATCAAAGGCTTTGCCAGTATAGCCAAACCCTTTTGCGAAGATGTTGAGGTTTTTTGCCAACTCGGCTCGATCAAGTGAATCCAGAGCATTCACGATGGCGGCACGATCTGCAGCACTGAACTTCTTATCCAGATGATCCCTGTATTGATCAAAAGCCTTCAAAGCCTCTTCAGCATTACGAAGCGTTTTACCTTTGGCCGTTTCAGCCAAATCTGTAGCTAATGCCGACATTTGAGCGCCATATCTCTCTCCGATTTCTTTGTAGAAATCAGCAGTGAATTTGATAGCCCCCTTAATTTCCTCCTCTTCCTTTGCTTTTTCTTCGGCAATTCGTTTTGCTTCTGCTTCCTCTGCAGCTTTTTTTGCTGCTGCTTCAGCCGCAATACGTTCATCCTCTGCAGCTTGTGCTGCTGCAACCGCTTGGGTCAAAGCATTAGACTTTTCAGTGAGAATCCGGATTTTTTCAACCAGCTTTTTACTTTCATAAACAGCTGAAATAGACGCGACAAAGGACCTATAGACTTCAATCGGAGTGCCTGGACGTTTAGCTTCAGTAATATCCATTGCGAGATATACTGCGTTCTTTTTAAATTCTACTGCAAGCGGATCTCGCCCAAAGTACGAATTAGCAACAGCATTATTGTTAGTAAGTAGATCTTGCGATTGAGCAATCAAAACATCTACAACAGTTTTTTCTTTTTGCTTTTTTTCCAGGTCAGTTAGTAGGCTAACATCTCCAAGCGCAGTGGCTACTTCTCCTTCAGTTTCAGCTGCAATATTTGGAAAATTCGCATTGAAAGCGGCTTCTATATCCACTTGTGCTCGGGTTGCTTTACCCGCAATAGGTATAATATATCCTTCAGAGCGGATTTTCGGGAGGCTCAGAAGGGTTTCAACATCAGTCCCAACAGGCACATCTGCTGTAGGAGGAGGTTGCGCACCAGGTACTCCTGGTACAACAACAGGTACTGGTGGTAGCGGCGGTGGAGGCGGAAGGGGATCTGGTGTGACGATGATAGGAGGTAGCTCAATTCCATTTGTAGACATATGAATCTCCTTGTGACTTGGCATAAATCAGAAATGCTCAAATCTTAAATTTCAGCAGCCCAAAAGCAGGCTGTGTCCTGTTTGTCTTCATACGATACTAGACGCGAAGCAAAACCACTGTACATAAATCCAGCTGAAAACACAAATGAACATATGCGCTTATGCATTTATAAAGATTTTTTCACTTTTAAATCATAAGGTTATGATTTCAAACCCCATGCTTCAATGCATTCTCCCTCGCTTTGATGTGGCCCAGGCTCATCAGGAAGGCCAACACGTCATCACCGCTGTAATGCTCTGCAAATGCTTGCCTTGTCACCTTCCTATCAATCAAATCATCAACCACAGCGTCACCATGCAGCATTGATTTATAGACCAGCGTTTCCCGTAGAAAGCGGTGTCATCAGGACTATCAGCTCCAACAGCAGGCGCTGTGAGCTTCATTCCCTTTAGCTTCTGTATCCGGGGCAAACATTCAGTGCAGGAACGCTTTGGGGCAAAGAAATCATGGTGGCGGCCTTTTCTCTCTCCCGATGTGCCGCGCGTACAGTCTGCGATGTTATTCTGATTCAGCAATCCGGCGTGTAGATGATATGCTATAAGGCATTAAGCGACAGGAATGTCGGCTAATTAATAGTTAGGGAAAACTGAGTATGTGTCGCTTAATAGCCAACGGGTTTGTGATTGTCAGCATTGCGATACTCTGTTCCGGCTGCACATCTTACTCGTCCCAGCCGACAATCAATGAACCCGCAGAACCCGCAACAAAAGAAATCATCTCCAGCTTCAGTTACGCAATAAACTCCCCATGGAAAGACAGTCGCTTCGGCAAGGACGCATACGTAGCGACATTCAAAGTTATTCCCGATGCACAGGATGCGGGCTCCAGCGTTGCCGCCCCGCCTCTGCCCGCATTAGAAATAAAGATCTCGGAGTTTTCATCTGGCGGCGCTTGCGGACAAGATTACTTGACGGGCCTGAGTCTGGGTTTGATCCCCAGTTGGTGTACGCGGACAAACCTTTTCAAGTTTAATTTTATATTGAATAAGGATCAGCGCTTTTGCAGGCAGAAAACCTACTCGATAAACTCCACGTCGTTTTCACATCTTACGATGATTCCGTTTGCACTATTCAATACGGACAATCAGCCATTGACGATCTATCAGGCGGCGCTTGAAGATTTTCTTCGGATAGGTCAATGTGCGCCGCGTTGAGAGCATGTTAACAGGCTTTGTTTTGCGGCTACGAGGGTCCCATTCCAGGCGTTGGAACGTTCGAAATTTATCTCAGGTGAGCGGCGGTTTTTGGCCGATTCTGTTGAAAAAGTCGGATTTTCAAATTGCCTGAACTCAGGCACCAGCACCACCGGAGAACCTACTCACCACATTGAGTGGTTTTTCGGCCCTTCGGTGACCTTTGCTGCTCTGCTAGTGGGTTAATTTGAGGTTTTTTGCTTGGTGCAGGCGCACCTATACCGTGACTGGTGGCCCTTGAGATGAAAATTTGGCCAGCCGTCGCAGGTTCTGCACCGCAGCGGCCAGCGTGAACTCATCCGTCGCGCCACTCATGCCACTCGGCCGATTGCTGTCTTTCGCCAAGGACGGCTCATGGTCGAGATGAGTGTGGATACACCAGCGGCGTTCGCGTCGTTGATTGCGAAGGCGGTCATCGAATGACAGCGGGTGGACTGCAAGGCTGCTGCTCGATCCTCTCTATGAGCGCGCGTCGAGCTATTAACGAGCGAGTTCAAATAGTGCGTTTGCTTCCATGGACATTTCGAAGTGCAAGCCATGCCAAGTAGAAGACCCCCGTGCGTCCGCAGAACAAGCCGACCGTAAACCCCGATGCGGTACCAGCAAGGACGAGCATTTCCCCAGTGGCCGAGAATTCTGGATGTACGGCAGCTTGATAACCGATGAAGTATTTCACGGCAAAAAAGAGAAGCGAGATACCAAAAACTTTCCATGTTCCAGGCACGATCAGGTGCTTGCCCTCCTCGTCCAAAGTCAGACCGCGTCGAGAAAATAGTGCAAATGCGACTAGGCCACCTAAAAGCATTCCCGCGAACCAACTGCCCACGGTCAACTCAACGCGGTCCGCGTAGCCGAGAGAAAGAAGTGACCAGACCACCAAAACAACCGGTGTGATGATCAGCGACCGCTGACTTTCACGACTGGTTTTCCTGGCACTCAGACCGTAGTAGCAGACCAAGAGAAATGCGCCGCAAACCCAGAGTGGCGTGCCTTCCAGATAGTAGATCAACGGCTCACCCACGTGGCGTAACAAGCCTGAAGGCTTCGTCCTACACCCTAGCAAGCAGCGGACAGCAGAGCCGACGATGTCACCGCGCATGGGCCGAAAGGTAGGCCCACCCCATATGAAGAACAACACCGCAGGCGAGCCCCCCACCTGAAATGATGCGAAAACGATCCGCCTTTATGCTACCAACCTTGCCAAACCCCAGAAACACAAAAGCCCCGCATTCGCGAGGCTTTCGTTTGAATCTTGGCGGGAAACCAGGGATTCGAACTCTTATATAAGGTTCAACCCAATACTTCCTCAAGCGCCACTACGATAGCTTTAAGCTGCACCTTAGTCAACATCAATGAATCCGGGCTCTCTGCCGATGAAATATTACCGTAGCCCGTCGTCGCCCCAAAGCTTGCAAAGGTGCAACTCGTTGCATGTTAAGCGTTGCACCTTAACGAGGGGAGAAACTCAGGACAAAATACCTGAGCCAAGCCCGCCACCCGGTTCGGTCTGACGATCACTTGCGATACTTTGCAGTTTCAGAGCGTGCTCGCATGAGGAGGCGGCTCCCAGAGTTGGAGGATCAGCATTGTGAAACTCTATGCTCACCGGCTGCCCACCGCATCGTAACCTCACCAAGGACTCGATCTACCGAAACACTACTCAAGTCACCACTCATGCCCTGCAATCGCTAATTCCACATTTCGTAATTTCGGCGTCGGTCTTTTACGGAAACTCGCACAATGGATAAGCGGCCTCCGCTATAAATATAAATTGTTGACCGCCACTCAATTCAACAGCAAAAGCCATCAACAAACTTTTAATCAATTGCATTCGAGGTAATCGCTGAGCAGCAACAGCATTTACAATTTAAGCAAAAAATAAAGCCCCCACCACTAGGACTATACCGAAAAGCCAATAAAAAAAGCCGCGCCAGAAACTTTTTAAAAACCACAAACTCAAATTAAGGGTCTACTTTTAATATACTGTTAAAAGATTACCACACGCCGAGAAAAGTGCAAAAACACCTTGACGTCAGCGCAGCCACTCCTCTTAAATGGCAGCCCTCTCATGACGGTGATTGATGATGAGCCAAACAAAAGAAGATATGCAAAGCAAAGCGACCAGGCCTTTTAGTCGAGGTGAGCTTATGCAAATAAAAGAAACTCTCGAACAGAAAGGCTCGCTTACAGACCGGTTACTTTTCTCCCTAATGCTCACAGGCATGAGGCCCAGCGAATATTTGCCGTTCAAATCGCAAGACTTGGTGCTTGGAGTCGAGAAAACAGTAAAATTCAGAGCAGTTTCACTGTCAAAGCAAGACGTAGATCTTGCAGTACAGATACTGAATCTGAGGAACAGCTCAAAGAACGACTACATTTTCCCCAGCGGCTCAGCTTCAAACTCTCCGATGAAGCCTGAAGAACTTCGTAAGAAGCTCGTGAGCTGGCTGAAGGCTGCGAACGTAAGCCATGGTGGACGCTCGCCACACGTCGTGCGTCGTTCGGTTATTATAGCTAAGGCAGAAGCGGCGATGCAGGTATCCAAGCGTTTCAATCCTGCCATGGGCACAATCAGCCGGAACATGACCCACCACTACGCTAACAACAAGCGCCCGCCGCAAAACTAATACGAATAGTGAAAGGGCGAGACTGGGCCAAGCTTTTAAGCTTACGGAATAGTCTTTAGTGGGGCTCACCTACCCGAAATTCTTGCCGAAAGACAGCTGACAAGCTAGTCAATTGCCCACACCCCCAAAAATGGCGCCTTTCGCACCTCATAGCCCTGTTACGCCTACACCTTAACTAAGAAGAAATGAATGAACAACCAACAAGTTGACTTAACTTTCGGACAGCCGTCACGAGGGAGACTGAATCCAACCAACCTGCTTCCATTTGAGCAATATGAAAACAACTGTGATATACCGCCCGAATGGATCGATCTTGAAGACGTTGAGTTAATCTGGTGGATTGTTGCCTCTAGAATTAGCAAGAAAGAGCTTAGAAATCGTTTAACAAAGATTGCGGACAGCTACCAAGATTGTGGTTGTTTCGCATTCGCTGTAGTTGCAGACGGAGACGGTCGTGGGCGCTACCCCAGAGGGGTTGTCAATACTCTCCAATCAATTCTGAAACCACGCAAGCTGATGTGGCGTCACCCCACGAAAGATGTTCTCCGCATCCAAATGGTGATCTGGCATTTATGCATCTCTGCTGCGCTTGATTGGTGCCCTACTGAAGTTCTACCAATGAGACTTCAAAGCCTGAAATTTGAAAAAGCTTTGGACTGAGAGTTGTAGAAGACTAGATCGATATTTTCATAAAACGAAATCTTGCGGATCGTCGACACGGCAGACGCTCCTAGCCGCACTCTTCTTGACTCAAGCACCTTGACCTATCGGTAGCTTCTGGGAAAACCATTCCCTCGTTTCTTTAGACGCTATACCAATGATAAAGCATCAAAATGCCACAGCAAATTCTGCCGCTAACTTCCAGCCATTACCAATCGATGTCTCGGCGCGCCACAGTGACGCCCCACATATAAATTGAAAATCCTTCGCCAAAACGGTATCCGACATGATTTATTCCCGCTGGCTTTATACCGAACATGAGCAGCCTCACAACGATGATGGTGAGGGCGCGTACACGATTTTTTCTACACAGCAGTTATTCGGCGTTGACTGCATGCCACTCGAGGTCGTGTGCATTCAGAGATTCGTAGTGCTCTGGGAAGGACAACCTGACACAAGGGTGATCGATTTGATCGAGCAGTCTATTACCTTGGCAGTTCTCTCCCCCGTGAAGCTTTTGCATGCGTCCAAAAGGATGCTTGTCGTGGTGTATGACTCCATGCTTATCGGTGAGACTTATAAGTTGTTTCACCTCGCCTGGGCGAAAATTGCTGCCGGTGCGTTGTATGAGAATTGGACTGTCCTTCTAATCAAAGATAAGGATGTCGGACGTGGCGTTGATGGAGGCAGGATTTTCAGACATTTTGCTCGTGACATCCTGGACGACAGCGAAGTCGGAATCGCTGATTTTACGCGTGATATGTTCCTTTTCTAAGATGACTGGTCGCCTGAAGATATCTCCGGGCCGTCTCCTGCCGAGGAATCGGACGCCGCCTCGGAACTGCAGAGAGACGAGTCAGACCTATTCGACGATGACTTAGATTCGTGGCGCCAGTCGGCCAAAGCGTGCGACTGAACCGCGAGACAAGGTGAAGGATCGGTATCCAAGACGACGTTCTACTTCTTCGACCGATACAACCCTAATATGTATCGCCAGCAGCAACAGCTTCTAATGGCATGGGACAAGCAATTTCCAGTTACGCCTTGGGAAAAGGAGCGAAATAACCGTATCACCGCGATCATGGGGCATCCCAATCCTTTCGTGACTAAAGAACGGAGTTGGACTCAAGGCTATAAGCCGGTGGGTGACGGAGTGTTCATCGGCATTACGGCAAAGTCGGCGCAATCACCAAAAACAACAACCGCATCACGCTCTGAGTCAGCCGGGTACATCATTGGCAATAGTAAAAGCCACGTTTACCATCTACCTGAAGGTTGCCCAAGCTACGACAAGGTGTCCTCGAAGAACCAGGTAACCTTCGACTCAGAATCCGCTGCTAAATCTGCGGGCTACCGAAAGGCAGGGAACTGTAAATGAAACAGCAGACTGAATGACCACGAAAACCGAATCCCCTGCCCCGTTCCTACAATCGGGCGACACGGCAGTTCTCTTCGATGGCACATGCAAGCTCTGCAACGGGTGGGCTAGGTTCATCATCCACTATGACAAGGCTCACCGAATTCAGCTCGCTGCGGTTCAGTCGCCTGAGGGCCAAGAGCTTTTGAGGTGGGCCGGACTGCCGCAGGACAAATTCAACACCATTGTTCTCATCTCAAACAACAAGGTGTCCATACGTTCTGAGACGATGTTCGAGATTTTAGGTCGCCTAAATGTCCCGTGGCGCTGGCTCAAGGCTGCACGTGTTGTACCAGCAGCAATGCGAGATTGGATGTACGACAAAATCGCGGTAAATCGCTATCGGTTGTTTGGTCAGTACGACTCCACCCACCTTCCAGCGGCAGATCACGATAAGCGCTTTTTGAAAGCAAACGTCGCATTGGTTCACTAGACCTCAGATTCAGGCGTCAGGGTCGGTGATATATGATCGAACGCATGGTCTTTTCGCTTTCCACTTTACAGATATCGCGAATGCCTTCTATTGCTGAAGGGGCATTAGCGTCTCTGCAGCATCTGCACAAAAATCCTTCATTCAGCTCAAGTTTTGCCAAAACACACCGTTTTCAATTGTATGTACACGGTGAGAAATCAGCCTTGACCCAATCAATGTCTTCATCCATTCAGATTCTGCGGGGAGCGATATCGTTTCCCGAGACGATCCAGGGCAACCGTCAGCGGAGAACCTGGGAACGACTGATTAGTTACATTGAGTCATCCGACTCACCTTCCGCATTCGATAAGGCAGCATCCTACATCGAAGGCTATGTGCACGCGCTTGTCGATAGCGACCAGATCCACGTTTCTATCGAACGAGATCTGTTGATCATCGAAACGGTCGACGCCTGGCGATGCACCGGTATTGAATCGAACACTTCGCCTTATCTGAACGCCCCAGGAAAACCATGACTCCATTTTTTAAACGCTACGCCAACGGCGGAACATCAGACCTACACATTCATATGCCGCAGCGTCTTCTGCCCACGACCATCAGTCATTGTCCCATCGAGGTCTTAGTGGGCCACTGGGAAAAGTATCTCGTAGACCCCTCCTCCGCTCGTGAGCAGTTTCCGTGGGCTGCGCGATTCGTTATGGGCATGCCCGTTCCATCGTGGGCGCGTGGGTTGGAGTGGAACCTCGGTCAGAAGTCTCGCTTCATCTCTGCAGTATGGTCGGGCGGGGATCTGGGGAGCTACCTCACGAATGACTGGTACGAGCCAGTGATCGGTAGCAGGGCATTGGCCGAAAACAGTGAAATTTTGATTGATGGCCAACAACGTCTGCACAGCCTGGAAGAGTATCTCCTCGACCGGTTGGCGATTCCTGATGCACAAGGACAGCCTAGAATTTGGTCTGAGCTCGGCAACGGCGAAAGGAAACGCTTTCTGTCGACGATCTTTACCCATGTCAGGGTCTCGTCTGGTGACGAGGTGGCATTGCGCAGAACATACGATCTTTGTGCGCTGGGCGTAGTGCCTCGGTCATTTGATCAACGAGCTATTCGATAATCTTTGCATTTCCAATAGTCGGGCGTACCCCTCTGGGGGCGGCTGTCGTAAACCGAGCCCCGTGATGACGGGGCTCGGCCCTCCGGGCTTCCATCCTTACGCTCTCCGACCATCATGGTCTGCGCGCTCCGCTTGCATGATGACAGGGCTCACTTCCCAGCTTGAAGAGTTGACGCGACTCCCCCCATATTGCTCCCCCCTAATCCTTGATGAGGCTGCGCAAATTGGTGCCATGTGGAGGTGAGGCGCGCGGAGATTGATTTTCACAACCGTATAAGTAAGTTAAACGTCCTCAGGAAGGTCTCCATGCTGCAGATAATCAATAAAGTCCGCGTTGCCTAGCACCGATGCATGGTAGAGCTGCTGCCAAGTGTTTTGCTCATACATATCGTCGAACATTTGTAGTGCAAGCTCAATTGGAACCCTTGTAGACCGCATCTTAGCCGCCTGTTTCCACGTTCGAACGATCTCATCCTTGAAGAAGTGTGCAAACCTTGCCTCGATTTCCAGTTCCCTAATGTGGCTCGCCACCACAGCAGTCTGTTCAGCATCGAGCGCGCTTGATATTGCGATCCGGAAGGAAGGGGCATTATAGGGTGGCTCGATTATTACTCGTAATATCTGCTCGGAAAGAAAGGCATCGAAATAGGGATGCAGGAAAAATCGGGGTTCGGCTACTGTGCCTGTTTTTTCGCCCTTCTCTTTCTGGCATCTGTCGCACATTGGAAACAGGTTTGCAGGAGTTATGCAGAAATGCGGGTATTTCCCTTTGGGTAGGTAGTGATCCAAAGTGTTCGGTCTGCCGAACTCTCCACATGCAGGGCAGTAGTTCAAGGAATGATCGTTGAGATCTTCGATGACCACTCGCTGGGAGCTACCTTCTCTATGGCTCAGATAGAGGGTCAGAAAGCTAGTTTTTCTGGATGGCGTTATCCCAAGCCATTGATGCACATACTGGGGCGAACCTCGGTGACGAAGGTACTCTTGCGTCCTGCTTTCCCATTCAGCCTGAATACCCGTGAAATAGGCAAAATTTACGCCTTTCTCGCGCTCCTGCACCACGTCACTGATAAGACCGACACTGCAATGTGGAGGTAACGGTAGAGACATCACCATTGGTCGCGCCCCATCGCTAAGATTTGAATGATCAGCTCTTCGTTTACATCGTCGCCAAGGGACTGGATGAGTTCTTCGGCTGACATGCCCTCCAACTGATCTTCGATCCAGCGCTCGAAGGGCTTGGATACTGCTCTGTCCCCAAACACGTATGAGGCTATACGCTGAAAATCTCCCCCGAAAGTCTGGAAGGGAGGTTGCTTAATTATCAGAGAATCATCCGTTCGCTCAAGGACGTGAACACAGTCGGCTGGTATCTCCCTCACAGTCGAGACAGAATGCGTGGCAAGCACAGCCCGCGAGTTGAAGCTCTGAAGAATCTGCTTGAGCATATCCACAAGCTGTATCTCAAGCGACGGGTGAAGAAAAAGCTCCGGCTCGTCGATCAAAATAAGGGTATTGCGTTTAATTGCCCCAAGAACGTTGATAACAAGATAGGTAAAGAGTCGCTGCCCTGAGCTCAACTGCTGTATAACGCCGTCAGCCAAGAACAACACACCTTGCTCGGCATTGACAAATCGCTCCAACATATTAGCGTCAATGTGACGAATATTAGAAGCTGTTATAGTAATAAAGCTTGCCTCTTTCCCTCCTTGCTTTATGACACTGACAGCCTTATCAAGCTCATCCAGATCTTCGAATAAGTCTTTGAGGTTTATGTTGCTCTTCAACTTCAAAGCGATAGCGTCAAATTTAATTGCCGCACGAAGCACACGCTCAGCGGTGGCAATCTTTCGTCCCCATCCTTGAATATGGCGAAACCGCTGATCATCCATAACACAGGAGACCAGAGAAGCAACAGTGTCTTGCCGAGGAATGTCTCTAGAAAGGGTGATTAGTTTCCTTTTTGGAGATGAAGACTTAGAAACCCCTCGCAACCCAAAATATTTATAAGCGTCCTTGTCATTGAGCTTAGAATCTTCCATATCCACTGGAAATTGCTCAAAGGGGCTGTAAGAAACTACAATCAATCGACTGATATCAGGTGGCACAGCGAAATCTCCAGATCGAACTTGTCTAGGATCTGCAAGCCACGCCTTCACCATCTGATGAAGGAGTTGAGACTTCCCAGTGCCGTTTGCACCAATCAATACGTTTATATCCCTTGGAAGCGATGTTTCCCCTACACCAAATTTAAATGTCAGACTAGAACGCTGACCAAATACATCCTTGAAACTAAAGTCAACATCGCGAGCTGCTAAGGACTTTTGATCCAGAATCTTCCATCCACTATTAAATGCATCGATAGATCCGCGCTCGCGTTGCAAAGAGTCTTTAAACCCCCCTTCCTGTATCATTTCTTGCGCGCTGGCATCATCCTTGACATGAATCAAGTAACTCGCATCTCGCAACGCTTCAGCGGCCTTGACAGCCTTTTTAGGAGAGAGGGCTCCTACAAGCTGCTCGTAGAAGGTGATTTCGCCAGGTGTGGAAATATATGATTCGTTTGGGATTGGAAATGATCCATCCCATCCATTTTGCAAGAGCTCCTTCAAATAGCGACGGGAGTTGGACTTTTCAAAAAGAATCTTTATTGCACCCAGCTGTATCCTCTCGCCAGCAATCCTACAGGTCGTCATGAAAGTGGTTTCGTACCCGTAGTCGTTCCAATCGTTGGAGAGAAGTTCCAACACGTCGTCTTCACCTTCAGGCAAAGGATTGGTACGACGACTCTCACGGGCTTTATAAATGATTTTCAATGGAGCTCTCCTTAGCAGTTTTCGACAAGGCCGCTGGGTTCAGGTACGTCCGTCTATCCGTGGCCGAATATACACCATCAAGATGGCGTTTCAGCATCACTCCAACCTCAGGTTTTCGAGTGCCGGGCTTGATTGCCCAATCCCTATGCCGGAGCAATCAGAGGGATGTCCCGATCAGCTACCAGCGCAAGGTGGAGAAATAATCCATCGCCCAACGGTCGGGCGTGTCTGTTCGAAGCCGCTGTCGCAAACCGAGCCCCACCAGGTACCTGGTCTCGCCCTCCAGGCTCCATTCTTACGTTCTTCGATGATCCTGATTTGCGCGCTCTGCTTGAATGATGACCAAGCTCACTTCCCAGCTTGGACATTGGCGGCTGCTCCCACATACTGCTGAGCATCCGATCAAAGATGAGGCCGGGCAAATGGGTTGGCTATTTTGGAAAGACAAGCGGCCCGCGTGGGTTCAGGCAGAGGAACGGGAATTCATCAAGGCTGCGAACCGCTTAAAGACGCTTCAGGTCACGCCTCGTGGTGGCATGAGGATTGATCCTGAAGAGCTCAGGGATCAGATCCTGGAGTCTCGAGAACGATATAAAGGTCTGGTGAATAGGTAGCGACCACCCCTACGCAGAAAACTATCGACGCCGCAATCGGTCATTCTCATCCAACACAAACTGACGCGACCAGATGGCTATCCAGAATTGCATCGTTAGGATCCAAGGTCTGGACATCACCCAAACCACCGTTCTGCGTCCAAAAGACCAAAAAGGTGCCTTCGAATTTGTTCTACTGTATCCCGGCGTGTAAACAGATCCGCCCCGAGTGCCAAAACCCCATTTCCAATAAATCTCAATTTCTTGCTTCGCGTAAGTGATCGAATTGCAATTCCAGAAAGTGCCCCACCGGCGATTCCAAGTGTCACTTACCAACCAGTTATGACTGAGATACGAGGTAAGCGAATCGAACTCGGGTATCTGATTGCCTTCTAGTGCTACCGAGCATTTTCGGAATTGGTAGCTCTCCACGGAAAATCGGATATCACCCTTGAGGTGCGATAGGAAATCTTGCGAAGGAACGCGCGTGAGGTTGAAAACGACCGGCGAGCGATCTAGCTCATGTACGGTTATCGCATCTTGATATCGAAGTCCTGCGCCCTCAGCCTCAAATACGCAATCGAATCTCACTACCGTAGCATCGACCGCACGGAAAGCGACTTTGGAAACCCGAGGTTCAGCGTCGGTCGGCTTTGTTAGATAGAGAGAATACTCGACATGTTTTCCAAGCTTTTCCCACCGAGCGCCGAAACTGTTACGTTTCGTCCACCGTTGATGGGCCTCGGAATAGGTTTTATAAAGCAGCGCTATGGTGATGCGACGCCAGCACCATGCTCCCGCTTTGAAAATTACACCCCATGGCGTCGGAATCGTCATGTTCGCCCCTCGCAAGTTTGAAGGTGTTTACCTATGCCGCGACCTGAGTGAGCGAGCTGGGTAAACCCTGATGTTTTCAGGAGTGCAGGATCATAAAAAGTAAAAATGCCCTCAATGCCTACGCTCCTGACTCTGAATTTTTGAGCACCCACTTAGCAAGACAAGCATTGTCACAACTGCCAATATCTCATCATCTATCAAAGCCTTGGAAGCTCTATGCGAAAAATACGGTATCGCCCTCATCCACTGCTGGCTTACCCGACCCAACCAGTTTTTCTGGCGGTAGTCGTCAGCATCCCCTTTCTAATAATAGGAGGTCTATGGCGCGATGGCTTGCTCAGCACGACAGCTGTGGCCGCTGCCCTCGACGGGACTGCTTTACTCTGCCTTGTCATGCCGGTGACGTCAGCTTGGAGAACTGAGGCGATGAAGAGAGAGTACCGTGGTTACCGAAAAGCAATCGACGATGAGCTTTGTAACCCCCACTTGGATGAAAAAGGCCGCCAGCTGCTTCTGGTCGAACTTTCAAAGCTGGATGCCCAGTTCCACTTTCTCCACGATCGGCAGGGGACGCTGCAAAAAGTGAAATTTGTAGGTGCGGGGATGCGTTTAGCCTCCAGGTATCTGCGAAAAGCCAGTAAGTACACCAATCCATTCCGTCTGTTTTGAAAGCTTACCGACATTTGATCGATAAAATCTGGCGGTAACCCAAGCTCGTTTTGTTGGCCCGCCAGCTTAGTTTTTGTTCGTTACATGAGTTTCCGACCAAAGAACAGACGTCTCGTAAAAAGCTTCACAGACAATTGATCCGTCCCTTCGAAACCAATGCTGCGCTTCCGGTAAAACGTTTTTAGGGAAAGGGTACGTAGCGAAGGGATTGTGAAAGACTTCGAGCTCAGCTGACCAAGGCTCGTAACGTTGGGGCCAAAGCCCCTGGTACTCTCGACTGCTGACGTCAAGACAGAATGGAATGCCCTCTAACACGCCAGGTGTCCGATCGAAAATCATGCCGACGCGGGTGCGCGTGAAACCGTAGTCGATGCCACTCATAGTCTGCATAACTCGCCCGAACTTGGCGATGGTACATCCGTTGCTAAAGACAATTGCGGAGAGGCCGTCATTTTCCCCGGAACGAAATAGGCCCGCAGGGGTGCCTTCATTATCCAAAAGCGCCTGTACGGCAACGCTTACTGCGGCTTGCACACCATCCAGATTTTGTACCTCTGCGTATTCGCCGTACAGATAGGTGATCAGCGCTTCTCGACTCCACATCATCGATCCCGGCGCATGGAAGTCCGCAAGGGCTATCGCAAAAGGCTGACCTTGAACATGCGAATACTGGTCATATCGCCGATCGATCTTGCTTCTTAATGTTTTATGGAAGCGGACTGCCGCCCCTCCCATGCACCGATCTCTAGGATCGTTTGGAATAGGTGCCAGCGGGCTATCAACATGATCATACCTATCCGCATCCGGTGGGTTGGCGGTAACAGCTTCGATCCAGGCTCCATCACCGCTTCGGCGCCGTATATGAAAATCCGGCGAGGGATGATCCTGACTAACAAAACATCCCTGCTCACGAAAGGAAGCCAGAAGTAAAAGCTCCCATAGTCTCGTGTGGGAATTGCTCGAGCGAAAATCGGTTACGAAGTTCTGATCGGGCTTAGGCATCGAAAGGTAGAGATGGCCTAACACCCAAGCTGTCTGAGCTTTTGATTTTCGTCTTAGCAACCTGAAGAGTGAGCCAGCATCTTCTGAAGCACCTGCGAAAAGATGTTGTCGCCTAGGCGTGCTTGGAGGCAACGGTTCAAGAGCCCTTCCCTCTTCCAATCGACTCGTAATTTGAGCTTTAGCTTCCTCGAATAGTGCGAAGCCACCTACGCCATATATGACCGTCCAAACGAGATCGATTCTGCGCCTGACCACCAAGCTAGAATAAGTGTTTGCTTCTGGGCTATAGCAGACCACCCCCCAGGTGGCGCCATCGTCGGAAATCCATCCTTCCTCCTCGGCGCAGCCTTCATAGGGATAGTGGTCGACGAAGCTAAGCCCCCAAGGCAGCGCCAGGGCGAGTAGTTCAAACATCGAAATAGGAAGTGCTTTCAACAGCTAATCCATTAGTGAAAAAAACCAGCTCGTATAGGCCGTCGCAGGTAATGAGTGCCCGGTTTGGCTCCTAACATACCTACTCATACCATCAGCATACCCATGGCTAAGCCCGCAAAGGCGGGCCATTACCCTAAGCACATCCGTTACGATGCTCCGCAAAGCCATTGGTCTATTGCAATCGATACTTACCCTGCCGGTTCTTGAAAGCCGGTTCCGTACCTTCAAGAATTTCGACCACTCGGGCTTTGATGTCAGGATGCTCAATCGCACCGGCTTCATAATCGAATCGGCTCGCAGCCTTATCACATGCCGCATAAATGATCTGTTCAGCATCACAAACCACTGCGAGGTTCGGGTTGTGCGTCACCATAATTACTTGCCGGCGTTCTTTCGCTCGCTTGATGCACTTAACCAGAACGCGAAAAATGGTCTGGTTATCCAGGTTCTCTTCGGGCTGGTCGATGACAATCGGTATGTCATCCTCATCGACCAAAAGGTAAAAAACCAAAAGCAGCAGTCCACGTTCGCCAGGTGATAGCTGGCCTATTTCCTGCCCTTCGTAGGTCAAAGAATATCGAGGAGCCAAGTAGTCTAAGCAGTACAGATAATCTAGAAGATCCTGCGCAGTGACGGTTCGTGCGAGTTGGTCGGTCAGGAGAATCGCCCTCTCAGGCATTCCTTCTCGACGATCGAAATGAAGCAGATCATCAATCATATCTGCGAAGGCCACCGCCTCGTCTGGGGTCTCGAAATTGGAAGCAAGCAGCAGATTACGCAACCTCTGGGAGCTCTCGTCGACGCCCATAAAAGAACCTCTGACCCGTTGGTTAATGCGCCTCAATAGCTGCTCGGAAAAGCCTTTTTCTTCTATCCGAACTTGAAAATCCAGAGGTAAATTGAGCTCTCTCTGCTCATCCGAATTAACGAAGCGCTGCACAGGAAGATAGAGCCTACCGTACTCATCAACCATGGCCTGAATCAAACCATGCATCTCCCGAGTCTTCTCTGAGCGTTCGGCACGGAGCCTCGCTCGCTGCTCCGGCAAAAGCGCCAGAGACGCTATTTCGGCTTGCAATTGCAAAAGGCTGCCTGGCTTATCAGGTGACCCAATCAGCTCTGCCTTAGCGCGCTCCCAGTTCGCTAGATTTTCTTTGTAGAGAACATAAAGTCGCTGCGCCTCTCCAAGCATGCCTTTGGCCTCAACCAACTGGGCCGTCGTAAGAGATCTTCGCTGCGAAATACTACCTTGATCTTCATTTTTCAAATCGGCATCGATCGCAGCGACCTGCGTTTGTGCCGCTACAGCGATGGCTTCAATCGGCCCTGAATCGACCTTTAACTGCAACAAGGAATCAATTGGCAACTCTGCATCAAGATCAGCGAGTAGGTCTTTCAGTTCAGCAACGAAGGTCGCATGCTGCTTACGGTAATTAGTAAGGGCGGTGGAGACTCTCTTGGCGATCGCTTCTCTTTTAAGTGCCGTAGCTCTCGTGTTCTTGAGCGCCGCCTCCTCAGCCTCAATCTTTCGAACCTCATCTTCGAGAACCTCAACTTGCTGAGCGGCTTGCTTCGACTCAGCCAGAGCCTCAGGTGAAGCACTCGGGTCGAGCACCGGCTGGGGCTTGGCCTCCTCCAACGCAGCGATTTCTCCCTGCTTGGACACCACTAACTCATGTAGCGACCTCAAGAAATCATTTGTCGATCTGCGTTCTGCCTCAATGATTTCCGCGTTGATCTTACTGATGCTTTCTTTAACGCCTTTACGAGCCTGCTCAATTTCTGCAACCTTGAAATCTAAGAGCTCATCCATGGACGCTTTGCCGAGCCGCTCCTCCTCGGGAACGTGGGAGTAAATGATTTTTCGCAGCTCTGCATCAAACGTTGTAGATCCACCCTCACCCAATTCATTGCACAAGTCTTCCAAGTAGCTTTGCGGAAGATACTTAACCCGCTCGACGCTGCTTGGCTCAGGATCCTCCTGCAAGATTTTCTCCATTACGGAGCCATCTAGCCAAGTCAAGGATCCCAAGAAATGTTCCGCAAATCTGCGTTTTGGGCTACGGAACCGGGTGTTTTTTAGAAATGAAAACTTCGCGTAGTGCTTTGTGTTGCCAACCAACGCGATGACATCGGATAGAGCGCTTTTACCACTGCCCTTGTTACCGATGATTGCCACCAAATCAGGGTTGAGCGGGATGTCCAAGTCGAACCATGGTTCGGCAAGGCCCGAGTCTGTGACCTTTCCCACTTTTATTGAGCTTATGAATTTGGTTCTATTCTGTTCAACCTTCATTCGCTTAGGCGGGGCATCACCGACGTACACGCGATCATCGAACTCATGGATCGCTTGAACGAGCCCCTGGAATGTGGAGTCAGCCTTGATCCAAGTGAAACAGTTTCCAACACGGTCTTTGTCACCCGATGTGCTAAGCGAGTGCGCATCTGAGCAGTCAAGGAGGCGCGCGTTGACCTGAGCAGCCTTTAACCCATCACGAGCCCTCACGTAAGCCTCGGGATTGGCTGCAGCAGTGAAAACTAGATCTGCTTCGTTGATGATCGTTTTCTTGTCCGCGATCGTATGATCATTCCAGCGCAGACTGTCCCACTCACTCTTGCCCACCGCAATGATGTGCTTACCATGAAAATGCTGCGTATTGAGAGCAGCGCGAACTGCATCAAAGCTAACGTTGAGATTATTAAAACCGACCTTTAGAGGTGAGGGAGCTCTCCCCCTCATAGCTTCTGGCATTGAGGCAACGACACGCTCCCCAAGCTCAATCAGATTGGCCTTTGTAATGACACCAGCCCATCGCTCGCCAGGGGATCCAGGTACCAGGGAGTACCCATGAGAGATGGCAGGCATAAATTGCTCGCGAATAAGCTGCGGGTCGATCTGATCGAAAACAACATGGAGGTTAATACGACTCCAACTCGAAGGCCTGTATCCCTCGTCGCCTTGCTCAAGAATGCCACCAAATTTATCTAGTCGAAGCTCCACAACGGGAAGGACAAGCTCAATATTCGCAAGACGGCCCCTCTGCAGCTCCTGCAAAACGCGGGCATAGCCATCTACAAACAGATAGTCATTGATGCCTAAAACTTTAAACTCAGGTGGCAATGCCTCTAGATCGGATAGAAAAGCCTCCCACGCCGCTTCCTTTTCACCGGGGTAGTGGTGAACCAACGACTCTGGGGTGTGGACGTGGAGATCCCATTTTTTCCATGTTGAGCCCTGCAAAATAACTGGCATTGCACATTCCCCGATATCCGATCAGAACCTCAAATGAAGCTCCACCCGCCATTGATGAAAGCTCATTGACACAACTTTTGCCGGAATATGAGTAAATCTGGACAAATGAATACGGAAAATGGGCATCGCCGGATCCCCCTTCACTAATCGCCGATATTTTTAGCCTCACGTTTTCGCCTCGAGCTAAGCTCGCAAAGCTTGAGATGTTTGAGGAGCATCTCTTCCTCGAGTGTTTGATCCTTCAAATCTGAGTCCGAGCCGGTTCGCCATTCGATAATCTTGTCCCAGACCATCCAAGATCTGGTTTCAAGTGAATACGCGCAGCTAGCGAGGCTTTGAAACAGCTGGTACGCCTGCTCACCAGTCAGCAGATAATCGACATTGCCCTTACCGAACAGGATCCCACCGTCATGCATAGTCCGGATGCAGAGCGCATTTGCCGGATAGTTTGGGTCTGCACCTACACCTTCATATGTCCAACAAACGCCGAAAAATCGGAACGACGCGCCTTTACCATGGATCGTATCGTCCGAAAATTTGGGAGCCCCTAGATCTCCAGAGAGCGGAGATATTTTCACGAGACGTCCGCCGTCCCAAGGCATGCTCGCAATGTCCAAGCCTGTGCGCATGACAGACATCAATAGCCCCTGGGCAATAGCGTCGGCCTGCCGAGCACTCAATTGATATCGCGAGTATCCGAGCGACATATCGACAGTGCGACCGTCTTCCGTTGTGGCAGATACATGACTGACTGCCCGGTGGGTAAATTCGACACTTTGCGGCACATAAAATGGCCGAGAGTTTTTGATCGGTACTACGCTCATTGCCGGCACTCCGCATGGTTTTATATACCTAACGGTTTTCGCGACGGCAAAACTTTAGCTCGCGAGAAAATTCTGTTGTTAATCAGTGTGATCGCTGGCCATAGACGTCCATGAGTCTTAGTTCCGGCTAGGTAAAAGAGCAGACTACAGAAGAACTCACTGGCGTCCTCCGCATTGCACTCAATGTCAAGGTGCTATGATGGCCACCTGCCTGTGAGACCATGCTAGATGTTCGCGAACCTAACCAATACGGGGTAGCCAACTGATCGATGCAGAGTTAGGTCTACGCTCACCAAGGAAGCACTTAGGGGAAGGATCACTATGTCTGCTGTCTCTGATTTCCGTTTGACCTGGTTGTGGCGCCACGCTTTCGTCAATCCACAAATAGACATTACGACCGCTGAGCAGGAGTTTTTCCGAGAACGATACCTAGCCATGCGTGAAAAAGCGGGCCAACTGGTCGCTCAGATCGTAGCAGCTATGCCAGGCATGACAGTCCACGACTTGAGTCACCTAGACGCCTTGTGGGAGACAGCATCGCTCGTTTCAGAAGGCGCCTTGACAATTTCTCCTGCCGAAGCATTCGTTTTCGGGGCGAGTGTCCTTCTGCACGATTCGGCTATGAGTCTTGCCGCTTATCCGAACGGCCTTGAGGATTTGAGGGAGACCGTGGCATGGAAAGATACCGTGACGGCTTTGCTTGGGGGAGATGACCATGATCCCGAATCGGTCAATAACCCTTCACCAATCATCGTCAACCGTGCTGTACCTGAAGTCTTACGCCAGTTGCATGCCCAACAAGCTGAGAAGCTAGCAACTCAAGGCTGGCCGTCCGTTAACGGAGATACGCTTTACCTGATTGACGATGCAGATGTACGCTTTTTTTATGGCGAGACAATCGGACTCATCGCGCACAGCCACTGGTGGTCGGTAGCACGAGTGGAGCAGGAACTTTCGGAGGATCTTGGTGCTCTTGCAGGCAAGACGAAGAGTAAGATTGACCGCGTGAAACTCGCTTGTTTACTCCGTATTGCCGACGCACTCCATTTGGATCAGCGCAGAGCTCCGAGGTTTCTGCGAGCGATATCACACCCCAAAGGCATATCTGCCCTGCATTGGTCATTCCAAGAGCGGCTAGCTGCGCCCCATATCGAGCATGAAGCCGTGGTCTTCACCGCTGGCGCACCTTTCGATATCGACGACGCGGACGCCTGGTGGCTCGCATATGACACGATCTCGGCGGTGAATCGCGAGTTGCAGGATGTAGACTTGTTGATGCAAAACAGAGCAAAGGGATTGTTCTTTCGAGCCCGGCGAGTCAAGGGCGCCGGCAGCCCCGAATCGTTAGCGCGTACTATTCATACCCGAGGATGGCGTCCGGTTGATACGCAGTTAAAAGTTTCAGACATCCCGAAAGTTGTTGAAACACTGGGGGGCGCCAAGCTTTATGGTGACGACCCGACTGTAGTCATCAGGGAGCTCATCCAAAATAGTACCGACGCCATCCAAGCACGTAGACGTTATCAAGCCGGACGACGCGATACCTGGGGCAACATAGTGGTGTCCCTCATAGAAAAAACGGATGGCCACTGGTTGACCGTCGAAGACAATGGTATTGGGATGTCAGAGCTCGTTTTGACCGGCCCGTTGATTGATTTCGGCACATCATTTTGGCGGTCATCACTCGCAGCTCAGGAGTTTCCTGGTCTCATCGCAAAGGGTATGAACGCGATAGGACGATATGGAATCGGCTTTTTCTCGGTATTTATGATTGGTTCCTTAGTAAAGGTGATTTCTCGCCGCTTTGACTTAGGCGAAGCCGCCGCTCGCGTATTAGAGTTTAGAGATGGCACTGTATCGCGCCCCATTCTCGCCCAAGCGATACGGGGTCAATCACCAGTCGACGGGGGGACGAGGATTGAGATTTTGCTGAAGGCCGATCCACGGACTAAAGGGGGAATACTTTTCAACAGTAAATCTGGCGAAAACATTCTCACTCTAAAACAGCTCATTGCATCGATAGCGCCAAACCTAGACGTTTCGATTGAGGTTGAAGAAGGCGGTGAAAGTTTTCCAGCGGTAAGTTCCGGCGATTGGCTTGACCTACCTGATGCAGATTTGCTTAGCCGACTTAACCCCTTTGGAATGTCAAACAGACACAGGCATGGGACGAGCATTTCCGCGATACGACCTATCCTTGATGAGACTGGAAAACCGCTAGGTCGCGCATTTATCCAACCAAGTAGTTTCTTCGGCGCTGATGGAGGATGGGTCACGATCGGAGGACTTAGGGCGTCTCGGATGTCTAACATTCAAGGTTTGTTGGTAGGCGAAACCTTAACTGCGTCTCGCGATTCCGCCTTGCCAACTCTGTCTAAAGAACAGCTCGCGGCATGGGCAACAGAGCAGGCGAAGATTATTGCGGCGGCTAGATCTGATGAGCTTCACAAAGCCCGATGTGCAGAAGTTGTACTTGAGTGTGGAGGAGACATTGGTGAACTGCCGATAGCATGCCAGGGCCCGAGTGACTGGTTAAGCGTCAGAGAGATACGTGAACGATTCCAAGACACGTCGGAGGTGGTGATCACATTCGACGGGGAATTCTCCTATGAGGAGGACACCGACGATGTCCATCCTCGAGATTTCAAAAGCTCCTTCGAGCCAGTTAGCAACATTTGGGTTATTCCGAAACACAGCGGCTCAGTGTTAACCGTAGGTCAGACACAATGGCCAAGAGCCTTGGCTCCAGATTTTTCTTGGCAAAGATCAAACCTTGCACAGCTGATCAGGATAGTGATCAGCGAAGCCTGGAGCGAAAATTACGAGGTCGATGATGAAGACGTGGAGGTCGGAACGGTTAACGGCACACCGATAATACGAAACGTTACAGTGTTTAGGCGAAATGATGAATCCGCCGGGTCTGAGAGCTCATTCGAAGAGTGAAGCTCGCAGTAAGCTCAGTTAGTGGAGGATGCTTCAATCTGACGTGGAGCCCTAGCGAAAGTCGAACCGTGCCGCTTGGTCTGACGATGTCGCGAGCCAGTCTGCAGAGAGCATCCATTTCATATGATTCGACCATACAAAACGTTTTGGCTCATCGCCCTGAGCCAAAGCTTCCGGTGCTGAGCCTCCTGATTATCTCTCCGACAATCCTAGGGGCAAACGGGCGAGAGCCGAGAAAGCGGCTGCCAAAATTTCTTTTAGCTATGCCGAGGAAACCTCATGCCAGTTGAAGGGCCTCTACCAATGACGGGGGATCAGCACGATATTGATGCTGATGCCGATCGTTGCCTAATGGCACGTACACCCAGGAATTGGCGACTAAAGAGCCTAGGTGGGACGGACGATTATGGCTTCGACTACCAAGTCCAAACTACGCCAAATCAACAAGCAACGGATATTTTTCGCATTCAGTTGAAAGGCACTCGTTCCCCTAACATTACGGCGGATGGGGAATATCTTTCCATAGCACTGAAGGCATCGACTGTCCGCTTTTATGACCGAGCGGTGGAGCCCCTGCTCTTGGTGATCTGTGATCTTTCCGTCGATCCGGATCCTGTCGATTGCAGGCTCTACTACGTTTGGATCAGAGATGAGCTGCTGCGCGTTAATGTAGCTGAGCTGCCTGAGGAGCAGAAATACGTCACCCTTCGGGTTCCGGTAAAAAATCGTCTCACGTCATCTACCGACCTTTCTGAAGAAATTCGCTATCAGAATGAGCTGTCCCGAGCAGGGCATGCCCTGAGCGCAAAAGCGGAACAAACCCATCCTGCACTGGATTCAGAAAATCGTCTGATATTGGTTCAAAGTGCCGTTCAAGGAGTTGCAGCTAGAGGCGTGACCTTCATAGAGGCCCTTGCAGGCCCCAAAGACGAGCATTGGATTAACCCTGCGCCGGGCACACTTGCTTGGCATCTGACCCAAGCCAGGGCTGAGCTGCGTATCAATGCTTTGGAGAGAGCTCTGCATCAGCTAGATCAAGCCGAGTCCATGTTGGCAAAAGCGACGGAATTGGAGCTTGGCGAATACTGGTGCTTACGCGGAAACTGGCACGTTGAGTCGGGCGCTGATCAAGCAGCAGTTGTTGCCTATCGCAACGCGTATGAGGAAAACAACCTTCCCAAATACCTTGCAGCACAAGTGGAAGCGGAAATTCGGATTAGATTCGAAACTAGGCCAGAATCGCTCTCAGAGCTACACGCCTTGCTGGAGGGCGATGCCCCCGTAATCATCGGGACTAGATCGAGGCTGCACGCGGTTCAAGGGAACTACAAACTTTCGCTTGAGATTGCAGATCACCTGCCAGAGCCTAAGAGGTCGTTCGCAAGAGCCTTCGCGCACTGGCTGTCCGGCGATCCAGATAGTGCATTAGCTGACTCCGAGGCGGGCCTAGATGTATGCGACAGATCTCATGATTCCTACCAGCTGTTGCTGCTACTTAGGGCCCGCTCCAAATTTACTCTCGCGGTTGCTACAGCCAGCACGATCAGTAAAGACGTCATCCCGCCGTCCGGTCTGCCTGGCGTAGATCGGCAGGCGCTAGAGAGTGCTTGGACAGCAATCACCGATGCTGTCACTTCTATCAAGGCGGTGGGCTGGGACTCAAATATTGAGCAGATTGCGGACATATGGGCTGCAACCGCCTTAGCACTCGGAAAGGGCCGAAGCATACTTGCAGACCTCATTGAAGCGACGCGTACACGTCCGGGCCTACCAAATATTCAGGAGGCTTTGAGAAGCGTCGCTGCCCAGTTAAAAGACTTTGATCTTGCTCTAGCGGCAAACGACCAATTGCCTGAGTCTTCCGAAAAACAACTGTGGAACATCCTGCTGCTTTACGAGACACGCAAGTTTAGGCTTTGCTGGCAAGGCTTCAGGGCATGTATAGAGTCTTTGGATAGAGGCCATCCTTTATTCGGGCCCGCAGCAATCGCTGCCTCCCTTTCAGCCCATAAGATGGCTCAGCCTACCTTTGTAAAACAGTGGATCGAAGAACTACAGTCGCATCCAGACCTGAGAGATCAAGCCGCACTCTCAGAGTTTTACATTGCCCTAGAGGTGAGCAGGCTGGCGAAGGAAGATGCATGGAAATCTTTGCATTCCCGCTATGAAGAGCTGGGCCGACCTCTGAGCATTGCGCTCACCCTATTCCAGGAGGCTGATCCTACAGATCTTGAGTATGCGGTGCTGTGCGTGCGTCTATGCGAGAAAATCACAGAGCACTTGTTGCTTTCTCCAGAGATGGCAGCCCGATTGGGGATCGCGTTGGTGACGCTGAAAGACTGGCAGGCACTTCTAGAACTCTGTCAGAGCAAAAGGGTTCGGGCTGAGCCTGGGGATCGGATGGCAGCCTTCGAAGCATTGGCACTCGATCATCTTGGAGAAACAGAACAAGCACGAGACCGATTGCAGGGCATTTTAGCCAAAGGAACTGACGATCAGGTTGCACTCAACACTTACGTAACTATCGCTACAAGGTGTGGCTACGTTGAGGACGCCGTGGAGGCGGCGGAGAAGGTATTTGAAGCCGCAGAAACCAAACATGAACGGCTAGAGTGTGTGAAATTACTGTTTACACTCATCCAATTTGGGGATCAGACCAGCAGCAGGCTTGTTGAGCTTGCTATTCGGGCAGGTGACTTGGTGGATCAAAATGTGGAGAGCCAGGAAGGCGCCTACCTGATGATGCATTTGAGCTCCACGTTAGCGATCACTGACCTCGATCTTGCCAGCGATCGTGAGCAATTTCAGACACGCGCAAATGCGTTTTTCCAGAAATTCCCCAATTCTCGAATGCTTAGGAGAGGGGAAATTCGGGAGGGTTCTTCTGCCACAGAGTTGGTAGAAAGTCTCAAGTCTCTTATAGGCATAACCGCAGATCAGGAAGCGCTCCAGAGTCGGCTTGAATACGGATTGCAGCAAGGTTTCACAGTCATTCCGTTCTCATGGCGTCCTCGATTTGTTCTGTCCTCCATCTGCGATGTCGTGCACCTCTGGGAAACTGCGAAGGTGTCGAGCCGTGATGATCGAAAGTACCATCTTTCCATGAATAGCGAGCTTGCTTGGCAGCCTCTTGGTGCTGAGGCTCTACGGCAACTTGTTCCCTTACTGGACTGGACGGCACTGCTCGTACTCTACGATTTGGAATTGATCGAACCCGTTGTCAATTTCTTCGGGAAAATTGCGATATCCAAAGCCACCATGGAGGAGCTTGCAGAGTTCACGAACCCGATGTATGGAAGTCCAATGCGTGGCAAGTGCCTGGGCCTACAAAAGTCCTTGAAGCCCCATCTCGCTTCAATTCTGCAGCCGTCGTCGTCAGGAGGAGTCAACAGGGCCTCTAATACTGCACCGGTTGGCCGAAGCAATACACAGATTGTAGAGATCTGCGCGGCAGAGCCCGAACGGTTCAGACTTTACTCTGATGACTTTGCTTTCCGAATTTTTTGTGCCGGAAAGTCCGATCCTAATGGAATCTGCACACTTGATGTCTTGGCCGCGCTGGTAGAGGTAGGACTGATTACCCCTATTGATAAGGCCCGCAAAATGGCGCAACTCTGTGAGTGGCGTGTCGGTGTAGTTGTGCATCTACCCGATATTATGGTGCTTCTCCCTCCGTTACTAAGTTCGGCCAAGAGCGTACGTCTAGCCGTGGAAATGCTTGATGCGGAACCCGGATTTATTTCTATAGCCTCAGCGCTGTGGGACTATCGCTCACCATTTGAGCAATCACTGGCACATGCTGCTGCTGTGCTTCGCGCTCTCGTTATAGAGCGGTCGCTATCCGACATCGGACTGGCTGCGCTGTTGAGGCACTGGTATGTCAAAGCGGCCATGAAAAAGGATGCTCCCCCTCACGGCCTCCAGGCAATAACTCTCCTGATACTGATGGCAGGTCTAGATGAAGACTTGACGAAGACTTCTGCAAGAAGAATCTGGACGATCTACATGCTATTGGTAGAGTCCCACCACGGCACCAGGATGGACGAGTCTTGCGAGAGAGAAGCGATCCGACTCTTAGGTACCCATTGTGCCCAATTAGAAGCTGTTGAGCCTGGTGAGGGCCATCGAGTGTTCTCTGCTCTCAACGCGAGCCTCATACAGGATGCGTTTGAACAAACTGAGTTTTCCGCCGCTTATGCAGCCGCGCGGGTAGCCTCACAATACGAGCGAGCAAGAGAAAAATGATCGTTTAAAATTCCGTCGCCAAATGGAACACTCCCCCTCGAAGGCCAAGCGTCTAGCTGATCGCAGAGCTGGATGAAGACGATCGATAAGCGCATGGAATACATCAAAGGCTGATTCGGTTACGGAAACTTACATGAAGCAGCCTCTGTTCGACTTTGACCTCAAACGCGCATCCCGCGAAAACTACATAACAGGCAAGGCCGCCATCAATTTTCCAGATCCTGGAAGCACCACGGGTGCGTGGCATTTCCTTTCCTATTATGATCGGGAGTCCGACGTGGCGAGGTCTCGTTGGCAGGTATCCATTATCCTGACACCACAGTCTACTTGGCGACCTTAGCGTCATCGACGTGACCGATGAGCTAGCAAAGCGTGGATGGTCTGTTGAAGGGCGGCGGCTGTACATGGCGGATCACTGCAGAGCCGCTGCGGACATGATCGTGAGATGGGCATTCAGCGAGTCCAAACACTGCAGCGTCGAGATTGATGATTGGTTCCCCTCTCGTGCGGAAAGACAGCGACTGCTTGAGACTCTAGATACAGCAAGGTCAAAGCTTTCCGAGGTTGGCCGATGGCAAAAAGTAGAAGTGTGGTTGCGTACACAAACCTTCAGCTAGGCGCTTGAACAATCCAATTGGCTGTCGTCGACTCCCTGCGTGGCAACTGCCGAGCCGACCGTGATCATGAGTCTTATCCAGTCGACGCGCTTCGATGGGCTGAATACGTGTGAATATCTCAGGGACGGTTGGCGAGCCTGCGAGCGCAGGTGGCGAGAAAGCTTGAACAGCAACGACTTTGCCAATGGTTGCAGGCCCATTCGGGCGGTGTGAGCAATGATTATCGAGGCGGTTCTCAATCCAATGGAATCGACGTGGGTATTTGCCATTCAGGTTTCTTATCAACCTGGCTGTCGAAAATCTGCCGTGCCTTGCGGAAATCCTCGACGTTCGAGACTACCCAAGTCCAGATAGGGGACATACGAACCAACAGCCCCATACCGAGCGGAGTCAGCTCATACTCGACACGTGGCGGAACCTCACCGAACTCGCGGCGAACCACTAGGCCATCTCGCTCCATGGAGCGTAGCGTCTTGGTCAACATCCGCTGAGTTACACCAGTCATCTGCCTTTTTATTTCGGCATGACGCATGGTGCCGTACACCCCCAAGGCGTGCAGGATGCCCAACGACCAGCGGCTGCCTGCATGAGCAAGCACTTCCCGTCTGACACCATCATCGTCTTCTCTCAACGTTCGGCAGATTATCTCTGCCTGGCTGAGAGCCTCCTGATCGGTCATTTCTTTGTCTGGTATCACAGGTGTGCCTTCTTACGAGCGCTGCCTAATCGTGCAAGCATTGGTTCATCTTACAGGCAACAGGTCTCAGGAGAAATCATGACCGAAGTGACCCAATTTTCCCCGCAATCCATTCTGGTTCTAGGCGCCGGTGAGCTTGGGCTCCCGGTCTTGCGCAATCTCGCGAGCGTGGCAGTGCGCGCGCCCGGTTCCACAATCAGCGTCCTTCTCAGGGACTCGACCATCAACACTCAAGTGCCTGAGAAAAAGGCCGAAATCGATGGGCTTCGTGGCCTAGGCATCCAGATGGTGGCCGCAGACCTTGTGCACGACTCTATCGATCAACTGGCTGAGGTATTCGCACGCTTCGATACCGTAATAGGCTGTGCGGGCATGGTCGCAGGCCGGGAAACTCCGATGAAGCTGGCTACCGCTGCGCTCAAGTCCGGTGTGAAGCGCTACTTCCCGTGGCAGTTTGGTGTCGACTTCGAAGTAATCGGTCGGGGCAGTCCTCAGGATCTGTTCGATGCTCAGCTTGATGTCCGCGAATTGCTTCGTGCCCAGGATAAAACTGAATGGGTGATCATCTCGACGGGTATGTTCACCAGCTTCCTGTTCGAGCCTGTATTCGAGGTGGTTGATTTGGAAAACGATACCGTCAACGCGCTTGGTAGCCTCGAGACCAGCGTGACACTCACGACTCCAGACGACATCGGTGCATTGACAGCGAAAATCGTTTTTTTCGAACCGCGCTTTAACAATGAAATCGTTTATCTCTCAGGAGACACAGTGACGTATGGAGAGGTTGCGAGCCTTCTCGAACGCGTACTGGGCCGTCCATTCAAACGTAACGTGTGGACTGTTCCGTACTTGCTCAAAGAGTTGGAGAAAGATCCAACGCATCACATCAAGAAGTATCGCGCTGTATTCGCCCAAGGCAGAGGTGTGGCTTGGCCAAAAGCCAACACCTTCAATGCGCAGCATTCGATTCAAGTCACGACCGCTCAGGAGTGGGCGCAGGCAAATCTGGCATCAGGCTCACCAGCCGATTGATTAATGAGCTAAAGCCGTCCACGGGAGGGCAGGATGTCTCGCTCGAGAATATCGAGCACGTGTGTCACCTCTGGATCTACGAATAGATAACTTGGCCGGGCGGTTTCAGATAACCGTCCAGCAAAGTAGTTCAAGCTTCGAAAAAAGCACGGCAGGCGTTCATCAGAGCAGTCGCGTCATGCAGAGCTCGATGGGGCCTAATTGTCGGCAGTCGCCTGTAGATTTCACTGGCAGCCTCCCGGCCTACAAATGCCTCCAAAGGCTTCAACTCGAAGGTGGGCATCAGATCTGCGGCCTCGAAAAGCACATCGAACCAAAAACTGTCTTGAGGTGAGTCGCTGCAAAGCACGTGGCCTGAAAACAGCTGATTCATATTTGTCGCAACAGCGACTGGGGTATCGCCTTCCTGAAGCAAATGATCCTGAGTGAGACCATGCATGTCTTGCGCATCGAACGACCAGTGCGTCCAGTACCGGACTGGCTTGATAAGCGAGCTGAAGGAGTTCTCACTCGACACGACGGCGACCTCGATAGGATAGCTATCAGGAGCTATTCCAGAGGCTTCAAAATCAATAAAAAACGAAGGCCGTTCCACCTTGCTGCTCCTGCTTGAAGGCTGCGATTTTGAGCGGCTCCACCGACTGCTTGTGTGCTTGCGCCGCCATCGCTCGAACCAGCCGCTCTAGCTGGTAGGAGCCTGTGCAGCTCGGTGATTTTTCAGATGCTGCATCTCACGCTCCCATTCAGTCAGAAACTTATCCCAGTCTGCACCGTAATGCCCATCAACCAACCTGGTCGACCCGATGCTTGCTTGGTGGAAACGCTCTCTCCAGGGTTGCGGAATAGTCTGCTCTAAAATGATGTCGATTCCGGAGTTATGGCGCATCACCGAGGCAGAGTTACGAACCTCAATGAGTTCGAATAGCTTATCGCTACAGGCAGTGTCGTTTCGCTCTTGATCATCGAGATCATCGAGGATGGCAAGGAGGTCGGATGCATTTGAATCACCGGGGTGGAGGCTGGCAAGCGCCCACAGAGTTCTTCGCCTAGTTCTTTCACGCTCGAGGAGTAAATCGCAGGTCATTTCAGCCTCCTTTTCACAAAGCTGGGCGGTGGTTATGGCGTGCCGCCTGCGACGGAAGGCTGGCGAGAACTGAGCCACGGCTGCGCCGCGTCTCAGCCCGTTGGGCGCTCATCCAGCACGCCTGCGCGCTCCGCTTGCCCGATACTCGCTAGGAAAGGAAAGTCTGGCGCAGCGATCCTGTAGCCGGGCTGGTGTAATCGTGCCCTACGTACAGGACTATTACTTGTGGAGCTTACTGAAGCGACTCGATAGAGCTGCGGCTTCGGTAGCTTCCCAAGCTTCAGGATCAGACGTAGCGTTGAACATCACCAATGCCCTCCACAGGAAAAAAGCGGCAACCAAGCTCGACTCAATTACTGCAAATACGGTAGTGGTATACATATAATCTGAATTTTCTCCGAAGAAAAACAGCACTGGAAATATCGAAGCTATCCAGCCGGCGACGAAAGTTAAGCAAAATGCGATGGCCGCAGTGACCGTCAGGAAAAGCGGGACTTGATATCTATACTGGGTTGCAAATGATTTCTCGCCGTTTTGCTTTGCTAAGCCGTACAAAATGCCTGTGTTTTTTTCTTTGTCATTATTTCTTTTAAACAAGCCATACAGAGTTACACTCTCGCCGACCTCTAACTCTTCGTAAAACTTGTTCGACACTTGCAAATTCGGGATAACTGCACCATCAATGCTGACTTTAGCTTTATGTCCGCCGTTCATTCGATCAACAGATCGGACGTAGTCAACTTTTCCTGAAACTTTCACGCAATCGAACTTCATCACTCACTATCCCTGCCTTCGCTTAAAAAACCGCATTCAGTTCATGCCAGGAAGCCTTCTATGATGGTTGCAGGGAGGCATGCGGAGGCTATCCAATGCACGCTCTATGGAGCGGCTCGCATCAAGGCCACCGAGCCATGTCCCACCACCCGCTCTCCTGATCAAACCATCGCTCCTGACACCGTGGCGCCTTGATCGACGACCGCCTGACAAACCTAATGCCACGATAATATCACCATAGTCTGTTTATCGAAACACGCTTGCCGTGGCTCTATCCTCAGTTTTGAGGATCCGACTCATGCATCTGAAAGAAGCGCTGGCAGGAGCATTGCGTGGAGCTCGTGCTCATCAGGGGTTGAGTTACGAAGAGTTGGCGGGGGCAACGCACAGAACGTACGTGGGGAAGCTTGAGCAGGCCCGAGCGAACGCGACGTTGGAGAAACTGGACGAGATCGCTGACTATCTAGGCCTAGACCTCTTGACTATGGTCACTCTCGTCATTGCTGCACAGGGTGAAGAACTTCCTTCAGAAGCGTTGCAACGTACTGCCTTGCGAATCAGGGAATTCGAGATGTCCGGTGGGTGGCAGTTGGTAGAGGAGCAATTCAGTGATGGAAAGCTTATCAAGCGCTCCCAAGGTAAGCCTAAGCAGCCGCTTAAAGCGGACTACGTTCGAGTCCTGAAAGCGCAAGGTTTCGACAGAAAAACAATCGCTGAAAAGCTCGGTATTGCCAGAAGCACAGTCCAGAAATATTGGAATACATAAGCCTGCAGAACATCAGCAATCCTACAATCTAAGCAAATCCCAATTTATGGCGCGCCCTATCGGGTCGGCTGTCGTAAACCATGCCATGGCTGACGCCAAGTCATGGCCCTCTGGGCTTCCATCCTCGCGTCTCCGGCCTTACTGGCCTGCGCGCTCCGCTTGCTCTCGTTATTTCCATCGACGGAAGAAACTCCAGGGATACCTTCAGCACTGCGCAATGGAGTGTAGTCATCCTGTCTGTTCATATTTCTGTTGGAAGGTGCAGTCGCGGGGTGGACAATACGGTTTTGGTCACTTGATAGATGGCCATTGAGGAAGGAACCTTGGGGATCTAAGAGAAATGATGGCCGAATCTGTGCGAGTATTTCGTAAATGAAGCATGTGAGACTAATACGACATGGAGAGAGCGCTGCGAACGCGGGCCAAGCCACTTTAGATCACTCGACCATTCCTCTGACTCCGAAAGGATTCGAGCAAGCGCACCTGGTGGCCCTGTCGTTCAACCATCCTCCGGCTCTGATAGTTGCCTCGCCTTTCACCCGAGCGCATTCAACCGCTATGGCGACCGCAGCGGTGTTTTCTCATATCCCTTTTGAAACTTGGCCCATCCAAGAATTCACTTACCTTGAACCCGCGCGGTGCACTAGCACAACCGTCGCTGATCGGCGCGAATGGGTGGAGGCGTATTGGGCCAAGGCAGACCCGGCGCTCACGGACGGTGAAGGCGCAGAGTCATTCCTAGATTTTATATCTCGAGCCCGGTCTTGCCTGAAGCGTCTTGCTGAACATCCCGCCCAAGACATCGTTGCGTACTCTCATGGCCAGTTCATTAACGCTGTAGCCTGGCTGATTGAGCGCAAACCGCTCGGAATTGATGGCGTAGCTATGGTGGACTGGCGTGAGTATGAGATCGCAAACCACGTGCCCAACTGCGGTGAGTGCCTGCTTTCGAAATCTCCCGACGATGCCGGTTGGAGACTAAGCCGGTCAGCCCCTAGGGAGCCACGAATGGACTCCACTTGGCGCGCGCCGGGCAGAGCCTATCAAGTCGTTCGTGATCCTGAGCGCCTGCTCATTGAAGAGCGCGCCGAAGCTCTCTCAGCTGCAGGCTATCCACTGCCAGTTGATGATCCGGCTATGTACGCTGAGCAAAGGCTAGAAGAGGCCAGAGCGGCAGCTCGTTCATCCCAGGTAAGTAGCGTCAGCAATAGCACTGCGGCTGAGCTGTCAGCGAGAGAGGTATGCCAAGTATTGCGGGAGGTCACCTTCGAGCGACGGATGATGACCAAGGTGAGCCAGGCATCTTGGGATGAGATTTATGCGGGCTATTTCGTGGTGAGCGTCGAGGGTTGGCGGATATCAATCTACAGCGACTGTGACACGCTCGACTACTGCGAAGAATGCGTCAGTCCGGATGGACGGCGATGGTCGTTTGACGCGGGTGATAGATTTGGAACAGATCCCATTGCGTTGCTCAGCACATGGGAACATCAGACGCTTGAGCGTCTCCTGAAGGCGCTCTAGGGAGCCAATGTCGAGCTTGCCTCTGCGAGGACGGCTGTCGTGAACCAAGCCTCGCCGTTGCCGAGTCTTGGCCCTGTGGGCTTCCATCCTCCCGCCTGCGCGCTCCGCTTGCTACTGACCCCATGTCACCTTTCCACGAGCCAAGAGGCCCAACAGCCTCGTCTTAATTCAGACGCGGTGCTTGGATGGAAGTGAGTCGGGCACACGAGACTTCACGAATGAAGCGCCTCAACGAGCGCGGCAAGCAGCAAGCAGACGCTCGCCACGAACGTAAGCCGTAATCGCATCGGCAGGTACCAGACGGGCAAGCTCATAACCCGCAACAGCTGCCTGTCCTGCCGGAGGTGGACAACAAAGCCGATGACCAACAGCAAGCAACCCAATGGCATTGGCAATAACGTGGCAATCCAAGCAATAAGCGCAGGAATGACACTCCAGATAAACCGGTCGGAGCGCTGCTCGGCTCTTATGTCTTGCACGCTCATGGCGAAGCCCCAGTGCAAGGCTCCGACGAAGCTCAGGATGACTGCGCCATAGTTAACAAGCGCAATTTCAAACAATGGCCGATATTCGAGAGAGAACGGGATCAGCAGCGCCAGAAAAATAAACGGCAACAGACCGCCGTAACCCAGCAGGCTGACGTGCTTTGGCACAGAGGTTAAAGGCAACGCGTTCATTTGTATTCCTTACGCAGTGAGCGACACTCAAGACTGTAGGCCCAAAAGCCCTGCTTTGGGCGAGATATTGATGGCAAGGTGGGCTACATGAGAGTCCGCTTAAAAACGGGAGACACCATCGCTCCAAATACTGGAGTTCGGGAGGTGTGTTCGACATCCTCTTACGACGGCCCCCCGTACGGCTCCGGTTTAGGTTGAACCTCTGTTACTTAGGAGGACTCCCAAATCTAAATCCAGGAGAAACGTATGACCCAGACAGCTTTGGTTGTGGGCGCCAGTGGCATCGTCGGCAGCGCAATCACTCAGTTACTAATCGACAACAAGTGGCAGGTCGCCGCGCTATCGAGGCACCCGTCGCAATCGCAAGGCGTGATCCCCGTCGCGGCAGATCTCCAAGATCCAGCTTCGCTGGAAGATGCGCTTGCGGATCTGAAACCTACTCATGTGTTCATCACCACATGGTCACGGCAAGCCACGGAGGCCGAAAACATTCGCGTTAATGCCGCCATGGTTCGCAATGTGCTCACCGCCATTCGCCCAGCCAAGAGCGTCGAGCACGTAGCATTGGTCACTGGCCTGAAACACTACCTCGGCCCATTCGAAGCCTATGGAAAAGGCAGCCTCCCGCAAACGCCGTTCCGCGAAGAGCAGGGTCGTTTGGACGTTGAGAATTTCTACTACGCCCAAGAAGACGAACTCTTCGTTGCTGCTGAAAAGGACGGCTTCACATGGAGCGTTCATCGCCCGCATACCGTCACCGGGGTTGCTGTAGGTAATGCTATGAACATGGCAACTACCCTCGCCGTCTATGCCTCGATTTGCAAACAGACCAATCGCCCTTTTGTGTTTCCCGGATCAAGGGTGCAGTGGGACAGCCTCACCGATATGACGGACGCCCGGCAGTTGGCGAAACAACAACTGTGGGCGGCCACCACACCGGCTGCGGCCAATCAAGCATTCAACGTCACTAACGGCGATGTATTTCGTTGGAAATGGATGTGGAGCCGAATTGCCGACTACTTCGACTTGCCTGCCGCCGATTATCCCGCTTCACTCTCCCCTCTTGAGAAGCAGATGGCTGACGATCAAGCCGTATGGATGCAAATAGTCGCGGAGAACGGCTTGAAAGAATCCGATATTGGTCGCCTGATATCACCATGGCATACCGATGCAGACCTCGGTCGACCAATCGAAGTAGTAACGGATATGTCGAAAAGCCGTGCCATGGGCTTCACTGCCTACCAAGCGAGCGATCAAGCATTTTTCGATGTGTTCGACAAACTACGCGAGATGCGCTTGATACCCTAGGTCGTGCCACAACGGATATGCTCAGATGATTCCAAGGAGAGGTGAGGGAAAATGGCAAGCGAATATTCGTTATCAGACGTTCTGGAAAGAATGTACCAAAACCAGCTCGCTTTAGAGGCTGGCCTGATGGAACTGACACTCCACATCGAAGCCCACGGACATGCGGATTTAGGAAATAACGTACGTGGCGCCCTTGATACCATCGGCGAGAACGCCGGCCACATCAAGCAAGGTCTAGCGCGCCTCAAAAAGCTCCCATGATCCATCCGCTATTCGATTTTGATCTCAAACGCGTCACACGAGAGCACTACGTCACAGGGAAAGCAGCCATCAACTTTCCGCATTCATGAAGCACAACGGGTGGTTGTCATTACCTGTCCTACTTTGACCGAGTGTCCGGCGTAGCCAAGGTATCTCTCGCGGGTATTCACTATCCTGACACGACAGTTTTTTCGGCGAGCAGGGCATCATTAATGCCACTGACCTTCTCGGGATCGCCCCAGGTGCGGAGAAGCAGGCCTGTGGACGACGCAGAGCGGGTGGTTGAAATCCAGCAGCAAGTCAGTGAACTCCCCAGCTACCACTACAGCTGATTGCTATGTTGGCATATGCTTACCGTTCAGAATGATAGAACAAAGCATTTGGTAGACATCCTTGTGGGGCGAAGGCTTAGAGCGGGAGGGAGTGCTCAAAAAGATATCGTAGCTGGCAGACAGGGGCAAAGATCACGTCAGCTTCGCTGGATTTGCCACCGCCAATCCTTTAGATCTAGCGACTTAACAAAACGCTTACGATTGAGTCGCATAAAAACCAAAGGCTCTCATGGAGGGCCTTTGGTCGGATGAACGCGATTCACTTAGCGAGTCAGGACTGTACGACATCAGCGACGTGTTCGTATCTCAAGCTTTCAGTAGCTTGTAACTACTGTCCTTGATCTCATCAATCTTACGCTATTGCGTACTCACAACCCATGGCGGGTTCACGAAAGCAGTAGCCATAACGATGATCATACCGACAATAGCTATAGATCTTACAAGCCAAAGCTCTTTGGCTATTAGCGACACTGGTATCAAGAGCGCACTGAGCGACACGCTCAGAAAATTGAAGCTGACCAAGGGGCCAAGCTTGCCTAGAATGATGAGTGCCGACCAAGCAGTGACTGCAGATGCAGCAGACAGGATTATGATTGTCCATTCTCTAAATGCTTTATCCCAACGGGCTCTGAGTTTCCGTGATTCCATATCATCTTTCATTAAGCTCTCCTAAACGCGCTTGTTAGTCGAGGCATAATGCCATCAAAAGTATTTTTCACAAAGGCGTAAAAAGGCATATAAGATCCCATGAACATTGACACCGGTCTGAAAGCATCTTTTCATTGGCTTGATAAAACGTGCCTTGCTGATTGCTTCAGTGAAGTAGGAAGAACTCTATGATGCTGACGAGGCGAAGATTGCGACGGAGCCTGTACACCAATCAGACCGTAGATAGACGCTATACCTCATTGAGCGACCGCCAGCGCGGCACTCGCCTCCTGATGTTGCTCTTGGCTTGACGTATTTAAATCGAGCGTAGCCTGTTCTTGGATCGATAACACCTTAACGAGCAGCGCGTCGGTTGGCAGGTTGTCATATCGTTCCTCCAGCGCCTTACGCAAGCGCATCAATCGCAGGTTCGCCGTCCGCAATGGTGGCTAAACTCAATCACTGATATTTGCGACTTGACCGCGCTCAGCTAGAGTCTCAGCACGCGTCAGCCCGGCACTCAGCCGCTGAGCAGCTTTCATGGAAGAGCTTATGCACATCCAGCATCTGGAGATTGCGAACTTCCGCAAGCTCCTGTCTGTTCGAATCGACTTAGCAGCCGAGACAACCCTATTAGTCGGGGCTAATAACAGCGGCAAATCTTCCGCCATGCTGACTCTGCGAAGATTTCTGGTATCCAAAGCCTCCGCGTTTCGCCTTCAGGATCTGACACTTTCTCATGTGGTTACCATAGAGGCGATTGGGCAGGCCTGGGAGGCTGCAGGCGCTATCCCATCGGCCAATGACTGGGCAGAGTGGTTGCCGACGCTGGATATCTGGATATCGGCGGAGCAAGGCGAGCTGCATCACATCCGAGATCTAATACCTAACTTTGCTTGGCGCGGTGGTTTGGTCGGGATGCGGTTCCGGCTCGAGCCGGAGGACATGGAAGACCTCTATGTGGACTACCGCAAGCAGAGAGAACGGGTAGAGATACTGAAGACCGAGATTCAGAGACTGGCTGCCGAAGGCGAGGATCCACCACATTTACCTCTTTGGCCTCAAAGCCTGCACGACTACCTCAATCGACGTCTGGGCAAGATGTTCAAGGTGCGCTGGTATCGCCTGGATCCCGCCCAGCTTCAAGACCCAGATTCGAGAACTCGCTCTGCCAATCGGCAATCACTCTCGGCAACTTCAGTGGCATTGGAGCGCAATCCACTAATCAATCTCATCCGTGTACATGAGATCAATGCTCAGCGTGGGTTCGGTGACAGTGCTGACGAGGGGCATGACGATGGCAAGCAATCTGGTGGTAGAAAGCTTTCGGAACAGCTTCGTGCCTACTACAACCGTCACCTTGATCCAGGAGATAGTCCAGATATTTCGGATTTAGGTGCGCTCAGAGCTATCGAAGCAGCACAAGTGGCTTTCGATACCCGATTAAGCACCAGCTTCGAACCAGCGCTGAAGGAAGTCGCCGGGTTGGGATATCCCAACAACAGCGATCCGAGTATTCGTGTCGCGACCAGACTCGCGCCCACCGACGGGATGAATCACGAAGCAGCCGTCCTGTTTGAGCTCGACTCCATAGGTGGCGCACCTGGCGCTCCTCCCCTTCGGCTGCCGGAGACGTCCAACGGTCTGGGATATCAAAATCTCATTTCGATGATTTTCCGGCTCATGGCGTTTCGAGATGAGTGGCTAAAAAAATTCAGAACTGCTGACGAGCAGAGCGCCGCTGGAGTTGAGCCCATTCACCTGGTGCTAATTGAGGAGCCGGAAGCTCACCTTCATGTACAAGTTCAACAGGTGTTCGTGAAGCATGCCTACCATGTGCTCTGCAGAGACCCTTTGCTTGAGCGTTTCCCAAACTTGAAAAGCCAACTGATGGTGAGCACGCACTCCAGCCATGTCGCTCATGAAGTTGAGTATCAGAACCTGCGGTACTTCCGGCGTCTACCTGCCGGCATGGACGGCGTACAGGTGCCGGTTTCAACGGTATCAAACCTCTCCACCGTATTCGGTAAAAAGCCCCAGACCAAAGATTTCGTCACACGGTATCTTCGGGCACAGCACGCCGATTTGTTTTTTGCCGATGCCGTAATCCTTGTTGAAGGCGCCGCCGAGCGCATGATGCTTCCGCACTTTCTTCGAAAGCATTTCCCTTTCCTTGACCAGTGCTACATCACCATTTTAGACATCGGTGGCAGCCATGCACATCGGCTGCTCCCCCTGATCGACGCATTAGGGATCGTAACGTTGGTCATCACCGACCTGGATGCTGGCAGCCTGAGATCTGCTCAACCAGTCCAGCGAGATGCGGGTCAACAGACGAACAACCCGACGCTACGTCATTGGACAAAAGCAGGTGGCCTGCCCCACAGCGTGGACGCATTGCTCGCTTTGGCGGATGACCTGAAAACCCAGCAGATCGATCAGCTTTTCGCGATCAGAATTGCTTACCAAACGCCGATCAATATCCACCTGCCACTGACCGGTGAACAGGTCGAGATGCTGCCAAACACCTTCGAAGACAGCTTGGTGCTTAGCAATGCCTCACACTTTTCAGCCAAGCAGGCAAGGCGAGGTTTGATGCGTGCGTTTGCTCGGGCCCTGAACGGAGCAGAGAGTTCGAACAACCTTGCCAGTCTTTTATTTGAGTCTCTTCGAGACGGTGACAAAGCCGAGTTCGCGCTACAGGTTCTAGGCGATCCAGGCTTTGCCGAACTCACCATCCCTGAATACATCCGGGAGGGACTGACTTGGCTTCAGTCCAAGCTGGAGCGCAAGCAGCGCGAACTGTTAGTCGTTCCTACAGCCATCACGGAGGTGACGGCGTGAGCACGACGAACGACGGCCTATCCGAAATAGTTCAAAGAGCAGAGCCTGATGTGGCCCTCGATGCCGATCAAATCATACAGACCTGCTTGAACCTTGATCGACCGACCAGTTTTTTCCTATATGCCGGCGCAGGCTCTGGGAAGACGTATTCACTCGTAGAAGCAGTACGCAGCTTCAAGGAACGAGAACGCGAGAGACTCATTTTTGAAGGCCGGCAGATTGCGATCATCACTTACACCAATGCGGCGTGTGACGAGATCTTACGTCGCCTGGAGCATGATCCTCTAGTTATCGTTTCGACCATCCATGCTTTTGCTTGGCGGATGATCCAAGGCTTCAACGATGACATCCGCGAGTGGCTGCGCGTCAAGCTGGGCGAGGATATAGCTGCACTGCAGAGACAGCTGGATCGTTCCAAAGGCGAAAACAAGACAACCCAAACCAACAGAGCGAGCCGAGCCAGAAAAATCCGCCGGCTCGAGGAACTCGAACAGGTAACTACATTTACGTACAGCCCTACAGGCGAAAACAGGGGACGCCAAGCGCTGAACCACAGCGAAGTCATTCAGATGGCCGCAGCGTTCATACAGCAGCAGCCGCTGCGAGATGTCATGACCGACCTACATCCGGTACTTCTAATCGACGAAAGCCAAGACACTTATGGCCCGCTGATGGAAGCGTTCTTGAGCGTTCAACAACAGATCCCCGATAGGTTCTGCCTAGGACTACTGGGCGATACCATGCAGCGGATCTACTCCGACGGCAAAGCAAATCTGGAACGGGCTATTCCAGAACACTGGGCGAAACCGGAGAAAAAGATCAATCGGCGATGCCCGACGAGGGTGATCGATTTGATCAACACTATGCGAGCCAGCGCTGACGATCATTGGCAGATCCCTAAAGAGGGCGCCGTTGAAGGCGCAGTACGCATGTTCTGCACCCGCCAAGTGGCTGGCCGAGGCTTTGAGCTGGAGGAGGAAATCGCTCACCGCATGGCCGCATTTACTCAAGACGCGCAGTGGGCAGTGGGTCAGTCAGGGAGAAAGACACTCATTCTTGAGCACAAGATGGCCGGACGCCGTATGGGGTTCGAGGGAGTATTTACCCCCCTCCACGCCGCTGAGCACCTCCGAACCGGACTGTTAGACGGCAGCCTTCCTACCTTGAAACTCTTCATGGGCGACGTGATGCCCATTTTGGCGTCGGCGCAGCAGGATAGCTTCAGCCTAATGGAGGCCGTCCGGATGCGCTCACCTCTCCTTGATCCGCGTCACATGAAGGAAGCTCCCGACCAGCTTGCTTTGATGGAACAAGTCAGTAATGCCACCCAGGAGCTCCTCGCTCTATTTGAGGAGAATGATCCCCTCATCACTGATGTGGTTCACGTGATCTTGAGCACCGGCCTTTTGAACGTTCCCGACCGCCTGCTTGCCGCACAACTGCTAGGAGTTACAAATGATGAACCGCCCGAATCAATCGACCGAGAAACGCTCGAAATTTATGCGTATCAGGTGGTGCTAGGACGCCGTTTCTCTGAGATGGCTGCCTTCGCCGGTTACACCCAGGGTCTGTCCCCCTTTGACACCCACCAAGGCGTCAAGGGCTTGGAGTTTCCTAGGGTCATGGTGATATTGAATGATGAGGAAGCTGGGGGATTTCTATTCAGTTATGAAAAACTTCTCGGGGTGCAACCGCCATCAGCGAACGACCTAAAAAATCAGCGAGAGGGTAATGACGACTCACTGGCCCGCACCCGCCGACTACTGTATGTAACGTGCAGTCGTGCCGAGCAGAGTCTCGCAATCGTGGTGTATACGCCTCAGCCTGAAGTGGCAAAGCAACGCGTTATTGACGCTGGATGGTTGAAAGCTGACGAGATCGAGATCATCTAAACACGGGTGCTGCTAAGCGGCTACGCTGGCCTTATCCGAAGAGAGAGGTCGATCTATGCCTAACGAATACTCATTGTCAGACGTCCTGGAAAGGATGTACGAGAACCAACTCGCCCTTTAGGCCGCCCTGATGGAGCTAACCCTCCAGGTGGAAGCGCAGGGACATGCGGAAGTAGGCGACAACGTCCGTGGCGCACTTTACACAATCGGTGAGAACGCTGGTCATATAAAGCAAGGTCTAGCCCGACTCAAAAAGCTTCCATGATCCAGCCGCTATTTGACTTTGATCTCAAACGGGTCTCACTCGAGCACTACATAACCGGCAAAGCTGCGATAAATTTTCCGCGCCCTGAAACCACCACTGGGGGGTGGCATTTCCTGTCGTACTTTGACCGGGAGGCTGGAGTCGTCAAGGTGTCTCTTGCTGGTATTCACTATCCTGACACCACCGCCTTCTTTAGCGACCTGGGCATCATCGATGTCACTGAGCAAATGGCGAAGCCTGGCTGGTCTGTAGAAGGTCGACAGTTACACATGGCGGATCACTATCGAGCCGCCGCCGACATGATCGTGCGGTGGGCATTGAGTGAGTCTGCTAACTGCAATCTCGAGGTTGACGAGTGGTTTCCATCCCCATCAGAGAAACAACAACTCCTTAAGGTACTCGACGTGGCAAAGCCGGAGCTCTTCCAGGTTGGCAGGCTGCAGAAAGTGGAGGCTTGGCTAAGCTTGCAGTGAATACCGGCACGCAACCAGCAGCTTGGTGCGAACTGTACGAGGGCAATGGATATGCGCAAAAAATCCCAGTCATGGTTAGTCCCGCTTGTAATTCTCTTCGTGGTCTTTTGGGCAATAAGCAAGAAAGACACGCCTCCCGCTAAGGTTCCGCCCAACAAGCAGCCCACGCCGAACGCCTTAATTTCTGCTCCGCTACCAGCGACCCAGCCAGTACAGAGCGTACCAGTCGATCAGTTTGTAAATGCGGATAGGTTGAACCTGCGGAACCAGCCTGGAGGAAAAGTCATCTCGACCTTGAAACGTGGCGACAGGGTTCAAGTCTTCGAAAAGAAAAATGATTGGGTTCGCATCAGCGTGGATGGCCAGCCTGCTAAATGGATATCATCTAAAAGCCTCTGTGACGGGGCGAATTGCTACGCGGTCTCCAAACAGGAACCAGTGCGTCAGGCGAGACCTGCTCCTCAGCCTATTCCTCGGCAAACGCCGAGCTACGGATCCTCTTGCCCTTGTTCTTCCGGAAACGTCTGTATCGGGCCTAGAGGCGGTCGGTACTGCATCACTTCTGGGGGGAACAAACGTTACGGTGTTTGATTCCATCTCCATCGCAGCACACCAGTCCTAATGGGGCTGCGGCGACTCGCAGGGAGCTAATGGGCACAGCTACTTCGATGGTGTCGTCCCTAGCCACCATCTTATAATCCGTGACTGCAATCTCCCCAGGAGCTCATCACTATGGAAGCGAATATGCCTCAGCCTTGGTACAACACTCGTCCAGCCCCCGTCTTCATGACCGTCTTCTACTGTTTCATCGTCCTGCTTCAAGCTGGCGTCTGGGTGGTGGAGGAAGGTTTCGAGCAAACTCGCTTTGGTGATATTTCTATCTCGGTGTTTCTCAATATCTGCGTGGTAGCGCTGCTGATGTTCGTTGGCGGCTTGATGCTATTAGCCAGGAAAAAGAGTAGTTCGCTTTGCTTCATTCTTGCCTTGGCGTTAGGTGTAACATTTTCCCTTAGCCGAATGGGTAGCGGTTCTATAGTCCACCTGCTCACGCTTCCGATGTTCAAGGAGTACGCTTTGGTTTTTGGGATCTGGGTTTACAGCCTTCAACTGCGCACCACCGGATACTTCTTATCGAAGTGACCTGCTGACCATCATCAACATGGGTGCGGGTGTGAAAAAGAGCGAGCTTCCGGTAAACACATGCCTTACGTGCGCCTTCCTTTCACTTGGAGGAAGAAATGGACGCGATGCTTGGAGGAGGTTCGTTACTGTTCGGAGCGCTGCCGGCGCACAAAAAGGTTGAGCCAAAAAAGGGCCATTAAGGGCCCTTTTCTATCAATAGAGATTACTTCGCGAGCCAAGACTCTACAGTCGCTGCGCCGTGCTCACTTTTCCACTCTTTCAAACCTTTGTGATTGCCGCCCTTCGTTTCGATGACCTCGCCGGTATGCGGGTTCTTATAGACTTTCACCTGGCGGGCCTTGCGCGTGCCCGCTTTCGGCGCCGCTACAGGAGCGCGTCGACCGGCTTGCGGATCAAGCAGGTTGATCACGTCTTTTAAGCTGTAGCTGTATTTTGCGAGCAAATCGCGCAGCTTCGTTTCGAATTCAATTTCTTTCTTAAGACCAGCGTCGCCCTTCAGGGCCTCAAGCGCTTGAAGCTGTTCGGCGAGATGTTTTTCAAGCTGGCGAAATTCTGCGAGTTTGGACATGGGAGCTTCCTAAGCAATTGGTACTGTCAAGTCACAATAGAATAGACACTTGAATGAAGCAGAAGTATCAATGTTTAGATTCTATAAACTGCTCGGGTACAGAACGTCGAAAAGCGCTGAGTAGCCGACGCAAGCGGAGCGCGCAGGCTGGCACAGCCGAAGGCGTGAAGGATGGACGCCCGCAGGGCCGAGATACGGCGGGACGCGGGAGCTCGGTTCGCCACAGCCTGCCCGCGCACAGCGGCTCGCCAACTGAAGTAAGTCAGTCAGATCTTGCGGCCCGACTCAGTAGCGCTAGAGAAGCCACCACCCCACATCGGTAAACTCCCAAATTTTCCCACCAGGATAAGCAATCAAAATGGGGAGTGTATCGTAATGATAAATTGCGACTGCTGCTTTGCCAGCTCAGCGATACCTCCATTGCAGTGCGCCAGAGTAGTAGAGCACTGATCACAAGGTAGTCAGGCGATTAAGCTGCTCAACCGAAGGAAATCCCAGTGTCCGATAACGACGTGGATAGCCCGCTTCTGTAGCCAGCAGATCGCCAAGCTCGGATTCAAGTTCACTCCAGGAGACGGTTTTGACTGTCGCTTCCCCACCCTCAACAGGTTCAACCAACGCGACGCGATCTGTCTTGGGCAACAGCGTCAGCACACCTTTTGTCCAGGCGCTCATCGATACCGTCTGGTTTGGTTGGTCAGCCATTTGGAAGAGGTTGTAGGAGGCGACGAAGATGTCGATGCCCTTTTCCAGATTGAGCTTGTCGAGCAACTCTTTCTGATTGGCATAATTACTCTGCAGCAGCAAATGCTCCAGTGTAACCAACCGACTGCTGACCCCTTCATCATCACAGTTAAACGGTATGATATCGCGACCTTCGTAGGTGTAAATATCGGTAGAGACAGCACGCCCCCTTTCAAGAGCCTGGAAAGCAAGCTCTACCATCTGACGAATTCCCTGTTCGTCCTTGTCTCCAGTGACCATCAGGACGTCTCGACTGGGCACCATGAACACTGGCCGACCTTTAACTGGCACGCGCTGAAGGACATCTGGCAACAACACCCTGCTGGTGTCGTACCCATCCGCCCACTCCCCAGCGTATAGGCCTGGAATAATCTCCCCGAAGGCTTCGTTTGTCGTATCACGCAGGTTCTCGATGGAGATCTTTACCGCCTCTTCCATCGTCACACCCCAATGTGCTTCGGGGCCATTGGTAAGGGTGGCAGTGGACTCGGGCGAATCGACAGCAAGCAGAATAACGCAGTCTCGGCCCAAAGGCTGTGAAACATAATCGTACTGCTTGTCGCCATTTTTACGGGCGTGTTCCAGTCGAATTTCTTCAAGCATGGCAAGGTTGCGAATCACCGGACGCAGCTGTGCTTTGACATTATCAAACACAGTCTCGGTTTTTCTACCCGCCTCTAACAGCGTCGATACGTATCCGGTCAGAACGGCGGATTTCTGTGCTTTGTCTGCATTTTGATAGTCGCGAAAGGCATTATGGAGATTGAAGTACGATCCATCCCCATGGCGGATGCGGAACTCGTTCTTCTCAAAATTCAGATTCTCGCTGAAGCCAGCTTTACGAGTCGAATCCATAAATTTTTTGGCAAATGCTTCATCAGTTAGCGGTCGATTGAAGAATTTGTCGAGCAGGGAAAAAAGCATGTACAGAATCCTTTTTGTCAGCAGGCAATTGTAAACAGCGGGAATTGGGCAGGCTTAAACTTGTTCAGAGCTTGGGACGGCTGCTCTCCATATCGACAGCTATCAGACGAAATTGACGTTACGTAGCGGAAAACGAGCAGCGCCAATCATGTGCCTGATTGTAGTGGATGTGTGGATACTGCCCTCCTACGAGGCGGCAAAAAGCTCCAGACCTCTCACAAGCTTTGTTAACTATTCAGCCGAACTTTGGATGCGACGAAGCTCACTCCACGTAACGGAGCCAAAGATGCGTCCGACCGGAGATCGCCTGCGCAACTTTGGAAACACGTCCCTGTAGGTTTTCATCGCTAGTGTTATAGAGCGCACAGAAGTCTTTGGCTACGACGTTAGCAAGTGATGTATCAGGCGGTTCAGCACGAATGAAGCCGATGTAAGAAGCACCTACGCCCATCAACTCATAGCCATGCGCTTCTGAAAAATGACGCGCAACGGCAAAGTTTTTCGCGGGATCCAGATCCGAAGTGAAATAGCCATTCGGAAAAGCCGCGAGTGCCTGGCAGGACTGCTGAACGGGTACCAGGAGCGCTGAAAGAGGCTGCTCTAGAAGAGAGATAGGGTTGTTCTGGTAACCGATCCACTCCTGGAGGGCCTGCTGATCTAGCGTCAAACCATGAGTACAAGCATCCTCGAAAGACGTGGCTGCAACCATGGTCATGAAATTGCGAAGACGGATTGCGAACTCCGCTTTCGTAGTCGGATAGCCTATGTATTCACCATTCTCAAAGCACTCTGGAGGTAAACCCGCTATGTCCTGCTCCGATGCATCGTCCATCCCTAAATTATTGCGCGCATGCCCCGAGGTGTAGCGGGCTTGGTGCAGATCATCGAGCGAGAACAGAGGTTTAAAGCCTGGATGCGCCTCAGCAATCTTACGACGAGCTTCGGTCAGATCGTCAAAGCTGGTAATCCCGCTCACGCCGTACTCATCGCATGTACCTACAGACGGATTATCACGCTTGCCGTTACCGCGAAATTCGATATCCATAAACCGTGGCCTGCTCCATTTTGGTACTGAATTGAGTGAGTAATCCTAAGCGTTTCAGGATCATCATTGAAGGTCTGCCGCCAAGCGACAATAAGTCTTCCTGCCACCACATAGCAGCGCGCTACGCTAACTTTGACGTTCGCACTTCGAGGTAATGTTGACATCCGAAACTGGCCTACCATGCGATTTCTAATCGACTCAGGGAAGAAACTGATGACTACAGATCCGTTATGTCTAGTCTTTGTGCCGGCTCTGGCGGCAGTGCTGCAAGCCGCCGAGGATAAAAAGGGCCAGCCGCTTACCGAGATTGAGGTGTGTGAAATCCGAGACAGATCCACCTGCATCGCTTTGCCTTTTAGCGCAGCCTTGGCAATGGAAGAAGATCGTGGTTATCCAGACATCGTCGCGGAGGACTGCTGGAATGAATGGCAACGTCTACGCTCCCAGTGATTTGCGCCTGTACCAAAACAATGCAGCCCTTCTGTGATCAGACAATCATCCGACTGCAAGCAACCGTTGCTCTCTGTCGGCCACGAGACGCTGGTAGCACTCCGAGTACCTCCCTATCTGCCAAAAGTGAGTCATCCCCTCATGAACGAAGGTTGGCAAAACGACGACTATTTCATCATCTTCACGGAGGATGAAAGCTTAGCTGCCATGAATGCCTAAGGATTTGATCATCATCTTCCGGGGTACACGCTATTAGGTCTAAGAGGATGGGACGACTTTATCGTCATCAACTCTTCCGGAGTAATGTTTACCATTCCGACGCTGCCACTCGATGCGTCCTATGCCGCGCCGTTTGCCCTTCCCCAGCAGATTTCCCTTGAGCCGGACGAGCGTTTCGCTGGCAAGATCAAGTGGTATACGAAGCCCTTAGTCTTTGGGGGCGACCCGGCGGACAAAACAAATTTCGCATGGATCACTCACGAGCAACATGCTGAACTTGTCATCTGGTGGAACGAACAGTACAGGAGCGCCAAAGCACAGAGCTAGTGCAATTTGCCCATAAAGCGGAAATCGCAACACATGCTCAAATGGCGTACTGAGGCACTCACGACTAGCCGAGACCCTATTTTTTACCAGAGCTGCTGGGTGCTATCGATGAGTGTCCGTCTCCTCAGCCGGATAAAACTCGCCTTCCTTCCCCATCTTTTCCAGCCGTTCGCGCACCATCAACTCAACGTTGGCCACAGCAGCGTGATCGCCAGGGTTGACCACCTTCACGCAAAGACGTCTGACATTCTGATCGTGGGTGCCCTCGCTCATCATCTCGTGGGTGAAGACCTGTTCGCCACGCCATAGGCATAGCTGGGTATGAGTCCCGCCGAGCCATATCTCGTTGATTGATCTCAGGTCAGTGGTCGCCAGTTGATCGACGGTGATTGTCTTATCCATTGCACTGTACCTTACCCGTGAGTAGACACAGGTAGACTTACAGGCATAGCGGGTCGTTCCAAGCGTCTGCAGCTCAACCGCGCCAATGGTGGAAAGTACGCCCCGGATCAACGTCGGACAATTGAAGGCGCAAGTACGAACAGACAAGGGGAATCCCGTGACTGACCCGCCTGGTTTTACATGCAGATGGCCGCGCTTGGATAAACCTTAACCCACCCTCCCCTGTCCAATACTGCCCGCTCAATAATCAGCACAGCACGGAAGAAAAGCACTGGCTTCATACGCATTCCGGCACAGTTCACGACGGCGTGCTGCCTATGGAACGACTGACAGCTATCGGCCAGAAGCAGCCGATAGGATTAGACTACATCGAAGTCCTGTCAGAGATTATTTGTATGCTGATTGAGTGCCAAAGGTGCAGCCAAGGTTACGTTCGAGCAATGCGGGTGCGCTCCACAAATATTTTGCTGTGGGTGTGCGAAGAGTGTGAAGCAACGTGGACTAGCCAGGATGAGGTGAGTGCCAGTAATTTTGAAGACTACGGTACGTTAATGGCCGGCATTGGGCGCAGTTGTTTATGGTCAGAATTGGAGCCACAGTGAAAAATTCGTTACCGCTTACTTTTTGTCAAATGTCCGCTTTGGGTCGAAAGCGGCCTCTCGCAGCTGCTAGCCTTCTCCCACATCTGTCATTTAGGCGCTAAAAAGCTCAGCGCAATTCTTGAATCGAGAGGTGAACTCAAGTAGCTCGCGCGTTATCTGATCGGTCGTCCCATATACCCCGTTCTCAGCCAATGAATAGGCATCGTCGAAGTAACCGCATGGACTCAAGATTTCTGGGAAGTCGTAGATTGAGGCTGACCAAGATCGGTACAGCCCCTCCGCTAAAATCCGTCCAAAATCTGGTTCGTTGAGGAGCCTCTTATGTGCCTTGGCGAGCAGACACGGCAAGACCTCAGCGGGGTTTAACGAGGGCGCCCCAATTCGAACCAACTGATCTGCAATCTCGTACCGGTTCGAGTCACTCATGAGTGAAAGCTCTATCAGCTCGTAGGCAGGGTCTTCTTGTGTAGCGATTTGATCATCTGCCCATTGGGCAGCGTCCGATACGCTAAAAATACCTAGCTCTATACCTACCTTCAGGTAAGAGATCTGTTCATTAATGTTCAAGCGCTGAATCATTTTTGACATGTGCATTCCCTGATCATTTGACACGCCACTTTATCCTGAGACAGATCAATCCGTTAGATATCTATTCGGAGATACGCAGAAGCGCGACACCGGCATCTATCGGCCAGAAGCAGCCCTTCCGCAAATCTCCAAACGCGTTTACAAACCAGATACCGGCACAAGTTTAGGCGAGACGTGATGACACTTTCCAAAGGCAATATCATAAAGCTGATCGAGGTTGACCAAACAAAAGTAGTGCTCTCTGATTGGCTGAACTCCCGGGAGGCGGCTCCTGGAGATATCGCGGAGGTGGAAGCGATTTCGATGGGTGAGGCTGGATGTATCGTTCGCTTGCTGTGCGAGCCACATTCAGGATCTCCCGAATGGAGAGCTTCATATTTTGAGGCTGGATTGACCTATGAGGTGCTTCATAGCTAGCCCAATGATGTCCCCTCTTGAATGTCTGTTCAGGGCCGACTTCCACCTATCGCCACAGTCAGCTTGGGGTCGATTGCTGCCACACGTAGTCTGAGTAGATATCAACCCTGACCCTATTCGCCGTCATCGAACCGCTGGGGTAAGCTTCGCGCCAGAGGCTTCACCCACCAAGGAGAATAAACGGCGATGGGCTTGTTCAGTCGATTGTTCGGTGATCGCTTCACACAACCCCCACCCGATGAACCACGGTTGAGCGATGCCGCGATTATGCGTGAGCTTTATCCATTCGGTGCGCAACTGAAAACGTTCACCCAGGCCCTGTTGGCGCGGCTGCCTGAAAAGGAACGTGCGCGTCTCGTGAGAAGGGTGTCGCGCTATTACAACCTAGGTGAAGACCCGGTCACCGCGTTGGTCAGTGGGCTTTTGGACGCTGAGGAAGGCCAGTTACTCAATAATCTGGTTCTCATGGCCGTGGACGTGCACGGCTTCGATGATTTCAAGTACCTGGCACTGAAACTGGTTGAAGCCAGCGGTATTGACCAGGTTTATGCCTACAAGCTGGAAGAGACGACATCACTGATGCAAGTGCTGATCGATTTCGATCAATGGCTGACCGGGTTCGGGAAGCGCTTTCTGCATGTGGATACAGGCGGTGCCGATTATGTGGGTTGCATCATTGAGCAAGATTGCGTCACAAACCTGATCGCGCTGGCTAAGCAGGCTGGCATCGACGCAAGGCTCGATCCCTTTTGAGACAAGTTGGCTGACCGCTATCGACCCAAAGCGGACGCTCGCGGCAGGCAGAAATTGGCGGATTGCTGACTGCGGTGAGGGGCTGTATACGCCCCCCTCAAGCAGGCGTCGCTCGATCCTCTTGGTTACGGAGCGAAACAATCGCACCACTGGAAAAAGTGGAGTACACATGGACAAGAAGGCTAAGAACATACTTTTTAAAACATACTGGGGTAGCAATGGCTGGCTTCCTGCCCCGAAGACGGAACCTCAGGACTTCGCCTATGCAAAAGCTCAGGGCTTGATGTTTGAACCCGCGAGCATCGGCCACGACCAGTGCGTGGGCGAGGTATTGGACATGGTCAAGCGAATCCCCGCAGCCAAGGCCGCCCGCGCATTTGTAGCCAGCCTTTCCACAAGAAGACTGGATTGGCGGTCTGGCGTGGCTTCATATCATCTTGCCTGCCAGATGGCTCTTCATCATTACGCGCCGGCTGTTTGTGGTCACAGCTACCTTCCAGACGGTACGGTCACCGCCACAATTTATACGTGCGCTGTTTGTCGCGATGTGGTGCCCGGCCTCACGGTCGGTGACGATCAATACACAGATGTGAACCTCAATGTCCTCAATTTCGAGCGCATAAAATGGGGCGGCGTCCGCCACGGCAAGTTGATCTATACATGGTTCGACCTCCAAGAACTGTTGCGTGCTGACATCCCCGATCCGAAGGAAGAGGATGTAGCAATTCTCCAGGCAATCCTTGGGATCATCGACCTAAGCCAACCTGGCGACCACGCCGGCACATTGGAAAAACGGCTGACAGCCGTAGTGAAGTCTTCAAAGAACGAGCGGCGGGTGATTATCGACGTCCTTGCACACTTAGACGTGCTCAAGCCAGCGTCTTTCGAACGGCCCATTCACAGCAGAAGCGACTGGTCGGAAGCGGCTGCATGCTGGCGCGGAGAGGACAAGTTCGATCACGAGGCAGTGCGCAAACATTTCGGCAAGTGGCTCCACAGGTGAGGTCAACCAGCATTCGACCTGGGCGCTGTCCATTTTTGGCCGATGGATGTCGGTCGCGAGTGTCCACTATCGGCCAAAAGCAGACTGTTCAGCAATGGCCTAACAACAGGCCTACGTTGAGGCTTGGAGGTTTCTTCGAAATCCGTAGCGCTTCAAAGGGTCGCAATTAACGTCCGTTCAAGGCGGCCATAGCCCTGAGTGAACTGCAATAGCCTGCCTATCAAAAGGCCATTACACTGGAACTCGCCAAACGGAAGCGGAGTCAAGGAACGATGGCAAATCCAATAGACATACCTTTCCACACTGCACGCCAGTTGCTTGACCACTTGTCCCCTCTAAACCCTATTTGGGGTGCTGGAAGATTCATCTTTAGAGGTCAGCCAAGTGATGAGTACAAGCTGACACCATAAGTGTGCAGGCGTGGAACAGGCTCATTCGCCTATGGCTCGCCAAGGAGGATGTTTGATGCCTCAACGGCTGGGCAAGTGGCCTTTGAGCTGGAGATATTGAGGAGATTTCTGATTGGCTGTGATCGCTCAGGGCTAAATGTTCCGGGTTACACCGAACAGTTGAGCGGAACGCTTGCCGATGGTTGGGGGTCGTTCCAAAGTCCACATATCCCTTGGCCGTCTACCCAACTATACGAAATCATGGCCGTAGCTCAACACTACGATGTGCCCACGCGCCTCCTAGACTGGACTGAGAGAAGCTTTGTCGCCTGTTACTTCGCTGCCTCATCGGCAAACCTTGAGATTGATAGCAGAGAGATGCCGAGGCTTGCAATCTGGGCTCTGGACACCACTTATGCGATGCACTGGAAAACAGTGAAGGTGATTAGGACTCCAGGGGGAACGAGCAAAAATCAGGCGGCTCAGTCTGGTTTATTTACCACACATGAGGTTAAAGGATATAACCCAGACGACTTGTATCAGGTAGAAGCGCTAGAGGATGTTGAAGAGATTTACAGCATGACAGGGAGCCACACACCTCTTGTCAAAATGACCTTGCCGATTGAGGAAGCCCCCGCCTTACTAGACCTTTGCTCGCGACTTGGCGTTGATGGCTCAACGCTCTTTCCCGGCTTCCATGGTGTGGCAAAAAGCGTAAGAGATTGGGCTAACGTTGAGGTTGGCGTGAGGCCGTCTCAGTCACTCATTCAGGAATACAATGAAGACGGCTACGATCCAGACTTCCATTAAATAGTAGTCGCCTGCGGGGCATTCGACGTAAAAAACTGAATCGCCCCTGATTTTCTGGACGCCTTCGACTGGCTCCTTTTGGCCGATAACAGCCAGACATAGGATTTAGCCCCATGATTTTACCGGCCAACAATCCTGCGTGCTCTATGACGGCGAGACTGAGACAGCGTTTTGTCCTCGGCGCAATGAGCCAAGAGCTCGGTCAGCGCAATGTCTACAGGAAAACCATCCTCCAGCCATTTAAGCGCCAGTCCCGACCAATATTCGGAATGCGACGTCAAGGCTGTGATCACCAGCGGCTGCAACGCAATGTCGGCAGGTAGCGTATATTTTTTGCTAAGAGCACTTGCCGCATCTGGAAAATCGAGTGCAGCCGTTTCGAAAGGTTTCTCAAGCAACGGTAATAGCCAGACATAGCTGAATTCTTCGTTCATCTTCTCCCCCTATTAATGGTCGTTTTTTTCCCTAGCACTAAGAGGAGAAATCAACCCAGCGGAGAACAGTCGGCACCAATGGCGTCAGTATCCGGCTGCGCCGAAAACAGATTTTCTACAAGGCTCAAGGTTTATTTTCCTTGGGCTTGTGAGTCCAGGCGTCCAAGGCCGTAGTAATTCATGAATTCGCGCATAGTCGGTGAAAGTGTCTCTTGCGAAGCAATCTGCCAGAATTTTCTTTCCCCGAGAACTGGCTCAAACCGTTTGATGAGTTCTTGCGCCGTATTGTGATGGCCAGCACGCAGCCAGTGCCTGAACACGCATTCGTTTTTCTGCCTAGGTAGCTGTGCCGCTTGGAGTAGTCTGAGTGAGTACCGAAAGTTCAGTGGCCACAGTTGCTTTAAAAAATCGAGTCTCTCAGCGATTGGAAGGCCCACTAACCATTGCCTCACATCCTTATCCACCTGAGCATTACCAGATCGCAACGCCACCTGCTCGGGTGTGAAACGAGAGTCGTCCATGGTGTGCGAGGCCTAAAAACATAAGGGAAGGTCACATTCTGTCGTATGCATAGGAATAACGGGCAGCTTATTTTTGCTCCTCTTGTCTGCTATTGGCCGGTGTCTGCCATTCGCATCGCTCATAGCAAGCGCCCAGCGCACCCTCGATCAGCCAAAAAGGAATCACACCGAATCAGGGACGATGAATGAAACCATTCGAAATTCAACACATTACGTATCTGCCGGCGGAAGTTCTTACTTTGGAGAAAGAGGCAATTGCAGAAGGGTTCAGATTTCTGACGCGTCTGATTTCGGAATGGCATTCAGGAAAGAATCGCTTCAACGCGCCCGGTGAATGTCTCATGGCTGCGTATTTGAACCAGCAAGGGATAGGAATCGGAGGGCTATCAGTTGATCCCTATAATCAGCCCAATACCGCAAGGCTACGGCGAGTGTACGTGGCGCCTGCGGCAAGAAATCAACATGTCGGTCACGCGCTGGTGAAGGCGTTGGTTGCACACGCCGCTCTTCACTTTCAGAAGGTGCGTCTTTCCACCGATACTTTTGCAGGCGATGCGTTTTACCTGCGCTGCGGCTTCATGCGAACAGAAGATGTCCATGCCACCCACCTCATGGAGCTGCTCAACCCCTGACCCGCCGGCTTTCGGCCAGGAGCAAACACTCAAAAAGCGTGCTGAACGATCAGGCTGTCATGTCATGAAATCATCCCGCTGTCGTACCATCCGCACATCGACAGAGCGGAGGTTGATATGGGAAATGGTCAGGGCAAACGAGTCGTTGTCATTGGTGCAGGCATCGTTGGCGCGTCATTGGCGTATCACTTGGCAGGTAAAGGCGCGAATGTCACCTTGGTAGAGGCTGAAGATATAGCTTCGGGAGTAACGGGCGCCTCATTCGCTTGGCTCAATACCTCACCCCCCGACCCTGACCCAATTGCGCAACTTCGCGGTTCTGCCATCAGGGAGTACCGCCTACTCGAAACGCAGCTGCCTGGTCTGGAGATACGATGGACAGGTGCCTTGTCTTACAGCGTGACGGCGATTGGAGCGCTGCCGATCTCAGGTCATCAAGCTTTGGCAAAGCTGGTGTCTCGATCGCAGATTCTAGACCTGGAACCAAATCTCAAAAACCCTCCGCTGTCTGCGATATATGCGGCTGAAGAAGGAGCGCTGGACGCAGTGGCGGCTACGTATGCGTTGATCGCAGGTGCTCAGGCGCATGGGGCGCGGATTCTCACTCAGACGCGAGTGCTCGGTTTTGTAACCCAGAGTGCAACGGTGACCGGAGTGAAAACAACAATGGGCATCATCGATGCCGATATTGTCGTACTGGCAGCCGGAACAGGCATCACGAAGCTGACAGACATGCTTGGAGTGTCCCTGCCAATAGAGGCCTCGCCTGCTGTTTTCATCCGTTACAAGTCACAACCCAACCTCGTGCACACCCTCATCTCCAGCCCTGAAATGGAAGTCAGGCAAGGTTCGGATGGTGCGTTGCTGGCGGCAGAAGATTACCTAGGCGACGCCATGGAAAATCAGCCGGCAGCGATAGCGCTTCGAACGGCCAAGACAATTCAGGATGAACTCCATGGTGTTGTTTCCATACATCCGGAACAGGCTAGCGTCGGACTCAGGCCCATGCCTGCCGATGGCATCCCCATCATTGGCTATCTACCAAAAGTGGATGGCGTCTACGTTTGTGCAATGCACCCTGGCGTTACGTTGGCGGCGATAGTAGGACGCCTGGCCAGCGAAGAGATTATCGATGACAAGGCGTCCAGTGCCCTTTGCTCATGCCGGCCCGACCGTTTTTTTCAAGCGTAGGGGATTCTCTTGTGGGGCAGCAATCGGCCAATGGCTGCCGGAGTCAGCCGTTGCTTAGCTCATGATGTGAGTCGCATGGGCGTCTTCAGTTCGAAAGCAGCCAGCCCGTGATTGAGGAATCAAGCTAGGCTTAAGCAAGCCTCGCTATGAAGGATGAAAATCCTCGAAATAGGAGTTTCCACCGGCGAAACGTTAAAGGAAAGAAAATAGCCAGCGCTCCTATCACCATCAGAACTTCAGGAATAACCGATGCAACATCTGATCCTTCATTTCACTCATTCCATCGAGGACATTGTACCGTGGTGCAACGTTATTGAAGAACTCAAGCCACAGCTTGCTCGGAGTGGCGTAGGTCAATTCGATAGCGATGACATGGCAATCGATGGCGGCGACTGTGAGGCTATATTTCGAGGCTTGGATGCAGAACAGCTATTGGCCGTCATCCTTCCGCTTATCCAAAACCTGGATTTTCTACAAAAGCCAACAACTAAAGTGGAGCTTATCTTCGGAGAGCTTGGCAGTTCTTCTGAGCGGCAAATTTTCAGCTTAGCTGACACTAAGTGGGTACCGTCTGCTTAGGGTCGAAAGTCGTCAATCGCGAAGCGCAGCTATTGGCCGGGAGCTGCGGTACGCAACTGAAAGCTTCCGGCCCAAAAAAAAGCGGCTCCGAATCGCCGAATGAAGGCTAAGAAACCTGATCACCTATCACTATGATGGGTGCTCCGAAGGTTACATCAGATAGCCGAGTAGCCTCAGCTAATGCCCGTAAGGGGCAGGCAAATCGAAAAGTGTCAGTGGATTCAGTGGGCGGCATTGCAGCTCATACCCCCTCAAGGCCTGGCGTGAATCGCGATGAACGTCTGACCAGTCGTACGCGAAGAACCCACGTTTGGCAAATTCAACGAAAGCGTTTACGCCAGCCCTGGCAGTGACCCGATCTACATCGGACACCTCCGGCAATGAAAGGACAAATTCTTCGGAGTTTTCGACGGAGGGCATTGCTGAATCAGGAACCGGCCCCGGCCCCCCCGTAGTGAAGAGCGCAACCTGCCCGACGGCGTCGGTGGCGACCCATCCAACACCAAAGTCCTGGAGAACGAAGGGAGCCACCATTTGCACCTACTTTATAAAAAGGGACGAGTTGATTTCCTAACTCTACTTGCCAGCCCAGAGTGTGTAAAAGCGCGTCGGCAAACTCTTAAAGCGGGAAGAAATTCGACGAGTTCATTGCCCCAGCTTTAAACATCCGGTTCTGGCCGATTACTGCCCGCTACGACAGGCAGAAATCGGCCAATAGCGGAAAGTTGGTGACCAGAAAAGTCGAAAGAGGAACGAGCCACCGAGACTGCGGCGACTACGCCCTATCTATTCGCCCGGAGTAGCAACCCTGCTTGGCATTGTGAACGTGAATGTAACTAACCCCTGGATCAGCAAACATCCGAGTAACAACAGGTTCTATCGCTATTCCATCTACGACGTCGGCATTGAGCATCATCCCATCATCAGTGAATGCACGAAGTGATAGCAGACGGATTCGCATAGACTCGGGTATCTGATCGACTGCGTCATAAGCTTGCGTAGCCCACTCCCTTATGAAGATCGCATGTGAGGCACGGTATGGCGTCTCGGCTGGCTGAGAGAGATGGTTGAGTAAAAGCACACTCTGACCTAGCTCTGCATCCTTTATTTCGATACGGTCAGGAAAGCCTGGGTTGCTGTCGACCATGTAACGCTTTATCCCGAGAGATGCTAGCTCTTGGTCGGGCAATCCAAACAGTGACTGGAATGGCTCGGGGGAAAGGCCAGTTATACGAAACGCCATGGTTAAACTCCTATTAGTTGGAGTCGTATCAGGCTGGAATTCGTCCAGCACTTACTATCCGTTTCTTGCTGCCTTATTCAAGCTGACCGAGACCGACTGCTTAGGGTCGAAAGCGCGCAGTCGTATGCAAACGCAGACATGCCCTTTCGAGCAGTCAATTGAGTTGAACAGACCGAGATATGAAATGGTTGCGGTGCTCTCCGGTAAGCGCACCAGCGGCTCTACATCGGTAGTGGTCGAACGTCGGTCGCCCCAGATGGCATTCGAAACCAGCCTCTTCAAGGGCGGCTTTCGAGAGCCGAGCCGCCGGGGGGCTCGGCCCTTCGGGCATTCATCCTTCACACCTACGGGCTTCGGCATGCGCGCACCGCTTGCGATGGAACGCGCCAGTCCTCGTTAATCTGTAACCTGCGGGCAAGGGTTAAAAACCTCGGTTACGTCGAGTGTTGTATGCCACGGGATGGCAGTGCCTGACACCATTCCGCCTACGGTTTGCTTTCGACCCGACTTGCGCACATATCCGCCATCCGTCCCAGTGAAGACGTGCTGCCCTGGCTTCGTCAGATAATCAAAGAAACTGACTTTCACAGGCACATTCATTTGCCCACCCGGCGTAATGACGGCGAGCATGATCGCTCGGTCTTTGGTGAATACAACGAACGGTTCGACTCCAGTGCGACCACCAACTGTCTTCACGCACTGCACTTGTTCTGGGAGGATGCGTGCGGTTTCAGTGTAGGTGTGGTTGTTGTAGAGGCTGAGGATCACGCCTTTGCTGGTCAACACTCCCAGGCCTTGAGTGGCCCTGCAGCTGCCTTCGCTTCCATATGGGAACAAGCACCAGTTAGTTTCCGATACGGCTTGAATATCCGATGGTGCAATTTTCAGATCGCGCTGGATTTGGGCTTTTGATTCCGGCGTGTCGTAAGGGATCATGACGCATCCGCCGACTGTCACTGCTGCGATGAGGCCTATGGCCGCAGCTACGTTTTGAACTGATGATTTGAAGGTGTTCATTGTTCGCTCTCCTTGCTGTATTACCACCACTGGAGGGCTGTGGCGATTTTGGTAGCGAACCTTACGGCATGGGCGGCAAGCAGTCATCCTCGTGCTGATAGCTGGATCGGTAGATGACTTGATTGGACGCTTACCTATTTCTGACCGATTGCTGCACCCTGGCAAAATCGTACGCAATACCTTGCTTAAAGAGCCAGCAACTCAACGCTCGAGCCTGTCGTCACTCTCCTCCGACATTTTGGTACTCGCTTTCATCGCAGATAGCGTCGGCTTGGCAGCAGCGATGACAAGGCGCCATTGAGGGAGCGCAATTGCCGCAGCGTCGTTCTCTATGAGTTCAGGTGTTGCTTCGCAAAAATCCTCGATGGCTGCGCTTACATTTACCAAAAAAACGCTCTGCATTGGAGTGAACCCCTGATCGACGAAGTATCCTTTTGGCGACGGAGTTGGCACCCAATCTTCCCATGAATTGATTAACTCATTCATACCACACCGAGGTGGCTCATTCTCGCACTCGATCAGCCACTCAAGTAGCTCGACAATTCGATTTCGTATTCGTTGGTAGACAAGCTGTCTGGTCATAATTTCACGTCTGGTTGAATCGTCATCCGCCCCAAATGAGGACAATTTTAGCCTTAGTCCAGTGCCTGCGCCTGGTCAAAAACGGGCCTAACCTATGAGGCCGTCAGCTCAGTTGAACAGGCCGAGATATGTGATGGTTGCAGTGCTCTCCGGCAAGCGCACCAGCGGCTCTACTTGGGTAGAAGTCGAACGACGGTCACCCCAGATGGCATTCGAACCCACCATTATAAAATGCGTGAACTCTCCTACCCTAGAGCTGACCAACACTCTCTCGGACTGACTGCGGATTTGCGCTATGACGTCTTGTGGGGTGCCGGCAAGCTCAACGAAATCTGAATCCATAGAGAACCCCAGCTCCTCCGCTAGACGCCAGGTTGGATTGCGGTCTTCCCACGAAATGTACTCGGCTTCGCTTACGCTTTCAGGGGGCTCTGGCTCCCACTGCTCAAACACAAATTTCTTCGCCTCGGATTCAGTGGCAAAATTGGCACCGAAGAGATGGAAGGGCCAGCAGCCATCTTGCATGACACGATCTCGATTGTTGATGAGTCGTCAGGATCGTAACTGATTACAATCGGAGGAGCAGCTTGTCAGGGAAGCCCGACGGGAAAAGATGCTCACAATCCGACCTCGTCCTCATCGTTGTACCAAGGTTGAAATCTGCGCGTCCGTCCAGGTGCAATATAGGCTGCCCTTCAAGCGTCCGAGAGTAGTGATCTGACGCGTAGGGTGATATCACTGGAGTATCATCATTCTCTGTGACACCGCCGCACTGCATTGAAGGACTTCGCGATGCATCAAGTTATCAGCGCCGCTTACTACCGACCTGGATTCGCCAGGAGCGCTTGCGCATGGTTAATGATTGACGGCATTGGAATTGAGCAATGGCTGTCCACTCATCTCGAATGGTCAGACGTCGCAAGCCTTGGTCTTTCTCTGATCTGGCTTATCGACGAAGACGAAGACGCTCTTGCGAACCGTCGCATCATCCCGGCGGAGGATGGAAGCTCCACAATCGTGCCGTTGCTGGTCTGTAGCGATGACATGAATTTCGACTGTATCGTCTTGGTCGCTGAGCAGGTAATCGAGGCTGACACCGTACACTGGCTGCGCTTCGGTCGAAGTATTTCGGACAAACTGGAAGTTGGAATCTCGACAAAATGGATCGCCGAGAGCAAGCCGGTAAGCTTCGCATTGGAGGCCTTCCAAAACGCATTGGAGCAGTTCACTCAGTTGTCGAAGACGAAGCCAGACAACCATTGCGATGCCCCCTTAAGCCCTCAATAGCCTAGCTTACGTTGCATCATTTTTATCGCTATCAGGCCCACTACCACGTTGAAATGTTGCGAGCACGTAGCCCGAATTCACAGTGGGTATACATGCTTCCAGAGGACACGCTGGAGCAGCCATCCTAGTAGAATTCGTCGAGCTGATTACCGCCCCCTTTGAGATGTTCTATGAGCTCTGAATTAACTGAAGAAGAAATGCGTCGTGCCCTATTCGGTACGCCTCAGCCCGAAGACCAGGTGTCTGCGCCTCAAGTACAGGAGCCTGAGCCAGAAATGGTACCTACAAAGCCAGCAGAAGCTCCCCAAGTGAAGAAGAACGTGGCGAAAGCATTTACGCCAAGGCTGAGGGTCACGTTACGTGTTGGAAACGAGTTTGAAGGGAAAATGATCGAATTGATTCACGAGGCTGATACGTTGAGCTCGTTGCTTGCTGAGCAAGAGGCTGTGAAGGCTGCTAGGAAGAAGTACAAGTACGTGGATGTCGTATCGGTTAAATCGATGTAGACGACGCAACTGGGCCGATGAGCTCTCTATCTCTAACGAGCGCCCCCCTTGGCTCTGCTCTCTATCTGCATCCACTCGGTGGCGTTGTCGACGAACAGCCCGTCACTTGTGGGTAAGTCTGGCAAACAAGCATAATTTTATTTTTGGGCTCAAAGCCATGATCAATCATGCAGCGTTGCACTTCTGCAGTGCGCCCGATGCTGGCGACGTCCAGATTCGACCCAAGTGGTTTCGCATAGCCGCACGCATACATCACTGGCAGGGCTTCACTATCATTGGCTACCTCGAATTCGAAATGGCGTGATGCTCCCGCTTTACGCCATGAGACCTGCATACGTTCATCCCGACCAGAATTAGGCTTGATTGGATGAAATGCTTCATCTTCTACAAACGGAAACGCTTCGAGCTGCGACAAACTGAGCGGACGACCCTGCCTTTTTTCGACGCAGGCTGGCATATTCTCCATTATTTCACAGTATTCAAAGCCGTCCTTGCGGGTGAAACCGAGGCGCTGCATACATTGAAAGTGAATTATCTGTTCGTTTATTGGGAAATGGTTTTGTGGCCCTGCCACAGGGTCGCCACATTCTGCCATTGCGGCTCTTACACCATCTACAGAGGTCGAAGTGCGTTCCCATCGGGTGAATTCCGGTGATGGGGGGCAGCCGGTGAGTAAAAGTACCGATGAGATCAGGACTGGGATGGTAATGACCTGAGATTTGCTGAACATATTTTGTCCTTAATTTATGCCATGCCACCCGAATGGTGTCCAACTCTTCGGGGCGAATAATCCCACCATATGGCTCCTACAGTACCAGCCGCTGCCTGGGCGGTCTCAGGTATGCCGGGTGTCAAAACTGGTGATTGATCTAAGCGATGTCCGTTCTTGATGAAAGCTGACGGGAACTACTCATGGACAGGCAGGACAACGCTCCAGTTGCCGTCCATCAACATCTACAGCCAACGGGATGTACGACTCAGGTTGATCATTCATCGACGTCTGACGCCCCTGAGAGCGGCTTAACCAATTCTGGGCCCTGATTACGAACACTACCCACAGCCTTGCTTACCTTATACCAATGAAAATCGGTAGCAGGCCGGCAGTGTTCCATCGCGATTTCACGCGCGCGTTCAGGTGAAGTATCTGAGGCGATCCATTCCCGCGCGTGCTCCGGGGCGAAAACCAGCGGTTTCCGATCATGAATATCTACCATCCCTTGATCGCTGGCGGCGGTGATGATGACGAAGCCGTCGCTAGGGTCTGGCTCCAGGCCTTGGTGAACCTCAGCTAACCCAGCGAAGAACATCGGAGCCTGCTCCTTCAGGGTTATGAAGTAAGGCTGTTTTTTCTTTGGATCAGCCGGATCGTTGACCCACTCAAACCACCCGTTTGCCGGTGCAAGTACACGACCGCTTGGCCAGAGCTGATTGAAAAACTTCCCAGTCATGACTGTTTCAACCCTGGCGTTTATCGGGTCAGGACGCTTTCCTTTCGCCCAAAATGGTGACCATCCCCATTTCACCTTATCTACGCTTAATTGGTCGTCCACAGGCCGAATGATCTCCACACGCGTCGAGGGTGCGACGTTGTATCGCTCTACTGGCCAAAGATCGTAGCCGCTGATCACCAACTGCTCTGGCGCGAGCTCCTTCAGGTAGTGATCCATCGATTCGTAGATCGAGTAGCGTCCGCACATGCTGTCACCCGTCGAATAGTGATGCTTATGAGATTGACCACAAGCGAAGCAAATCGTTAACTGTATATACGTACAGTCTACCAATCTAAGGCTTGCATCATGAGCGTCACCATCCTCGGCCCTCTCGCTACTGGCGGTAAAAAGCTGCCCCTTTATTCATCCAGGGTACCGGCGGGCTTCCCCTCCCCTGCGGCTGATCACATCGAAAAGCACATTTCCCTCGATGAGCTATTCGATATCCGCGCGCCGCACGTGTACTTGGTGAGGATTGACGGAGATAGCATGCAGGGCGCCGGAATCTATTCAGGGGATCTGGTGGTTGTTGATCGAAGCATCGATGCGGTCAGTGGCGATATCGTCATCGCCGCGCTGAACTCGGAGCCTTTCTGCAAGCGCCTGCTTCTGCGTGAGAACGCCGTACTCCTCCTGTCGGAGAATCCGAAATATCCGGTAAGACATGTCATGGAGGGCGATGAGCTGGTGATCTGGGGTGTGGTGAAATACAGCGTGCGCGATCATGACAACACTTGAGCCTGTCTTCGCCCTGATTGACTGCAACTCGTTTTACGCGAGCTGCGAGCGAGTGTTCAGACCCGACCTAGCCAAGACACCCATCGTGGTGCTGTCCAACAACGACGGCTGTGTGATTGCGCGCAGCTACGACGCCAAACCTTTTGTGAGAATGGGCCAGCCATACTTCCAGATCAAAGACCATCTACGCCGGCATGGAATCGTGGCCTTCAGCAGTAATTACGCGCTCTATGGCGACATGAGTGAGCGCGTCATGACGATCATCGAATCGATGGTGCCAGCGTTAGAGGTTTACAGCATTGATGAGGCGTTCGCCGATCTCACGGGCCTCCCAGGTGATGTGTCTGCTTTTGGGCGACATGTGCGCTCCACTCTTCTCAAGCGCACGGGAATTCCAGTCGGGGTGGGTATTGCCCGCACCAAGACCCTAGCGAAGCTCGCAAATCATACCGCCAAAAGGCTGCTGGATATCACCGGTGGTGTGGTCGATCTCTGCGATCCGTTCAAACGGGATTGGACGCTGCGCAACACTGATGTCGGTGAGGTGTGGGGAATCGGGAGGCGCATGAAAGCTCACTTTGAAGTGATGGGCATCAAGACGGCCATGGATTTGGCGAAAGCCGACCCTGCGATGCTTCGCCAGAAATTCAGCGTGGTGGTCGAAAAGACGGGACGCGAACTCGCCGGTACTCCCTGTCTCGAACTAGGTGACGCTGACCCACCCAAACAGGAAATCTGCTGCAGCCGGATGTTTGGAACCCGGCTCGCACAGATAGAACCTATCAAGGAGGCAGTGGCTACTTACACTCAGCGAGCAGCGGAAAATCTCAGAGCGCAAAACTCGCTGTGCAAGAAGATCCGCGTCAGCATTAGGACGGGCATGTTCAATCCTGAAGAGGCGAAGTATGCGAACGGCGCACTTGTCGAACTACCCTACCCGACAAACGATGTTCGACTCATGACCAAGGCTGCGACCGAAGCGGTCAATCGCCTCTTCCGACCGGGCTTCAAGTACAGCAAGGCGGAGGTTCTCTTGATGGATTTGCGACAGCCCGGTGAATTCACGGACGACCTGTTTGCACATTCCCAGCCTGTTACGGCGGACAAGGTGATGACCGTCCTGGATGAGATCAATGGCCGCTGGGGAAAGGGAGTGCTGCGTTTAGCCAGCGTGCCTGCGGCTCCCAGTTGGGCAATGCGTCGGGAGCTGATGAGTCAGAGCTACACGACGAAGGTAGATCAGTTGTGGACGGTCAAGGCTAAATGATACGCACGATTCATCTATGCCCTTCAGCGAAGGCATGAGCAAAACCGATATTAAGGCGCTTCACAGCATGTAAATCCATTAAAAACCTACACACACGAAATTTTTCAGGTATATAATCTCGCCAACCGAAACCTGAGCATGACTAAATGACCCCAAACCCAGACGCCATCGCCGCTTTGCTAATCGCCAACGTTCCGCGCGACCTTGTGATGGGTGTCGAAGACGCCTTTGCTGCCGGTGCGCTACAAGCTTTCGGGGTGACGAAGGAGGTGAGTAAGCAGCGCAAAACTGCTCTGGGGCACATGCGGCACATCCTGATGAACGAGCGCTTCAGCGACTTGTTGGAGGCATCCAACGCTGAATTGATCTCCCCCCAAGGCAACCGCGTGATAGTGGGTCTGGCTGGGATGTTTAAATTCGCGCGCTTGAACATGAACACGACGAACTGGAATCGACCCACTCGTAGCATCATCCGACGTGAACTCGCCGAAGCGAACGAAGCCATGAGCCAACTGGTACAGCCGTCCCTTTTTGGGCCTCAGGATGTGACCTCGGGGGCATTTTTCTTCGTCGCACGCTTCAGTGGTTCACTGCATCACCATCCTGAAAAACCACTGCAGGTTTACATCGCTGTGCCCAATCCGAAGATGGACGGATGGCTGTTTCGGGAACCTTTGAGCCAGTTCCTAGATCGCTATGAAGCAGCACCGAAACAAGCCGACAACGCAACAGTAAAACTTAAACCAGGCATTATCGAGCTTGGAGGACAGGAAGAAACATGAGCCGGGGCATCACAGATTTCCAGCCAGGTCGATTGATTCAAGCATTGGCTGCCCGCGTGCTTTCGCAAGTACAGCTCGCTGCAATGGTCGGCGTGTCACCCGCGACCATCAGCAAGTGGAAGTCGGGACAGCAGGCACCCGAGGCGGAGGCGCTAGACAGTCTCTCCAAGGTCATCAATGTCAGCCCTGAATGGTTCACCCGCCCTCTTCCAAAGAAGGGCTCGTTGCCTCTTTTCCGGAGCAACGCGTCCGCGCACGTCTCTGCGAGGGCAATGCTGGAAGCACGGCTAGAATGGACGCAGGATATCGTGCTGGCGATGAACGAATTCGTGGATTTTCCGGACGTAAATCTGCCAGTGAGGTCGTTCACCGATCCTCAGCAAATCGCCAACTCCGACATCGAGGAAGCTGCCAGTGAATGCAGAGACCTCTGGAGTCTTGGCCGCCGGGCAATTCCTGATTTGGCACTAGCTGTAGAGGGTGCGGGCATTATCGTGGTGCGAGAAGAAACCGGTATCGCGCCAATCGAAGGCCTTTCAGCATGGAGTCACGAACTTCAACGGCCATTGATTCTCTTGTCGGCCGATAAAGGTAATAGCTTTCGCAGTCGATTTGACCTGGCGCATGAGCTCGGCCATCTCATCCTTCACAAGGGCATAGAGCGCTCAACCGACCCTGAACGCTACAAGCTGATGGAGTCGCAGGCTCATCGGTTCGCCGGAGCTTTCCTGCTACCGGCAGAAACGTTTGCTGCCGATGTGAGGACTCCGGTCACGCTGGACAGCCTACTGCTGCTCAAACAGCGCTGGGGCGTCTCTGTCGCGGCCATGATCATGCGTCTCGAGGCTCTCAAGATTATCGACGCGGATGCAAAGCTCGTATTGTTCAAGCGCAGGTCAGCCAGGTGGGGAGCTAAATCCGAGCCAGGTGATGATGCGCGCGCCCCTGAACAACCTCGGCTACTGAAGCGTACCATCGAGTTGCTGTCGTCTTCTGGAGTTATGCCGATTGAGTCGGTATCGAGCTATATCGGTTTGGCTGCAAACGATATTGAAAAGCTAGCGGGCCTGCCGGAGCGTTATCTGTCCGGTAAAGCTTCGGTCTTCCATCTGGCGAAGCTGAAGTCTATGGTCAGCGGCGATCCGGCCATCAAATCGGGCGACAGTGGCGTGGTGCTTCCCTTCAATCGGGGAAGCTGACCACTCGCTCAGCTCAAAAATGGGCCACAGGGAGCTGCAACATGCGACTCGCCGGCGCTCCCTTTCTGCCCCTCTACAGAGTGACGCTTCAGTTGCAATGGGCCTTCGGGGCTGATCGAAGCACTGTAATCATGATCGCTCCGTTTAGCCTTTTCTTCTCGGGTATAGCCCCTCCTGCACTCCCTGCCTCGGTATAGCAGGTGGCAACGTCACTCGATGCGCCAGCTCTCCAACTCTGGCCTATCGTCCGGTCATTTAAGTGCCAAGGATCTTCATTCATCGTGATTGCTTTGGAGCAGTCGCTCGAATACCGGCATTTTTGCACCCGCCACCTTCCAAGCAGCCGCATGGTTACGTAAAGTTGCTGTCCCTGCCCTCCGAATACGTTTCATTCCCTGCCTGTTTACGTGCGTGGAAATTTCGGCTGGTGACAGCTCCCCGTGCTCCTTGCTTCTAGCGTGGCTCAGCACCCAATCGATGGAATGTCAGAGGTGCTGATGAAAATCACTCGAAGCATGAATACGTATGACATAGAGGAGCTCTACCCTCTGTGTTTCACAGAACGGCAATTGCGGTTACCTGTATCTATGAGTCATGGGGGACTTCTGGGGGTCGACGCATCTCTTGCGCAACTCGTGATCACCTGGGCAAAAGCCCAGAGCAAAAGCACGTTGCACCTCTACGCAGACACTGAAAACGCCCTAGATCAAGTTTCGCAGCTTGCCAAAACGGCGGCAGGTTTAGCCGCGCTGGTAATGAGCTCAGACATTGTGTCGGAAAATCATGATCCGATTGATCGCCGTGCAGCATTGACTGTCATTCGACCAATGATTGAAGCAATGTTCGAAAGTGATCTGAAACACACCTCAGGGGGCAAAGGGGCTCGCCCCAAGGTGATTAACCTCTTCAGTATCAACCACGCGCAGATGGAGTACATCAAGCCTTTCTACTACGGGGGAGGAGAACCTGAAGTCCATAAGTGGCCAACCTTCTCCACCTTGATCGAAGACTTGTCATCAGTAATGCACACCAGGCATGAGCGCAATGCGTTGATGCGCAGTGGCCTTAGCGCCTTGGGCACTGTCCTTGAAGAGCTGATATCGAACGCTGACGAACATGCGTCATGCGATTTGATGGGGGTCAAATACAAAAAGGGCTTGCGTGGCATGACAGTCAAAGCAAGTCGCATCAGCAAAATGGAGATCAAGAATTACTCCCACACTGAGCCCGAATTTGCGCGTTTCGTCATCAGGCACATGGTCAAAGATGTCGATGCGCTCGACTTTCTAGAGCTATCGATCATCGACAGCGGCCCTGGCCTCGCAAGACGTTGGCTTTCGAAAAATGAAGGTGCACCGCTTGAGTTGTTGGACAAGCTGTCACTTGATGAGGAGCTCCAAGCTACCCTCGACTGCTTCAAAAAACACGTCACCACCAAGCCGTCGAAGGAATCGGGTATGGGTCTGCATAACGCCGTTCAGGCTTTCAACAAGCTTCAAGCCTATGTTCGGTTACGCACAGGCAGACTTTGCCTCTCACAAGCGTTTCAAGGGCACGAAGGCGAGGTGGCGTATCACCCCAAAAAATGGAGCGGTGGTGGTGAGCTCGAAGCCGCTGAAGGGACTGTCTTCACCATCTGCATCCCGGTGAACTGACATGTCCGATCTTTACGATTTCGAAGTATCTCTCGCGGCTTCATCTGAGGCTGAGCCCGCACAGGTTGTGGTGTTCTTCACAGGCCCTGATGCCATCACAGATATCCAGGTGACGGATGCGCTGCAGAAGCGCCTACCCGGCTACATCCTGCCAGATCACTTAATCTTCCTCATACCGCAGTGTTTTGAGGAGCAGATTCAGAAGCAGTGCCAAGATAAAGCCTCTCCATTATCCAGCGCCTTGCAGCGTCGGAATGCAAACTCTTCGCTGAGCTATGGATTTGCGTATCACGATGGCCACGGCAGCATCACCAAATACCAGAATATTTCTGGTGCCCCGAAAAATATTTCCAAACTGCTACAGAACGGCACCGCGAAAATCGTCAAGGCCGGCATGGAGAAACTGGTCAAGTGCACCTCAGTGTTGACCAAAGCCCCGGCTGGCTTTTTGTTTTCGAAGCCCTCGTCACGTTCCGCAAATTATTTCATTCGGGCTGAAAATCTTCTCTCCGAGACACTGCACGCCCACTTTCTTGCATTTGCTTCGCTGAAGATGCTCAAACAAGCTGCTACAAGCACGTTGGGTGAGCCCGACACGATCTACCTCGACACTATGGCTTTCTTGCCCATAGCCCTTTCAATGCAGCTTTATCAGGCCCGGTTTGGAAAACCTACTATCCAGACCATCAGATCTTTCCATTCGCACGAGGGGCTGAAGGATGGGCGTTTGCCTGGCGCCAATGCTGCCCTTTGCCTGATCTCTGCCTCATCTACGTGTGGGTTGGCCGACCAGTGGATTCGAGTCAACAGCGCTCCCCCATCTCGAGTCGCTACGGTTTTGTCGTTCTCCAAGAAGTCTGAAAGCTGCACTATTGTCCATACTCTGGAACGTCCTCAGGATTTCGAAATGCTCGCTGAGTCCGAAACTTCGGAAGCACGACAGACCATCCGGATTCACGGCGAGCGCTTTATCGCAGAACACACTGAAACAAGGCTGTTAAACATCAGCATGGATCATCTGCCGGATGACCTTCAGGTGAAGTTTGACTCCTTCATAGGCAAGGGGCTTTTCAGATGTGTAACGCCCATCCAAGGAGGAGAAAGACGGCGCACAGTTCACGTAGACAAGGAAAAACTGGTCGAGACTGACGGCTTCAAGACCTGGTTCAAAAAATGCCTCGACCAAGAGTCGCCCGCGTCGACCAAGCTGATCATCCATGATAAAGACTCGGCGAGTGAGAAACTCGCGACGGAAGCTTTGGAATATCTGACTGAAAGAGGCCTGACCTGCACCAAGATCAGCGAAGAAGACTTCAACCAAGACGAAGAGCTTCATGGATCAGTTATTGTGGTTGCAGCTGCAGCAGAGCGTGGGACTATTCTGCAGAGAATCAGTAGACGGCTGCGAAGCGCCCAGAAATCAGGAACTCGCCTCTACATCGTCGGAGCCCTCTTCGGTCGAACCTACGAGCTGATGAAAGACCTGAGTTCCAATCTGACGCAACCACCGAAGGGTGAGCGCCGGTACGTTTTCAAGGCCTTCATGGAGATTCCCGCCGGCAGCGCTGTGTGCAGTAATCACTGGGCCAAAGAGAAAGACATAATCAACAAGCTAGTCGCCTTTGGTGATGAGAACTTGCTGCTGATCAAACACCGCGCTGATCAGTTGGCTGCCGAGGAAGCATCCGGCCTATCGTCCCAGGCATTCTGGCCAAGCAGTTTCACGAACGAAGAGATGAAGCTTACTGATGGCTTCGCGTTCGTGAACGGGAAGGAGGATGTCAAAAAGGCTTCGACTGTAGACATCTTCTTGACCATCCTTTGGATTTTGCAGAACGCCCGGGAAGGGGCAAAAATCAAGGACGCGAAACGACTGGAGTCTGGTGAGTTACAGCAGGTGCTGCTGTCGCCGGATGTGTTCTCCAGGTATGACGACGGAATCATCCAGTCGGCATTTCTCAGAGCGGCGCTTCCCACGGAGCTGGATTACAGTGCTCACGAGATCTACAGCGCAGCGATGGCGGACATCATTCTGCGCGTGGCGAAGGGCTACTCGTATGAGCGCGGCGAAGCGGCAATGGAATTCATAATCGCATTGGCCATAGAAAAGATTCGACTGCATAAAGAGGTGGACAAGAAGCTGAGAGCAACGCTGAAAGCGACGTTGAGGACAAAAATAGCTGACCTCTCGCTGCTTCTCGACGGTGACCCCTCTCCTTTCTAACCTGCACGGAAGACCTGTGAGAGCTGCCGGCTGTTGCCGCTGGCGGTGCCAACCTGACTAGCATCAAGGGTATACCCAATTTCCCTGGTAACCCCCTGGGTACGGATAAGTGCGGTGGGTTCGGTTGAACACCGTCACTGCCCCGTATTTAAGGTATCAGCTGTATGCAGGTATGTTTCAACACGCAAGCCTTCCTAGCGCCATCGAGTCATCCATCGCTAAAATTTTCACGGCATACCGGCATAAACTGGCGACGGCTCGACGCCCTGCTGACGAGGAACGCGCCCTCGCCTACTGCCAATGGAAGCTGAATCTCCGGATCACTGGCTGCATCTTCAAAGGCAAACGTCTTGGCTGGGCAGCCTACTTCTGCCAGATCACCATGACGTCTCAGTTGCGGGCGTTTAACCACACGGTCGGCAAGCTGACAAATCGCTTCTGCCCAAGGGGCGAGATTCATCCAAAGTCTCTGATCAAGACCTTCTACGAGCTGCAGCGGGGCATGAAAGCCAATAACGGCTACATTCCGAACCTCGATGCTCTCACAATGAGCCAGAAGCGCGAGAAACTTGCCATGTGGCTCGGCGATGATGCGCTTAAGCTAAGTGACGCAGAAGTGGAGCGCCGATTTGAAATCAAAGCCAGCAAGGCTGTGCGGTAGCTGGAAGAGTATATAGCTCAAACCTCCTGACCGCGTAGCCACTGCGCCTTTCTGTATTCCCGCACGTCGCCTGCAGATATTAGATATGACGAACAAGGGCCCTAGCTAGCGTCCCTTGACTACTTTGCGTTTGATCCCATCTGAAGGTGGTGCAGGACGAGGCGTCACAACATTCCAATAGGCCTGATCCCCCTTGATATAACGACTTGCCTTCTCCGACGCAGGTACCTTTTCGTCCCAGGAAACATACCAATAGCAGTAGGTGACGGCCCGAGTGATGGCGACGTAGGCTGTTCGCAGCGCCTCCTGCTGCTGTGCCCTGTCGTAACCGCAGGGCTCGCCCGGATTCGCCATACCGGCCTGGGCATAGAAATCGTTTCTCGAAGGCGATGACGTGGTGACCTCGCAATCCCCCAGCAAAAAGACGGCGTCAGCCTGCAAGCCCTTCGAGGAGTGGTAGGTCAGAAACTTGACGGCCTTGTCTCGCTTGTCTTCACGAGCTCTCTCAATGACGACGCTGAGTTTTGCTTTGGCATCTTTTTTGGTGTCGCGTTTACGGTAAAGAATAAGGATCGAGTTGCCAGCGTCGTAATGGTGTTCGGCCATCTGGATTAGGTGCTCCCAGTCAAGCTCTCGAACCTCTACCGGTACCTGGTTGCCGATCACACGCTTGTTGACCGCAACACCGTGCTTGTTGTCAAAACCTGGTGTCTGGTTGACTATTGCTTCCGCCGCATCAACAACCATTTGATGTGATCGATGGTTTTCCTGCATGAACACCTGTGTCTGCTTCGGCGACCTAAACTCCTTGTCGAACTCCATCAGAAAACGTGGAGAGCTGCCACGCCATCCATAGATGCTTTGCCAATCGTCCCCCACCGCCATCACCGAGGCATAAGCTGGCGCACCCAAGGTTTTAGCGGCCAACCCGCGTAGTTCGATTTCCTTGAAGGTCGCCCTGACCCAAGAGATTGTGTTCGCCCCAACATCTTGGAATTCGTCGATGAGCAGCGTGGTCATGGGGCGAAGTACGCTGTCCGGTACTGCCTTAAAATTTTGCTGACCACGTTCGCTGAACATCGCAAACATACTGTTGAACGTCATTACCGGCGGACTCATCTGCAGCAGTCGCTCGTTGAACGCGGCCCAGTAAATACTCATCGCATGGAAAAATGGCGTGTCGGGCTCGCCCTTGTACAAGGTCATATTTTTGACCGCCTCAATGGCGTCCAGGCCCAGGTTTTCGATGAAGGATGCATTGACAAAAAATGCCTCCAAAATATAACTGGAGCTAATCTCTCCCTTGACCTTGTACTGGAATTTCGGGCATCCATTTATCCGACCTTTGAGGGCGTCAACCGACCGCGATGCATCGACATAACTGTTCAGATAAACAACCCGTGGACTGCAAAACGCTTGAAACAGCGTCCGCTTGTCGCGCACGTGCTTACGCATGAACCAACCATATTGGTGATCAAGCTTAATTTCATTTGGTTCGGTATCGTCGACCCCTAGTATCACGTAGGTATCGAAATCGGGAATATATCCGTTCACACGGAAGTTTTTCCCAAGCAGTCGGACGGTCTTCCGTGCAGGCTCTATCCCATCAATTGGCCAATAACCGGCAGCTTCCCAAAGACCTTCAAGTTGAGCGCACAACGCATCATCGATATTCGCCATTTGCCAGGCCTTATCCTGGCGCTCCAGAACGTCTGGATGGTCTTTATCCATCTCAGCTAGCAATAGTGAGCGTTGATAGAGTTCTCCCATCAGCGAGCGAAACTCCGTGTTGCTTTCGTAAAGCTCATGGTATGTCGCGTTCATCAGATCGAGCTGGGTTTCGCCCAGCTTGACATTCAGCATCGAACCGTCCTTTTCGTCCTCACCTGGCTTGTTGTCTAGAAACTCGAAAGTCTTTACATCACTTAGACCATCGATGCTTTTGGCGAAGGACAGAATGCGGGAATGGAACGTGCGGACAATCTCAAGTGACTTCTTCTCGCTGACTTCATAACCCCAAAGGTCAAAAACCTCGCGGACTTTCTTCGCGAAATCCAGCTTGGATTCTTTTGTGAAAGTGACAACCGTCAGACCCGACAAATCAATTTTGAGGTAGTGGTATAGAACGATCAGCCGCAACACCATGGTTGTCGACTTACCACTACCAGCGCCCGCAACTACAGAGGTGGTCGGAGTGGTGGACAAGATCATCTTCCACTGATCTTCAGAGGGAGGTTGATCAGGAAGATATTGCTTCACATCCTGCCGGATCTCAGCAGCCATTTCTGGAGTGATTGCAAATCTCCAGTCCTTGAATAGTGCAGGTTCCTTGATGCCCGGTGGAGCGGGAATCGTAGGTGTGCCAGGACGCAACTCAACAATTAGCTTTCCGTCGTCCAGTCCTTGGGCATGCCCCTGAGAGAAGCCCTCCTCCAAGCCTTTGCTTTTTCCCTGTTCGGTACCGACCAGACGACCCGCATTCCAAGCAGAGGTTTGTTGAAATCCAACGCCGTCTAGGATGGCATTGGTGAGCCAGTTGAAAAAGCCACGCATGGTGGACTGCAGGCTACGGCCAGTCTCCAAGGTAACGTTGTCAGCTGATGAGTCAATCTGAGGTGGTTGAGAATGAGGGTTGGTTGGTCGCGAATCCACTAGCTAAGAGCTCCCTGCAGACTTAGAGCGTGCCAGGAATCCGGGCGCCGCCTCTTCGATATAAAGGCGTAGATTACCACCACAATTGCAACGTCAAGCTTCTAAAGCAGAGGTCACGACAGCCCGAGCCGCCTAATCCGCAGCATGTCCTGACTTGCAAGACCCTGTTTTAGCCAGGAGGATTAATGTCATAGAGGCCTACAAACATCGAGCAACTGGAGGAGGATCAATGAGCTCATACGGTGGATACATCGAGAGGTTGGCCAGGAAAGTCGAAGCGAGGTTGCAGGACATCGAAGCGATCTACAACTTTGACCTTGGTGATGAATTCGAGGTCGCCATATGCGCTTTGCTGGAGGATATTCTGCCAGCCAAGTACGGTGTGTGCCGGGGTTTTGTTGTAGCTGAAAATGGCGAAAAGGCCGGGGATGACCTCATCATTTACGACAAGATGTCCAGCCCCACCCTGCGCTCCGGTATGAGCCGCCAGTATCCGGTAAAAGAACAAATTCCTGTTGACGCGGTGTACGCCTACATCGAATGCAAGCACTCGATCTCGGATTCAGCGGTATTGGCAAAGGCGGTCAGCCAAGCCGAAGCGGTAAAGAAATTGCTGCTCACACGTCGAGGTCGTACCAACCCTGAGTATCAGGTGGATGGGCCGATCTACAACGGTAGGGTCAGAGATTGGCCTCGCACTTACCCTCCACTCAAAAACCAGCCCTTTTGTGCAGTTTTTGCACGCATATACTCACCGGACATTTCAGTTCACAACGTCCAGGGTGAGCACGCCCCCGACCTCATGATTCTTGGAAATGACCACATCGCGACACATACGGTGTACATGGGGCCGGACGGTGTCAAATCGTCGCTCTTTTACGACACCAAGTTCGGGGCGCCGCTGTGCGTGGAAGCTGCCCCTGGCAACGCCTACGGCTTGGGTCTGGTGATCATTCTTCAGGCGTTGAGTTGGGTTGAACTGCTGCCGATTGATTGGACTGAGGCGCTGAGCACCACGTTCTTCGACAACCTGCTCAACCGCAAAACCTAACCTAAGCCCTTATACCTCCCCTACCGCCGGGATCTTCGTCTGGCACGACAATGAGCGCTTCTCTGCGAAATCTACCATCTGTCCATGTAAGCCTGAGTTGCAGGCCAACAACCAATGCTGAAAGATAACGAGCTGGACGAAGACCAGCGCTAATACTGCAAACACCATTGTTATGCTACAGACAGTGAAAGCAGTAGGCCTTTTTGAAAGCCTAGACTTGCGAGTCTTAGCAGGCACAACATCTCCCCAGGGCTTACAGAACGACAAGACGCCCGAATAGACTCAAAACGCTGGAGGCTCCCATCCATTGAAGTGTTTCAACGCGTCCAAATCCCCGATCAATTCTTTCGCTTTAGCCAGCCGCTCGATAATCACGCTCCGTTCATCATCCCCGAGCCTACGCGCGGATCTCTCTATATCGTCAAAGAACGCCTGAATGCTGTTTACCTTTGCCCAAGTCTGAATCACAGCTTCTAGCTGCTCACGGCTATCCTGGATCGCCTTGAGTCGACGTTTTTCCTCTTCTCTTCTTTGCCACTCAGCCATTTGCAATTGATGCTTCTGCCATTCGAGCTCAGCCCTTTCTCGCTCAACCTCCACTTTTTTGGCAAGTCCTGGGGCTTCAGCAATCAAGAATTTGACGATGCTTGGGATTCTGCTGACCAAATCACCAGGCCTGTCCTCGATCCACCGATGAATCCAATCTGCTCGGTAGTAGGGGGAATAAACCTGGAGGCAGAGGCGACCGGTAGGCATGTCGGTACTCATTACCCAATCATTGCGATAAGGAGAGCGACGTTGATTGGTTGGAAGTAAACTTAGTCGAACATATTCCTTGTCTACGTACTTGACCTCGACGTACTCACTGATCTCATAGATGGTCAAACCAAAAACTATGGTTCCTATATAAACCACGGTAGGACGTTGCGGCTGCCATAGCGAAGGATGTATGTACCTCGTTGAGGCCTTTTCCCTGTGATCAACTGGCTCACGATTCATATGCGTAGCAGGATCGCTGAGCGCTACTGCAAGACCTTCTTTCATCAGAGCCAAGTAAAACTGGTTGGCAAAACCTACCGCATGGGCTATCCCGGTACGGCTCACAATTAAATCCGCCATGGAACGTTTTGTGGGCCGTAAATAACCGTTATCGCTTTCCCGAACCTTCTTAAAGTGCTCTTCAATATCTAGTAAAATTGGGTGCCTGCGAGGCAGTGCAGCAGGGACTGGAGATATTTTTCGGTTCGTTTTTTCACGTTCTTTTGGCAAAGATCGCGAAACCTGGAGAGGCGCTCCATTTCGACTCCACGCAGTCAAATCGCCAGGCCGGGATTCGGGCAATAATGGACGCGCTTTAGCTTTGCCCGCTGCGACTTGAGCCCAATACCCCACCGGTGGACGAGGAATATTTAAACTGGTGAAAACTCGAGCCAAATAGCTTGAAGACACCCCATATCGTTCGCCGATTTTGGTCATAGGAGCCGACCAAACCTGTTCATAAAGGGACTCTCTTGTCACGACATCTTCGGACAATTCATCCGCTGAAATGCGAACCTCGGATGTGTCTTCCATGGGCGGGAGCTTTAGTCATTTGGGGGCTGTCAACTGGATGATCATAGCCCATGCATTATGACGATTCAGGGCAATGGCTCGCTCACCAGCCAAGAAGCATTTTCTTCCCGACTTTGCTTCGCGAATCCAGGCGTTTGAGGGCGAATTGCACCGTCATGAGGCGATTTTGATTGACGAAAAAACAAGCGGTGCAAACAGGGCTCCTGATCGGTCTAAAAAATAAAGAAGGCCCTCAAAAAGGGCCCCTTGGGTAGTCAAATCAAAATCACTTGGCCGACAAGACTCAACAGTGTCACTGCCTGCTCTGCCTTCCTCTTCAGCCCGCGTGACTGCAACCTTTTGTCACAATAACCTCGCCGCTGTGGGGTTTGATGTAAACCTTCAGCTGACGAGCTTTCCGTGAGCCGACTTTTGGCGTACGCAACGAAGCATGGTGACCATGCATGGGAATCTAGAGGGTTAATTACCTCCTTAAGGCTGCAGCCATTACTGGCGAGCGCTAAATCAACAAACCATTACTTTATTTATCATCAAACTTCAGATTTTTCCTGTAGAACCCACTCATCTGACACGCCGTGCTTATGCATATAGCCATGTACCGACTTCGGAATATGAGGCGACTCTTTAGCGAGCGAATCTATACGCTGACGTATATTATCCAAACATTCAAAATTATTTGCCCCACCCGATTCAAACATAAACTCCATCTCTCTTCCCAATGCATTGTAATTGGCACCAGCAGCGCGATGTTTTTCAGCAAGTTCTTGATAGCCCAGTGTACTCTGGAGGGCAGTCATTACCGCAGCCAATACACTCATAGCTCCAACCATCACCTGCCAAAAAATATCTATTTGTTGCTGCATACTGGCGAACACCGTAGTTCCAACAGCTGCTGAAAAAACAATTGCCGGGATTGAGATCATTTTATGGATAAATGAATATCGCATAGCGGCACGATAGTGACCCATTCCTATCGACGCCAACCGCGTATACCACTTATATGCCAGTTTTCCAACTTCGGACTCAGACTCAAAACTCATACTCACCCCAAGAGATAATAACGCATTAAATTTTCTTCATCATTAATCTAGCCAATTAAAATTAATACCCCCTAACCCGGCTATAGGTTGACTTTGATGTATAAATCGACTGGCGAGACTTGGCTATTCACGGAGCTCATTCCACGTAACGAAGCCACAGATAAGTCCGACCAGAGATCGCCTGTGCGACTGCAGAAATGCGTGTCTGTAGGTCTTCATCGCTAGTGTTATAGAGCGCACAGAAGTCTTTGGCTACGACGTTAGCAAGTGATGTATCAGGCGGTTCAGCACGAATGAAGCCGATGTAAGAAGCACCTACGCCCATCAACTCATAGCCATGGGCTTCTGAAAAATGACGCGCAACGGCAAAGTTTTTCGCGGGATCCAGATCCGAAGTGAAATAGCCATTCGGAAAAGCCGCGAGTGCCTGGCAGGACTGCTGAACGGGTACCAGGAGCGCTGAAAGAGGCTGCTCTAGAAGAGAGATAGGGTTGTTCTGGTAACCGATCCACTCCTGGAGGGCCTGCTGATCTAGCGTCAAACCATGAGTACAAGCATCCTCGAAAGACGTGGCTGCAACCAGGGTCATGAAATTGCGAAGACAGATTGCGAACTCCTCTTTTGTAGTCGGATAGCCTATGTATTCACCATTCTCAAAGCACTCTGGAGGCAAGCCCGCTATGTCCTGCTCCGATGCATCGTCCATCCCTAAATTATTGCGCGCATGCCCCGAGGTGTAGCGAGCTTGGTGCAGATCATCGAGCGAGATCAGGAGTTTAAAGCCTGGGTGCGCCTCAGCAATCTTACGACGAGCTTCGGTCAAATCGTCAAAGCTGGTAATCCCGCTCACGCCGTACTCATCGCATGTACCTACAGACGGGTTATCACGCATGCCATTACCGCGAAATTCGATATCCATAAACCGTGGCCTGCTCCATGGTGTTACTGAATTGAGTGAGTAATCCTAAGCGCTCCAGGATCATCATCGGAAGATACGCTTCCAAGCGACAGCAGAACTTGGTTTGACTCCCCATGAATGCCCGATGCTCCTTTTCTTATTGATGAGTGTCCGCCTCCTAAGCGGGATAAAACTCGCCCTCCTTCCCCATCTTTTTCAGCCGTTCGCGCACAATTACCTGACCCCTGGCCACGGCAGCTTGATCATCAGAGTTGACCAACTGCAAGCACAGGCGTCGGAAATTCTGATCGTGAGTGCCCTCGCTCATCATCTCGTGGGTGAAGACCTGTTCGCCACGCCACAGGCATAGCTGGGTATGCGTCCCGCAGAGCCATATTTCGTTGATTGATCTTAGGTGGTTGGTAACCAGTTGGTCGACGGTGATTGTGTTATCCATTGCGCTGTACCTTTACGGTGCTCTAAACATCTCTACAAATTCAGCTTGCGACCCATTCGATATAGCGCGTCATCTAACCAACTCTCAAATACACTTTGGGTTGCCGGCAAAAGGAGCTGCCTCTCTTGGAGCAAGCGTTCGGTGCGGTGAGGGATGGAAATGCTCGAAGCTGTGGAAGCTGGTGGCTCCGAAAAAACTTTATTGTCCATGCCAAGCAAAGCTATTTGAAACCAGCCACTCCGACCTTGTGTAACCAGACTAAAAGCAGCAAGCGCGGCGGATCGCGTTTTCGACGGAGAAACGTAATAGGACGAAAACATGTCATTCCGACTTCCTGCATTTCCATTGGAAAGACTGACGGAAACCCACTGCAGACCGTCGTCCTGCATTCGCCACTTGAGTACGTTGGTATCTAGACCCAACGTCTCCGGTTGATCGTGGGGCTTATAGCCGTCTCTAACGGCGCTCAGCCCCTCCTGGCAGACCTTCAAGAAGATCTCGTCCCGCTGAGCATCAGACACTCTCAGCGAACCACTCAGCGCCGGCTGCGGAAGAAATACGAACTCGACAGTAGCGTCGTGACCGTATCCGCTCGATCTGGATTCATTGGGTCGGTGGGCCAGCCTCTGCTCGAATTCCGTTTCGTTAATCGCCGTTTGGTTCTGCCTCAAAAGGCTGAGAGCCTGCACAATTCCATCTGCCAGTTCGTTCGCAGATGAAAATGTCACTCGAAAAAGTCCATCGACGTAATCAGAAACCTCACGCTTAAACGCTTCCTGCTTTTCGTTGGCCGGTATGGTTTCCAAAAAAGCGAGGATGCGTTTGTTTGAAGCTTTAGCGCGTCGGAACTCCTGCTGAGTAACCGACTCACCTGTTTGGGTTTCAAAGCCAAAATCTGCACCCAGCACCAGAACGACTACATCGGCCTGATCCACCTCCAGCATGCACGCGGTTTGCGAGGAGTAAGGTCTGGCGCCAAATTCTTCACTCATTTTTGGCGTGTGCCCTAACAGCATTACCGCTTTTTTTGCAGCTGCGCGATATTCCTCAAAACCTCTTATTACCGAGCTGATAAAAACATTCATGCACCCATCCTCCGATGAAGCTCCTTGGTATGCCCCACATTACACTTTCAGCTCCTATTGTGGAGCAGCATCTTCAGCAGGGCCTACAGGGCCCAGCGCGACTAAAAGCGACATATTTACTATGTAGGGGCTTACGCAGATCGAGCCGATCAAGGAGGCCGTCGCCACCTACACCCAACGCGCGGCGGAAAAGCTCAGAGCGCAAAACTCGCTGTGCAAGAAGATCCGCGTGAGTATCAGGACAGGCATGTTCAATCCCGAAGAAGCGAAGTACGCAAACGGCGCACTCGTAGAACTCCCGTACCCGACAAACGACGTTCGACTCATGACCAAGGCTGCGACCGAAGCGGTCAATCGACTCTTCCGAGCGGGCTTCAAATACAGCAAGGCGGAAGTTCTACTGATGGTTTTCGACAGCCTGGCGAACTCACAGATGACCTATTCGCTCAGTCTCAGCCTGCGATGGCAGACAAAGTGATGAGCGTTTTGAACGAGATCAATGGTCGGTGGGGAAAGGGAATGCTGCGGGTTGCGAGTGTTCCGGTGGCGCCAGGTTGGGCGATGCGCCGAGAGTTGATGAGTCAGAGCTATCCGACGAAGGTAGATCAGTTGTGGACGGTGAGAGCCCGCTAGGGAGGACGCGACCGGCAGCTGCATCTTAAAAAATGCGCCTTCTAAAACGACTACTTACGGCCAGAAATAGACGTTCGACTACGTCCGTTCAAGACCCAAGCAGCCTTTCATGTAATTTTATTATCGTTTATAGCGGACGTTTTCACGCACTTGACGTGCTCTCAAAGCCAAAGACAGAATTGACATTCTAAATGGAGGCTTTTCGCTTCCGAGAGGCGTAAAGGATCAAATGAGTTGAAACGGAAATTCAAAGCAGCTAAGCCCGTTGTAGCTTCGAAAAATCAGACAAAATTCAGTCGAGTGACGGCTTTCATCGTTGCTGTCGAAAATTACCGAATGAATGCCCTACCAGTCGTCGATTATGCGCACGCTGACGCGGAGGCGTTCGCCGAATGGGTAAGTACAGTCTATACAGACCTTGCAGATGCCCCTCCTACTGTGACCCTGCTAAAAGATTCTGACGCAAGTTTAGCCGCCCTGCAGAGTGACCTTGCCTACGCGATACAGACTCTCCAGCCGGAAGAGCTATTCATTTTCTACTATGCCGGACACGGGTTTCACGGTGCCGGTGGCAATCGGCTGAGCGCCTACGATACAAATCGGGTGAACATTGCAGGCACCTCACTGATGATGCGGGACGACCTTCTCGAACCGCTGCAAGCCAGTGCTTGCCAACAAGCGCTGATATTCGTGGATGCATGTGCTGAAAATTTCAAAGGCGTTGTGAAGTCTCGGGATGTCATCTCCAACCTCGAAGCAGATGAGGTTGACGAGTTCCTAAATGAGAACTGGTACCTGGGCGTATTCCTATCATGCTCTCCGGGTGAGAAATCGTTTCCTTCAACGGATTTGAAACACGGCATCTGGACGCATTTTCTGCTTGAAGCATTGAACGGCCGAGCGCCCGACGCCCTGACCCGTGACCGGTGGCTTACCGACATAGGTTTGCGAGACTACCTTCGCAAGGAAGTGCCTCACTACATCACTTATGAGACGACCCTAAAGGCTACCCAGAGACCGCAGGCAATATTAAACGCGAGTGGCTCATTCAAGATCCATCACGTCAAGGAGGAAGCAACTGAACCTTTGGACGCCTCACTTTCTAGCATTAAATTACACAACACCAGTGTTTATCTAGAGGGGGTTGAGACTGGAGCGATTCGGTCGCTTGAAGGCTTCAGCACCGCTAAAAAACACCGAGTACCTACGGATCTAAATGATGCAGCGGAGTTATGGTGCCGTCGTCTGTTAGATGAGCAGGTCGCAGAGTACCTGCAGCACATTTACGATACGTCCAAGAGAGCCCTCACGAACGGTCGTCGACGAGTACGCAAGGAGTATGATCTCGGTATCGGGGATGTTCATTCAGATATCTTTCGATACTCCATCGTTGCAGGACAGAATCCAGATGATCCGGCTGAGTTTGAGATCCGGCGTACATTTGAACTGCGGGAAGGCTGGGAAGCCGAGCGTGATGCCATCGAAGAAATACTGGATCGTAATCTCGATAGTTTGATCATCTCTTTTTCTAGACTGGATGAGAGCTTCGAAGAACTGGTAGATCGGATTGAGGATATAAGTGAGGCTAGCGGGGGGCATGCTGAAGACGATAGTCGTACAGGATCCGTGTCGTACTCACATGACGATACAACCTTTAACTTCAATATCAAAAAGAACCAGCTTGAGATTTGGGTTCGAGGCATGAAAGATCTCGAGTTGCTTGATCAGGTACAGCAAATTCAGCTCGGCATTACTAACAAAAGCCCAATGCTTGCTCCTCCTTTAGATGCATGAATCGTCCGGCCTGCCTAGACGGTCAGATGACTTCGTGTCGACGTGCGATGTCCTTGGTAGAAAGTTCTTGTGGTGCACCTTAACTTTCTTTGCCTTGGCCTAAAGCCAACAAAAACAAGTAGTGATTTGAATCACGCAACGGTAGTTATATCCCATACTACAATTACTAAAGTTCGGATAACCCAAAAACATGAATCGACTTACATATCACAAAAAAATAATAACAGCCCTTTCCTGGCTGAAGTCTCAGGTTGAACTGAATAACAGTATAAGTCTAACTGACATAAATCACGGCGCAGAAGACTTCTATTGCGGTCTTCTAAATTTGATTTATGGCTTTAAGCTAAAAAACATAAACACAATTACTAACAATGCCGCTGCGATAGACTTAGGCGACAACGAGGAAAAAGTTGCCTTTCAGGTTACATCCACCTCCACCCTAACCAAGACGAAATACACCGTCGATAAATTCATAGAGAAAAAACTCTATGAAAAATATGAAAAACTTATAATTCTCAATATCGTAAATAAAGCCACTCATCGGGCCGCTAAAATCGGCAATACCGAATACGAACTTGATACAAAAAATGACATAATTGATGTGGCTGACCTTATCGGGGTAATTGTTAACGATTCGGATCTTATCAAGCTAAAGGCTATTGCAGATTTTTTAGACGCTGAACTTTTTCTCACCACTCACAATCTTCTTCCTCAAGATTTACCAGCATCAAGAGTTTACAGATTTTGGCGTAATGAGATAGAGCCTAGCGATCTCGTTTATTACTGCTGTTTTTTACCATTTTTTTATTATGACGTTCGGCTTTCAGAGCAATTTTTACTACGGCTTCAGTCTTACTTGAAAAAGGCAGACTGGATAATTAAAGACCATGAAGGGGACATGAGTTCGCCTGTGCTTTTAGGCGCCTTAAAAAATTTTAACTCTGTATGTCGCGACCTTATAACTATATGTTTTTTAAATGAAAACAAACACATTGAAGATGATGAATATGCTTACTGGGTAAGCTGTTCGCATCTTGAATATTTTCAGCGAGAAAAATATATTTCATATCGAAAAGGTGTTCTTCAAAGCTTGTTTTATCAGCTCATTAAGGCGGCTAATCATATTATCTCTATAAACAATAGGGATCTGAAAGGCTCACCCCACATGTATATTCAGTTCAAGCAGGATGAGGATGGGATTGAATACTTCCCAGGTTATGATGATCGTGATTTTTCTTACGGAAGGTTATATCCCGGCTATTACGAGGTCGATTATGCCATTCGCCGACAAATCTACCGCGACACATACAAACTATAAGCCGAGATTAGCTATTGCTGGACTCGCCATCGACAAGGGGAAGATTTTTCCACTTAGGTGACGAAACTATTTGGCTGGTGTCAAAACTGCAAAGAAGCCCATTAGGGCCGCTTGCTCTACGTCGTTAAAGGTCTGTATAGGTCGACTTGCCCGGGGTGAAAGGCGGTTATTGGCCGAGAGCGGGAATTCGGAATAGCCCGCATCCAGCCAGGAGCTGCCACTCGGCTGGATCCTTTCGTTTGATTGACGGATGGGGTGTACCCCGTCCCCGACAAGTGAAGCGAACGCTTGAACCGTATGCTCGGGTCTAGGAGTACACGGTACCGGGAGGCATTTTTATGCCGGACAGTGCTCAGTAGCCAACACCATTTCCATAAGCTTCAGATCTAACTCGGACGTGCGCAGCCGCGACAAGGCTAAAACAGAGCCCCGCTCTTTACGTCTTCGAACACCCGTCCCCCCGAGCACACATCGCGCGATGCTGCTCTGGGTACTTAGCCCTAAAAGCGTGTGTGAATAAACTTCTTACACGCTATTTCCTACGCCCTTTATCTAAATATTCTCGATCAATCACGTCTAGCATCTTTTGTAAATTTAGCTACTTTGAAGGTAACGATTTATAAAATCGCATTACTTACTTTATTCCAGAGTTAAGTCAAAACAGAGACTACGATACGTGGCGCATCACTGAAGTATGCACGGAGTGAAATGGAGCTTTTTCTCTGAAAAGCGTAAAAACTCGCGCAAGCTCGCTCTTCCATTGCTCCGCTGAAATGTCGCGAGCACGTACCGAGAATTTACGGTTGTCATAACCCAGAATCTGCCTTCACGTTCAACTTTCAACACATCAGAAGTCCGAATCAGATGGCCATCGCCAAACCGCCCATACTGGTCTTTCCGCTTGTGGCCAAACACCACGCCGATGCCTGCGCGCGCCCTAATGGATACTCCGCAAAGGTACGCTGTGACCGGTAGGTCGAAGCCCTGTTCTTGAGCCCTTATGATTCGTTTCAGATCAAAATCTGTATGGCGTTTGCCGTGAAAATTCACATCTAGTGTGTCCAGCATCGTTGGGCTCCGGTTGCGGTCTTTATGGAGTTATCAAGAATTGCACACGCAACAAGGAGCGCTGGTATCGTGGGGGACTAATGGTAAATTTCAGGCTGATCGAATCATGCTTGAGAGAAAGACAGGCCTTACGTTCGCCAGCGCTTCGATCTGGAAATCTGGTTGATGCGAGGTGTGGTAAACCTCGCCCTCACCCACCTCTAGGACACAGACCTCAGAGCCAATTCTGTCCTCACCTACGCTTAATCTGGTCAACCGCTCCATCTGCCAACCTCCTGTCTTATTCATCCAAGACGGCGTCACAGCCATGATTTCGGTGATACCTAAATCAGAGCCTTGGCTCACCAAAATTTCTTGAAGCTGGCGCGTGTCGTCAATCATCACCGCACACTCGCTGTGCCGCCCCTGGTGTTCGACGCTAAGGGTCAGGTGGTACCAAGGAGTTCGGAGCAGCCTCGACACTCCACGCCAGTTGGATACGCCCTCGCCAAACATTCCTGGGACACCTATGAGGTCGCTGTCTATGGTTCTGAACATGTGTCGCCTCAAGCTGCTGGAGCATGTCAGTTGCTCAGCAGAACCGGTGGGTAATCAGAAAAGGGAAAATATCGCTTCGATAGAAGCAGACTTACGATGGCCTGGCCCGAGCAAGACGTAGACTGAGTTGCGTGTGGCGAACAGGAAACCCTCTTCGAAGGTTGTACCCATACTTGAGCGCACCCAATGGCCTGGCTCGAAACGCCTCTGCTCATCGTCAACAACTTTGTGGGCAAACATAAACATTGGTTGGCAACCGGCAGCGATTACTTTCGCTCGCTCCGCGTCAGTGACTATGGCGTCTAGGATGATCCACTCCTCGACGGCGCATAGGGGCATCCATTTGTAGCGCTTTCTGGCTGCAGACATCGCATCTTGGAGGCTAACTTCTGAGCCAACTAAAGAGGCTCCAGGGTCTCCGAAAAGCCCTGTATCGATCACTCCAACCATGTACAGCCTCCGAAATATTTTACGAGTAATACGCCTGCTCAGCAGAGGCTTGCTGGAAAGTCCGCGCGCCGGTCTTCATGCCCAGCGAAACGCTCTCATCTAATTCCCATAAATTGCCAAAACCAGCTTACAGAAGCTTCGCAATGGGCCGTCCTGACCGCTGTATGCGCAATAATACCTCATTCTGGTATTTAACGGAAACCCTCCTGTGTGGCTATATCCTGACTTTTGAGTGAGCCATGCAGCTTAGAATCGCACTCGCGGGCGCCATCCGAGCACTGCGTAAGCAGCGTCAACTTCGGCACGAAGACCTTTCTGACGCCTCCGCGAAATCCAAACTCAGCGCCCTCGAGCGAGGCGAAACAAGTATTACTCTTGAGAAGTTCGAGAGCCTTGCTGAGGGCCTTCGAATAAACCCTCTGGCCCTCCTAGCTCTTTGTATGTCCCAACAGCAGGACACCCCCTACCCTGTCCTCATTGATGCTGCTTTAAAGCAGCTGCAAGCGTTTGAGAAAGAAGGAGGTCTTGGAATTCTCGCTGAACAGCTCACTGATGGAGCGGTTGCCCCCCGTAAGCCTGGAAAGCCTCAGAACAAGGGAAGCGAAAGCGTCGTTCGCGAGCTTAAGACTGCTGGAATGAATCAATCGCAGATTGCGCGGGAGACGGGGCTGGCTCTATCGACTGTGCATCGATATTGGAAGAGGATTAACGCTACCGAATCTAGAGCTGATTGTTAGAGGACAATGCTGGATTGACGCACGTGCTCTCAAAGGGCTCGGGGCCGTGCGTTGAGATTGAGCTTGGCTTACACGACAACGCGAGGCCGAGCGGAAAGATCGGTTTGCCGCCAAGTGGCTTCGATCACTGGATAACCTTATTTCCGGCTTAATCCATAGCCCCCTGCGCACGAGAACCTCATAAGCGATGGTGCCAGATCCTGATTCAGGATTTACACAAATGCGACATTAATGTCTTTTTCGAAATCTCTGCCCTTGAATTCGTTTTTCAAAACCGGAGATCTACATTTTGAACTCAAAAGAAAAGCAGCGTTGCCTGCCCCGGCACATTGTTCATTTTGGAAATGAGGCTGGTTCTCTGGCCGCCGTTTTTATCTGACCCTTTCGATATGACAGCTTTTTAAGCTCACTCTCAAGCAAATACCATCGCTTATGGTTGCCCCTACGCACCTTGTAACCTGCTCGTTAATTTGGGGCCGTAGGCCCCGGCTCGGCTTGCCAACAAAAGCCAAGTATTTGAGTTTACTTTTTGTGGTTTGTACGAGATTTGGTGTGATCTGAGATCAAAAAAATCCAGCGAATCAGCTAGAGGTATAGTTCCGTCTAACCCGCTCAGGTTCCACCGGGATGCCCTCGGTTTACAGATACGAACATGCCGGCGATGATCCTGGCGTCGAGCAAGGCGTGGTGAGGCAGCTCTTCACCCTCGCTAGTCGGAGAAAGGGTCGTTGCGTCAGTAGGGAAATTACGAACGATTCTGGGCCATCGCCCGTCCTCATATACCAGGTCGCAAAAAAGCTCCCAATCGAACTGAGGGGCATCAGTGACGATCTCGATCTCTTTTTTGAACGACGTCAGAAATCTGAGCAGCGACATCCTGGCTTCAATAATGGGCAACGCGTAGCTCCCACCCCACAGCTGTGGAAGCACGGTTTCCTTTACGAAATCACTGCAGTCTTCTTCTTGCCAAGCATCGAGCAATTCCACGTAGAATTCGTGCCCATCCTCAGCGACTAACGCCAGTGATATCAGCTTCGCTGCCGCCGAGAGCTCGGTAAACTCGCAATCAAGAAAGACCATCATGTTGCTGGAACTCCGTTATGACTAGGCCTCGCCTGGATATGGTGCAGGAAGGCCAGCTGTGGGAAATGGCTCTCAAGCATTTTGGCTCAGACGGGCTCCTCAAGGTAATCATAGAAATGTGGAGTCACGCTGCTCCTCCGCCCAAGCCAGTCGTGGAATACCTGTCCACCAAACAGGTGAGTCAAGAAATCCTGAATATACTGAAAATTGCCCAAGAGCGAGTCGGTGCATTCGTTGCTGATCGGATAAGCGTTTTCGGACGATTGAGCTATGAAGCTACACCGTTGAGTTAGCTGAAATGACTCGAAAAGGATTTCTGGGGCACTTTATTAGTCCAATGTGCTAGCAACGAGCCCTTACCGACTGACCGCTCTAAATTGATAGCGAAGTGGCGAGTACGAAGCGGCTGGAAAATCTGGATTAAAATTACGCCCTGCCATACTTAATGGCATAAACACTACTTGAAAGCAGAAGGACGACTTTCACAAGGGTTAATATCAAGGCGGAGCATCGTCAGTCTTTGAAAATCATCGAGCGCCTGAGGTCGCTAGACCTGGGGCGACCTGTTGATGCTGAACACTTGGTGCTCAACGCCCCACGCCCCGGCGTCATTGTAATGTACGACTCCGGGCACTCCCAAGGAAACGTGAGGGCTAAACTTTGCAGAGTTGTCTACGTAAAGTATCAAGCTTCAAAAGCTCGTCATAAGTAGCGATGATATCGAATAATCCCCACAACCCGGGCGACGGTTGCTGTTCAGTTTCCTGCCCAGGTGGAACTGTGATCAAGACTTGACTACACTCGCCCAAAACGTTGTCAAGCACCCTACAAACCATCGTTAAAGCGTCACGAAGGCTTTCAGTTTCGCTACGAAGCTTATCCGTTTCTTCTGGCGAATTAGGAAGAACACCAGAATCGATATTTCTGATCGTGAGTTTCAACTGGTCTATTTGGCCATTCAAACTCGCATTGCGGATCTTAAGCGCTTCGAAATCCGAAGTAGTAACGACAGGAGTTTCCTCTGCAGACTCCTCTATCTTGCCGCTCCGATCTAGATAAAGACGATAGTCGGAATTCCTAAGCAGCGTGACATGGCTAACGGGCTTAAAGCCTTTGACCTTAGTCTTTTCAGGCAACGACTCGAAATCTCGGTATTCAAACTCTTTCACAATTTTAGCAACGTCGATTGCCAAATTTGTGATGTTCGGATACGTAGCTTTAGACAGAATATCAAGCGCACTACGAATATGTCTAATGCGTAATGCCTTGTGCTCTGCTCTATAATTATCAAACGGATCGAGTCGCTGAACCAATGCTATGCTCCCATTTCTGCTAACCCCATGTTAGCAGAAAGTGATAAAGCGGGCCTAGCTACCATGCTAACATTGGCGCTGTCGTGACTGATTTTCATAACGTCCCGGACGCTGAGCATGCCCGTCGTCATCATGCTGGAAATCTGTGACGCCAACTGATGACTCGCAGGTTTGTTACTCGGCTTCAGTAGCTCATCATACTTGCCTTGGTTCACAAGCATCCTCATCCTCATTTGGGCGAACTGCGCATCAAGCCGAGGACTGGAAAGATCCGGAAAGTTCTGAACATCGACCAAGCGCTTCAGGACGTGGTCGGATTCTGAGATCTCGACTTTCTGGAAGTGAGCCATCAGTCCATCCTTCTCTCGGAGAAAAAAACTATTTGCCTCTCCGGTTTGCGCCATCAGATACAGTTGCTGCTCAATAGCCTCCAGGGCGTAAGCTTCCAAAGCATGGTGGTCATACTCAACATACAAATTTTCCAAAATTTGCGGATTGCGAGCGCTTGGCTTGAGAGCTCGATACTCTTGAATTTTGTCAAGCACGACCTTCATCATCTCTTTTGCTTTATCTTTTTCTGCACTCACAGCCTGTAAGTGATCGATACCACGGATGGCATAAGGGCACAACGCGCATTGACGGTGCCCACCGATTTTGGAGACTACTTCCTTCGGACAACGATTATCGAACGGGCAAATATGGCAGTTATTGAACGCGAGCTTGGTGTAAAGTCTTGCGCGCAGAGTCTCAAGCCCGTTCTTGTCAGCCGCTACACCCGCGAGGCTGATCAAGCCGTGAGTTTTAATAGCCTGCACTGGATCTTTTTCAATAGACGTCATCAATTTAGCATGAAGCTTGAGGACGGTCTCAGCAAGTTCAGGAGCATCACCCCGCTCAATACTCTGCATGTTTTTCATCATGTAATCAGCGAGCAACTGTTGGTGATCAGACAAATTGTCGCCATCAAAAATTGCGTAATACCAGACAAGCGCCTCACTCTGACCTGTCAAATATTGACCGATGATCGAAGGCGGTAGGAGCCTGATCGCGTCAGATACGAACCCCGCGCGCAATGCATGGGGGGTGTGTGGGCTGACCAGATCATTGACGGCAAGCTCTCTGAGGAAATATGGCGAATAGTCGAGAAAAGGAACAGGCGAACCACCTTCAGACTTGACGAAAACCAAGTCCTCCCCAGAGGCGTCCTGCATCTGAACGCGAATGAAATGCTGCAAAATCAACATGTAAACACGAAACTGCCGAGAGTTGTTCCAATCAGAGTCGGTATTTCCTTGCCCCCTGAACAGGGGTTTGTATCGACCAAATTTGGATCCTTCAACCATGCCATACCACAAGTCCTGCTTGTAACTAGGCGAAGTGCACGCATCATACCACTTGCGTTGCCTGTCCATGATCTCGATTGCGCGCATAGCAACAATCGCCGTCCACTCTCCATGCGATTTATCTGAGCTGACAAACATGGGTTGGAATGGGAGCGAGCGATACCGATCTACGCCACGATCATACCTATCTTTGTCCAGCCAAATCAGATGTTGCTGGCGAATTCCAGTGTGACACATCAGCTGCGTCAACCTGACTTCATTGGGAGAAATACGACTAACTACTTCACCCCTAATCTCGATATCGACAATCTTATAAAAACGGGGGAGAAATTTGAAAGTCTGTATTTTATTTTCATGATAAAAGATTGGAGTATAATTCAGAAGACTCTGATTGACCTCATCAATACCCTTAACATTGCGACCGATCAACCCCGCCCAAGCATGACTATGAGTGAGCTCGACCGTGGAAGGCTGATAAAGCTCACCACCCAAAACTCCATAGTTTACATCTAGCTCCAACTGGCCATCGTAATATGGCATACAGTTAATGTGATCGACCAAATACTCGAGACTGTCAAGCATGCTGATGAATGTGGAAAAATACGGTCTTGGAACCGGAACTTTGTCAGTGCCAGACCTTTTTGAAACAGCTGGATAGCATGCGCTCGTAAAGTTATTTTTAAACTTATCGGCACCTGGCAACACCAGATTATTGTCTTCGACATAATCACAAAAGCGATCGATGATACCTACTCGAGCGTAAAGAGTATCGCTACCCCAACCTTTTACACGAGAAAATTCATTAACATAACCAATAAATGTTCTTGGCGGCTCCTTTTCATATACGATTACCCCTTCAAGAAAAACTGACTCTCGGGTAAAAAAAAGAGTGCAATTGAAGTCATTCAAATTCTTAGGATAGTCTAAGAGATCACCATCCCGTTGAAGGAAGAAATTGGGCAGATAGCACATGACATAACTCATGAGCAAGCCGAGTACAAACTCATGATTGGTAGAGTTCTGGAGCCTCATTGAGTGCATGAACGATTTGTAAAAACCATTTACCATCGAGGAAAATACTTTCACAGGATAACGCGAGGACTCATAAAAAAGCGAATCTTCCCCCTCCCCTCCAATGTAGAAGATTTTCTTGAAAATGTGGGAGGGAAAATATGTACTAAAATCCTCTGCGAAATTCATATCTCGCACACCGGATGCAATCTCTTGCGCTGCCGCATAAGACTTTTCATACGCGCTTTCAGCTTTCTTTTGTACTTTTCCAATCCGGATCCGCCCTTTATAGACCCTCGCAGGTTTGTTCTCGCGCTTTTCAAGCTGGTATTGGTTGATAACATCCTCAACCATCTTTTTCTTTTCCGCGCTCTGAGACGAGAGTGTGAGAAGGAAGTCATTGACGTAGTACCTGCGCAATGGCAACTGTCCTGAACCGTTAGCAGCTGAAAACAGGCTATTGACATCTGATTGCGACAGATCTTCAATGGTGTAGGCGGTGGTGCTTAACAGAAGTCTCAGCCAGAAGTTTACGCGACTGCTCCCACTATCAAACTCTTCTCTCTTGAAAAGACTTTTGATCTTGGATTCAGGGTGCACGCCGCGAATCAACGTCAGATTTTCTACATTCAACTTCTCACAAAGCATATCAAACACTTCTGGCATATGTGCGATAGTCTGCATCCCGAGAGGAGCAACAAAAACTTTTCGCGCCCATAACGTAATAAAAACTAAGCGAAATAACTGAGAAATTGAACCTTCGTAGGCGGCTGAGAGCCCCGAAAGCCTAGGATCAACTTCGCTCCAGTGCACATTACTATTGCGGAACGTTGCCTCTAACGTCAGTTGAACTTCACTCACGCCCCATCTTTCAAAGGTCAGAGCACGCCTAAAAACAGACTCGACCCGATCTGCAGCACTATCAGGCTGTGCACCATAGTATTTTTTATAAAGGGTTCGAACTGTCGCAACAGCCTTAACGAAGTGCTGAGCAACCTCATTTTCTTCCACAAGCCAAATTGCATTGATAGGGTGCAAATTAATCATTATTTACTGTCGCTATGCAGTGAGAGTTTGAGTTGCTTGAGTTCATTCTCGAGATGCTGAATTTGAACGTGTGTCACGCTATAGTTAGCTGTTGACATGCGAAGCATATTGATAGCCGCGAACGTTGCCTCGAGCATTTTGATGTCTTTACGTGCGTATCGCTCAGTTGCCTTGATGGTTTTATGCCCCATGAAGACTTGCACCGTTTTCAAATCCAGTCCGAATTTGTTATGACCAACCGGATTAGGGCAATGGTTGACCAGGTAATACGCGTACATATGACGGAGCGAATGAAAGCCGTAGCTCATGCCCGTAATTTTCTGTGCAGCTGAACGGAAGCGCTCGTAAACGGCCTGATAAGACATCGCCATGGGGCCTCCGTCACGAAGGTTACGAAATAAAAATCTGTGCGCTACCGGACGGTGCCTGCTCGCTTCTAGAGCACGCTGCTCTTGGTCATACAACCCTAAGTAATGCCAGAACATTGAAGCAAAGGGCTGGATCAAAAACGTATCAGGCTTCACCCGCCCCTTATGATCAAGCTTTTTGAGCTGATGCTCAGGGATGTAATGGATCAAAACATCTAGACGCGTGTCAGGATCAACAATAAATACCTTATTATTTTTCGGATTATCGGTATCGATATGAATGTCGTCCCACAACACTGTAAGCGCTTCCGAAATCCGGCAGCCGGATGCTGCTAGCAAGCTCCACAGCACCTTGTCGCGCAGACACGTAGCGCTTTCAATCAAATCCCTACACTTGTCAATCGGGAAGGTTTTTTCATCCCCTCCAAATTCATCAGTGCGCGCCACCGTCGAGGGCTTAGATACTGGGCTCAGGTGTTTCTGTTTGATCCGTTTTGCGCCCCCTGCGATGCAGCCGGCCATCCAGCTGTTTGCCCTGATCGCAGCCTTGACATTCCGAGGCGCCTCCATGTACCTGGTTGTAGTGAGCGGCATCATCGAGATAGCCATTTCAGAGACGTAGCCGCTATCCTGCATCTGCAGCAATGCTTCCCTCATCGCCTCACTAGCGGTAATGAAATTATTTACACCCGCAAAATGCACTGCAATAGAAGCGCCACCCAGCTCTCTGCTACCAAGCACCCTCGCAGCCTCACTGGCTACGGATGATGTGCTATAAATTCCGCTGACCAAGTAGCTCTCATAGCTATCTAATGCTTCTCGCAGTTGCAATGCAGTGAGGCCACCACATTGAATACTGACTTGATGAATATAGTTCAGCATCTCACGCACCGCGTAACAATATGTACGTGTGGTCTTGAATGCTTTTAATTTGGCAAGTTGATACGCCCACTCATCAAAGAACTCTGTCATCGTATGATCAGGGCAAATCATTCGGAAGGTCGGAGTTCCATTGCGTGTCGTTTCAAACAGCTCGACATGGCTCATGCGCAAAGGGGCAAGCGCATTCAAAGGATCATGTCCTTTGTTGAAATATTAGCATGAGCGTGGGGGCTTTCAACTGGTTTGGAATTCACTTCACCACCCCGTTGACTTGTGCTGCTTTCAAAGCGCTCGATCAGGCACCTAAAATTAGCAGCACACTTCCCATCAGCCTTAAGGCATTCCGCAAAAATCTTGATATCACTCAAGCGACGATGAACCGTCAATGAAGAACATAGTTTTTCCCCCAAGACTGAAAGACCGCTATCGCTTGCGACTGATACTGAAGGAAGTATTCTATCGTGATCAATTGAATATTCTTTGCTCAACGCTGCAATCCTTCTGGGCTGTATCAGCTATTACACATGTTCAAGTGGCGCGCATCCTGCCACACAAAAAAAAGCTGTTCAACAAGATGCAATTTTTTTATTGCACCTTAGAGTATGCTCTAAGCATACTCATTCTTATGCCGCAGCATTGGCACCTAAAATCCAATATCGACCTTGCCCCCTCCACCACAAAGCACTTATACAAAATGCCGCCTAAGGAGCTTCTGCGCATCGAGAGTGCCGTTTCAAAATATAACCCCCTGAATAAACGCATACCTTTCCGACTCTGCCTTTTGTAGAATCCCAAAAGACTCGAACTGACGGACAATCCCCCACCAGACACACATGACAGCACGAGCATTCCCCAGGGCATTAAAGCTTTACAGTCGATCTAGAGGCCAGAGATCGAAACGACCAGAACACTGAGACGCTGACGAAGGTGGGGGCTTCAGCGAAGCTGATTCGACCCGCGTGACGTACGTAAGCCGGCAGTCGATCAATATCGCTAGGTGGGGCAATGGGCACTCGGCCTACACTCGAAGACGAACGGGCTTCATGCGACGCATCCCACCTGCATCTGCTTCCGCGCTTAACGGCGATGTGGAGTAAAGCGGGAAGACCGTTCACATGATTTTGACAGGCCAGATCTCGTGGCCTTTCCTCAGACCATCTGCCCAACCGTGGCCCCGCTTTCAAACGATCGCTTGCGAGAGCCCGACGGGAGATCTCAGACACCCACTGGCTGAACGGTTTTTCTGAATGCCCAAGGCATGGGATGAGTGCACCCCGCCACCCATACCGGAGCCGCCACGCATCACCCTTGATCAATGAATGTAAGCTAAAGCGAATACGAGAGAAACGTCAGTAGGCTGCAACTGCTAGGACGCCTTTCTCTGAGACCACATCAGGCGACATAAGGCGCAACTAAGCTGTTGCATCTTTAAAAAGGTAGTAAGGGAGAGCGGTCTGTGCCGGTGGGATGGGTATGAAACAGCCATAAAAAAAGGGCCTAGGATTGACCTAAGCCCTTGATTTTGTTGAGTTCGCGGCGGGAAACCAGGGATTCGAACCCTGGGAACGCTATTAACGTTCGCCGGTTTTCAAGACCGGTGCATTCAACCACTCTGCCAATTTCCCGTGTGTTCCGATGACGCGATGAAACGGTACTGCAAGGTGCAACTGGATGTAGCCTTAGATAAGAACCCTGGGAACGCTATTAACGTTCGCCGGTTTTCAAGACCGGTGCATTCAACCACTCTGCCAATTTCCCTTGTGCATCCACAGGATTATCATAGCCCATCCCGTCTCAGCGGGCGCCATAATACCCGAATGAAACACACTGTCAAACTCTCGCCATAGCTTGTTACAGAGCGTCTGTTATGATCTTTGCGACTGAACGTTTCAAAACCGGAGGAGTGTCGCCATGCGCGAACAGAATTACGCAGTGAATGGCAACGCGCAGGCTGAGCAGCTTGAAGTCAGCCGCGTGTTGCGCAACACCTATGGCTTGCTCGCCCTTACCCTCGCATTCAGCGGTGTGATGGCGTTCGTGGCGCAGCAGATGCGCGTCGGCTACCCGAATATCTTTGTCGTGTTGATCGGCTTCTATGGTCTGTTCTTCCTGACCAACAAGCTGCGCGACTCGGCCTGGGGCCTGGTGTCGGCGTTTGCCTTGACGGGTTTCATGGGCTTTATTCTCGGCCCGATCCTCAACCGTTACCTCGGCATGGCCGGCGGTGCGGAAGTGGTCAGCTCGGCGTTTGCCATGACCGCCCTGGTGTTCGGCGGTCTGTCGGCCTACGTGCTGATCACGCGTAAGGACATGAGCTTCCTGGGCGGCTTCATCACCGCGGGCTTCTTCGTGTTGCTGGCGGCGGTGGTTGCAGGCATGTTCTTCCAGATCAGCGGCCTGCAACTGGCGATCAGCGCGGGTTTTGTGCTGTTCTCCTCGGTGTGCATCCTGTTCCAGACCAGCGCGATCATCCACGGTGGTGAGCGTAACTACATCATGGCGACCGTCAGCCTGTATGTATCGATCTACAACCTGTTTATCAGCCTGTTGCAGATCTTCGGCATCATGAGCCGCGACGACTGATTGTTAACGCAATAAAAAATGCCCCGTATCGAAAGATGCGGGGCATTTTTTTGTGCCGAGAACAGGGATCAATACTGATTGGGCTCCATTTCCAGCTGGACCTTGAAGCGCTCGGCGATATCGCGCTGGATACGCTGGGCCAGGTTAGCGATATCGTGCCCTGTGGCACCGCCATAGTTGACCAGCACCAGTGCCTGCAGCTTGTGCACGCCGGCATCGCCCTCACGAAAACCCTTCCACCCAGCCTTGTCGATCAGCCAGCCGGCGGCGAGCTTCATTTGCCCGTCAGCCTGCGGGTAAGCCACCAGGTCCGGGTACTGCGCTTGCAGCTCTGCCGCCAGGGCCTGGGACACCAATGGGTTCTTGAAGAAGCTTCCGGCATTGCCAAGCTCTGCCGGGTCCGGCAGTTTTTCCCGGCGGATGCTGCAAATCGCACGGCTGACGTCGCTCGGCGTCGCCTCGATGATCCCCTGCCCCGCTAGGCGCTGTTGCACCGGACCGTAGTCGAGTTTCAGGTGGCTGGCGCGGCTCAGGGCAAAGCGCACCCGCAGGATCAGCCAGCGTCCGGTTTCGTGCTTGAACAGGCTGTCACGGTAGGCGAAGTTGCATTCTTGCAGGCTGAAATCGCGCAGTTCGCCGGTGCGGCGATCCAGGGCGGTCAGGCCGGCGAATACGTCCTTGATTTCCACCCCGTAGGCGCCGATGTTCTGCATGGGCGCGGCGCCAACGGTGCCGGGGATCAGGCTGAGATTTTCCAGGCCGCAGAAACCCTGCGCCAGGGTCCACAGCACAAACGGGTGCCAGGCCTCGCCCGCTTCGGACTCGACCACCACGTGCATGCCATCGTCATGCAGCACGCGGATGCCTTGGGTTGCCATGCGCAGCACCAGCGCCGGGATGTCCTGGGTCAACAGCAAGTTGCTGCCCCCACCGATCACCAGCAACGGCAGCGCTTGCGCGGCCGAATAGGCCAGGGCCTCACGGACGTCGTCGTCGCTGTGGGCCTCGGCGAACAACTGGGCACGCACATCGATGCCAAAGCTGTTGAATGGCTTGAGCGATACCTGCGATTGCACGTGCAAGGTCATAGGCGCCCCTTCAATTCGATCACCAATAGATCACAGGCCCGCTCGATCAGGTCCAGGACCCGTTCGAAGCCTTGTTCACCTTCGTAATACGGGTCGGGCACTTCGTCCACTTCGGATGCGTAACGGCGCAGGAACAGGTCCAGCTGCGCCTTGCCCTGGCCGGGTTGCAGGGCCTTGAGGTTGCGCAGGTTGCTGTGGTCCATCGCTAGCATAAGGTCGTAGCGCGCAAAGTCGGCGCGGCTGACCTGCTGGGCCCGCTGGGCGGACAAATCGTAGCCGCGCGCCAATGCCGCGCGTTGGCTGCGTTGATCCGGCGGATTGCCGATGTGCCATTCGCCGGTACCGGCGGACGCTACATCGACCTGGCCCGCCAACCCTGCCTCGCGCAACTTATGGCGCAGTACGCCTTCTGCGGTGGGCGAGCGACAGATATTGCCCAGGCAGACAAACAGAACCTCCATCAGGCCCCCAGCAGGCGACGGACGCGCTCAAGGTCTTCCGGGGTGTCGACGCCGGCCGGCGGCGCTTCCAGCGCATCGCCCACATGGATGCGCACGCCATGCCACAAGGCGCGCAGTTGCTCCAGGGATTCGGTGTTTTCCAGCCAGCACGGGCCCCAACTGACGAAGTCATGCAGGAAACCGGCGCGGTAGGCATAAATGCCGATATGGCGGCGATAGGGCACGCCTTCCGGCAGTAAGTCAGGGTGACTGGCGAAGGCATCGCGCGCCCATGGCAGGGTCGAGCGGCTGAACGTCAGCGCCAGGCCGTTGAGGTCGCTGACCACTTTGACCACGTTCGGGTTGAACAGGGTGGCGATGTCTTCGATCGGTTCGGCCAGGGTCGCCATGCGGGCTTCGCCATGGGCGGCCAGGTTGGCGGCGACCTGGTCGATCACGCTCGGCGGGATCAACGGCTCGTCACCTTGCACATTGACCACGATGGCATCCGGCGCCAGGCCGAGTTGGGTGGCCACTTCGGCCAGGCGGTCGGTGCCGGAGTTGTGGTCTTCGCGCGTCAGCACGGCCTCGGCACCGAAACCCTTGCAGGCTTCGATGATGCGCGGATCATCGGTGGCCACCACCACACGCTCGGCGCTGCTTTTGCAGGCCTGTTCCCACACCAGCTGGATCATCGGCTTGTTGCCGATCAGTTGCAGCGGCTTGCCCGGCAGGCGGGTCGACGCGTAGCGCGAAGGAATGACAACGGTAAAGGCTGTGGTCATTTATCCAGGCGCTCATCGGTGGTCAGGGTGCGGGCTTCGCTCTCCAGCATCACCGGGATGCCATCACGGATCGGGTAAGCCAGGCCGGCGCCTTTGCTGATCAGCTCGGTCTTGTCGGCGCTGAGCTTGAGCGGGCCTTTGCAGATCGGGCAAGCGAGGATGTCGAGCAGTTTGGTGTCCATGAGTGTTTCCTGGAAATAAGCGGTTTAAGGCAATAGACGTGCAGGCAACAGGCGCATCAGCTGCGTGTCGAACCAGGCGACGAACGCCGGCGACGGCAGCGCATCCACCGCAAGGTACCACCAGTCGGGTTGGGCAAAGGCGCGGCACTTCACCGCGTCCTTCTCGGTCATGACCAGCGGTAATGACGGTGTAAAATTCAGCACCTGGGCGCTATACGGCGCATGGTCGGCGAACGCATGGGGTATCGGCTGCCAGTGTAGCGTTTCAAGGGTCTTGAAGAAACGCTGCGGGTTACCGATGCCCGCGACCGCATGCACCGCCTGGCCCGCGGCAAAGGAGTCGACCGGCCGGCGCTCGCCGGTCTTCAGATTGACCAGCGCGGTGGGCTGCAAGTGAAAGGCAAACCCATCGTCTCGATCGCTGGCGGCGCCGTTATACAACAGCGCATCGACACTCTGCAGCCGCTCCACCGGCTCGCGCAGCGGCCCCGCCGGCAAACAACGGCGGTTGCCCAGGCCACGGGCGGCGTCGATCAGCACCAGTTCAAGGTCACGGGCCAGGCGGTAATGCTGCAGGCCATCGTCGGAGAGGATCAGGTCGAGGGTTTCGCTGGCCAGCAGCGCCTTGACCGCCCGGCTGCGATCCGGGTCGATCATCAAAGGTACGCCGCAGCGCTGCACAATCAGCAGAGGCTCATCGCCGGCTACTTCAGCGCTGTGGCTGGCATCGACCCGCCACGGCAACTGGGGTGGCTTGGCGCCGTAACCGCGGCTGACCACTCCTACGCGCAAGCCGCTGCGCCGGCAGTGTTCGATCAGCCATAGGATCAACGGCGTCTTGCCGGTACCGCCCACGGTGATATTACCTACCACCACTACCGGCACCGGCGATCGGTAAATATCGCCCTCACCCGCCAGGAAGCGCGCGCGCTTGCGCTGCACCACCTGGCGGTACAAGGTTTCTAGCGGACGCAACAGCGCGAGCGCCGGATGGCCCTCGTACCAGGCCTTGAGCAAACGATCGGACATGGTCATCAGGGCGCGCTCGCCGCCTCGATGGTGGTCATGCGCAAGTGGCTGAAACCGAGCTTGCCAGCGGCATCCATCGCAGTGATCACGGATTGGTGCGGGGTTTTGCCGTCGGCACTGATCGACAGCGGCATTTTAGTATCGCCGCCGGACTCTTTCTGCAAGGCGTCCATCAAGCTATTAAGGTCGTTTTTCTCGAGCAACTGGTTATTCACCGAGAACACCCCTTCGGCGCTGATGGCGATGTCCAGTTGCTTGACCTGCTGGTCTTCGGCCGGCGAACCGCTTACGGCTTCCGGCAGATCGACGCGCAGCTCAGTCTGCCGGTTGAAGGTGGTGGTGACGACAAAAAACAGCAGCAGGATAAACACCACGTCGATCAGCGACGCGAGGTTGATATCGACGTTTTCCCGGCGCTTGCGGCGAAATTTCACGCGTTGCCCCCAACCAGGTCCACGTCACGGTCGCCCTGCACCACTTCCACCAGCTTGATGGCTTCCTGCTCCATGCCGACCACCAGTTCATCGATGCGGCGCTGCAGGAATCGGTGGAAGAACACCGAAGGAATCCCGACCATCAGGCCCGCCGCCGTAGTGATCAGCGCCTTGGAGATGCCCCCCGCCAGCACGGCTGCGTTGGAGGTCATGCCGGAGCCCATGAACGAGCTGAAAATATCGATCATGCCCAGCACCGTGCCGAGCAGGCCGAGCAACGGCGCCATGGCGGCAATGGTGCCCAGGGCGTTGATGTAGCGCTCCAGCTCATGGATGACGCGGGCGGCGGCTTCTTCGATGCACTCTTTCATGATCTCGCGACCATGCTTGGAGTTGGCCAGGCCCGCGGCGAGAATTTCACCCAGCGGGGAGTTGGCGCGCAGCTCCTTGAGTTTTTCCTTGTCCAGCTGCTTGTTCTTGATCCAGGCCCAGACCTGACCCAGCAGATGCTCGGGGGTGACGCGACTGGCGCGCAGGGTCCACAGGCGCTCGGCGACGATGGCGAGTGCGGCGATAGAACTCATGATGATCGGCAACATCATCCAGCCGCCGGATTTGACCAATTCCCACACAGTGAATGTCCCCTCGAAAAAGTGCACCACTTTACCATATAGGTTCACCGGCCACAGACCCCATCGGCTGCTGCCACCAGCACCTAGGGTAACCGCTCGCGCCAGAACCTTCGTTGACTGCGCGCAACAACCGGTGGCGCGAAGGCGCCCAATTGCAAGCGCACGGCCCCTTGCTCGGCGCTGTCATGCACCTGGCTGCCCAAGCGCTGGTAACGTGCCAGTACCTGTGGATGGGGATGGCCGAACGCGTTGCCGCGCCCCCGTGAAATGAGCACGGAACGCGGCGCGAGACGTTCCAGAAACACCCAGGAAGACGAACTGCGACTGCCGTGATGTGGCGCTTGCAACCAATCGGTGGGCACCGCCAGGAGTGAGGCGAGCATGGCCCGCTCGGCCGCGCGATCAATATCGCCGGTGAGCAACAGGCGCTCGCCGTTGGCCTGCACCTGCAACACACAGGACTTCGGGTTGCCGTTGATAGCGTCAGGCCATTGCCACAGCTCGAAGGTCACACCGTCCCAATTCCACTGTTCGCCACTGACGCACGGCTGGGCAGCGAGAAACGCCGGCAGCCCCTCGGTCTCCCCGCCCACCACGCGCTTGATCGGCATTCCCCTGGCAACCGCGGCCGCGCCACCGGCATGATCCGCGTCGGCGTGGCTCAGCAGCAGCATGTCCAGTTCGCGTACCCCGAGCTTGCGCAACGACGGCAACACCACGCGGGCGCCCAGGTCAAAGGTACCGGAGCGTGGGCCGGCGTCATACAGCAAGGTGTGGTGACGGGTGCGCAAGATCAGCGACTGCCCCTGGCCGACATCCAGTTGCACCACCTCCACTTGCCCATGAGGCACCTCTTCGCGCGGGGGAAACACCGCCAGCAACAGCATCGGCCAGCCCAGCACCTGAAACGGCAGGCCTTTTGGCAGCAATAGCAGCACGGCACCGAGCAGGCTCACCAGCCAATACCCCAACCCAACCTCGGCCGGAATCCAGGCAGGCATCTGCCCTGCGAGCCAGGCCAAGGCGCTGAACAACCCACCCAGCGCGCCGCCCGCCAGCCACAGCAACCCTTCACCTATAAACGGTAAAGGCAGCAATGCCGTGCCGAGCAACGCCAACGGCAAGACCACCAGGCTGATCCAGGGCACAGCCACCAGATTGGCCAGCGGCGCACTCAGGCTGATGGGCAGCCCCAACACCAGCAAGGCGGGAAACAATCCTATTGCAATCAGCCACTGCGGGCGGGTCCAGGCCTGCCACAGGCTCCAGGGCCCCAGCCGCCCGCCGAATGCCAGGATCAGCACCGCCACCGCCGCAAACGACAACCAGAAACCTGGCTGCAAACTCGCCAGCGGCTCCAGGACCAGCACCCCATCGAGTGCCAGCAGCAACGGCCACCACAGCCCCAGATGGCGAAAGCGCAGCCGCCACACCAACACCAGCCCGACCATCACGCAGGCGCGCTGCACCGGCACGCCAAACCCGGCGAGCAAGCCGTAACCCAGCGCGGCGCTGAAGGCCAGACCACACGCCCACGACAGCCACGGCCAGGTGCGGGGCCAGAAGCCATAGCGCGCCAGTCCAGCGATCAGCCCGTAGATCAAGCCTGCCAGCAAACCGATGTGCTGGCCCGAAATCACCAGCAGATGCACGGTGCCGGTGTCCTGCAGTACCTGCCAATCGGTGGTCGCCAGCCCAGAGCCGTCTCCCAGCACCAGCGCAATCAGCCCGGCTTCACGGCCTTGGGCATCCACCGCCAACAGACGCTGGCGGACGCTGTCGCGCCAGGCGTTTCGGGCCGGTGCCAGGCGCTCGCCGTCTTTCACCGTGCCCGTGGCGCCGATGCGCTGGGCCAGCAGCCAGGCTTCCTGGTCAAAGCCATGGAAGTTCAGCAACCCGGCCGGCCGTTTGAGGGTGATTGCCAGGCGCCAGCGTTCACCGCTGTGCACCGGCGGCCCGCCACGCCAGGACACCCGAATACGTTTGGGCAGCCGGGCGTTTCGCGACCGGCTGTCGGTCAACTCGAAACGCACCGCTTCGCCCGTGCGTTGCGGCAGCCCGATGACCCGCCCTTCTATCCAGCGTGTCTGGCCGTCCAGCGCCGGCTTCAGGCGATCATCCAGCGCCGACTGCGCGCTGATGCACGCCCAGCTCAGGCCCAGCAGGAAAAACGCCAGCGGGTACGTGCGAAACGGCAACAGCATCAATGCCAGCGCCAACAAGGCAATCAGCCATCCGGCGGGCGGCAATGCCGGAAGAAAGCGCAAGGCCAGCAGCCCCAGCGCCAACGCGAACATCCCTGTCCTCATGAGTCATCCTTTTCAAGTGATCCATTAGTCTTGACCGGCAGCCCAACACTGCCTCTGATGTTTTGTCACAAAGTCTGAATTTTCTGTTTATAGAATGCGCGCATACTTGCCCCTCGAACTGACCTGGACCCCTTATGCCCCGGCGCTTATTCAAACGGTACATGCCCGACCCCAGCAGTATCCGGGAACACAAGTCATTACAGTTTCTCGGCACGTTGCTGCATGACCCTAACCTGTGGCACCTGAACCGGCACTCGGTCGCGCGCGCGATGGCCGTGGGTTTGTTCGCGGCCTTTATCCCGATTCCCTTGCAAATGCTGCTCGCGGCGGTCCTGGCGATCGCGGTGCGCGGCAATATGCCCATCGCGGTCAGCCTCGTGTGGCTGACCAACCCGATCACCATGCCGGTGGTGTTCGTGTGCACCTACATGACCGGCGCGTGGCTGATGAATGTGCCGCCGCGCAGCCTTCCGGACGACTTGACCTGGGAGTGGATCAGCGGGCAATTAAGCACGCTGTGGCAGCCGTTCCTGCTGGGTTCAGTGGTGTTGGGGCTGGTGCTGGGCGCTCTCGCCTACTGCCTGACCATGGGGTATTGGCGCTGGTGGGTTGCCCATCAGTGGAAAAAACGCAAACAGCGCCGCGCCTGACCGTCGACATCGATGCACCCACTGCCGCCAAAGGTTGCCGAATCCCCTGAAGATCGCCGTCCGTCATAAATTTACGAGATTCCACGCCGCGCAAATGGCTACACTGCGCAGGTGGCGCGGGCCGGATGCCCGGGCAATCGTAGATATCAATGTGGTAGCAGGAGAGTGGCGTGCTGACAAGAATGGGGATAAAAGGCCGCGTACTGTTGCTGACCTTATTACCGACCAGCCTGATGGCCTCGTTGCTGGGCGGCTACTTCACCTGGATGCAGCTCTCGGAGTTGCAGGCCCAATTGCTGCAACGCGGCGAAATGATCGCCGAGCAGTTGGCCCCGTTGGTGGCGCCCGCCCTGAGCGCGCGCAACGCCGACCTGCTGGAGCGCATCGCCACCCAGTCGCTGGAACAACAGGACGTACGCACCGTCGCCTTCCTGGGCCCGGACCGCGCGCCGCTCGCCCATGCGGGCCCGACCATGCTCAACCAGGCGCCCGTCGGCAATAGCTCACACCTGCTGCAGCGCACCGGCAACGACGCCACCCGCTACCTGCTGCCAGTGTTCGGCCGTCACCGCAACCTGGCCGGCGACCTGATCCCGGATGAAGCCGACCGTCTGCTGGGCTGGGTCGAAGTGGAACTGTCCCACAACGGCATGTTGCTGCGCGGTTACCGCAGCCTGTTCGCCAGCCTCCTGCTGATCGCCATTGGCCTGATCTGCACCGCGGCCCTGGCCCTGCGCATCAGCCGTACGATCAATTCGCCGATCGGCCAGATCAAGCAAGCCGTGGCGCAACTCAAGGACGGCAACCTGGAAACCCGCTTGCCGCCGCTGGGCAGCCAGGAACTGGACCAGCTCGCCCTCGGCATCAACCGCATGGCCGAGACCCTGCAGAATGCCCAGGAAGAACTGCAGCACAGCATCGACCAGGCCACCGAAGACGTGCGCCAGAACCTGGAAACCATCGAGATCCAGAACATCGAGCTGGACCTGGCCCGCAAGGAAGCCCTGGAGGCCAGTCGTATCAAGTCGGAGTTCCTGGCCAACATGAGCCATGAAATCCGCACGCCGCTCAATGGCATCCTCGGTTTTACCCATTTGCTGCAAAAAAGCGAGCTGACGCCACGCCAGCTCGACTACCTGGGCACTATCGAAAAGTCCGCCGACAACCTGCTGGGCATCATCAACGAGATCCTCGACTTCTCGAAAATCGAAGCCGGCAAGCTGGTGCTCGACAGCATTCCGTTCAACCTGCGCGACTTGCTGCAGGACACCCTGACCATCCTCGCCCCGGCCGCCCATGCCAAGCAGCTGGAACTGGTGAGCCTGGTCTATCGCGACACGCCGCTGGCGTTGGTCGGCGACCCGCTGCGTCTCAAACAGATCCTCACCAACCTGATCAGCAACGCGATCAAGTTCACCCGCGAAGGCACTATCGTGGCCCGCGCGATGATCGAGGACGAGCAGGAAGACAGCGTGCAACTGCGCATCAGCGTGCAGGACACCGGCATCGGCCTGTCCAGCCAGGACGTGCGCGCACTGTTCCAGGCGTTCAGCCAGGCCGATAATTCATTGTCGCGCCAACCGGGCGGCACGGGGTTGGGCCTGGTGATTTCCAAGCGCCTGATCGAACAGATGGGCGGTGAAATCGGCGTCGACAGCACGCCGGGCGAAGGCTCGGAGTTCTGGATCAGCCTCAACCTGCCCAAGACCCGCGACGACGTCGAGGACTTGCCGTGCGCGCCGCTGCTGGGCCATCGCGTGGCGGTGCTGGAAAACCACGAGCTGGCGCGCCAGGCATTGCAGCACCAACTGGAAGACTGCGGCCTGGAAGTCACGCCGTTCAATACATTGGAAAGCCTGACCAACGGCATCACCAGCGCGCACCAGACCGACCAGGCCATCGACCTCGCGGTACTCGGCGTCACCGCCAACGACATCCCGCCCGAGCGCCTCAACCAGCACTTGTGGGACTTGGAACACCTGGGCTGCAAGGTGCTGGTGCTGTGCCCCACCACCGAACAGATGCTGTTCAACCAGTCCGTGCCCAACCCCAACAGCCAATTGCAGGCCAAGCCGGCGTGCACGCGCAAGTTGCGCCGCGCGTTGTCCGACCTGATCAGCCCGCGCCCGGCGCGCAGCGAACCGGGCGAGCCGCTGTCCAGCCGGGCACCGCGCGTGCTGTGCGTGGATGACAACCCGGCGAACCTGCTGCTGGTCCAGACCCTGCTGGAAGACATGGGCGCTCGGGTGCGCGCAGTGGAAAGCGGGTACGCGGCTGTCGACGCGGTGAAACAGGACACCTTCGACCTGGTGCTGATGGACGTGCAGATGCCCGGCATGGACGGTCGCCAGAGCACCGAGGCGATCCGCCAATGGGAAAGCGAACGCAGCGGCACCCCACTGCCGGTGGTCGCCCTCACCGCCCACGCCATGGCCAATGAAAAACGTGCCTTGCTGCAAAGCGGCATGGACGATTACCTGACCAAACCCATCAGCGAGCGGCAACTGGCCCAGGTGGTGTTGAAATGGACCGGCCTGGCCCTGCGCAACCAGGCGCCGGAGCGCGCAACGGAAGGCCTTGGCCCTGGAGTGAAGCTGCCGGTGCTCGACCACGAGGAAGGCTTGCGCCTGGCCGCCGGCAAGGCGGACCTGGCGGCCGATATGCTGGCGATGTTGCTGGCCTCCCTGGAAGCCGATCGCCTGGCCATCACCCTTGCGCGTGACGCCAGCGACAACAACGCCTTGATCGAACGTGTGCACCGCCTGCATGGCGCGACCCGTTATTGCGGTGTCCCGCAACTGCGTGCCGCCTGCCACCGCGCCGAAACCCTGCTCAAGCAAGACGACGCCAAGGCCCTGCACGCACTGGACGAACTGGACATGTCGATCGCGCGCCTGGCCAGTGAAGCGCGGGTCAAGGCCTGACGCCTATAGGATCGGCATCTACACATCTTCTTTGAGGGCATGCGAGCATCTGTTCTGTAGTGAGCGGGCTTGCCCCGCGCTGGGTGGCGAAGCCGCCCCAATAAAAGACGCCGCCGAGTTCCAGATAAATCCAAGTCGCCTGGTATGGGGGCGGCTTCGCCACCCAGCGCGGGGCAAGCCCGCTCACTACAAAGAGGTGTAGATACTTATAGCTATCGCGGGCAGCCACAGGGGCAGCCTATCCAGACTTACGATTGCAGGGAGCCTTTTCAATGCGCGTCATTCTTTTCAGCAGCCAGGCGTACGATCGCGACAGTTTTCTCGGCGAGCCGCTGCCGGCGGGCCTGGCGCTGCAGTTCCAGCCCGCCCGGCTCAACCTCGACACCGTGGCCCTGGCCGAACATCACGAAGTGGTGTGCGCCTTTATCAACGACGACCTCAGTGCCCCAGTGCTGGAACAGTTGGCCAAGGGCGGCACGCGGCTGATCGCCCTGCGCTCGGCGGGCTACAACCATGTGGACCTGACCGCCGCCAAGCGCCTGGGCCTGGCCATCGTACGCGTGCCGGCCTATTCGCCCCACGCGGTAGCCGAGCATGCGGTCGCGCTGATCCTGGCCCTCAACCGCCGTCTGCATCGCGCCTATAACCGCACCCGCGATGGCGATTTCAGCCTGCATGGCCTCACCGGTTTTGACCTGGTGGGCAAGACCGTCGGGGTGGTCGGCACCGGGCAGATCGGCGCGACCTTCGCCCGGATCATGGCCGGCTTCGGTTGCCGGCTGCTCGCCTGCGACCCCTTTCCCAACCCAGAGGTCCTGGCGCTCGGCGCAGGCTACGTGAGCCTGCCCGAATTGCTCGCCCAGGCGCAGATCATCAGCCTGCACTGCCCGCTGACCGCCGACAGTCAACACCTGATCAACGCCCGCTCCCTGGCGCAGATGCAGCGCGGCGCGATGCTGATCAACACCGGTCGCGGTGGGCTGGTCGACACTCCGGCGCTCATCGAAGCGCTCAAGGACGGCCAGTTGGGCTACCTCGGGCTGGATGTGTATGAGGAAGAAGCCCAACTGTTTTTCGAAGACCGCTCCGACCTGCCCTTGCAGGACGATGTCCTCGCGCGCCTGCTGACCTTCCCGAATGTGATCATCACCGCCCACCAGGCCTTCCTCACCCGCGAAGCCCTGGCCGCCATCGCCGGCACCACTTTGGCCAACATTGCCGCCTGGGCCGATGGGCGGGCGCAGAACCTTGTCGACGGTTGATCAGCGGTCACATACCAGGCTCATGATGAGCAAGCACCCGTGATAGGATGCCGCGCCTATTTGGAGGATCCATGGCCGAACACGATTTCCGCTTCAGTTTGCTGAGCCCGCAACACACCCTGATCGAATGCCGTGCCCTGGTGCCGGGCCGTTACCAGGTCACTGGCAACGGCGGTTCGATCAAGCATGGCGACGTGTTGATCGTCACCCTGCGTGGCAGTAAAACCCTGTCGATGCGCCTCACCGTCGAAGGCGACGCGCGCTACTCCATCCGCCCGGCGGGCCAGTGGGTCGCCATGGCCCAGGGGCCGAAGTTCGGCGAACTGGAGATTCACACCTGGAAGGTCAACTGCAACAGCTGCGATGCAGCGTTGGAGTTCGAATTCGCGGTGGAAACCAAGCTGACCAGGGAGCCCCTGCAACCGGCGGCCAACGCGCGCATCGCCGAGTTGGGCTGGGCCAGCGAGGGCGACACGCACCGCTGCCCGAAGTGCCAGAAGGCCGCGCAATGAAAGGCCTGCTTCTGCTCGCGGCCCTCGGAGTGGCCCTGACCGGCTGCGCCGGAGACGCGGTCAAGCTCAAGCGCGATCACAGCTATGTGGTGGAATGGATCGGTGAACGGCCGCTGATGGATTACGCGCACCTGACCGTCACCCTCGGCGCCGATGGCCGCGCCTACGGCAACGGCGGTTGCAACCACTGGTTTGCGCCGTACACCGTCGACGGCAACACGCTCAGCTTCGGCAAGATCGGCAGCACCCGCAAGCTCTGCGCCGAGGCATTGATGGAGCAGGAACACCGCTTCTTCCAGGCCCTGCAAAACGTGCAACGCTGGGACATTTCGCCGATCGAGCAGACGCGTTTCTGGCCGGCCGAGGGCAAGCCGATTCGCCTGTGGCTGGAAGAAGGCTGAAATCCCCTCTGGATCGGTTTTCCTGTGGGAGCCAGCTCCCACACCAGCCAGCTACGCACATTTTTAACCGCGCAAGGCCTTGAGTTTGGCCAGCACCCCTTCCGCCGTCTGCTCGCCCATCAACTGCTCACGCACCTTGCCCTGGTCATCAATGATGTAGGTCACCGGCAACGCTTCGCTGCGCGGGATATCGAAGATGCCTTCCGGGTTCTGCGCCAGCACCGTGAACTTGATGCCCAGCTTGTCGCTGGCGGCTTTGAGTTCCTCACCCTGCACATTGTCGAAATTGACCCCGAATACGCCCACGTTCTGCGCCTTCAACTGCTCGGCCAGGGCATTGAGTTCAGGGATTTCCGTGCGGCACGGGCCACACCATTCGGCCCAGTAATTGATCACCAGCCACTGCTTGTCCAAGCGTTCGGCCGCCACCTTCCGACCATTCTGGTCAACGCCGTAATCGTTACCGCAGCCGCTGAGCAGCAGGGTTGTGATGATCGCCAGTGCACCGATCAGTCGCTTAGTCATGGGGTAATCCTTCGCAAAAATGAACGTTGGCTGCGACCTATCGCCTCTTACGGTTTAAGGACGGGCCGCAGCGCAGGTAGAATACCCGCCACCTTACGCAAGATGCGACCCGCACATGACCGATCTGACGCTTTATCACAACCCGCGCTGCTCGAAATCACGCGGTGCGCTGGAACTGCTCGAAGCCCGTGGGCTCGCGCCCACTGTGGTGCGCTACCTGGACACCCCGCTGGACGCCGCGCAATTGAAGGCCCTGCTCGGCAAGCTGGGCATCAGCGCACGCCAACTGCTGCGCAGCGGTGAAGACGAGTACAAGACCCTCAACCTGGCCGACGCCAGCCTCAGCGAAGCGCAGTTGATTGCCGCCATCGCCGCACACCCGAAGCTGATGGAACGCCCGATCCTGGAAACCGCCGATAAAGCCATCATTGGCCGCCCACCGGAAAACGTAGTGGAGATCCTGCCGTGACGTCGCCGTATGTGTTGGTGCTGTATTACAGCCGCCATGGCTCGGTGAGCGAAATGGCTCGGCAGATTGCCCGGGGCATCGAGCAAGGCGGGATGGAAGCGCGGTTGCGCACCGTGCCGGCGGTCTCCACCGAGTGCGAAGCCGTGGCGCCGAGCATTCCGGACGAAGGCGCGCTGTATGCCAGCCTGGATGACCTGAAAAACTGTTCAGGCCTGGCCCTGGGCAGCCCGACGCGCTTCGGCAACATGGCCGCGCCGCTCAAATACTTCCTCGACGGCACCAGCAACCTGTGGCTGACCGGTGCGCTCGTCGGCAAGCCGGCCGGTGTGTTCACCTCCACCGCCAGCCTGCACGGCGGCCAGGAAACCACGCTGATGTCGATGCTGCTGCCGCTGTTGCATCACGGCATGTTGATCACCGGGCTGCCCTACAGCGAACAGGCCCTGCTCGACACCCAGGGCGGCGGCACGCCGTACGGGCCCACCCACCATGCCGGGCCTGACGGCAAGCGCCTGCTCGATCAACATGAAATCACCTTGTGCCGGGCCCTGGGCCTGCGCCTGGCCACCACCGCCACGCTGTTGGAGAACGGCCGTGGCCAGAAAGCCTAAGGTCCTGCCGCCCCAGGCGTGGCTGGCGCCGCGCGTAAAGCTTGCACGCGCACTGAGCCTGCTGGCGTTTTTCGCGCTGGTGGCGTTGCTGTGCGTGTATTACCTGTTCATCGCCGACCTGCACGGTGCGCGGCCCTGGGTGATCCTGCTGATCGAACTGGTGCCGCTGCTGGTACTGGCGCCGGGGATGCTCACCGGCAGCGCGCGCGGGCATTCGTGGATGTGCTTTGTGGTGAACCTGTATTTCATCAAGGGCGCGCTGGCGGCGTACGACCCCAACCGGCAAGGGTTCGGGGTGTTGGAGATGGCGGCGAGCCTGGCGCTGTTTTGTACGGCGCTGCTGTATGTGCGGTGGCGGCATCAGTTGAATCGGCGGTTGGCGGCAGATCAGGGCGCCTGATAGTCAGCCTTCGCGAGCAAGCCCGCTCCCACATTCGACCGCATTTCAAAGGATGTATGCGGACAAATGTGGGAGCGGGCTTGCTCGCGATAGCATCGCCTCGGTCTCAATGATTCACCGTATACGCCAGCATCATCGACAACTGGCACATCGGCCGCCCACTCTCGGCGTGCCACTGGTTGAACGCGTCCTGCACCGTCGCCAGGTCGCGCAGGCTGGTCGGCGCTTTGTCGACGATCTTCTGTGCGCTCAAGGCCGCGACCACGTCATAACTCGGCACAAACGTGTCCTTGCCGACCATGCGCAGGAAACGCGGCGCCGACAGCCCGCCGAGCTGATGGCCGTGCTTGCTCAGGTACTTCCACAGCCCGACGATGTCGGTCACCGGCCAGTCGGCGACAAACGCGCCAAAGCTGCCCTTCTCCTGCTCGATATCCAGAATCATCTGCGCATTGCGCGGCACGCTCTTGAGCTTGCCCAAGTGACGGATGATGCGCGTGTCCTGCATCAGCCGCTCCAGGTGCTCGGCGCCCATCAGCACGACTTTTTCCGGGTCGAAGCCGAAGAACACCTGCTCGAACGCCGGCCATTTGCCGTCCACCACACTGTGCTTCAAGCCGGCACGAAATACGCGCAGGGCCAACGTCGACAAATAACGATCATCGCTGATCTTGCGCAACTGCGCCGGGGTCTTGGGTACAGGCAGATGGGCTTCCAGCTCGGCCGACGAACCGAAGCGGTTCAGACAATATTCGTGCAGCCACTTGTAATCGCGCATGCCCTCTCCTGGCAGTTGAATTGAAAACGGCGCCCGCAAGCGCCGTGTGTCAGAGCGTTGAAACCACTCAGAGGTTCACTACATTGACGAAGCGCGACGCCGCGGTTTCATCGATTTTCAGGCTGGCGAAGTCGAACAGGTTACGGTCGGCCAACTGCGAAGGCTGCACATTCTGCAGGCTGCGGAAGATGCTTTCGGTGCGGCCGGGGGTCTTGCGCTCCCAGTCCAGGAGCATTTCCTTGACCACCTGGCGCTGCAGGTTTTCCTGGGAGCCGCAGAGGTTGCACGGGATGATCGGGAATTGCTTGAAGTCGGAGTAGGCCTGGATGTCCTTTTCGTTGCAATACGCCAGTGGACGGATTACTACGTTGCGCCCGTCATCGGCACGCAACTTGGGCGGCATGGCCTTGAGCGAGCCGTTGAAGAACATATTGAGGAAGAAAGTCTCTACGATGTCGTCGCGGTGGTGACCCAAGGCCATCTTGGTGGCGCCGATCTCGTCGGCAAAGGTGTACAGCGTGCCACGGCGCAGGCGCGAGCACAGCGAGCAGGTGGTCTTGCCTTCCGGGATCAACTCCTTGACCACCGAATAGGTGTCTTTCTCGACGATGTGGTACTCCACGCCCAGCGCTTCGAGGTAGGCCGGCAGCACCTGTTCAGGAAAGCCCGGCTGCTTCTGGTCCATGTTGACGGCGACGATCTGGAACTGGATCGGCGCGACCTTTTGCAGGTGCAGCAGTACGTCGAGCAGGGTGTAGCTGTCCTTGCCGCCGGAGAGGCAGACCATGACCTTGTCGCCGTCCTCGATCATGTTGAAATCGGCGACCGCTTCACCGGCCAGGCGACGCAGGCGTTTTTGCAGTTTGTTCTGGTTGACCGTAAGAGTGCCCATGGCGCTTGGATCCGCTGGAGGTGTGTGACGAAAAGCGCGGTATTTTACCTTCATGAACGACCGAGTTCCATTGTGGAGCTGGCTTGCCAGCTCCCACAATGGACCGTACCGAATCTGACAGACCCCTCAGCGATTAGGAACGCCGTTTACAGCGCAATTTGCTCTAAAGGCCCTACAGTCATTCCGGTCATACCTTCCTATACTGCGACGTGAGGTCGCACAGCTATCCGGACCTTGAGGCCACTTGGCCCGTGGGCGCTCCGATGGGGGCGATGGCAATAACGACAGGAGTGACTGGCATGATCCATCACGTCGTGGGGCTTTTTACCCATCCCGACCAGGAATGGCGGGAAATTCGTGGCGATAAAGAAGAAAGCATCAGCCACATGTACCTCACTCATACCCTGATCCTCGCGGCGATCCCCGCCGTATCCGCCTTTATCGGTACCACCCAGGTTGGCTGGGTCATCGGCAACCGCGCGCCGGTGATGCTGACCCAGGAAAGCGCACTGTGGATGACCCTGATGTCGTACGCGGCCATGCTCGGCGGCGTGGCGGTGATGGGTGCGTTCATTCACTGGATGGCGCGCACCTATGACGCTAACCCAAGCATGGCGCGTTGCGTCGCGTTTGCTACCTATACCGCGACGCCGCTGTTCATCGGCGGGCTGGCGGCGCTCTATCCGCATATGTGGTTGGGCATGGTGGTGGGCACGGCGGCGATCTGCTACACGGTGTACCTGCTGTATGTGGGCGTGCCGACCTTCATGAGCATCGATCCGGACGAAGGCTTCCTGTTTTCCAGCTCGATACTGGCCGTAGGGCTGGTGGTGCTGGTGGCGATCATGGCGTTCACGGTGATCGTCTGGGGCCTGGGCGTAGGCCCGATCTATACCAGTTGAGTTGATCAGACCGCAGGCAAGGCCACCGCAAGGTGGCTTTGTGCGTTATGGATGACCATTCGGCGCATGACAGATTCGGAAACACTCAGCTTTGCGGCATACTGGGCGTCTCTGGAGATATGTACAGCATGCCCGAGCAACTCAATACCCGCGTCGAAGAGTGTTACCTGCAAGCCGAATCCTTTTTCAAACGAAGCTTCAAACGCCCCCAGGTCAGCCTCAAGCTGCGGGGCCAGAAGGCCGGTGTCGCGCATTTGCACGAGAACCTGCTGCGTTTCAACCCGCAGTTGTACCGTGAAAACAGTCAGCACTTCCTGAAACAGACCGTGGCCCATGAAGTGGCGCACCTGATTGCCCACCAATTGTTTGGCGAGCGCATCCAGCCCCATGGCGAGGAATGGCAATTGATCATGCGCGGGGTCTATGAACTGCCGCCGGACCGCTGCCATACCTATGCGGTGAAGCGCCGCCAGGTGATGCGCTATATCTACCGATGCCCGTGTGCGAACAGTGATTTTCCGTTTTCATCGCAGCGCCACGGCATGGTGGCCAGGGGGCGGCGGTATTTGTGTCGGCGGTGTCGGCAGACACTGGTGTTTACAGGTGAAACCCGGGTGGAATAAGGGCCCTATCGCAGCATAGGTATCTACACAACTCTCAACGACTGAAAAGTATCCCTGTAGTGAGCGGGCTTGTCCCGCGCTGGGTGGCGAAGCCGCCCCAATAAAGGCATCGCCGAGCTTCAGGTAGAATCCGGTCGCCTGGTTTGGGGCTGCTTCGCAGCCCAGCGCGGGACAAGCCCGCTCACTACAAAGATGTGTAGATACCTCGCCTGCGATAGCGACCGCCCAGTCACCACCCAACCACCCAACCACCCCGGCCCGGAACGGTCAACCACAGTGACCGTTTTGATCACGGCGGGCTTTTTCATGGCGACGGCTTTATCATTGGCCCCAGGTTTGCTTGCAGAGTGTTCCATGAAGTTTGCGATTGCAGTGTTCAGCGCAGCCCACGCGCCCTCCTCGCGCCGCGCCCTGCTGTTCGCCCAGGCGGCGCTGGCCGGCGGGCATGAGATTGTGCGGCTGTTTTTTTATCAGGACGGGGTGCACAGCGCCTCCACCAACATCGTCGCCCCCCAGGACGAGCAAGACATCGCCCGCCAATGGCGCGAGTTTGTCAGCCAGCACCAGCTCGACGGCGTGGTGTGCATCGCCGCGGCGTTGCGCCGTGGCGTGCTTGACCATGGGGAGGCCACGCGCTATCAACGCAGCGCGGTCAACTTGGAAGCGCCGTGGGCGTTGTCGGGCCTGGGCCAGTTGCACGACGCGGCGCAGGCCGCCGACCGCCTGATCTGTTTTGGAGGGACGTGACATGGCCAAATCCCTGTTGGTGATCAGCCGCCAGGCACCGTGGTCGGGCCCGAGCGCGCGCGAAGCCTTGGACATTGTCTTGGCCGGTGGCGCCTTCGATCTGCCGATTGGCCTGCTGTTCATGGACGATGGCGTGTTCCAGTTGGCGCCGCACCAGGACGCAAAGGCCGTGCAGCAAAAAGACCTGAGCGCCAACCTGCAGGCGCTCGGGCTGTTCGGCATCGATGAAGTGTTTGCCTGCACCCACAGCCTGGCCGTGCGTGGCCTCACGCTGCCCGCCAGCGCCGAGCCTCTGGACAACCACGCGATCACCCAGTTGATTGACCGTTACGATCAGGTGATTACCCTCTGATGTCGACTCTACACGTGGTATCTCATTCGCCGTTTACCGACAGCCGCCTCGACAGCTGCCTGCGCGTCTGCGGCAACCAGGACGCCATCCTGCTCTGCGGCGATGGCGCCTACGGCCTGCACACTTGCGCCCTGCAAACCCGGGGCGTGAAGGTCTTTGTATTGGCCGAAGACCTGCAGGCGCGCAACCTGCCGCTGCCGGACTGGGCCGAGCGCGTCGATTACCCAGGTTTCGTCCAGCTGTCGATTACCTACGACAAGGTCAACAGCTGGCTATGAACACCCTGACCGTCGGCGCACGCGTGCTGGAACTGGACAAGGACGGCTACTTGGTCAACCTGGATGAATGGTCGACTGAGGTGGCCAACGCCCTGGCCGCCGCCGAAGCCCTTGAGCTGACCCCCGACCATTGGGAGGTTCTCGAGCTGCTGCGCCAGTTCTACGCCGAATTCCAGCTGTCCCCGGCCACGCGCCCACTGATCAAGTACACCGCGCTCAAGCTGGGCCCGGAAAAGGGCAACAGCCTGCACCTCAACAAATTGTTCAACGGCACTCCCGCCAAACTCGCCGCCAAGCTGGCGGGCCTGCCCAGGCCGACGAATTGCTTATGACCGACTTTGCCCCGCTGACCCTGCAAACCCCCGACGAGCACCCGTTCGCGCCGTTCGTGCGCATCCTGGGCAAAGGCAAGCGCGGCGCGCGCAACCTCACCCGCGAGGAAGCCCGCGAAGCCATGAGCATGCTGCTCGACGAAAAAGTCGAAGACACCCAGCTTGGCGCTTTCCTGATGCTGCTGCGCCACAAGGAAGAAAGCCCGGAAGAACTTGCCGGCTTCACCGAAGCGGTACGCCAGCGCCTCAACCCTCCGACGCTGAACGTGGACGTCGACTGGCCCACCTACGCCGGCAAGAAGCGCCACCTGCCGTGGTACCTGTTGGCAGCCAAGTGCCTGGCGCAACATGGCGTGCGCATCCTGATGCATGGCGGCGGCGCCCATACGGCGGGTCGGCTGTACACCGAGCAGTTGCTGCAAGGTTTGCAGATCCCGCTGTGCCGCAACTGGCAGCAGGTCGAGGCTGCTTACGGAGAAGGCAACCTGGCGTTCATCCCGCTGGGCGATTGGGCACCGCAGTTGCAGCGCATGATCGACCTGCGCAACACCCTGGGCCTGCGCTCGCCGATCCACTCCCTGGCGCGACTGCTCAACCCGCTGAATGCGCGCCTTGGCCTGCAAAGTATTTTCCATCCCGGTTACCAGGGCGTGCACCGCGATGCCAGCGGTTTGCTTGGCGACAACGTGATCGTGGTGAAGGGCGATGGCGGCGAGATCGAGATCAACCCCGATTCGGCCAGCCATCTGTACGGCACCACCGGCGGCGTAAGCTGGGACGAAGAATGGCCCGCCCTCTCCACTCAGCGCCATGTCAAACCTGCCACGCTGGAACCCGAGCATCTGAAAGCGCTGTGGCGCGGCGAAGTCGAAGACAGTTACCCGCAACTGGCCCTGATTGCCACCATGGCCCTGGCCTTGCGCGGCCTGGGCCATTCACGGGAACAGGCGTTTGTGTTGGCCGAGCAGTACTGGAGCGCGCGGGACAAATCGATTTAATCGATCATTCACCCGCAGTCTTTGCGCTTTTAAATCGAACCGAGCCCTTTAGACTGGCCTCCAACGCTTATTAGCCAAGGAGCCAGTCATGGGTTTGCTGATCGAAGGACACTGGAAAGACCAGTGGTACGAAAGTAGCGCAGACGGCGCCTTCCAACGGGAACAGGCACAACGCCGCCACTGGGTGACCGCCGACGGCCAGCCTGGCCCCAGCGGTGAAGGCGGCTTCAAGGCCGAGGCCGGTCGCTATCATCTCTACGTTTCCCTCGCCTGCCCCTGGGCGCACCGCACCTTGATCCTGCGCAAGCTCAAAGGTCTGGAAAGCTTGATCGACGTGTCCGTGGTCAGCTGGTTGATGCTTGAAAACGGCTGGACCTTCGACAAGGCCCACGGCTCGACCGGCGACACGCTCGACGATTTTACCTTCATGTACCAGCGCTACACCGCCGATACCGCTGACTACACCGGGCGTGTCACTGTGCCCGTGCTGTGGGACAAACAGCTCAAGCGCATCGTGAGCAATGAATCGGCGGAGATCATTCGCATGTTCAACAGCGCGTTCAACGGGCTGACCGGCAATACTTTGGATTTCTACCCTGAGCCACTGCGCGCGAGCATCGACACGCTGAACGAGCGCATCTACCCCGCCGTGAACAACGGCGTGTACCGCGCAGGCTTCGCCACGTCGCAGCAAGCCTACGACCGTGCGTTTGACGACGTGTTTGCCGAACTCGATCATCTTGAACAACATTTGGGCGCGCATCGTTATTTGGCCGGCGACTACCTGACCGAAGCCGATGTGCGGCTGTTTACCACGCTGATTCGCTTTGATGCGGTGTATTACAGCCACTTCAAATGCAATCTGCGCAGGATTGCGGATTACCCGAACCTGTCGAATTGGCTAAGGGAGATGTACCAATGGCCGGGGGTGGCCGAGACGGTGGATTTTGAACACATCAAGGGGCATTACTATGCCAGCCACCGAACCATTAACCCGACAGGGATTGTGCCGAAGGGGCCATTGCAGGGGTTTGATGTTGAGCATGATCGGGAGCGGTTGACGGGCAAAGGTGTTTACGACGCCGGAGCATTGTAGTGAGCGGGCTTGCCCCGCGCTGTGGGGCGAAGCCGCCCCAAACCAGGCGACCTGGTTTTATCTGGAACACTGTGGTGTCTTTAATTGGGGCGGCTTCGCCCCCCAGCGCGGGCGGTGCGACGATTCGACAAGCCCGCTCATACAGGATTGTTAAACCCCGGCTTGGGCCCCTTCGAACCACTTGAGCTTCTCACGCAACACCACCACCTCGCCCACGATCACCAGCGTCGGCGCATGCACTTCATGCTCCGCCACCATGCGTGGCAAGTCGGCCAGGGTGCCGGTAAACACACGCTGGTTCGACGTGGTGCCCTGCTGGATCAACGCCGCCGGGGTATCCGCCGCACGCCCATGCTTGATCAACTGTTCGCAGATGATCGGCAAACCAATCAAGCCCATGTAGAACACCAGGGTCTGCGATGGGCCCACCAGGTCAGTCCAGGGCAGGTCCGACGTCCCGTTCTTCAAATGCCCGGTGATAAAGCGCACCGACTGGGCGTAGTCGCGGTGAGTCAGCGGAATCCCGGCGTACGCCGCGCAACCGCTGGCGGCGGTGATGCCCGGTACCACCTGGAACGGGATGCCATGGGCCGCCAGTTCCTCGATTTCTTCGCCACCGCGCCCGAAGATGAACGGGTCGCCGCCCTTGAGGCGCAGCACCCGTTTGCCTTGCTTGGCCAGGTCCACCAATTGCTGGTTGATCTGGTCCTGCGGCACGGCATGTTCGGCGCGGCGCTTGCCGACATACACCCGCTCGGCGTCGCGACGGCACAGCTCAAGAATCGCAGGCGCCACCAGACGGTCGTACAGCACCACATCGGCTTGCTGCATCAGGCGCAGGGCTCGGAAGGTCAGCAGGTCGGGGTCACCGGGGCCCGCGCCCACCAGGTAGACTTCACCCGGCGCGTGGGGCGGTGCGCCGTTGACCTTTTCGATCAACAGACGCTCCGCTTCATCGCCCTGCCCGGCCAACTGGCGGTCGGCAATCGGGCCTTGGAACACCTCTTCCCAAAAGGCGCGACGCTGCTGCACATCCGGGTACAAGCCTTTGACCTGGGCACGAAAACGCGCCGCCAAGCCGGCCAACTGGCCGTACGTGGACGGAATCCAGGTTTCCAGCTTGGCGCGGATCAAGCGTGCCAGCACCGGCGCATCGCCGCCGCTGGACACTGCGATAACCAAGGGCGAGCGGTCGACGATCGCCGGGAAAATCACGCTGCACAGGGCCGGCGCATCCACCACATTGACCGGCACGCAACGACGCTTGGCGTCGCTGGACACTTGCGCGTTCAGCGGCTCGTCATCGGTTGCGGCGATGATCAGGGTGCAACCGTCGAGGTCGGCCTCCTGATAACCGCGCAGAATCAGTTCCCCGCCACTGCCCCGCACCAATTCACGCAGTTGGTCTTCGATCTGGGGAGCAACCACCCGCAGCACCGCACCGGCGTCGGCCAGCAGCCGGGATTTGCGCAAGGCAATCTCCCCGCCACCAACGACCAGCACGCGACTGCCGCGCAGGTTATGAAACAGCGGCAGGAATTCCATTTAGCGGATGACCTCAACGCCCGCCATGTATGGCTTGAGCACTTCAGGCACGCGGATCGAACCGTCGGCCTGCTGGTAGTTTTCCAGCACGGCCACCAGGGTGCGGCCGACGGCCAGGCCGGAACCGTTGAGGGTATGGACCAGCTCCGGCTTGCCGGTTTCCGGGTTACGGAAACGCGCCTGCATGCGCCGGGCCTGGAAATCACCGCAGTTGGAGCACGACGAAATCTCGCGGTATTTGTCCTGGCTCGGCACCCACACTTCGAGGTCGTAGGTCTTCACGGCGCTGAACCCCATGTCGCCGGTGCACAGCGCCAGCACGCGGTAGGGCAGCTCCAGCAGTTGCAGGACGCGCTCGGCGTTCGCGGTCATGCCTTCCAGCGCTTGCATGGAGGTCGAAGGCTCGACGACCTGGACCATCTCGACCTTGTCGAACTGGTGCTGGCGGATCATGCCGCGGGTATCGCGCCCCGATGCACCGGCTTCACTGCGGAAACACGGGCTGTGCGCCACGAACTTCAGCGGCAGTTGTTTGGCGTCGAGGATTTCGCCGGCCACGATGTTGGTCAGCGATACTTCAGCGGTCGGGATCAGGTACAGGTCGGCTTCGCCGTCGCGGCTGATCTTGAACAGGTCTTCCTCGAATTTCGGCAGCTGGCTGGTGCCCATCAGCGCCGGCGCCTGCACCAGGTAAGGCGTGTAGGCTTCTTCGTAACCGTGTTCGCCGGTGTGCAGGTTGATCATGAACTGCGCCAGTGCGCGGTGCATGCGCGCAATCGGGCCGCGCAGCAAAGCAAAGCGCGCGCCGGACATTTTGGCCGCGGTTTCAAAATCCAGGCCGCCGCTCAGTTCGCCCAGGGCGACGTGGTCCTTGACCTCGAAATCGAAGGCTTTGGGGGTGCCCCAGCGGCGCACTTCGACGTTGCCGTCTTCGTCTGCGCCAATCGGCACGGATTCATGAGGCAGGTTGGGAATGCCCAGCAGGATCGAATCCAGTTCGGTTTGAATGCCTTCCAGCTCGATTTTGCCGTCGGACAGCTCGGTGCCCATGCGCTCGACATCCGCCATCAACGGCGCGATGTCTTCGCCGCGCTGCTTGGCCTGACCGATGGATTTGGAACGCGCATTACGCTCAGCCTGCAGTGCTTCGGTGCGGGTCTGGACGGTCTTGCGCTGTTCTTCCAGCGCTTCGATGCGCGCGACATCCAAGGCGAAGCCACGGGATGCCAGGCGGTCCGCTACGTCCTGAAGGTTGCTACGTAACAGTTTGGAATCGAGCATGTCGGTCTCTCGTTTATCAAAGTTTGGTCAAGGACAGGCCGGCCCAGGTGGCGAGCAGCCCGCCGAACACGCTGATGCCCAGGTACCCGAAGGCGACCAGGGCCTGCCCGCTTTCCAGCAGGCGCAGCGTATCCAGTGAAAAGGATGAAAAGGTCGTCAGACCGCCTACAAAGCCGACAATCAAGCCGGCGCGAATTTCAATCGGCACTTCCGGGCGCAACAGGAACCAGCCGTACAGCAACCCGATGATCAGGCAACCCACCAGGTTGACCGCCAAGGTCGCTGCATAATAATGCTTCGGCCAGTTGGCGCTGACCCAGGTGCCGGTGGCGAAACGCAATAATGTACCAGCGATGCCGGCTGCGGACACGGCAAGAATCGTCTTGAGCACTACTTTCTCCGCTGTTTTGGGCTGAGGCGGTCGAGTTGGGCGAGGTGGTTGAGCTTTTCGCCGATCTTCAATTCCAGGCCACGGGGCACCGGCTGATAAAGCGGCAGCGGCTCAAGCTCATCGGGGAAGTAATCTTCGCCGGCGGCATAAGCGTCCGGCTCGTCATGGGCGTAACGGTATTCATCGCCGTAGCCCAGCTGCTTCATCAGCTTGGTCGGGGCGTTGCGCAAGTGCAGCGGTACTTCGAGGGAGCCGTATTCGGCGGCGGCGCGCAGTGCGGATTTGAAGCCCATGTACACCGCGTTGCTCTTGGGCGCGCAGGCCAGGTAAGTGATGGCCTGGGCCACCGCCAACTCGCCTTCCGGGCTACCCAGGCGCTCCTGCACATCCCAGGCCGCCAGGCACAGGCTCAGTGCGCGCGGGTCGGCGTTGCCGATGTCTTCGCTGGCCATGCGCACCACGCGGCGCGCCAGGTACAGCGGGTCGCAGCCGCCGTCGATCATCCGCGCAAACCAGTACAGCGCGCCGTCCGGGTTGGAGCCGCGTACGGACTTGTGCAGCGCCGAAATCTGGTCGTAGAACGCTTCGCCGCCCTTGTCGAAGCGCCGACGCGTGTCGCCGAGCAGGCTTTGCAAGAGGTCGACGCCTATCTCGCTATTGTCTTCAGCCAGGTCGGAGGCGTTTTCGAGCAGGTTGAGAAAGCGCCGACCATCGCCATCGGCGGCGCTGAACAGGATCTTGAAGCCTTCTTCGCTCAGGCTCAGTTGGCGCTTGCCCAGGCCTTTGTCTTCACTCAACGCGCGATGCAGCAACTTTTGCATCGCCGCTTCGTCCAGGCTTTTGAGCACATAGACGCGAGCCCGCGAGAGCAGTGCGTTATTCAATTCGAAAGAAGGGTTTTCAGTGGTGGCGCCGATAAAGATCAAGGTGCCGTCTTCGACGTACGGCAGGAACGCATCCTGCTGTGACTTGTTGAAGCGATGCACTTCATCGACGAACAGGATGGTGCGCTTGCCGTATTGGCCGGCCTGCTGCTTGGCCACTTCCACCGCCTGGCGGATCTCCTTGACCCCGGCCAGTACCGCCGAGACCGTTTCGAAGTGTGCGTCCGAGACCTTCGCCAGCAGGCGCGCCAGGGTGGTTTTACCCACCCCCGGCGGCCCCCAGAAAATCATCGAATGCAGCGCGCCCTGCTCCAGCGCTTCGCGCAGGGGTTTGCCGCGAGCGAGCAGGTGTTCCTGACCGACGTACTCATCCAGGTTGGTCGAACGCAAGCGCGCGGCCAGGGGCTGGGCAATCGGGTCACTTCGAAACAGGTCCATGGGCAGCGTTTGAAACCTCTGGCGGATTTATTCCTGGATCACGTCGGCACCCTTGGGGATGTCGAACTTGAACTTGGAGGCGGGCACCGGCTGGTTGGCCTTGACCCCAGTGAACAGGATATCGGTGCGTTGGCCGACGCTGTCGACCAGGCGCATGTTATTGATCACGCCGTTGCCGAACGACAGCGACAGCGTGTCGAACAGCGTGTCCTTGGATTTGGGCTTGAGCGTGAACTCGATCACGTTGCTGGTTTGCTTGGAGGTGATGTCGAAGCTGTCATTGATCTTCGACACATCTCCCGAGAGCAGCAGCGCCGGCGTCTGATTCAGGCGCGGGTCGAGTTTCTTGATGGTCGCCTGCTCCAGGTCAGGGTCCCACAAGGTAACTTTCTGGCCATCGGAAACGATGGTCTGCTCAGCCTTGCCTTCGGTGTGCCAGTAGAACAGGCCAGGACGCTGCACAGCCATTTCGCCGGCCGTTTCCTGCAACTGGGTGCCGCCGGCGTCCAGGGTCAACTGGGAAAAGCGCGCGGTCAGGGTCTGGGATTTGTCCAGCAGGTTTTTCAGGCTGGCCACGGAAGCCGGGTCAGCGTGAGCCGAAACCGCGGTCAGGGCCAGTGCCGGCAACAACAGCATGCGGATAAGACGCATGGGAGTCCTCATTGAGTAGTCAGGACGCGCCGCGTGTCGCCACGCGGCGCGGGATCAGTCGCGCATCTGCCCGGGGGCAATGACTTCACGCGAGCCGTTGGTGTTCATGGCGGTCACGACGCCGGCGTTTTCCATGGATTCGATCATGCGGGCGGCGCGGTTGTAGCCGATCTTGAGCTTGCGTTGCACCGCGGAAATCGACGCGCGGCGGCTTTCGAGTACAAAGGCCACGGCTTCGTCGTACAGCGCGTCGGTTTCGGCATCGTCGTCGCCACCGCCGCTGCCGCCGTCGAAGCCGCTGCCGGCCTCTTCAACACCGGCGAGGATGTCGTCGTTGTATTCCGGAGCGCCGCGCAACTTCCAGGCTTCCACGACGCGGTGTACTTCGTCATCGGAAACAAAGGCACCGTGGACACGAATCGGCAGGCTGGTGCCCGGCGGCATGTAGAGCATGTCACCGTGGCCGAGCAGTTGTTCGGCGCCGCCCTGGTCGATAATGGTCCGCGAGTCGATCTTGCTCGACACCTGGAACGCCATGCGCGTCGGGATGTTGGCCTTGATCAGGCCGGTGATCACGTCCACCGACGGACGCTGGGTCGCGAGAATCAAGTGGATACCGGCGGCACGGGCCTTCTGGGCGATCCGCGCAATCAGTTCTTCAACCTTCTTGCCGACGATCATCATCATGTCGGCGAATTCGTCGACCACCACCACGATGGTCGGCAGCTTGGTCAGCAAGGGCGCTTCGTCGTGGATGCTTTCGCGCTTGTACAGCGGATCCGTCAGCGGCGTACCGGCGTCCTGGGCTTCCTTGACCTTGGCGTTGAAGCCCGACAGGTTACGCACGCCCATCTTGGCCATCAGCTTGTAGCGGCGTTCCATCTCGGCAACGCTCCAGCGCAGGGCGTTGGCGGCGTCCTTCATGTCGGTGACCACCGGGCACAGCAGGTGCGGAATACCTTCGTAGATCGACAGTTCGAGCATCTTCGGGTCGATCATGATCAGCTTGGCGTCTTCCGGGCCGGACTTGAACAGGATCGACAGGATCATCGCGTTCACGCCCACCGACTTACCGGAACCGGTGGTACCGGCAACGAGCAAGTGCGGCATTTTTGCCAGGTCGGTGATCACCGGCTTGCCCCCAATGTCGTGGCCCAGGGCCAGGGTGACCGGCGATTTGAAGTTGTCGTATTCCGGGGTCGACAGCACTTCGGAGAAGCGCACGATCTGGCGGTCTTCGTTGGGAATCTCGATACCCACGGTGGTCTTGCCGGGGATCACCTCCACCACGCGCACGCTGGTCACGGCCAGGGAACGGGCCAAGTCCTTGGCCAAGTTGGAAATACGGCTGACCTTGACGCCCGCGGCCGGCTGGATTTCGTAGCGGGTAATGACCGGGCCGGGATGGATCGAATCCACCGATACTTCGACGCCGAATTCCTTGAGCTTGATTTCCAACAGGTGGCCGACGGCCGCCAGGGATTCCGGGGAATAGTTGAGTTGTTTCTTTTCGGCCGGGTCGAGGATCGAGATCGGCGGCAAGGTGCCTTCGACCGCGCTGTCGATGAACAGCGGCGCCTGTTTCTCTTTCTGCACGCGATGACTCGGCTCGGGGGCCTTGGGCGGCGCCGGGGCGATCACCGGCGGCACCTGCTTCTCGCGGTCCGACATGTGCTTGCTCAGGGCCTGCTCGCGCTCGATCAGCCGCTCCTTGACCTTGGCCTGCTCGCGTCGGTCCGGCGTGCTCGGAGCCACCACTTCGTTGACGCGGGTGTCCACCTCGCGCAACTGCGCCACCATGCGCTTGCGCTCGACACGGGCGGCCCACCAGCGGTTGGCGGCGCCCTGGAACAACTCCAGCAGATCGAGGGTGATCTTGCCGGTCACATCCATCACCTTGAACCAGGACAGGTCGGTGAACACGGTGAGGCCGAACAGGAACAGCGCGATGAACATCAAGGTGCTGCCCTGGATATTCAGGGTCCTGCGCGCCAGGTCGCCGAGGCTTTCACCCAGCGCACCGCCCGCGCCCGCCGGCAGGCCGGTGGGCGCATGGAAATGGATATGCGCCAGGGCCGCGCCGGACAATACCAGGAACACCAGGCCGATCAGGCGCCAGGAGAACAGCCAGCCGCTCCACTGCCACGGCTCGTGCCGCTGACGGAAGATCTGCCAGGTCTTGATGGCCAGCAACAACGGGAAAATGTAGGCGAAATAACCCAGTACCATGAACAGGATATCGGCGCTGTAGGAGCCCACCGGCCCGCCGAAGTTCTGCACATCATCGATCTTGCTGTTGTGGCTCCAGCCAGGATCGTCCTTGCCATAGGTGAGCAAGGCCATCATCAGGAACAGGCACAGGGCGCCAATAGCGATCAGCGCGCCTTCCTTGAGGCGATAATGCAGGTGCTGGCGCCAGGCTGGCACCACGGCTGCTTTAGGTACTGCGGCGGATTTCTTCAAAACGGGTCTTTTCCTGCGCCTTTAGCGCGTCCATCTGTTGAATGACTGCAAACACTGCCCAATCCGAGCAGTTGAAAAATGAAGGAGCGTCGTTGCATCTACTTTTTAACATTGGGCGACGGCTGGATGAAATGACGAAAGCGCCACAATGCCCGCATTGTACGGGTTTGTGCCGGCGATGCCACGCCCCTTGCCCTTCACCCGGCAGCCCGACGAATCGGCTCACACGACAGGCTCAATTTGAGCATGCATTGTCTTTGCTGACAAAGGCTTATGAGCTGTTTTTATCAATCCGGTCCAGCTTGGCAGATGGCCTGCATGGAACCGACCCGATTACGACCACGTCCCCGGCACGGAGTTGCAGACACACCCGCTCACGCTAATACACGCCAATGACCGATTCGGGCTGGCCCGATGGCGCCATGTCGACAATAATCAGCACTGCGCAGGCAGGTGACATACCTGCCACTCCCCTCCCCTTCCGTAAGCCTGGATGCCATGCTGACCTGGTTACAACGCGACTCCCTGACCTTTCCCCCGCTGGCCAAGGCCCTGCGCGAGCCCAATGGCCTGCTTGCCGCCGGTGGCGACTTGTCGGCCGAGCGCCTGGTGCAAGCCTACCGCCATGGCTGCTTCCCCTGGTTCTCCGAGGGCCAGCCGATCCTCTGGTGGTCGCCCGATCCGCGCACCGTCATATTCCCCGACGAGCTGCATGTCTCCCGCAGCCTGGGCAAATTGTTGCGTCAGCAGCGCTACCAGGTGACCTTCGACCAAGACTTCGCCGCCGTCATCCAGGCCTGCGCCGCACCGCGCGCCTATGCCGACGGCACCTGGATCACCGAGGGCATCCAGAGCGCCTACCTGGCGCTGCACCAGCGCGGCTACGCCCATTCAGTGGAAGTCTGGGATGATGGCGAACTGGTCGGCGGCCTGTATGGCCTGGCAATAGGCCAATTGTTTTTCGGCGAATCCATGTTCAGCCGCGCCGACAACGCCTCGAAATTCGGCTTTGCCACGCTGACCCGTCAACTGCAGGCCTGGGGCTTTGTACTGATCGACTGCCAGATGCCCAATGACCACCTGCACAGCCTGGGTGCCCGCGCCATCTCCCGCAGCGACTTCGCCGGCCTGCTACGCGATCACCTGGACCAACCCAACACTGGACCGTGGGTTTCCTAGGCGACTTTCGCGCTCCTGGCTTACACTTATTTCAAAGCTTATCCCGAGGGTTGATCATGACCGAGTTGGCGCGCTTGAAGTTTTATGCCACTCAACCCCACTCTTGCAGCTATCTGCCCGACGAGCAGGCCACCACACTGTTCCTCGACCCCAGCCAGCCTATGGACGTGCATGTGTACGCCGATCTATCGGAGATGGGCTTTCGGCGCAGCGGCGATCATCTGTACCGGCCTCACTGCCAGAACTGTAATGCCTGCGTGCCGGCACGTATCCCCGTGGCGCAGTTTCTGCCGGACCGCAACCAGAAACGCATTCTCAAGCGCAACGCCGACCTGACGGTGACATCGACCAAGCCGCGCTTCACCGAAGAGTGCTTCGACCTGTATCAGCGCTACATCGAGCAACGCCACGCCGACGGCGATATGTTCCCGCCCAGCCGCGACCAGTTTTCCACGTTCCTGGTGCGTGACTTGCCGTTCTCGCGCTTCTACGAGTTTCGCGCAGCAGGCCGACTGGTGGCCGTCGCCGTGACCGATCTGCTGCCTAACGGGTTGTCTGCGGTCTACACCTTCTACGAGCCCGCCGAAGAACGCCGCAGCCTGGGACGCTTCGCCATCCTCTGGCAAATCGGCGAGGCGTTGCGCCTGGAACTGGAGGCGGTGTACCTGGGTTACTGGATCAAAAACTGCAAAAAAATGAATTACAAGACCCAATATCGGCCTATAGAACTGCTGATTAACCAAAGATGGGTCACGCTTAACTAGAACCCCTTGGCGTGAACACCCTTTTTCGGGCACAATGCACGCCGCTTTTGCCTGGCGCAGTTGCACCGGGCCATTCACTGGATACCGAGGGCTTTACTGCATGTCGAAAGAAGACAGCTTCGAAATGGAAGGCACTGTCGTCGACACCCTGCCCAACACCATGTTTCGTGTGGAGTTGGAAAATGGGCACGTCGTAACCGCGCATATCTCCGGCAAGATGCGCAAGAACTACATTCGTATTCTTACCGGTGACAAAGTGCGCGTCGAGCTGACGCCCTATGACTTGAGCAAAGGGCGCATCACTTACCGCGCTCGCTAAGCAGGTCAATACAAGACGCCCGGTTATGCCGGGCGTTTTTGTGTGCGTGCGATTTAGCCGAAACTGGTTAAGCCAGCTCCCACATTTGGTCTTTATTGACCTGAAGACTGCATTGCACAATCAGAGACAGCAAAAAGGCGCCTTTCGGCGCCTTTTGCTTTGTTGCGGTCAGCTATCAGGCCATTTCAGCCGTGGTTTCAAAGTCGAAGGTCAGCTCGCCGTCCTTCAGGTCGATGTGCACCACGCCACCATGGTCGGACAGCTCGCCGAACAGGATCTCTTCGGCCAGTGGCCGCTTGATCTTGTCCTGGATCAGACGCGCCATCGGGCGTGCGCCCATTGCCGCATCGTAGCCGCCCTCGGCAATCCAGCTGCGCGCCGCTTCCGACACTTCCAGCTGCACGCGCTTGTCTTCCAGCTGCGCCTGAAGCTCGGTGAGGAACTTGTCCACCACGCTTTTGATGACCTCATGGCTGAGGCGACCAAACTGGATAATGGTGTCCAGACGGTTGCGGAACTCCGGCGTAAAGCTCTTCTTGATCACTTCCATCGCATCCGAAGAGTGATCCTGATGGCTGAACCCGATCGAAGCCCGCGCGGCCGTTTCGGCACCGGCGTTGGTGGTCATGATCACGATCACGTTTCGAAAGTCCGCCTTGCGCCCGTTGTTGTCGGTCAGGGTGCCGTGGTCCATCACCTGCAGCAGCAGGTTGAAGACTTCGGGGTGGGCCTTCTCAATTTCATCGAGCAGCAACACGCAATGCGGCTGCTTGGTGATCGCTTCGGTCAACAGGCCGCCCTGGTCGAAACCGACATAGCCCGGAGGCGCACCGATCAGGCGCGACACGGTGTGGCGCTCCATGTATTCGGACATGTCGAAACGTACCAGCTCAATGCCCATGGCCTTGGCCAACTGCCGCGCCGCTTCGGTCTTGCCGACGCCGGTCGGGCCGGCGAACAGGAACGAACCTACCGGCTTGTCCGGCGACTTGAGGCCCGCGCGCGACAGTTTGATCGCGGTGGACAGCGCATCGATGGCCGCATCCTGACCGAACACCGTCAGCTTGAGGTCGCGCTCCAGGTTACGCAGCAGCTCTTTGTCGGAACTGTTGACGTGTTTAGGCGGAATACGCGCAATTTTCGCCACGATGTCCTCGACCTGTTGCACGTCGATGCGCTTCACACGCTTCTCGACCGGTTGCAGGCGCTGATAGGCGCCCGCCTCGTCGATCACGTCGATCGCCTTGTCCGGCATGTGCCGGTCATTGATATAGCGCGACGCCAGCTCAGCCGCCGCACGCAAGGCCTCATCAGTGTACTCGATGCCATGGTGCGCCTCGAAACGCCCCTTGAGCCCGCGCAGGATGCCGATGGTGTCTTCGACCGAAGGCTCGGACACGTCGACTTTCTGGAAACGACGCGCCAAGGCACGGTCTTTCTCGAAGATGCCGCGGAATTCCTGGAACGTGGTCGAGCCAATGCAACGGATATCACCCGACGACAACAATGGCTTGAGCAGGTTGGACGCGTCCATCACCCCGCCGGATGCGGCACCGGCACCGATGATGGTGTGGATTTCGTCGATGAACAGGATCGCCTGCGGGCGTTTTTTCAGCTCGCCGAGCAGCGCCTTGAAGCGCTTCTCGAAATCGCCACGGTACTTGGTCCCGGCAAGCAAGGCGCCCAGGTCAAGCGAGTAGACGACGCTGTTGGCCAACAGGTCCGGCACCTGGTTATCCACGATGCGCTTGGCCAGGCCTTCGGCAATCGCGGTCTTACCCACGCCCGCCTCACCGACCAGCAGCGGGTTGTTCTTGCGACGACGCGCGAGGATCTGCGCTACGCGCTCAACTTCCAGCTCGCGGCCCACGAGCGGATCGATCCGCCCCTGGCGCGCCAGTTCATTGAGGTTGCTGGCATAGGCATCCAGTGGGTTGCTTGAAGAAGAAGACTCACCGCCCTCGTCGTCCTGCATTTCCTGTTCACCCTCGGAATGATCGCCGTGCCCAGGCACCTTGGAGATACCGTGGGCGATGTAGTTCACGACATCAATACGGGCAACGCTCTGCTGTTTAAGCAGGAACACTGCCTGGCTTTCCTGCTCGCTGAAGATCGCCACCAGCACATTGGCGCCTGTGACTTCACGCTTGCCGGAGCTCTGCACGTGGAACACTGCACGTTGAAGCACGCGCTGAAAGCCCAGCGTCGGCTGGGTTTCACGGTCTTCATCGTGAACGGGAATAAGTGGCGTGGTGGAGTCGATAAATTCCTGCAGGTCATGCTTGAGCTTATCGAGATTGGCGCCGCACGCGCGTAGAACGGTGGCGGCAGCTTCGTTATCCAAAAGTGCCAGCAGCAGGTGCTCGACGGTCATGAACTCATGACGCTTCGAACGAGCCTCCTTGAAGGCAAGATTGAGGGTGACTTCGAGCTCGCGGTTTAACATAGCTTCACCTCATACCCAAGTGGATCGGCGTTAACCGTCCTTCTCGATTTCACAGAGTAGCGGATGCTGGCTTTCCCTGGCGTACTGGTTGACCTGCATGGCCTTTGTCTCGGCGATGTCGCGGGTAAACACTCCACATACTGCCCGTCCTTCTGTGTGAACGGCCAGCATTACCTTGGTCGCCAACTCGCGGTTCAGGTTAAAAAACACCTCGAGCACTTCGACCACGAAATCCATCGGTGTGTAGTCATCATTGAACAAAACCACCTTGTACATCGGCGGCGCCTGTAGAGCAGGCTTGGCCTCCTGGACAGCAATGCCTGCAGAACCGTGGTCATCGTGTTCCTGATCCGGTCGATCCTGATTGAATGTTAGTCGAATCTGGCTGTTTGCATGCATGGAAAGAAAGGTTCGTCAGTGGTTCAATTACAGTGGTGGGGGCGACCTGTCAGAATTTCAACTCTGACCGGCCGGTCGCCTTGACTATCGGCGAAACGGTGTTACAACCAATAGAACCCACAGTGGGTAAAAAAGGTCCGCGCAGTCAACCTTATTTATTCGGGTTAGGACGGATAAACTGGATGATACTCCAGTGATGGAGTCTGGTGCAGAGGGATATGGGTATGGCAAGCGGTAAGGTCAAGTGGTTCAATAATGCCAAGGGTTACGGCTTCATCGTTGAATATGACAAAGATGAGGATTTGTTTGCGCATTTTTCTGCGATAAAAATGGACGGATACAAGACGCTCAAAGCGGGCCAACCCGTGGAATTCGAGATCATTCAAGGACCGAAAGGGCTACACGCCGTGAATATCCGCGCGGCCTCGGCTGATATGTCTGAAAAATCAACACCATCCACCGCTCTCAAAGAAAACAAACAAACGGCCTGAAAAGCCGCCGAGCGCGTGGATTGCAATAAAAAAACCGGTCAACTCAACCCATGAGATGACCGGTTTTTTTTGTGCGCACCCCTTTTACATATGCGAAATCAACGCATCACCAAACCCCGACGACGACACCAGCGTCGCACCGTCCATCAGGCGCTCGAAGTCATAGGTCACGGTCTTCGCCGAAATGGCGCCATTGGTGCCCTTGATAATCAAATCCGCCGCCTCGACCCAGCCCATGTGACGCAGCATCATCTCCGCCGACAGGATCAACGAACCCGGATTGACCTGGTCCTTGCCCGCATATTTAGGCGCAGTGCCGTGGGTCGCCTCGAACATCGCCACGGTGTCGGACAGGTTCGCGCCCGGCGCAATACCGATGCCGCCCACTTCTGCCGCCAGGGCATCGGACAGGTAGTCGCCGTTCAGGTTGAGGGTCGCGATCACGTCATATTCAGCCGGACGCAGCAGGATCTGCTGGAGCATGGCGTCGGCAATGGCGTCCTTGACCACCACATTCTTGCCGGTCCTGGGGTTCTTGAACTGCATCCACGGGCCACCGTCGAGCAGCGTGGCACCGAACTCTTCGGCCGCCACTTCGTAGGCCCATTCTTTAAAGGCGCCTTCGGTGAACTTCATGATGTTGCCTTTGTGCACGATGGTCAGCGACTCACGGTCGTTATCCACTACGTATTGCAGGGCCTTGCGCGCCAGGCGCTTGGTGCCCTCCTTGGAGACCGGCTTCACGCCAATCCCGCAATCCTGGTCGAAACGGATCTTGGTGACACCCATCTCTTCCTTCAGGAACTTGATCACCTTGATCGCTTCGGGCGAGCCGGCCTTCCACTCGATCCCGGCGTAGATGTCCTCGGAGTTCTCGCGGAAGATAGTCATGTCCACATCGCCGGGCTTCTTGACCGGGCTGGGCACGCCTTCAAACCAGCGCACCGGACGCAGGCAGACATAAAGGTCGAGTTGCTGGCGCAGGGCCACGTTCAACGAACGAATACCGCCGCCAACGGGCGTGGTCAGCGGGCCCTTGATGGACACTACGTAATCCTTGACCGCATCCAGGGTTTCCTGAGGCAGCCAGGTGTCCTGGTCGTAGACTTGAGTCGCCTTCTCGCCGGCATAAACCTCCATCCACGAGATTTTTCGCTTGCCGCCGTAGGCCTTTTCAACAGCGGCGTCGACCACCTTGATCATCACCGGGCTGATGTCGACGCCGATACCGTCACCTTCGATGTAAGGGATGATCGGTTGGTCAGGAACATTGAGAGAATGGTCTGCATTGACGGTGATTTTGTCGCCGACTGCCGGAACCTGAATCTTCTTGTATCCCATGCTGAACTCCATCTATGGATTGAACATCTGGCTGCGTTCGAGCCTACTCCAGATAAATGGCGACTGAAACCTCACGCCAGGCTCATTTGCCTCGAAAACAGCATAATTTGTCGCCTACAAGCCTGAAAGCAAAGGGAAAAGCGCCAATCTTGAGCACATCGTGCGACTTTAGGCGCAATCCGGTACCTGCGACCTTTAGACCAATGGACGACCCACCTTTTGTATGAAGGCTCGGCGTAAGCATAGCGACCTATGTATAATGCCGCCGCTGACCAAAGAGTCACGACCGCCGACCGCTCTGGAACAGACGCCTTCGGCTCGCAAAGCAGGACTATTACAATAGTCCACCCGCTTGACGCTCGACTGATGCAACCCAACATCACCGCGAAGAAACCTCGACATTTCGCTCATGGATGACTTTGAACGAACGCGCTCCACCCGGCGCATCTCGAGTTTCTGCGCACGCTTTCAGCAAAGAAGAGAGTTAATCCGAATATGCCCACCCGCTCGAAGATCATCTATACCTTCACCGACGAAGCCCCGGCCCTCGCCACCTATTCACTGCTGCCTATCGTAGAGGCCTTCACCGCTTCCGCTGATATTGCCGTGGAAACCCGCGACATCTCCCTCGCCGCGCGCATCCTCGCAAGCTTCCCCGAGCAACTGGGCGCCAAGGCCATCCCGGACCACCTCGCCGAACTCGGCGACCTGGCCGTTACGCCTGAAGCCAACATCATCAAGCTGCCTAACATCAGCGCCTCGACCCCGCAGCTGCAAGCCGCGATCAAGGAACTGCAGGCCCAGGGCTACGCCCTGCCGGACTACCCGGAAACCGTAACCACCGACGCGGAAAAAGAAACCCGTGCCCGTTACGACAAGGTCAAGGGCAGCGCCGTGAACCCGGTACTGCGCGAAGGCAACTCCGACCGTCGCGCACCGCTGTCGGTCAAGAACTACGCGCGCAAGCACCCGCACAAGATGGGCGCCTGGGCTGCCGACTCCAAGTCGCACATCGCCCACATGGACAACGGCGACTTTTACGGCAGCGAAAAAGCCGTACAGATCGAAGCCGCCGATGCTGTCAAAATCGAGCTGATCGCCCAGGACGGCACCGCCACCGCGCTGAAGGAAAAGACTTCGGTACAGGCCGGCGAAATCATCGACACCGCCGTACTGAGCAAGAAAGCCCTGCGCGCGTTCATCGCCGCTGAAATCGAAGACGCCAAGAAACAAGGCGTACTGCTGTCGGTTCACCTGAAAGCCACCATGATGAAGGTCTCCGACCCGATCATGTTCGGCCAGATCGTTGCCGAGTTCTACAAAGACGCCCTGACCAAGCACGCCACCGTGCTGGAGCAGATCGGCTTCAACCTGAACAACGGCATCGGCGACCTGTACGCTCGCATCAAGGCCCTGCCGGCCGACCAGCAAGCGCAGATCGAAGCTGACATCCAGGCCGTATACGCGGCTCGCCCTTCCCTGGCGATGGTCAACTCCGACAAAGGCATTACCAACCTGCACGTGCCAAGCGACGTGATCGTCGACGCCTCGATGCCGGCCATGATCCGTGACTCCGGCAAAATGTGGGGCACCGACGGCCAGCTGCATGACACCAAGGCCGTCATCCCGGATCGCTGCTACGCCACCATCTACCAGGCGGTCATCGAAGACTGCAAGACCAATGGCGCCTTCGATCCGACCACCATGGGCAGCGTGCCAAACGTTGGCCTGATGGCGAAGAAAGCCGAAGAGTACGGCTCCCACGACAAGACCTTCCAGATCAAGGCTGACGGCGTTGTCCGCGTCACCGACAGCAAGGGCAACCTGCTGATGGAACAGAACGTCGAAGCCGGCGACATCTTCCGCATGTGCCAGACCAAAGACGCGCCGATCCAGGACTGGGTCAAGCTGGCCGTCAACCGCGCCCGCGCCAGCAACACCCCGGCCATTTTCTGGCTGGACCCCAAGCGTGCGCACGACGGCGTCGTGGTCGAGAAAGTTCAGGCTTACCTCAAAGACCACAACACCGAAGGCCTGGATATCCGCATCATGTCGCCGGTCGAAGCGATGAAGTTCACCCTGGAGCGCACCCGCAAGGGCCTGGATACCATTTCGGTGACCGGCAACGTACTGCGCGACTACCTGACCGACTTGTTCCCGATCATGGAACTGGGCACCAGCGCCAAGATGCTGTCGATCGTGCCGCTGATGAACGGCGGTGGCCTGTTCGAAACCGGCGCCGGCGGTTCGGCTCCGAAACACGTGCAGCAACTGGTGGAAGAGAACTTCCTGCGCTGGGATTCCCTGGGCGAGTTCCTGGCCCTGGCCGCGTCCCTTGAGCATTTGGGTGTGACGTACAACAACCCGAAAGCCCTGGTCCTGTCCAAGACCTTGGACCAGGCCACCGGCCAGTTCCTCGACAACAACAAGTCGCCCTCGCGCAAAGTCGGCAACATCGACAACCGCGGCAGCCACTTCTACCTGGCGCTGTACTGGGCACAAGCCCTGGCCGCCCAGACCGAAGACACTGCATTGCAAGCGCAGTTCGGCGAACTGGCCAAGACCCTGGCCGAGAACGAGGCGACCATCGTTGCCGAGCTCAACGCCGTACAAGGCAAGCCCGTGGACATCGGCGGCTACTACGCGCCGAACCCTGAGCTGACCAGCCAGGCCATGCGCCCAAGCAACACCCTCAACGCGGCGATTGCCAAGTTGAAGTAAGGTTGTAAGGCTGCAAAGAAGCCCCGGCCACGTGCCGGGGTTTCTGTTTGTGCCTACTACCGATTTAATTGAAGAAACCCAATCAAATGTGGGAGCTGGCTTGCCTGCGATAGCGGTGGGTCAGCTACTGAATAGCTCGCTGATAGACCGCTATCGCAGGCAAGCCAGCTCCCACACTGACTGCAATCCTGCTCAATCCAGAATCGAGGCCTCCATGACCTGGCAACCCCACATCACCGTCGCCACCCTCGTCGAAGACAACGGCCGCTTCCTGATGGTCGAAGAACTCAAGGGCGGCCGCGCGGTGCTCAACCAGCCCGCCGGTCACCTTGACCCGGACGAAACCCTGACCGAAGCCGCCGTGCGCGAAACACTTGAGGAAACCGGCTGGGACGTGGAGCCCACCGGCATCGTCGGCATCTACCTGTACACCGCCCCGAGCAATGGCGTGACCTATCAACGCGTCTGCTTTATCGCCAAGGCGCTGAGACATCACCCCGAGTATCAACTCGACGAAGGCATCCTCCGCGCCCGCTGGCTGACCCGCGACGAGCTGATGGCCTTGCGCGACGAGTGGCGCAGCGAGCTGATCATCCGCTGTATCGATGATTATCTGGCCGGCCAGCGCCACAGTCTCGAATTGATCCGCCCTTCCCTTTAGCCTTGAAGGCTTGAGCCTGATAGAATCGCGTCCTTTTTCAAGACACCCGTTGAAACCCTATGCGTGATCCAGCCCCTTCTGACACCCAAAAGAAGCGCGTCATCGTCGGCATGTCCGGCGGCGTGGATTCTTCCGTTTCCGCCGTTCTGCTCATGGAGCAGGGTTATGAGGTGGAAGGCCTGTTCATGAAGAACTGGGAAGAAGACGATGGAACGGAATACTGCACCGCCATGGACGACCTGGCGGACGCCCAGGCCGTGTGCGACAAGATCGGCATCAAGCTGCACACCGCCAACTTCGCCGCCGAGTACTGGGACAATGTGTTCGAGCACTTCCTCGCCGAGTACAAGGCCGGTCGCACGCCGAACCCGGACATCCTGTGCAACCGCGAGATCAAGTTCAAGGCGTTCCTTGACTACGCCATGATGCTCGGTGCCGACCTGATCGCTACTGGCCACTACGTGCGCCGCCGCGATATCGACGGGCGTACCGAACTGCTCAAGGGCCTGGACCCGAACAAGGACCAGAGCTACTTCCTGCACGCCGTCGGCGGTGAACAGATCGCCAAGACCCTGTTCCCGGTGGGCGAGCTGGAAAAACCTGAAGTGCGCAGGATCGCCGAGCAACACGGCCTGGCCACTGCCAAGAAGAAAGACTCTACCGGCATCTGCTTTATCGGCGAGCGCCGCTTCAGCGACTTTCTCAAGCAGTACCTGCCGGCGCAGCCGGGCGAAATCAAAACGACTGACGGTGAAGTCATCGGCCGTCACCATGGCCTGATGTATCACACCATCGGCCAGCGCCAGGGCCTGGGCATCGGCGGTTTGAAAGACGCCGGTGAAGAGCCGTGGTACGTGCTGGTCAAAGACCTGGAAAACAACGTGCTGATCGTTGGCCAGGGTAACGAACACCCGTTGCTGTTCTCCGGCGCCCTGCTCGCTTCCGAGATCTATTGGGTCAACCCGATCGACCTGAGTACGCCACGCCGCCTGACCGCCAAAGTGCGCTATCGCCAAGGCGACCAGGCCTGCACCCTGGAAAAAACCGTCAGCGGCTACCGCGCCACCTTTGATGAGCCGCAACGCGCGGTCACCCCTGGCCAGTCTGTGGTGTTCTACGACGGTGAGGTTTGCCTGGGCGGCGGCGTGATTGAAGTCGCGCAGGCCTGGAGCAACCCGGCATGAGCCCGACCCAGGAGCAGTTGACCGCACTCGGCGGGGTTTTCCTCGCGGCGGTACTGGTGGACAAGATCGCCAAGACCGGCCAGGTCACCGAGGCCGGCCTGGCCTGCATGCTCGGCAGCCTGCTGATTCGCGACCCCAAGGACACCCTGGAGGTCTACGGCGGCGACGACCTGGCGCTGCGTGAAGGTTACCGCGCGCTGATCGGCGCCCTGGAGCGCGACCCGAGCACCTTGCAGCGTGAGCCGTTGCGCTACGCCCTGTCGATGCTCGGTCTTGAGCGTCAACTGGCCAAGCGCGACGACATGCTCGAGACCATCGGCAAGCGCCTGCCGCAGATTCAGTCCCAGGTGGAGCACTTTGGCCCGGCCCATGAAAACGTGGTCGCCGCCTGCGGAGCGCTGTACCAGGACACCTTGAGCACTCTGCGCCAGCGCATCCAGGTGCACGGCGACATGCGCAACCTGCAACAACCGAACAACGCCTCGAAAATCCGCGCGCTGCTGCTGGCCGGTATTCGTTCGGCGCGGTTGTGGCGCCAGTTGGGCGGGCATCGCTGGCAGTTGGTGATCAGCCGGCGCAAATTGCTCAAAGAGCTTTACCCGTTGATGCGCAACGAATAAGTCGCACCAGCAGGCCGTTTTCAAGCCGTTACGCGTAATACGCCGGTCAGTTGGCAACGGACCGGCGGATTTTTTCATGTATGATACGCGCCCCATTTCGTTGCCCGACTGTCCGAGAACACCCCATGCAGCTTTCTTCGCTCACTGCGGTTTCCCCTGTTGACGGCCGCTACGCCGGCAAAACCCAGGCCCTGCGCCCTATTTTCAGCGAATACGGCCTGATCCGTGCTCGTGTACTGGTTGAAGTGCGCTGGCTCCAGCGCCTGGCCGCTCACCCTGGCATCAGCGAAGTGCCGGCGTTTTCCGCCGAGGCCAACGCTGTCTTGAATACCCTGGCGGAAAACTTCTCCCTGGAGCACGCCGAGCGTGTCAAAGAGATCGAGCGCACCACCAACCACGACGTAAAAGCCATCGAATACCTGCTCAAGGAGCAGGCGGCCAAGCTGCCGGAACTGGCCCAGGTCAGCGAATTCATCCACTTTGCCTGCACCAGCGAGGACATCAACAACCTGTCCCACGCCCTGATGCTGCGCGAAGGCCGTGATGACGTGATGCTGCCGCTGATGCACCAGACCGCCGACGCGATCCGCGAACTGGCGATCCGCTTCGCCGATGTGCCGATGCTGTCGCGTACCCACGGTCAGCCGGCGTCGCCGACGACCTTGGGCAAGGAACTGGCCAACGTGGTGTACCGCCTCGAGCGCCAGATCGCTCAGGTCGCCGCCGTCCCGCTGCTGGGCAAGATCAACGGCGCCGTGGGCAACTACAACGCGCACCTGTCGGCCTACCCGGAAATCGACTGGGAAGAAAACGCCCGTGCCTTCATCGAAGACGAGCTGGGCCTGGGCTTCAACCCCTACACTACGCAGATCGAACCGCACGACTACATCGCCGAGCTGTTCGACGCGATCGCACGCTTCAATACCATCCTGATCGACTTCGACCGCGATATCTGGGGCTACATCTCCCTGGGCTACTTCAAGCAGCGCACCATTGCCGGTGAAATCGGTTCGTCGACCATGCCACACAAGGTCAACCCGATCGACTTCGAAAACTCCGAAGGCAACCTCGGCATCGCCAACGCCCTGTTCCAGCACCTGGCCAGTAAATTGCCGATCTCCCGCTGGCAGCGCGACCTGACCGACTCCACCGTACTGCGCAACCTCGGCGTGGGTTTTGCCCACAGCGTGATCGCGTACGAAGCCAGCCTCAAGGGCATCAGCAAGCTTGAGCTCAACGCGCAGAAGATCGCCGCTGACCTGGACGCCTGCTGGGAAGTCCTGGCCGAGCCGATCCAGACCGTGATGCGTCGCTACAACATCGAAAACCCCTACGAGAAGCTCAAAGAGTTGACGCGCGGCAAGGGCATCACCTCCGAAGCGCTGCAAACTTTCATCGACGGCCTGGACATGCCAGCCGCGGCCAAGGCCGAGCTGAAGCTGCTGACCCCAGCCAATTACATCGGCAACGCCGTCGAGCAAGCCAAGCGCATCTGATTACCGCAAGACCCTTGAGACGCCCGGCCGCGCCGGGCGTTTTTATTCCTGTCTTAAAAGTGCTTTTTTTCAATAGGTTACACATGAATCCTGATATCCCTCTTCAACTTCTGGGCGGCATCACTGCACGGGAATTCCTGCGCGATTACTGGCAGAAGAAACCGCTGCTGATCCGCCAGGCCATCCCTGACTTCGAAAGCCCGATCGACGCCGACGAACTGGCTGGCTTGGCCCTGGAAGAAGAAGTCGAATCGCGCCTGGTGATCGAACACGGCGAACGCCCCTGGGAACTGCGTCGCGGCCCGTTTGCCGAAGATGCCTTCAGCACCTTGCCCGAGCGCGAATGGACCCTGCTGGTACAGGCGGTCGACCAGTTCGTGCCGGAAGTCGCCGAGCTGCTGGAGCAGTTCCGCTTCCTGCCGAGCTGGCGCATCGACGATGTGATGATCAGCTTCGCCGCACCGGGTGGCAGCGTCGGTCCGCACTTCGACAACTATGACGTGTTCCTGCTGCAAGCCCAGGGCAAGCGCAACTGGAAGATCGGCCAGATGTGCAGCTCCGAGAGCCCGCTGCTGCAGCACGCCGACCTGCGCATCCTCGCCGACTTCGAAGAAAGCGCCGAATGGGTGCTGGAACCGGGCGACATGCTCTACCTGCCGCCGCGGCTGGCGCATTTCGGCATCGCCGAAGATGACTGCATGACCTACTCGGTCGGTTTCCGCGCACCGAGTGCCGCTGAAGTGCTGACCCACTTCACCGACTTCCTCGCCCAGTACCTGACCGACGAAGAACGCTACACCGACGCCGACGCCCAGCCGGTCAGCGACCCGCACCAGATCCAGAGCGACGCACTGGACCGCCTCAAGAGCCTGCTGGCCGAGCACATGAGCGACGAGCGCATGCTGCTCACCTGGTTCGGCCAGTTCATGACTGAACCGCGCTACCCTGAACTGGTGGCCGGTGAAGAAGTGGCCGAAGAGGATTTTGTCAGCAGCCTGCAAGACGGCGCGATCCTGGTGCGCAACCCGAGCGCGCGCATGGCCTGGTCGGAAGTGGACGATGACGTGCTGCTGTTCGCCAGCGGCCAGAGCCGTTACCTGCCGGGCAAGCTGCGCGAATTGCTCAAACTGATCTGCGCCGCCGACGCCCTGCACGCCGACAACCTCGGCCCATGGCTCGCGGACGAAGACGGCCGCGACCTGCTGTGCGAACTGGTCAAGCAAGGAAGCCTGGGATTTGCCGATGAATAAGATTCACGTGAGTGTCGCGGACTGGCAAAAGGATATCGCCGAGATCAGGCGCATTCGTGAAGCGGTGTTCATCGCCGAACAATCGGTTCCTCCCGAGCTGGAATGGGACGCGGACGACGCAGGTGCGATGCACTTTCTGGCGTTCGAAGGCGACTTCCCGATTGGCACCGCTCGGTTGTTGCCCAGCGGCGAGATCGGCCGCGTGTCGGTACTCAAGGACTGGCGCGGGCTGAAGGTCGGCGACAAGCTGATGGAAACGGTGATCGGCGTCGCCGAGCAGCGTGGCCAGACCCGGCAGTTTCTGAGTGCCCAGGTGTATGCGGCGCCGTTCTATGAGCGGCTGGGGTTCAAGATCGTCAGCGACGAGTTTCTTGAAGTCGGGATTCCGCATGTGGACATGGTGCGCGGGGACTGATCCGAAACCGCGTCGCCTGCATCGCAGGCAAGCCAGCTCCCACATTTGATCGCATTCCAAGGGGTGTACTCGGTCAAGTGTGGGAGCTGGCTTGCCTGCGATAGCGATATCAGCAACACCCCAAATGCCCTGCCATGCCAGGGCATTTTGCCGTCTACGATTCAATTTGCGACCCCTCAGGCCGACAAACTGGCACTATCCAGCCAAATGACTCGCAGAGATCACGGACATGTCCCTACGCACCCTGCTCACCGCCCTCCTCCTGACCGCCAGTGTCTCGGCCTTGGCCGACACCGCAGTCGTCAACCTGAGCAACCGCACCAGCGCCGACCTGCTGCCCGTGGCGCAAAACTTCATCGGCAAGGACGGCACCGTCAGCGCCTATGGCAACCAGCTGATTGTTAACGCTGACCCCGCAAAAATCGAAGGCCTGCGCGCCTTGCTGTCCCAGCTCGACACCCCGGCAAAACGCCTGCTGATCACCGTCGACACCAATGAAACCAACCAGCAGAACCGCGGCGACAGCCAGACCCGCATCATCAGCTACGGCACCACCAGCCGCGATGGCGGCGTCCAGCAGATCCAGGCCAGCGAAGGCATCCCCGCCCTGATCCAGGTCGGCCAGAGCGTGCCGCTGACCACCACCCAACCAGACAGTTATGGCCGCCCGCAGAACCAGACCCAGTACCGCAACGTCACCCAGGGCTTCTACGTGACCGCCAGCGTCACCGGCGAGACCGTGCACCTGGCGATCAGCACCAATCGTGACCGCATGAGCCAGGAACGTCCCGATGTAGTGAACGTGCAAAGCACCGACACAACAGTCAGTGGGCGCCTCGGCGAGTGGATCTCCCTGGCCGGCATCAATCGTGACACCCAGGCCGACAAATCCTCTACAACCCGCAGCTACTCTACTCAGGGCCGCGACGACCTGACTGTACGGGTCAAGGTCGATACCTTGAACTGAAGCACCAAAAACTGACTGACGAGTCGTATTAGACTAAAGATGTAGTGCTTTTAAAAAAGCACTACAAAATGTTTGACGACCCCAAAAAGGCTGTGCATGATGGCCTCGCTCCCGCTAATCAGGGCCCCTGGCAAGGGCCTTCGAACCCTTACAAAATGCGACGACGAGGTTTATCTACATGGCACTGACACGCGAACAGCAAATTGCAGCCCTCGAGAAAGACTGGGCTGAAAACCCACGCTGGAAAGGCGTGACCCGCGCTTATTCCGCTGCTGACGTCGTCCGCCTGCGCGGCTCGGTTCAACCTGAGCACACCTTTGCAAAACTCGGCGCCGAGAAGCTGTGGAACCTGGTGACCCAAGGGGCCAAGCCGTCCTTCCGTCCCGACAAAGATTTCGTCAACTGCATGGGCGCCCTCACTGGCGGCCAGGCAGTGCAGCAGGTGAAAGCCGGTATCCAGGCGATCTACCTGTCCGGCTGGCAAGTGGCGGCGGACAACAACTCCGCCGAATCCATGTACCCCGATCAATCGCTGTACCCGGTGGACTCGGTGCCAACCGTGGTCAAGCGCATCAACAACGCGTTCCGTCGCGCCGACCAGATCCAATGGAAAGCCGGCAAAGGCCCGGGCGATGAAGGCTACATCGACTACTTCGCGCCGATCGTGGCCGACGCCGAAGCCGGTTTCGGCGGCGTACTCAACGCCTACGAGCTGATGAAGAGCATGATCGAGGCAGGCGCTGCCGGCGTGCACTTCGAAGACCAGCTGGCTTCGGTGAAGAAATGCGGGCACATGGGCGGCAAGGTACTGGTCCCAACCCAGGAAGCCGTCCAGAAGCTGACCGCTGCCCGCCTGGCCGCTGACGTCGCCGGCACGCCAACCATCATCCTGGCGCGTACCGATGCGAACGCCGCCGACTTGCTGACCTCGGATTGCGACCCATACGACCTGCCATTCGTGACCGGCGAGCGCACCCAGGAAGGCTTCTATAAGGTGCGTGCCGGTCTCGACCAGGCCATCGCCCGTGGCCTGGCCTACGCGCCGTACGCCGACCTGATCTGGTGCGAAACCGCCAAGCCGGACCTGGACGAAGCGCGTCGTTTCGCTGAAGCGATCAAGAAGGAATACCCGGACCAACTGCTTTCCTACAACTGCTCGCCTTCCTTCAACTGGAAGAAAAACCTGGACGACGCGACCATCGCCAAGTTCCAGCGCGAACTGTCCGCCATGGGTTACAAGCATCAGTTCATTACCCTGGCCGGCATTCACAACATGTGGCACAGCATGTTCAACTTGGCGCACGACTACGCCCGCAACGACATGACCGCCTACGTGAAGCTGCAAGAGCAGGAGTTCGCTGACGCGTCGAAGGGCTACACCTTCGTGGCGCACCAGCAGGAAGTGGGCACCGGCTACTTCGACGACATGACCACCGTGATCCAGGGCGGCACCTCGTCCGTGACCGCGCTGACCGGTTCGACCGAAGAAGAGCAGTTCCACTGATCCACTGAGTACACGGCCACTGCGGCCCCAAGGAAGACCTAAACGCAGTGCCGCACAGCAATCACGCCCCGACTGGTTCGGGGCGTTTTTTTGTTTCACAAGCACAAAAAATCAAATGTGTGGCTTGCCTGCGATAGCCATAAGTATCTACACATTTTCGTAGTGAGCGGGCTTGTCCCGCGCTGGGTGGCGAAGCCGCCCCAATAAAAACACCGTGCAGTTTCAGACAAACCCAATTCGCCTGGTTTGGGGCGGCTTCGCCACCCAGCGCGGGACAAGCCCGCTCACTACAGGGAGAATTTTGTGCAAAACATTGATCCAGAGCGGTATTAACCCTCGCAAAAACGGTTAAAAGATCCCCGTCGGCAACTAAGCGACAAACCCGCAAGTAACGGCAACTTCCCTCGCCACACGAGAAACATTCCCTTAAACCCCACGCAAACAATATTCATTATCATTTGGCGCCTGGAAACTTCGTTACCCGTTAAACAAAACACATTTGATTAAATGCCCGCTAATGCCCGCCACACAAGGGCTGCAGCCCCAAGAAGGTGCACTATGTGGTTATTCAACCGAATAATTTCGCCTTGGGAATTTTACTTGCCCGGTGTTTAGCCATAAAATCATCCCGATTGATTGCAGTGCGACATATCGTCACTGCGTCGTTACTTTTTCGAGCTCAGAGACTTTTGCTCTCTGTTAAGGATTTCCAGCATGACCGAAGCGACAGGACTCATCGCCCACAACTGGGGCTTTGCCATTTTCCTCCTCGGTGTCGTGGGCCTCTGCGCCTTCATGCTCGGCGTGTCCAGCCTCCTCGGGTCAAAAGCCTGGGGTCGCAGCAAAAACGAACCGTTCGAATCCGGCATGCTGCCTACAGGTGGCGCCCGCTTGCGGCTCTCAGCCAAATTCTATCTGGTCGCGATGCTGTTCGTGATCTTCGATATCGAAGCCCTTTTTCTCTTTGCCTGGTCTGTGTCCGTCCGCGAAAGCGGCTGGACCGGATTCGTCGAAGCCCTCGTTTTCATAGCAATTCTGTTGGCAGGCCTTGTCTACCTATTTCGAGTGGGCGCCCTTGACTGGGCTCCGGAAGCTCGTCGTAAGCGGCAAGCGAAGCTGAAACAATGAGGCTTTGGCGATGCAATACAATCTCACCAGGATCGACCCGGATGCTCCTAACGAGCAGTACCCCATCGGCAAGCGGGAAACCGTTTCCGACCCGTTAGAAGACCAAGTCCACAAGAACATCTACATGGGCAAGCTCGAAGACGTGCTGAACGGCGCGGTCAACTGGGGGCGTAAAAACTCCCTGTGGCCGTACAACTTCGGTCTTTCGTGCTGCTACGTGGAAATGACCACCGCCTTCACGGCGCCCCACGACATCGCGCGCTTTGGCGCCGAGGTTATCCGGGCATCACCGCGCCAGGCGGATTTCATGGTTATCGCCGGTACGCCGTTCCTGAAAATGGCCCCCATCATCCAGCGCCTGTATGAACAGATGCTGGAACCCAAATGGGTCATTTCCATGGGCGCCTGTGCCAATTCCGGCGGCATGTACGACATCTATTCCGTAGTGCAGGGGGTCGACAAGTTCCTCCCCGTGGATGTCTACGTGCCCGGCTGCCCGCCCCGCCCCGAAGCGTTCCTGCAAGGCTTGATGCTGCTGCAGGAGTCGATCGGAAAGGAGCGTCGCCCGCTTTCCTGGGTTGTCGGCGATCAAGGCGTTTACCGCGCCGACATGCCGTCGCAAAAGGAACAGCGCCGCGAACAGCGAATCGCAGTCACCAATCTGCGCAGCCCCGACGAAGTCTGATCCAGCTCAGCTCTGCATAAGAAACGAGACACTGGCTTCATTCTTTACGTTGACCGAAAGCGATAAATAACCATGACTACAGGCAGTGCTCTGTACATCCCGCCTTATAAGGCAAACGACCAGGACGTGGTCGTCGAACTGAACAACCGTTTTGGCGCCGAGGCGTTCACCGCCCAGGAGACCCGCACCGGCATGCCCGTGCTGTGGGTTGCCCGCGCCAGGCTCATCGAAGTCCTGACCTTCCTGCGCAACCTGCCCAAGCCCTACGTCATGCTCTATGACCTGCATGGCGTGGATGAGCGGCTGCGCACCAAGCGCCAGGGCTTGCCGACTGGCGCCGATTTCACCGTGTTCTACCACTTGATGTCGCTGGAACGTAACAGCGACGTGATGCTCAAGGTTGCCCTATCCGAAAGCGACCTGAGCGTACCGACCGTGACCGGCATCTGGCCGAATGCCAACTGGTACGAACGTGAAGTCTGGGACATGTTTGGCATCGACTTCCCGGGGCACCCGCACCTGACCCGCATCATGATGCCACCGACCTGGGTAGGCCATCCGCTGCGCAAGGACTTCCCGGCGCGCGCCACTGAGTTCGACCCCTTCAGCCTTACCCTGGCCAAGCAACAGCTCGAGGAAGAAGCGGCGCGTTTCAACCCGGAAGACTGGGGCATGAAGCGCTCGGGCACCAACGAGGACTACATGTTCCTCAACCTGGGCCCCAACCACCCTTCGGCTCACGGTGCCTTCCGTATCATTCTGCAGCTGGACGGTGAAGAAATCGTCGACTGCGTACCGGACATCGGCTACCACCACCGTGGCGCCGAGAAGATGGGCGAGCGCCAGTCCTGGCACAGCTACATTCCGTACACCGACCGCGTCGACTACCTCGGCGGCGTGATGAACAACCTGCCGTACGTGCTCTCGGTCGAGAAGCTGGCCGGCATCAAGGTACCGGACCGCGTCGACACCATCCGCATCATGATGGCCGAGTTCTTCCGGATCACCAGCCACTTGCTGTTCCTGGGCACCTACATCCAGGACGTGGGCGCCATGACCCCGGTGTTCTTTACCTTCACCGACCGCCAGAAAGCCTACACCGTGATCGAAGCGATCACGGGCTTTCGCCTGCACCCGGCCTGGTACCGCATCGGCGGTGTGGCCCACGACCTCCCGCGCGGCTGGGAACGCCTGGTCAAGGACTTCATCGACTGGATGCCCAAGCGCCTGGACGAATACCAGAAAGCCGCCCTGGACAACAGCATCCTCAAGGGCCGTACCATCGGCGTCGCCCAGTACAACACCAAGGAAGCCCTGGAATGGGGCGTTACCGGCCCAAGCCTGCGCGCTACCGGCCTGGACTTCGACCTGCGCAAGGCGCGCCCTTACTCCGGCTACGAAAACTTCGAATTCGAAGTGCCGCTGGCGGCCAAGGGCGATGCCTACGACCGCTGCATCGTGCGCGTCGAAGAAATGCGCCAGAGCCTCAAGATCATCGAGCAGTGCATGCGCAACATGCCGGCAGGTCCCTACAAGGCTGACCACCCGCTGACCACGCCGCCGCCCAAAGAGCGCACGCTGCAGCACATCGAAACCCTGATCACGCACTTCCTGCAGGTTTCGTGGGGCCCGGTAATGCCGGCCAACGAATCCTTCCAGATGATCGAAGCGACCAAGGGTATCAACAGTTATTACCTGACGAGCGATGGCGGCACCATGAGCTACCGCACCCGGATTCGTACGCCAAGCTTCCCGCACTTGCAGCAGATCCCTTCGGTGATCAAAGGCGAGATGGTCGCGGACTTGATTGCGTACCTGGGTAGTATCGATTTCGTTATGGCCGACGTGGACCGCTAAGCATGAACAGCACGCTTATCCAGACAGACCGTTTCACCTTGAGTGAAACCGAGCGCTCGGCCATCGAGCACGAGCTGCATCACTACGAAGACCCGCGCGCGGCGTCGATCGAAGCCTTGAAGATCGTCCAGAAGGAACGTGGCTGGGTGCCCGACGGCGCCCTCTACGCCATCGGCGAGATCCTCGGCATCCCCGCCAGCGACGTTGAAGGCGTGGCAACGTTCTACAGCCAGATCTTCCGCCAGCCGGTGGGCCGCCACATCATTCGCGTGTGCGACAGCATGGTCTGCTACATCGGTGGCCACGAGTCCGTGGTCAGCGAAATCCAGGCCAAGCTCGGCATCGGCCTGGGCCAGACCACCGCAGACGGCCGCTTCACGCTGCTGCCGGTGTGCTGCCTGGGCAACTGCGACAAGGCGCCGGCGTTGATGATCGACGACGACACATTCGGTGACGTGCAGCCTGCTGGCGTGACCCAATTGCTCGAGGGCTACCCATGACCCTGACATCTTTCGGCCCGGCCAACCTGATCAAGCGTTCGGCCGAAACTCACCCGCTGACCTGGCGCCTGCGTGACGACGCCGAGCCCGTGTGGCTCGACGAATACCAGGCCAAGAACGGTTACGCGGCGGCGCGCAAAGCCTTCGCCGACATGGCCCAGGACGACATCGTCCAGACGGTGAAAGACGCCGGCCTCAAAGGCCGCGGCGGTGCAGGCTTCCCCACGGGCGTGAAGTGGGGCCTGATGCCCAAGGACGAATCCATCAACATCCGTTACCTTTTGTGCAACGCGGATGAAATGGAGCCCAACACCTGGAAAGACCGCATGCTGATGGAGCAACTGCCCCATCTGCTGATCGAAGGCATGCTGATCAGCGCACGCGCGCTGAAGACCTACCGGGGCTACATCTTCCTGCGCGGCGAATACACCACCGCCGCCAAGCACCTCAACCGTGCCGTGGCCGAAGCCAAGGCAGCGGGCCTGCTGGGCAAGAACATCCTCGGTTCGGGTTTCGACTTCGAACTGTTCGTGCACACCGGCGCCGGGCGTTATATCTGCGGTGAAGAAACCGCCCTGATCAACTCCCTCGAAGGCCGTCGCGCCAACCCACGCTCCAAGCCGCCCTTCCCGGCCGCCGTGGGCGTGTGGGGCAAGCCGACCTGCGTGAACAACGTCGAGACCCTGTGCAACGTGCCGGCGATCATTGCCGACGGCGTCGACTGGTACAAATCGTTGGCCCGCGCCGGCAGTGAAGACATGGGCACCAAGCTCATGGGCTTCTCCGGCAAGGTCAAGAACCCCGGCCTGTGGGAACTGCCGTTCGGCGTGACCGCACGCGAGCTGTTCGAGGACTACGCCGGCGGCATGCGCGACGGCTACACCTTGAAAGCCTGGCAGCCAGGCGGCGCCGGCACCGGTTTCCTGTTGCCCGAGCACCTGGACGCGCAAATGTATGCTGGCGGCATCGGCAAGGTGGGCACCCGCATGGGTACCGGCCTGGCAATGGCGGTGGACAACACGGTGAACATGGTCTCGTTGCTGCGCAACATGGAGCAGTTCTTTGCCCGTGAGTCCTGCGGCTTCTGCACCCCATGCCGCGACGGCCTGCCGTGGAGCGTCAAGCTGTTGATGGCGCTGGAAAACGGCGAAGGCCGCGAGGGTGACATCGAAACCCTGCTGGGCCTGGTCAACTTCCTCGGCCCTGGCAAGACCTTCTGTGCTCACGCACCGGGCGCCGTGGAGCCACTGGGCAGCGCAATCAAATACTTCCGCCCTGAATTCGAGGCCGGCATCGCGCCTACCCGCGCGGGCGAGCTCACTCAGGTGGTAACGCCGACCATGGTCGGCGCGTAACGCTTCAAGGAAGCGAAGGGTCCGTGCCCTTCGCCTTTCTCATGTGCTGACGCCTTGATGGCTGTGTAGATGCACATGAATAACAAGATTCCATTAGCCACGCCCGCTGACAACGGGCCAACGAAGAACTTTGAACCATGGCCACTATCCACGTAGACGGCAAAGCGCTCGAAGTCGATGGGGCGGACAACCTGTTACAGGCATGTCTGTCACTCGGCCTCGACATCCCGTATTTCTGCTGGCACCCCGCGCTTGGTAGCGTCGGTGCCTGTCGCCAGTGTGCGGTCAAGCAGTACACCGACGAGAACGACACCCGTGGTCGTATCGTCATGTCGTGCATGACGCCCGCCACCGACAACACCTGGATCTCCATCGACGATGACGAGTCCAAGGCGTTCCGCGCCAGTGTCGTCGAGTGGCTGATGACCAACCATCCACACGACTGTCCGGTCTGTGAGGAAGGCGGTCACTGCCACCTGCAGGACATGACGGTGATGACCGGCCACAACGAGCGCCGTTATCGCTTCACCAAGCGTACCCACCAGAACCAGCAACTGGGCCCGTTCATTTCCCACGAGATGAACCGCTGCATCGCCTGCTATCGCTGCGTGCGTTTCTATAAGGACTACGCCGGCGGCACCGACCTCGGCGTGTTCGGCGCCCACGACAACGTGTACTTCGGTCGCGTTGAAGACGGCGTGCTCGAAAGCGAGTTTTCCGGCAACCTCACCGAGGTCTGCCCGACCGGTGTGTTCACCGACAAGACCCACTCCGAGCGTTACAACCGCAAGTGGGATATGCAATTCGCCCCGAGCATCTGCCATGGCTGCTCCAGCGGTTGCAACATCTCGCCGGGCGAGCGCTATGGTGAACTGCGTCGCATCGAAAACCGCTTCAACGGTTCGGTCAACCAGTACTTCCTGTGCGACCGTGGCCGTTTCGGCTACGGCTACGTCAACCGCGAAGACCGCCCGCGCCAGCCATTGCTGGCCGACGGCGCCAAGCTGAGCCTGGATGCCGCGCTGGACAAGGCCGCCGACCTGCTGCGTGGCCGCAACATCGTCGGGATCGGCTCGCCACGCGCCAGCCTCGAAAGCAACTTCGCGTTGCGCGAGCTGGTCGGCGCCGAGCACTTCTACAGCGGCATCGAAGCCGGGGAGCTGGAGCGTATCCGCCTGGTCCTGCAAGTGCTCAACGACAGCCCGCTGCCCGTGCCGAACATGCGCGACATCGAAGACCACGACGCGATTTTCGTGTTGGGTGAAGACCTGACCCAGACCGCCGCGCGTATCGCGCTGTCGCTGCGCCAGTCGGTCAAAGGCAAGGCCGAAGACATGGCCGACGCCATGCGCGTACAGCCCTGGCTCGACGCGGCGGTGAAAAACATCGGCCAGCACGCGCTGAACCCGCTGTTTATTGCCAGCATCGCTGAAACCAAGCTCGACGATATCGCCGAAGAATGCGTACACGCCGCGCCGGACGACCTGGCCCGCCTCGGTTTCGCCGTGGCTCACGCCCTGGACGCCAGCGCACCGGCGGTCGAAGGCCTGGACACTGAAGCCGTTGAACTGGCCCAGCGTATCGCCGACGCCCTGCTGGCCGCCAAGCGTCCATTGATCATTGCCGGTACCTCGTTGGGTTCCAAGGCGCTGATCGAGGCGGCTGCGAATATTGCCAAAGCCCTGAAGCTGTGCGACAAGAACGGTTCCATCAGCCTGGTCGTGCCGGAAGCCAACAGCCTCGGCCTGGCCATGCTCGGTGGCGAGTCCGTGGACGCAGCCCTGCAAGCGGTGATCGACGGCACGGCCGACGCCATCGTGGTGCTGGAAAACGACCTGTACACCCGCACCGATGCGGCCAAGGTCGACGCTGCGCTGAACGCGACCAAGGTCCTGATCGTCGCCGACCACCAGAAGACGGCCACCAGCGAGCGTGCCGACCTGGTGCTGCCAGCGGCGACCTTCGCCGAAGGCGACGGCACCCTGGTCAGCCAGGAAGGCCGCGCCCAGCGCTTCTTCCAGGTGTTCGATCCGAAGTACATGGACGCCGGCATCCTGGTGCACGAAGGCTGGCGCTGGCTGCATGCCCTGCGCGCGACCTTGCTGAACCAGCCGATCGACTGGACCCAGCTCGACCACGTCACTGCCGCCACCGCCGCCAGCGCGCCGCAGCTGGCGCGTATCGTCGATGCCGCGCCATCCGCCGCGTTCCGCATCAAGGGCTTGAAACTGGCCCGTGAACCGCTGCGTTACTCCGGTCGCACCGCCATGCGCGCCAACATCAGCGTGCACGAACCGCGTACCCCGCAAGACAACGACACCGCGTTCGCTTTCTCCATGGAAGGTTACTCGGGTTCGGTCGAACCGCGTCAGCAGGTGCCGTTCGCCTGGTCGCCGGGCTGGAACTCGCCGCAGGCCTGGAACAAGTTCCAGGACGAAGTCGGTGGTCACATCCGCGCCGGCGACCCGGGCACCCGCCTGATCGAAAGCAGCGGGGATTCGCTGAACTGGTTCGCCGCCGTACCGCGTCCGTTCAACCCGGCCCAGGGTACCTGGCAGGTCGTGCCGTTCTTCCACCTGTTCGGCAGCGAAGAGACCTCTTCCAAGGCCGCACCGGTTCAAGAACGCATCCCCGCGCCTTACGTGTCCCTGGCCAAGTCCGAAGCCGACCGCCTCGGCGTCAACGACGGTGCGCTGCTCAGCCTGAACGTGGCTGGTCAGACCCTGCGCCTGCCGCTGCGCATCAACGAAGCGTTGGGCGCCGGCCTGGTGGCATTGCCAAAAGGCATTGCCGGTATTCCCGCGGCAATCTTTGGCAAAACCGTTGACGGTCTGCAGGAGGCAGCGCAATGACCTGGTTCACCCCTGAAGTGATCGACGTGATCATCTCGGTCGTCAAGGCCATCGTGATCCTGTTGGCCGTGGTCGTTGCGGGCGCCCTGCTCAGCTTCGTCGAACGTCGCCTGCTGGGCTGGTGGCAGGACCGTTACGGTCCGAACCGCGTTGGCCCGTTCGGCATGTTCCAGATCGCCGCCGACATGCTGAAGATGTTCTTCAAGGAAGACTGGACGCCGCCGTTTGCCGACAAGGTGATCTTCACCCTGGCACCGGTGGTGGCCATGAGCGCCTTGTTGATCGCCTTTGCCGTCATCCCGATCACCCCGACCTGGGGCGTGGCGGACCTGAACATCGGCTTGCTGTTCTTCTTCGCCATGGCCGGCTTGTCGGTCTACGCCGTGCTGTTCGCCGGTTGGGCCAGTAACAACAAGTTCGCCCTGCTGGGCAGCTTGCGGGCTTCGGCGCAAACCGTATCCTATGAAGTGTTCATGGGGTTGGCGCTGATGGGCATCGTGGTGCAGGTCGGCTCGTTCAACATGCGCGACATCGTCGAGTACCAGGCGCAGAACCTGTGGTTTATCATTCCGCAGTTCTTCGGCTTCTGTACCTTCTTCATCGCCGGCGTCGCCGTGACTCACCGTCACCCGTTCGACCAGCCGGAAGCGGAACAGGAACTGGCCGACGGTTACCACATTGAATATGCCGGCATGAAGTGGGGCATGTTCTTCGTCGGTGAGTACATCGGCATCATCTTGATCTCGGCCCTGCTGGTCACGCTGTTCTTCGGCGGCTGGCACGGTCCGTTCGGCATCCTGCCGCAGTTGGCGTTCTTCTGGTTCTTCCTGAAGACCGCGTTCTTCATCATGTTGTTTATCCTGCTGCGCGCTTCCATTCCGCGTCCACGATACGACCAGGTGATGGATTTCAGCTGGCGCTTCTGCCTGCCGCTGACCCTGATCAATTTGCTGGTGACCGCTGCCGTTGTGTTGTTGAACACGCCAGCGGGCGCGGTTCAGTGAGGATTTGACCCATGTTCAAATATATTGGCGACATCGTTAAGGGTACCGGTACCCAGTTGCGAAGCCTGGTGATGGTGTTCGGTCACGGCTTCCGCAAACGCGACACCCTGCAATACCCGGAAGAAGCGGTGTACCTGCCGCCGCGCTATCGCGGCCGTATCGTACTGACCCGCGACCCCGATGGCGAAGAGCGTTGCGTTGCCTGCAACCTGTGCGCCGTGGCGTGCCCGGTGGGTTGCATCTCCCTGCAGAAAGCTGAAACCGAAGACGGTCGCTGGTACCCGGACTTCTTCCGCATCAACTTCTCGCGCTGCATTTTCTGCGGCCTCTGCGAGGAAGCCTGCCCGACCACCGCGATCCAGCTCACGCCGGACTTCGAGATGGCCGAGTTCAAACGTCAGGACCTGGTGTACGAGAAGGAAGATCTGCTGATCTCCGGTACCGGTAAAAACCCTGATTACAACTTCTATCGTGTTGCAGGTATGGCCGTTGCGGGCAAGCCCAAAGGCGCCGCACAAAACGAAGCCGAGCCGATCAACGTGAAGAGCTTGCTGCCTTAAGGAAGAAAGATGGAATTCGCTTTCTATTTCGCATCGGGTATCGCAGTTGTGTCCACGCTTCGCGTGATCACCAACACCAACCCCGTGCACGCCCTGCTCTACCTGATCATTTCGCTGATCGCCGTGGCCATGACCTTTTTCGCACTCGGCGCACCGTTCGCCGGTGTGCTGGAAGTGATCGCCTACGCTGGCGCCATCATGGTGCTGTTCGTGTTTGTGGTGATGATGCTCAACCTGGGGCCGGCGTCGGTCGCCCAGGAGCGCGTCTGGCTCAAGCCCGGCATCTGGCTCGGCCCGGTTGTCCTCGCAGCACTGCTGCTGGGTGAACTGCTGTATGTGCTGTTCGCTCACCAGAGCGGCCAGGCCATCGGCCACACCACCGTGGACGCGAAAGCCGTGGGCATCAGCCTGTTCGGACCGTACCTGCTGGTGGTCGAACTGGCTTCGATGCTGCTGCTCGCCGCAGCCATCACCGCCTTCCACTTGGGCCGCAACGAAGCCAAGGAGCAATGACGATGCCTGCTATCCCCTTGGAGCATGGTCTGGCGGTCGCCGGCATCCTGTTCTGCCTTGGCCTGGTCGGCCTGATGGTCCGCCGTAACATTCTGTTTGTGTTGATGAGCCTGGAAATCATGATGAACGCTGCGGCACTGGCGTTCATTGTCGCGGGTGCACGTTGGGGCCAGCCGGATGGACAAGTCATGTTCATCCTGGTGATCAGCCTGGCAGCCGCCGAGGCCAGTATCGGCCTGGCGATCCTGCTGCAACTGTATCGTCGCTTCCACACGCTTGATATCGACGCTGCCAGTGAGATGCGCGGATGAACATGATCTTTCTGACTTTCGTATTTCCCCTGATCGGTTTCCTGCTGCTGTCGTTCTCTCGCGGGCGCTGGTCGGAAAACCTCTCAGCCCTGATCGGCGTTGGCTCGATTGGCCTGTCGGCGATCGTTGCCGCCTATGTCATCTGGCAATTCAACGTGGCGCCGCCGGAAGGCGGTCACTACACCCTGGTGCTGTGGCAGTGGATGTCGGTGGAGGGCTTCAAGCCCAACTTCGCCCTCTATGTCGACGGCCTGTCGATCACCATGCTTGGCGTGGTGGTGGGTGTGGGCTTCCTGATCCACCTGTTCGCGTCCTGGTACATGCGCGGTGAAGCCGGTTACTCGCGCTTCTTCGCGTACACCAACCTGTTTATCGCCAGCATGCTGTTCCTGGTGCTGGGCGATAACCTGTTGTTCCTGTACTTCGGCTGGGAAGGCGTGGGCCTGTGCTCGTACCTGTTGATCGGTTTCTACTACAGCAACCGCAACAACGGTAACGCCGCGCTCAAGGCCTTTATCGTCACCCGCATCGGCGACGTGTTCATGGCCATCGGCTTGTTCATCCTGTTCCAACAGGTGGGCACGCTGAACATCCAGGAACTGCTGGTGCTGGCACCGCAGAAATTCCAGGTCGGCGACTTCTGGATCACCCTGGCGACCCTGATGCTGCTGGGTGGCGCTGTCGGTAAATCGGCGCAACTGCCGCTGCAAACCTGGCTGGCGGATGCGATGGCGGGCCCTACACCGGTTTCCGCACTGATCCACGCCGCAACCATGGTGACCGCCGGCGTCTACCTGATCGCGCGTACCCACGGCCTGTTCACCCTGGCGCCGGATATCCTGCACCTGGTGGGCGTGGTCGGCGGCGTGACCCTGGTGCTGGCCGGTTTTGCTGCCCTGGTGCAGACCGACATCAAGCGGATCCTCGCCTACTCGACCATGAGCCAGATCGGCTACATGTTCCTGGCCCTGGGCGTTGGCGCCTGGGACGCGGCGATCTTCCACCTGATGACCCACGCCTTCTTCAAGGCCCTGCTGTTCCTCGCTTCCGGTGCGGTGATCGTGGCCTGCCACCACGAGCAGAACATCTTCAAGATGGGCGGCCTGTGGAAGAAACTGCCGCTGGCCTACGCCAGCTTCATCGTCGGTGGCGCCGCCCTGGCCGCCCTGCCGTTGGTGACCGCCGGTTTCTACTCCAAGGACGAAATCCTCTGGGAAGCCTTCGCCAGCGGTAACCAGAACCTGCTCTACGCAGGCCTGGTGGGTGCCTTCATGACCTCGCTGTACACCTTCCGCCTGATCTTCATCACCTTCCACGGTGAAGCCAAGACCGAAGCGCACGCAGGCCACGGCATTTCCCATTGGTTGCCGCTGTCGGTGCTGATCGTGCTGTCGACCTTTATCGGCGCCCTGATCACCCCGCCACTGGCCGGTGTGCTGCCTGAAAGCGTCGGCCATGCCGGCGGCGCCGACAAGCACAGCCTGGAAATCGCCTCGGGTGCCATCGCCATTGCCGGTATCCTGCTGGCGGCCCTGCTGTTCCTCGGCAAGCGTCGCTTCGTCACGGCGGTTGCCAACAGTGGCATCGGGCGCTTCCTGTCGGCCTGGTGGTTCGCCGCCTGGGGCTTCGATTGGCTCTACGACAAACTGTTCGTCAAGCCTTACCTCGCCATCAGCCATGTACTGCGTAAAGATCCGCTCGACCAGACCATCGGTTTGATCCCGCGTGCCGCCAAGGCCGGTCACACCGCCCTGAGCCGCAGCGAGACCGGCCAATTGCGTTGGTATGCAGCGTCCATGGCGGCGGGTGCCGTTCTGGTGATCGGCGCCATCGTCGTGGTAGCGGTCTGACTATGTTTAAGTGCACTGCGTACTTTGCGAACTTGCGAAAGGAAACGAGCCCGTCATGATTCTGCCCTGGCTAATCCTGATCCCCTTTATCGGCGGCCTGCTCTGCTGGATGGGTGAACGCTTCGGCGCCACCCTCCCCCGCTGGATTGCGTTGCTGACCATGTCCCTGGAACTCGCGCTCGGCCTCTGGCTGTGGGCCCATGGTGACTATTCATTCGCTCCGGCACCGGGTGTCGATCCCACCTTCGCGCTTGAATTCAAGCACGTGTGGATCCAGCGCTTCGGCATCAACGTGCACCTGGCCCTCGACGGCCTGTCGCTGTTGATGATCCTGCTGACCGGCCTGCTGGGTATCCTCTCGGTACTCTGCTCCTGGAAAGAGATCCAGCGCCACGTGGGCTTCTTCCACCTGAACCTGATGTGGATCCTGGGCGGCGTTGTCGGCGTGTTCCTGGCGCTGGACCTGTTCATGTTCTTCTTCTTCTGGGAAATGATGCTGGTGCCGATGTATTTCCTCATCGCGCTCTGGGGTCACAGTTCTTCGGACGGCAAGAAAACCCGGATCTACGCGGCGACCAAGTTCTTCATCTTCACCCAGGCTTCCGGCCTGATCATGTTGGTGGCGATCCTGGGCCTGGTACTGGTCAACTTCAACAACACCGGCGTGATCACCTTCAACTACGCCGATCTGTTGAAGACCAAGATGTCCCTGACCACCGAGTACATCCTGATGCTGGGCTTCTTCATCGCGTTCGCGGTGAAGCTGCCGGTGGTGCCGTTCCACTCCTGGCTGCCTGACGCTCACGCCCAGGCGCCGACTGCCGGCTCCGTGGACCTGGCCGGTATCCTGTTGAAGACGGCGGCCTACGGCCTGCTGCGTTTCGCCCTGCCGCTGTTCCCGAATGCCTCGGCCGAGTTCGCGCCGATCGCCATGACCCTGGGTCTGATCGGGATCTTCTACGGTGCGTTCCTGGCCTTCGCACAAACCGACATCAAGCGTCTGATTGCCTTCTCGTCCGTGTCCCACATGGGTTTCGTACTGATCGGCATCTACTCCGGTAGCCAACTGGCGCTGCAAGGCGCGGTGATCCAGATGTTGGCCCACGGTGTGTCTGCCGCTGCGCTGTTTATCCTCAGTGGCCAGTTGTACGAGCGCCTGCACACCCGTGACATGCGTGAAATGGGTGGCGTGTGGTCGCGCATCGCGTACCTGCCGGCGATCAGCCTGTTCTTCGCCGCCGCGTCCCTGGGCTTGCCGGGTACCGGTAACTTCATCGGCGAGTTCCTGATCCTGATGGGTGCCTTCGTGCAAACGCCGTGGATCAGCGCCATTGCCACCTCCGGCCTGGTGTTCGGTTCGGTCTACTCGCTGATCATGATCCACCGCGCCTACTTCGGCCCGGCCAAGTCCGACACCGTCCTGCAAGGGATGGATGCGCGCGAACTGATCATGGTGCTCGGCCTTGCGGTCTTGCTGATCTATATCGGCGTGTACCCGCAACCGTTCCTGGACACTTCTGCCGCGACGATGCATGGCGTGCAGCAGTGGTTCGGCACCGCCTTCTCTCAACTCGCTTCGGCCCGGTAAGAGCGCTATGGAATTCACGATCCAACACTTTATCGCGCTTGCGCCGCTGCTGATCACCAGCCTCACCATCGTGGTGGTGATGCTGGCGATCGCGTGGCGCCGCAATCATTCGCAAACATTCCTGCTGTCCTGTGCCGGTCTCAACCTGGCACTGCTGTCGATTATCCCGGCCCTCAAGGTCGCGCCACTGGCGGTCACGCCGTTGATGATGATCGATGACTTCGCGTTGCTGTACATCGCGCTGATCCTGGTCGCGACCCTGGCCTGCGTCACCCTCGCCCACGCTTACCTCGGCGAAGGCGGCACCGGCTACCCGGGCAACAAGGAAGAGCTGTACCTGCTGATCCTGCTGGCCGCGGCCGGCGGTGTCGTGCTGGTCAGCGCGCAGCACCTGGCCGGCTTGTTCATCGGCCTGGAACTGCTGTCGATCCCGACCTACGGCCTGGTGGCGTATGCCTTCTTCAACAAGCGCTCGCTGGAAGCCGGCATCAAGTACATGGTGCTGTCGGCCGCCGGTTCCGCGTTCCTGTTGTTCGGTATGGCCCTGCTTTACGCAGAAGCCGGCAGCCTGAGCTTCACCGGTATCGGTCACGCCCTTGCCACTACCAACAGCCCGGCGCCGATTGCCCAACTGGGCCTGGCGATGATGCTGATCGGCCTGGCGTTCAAGCTGTCGCTGGTGCCGTTCCACCTGTGGACCCCGGACGTGTACGAAGGCGCCCCGGCGCCGGTGGCGGCGTTCCTGGCGACCGCGTCGAAGGTTGCCGTGTTTGCTGTGATGGTGCGTCTGTTCCAGATCTCGCCAGCGGCCAACACCGGCGTGCTGAGCGACGTACTGACCGTGATCGCCATTGCGTCGATCCTGTTCGGTAACCTGCTGGCCCTGACCCAGAACAACCTCAAGCGTCTGCTGGGCTACTCCTCGATCGCTCACTTCGGCTACCTGCTGATCGCCCTGGTGGCGAGCAAAGGCCTGGCCGTGGAAGCCATGGGCGTATACCTGGTCACTTACGTGATCACCAGCCTCGGCGCGTTTGGCGTGATTACCTTGATGTCCTCGCCGTTCAAAGGCCGTGACGCCGACGCCCTGTACGAATACCGCGGCCTGTTCTGGCGCCGTCCGTACCTGACCGCCGTGCTGACCGTGATGATGCTGTCACTGGCCGGTATCCCGCTGACCGCCGGCTTTATCGGCAAGTTCTACATCGTGGCGACCGGTGTCGAGGCCCACGAATGGTGGCTGGTTGCATCGTTGGTACTGGGCTCCGCCATCGGCGTGTTCTACTACCTGCGCGTGATGGTGACCCTCTACCTGATCGAGCCAAACCTGCGCCGTGTGGATGCCGAGCTGCACTGGGAACAGAAGGCAGGTGGCGTGATGCTGCTGGCCATCGCCCTGCTGGCGTTCTTCCTGGGCGTGTACCCACAACCGTTGCTCACTCTGGTGCAGCATGCGGTGTTGGGCGTTTGATCGCTTAGCAGGATGCAGTAAACAAGACGGCGCCTTCGGGCGCCGTCTTGCGTTTCAGGGGCAGGGGTTTTTACCCTCCCCTATTCACGGAAATTTCCTCGCTCGCCTGCCTCCCCATCCGGCATCTACCCGATGAAGGCCGCCGTATGGTGTCTGCGTTTTAGGAAAGTTCCCACAGCAGGGTCACTTGACCCTTTGCGAGTGGGCCACCAAACTATACGCAGGCTACGTACAGAACATGGATGCTCTATTTATCGAACTGCCGGCCTTCGAGCGGCATCGCAAGGACTATCTGAGTGACGAGCTTTTCCAGGGTTTTCAACAAGAGTTGATGAAGAATCCGGAAGCAGGAGATGTGATCGAGGGAACAGGCGGACTGCGCAAAGTTCGCTTCATCGATGAGCGACGCAACAAAGGCAAGCGCGGTGGCCTGCGGGTCATTTACTACTGGTGGTCGGGCGGCACGCAATTCTGGCTGTTCACCCTGTACGGCAAACACGAACAGGATGACCTGACACCACAGCACAAAAAAGCCCTAAAACACATGCTGGACAGGGAAATCAAAGCGAGAACACATCATGAAACGTGAAATATTTTCCGAACTGGTCGAAGGCTTCGACGCCCTGGCAGACGAACGCCAAGGCAAAGTCACCCTGCGGACCCACAAGGTTCACCTTAAAAACCTGGCGCCACTCACCGCTGAGGAAGTGGTCGCCGTGCGCCAACAACTCAACCTCTCCCGGTCGGTGTTCGCCATGTACCTGCGCACCAACACCCGCACCCTGGAAAACTGGGAGCAAGGCCGGGCCAAGCCGAATGCCCAGGCTGCCACGCTGATTCGCCTGGTGGCACGTTTTCCTGAGACCGTGGCGCAACTTGCCGCTTTGGGTTGATCTGCAATTGCCTTAAAAAAACGCCCCGGATATTCGGGGCGTTTTTCGGTACATGGCGTCAGAACGCGATACCGACCTTGAAGCCGTACTCGTCACGCTTGAGTTTGGTGTTGTCGGCCACGTCGGAGTCGCCGTCAAGCTTGTACTCGGTACGCGTGTAGTACAGGCCTGCAACCACCGGCAGGTCACCCTTCTGGTTCATCAGCAGGCTGACTTCGGCGTAGGGGTTGGTGCGGTCCTTGAGGTCAACGGTGTCGCTGCCAAAGTCATCCACCTTGAGCCTGGTGCGGCCGTCGATGGAACGACGGGCGCCGGCTTCCAAACGCAGGGTCATATCGTCGAACTGGTGGTTGTAGCCCAAGGCCGCCTTGGCGAACGGCATTTTGTTGGTGAGCTTCACGTCGAGGTCGTTGATCTCGGGCTCGTAACGGGTCCAGCTGTAGCCGCCGCCGACGATCACATCGACAAAGTTGCGCGCGTCCAGCGCGGCACGCCAGCCGAGATCCAGGTCGGCCTGGGCTTCCTTGAGTTTGTTGTCGCTCTTCTCGCCGTACTTGGCTTCGATACCGGCCTGGTAGATAAAGCCGGATTCGGCGGTGAGCTTGTTGCCGAAATTGTAGAACAGGCCCGCTTGCGGCATGTGGCTCTTGTCGCTTTCGCTGCCGCCTTCGAATTTGAAATCGTTATAGCTGCCCAGGATGCCGAAAGTGGAGATCGGGTCGGTGGACGGTGCGGCGAACACCACGGCAGGCGCAGCGACCAGCGCCAGCAGCGAAGAACCCTTGAAGAATTTTCCGAATAGCTTGGACATCGTTTTACATCTCCTTGTCTGGTGAGCAAATTATTCAGGAACCGATTCGAACCCCGACAAGCGCGAAAGGTTCGAATTAATTTGCACGAACTTTAAGGTAAAACGGTTCAGCGATGGCTCTATCTCAATAGTCTCAAGTAGAAGCTATTAAAAGGCCATTGTTTACCTGGGGCAACCGCATCGAGACCGGCACGCGGATGCCAAAGGTATCGGTGAGCACATCCAGCAACTCGTCGGCGCTTTCGAGGGTGCGTTTTTCGCTCGGTCGATCCAGGTAATGGACCGCGTAGTGAGCGTTGTTCAAGGTATGGCGTTGACCCGGCGCCAAACGTGCGACTTTCAATTGGCCAACAAAAGGCGAACCCGGGTGCGTAGAGACGTACCAATTGCCCACTTCATAGTCGATGGCCGTCTGCAGTTGCAGGTCGAACACATACAAACCACGCCATTCTCCGGCTACCTGTACCCACAGGGTATAACCGCCCTGCCCGTCGAAAGTCAGGCGATACGGTTCGTGGGCCGTGGTCTGCAGCGCATCTGTATCCAATTGCAACGGACTGCTGGGCACCATGCCGCCAAAGCCGACGTCGGTGACGTAGCGCACGCCATCCAGGGTCACCAGGCTCAAGCGATGGGTGCGCGCAGTGTGTGCATCCGGCGGACCGCCCATGACCACCCGGCCGGTGATGCCGCGTGCGTCAAAACCGAGTTCCTGCAGCAGGGCGAGGAACATCTGGTTCAATTCATAACAATAGCCACCCCGCCCCTCCAGCAGCACCTTTTGCTCGACGCTGGCCAAGTCGATGGGCACCGGAAGGTGCAGCAAGGTCGACAGGCTCTCGAAGGCAAACGTGCACACATGGCGCAGTTGCAGACCCTGCAAGGTTTGCAGGGTCGGCGCTGGTGGCGTGTCGTAACCCAGGCGTTGCAGGTAGAGACGGCTATGGTTCAGCACAGGCATGGCGCAATCCTCAGGCGCGAGGTGAAAGCGTCACTATGCCGCGCCAGCACGCGGGCTGTCATTTTGAATGAACCTTTTTCGACGCTCCCGTATCCATCTATAACAACACAGGGAGGCAACATGAGTACCGCAAAAATCTACACCATCCACTATCAGCTTCACGGCAAGCCGAAATCCTTTGTGGTGCGTGCCGAGGTGATGAACAACGCCGAGGCCTGGCATTGGGCGGCGGTGGATGCCGATGTAGCTCATGTCAGTCGCGTTGGTCGTGTCGGTCATGAGCAAGTCAAGAAGACCACCCGGCCGTGGGCGGAGAAGTATGGTATTACCGACGTCAATTGGACGCCGCCCAAATAAGCAAAGGCCCCGCTGGATGGCGGGGCCCGATTTATTTCTTCAAGTCGCCCAGCGGATCGTAGGGCGGCTTTTTTTCGGCCTGATCGTTCTTTTCTTTGTCCAGCGGGGCGATGGCCGCGCCGATCGGGTCGACCTGCGGGTCCGCCACGTCAGGCGAGTCCGGATCGAAACCCAACTCATCCTGACCGCTGGCATGCTCGCTTGAATGCGGGCCTTTCGGGGGGGTGCTCATGGGCGGTCTCCTTGTTTAATTTAAAGCGGGCGGGCTTTGTCGTGGAGGTTCTCAAGGTTTTCCTCGACGCGTTCCACGTCGTCGTCCTGGCGTTCGGCCGGGTCATTGGGGCGCAACGCATCGTTGTCGCGCTCCTCTTCACCGGGCGTGCGGTCAGGGTCCGGCGTACCGGGCGGTGGCTGCTTGTATTCGGGCATGATGGTTTCCCTCAAAAGGTCGACACAGATTTAGAGAAACTGTGGTGCGGCATCGTTCAACTTGTTTGCCCAGGCGTGAGATGATGCCGGCCCCTTCTGGAGATACGACCCGGATGTTCGAGCTCAAACCCTGCGATCCTGTGACCTTCCGCCAACAGACCCGGCGCAGCACGCTGATCGTGGCCGTGGTGTTCCTGGCCCTGGCCATGTTGTTGTCGAGCCTGGCGGTGATGCTGTTCGGCGAGCCCGGCGGTGACAATTTGCGTTTCAATGTCGGCGGCGTCTTCGCCGGGGTGCTGATCACCCTGGCCCTGGTGCGCGGGCCGTTCTGGACCCAGGCGTGGCTGGCGCCCGCGGTGTATGGCTGGCAACTCAAGCGCAGCCTGATGAGCGTGACCAATGTGATGCACAAGGTGACCGAGCGAGCGCAAGCCAATGACCCGACGGCCATGAAGGTGCTGCGTTTTTACCACCTGGGCCTGACGCAGATGCATGAACTGGACGCCAACTCCAGCGCTCAGGCGCAATTGGTCGGCGAGGTCGAGGCGCACAAGGCCAGGATGCAGGCGCTGGGGATCGACACCGAGCAGACCCGCTTCGACCCCGCCTGGCTGGCCGCCATCAACACTGCTTGAGCCAGCCGGTCAGGTGGGCACTTTTACCCGCCAGCAAAAAACCGCGCTCAGCGCAATCGCCGCGCCCGCCAGGCCGAACACCCAGGGCGCCGAGGCAATCGGCAGCAACAGGCCAGCCAGCAATGGCCCGAGGCCGGCGCCGATATCACGCCACACGGCATTCGAGGCCAGGGCCGACACGCGCATCGAACCGGGATTGCGCTCCGCCACCAGGGTAGTCACCAGCGGCAGTTGCAGCGCGCGCAGCACCAGCACCGCCGCCGCGCCGACAATCACCCAGTGGCTGCCAAACGCCGTCAGGGCCAGGGCGCTCAAGAACGAAAACAGCAGCAATATCGACGTGGCGCCAAAACGCTGCGCGGCGCGGCCGCCCAAAGGGCTCAGGAGCATTTCCGAGACATAGCGCAGCGCCATCAAGCCCCCCGCAATCAGTACCGCATCCCCGCCAAGCAACTTCTGCGCCTGGATCGACAAACCGAAGATAAACAGACCATCGAGCGCCACACCCTCGATAAACGACCACACCGCCACGCTGTCCGGCCATTTGAAGCGGCGCCCCGGCGTGCTCTGCAAATCATGCCCCACCGCTGGCAAGCCGCGCGCCATCCACACGCCCACCAGGCACGCGCCCGCAAGGATCAGAAAGATCGGACGCGGGCCGGCCCACAGCGTCAACCAGCCACCCAGCGGCAACGCCAGCATCGGCCCGAGGGCAATCAGCGCCCGCGAACGCCCGGCCCGGCGCGCGGCACCGGCCGGTTCCGAAGTGGCCAACACTTGGGTCGACAGGTTCAACGCGGCAAAACACAGGCCCCACACCAGCCGCAGCCCTAACAATGCGGCAAACCCTGACAAAAACGAATTGCCCACGGCACACAGCGTCGCGGCGCCGGCGGCAATCATGCAGGTCAGGCGGTCGCCGTTGCGCGCGTAGAAATTGAGCACATGCCGGTAGCCGAAGATCCGCACCAGGCGGTTCGCCGCCAGCAAAACCCCGGCTTGGGCCAGCGTAATGCCGAAGGCCTGGGATTCCATGGGCAGCAACAGGTAGAGCAACACGTCACTGGGCAAGCATAGAGCCAGGGTCAGCGCGGCGCGGCGCGACTGGGTATCAGCAGTTCGGAGTACCAGGCTGGACATAAAAATGAAACATCCCGAAATATTCAGGTCGCAACGGTAGCCTTCCGCAACCGTGTTCTACAACGGCTTTTTCCCATAGGGCTGCAAACGCAGGCCACTCGCCCCGCCGCTGCGGGCCAGCGGCGCGCTGGTCATCAGGGCCTTCCGGTTGGGAGACCGGAAGAACCCGAACCCGGCGCGATTATCCCTGTTCAATCAGAAGTACCCTACATTTTTGCGTGACATTGTTTGCAACCTTGGCGTTCCCTCTTTCGCCCTGCGAGAACCCAGCCGATGCGCAACGCTCATGAATCCACCCCCTCCGATGCCCGTCGAAACTTCTTGCGCCTGGCCGCAGCCGGCACCGGTGTGTTCCTGGCCAGTAAACTGCCGAGCGTGCAGGCCTGCGAAACCTCCGTGCCCTTGATGGTTGCCAATCCCCAGCACGCATTGGCCAGGTTGATGGAGGGCAATAAGCGCTATATCGCAAACATGAGCACACGCCATGACTTCATGGCTGAGCGTGTGCCTCTGGTGGAGGGTCAACACCCCTTTGCGGCCGTGCTGGCGTGCGCCGATTCGAGGATCGCCCCCGAGTTCGTCTTCGACACCGGGCTGGGCGACCTCTTTGCCGTGCGTTTAGCAGGCAATTTCGTCACCGACCACGGGTTGGCCAGCCTCGAATACGCCGTTGCGACACTGGGGACTCCGCTGATCCTGGTACTCGGCCATGACCGCTGTGGCGCTATCTCGGCAGGCGTGAAGGCCATCAAGGATCATGTGACCTTCCCCGGGAAAATCCAGGGCCTGGTCGACATCCTCAAACCGTCGGTGCACAAAGTACTGAAAGCGCCCGGCGACCTGCTGGATAACGCCATTGCGCAAAATGTCCGGGACACGGTGGCGCGTCTCAAGACCGAATCAAGCCTGCTGGCCGATGCCCAGGCCGCCGGTAAACTCGCTATCGTGGGCGGTATTTATCGGCTGCACAGCGGAGCCGTGGAGTGGGTGGCGTAGTCAGCTTGACCACACAATGGCCGGCCGCAAAAACCACGAAGACCGACCACCGCTCCCACCATCAATTCACTGCCCGGCCAAGTAGCCAGGTCCTCGCGGAATGAACATCGCGCGCAGGTCCAAGTGCCCGTCCTTCAACGGCGGGCACCAGTAGTAACCGCCGGTCAAGGGTGTGCTGATGCGGTACAAGCCATCGACAATCCCGTCTTCCAGGCCGCTCATACGGCGCAGTTGTGCTTCGAACGCATCGAAGGAGTGGCCGAACGCGAGAAACATCAAGCCGGCCTGGCCATTCTCGGCCCACGGCATGGAGCGGCGTATCACGAAGGCCTCTGGGGTGAAGCTTTCCTGGGCGGTACGTTTGGTGTGGGCGGACTCGGGGGCGTCGTCGAGTTCTTCGTTGTCGCCGTGGCGACGGCCGATGATGTGGTCGCGCTCTTGCGCCGGCAACGCGGCGAAACCGTCGAGGTCGTGCTGCCATTGCTGGATCGCGGCAAAGCTGGCGCCGCTGGCGGTCAGAGCGGCTGCAACCGCCGCGTCGTCGTGGGGGTTCTCGGTGCCGTCTTCGTAGTCGGTGAGGTCGAAGCCGGTCTTGTAGCGGAAGCCCTCGGTCATTTGCACCAGACGGAACGCCGGGGCCAGGGCCTTTTCGAATGCACGGCTGCGCAACAGCAGTTCACCCCGATCCACGCCATGCAACCAGACCCACAGCGCCTGCTGGGTAGACGGGTTGTGCGCGCCCGGCCCGCTGAGACTCGGGAAACTGCGCAGGCCTTCAATCCGAGCGCCCAGTGCGTTCACCAGCGGTTCGCCAAAACCGACCACCGCCGCCGAATCGGCCAACTGCACCAGCGCATCCAGCGCCGCGGGCACGGCGGCCAGGGAGTTCACGGCAAAGAACAGATGGCGTGCCTGCAACGGCACCGGTGCGGCAAGAATGCCCGGCTGGTACTGACTCATGTGAACTCCTTCAAGAAAGCCGCGCAGTTTACCCAAGCCCACCGTGGGGCGCATAAGAAAGCGCGCAAGCCTTGCCATGAAGCCGCGTGTTGGGCGACTCTCTAGTCATGTTTTGCAACTATTCCAGGGGTAGCGACATGACCACCAGCAACCTGCTCGCCCAGCTGTTTCCCGCCTCGACCGCCGACATTCCGGCGCAATTCAAACTCGGAGCGCCGATTGAACAACGCGATTACCTGGTCGACGGCCAACTGCGGATATGGAACGGGCCGCTGGCGAACGTGCAAAGCCCGGTGCAACTGGGCGACGAGCGCGTGCATATCGGCAGCACGCCACTGCTGGATGCCGAGACGGCCCTCACGGCTCTAGACGCCGCCGTGCGCGCCTATGACCGCGGCCAGGGTGAATGGCCGACGATGCGCGTGGTGGAACGCATTCAGCACGTCGAGGCCTTTTTAAGACGCATGCGTGAACAGCGCGACGCGGTGGTCAAGCTGCTGATGTGGGAAATCGGCAAGAACTTCAAGGACTCCCAGAAAGAATTCGACCGTACCTGCGACTACATCACCGACACCATCAATGCCCTGAAGGAACTCGACCGCCGCAGCAGCCGCTTCGAGCTGGAACAGGACACCCTCGGCCAGATCCGCCGCGTACCGATGGGCGTGGCCTTGTGCATGGGCCCCTACAACTACCCGCTGAACGAAACCTTCACCACGCTGATCCCGGCGTTGATCATGGGCAACACCGTGGTGTTCAAGCCGGCCAAACTCGGCGTGCTGCTGATTCGCCCATTGCTGGAAGCGTTCCGCGACAGCTTCCCCGCCGGGGTGATCAACGTGATCTACGGCAGCGGCCGCGAAACCGTCAGCGCGCTGATGGCCAGCGGCAAGATCGACATCTTCGCGTTTATCGGCACCAACAAGGCCGCCAGCGACCTGAAGAAACTGCACCCCAAGCCGCACCGCCTGCGCGCGGCGCTGGGCCTGGATGCGAAAAACCCCGGCATCGTGCTGCCCGAGGTGGACCTGGACAATGCCGTCAGCGAAGCCCTCACCGGTTCCTTGTCGTTCAACGGCCAGCGCTGCACCGCCTTGAAGATCCTGTTCGTGCACGAAGACGTGGTCGAGTCGTTTATCCAGAAATTCAACACCAAGCTCGCCACGCTCAAACCCGGCATGCCCTGGGACGACGGCGTGGCGCTGACGCCCCTGCCCGAAGTGGGCAAGGTGGATTACCTCAACGCGTTGGTGGCCGATGCGGCGCAGCACGGCGCCAGGGTGGTGAATGACCATGGCGGAGAAAGCCGCGGTTCGTTCTTCTACCCGGCGGTGCTGTACCCAGTGAACCCGCAAATGCGCGTGTACCACGAGGAACAGTTCGGCCCGGTGGTCCCGATCGTGCCCTACCGTGATTTGGACAAGGTGATCGACTATGTGCTGGACTCCGATTTCGGCCAGCAACTGAGCCTCTTCGGCACCAACCCGCAAGTCATCGGGCGCCTGGTGGACACCTTCGCCAACCAGGTCGGCCGGATCAACATCAACGCCCAGTGCCAGCGCGGCCCGGACACCTTCCCGTTCAACGGGCGCAAGAACTCGGCCGAGGGCACGCTGTCGGTACATGACGCGTTGCGCGTGTTCTCGATCCGCACCCTGGTGGCCACCAAGTTCCAGGAGAGCAACAAGGCGCTGGTCAGTGACATATTGCGCAACCGCGATTCGAGTTTCCTGACCACCGACTACATTTTCTAAAAACACCACAGAGCAAAATGTGGGAGCGGGCTTGATCGCGAATCCGGTTTTTCAGTCACACAGGGGCTGACTGATCCACCGCTATCGCGAGCAAGCCCGCTCCCACAATTCAGACCGAGACCACCCTTCTTATCGATGCCCTTCTTCGCCCGGCGCCTGTTACGCCCCCTGCTCGCCCCCTACCGCCGTGCTGCTGACGGTACAGGAACCTACGTCGGCCAACCGCTTTTGACCTACCTGCTGATGTCGGTGGTGTGCGGGTTCTTTTCCTATCGCGCCATCGGCAAGGGCGGGTACACCGCGCTGTTGTCGGCGATCACCGTATTCGTCGCCGGCCACGGCGACAACCCGCTGTCGGGTGGGTTATGGCGCACCGTGGATATCCTGATCGGCATCGCCCTGGCCCTGGCATTTTCCTTTGCCCTGCCGCTGTATGCCGATCCGCGAGATGAACAGGCGATGGCGCGAGGCGCAATGCAAACCGATGGAAAATTTGACATAGCACGCGTCCAGATAAAAACGGGAGCGGCTCACCCTGAGACCCTCCCGTTCCTCTCCCGGTGTGCGAGCCTACCTGAGCCCGACACCATTGCAGTGATCGCCAACGACGCTGTCCTTGCCCGTCAGCGTTTCTCCCGTGTTGAGGTTCACCGTGTAATAGTAATTACTGAAAAAGAACGAGTGGGATAATGTGCCCGTCCAATAGTTGGCAAAGCCCATCGGCCAGCTATTACCATACGCGGCGTGCAGGGCGCGAGCTTCATCAAGGCTGGGCAGGCGAACTCCGGCGTTATTGGCTGCGGCTCGAATATTGCCAAATGTATTTCTGCCTAACCCCTGGACCCAAATTACACCTCTGACGACGACGGTGTAGCTGCGCGTCTGGGCCGGCACGGATGAGTCACGAACGCTGACTACCGCAGAACCGTTCCCACGCACCTGTACCAGCCCCGACCCACTGTTCACATGAATTACGCTGCCGTTGGACCCTGAATAGGTGTAAGGCCGTGTTCCTCCCGACGCCTGATGCTGCACCTGGTTACCCGGCCCAAACGCCGGAAACACGTTAGAGCCAGCGAGCAAGTAAGTCTGCCGGTCCAGGTAAACCGGGGACGCGTTGAAGACCAGCGCTGTAGTGGTGTTGATCTGATACTGAGTCGAAGGAAAGGCCACTGCCCTGGACTTGTCAGCCTGTTTGGCGAAGTTAATGTGGGGCGTAACCGTCAAGGTACGATTGTTCGGGATGGACAGCAGCCAACTGCGCAGCACGCGAATATTCGCGAAACCGTTAGCCGCTTCATTTGCCGTCACACTGTGCGCGACCAACAGATCCTGCGGGGTCGCTCCGGGGGCCGAAAGCTTCAGCCAGGCAAACTGGTCTTTACCGCTATAAGCCCACTTGGCCATTGCCAGCATCGCGTCGCTCGTCAAGCCGGCAGGGTTTATGCTCCCACCATGGGCAATTCGATTGATTAAGGCTCTTGGCAAGCTACCCTGTGGAATCGCCTGCACATGCACTTTTTGCACGTCCGAAGAACCGTCCCCGCCGCGCCCCAAAATTACTTCGTACTGCAGCTGGATCGTACTGAAGATACTCCGCCCAACCACGTCATTGCCGACATTGAAGGTGACCGTACCACCCGCCAGGCCTGGTAGAGTACCGATCTCAATCGGCGTACCGTCCGCAAGTATCCACCACAAGGTGATCATATCCGTCCCACCCTGATTCATATTGGGGTAGGTCACCAGCACCTGGCATTTGTTTTCAACGGTCAGGGGGTGAATGATCACCTCCGAACCACTGGGCGGAGTCGAGTACTTGGTTTCCGTACGGGGAAATATGTTGGGTTCGGTCTGGACCATATGGCGACGCGTGTCGAACCATACGATTTCGTCGGTATCACTGCTGTGATTGAACGTCACGCCAAACTCAATTGTCAGGGCCGTCCACTCTTTCAAATTACTCAGCCTGCCGACGGGCGTGTAAGGCGCAGGCCCGGCCATTACGTCCGCAAGCGTCGCGGCACGCGCCACGAACGTGTCTTCCTCATAAGGCATATCCCCCTTAAACGTGCCTTTGTAGCGCAGATACATGCGTTGTCCAACCGCAGCACAGGGCCAGGGCAAGACTCGCGTCTGGTCAAGGTCATTCAGCCGGGGAATCTCAAGAATGGCGCTGTCACCGATGCTATCGATCGTTGCGCCAGGCACATGAGACAGGGTGAGCAGCTTCAGTGTAAGCACCGGTGAGTCGTTGGGAAAACCATTGCGAATCACCTTGAACGAAACAGCGATATTACGGCCGAAGGGGTGAATATTGTAGCCAATGGCTTCAGGCGGAACAGTGACGTCGACATGAGGGTCGCCGCTGTTGGCGTCCCTGGTTTCAAAGTGGGTTCCACCACCTGCCAGGCCACACCAGCATACTTCCACTTTGTCACCGTCCCTGGGCTCGTCATAGCGACACCGCACCGTGGCCCCGGCAAGCACAACCCGGCGCGGATCAAGTTCATCAGGCGCCGTCGTCGCTTCCACTACTTCAGGCAACAACAATGCGCCCAGTGCCTGACCGATGGTGTAGATCTCCTCCCCGGACAGTTCACTGACGCCGAACCGTGTACGCACATAGTTGACGCGAAGCGTGCCGTTCAGGTTGTCCTCGATCAGCTTTCTGGCGATATCTGCGAGGAAAGGATTGGAATCCACCGCGAGTACATAGGGCACAGTGCTGACTCCCGTCACTGAGCCCACGTACGTGATGATGACTTCGTCGCTGGCCCTGAACTCTGTGCGCGCCTCAAAGGTAGCGACACTGCCAATCGTGTTGGGGTCGATATTACGATTGTGATCCGCCTCCTGGATACGCGGTGTGACCAAAGTGGCTGCCGACTTGCCGATCTGGATGTAGCGACGCGCGGATTCCCGTACAGTCGCCGGGCCCGTCACCTTGTAATAGACCCGCGTATTGCGCAGCCCTTCAAAGGGCGCATACAGCGCGTTCAAAAAATCACGAAGACGCGGGTGAGCGCCAGCAGCCCGGTGACTGAATTCGCGCTTCAGAGTGCCGTCCAGCTTTTCGGCCACGAGATCGACTCGCAAATCATCGCCTGCGTTGCCTTGATAGTCAGCCATCGCCACCGTCATGTAAGGTAAATTCGCGGGAACGAACGGCCCTTCGCGCTGAAGCACATCGGGTTTGGGCAATAGGTAGCGGGCACCGGCCACCGTATAGACGGAAGCCCTGGAAGGCAGCATTCCCCGCTCCCGGTAATACATGATTTTGATCGTGCTCTCGATCAGTAAGCGAATAATCGGATTGGAGATCGGAGCATCGTTGTAGGTACGCAATTGGACCTGTTTACGAACGCTGTAACTTACCTCCTCGCCCTCCACGGTAGTGCCCGACACCTTCCAGAGGATGAAATCCGACGCGATGAAGTTTGGATCATGGTTGGAAATTAACACCGACGCAGTGCCCGGCAGGTTGTGCAATGCATCAGCGTCAAGGATTTGTGTAACGGGATCTGCCTCGACGATCTCCGCCTCCATCAATAATGTCAGGTCAAGGTCCACGTCGACCGAGATCGGCTTGCTCCACCGATGGCACGGGCCTGACACATCCAGCACTTCGTCATACAAATAGAACTGCACCACAAAATGGCCGCTTCCCACAGCCTCCAGAAAAACATGGTCGATGGTAAAAATCAGATCAAGACCGACCTGGTCTTTACGGATGGGTGGCAGAGCATCAAAGCGTTCCCCACCCCAGAAAAACATCACCAGGTCATTGACCCGCATGTTCTCCCAGTTTCGGATGGTGACCGTTACACCACGAGCGGCGACGACAGCATCGACAAATGTGTCGGAGAGTTCGAAGGTCAGACCACGGTGATAAGTCCCATCACAGTTCCCCTCCCCGCCTGGCAGCGTGTTCAGAATCAAGATGCGCTGAGGTACTGACGTACTGATCGAATCGGTGGCGACCCGGGTGACCTGACCAAAGACGTCTTCGACAAAATACAACAGCAGGCTCGTACGGGGAATGACCAGAAAGAAACGTAGATCGTCTTCATTGGCCTTGGTGACTCGCTCGGTCGCCATTAATATGCCGTTCATCCGGACTCCATACTCATCACCTACGTTACAATCAACCCAGCGCTCGAAGACGTAAGTCAGTCCATCCTCGATATGACGACGACCCAGACCATAGGCGGCCCCCAGAACCGGTACGACCTGCGCGGGCACCGGATACGGGGAGTCCAGGTCCTCAACCCGCTGCGGTTTGACAGGTTTGCGTGGAGGGCGTTTTTTTTTTGCGGGCACTGCTGTTGAACTCGCCACAGACGGCGCTGAAGCTGACGGTTTCTTCACAACCTTCTGCGACTTTCTGGTGTCGGCTTTTTTTTCCGTTGAGGGGGCTGCAACGGCTTTTTTTGCAGTAACGGGAGTGGTGGGCATCGTGATTCTCCTGAGCGGAATCGCCTGAAGAAATCAAACACCTCTGGGTGGCGGTTGGTAACCTGTGAGAAATGACAGTTCCGATAGGAGGTCGTTAACCCTGTCAATCAACGATCATAACGCCGCTCTGACACTTACATTTTTTCTTGCCATTTTTTTCACGCTTTATTCACATCCCGAAACGTAATGTGAAGCCTCATCCGTTACAAACGTTGCACATCAAGCCCGCCGCCCCAGCGGGCTTTTTTTTGTGCGGCAAAACACTCAAAACACTGTAGGAGCGAGCTTGCTCGCGAAAAACGCAATGTCACCGCAGTTAACCAGAATGTCCGCGATATCGTTGACGTTCTTCGCGAGCAAGCTCGCTCCTACAGAGCTGTCAGCGAGAGGTTTGCTCGCGAATGGCCCGCTGGGTATCCAGCACCTTCGCCAACGCGTGTTCAGCTTCCGGGCTCTGCTGCGGCACGCGAATCGCCGCCGAGACCAGGGTGATCAACTTGGCCATGACCTCGGCATCCGTCGCCGGTCGCCCCAGGCTCATGGAGTTCATCAACAGGCGCAGCTCGGTGCCGGCCATCACGCCGGAAATCGCCTTGAGGGCAAATTGCAGGCGCACCCCCAGCTCGTTGCGCGGCAGGTCCGGCAAGGCCAGGGCAAAGGCTTCGAAAAAGCGCTGGAACACCGGTTGGTAATGGACCTTGAGGTATTCCTGAATAAACGGCGAGGTGTCGCTGTACACGCGACCGAGGAAACGGATGAAAGAACGCCCTTCGCCACTGCCCGGATCGCTGCGTTCCAGGCCCATGGCCGGGGCGAACAGCACACCGAGCAAGGTGTCGCAATCCAGCGGGCCGTCTGATTCGGCCTCACAGCGTGCGAGCAATTCCAGGCGCTGCTCGTTGAGCGGCTCCAGGCGCTGCATCAGCAGGGTCTTCATCAGGGAGTCCTTGTCCCCGAAGTGGTAGTTCACCGCGGCCAGGTTGACTTGGGCGCGCTCGGTAATCTGCCGCAACAAAACCGCGTCGTATCCATACTTGATGAAGAGCGCTTCTGTCGCATCCAGCAATCGAGTCTTGGTAATGTTCGGAGCGCTGACTTTCTTCGCGACCATAGGGAATCCACGGGAAAAATTGTTTAAAAAAATAATTTGATTTTTTATACCGGGACTGTCGGGCGAAAGCAAGCAATGACACCGCGTCATTTAATGCCAAGCCTTGGCCAGCGGGCTTATCAAGGGTGATCGCCTGGCGCTCGCCTGCCCCGTCAGAACCTTCTTTGCGCGAGCGCTTCGCAGCGATAAAACCGCTCTATATGGACGGCTGGCGAAGCGACTGGAACGCGGTTAGTATTCAAACAATATTTTAAAAACAAGAAACGAAAGCGTTCCGTCATCTCTACCAGACCCCTCCCTGCACTTGTTACAAGGCTTTACAGGGAAAAGGACGGCGGCGTGAAAAAGTGAAGGCGTATTCATGACAGATACTCCCGCGCACCCAGGCTTGATCTCGCTGCAAGGCATCGGCAAAAGCTATCAGCTGGCCGGGCAGCACCTGTCCATTCTCAATGATGTTTGCCTGACCATCGCCAGCGGCGACAGTTGCGGCATCCTCGGCGCGTCCGGTTCCGGTAAAAGCACGCTGCTCAATATCCTCGGCCTGCTGGACTTGCCCAACCGTGGTCAGTACCACTTTGCCGGCCACGACATCTTCACCGCCACGCCTGATCAATTGGCGGCCCTGCGCAACCAGCAGATCGGCTTCGTGTTCCAGAGTTTCAACCTGCTGCCGCGCCTCAGCGCCCTGGACAACGTCGCCCTGCCCTTGAGTTATCGCGGCGTATCGCGCCATGAGTCGGTGGAGCAAGCCCTGTGCATGCTCGAACAAGTCGGCCTGGCCGACCGTGCCCACCACCGCCCCGCCGATCTTTCCGGCGGCCAGCGCCAGCGGGTCGCCATCGCCCGGGCGCTGGTGGGCAGGCCTTCGGTGATACTGGCCGACGAGCCCACCGGCAACCTCGACAGCAGCACCGCCCAGGACATCATGGAGCTGCTGCTGGCGTTGAACCGCGAGCAACAGGTCACGCTAATCATCGTCACCCACGACCCGCACATCGCCGAACGCCTGGAACGCAGGATCCTGGTGCGCAATGGCGTGGTGCAAGAGGCCGGGCGCCCATGACTCGGCAGGCCGAACAGAACCTCAGCCAACTGCTGCATGAAGCGTTCGTCAGCCTGCGTACCCTGGGCAAGCGTTCGATCCTGGCGCTGCTGGGTATCGTGATCGGCAGTTCGTCAGTGGTGGCGTTGATCAACATCGGCCATAACGCGGCGGTGGATGCCGCGATGATTTTCAAGGACATGGGCACCGATACCTTGGTCGCCCAGTTCCCGCCCAAGGCCGGCGACAGCCTGCCGATGCCCGCGCGCCTGGACCTTCAAGCCCTGCGCCGGAGCGTGCCCGGCATTGCCCATATCGGCGCGCTCACCTTGTTCAGCGGGCCCATCGTGTTCCACGGCCGTACCGTCAACGCCAACTTCGTCGGCAGCACAGCGGATATCAAGGACGCGATGCGCCTGGTGGTGCAACAGGGGCGTTTCCTGTCGAGCTTCGATACCCATGAAACCTACGCGGTGATCGGCGACCAGGTGGCCCAAGCCCTGGGTGCGCCGGGCGACCCGCTGCGACTGGGCGACCGTGTGCGCATCAACGATTACCTGTTCCTGATCATCGGCATCCTGCGCAGCCAGCCGCGCGCGATGCTGATGCCGGTGCAGGCCAACGAATCGCTGTTCATCCCCGCCGAAGGCATGCGCCGCATCTATGCCACGCCGCAGATCGGCAACGTGATCATCCGCGCCGCGCCCGGCCAGGACATGGAACGCATTGCCCGGGACGCAGCCACCGCCCTCAAACCGCAACTTCCCGACCACGATGTGGACATCCAGGTGCCCCAGCAAATGATCGACGGCATGGCCCGGCAAAGCCGCACGTTCGCCTACCTGCTGCTGGCCCTGGGGGCGATCTCGCTGGTGGGCGGCGGCGTCGGCGTGATGAACGTGATGCTGATGAACGTCTCGGAGCGCCGTCGCGAGATCGGCATCCGCATGGCCCTCGGCGCGCGCCAGCGGGATATCCGCAACCTGTTCCTGCTCGAAGCCGTGACCCTCACCGCGGTTGGCGCACTCTGTGGCGCGGTGCTGGGCATGACCGCCGCCTGGTTGTACGCCTGGCTATCGGGCTGGGAATTTGCCCTGGCCGTCGCCGCCCTGCCGCTCGGGGTGGGCAGTACGTTGCTGGTAGGGTTGTTTTTCGGCATCTACCCGGCGGTGTCGGCCTCGCGGTTGCAGCCGGTGGAGGCCCTGCGCGATGAGTAGATGGCTGCTGTGGCTGGCGCTGGTCAGCCTGCCGGGCGTGGCCGCCGATGTGGTGATCAAGCCGTCGGCGCCGAGTACCACGCGCAGCGGCTACGACCGGGGGGTGTCCTTAAATGCCCAGGCCACCAGCATGACCCTGGGCGATGCGGTCTACCTGGGCCTGCGCAACAACCCGGCGATTCGCAGCGCGTACCTGCAACGGGTGGCGCAAAAGTTCGACTTGCGCGTGGCCGAAGATGTGTTCAAGCCCAAGCTCACCCTCAACAGTTCCTACCGCGGCACCCGTGGTTCGGACGACAACGCACGCAATGCCAACGTCGCGCCGGCCACCAGCCTGCTCGGCGAATACGGCACGCGCCTGAGCATGGCCTGGACCCAGCAATTGAACAACGCCGACCGCGCCGGCCGCTACCGCAGCGACGGCCTGGACCTGGCAATCATCCAGCCGCTGCTGCGCGGCGCCGGTTGGGACGCCACCACCGCGCCGCTGCGCCTGTCGCGCCTGTCGGAGCAGGCCAACCGCCTGAACCTCAAGGCCACGGTCGCGCAGACCATCAGCCAGATCATCGCCACCTACCGTGAGCTGCTGCGCGCCCAGGAGCAACTGAGCATCGTACAGGACGCGCTCAAGCGCTCCGCGACCTTGCTGGAAGTGAACAAAGCGCTGATCAGCGCCGGGCGCATGGCCGAATTCGAGATCGTACAGACCCAAGCCGATATCGCCACCCAGCAACTGGGCGTGGAAGAGGCGCAGAACCAACTGGACGCCAGTCGTCTCTCGCTGCTGCGCCTGTTGTCCCTGGACCTGTCCACGCCGATTCGCGCCACCGAAGCCCTGGAGGCCAGGCCCATGCAGATCGACAAGGGCCAGGCCTTCAACCTCGCGCAGAACCAGCAGCCGGAATACCTCGCCGCCCTGCTCGGCAGCCAGCAGGCCGACCTCAACCTGGTGATCGCCAAGGACTCCGGGCGCTGGCAGGTGGACCTGGTAGCCGGCGCGAACCAGGTGCGCGACGCCTACAATAACGACACCGGCAGCAGCAACAACCGAACCTGGGACAGCTACGCCGGAGTACAGGTGCAGATTCCCATCGGCGATATCAGCACGCGCCAGGCTGAAGTACGCGCGCGGGTCAACGTGGAGGACCAGGAAATCCGCATCACCGAGGCACGCCAGGAACTGGAACGCAGCGTCAACGATGTGGTGCGCGACCTCGGCACCCGCTGGCGCCAGTATGAAATCTCCCAGCGCGCCGTGGAATTGTCACGGCGCAAGATCGAGATCGAACGGGAAAAACTCAGCGCCGGACGCTCCACCAACTTCCAGGTATTGAGCTTCGAGACCGACCTGCGCAACGCCGAAAATGCGCAGCTCAATGCGCTGATCGCTTATTTGAACGCCCAGACCCAGCTCGACTTGACCCTGGGCATGACGCTGGAAAGTTGGGAAATCGCCCTCAATGACGACTAATCAAAAACGCCTGCTGGGCGCTGTACTCATTCTGGTGCTCGGCGGCGCGGGCCTGGCCCTGCGCAGCCCGGCATCCGACCCGGCCACGGCCACCGAGCAGTGGCTGGCCGTCAAGCCCGACGCGCTCGTGCACCAGATCGGCCTGGTGGGCAAGATCGAGCCCGACACCACCATCACCCTCACCGCGCCGTTCGACGGCAACGTACAGGCCAACCTGGTGGAGCAAGGTCAGCGGGTCGAGGCCGGCCAGGTGCTGTTGCGCATGGACCCGGCCACCCTGGAGGTGCAACTGCGCGACGCCCTCTCCGCTCAACTCAAGGCCCGGCGCACCGTGCAAGAGATGCAGGACTGGGACAACGGCCCCGCGGTCAGCCGTGCGCGCCGCAGCCTGCGCACCGCCGAAATGACCGCCGGCAACACCCAGCGCAAACTCACCGAAAGCGAAAACCTGTTTCAGCGCGGCATCATCCCGCGCAATGAACTGGACGATCTCAAGCAACAGACCCAGCAGCAGCAACTGGACCTCGCCTCCGCCCGCAGCGAGCTGCAGCAGGCCATCGACCAGGGCAAGGGCGAATACCGCCAGATCGCCGATATGGAGCTGACCAACGCCACGGTGAAATACGAAGCCCTGCGCACGCTGCTCGAAGGCCGGGAGGTCAAGGCGCCGTTCTCCGGCATCGTGGTACCGCCGCCCGGCAACAATTCATCCCAGGGCGGCGCCAACAACAATGCCCCGGTGCAGGCGGGCAGCAAGGTCAGCCAGGGGCAGGTGCTGTTTGGACTGGCGAATATCGAACGGCTGAAAATCGTCGCCAAGGTCTCGGAGCTGGACATCAACCAGTTGCACCAGGGCCAGGCGGTGGAAGTGTTGGGGGATGGTTTCGAGGGTGAGCGGCTGACCGGCTCCGTCAGCGTCGTGAGTGGCTTGGCCGTCGCCAGCGACAGCCAGGGCAGTGCGCAGTTTCCGGTGACCTTGTCGATTCCCCGGCTCACGCCGCAACAGCTGCAACGTGTACGGTTGGGGATGAGTGCGCGCTTGACCATCGTGACCTACAACAACGCACAGGCGATGGTGATTCCAAGCCAGGCCATAGGGCCGGACCTGACGGTCCACTACCGCGAGGCGATGGATAAACCGGTGGAGCGGGTGAAGGTGACAACCGGACAATCGACGGCGCAGGGGGTCGAGGTGTTTGGCCTCAAGCCGGGTTTTGTAAAAATCGGCAGTTGAAACATCGATCACCTGTGGGAGCTGGCTTGCCTGCGATGGCATCTACTCGGTATACCTGACCTACCGAGTTGTCTGCATCGCAGGCAAGCCAGCTCCCACGCAAGCCTGCTCCCACAGTTAGAGTTGTGTGAGTTTCAAGGCCAGCGCCTTGGCCTGAATCGCCACATCGGTCACCGCCGTGCTCTCCCACCACATCCCCCGTAACGGCGGGCCCATGGCGAACAGCCGCCCACTCACCTGGCCCTGGGCATCCACCACCGCGCCCGAAGCATCCGCCGCAATCCCCAACGCCAATGGCCCAGGCCGGATCAACCCGCGCTTGAGCAACTGCTGCGGCAACGGCCGGGCCACGCGGCGCCAGTCGTATTCGATGCCGCTGGAATTGATCAACGCCGCACCTGACACTTGCGTGATCACTTGCTCGCCGCGGTACCGCACCCGAATAGTCACGCCTTCAACCGAAGGCACCAGGCCTTTGAAGGATGCCGCCCGAATCCGCAACCGCCCGGCTTCATGCAGCCGAGCCACCAACTGCGCGCTCAACGGTGGCGAGCGGTGGTGATGGCTTTCCCACCAGGGCCGCACGTGGCGCACGAACTGACGTTTTTCACGCTCGCTGGCCTGGCTCCACAACCGACCGATATGCGCGCGCACCGTGTCCAACGGCGCTTGCCAATCGATGCCCTGCGCGTGCGCACTGCGGCACTGGCGACGCACTTCGCGCAGCAATTGCAGGGGGCTGCGCAGGCGGTGGTCTTCACCGAGAAAATCCACCCAGCCCGGCGGTTGTCGGCGCACATGGGGGAGCAGGCCGTGACGCGAAAACACTTCGATCGGCCCACGGTGCCCGGCCTGCTCCAAAGACACCACCGCGTCGACCATGGTCAGCCCGGAACCGATGATCAACACCGGCGCGTGCGGGTCGATCCGGGTCATCGCCGCCACGCCCCAGGGGTCTACCGCCGCTGCGTTCAAACCGTTGGGTTCGGTCTGCGGCGTACGCGCCGCCGGGAACATGCCGGTGGCCAGCACCGCCAACGCACCGCGCAGTTGCTGGCCGTTATCCAGGGTGACGAACGTTGAATCGGCGTCCACCTGCAAGTCGACCACTTCGCCGCGCACATGCTCGACGCTGGACGCGGACTGCGCCTTGGCTTCGGCCAAACGTTGCTGGGCGTACAACCCGAATAGCCCGCGGGGCGGAAACAGTTCGCTGATCGGCACAGGCTGCTGCGCCGACTCGGGCCAGCCGCCGGCGCCGATATAGTCGGTGAGCCATTGGGTCAGGTCGTCGGCGTTGTCCGGGTCAACGCTCATGCGCGCCGCATTGCCGTTCAGGGTGTGGCCCAGCTCGACGGCGCTGTAGGCCTCGCCCCGGCCAAGCTCGGCGCGCGGTTCGATCACCAGGATCCGGCGCGTGCCCGGCAGGCGCAGCAGTTGCACGGCCAGCATCGTGCCGCTCAGGCCGCCACCGATGATCAACACATCGGCGTTGCGGGAGGATTCAGTCATGCGCGGTCGCCCTTACTGTTTGCCCAGGTAAATGTCATGCAAATCGCCTCGCGCCAGCAGTTCAGCGGAGCTGCCGCTTAGGGCCACGCGCCCAGTATCCAGCACGTAGCCGTGGGACGCATAGTTGAGCGCGACATTGATGTTCTGCTCGGCGATCAAAAAGCTCACCTGCTGTTCGCGGTTGAGTTGCGCAACGATCTCGAAGATCTCCTGCACGATCATAGGCGCCAAACCCATGGACGGCTCGTCGAGCAGTACCAAAGTAGGACGCGTCATCAGTGCCCGGCCGATCGCGACCTTCCAACGCATGCGGTGATCCACTGGCTGGGATTGATCAAACAATGAAGATCAAATGTGGGAGCTGGCTTGCCTGCGATAGCGGTGGGTCAGCTAACTATTTGTCGACTGACAGGCCGCTATCGCAGGCAAGCCAGCTCCCACATTGATCGGATTTCGCCAGTTAGATGGCAGTGGCCTTGAGATCACGGTAGCCGGCGCCCGGGTGGTTTGGCGCGAGTCGCGCGCCGTCGCCGAACAGCTTCTCGCGCAACGTGCCCTTGGCATATTCGGTCTTGTACACACCGCGCTTCTGCAACTCCGGCACCAGCAGGTCGACGGCGTCGATGAAGGTCTCGTGGGTCAGCGCATAGGCCAGGTTGAAGCCGTCCACATCGGTCTCTTCGACCCATTCCTGCAACAGGTCCGCCACGGTTTGCGGACCGCCGACAAACAGGGGGCCGAAGCCGCCGATGCCGACCCAGTCGGCCAGTTCGTTCGGCGTCCAGACCTTGTTCGGGTCCGCCGTGGAGAACGCTTCCACCGCCGATTGAATGGCGTTGGTGTGCACATGCTTGAGTGGCTCGTCCGGCTTGAACCGGCTGAAGTCGATGCCGGTCCAGCCGGAGATCAGCGCCATGGCGCCTTCATAGCTGACGTAGGATTTGTAGTCGTCGAACTTGGCCTTGGCCTTGGCGTCGGTCTCGCCGACGATGACGGTCTGCAAGTTGAAGATCAGGATTTTCTTCGGGTCGCGTCCCGCCTCGGCGGCACGCCGGCGGATGTCGGCGACGGTCTTTTTCAACAACACCTTGGACGGTGCGGCAACAAATACGCACTCGGCCTGTTCGGCCGCAAACTGCTTGCCACGGCTGGACGCACCGGCCTGGTAGAGCACTGGCGTGCGCTGCGGCGACGGCTCGCACAAGTGAATGCCGGGCACCTGGAAGTGCTTGCCGACGTGCCGGATCTCGTGGATCTTGCTCGGGTCGCTGAATATCCGGCGCGCGCGGTCGCGCACTACGGCGCCCTCTTCCCAACTGCCCTCCCAGAGTTTGTAGCAAACCTGCAGATATTCCTCGGCATAGTCGTAGCGTGCGTCGTGCTCGGTCTGGGCGGTCTGGCCGAGGTTCTTGGCACCGCTTTCCAGGTAAGACGTGACGATGTTCCAGCCAATGCGGCCCTTGGTCAGGTGATCGAGGGTGGAGAGGCGGCGCGCGAACGGGTACGGATGTTCGAACGATAACGAAGCCGTCAGGCCGAAACCCAGGTGTTCAGTGACCAATGCCATCGGCGCGATCAGCGACAACGGGTCGTTGACCGGCACCTGGGTCGCCTGGCGAATCGCTGCGTCGCCGTTGCCGTTGTACACGTCATAAATGCCCAGTACGTCGGCGATGAACAGGCCATCGAACTTGCCGCGCTCGAGGATTTTGGCGAGGTCGGTCCAGTATTCCAGGTCCTTGTACTGCCACGAACGGTCGCGCGGGTGTGCCCACAGGCCGGGGGATTGGTGGCCGACGCAGTTCATGTCGAAGGCATTCAAGCGGATTTCACGGGTCATCAAAGCACTCCGTTGAGGTGGTAGTTGCCGACGATCTGGTATTTCCAGCGCAACGGATCATCCAGGGTCGGCGGCAACGCGGTGCGTTGGCCGGTCAGTTCGAACTCGGCGTTGCTCGCGGCAATCAAGGCTTCGGCGGCTGCGATCTGCGCTTCGGTGACGGCGACCGGGCTGGGGTGGGTTTCGGCGCGTTCGAACAACGCCGCAGCCACCTCGACGCGGATCTGCAAGTCGCCGAAGCAGCTGATCACGTAGGGGTCGTCGCTTTTCTCGACGTGGCCTCGGGTGCTGTCCAGCAGTTGGCGCGCAAGCTTGAGTGCGGTCATGGGCTAAGTCTCCTCAATTCCAGGCGTGGCGCGCGGGCTTCACGCCGTTGAGCACGAAGTTGCCGATCAGGTGGTACTTCCAGCGCGCCGGATCATGCAGGGTGTGGGTGCGCGCGTTGCGCCAGAAGCGGTCAAGATTGTGCTTGCCAGTGACCGAGCGGGTGCCGGCCAGTTCGAAGAGTTTGCTGCTGGCCAGCAACGCGGTTTCGGCCGACAGCACTTTGGCCTGGGCGACCACCAGCGAGGCGTGGGCCACGCTGTCTTCACTGGGTTCGGCCAGGGCACGGTCCACCGCCAGGCCTGCCTTGGCGAGGATGGCTTCGGTGCCATGCACGCGCCACTCCAGGTCGCCGATGGCGGCAATGGTGAACGGGTCCTGCCAGCCGTGATCCTGCTGGCTGTCGATCCACGGCCGCGCCTGGCGTGCATGGAGCTTGGCCTGCTCCAGCGCGCCGATGGCGATGCCGGTGTCGACCGCCGCCTGGATGATCTGCGAGATCGGGCCGTTGGCGGTGGGTTGGTCGAATGCCAGGTGCGCCGGAATCACGGCACTTAATGGCACCGTCACACCGTCAAGGGTCACGCCGCCGCTGGCGGTGGTGCGCTGGCCGAAGCCGTCCCAGCTGTCGATCACGTCGAGGCCTGGTGCATCGCGTTCGACAAACGCAATAAACGCCTGGCCGTGTTCGTTGTTACTCGCAGTAGGCACGATATGCGCGAACAGCGCGCCGGTGCAGTAGAACTTCTCGCCGTTGATCAGGGCGGTGTCGCCGTGAAAGCGGATCTGGGTATCGAAGGTGCCGGCGTTTTTACTCTTGGCCTCGGAAAAGGCATTGCCGAAACGGTAACCCGCCAGCACCTTGGCGAAGTAATAGCGCTTTTGTTCCTCGGTGGCGGTTTGCAGCAGGATGTCCACCACGCCCAGATGGTTCTGCGGGATCTGCCCCAGGGACGGGTCGGCAGCGGAGATCAACTTGATCACTTCGGCCACAGTCACGTAGGACACTTCGGCGCCGCCGTAGGCCTTGGGCACGGTGATGCCCCACAGGCCACTGGCGGAAAATTCGTCGAGTTCGGCCACCGGCAGACGCCGCTCGCGGTCGCGCTCACTGGCCTCTACAGCAAAGCGTGCGGCCAGGCGCGTGGCAACTTCAATGGCCTCCGCGTCCGAGCGGATGATATGGGCAGGGTGTTGAGGATGGGCTGACATGGGCCGACTCCAGGCTCCGATGGGATGACCTGGGTGATTGCAGGAGTCGTGCCTGAATTTAATTTCTAATTAAATCAAATGATTAATAAAAAAACGACGCTATAAGAGGCTGCCGTTCCAGCAAAGTGTGGATTTACTGTTGCCAGGTAAACACTGAAGTCCAGGCACCGTCAGGGCCATCCAGTTGGAAGAGTGGATGCATCATGGCGTACTTCGACCGACAACCAATGTGCAGTCCGTGATTGTTGCGCGGTAGCTGATGCAGTCAGGAGCGCCCCGGTCACGCCATGTGTTCGTTTCGTTTATGCGATTACCTCATATAGCGTTTCGGGCGCAACTGCCACATCTCCAGCTGGGTTGGTCACCACGTAAACCAACCGCAAGCTCCCCAATGCAAAAGCGTCCTTAGGCACCGAAAAAACTAAAGGAAACACAGGAGTCGTTATGACCCAAGTCCCGGTGTAGGCACCTGAACCCGAGTATAGATAAACATCACCCGTATCCCCGGTTGCCGCTCCCGGATAAGCAGGCACGTGCAGTGTTCCGCCGTTGATTACATCGTTCAGACGAATTTTATCGCCCACCGCTTCTTTGATGATTGCACGTGACAGCGCCAGCGGTGAGGTCATAGCTTTTAAAAGAGTCGTCTTCATATCCAAAACTCCATTTTCAGTAAGCTGCTTCGCGACCAGGAGCGAAGGCATCGAATAGTGTCGATGCCCAGCGAGTAAATCCCAGCAAAGCAGTGTGGGTCTACTGTCAGAAATAACAGGTACAAACGAGTCCCGGAGCTGCTCTCGCCAGATTCAGATCACGACGTTACGGATAAACCGCACTGCCACCTTGCCATCGTTGCGATAGGCATGGGGCTGGTGGCTGGCAAACATGAAGAACTCACCGGCACTGATGGTGTTTGCTGCATCCCCCACGAGCAAGGTCAGGCAGCCCTCGAACACAAACAGCTGTTCACTCCAGCCTTCCAGATCCGGGTCCGGGCAATAGCGATCACCGGGCTCAAGGCGCCATTCCCACAACTCGACTTCGCGTCGCGCAGTGGCCTTGGCCAGCAACACCGCCTTGCTGCCGACGATTTCCCCGGCCCAGGCCAGTTCGTTTATACGACTATGATCACGCACATCCGGCGCCTGGATCAGATCACTGAACGCCACGTCCAGGGCTTCGGCCACCCGGTCGAGGGTGGACAGGCTGACGTTCTTCTCCCCCGCCTCGATCGCCACCAGCATGCGCCGGCTGACCCCGGACTTTTCCGAGAGCGCGGTCTGGCTCAGTTCGGCGGCGTGGCGCAGGCGACGAACGTTCTGGCTGACGTGCTGCAGGACCGAGGCCCGGTGTGGATTTTCTTTGTGCACTATATTGCTCAATGGGTGGGTGTGCGCAGTATACTGCCCAGCGTGCGGCGCATTGTGCGGTCCGTGCCTTTGCCATGCAAGACCAGAGCCGCCATGACCACCCCAACTTCTCCTTCGCGTTTCAACCGCTTCAGCAAAGCCGAATGCATCCTGGTGTTCATCACAATGATCTGGGGCGGTACGTTTTTGCTGGTGCAGCACGCCTTGACCGTCAGCGGGCCGATGTTTTTCGTCGGCCTGCGCTTTGCGGCCGCGGCTATTGTGGTCGGTTTTTTCACCTTGCGCACCCTGCGTGAATTGACCCTGCTGGAGCTGAAGGCCGGGGTCTTCATCGGCGCAGCGATCATGTTTGGCTACGGCTTGCAGACCATCGGTTTGCAGAGCATTCCCAGCAGCCAGTCGGCATTCATCACCGCGTTGTACGTGCCGTTCGTGCCGTTATTGCAGTGGCTGGTCCTGGGAAGGCGTCCGGCGCTGATGCCGAGCATCGGTATCATGCTGGCGTTTGCCGGGTTGATGCTGCTGACCGGGCCGGCCGGCGCCTCCTTCAACTTCAGCCCCGGCGAAATCGCCACGCTGATCTGCGCAATGGCAGTCGCGGCCGAGATCATCCTGATCAGCGCCTATGCCGGCCAGGTCGATGTGCGCCGCGTCACCGTGGTGCAGCTGGCCACGGCGTCGCTCCTGTCTTTCCTGATGGTGGTGCCGATGGGCGAGGCGCTGCCGGGGTTCTCCTGGTTGCTGCTGTTCAGCGCGGTGGGTTTGGGCTTGACCAGCGCGGTGATCCAGGTGGCGATGAACTGGGCGCAGCGCAGTGTTTCACCGACGCGGGCCACCTTGATCTACGCGGGCGAGCCGGTGTGGGCGGGCGTGATCGGACGCATTGCCGGCGAACGCTTTGCCCCTATTGCCACGGTGGGCGCGGCGTTGATTGTGGTGGCCGTGATTGTGAGCGAACTGAAGACGAAGGGGCAAAAAGCCATCGAACTGCAGGATCAGATGGAACAGGAGCAGCAGGGCTAAGGTCCGAACCCATGCCAAGCGGAGGTTTTCGGCCTATCTTGTAGGATCCTGCCACATGTTGCCGTTTGGTGATCAAGAAAGCGGCACGTATGATGCATCCCAAACTCCTGCAGATTAGAAGCCTATGTCCCTGATAGTTCTACTGCTTCTGCCCTTCGTTGGCAGCTGTGTCGCGGCCTTGCTGCCGCACAATGCACGTAACACTGAATCCCTGCTGGCCGGCCTTGTGGCCCTGGTCGGTACCCTTCAAGTCGCCCTGCTGTACCCGCAGATCATCCACGGTGGGGTGATCCGTGAAGAATACATGTGGTTGCCCAGCCTCGGGCTGAACTTCGTGTTGCGCATGGACGGGTTTGCCTGGCTGTTCTCGTTGCTGGTGCTGGGCATCGGCACGCTGGTGTCGTTGTATGCGCGTTACTACATGTCGCCGGAAGACCCGGTGCCGCGCTTCTTTGCGTTTTTCCTGGCGTTCATGGGCGCCATGCTCGGGCTGGTGATCTCCGGCAACCTGATCCAGATCGTGTTCTTCTGGGAACTGACCAGCCTGTTCTCGTTCCTGCTGATCGGCTATTGGCACCACCGCGCCGATGCCAGGCGCGGTGCGTACATGGCGTTGATGGTCACCGGCGCCGGCGGCTTGTGCCTGTTGGCGGGCATGATGTTGCTGGGGCATATCGTCGGCAGCTATGACCTGGACCTGGTGCTGGCGGCGGGCGATCAGATTCGCGCGCATTCCCTGTACCCGGTCATGCTGGCCCTGGTGCTGATCGGCGCGTTGAGCAAAAGCGCGCAGTTCCCGTTTCACTTCTGGCTGCCCCACGCGATGGCGGCCCCCACGCCGGTGTCGGCGTACCTGCATTCGGCAACGATGGTGAAGGCCGGCGTGTTCCTGCTGGCCCGCCTGTGGCCGTCGCTGTCCGGCAGCGAAGAATGGTTCTGGATCGTCGGCGGTGCCGGCGCCCTCACCCTCCTCCTCGGCGCTTACTGCGCCATGTTCCAGAATGACCTCAAGGGCCTGCTGGCCTACTCCACCATCAGCCACCTCGGGCTGATCACCCTGTTGCTGGGCCTCAACAGCCCGCTGGCCGCCGTCGCGGCCGTGTTCCATATCCTCAACCACGCAACGTTCAAGGCCTCGCTGTTCATGGCGGCGGGGATCATTGACCACGAAAGCGGCACCCGTGATATCCGCAAGCTCAGCGGCCTGGTGCGGTTGATCCCGTTTACCGCGACCCTGGCGATGGTGGCCAGTGCATCCATGGCCGGCGTGCCGTTGCTCAACGGTTTCCTGTCCAAAGAAATGTTCTTCGCCGAGACCGTGTTTATCTCCGCGACCGAATGGGTGGAGTTCGCCCTGCCGTTGATCGCCACCGTCGCCGGCACTTTCAGCGTGGCCTATGCCCTGCGCTTCACCGTCGACGTGTTCTTCGGCCCGCCTGCGACCGACCTGCCCCACACCCCGCACGAACCGCCACGCTGGATGCGTGCCCCGGTGGAACTGCTGGTGTTCACCTGCTTGTTGGTGGGGATCTTCCCGGCGCAGGTGGTCGGTTCCATCCTAGCGGCCGCCGCGCTGCCGGTGGTGGGCGGTGTGTTGCCGGAGTACAGCCTGGCCATCTGGCACGGCTGGAATGCACCGATGATCATGAGCCTGGTGGCCATGTCCGGCGGCGTGGTGCTGTACCTGCTGCTGCGCAAGCAACTCAAGCGTGGCCGCTTCAGGTACCCGCCAGTCATCAGCTACTTCAACGGCAAGCGTGGCTTCGAACGCAGCCTGGTGGTGATGATGCGCGGCGTGCGCAGGATCGAGAAACGCATCAGCACCAAGCGCCTGCAGACCCAGCTGTTCCTGCTGGTACTGGTGGCGGTCATTGGCGGCCTGATCCCGATGCTCGACAGCGGCCTCACGTGGGGCGACCGGCCGAAGATCCCCGGCTCCGTGGTATTCGTCACCCTGTGGGTGCTGGCGATCGCCTGCGCCCTGGGTGCCGCCTGGCAGGCCAAGTACCACCGGCTGGCGGCCCTGACCATGGTCAGTGTGTGCGGGCTGATGACCTGCGTCACCTTCGTGTGGTTCTCGGCGCCGGACCTGGCGTTGACGCAACTGGTGGTCGAGGTGGTCACCACGGTGCTGATCCTGCTGGGCCTGCGCTGGCTGCCACGACGGATCGAGGAGGTGTCGCCACTGCCGAACACCTTGCGCAAGGCGCGGGTTCGCCGGGTGCGCGACTTCCTGCTGTCCACCGTGGTGGGCGGCGGCATGGCGTTGCTGTCCTACGCGATGCTGACGCGCCAGACGCCCAACGATATTTCTTCGTTCTACCTCAGCCGTGCCTTGCCTGAAGGCGGCGGCAGCAACGTGGTGAACGTGATGCTGGTGGACTTTCGTGGCTTCGATACCTTGGGCGAGATCACCGTGCTCGGCGCCGTGGCGCTGACGGTATACGCGCTGCTGCGCCGCTTCCGCCCCTCCAGGGAAAGCATGCAACTGCCTGCGCAACAGCGTCAGTTGGCACCGGACGTGGCCACCGACCTGGTCAACCCGCGCCAGGCCAGCGACACCGCCCTGGGTTACATGATGGTGCCGGCGGTGTTGGTGCGCCTGCTGCTGCCGATTGCGCTGGTGGTGTCGTTCTACCTGTTCATGCGCGGCCACAACCAACCGGGCGGCGGGTTTGTCGCGGGCCTGGTGATGTCGGTGGCGTTCATCCTGCAATACATGGTGGCGGGTACGCAGTGGGTCGAAGCGCAGATGAGCCTGCGGCCGATGCGCTGGATGGGCTTCGGCTTATTCTCCGCGACGCTCACCGGAATCGGCGCGTTGTTTGCCGGGTACCCCTTCCTCACCACCCACACCTGGCACTTGAGCCTGCCTGTGCTGGGCAACATTCATATCGCCAGCGCGTTGTTCTTCGACGTCGGCGTGTACGCCATGGTCGTCGGCTCGACGCTGCTGATGCTCACCGCCCTCGGTCACCAGTCGGTGCGTGCGCACAAACCGAGCAACCAGGCCAAAGTGGTCGCCGCAACCGAAGGAGCCGCCTGATGGAAGAAGTCATTGCAATTGCCATTGGGGTCCTGGCGGCCTCCGGCGTCTGGTTGATCCTGCGGCCACGAACGTTCCAAGTGGTGATGGGCCTGTGCCTGTTGTCGTATGGGGTCAACCTGTTCATTTTCAGCATGGGCAGCCTGTTTATCGGCAAGGAGCCGATTATCAAGGACGGGGTGCCGCAAGACCTGCTCAACTACACCGATCCGCTGCCCCAGGCGTTGGTGCTCACGGCGATCGTGATCAGCTTTGCCATGACCGCCTTGTTCCTGGTGGTACTGCTGGCCTCCCGCGGCCTGACCGGCACGGACCATGTCGACGGCCGGGAGCCCAAGGAATGAACTGGGTCAATCAACTGATCGTGGCGCCCATCCTGCTGCCGTTGCTCACCGCTGCGCTGATGCTGATGCTGGGCGAAAAACGTCGCCCACTGAAAGCGCAGATCAATCTGGTGTCGAGCATGCTCGGCCTGGGTGTGGCGATCCTGCTGCTGTACTGGACGCAAAAAGGCGGTCCCGGCTCGATCGGCGTGTACCTGCCGGGCAACTGGCAAGTGCCGTTCGGCATTGTGCTGGTGGTGGACCAGCTGTCGGCGTTGATGCTGGTGCTCACCGGGATCATCGGCGTCAGCGCACTGCTGTTCGCCATGGCCCGCTGGGACCGCGCCGGCACCAGTTTCCATGCGCTGTTCCAGATCCAGATGATGGGCCTTTACGGCGCCTTCCTCACCGCCGACCTGTTCAATCTGTTCGTGTTTTTCGAGGTGCTGCTGGCGGCGTCCTATGGCTTGATGCTGCACGGTTCCGGCCGCGCGCGGGTGTCGTCGGGGCTGCATTACATCGCGATCAACCTGCTGGCGTCGTCGCTATTCCTGATTGGCGCGGCGATGATCTATGGCGTGACCGGTACGCTGAACTTCGCCGACCTGGCGTTGAAAATCCCGCTGGTGCCGGAGGCTGATCGCGGCCTGCTGCACGCGGGTGCGGCGATCCTGGCGACGGCGTTCCTGGCCAAGGCCGGCATGTGGCCGCTGAACTTCTGGCTGGCACCCGCCTACTCTTCGGCCAGCGCGCCGGTGGCGGCGATGTTTGCGATCATGACCAAGGTCGGCGTGTACACTGTGCTGCGCCTGTGGACCCTGCTGTTCTCCGGCCAGGCCGGTGCATCGGCGTTGTTTGGCGGTGACTGGCTGGTGTATGGCGGCATGGCGACCATCATCTGCGCTGCGCTGGCGATGCTGGCCGCGCAACGCCTGGAGCGCATGGCGAGCCTGAGCATCCTGGTGTCGGCCGGGATCCTGCTGTCCTCCGTGGGTTTTGCCCAGCCCAGCCTGATTGCAGGTGCGTTGTTCTATCTGGTCAGCTCAACGTTGGCATTAAGCGCGCTGTTCCTGTTGGCCGAACTGATCGAACGTTCGCGCTCGGCCAACGACCTGCCACTGGATGAAGAAATCGACGCGCTGCCCAAGGCCATGGAATCCCTGCACCCGCGCCCCGGCGTCAACCTGGATGACGAACAGAAAGCCGTGATCGGCCAGGTGATCCCGTGGACCATGGCCTTCCTCGGCTTGAGCTTTGTGGCGTGCGCGCTGCTGATTATCGGGATGCCGCCGTTGTCCGGGTTTATCGGCAAGCTCAGCCTGCTGAGCGCGCTGCTTAATCCGCTGGGTCTGGGCAACGCGGTGGATGAGCCGATTCGCCCGGCCGCCTGGGGCCTGGTGGCGCTGTTGATCCTGTCCGGCCTGGCCTCGCTGATCGCTTTCGCGCGCTTGGGCATCCAGCGCTTCTGGACCCCGGAAGAACGCCCTTCGCCGCTGTTGCGGCGCTATGAGTGCGTGCCGATCTTCTTCCTGGTCGGCCTGAGCATCCTGCTCACCTTCAAGGCCGAACCGTTGATGCATTACACCCTGGCGACCGCGAAAAACCTGAACAACCCGGAGCAATATGTGATGGCGGTGATGGCCACGCGTCCGGTGCCAAGCCCCGAAGCCAAGGCCGCCGCGCTGGAGGTGCAGCCATGAAGCGTCTGCTCCCTGCTCCCTGGTTATCGCTGGCCCTGTGGGGGTTATGGCTGGTGCTGAACCTGTCCGTCAGCCCCGGCAACCTGCTGCTAGGGGCGCTGCTGGGCGTTGTTGCGCCGCTGATGATGGCGCCGCTGCGCCCGCAACCGATCAGCCTGCGCCGCCCCGGCGTGATTCTGCGCCTGCTGATGCTGGTGGGCCGCGACGTGATTGCCTCCAACCTGCAAGTGGCCCGGGGCGTGCTGACGTGCGGCTCGCGCCCGCCGCGCGCGCGCTTCCTCAAGATCCCCATCGACCTGCGCAGCCCCAACGGCCTCGCGGCGCTGGCGATGATCACTACGGTGATCCCCGGCACCATCTGGTCAGAACTGGCGCTGGACCGCAGCGTCCTGCTGCTGCACGTGTTTGACCTGGACGATGAGGCGCAGTTTATCGAGCACTTCAAATCCGCCTATGAACGGCCCCTGATGGAGATCTTCGAATGAGCGCCCTGCTCGCCAATGCGATCCTGTTCAGCCTGTTCCTGTTCTCGCTGGCCATGGTGCTGACCCTGATTCGCCTGTTCAAAGGCCCCTCGGCGCAAGACCGGGTGCTGGCGCTGGACTACCTGTACATCCTCGCGATGCTGATGATGCTGGTGCTGGGCATTCGCTATGCCAGTGACACCTACTTCGAAGCGGCGCTGCTGATTGCGCTGTTCGGCTTCGTCGGCTCGTTTGCCCTGGCCAAATTCCTGCTGCGTGGGGAGGTGATTGAATGATGCCGTTATGGATGGAAATCGTCGTCGGGCTGCTGCTGGTCTTGAGCAGTGTGTTTGCGCTGATCGGTGCGCTTGGGTTGTTGCGCATGAAGGATTTCTTCCAGCGCATGCACCCGCCGGCGCTGGCCTCGACGCTGGGGGCGTGGTGCGTGGCGTTGGCGTCGATTATCTATTTTTCAGTGCTCAAGTCCGGGCCGGTGTTGCACGGGTGGTTGATTCCGATCTTGTTGTCGATCACGGTGCCGGTCACCACGCTGCTGCTGGCGCGCACCGCGCTGTTCCGCAAGCGTATGGCTGGTGATGATGTACCCGCCGAAGTCAGCAGCCGCCGCTGATTCACCAGATGAACAGTGCAAAATGTGGGAGCTGGCTTGCCTGCGATGAGCATAGGTATCTACACAACTCTCAACGACTGAAAAGTATCCCTGTAGTGAGCGGGCTTGTCCCGCGCTGGGTGGCGAAGCCGCCCCAATAAAGGCATCGCCGAGCTTCAGGTAGAATCCGGTCGCCTGGTTTGGGGCGGCTTCGCCACCCAGCGCGGGACAAGCCCGCTGACTACAAAGATGTGTAGATACCTATGCTGCGATGAGGGCGTGGCAGTCACCGAAAATGGCGGGCCGACCCACCGCTATCGCAGGCAAGCCAGCTCCCACAGTTGGATCCATGCCAGGCAATGGATAGGATTCGCGACACCCATTCCGGCGATTCCCAGGAAGTACGCAATGAGCAAAACCTACACCCCCACCGCCGCCGCAGCCGACGTCGAAACCACCCTCGCCTGGCTTGGCGGGCGCTGGAAGCTGATCATCCTGTTCCACCTGTTCGGTGGCCAGGTGCAGCGCTATTCCGACCTCGAGCGGCTGATCCCGGAGATCTCGCAGAAGATGCTCGCCCAACAGCTGCGCCAGCTCGAAGCCGACGGCCTGGTGCAGCGTACGGTCTACCCGGTGGTGCCACCCAAAGTCGAATACCGCATGACCGAATGGGGCCAGCACCTGTGCCCAGTACTGGACGGGCTGCTCAAATGGCAGGCCGCCAAACCCGCGAGCTAGACGGTGGGCACCGTACCGCCGTCGATCACATACTCGGTGCCGCTGATCGAAGCGGCGCGCGGCGACGCCAGGAAGGCGATCAAGTCGGCCACTTCCTCCGGCTTGGCCGGACGTCCGAGGGGAATGCCGCCCAGCGCCTGCATGATGATCTGTTTGCCGCCCTCATAATCCGTACCCGCCTCCTGCGCCAAACGCTCCGCCAGGGCGACCGCCGCCTCCGTTTCCACCCAACCCGGCGATATGCGCACCACCCGCACGCCCTTGGGCGTCACTTCTTTGGACAGGCTCTTGCTGTACGTCGCCAATGCCGCCTTGGCAGCGGCATAGGCCGTGGTCGATTCGGGCAACGGCAATTCCCGCTGGATCGAGGTGACGTGAATAATCACACCCGCGCCACGCTCGACCATCCCCGGCAGCAATGCACGATCTACCCGCACGGCCGCCATCAGGTTCTGGTTCAGCGCGTTCGCCCATTGCTCATCATCGAGCACTGCAAACCCACCGCCGGGCGCGCTGGAGCCACCAAGCACATTGACGATGATATCCACGCCGCCGAACCGATCTTTCACCGCCTCGGTAGCGCTCGCACAACCGGCGGCGGTGCCCAGGTCGGCGGCAATGAAATGCACGCCTTCGGGCGTCGAATCCGCCGCCGAACGCGCGACCGAAATTACCTGGGCACCTTGCTCATGCAACACCGCTACCACGGCGGCGCCGATGCCCTTGGTACCGCCCGTGACCAGTGCATGAAGGCCCTTCAGGCCGAGGTCAAAGCTCATACTCCGATCTCCAGTGCGGCAATCCTGTCGCTTTCAAGGCCGAACACATACCGCAAGTCCAACGGACTTCCAGGAAAATCGCCGACCAGATGGCTGGTGACCACGGTTTTGTCGCCCAGTTTTTCACAGGCAAACGGTTCGCTGGTGTAGCTGTACTTATCATCGCTGCCGGCTTTCCAGGCCTGAATAGCCGGCAACCCGACATAAGTGCGGCCTTCGTCCTTGACCACCGCGTCGACGGTGAAACAGTCGCCGAAATCGCCTGCCTTGGCGGCGTCGGCGGCGAAGTAACGGGCGATGGCTGGGGGAAGCGCGAGGGTCATGGCGGGTACTCCTGAATGTTCAATAGGACTACAGGATAGAAACCGCCGGAACTCGCCACAAGAACGCACGAAAAGGTAATGGGCTTACAACAAAGTAAGTATGAGGCCGCCCACGCAGTGAAGCGTACGCCAAAACCTGTGGGAGCGGGCTTGCTCGCGAATGCGGTGGATCAGCCACTGATGGGCTGACTGAAAAACCGCATTCGCGAGCAAGCCCGCTCCCACAGTTGGTTTTGCATCAGACGAAAGACCTGATGCGCGCCGCCCATTTTGATCGTTCCCACGCTCCGCGTGGTAATGCCGCCCGGGACGCTCCGCGTCCCGCCGAACCACTCAGATCAAGCATGAGTCTCAGCAGGAAATTTCCGACAGCGTTTTAGGGTTGTCGCTCAGAAGATGGCTGCCTAATCTTCGGTGGTCGCTGCAAATTCAGCGACCGGGTTTCGCAGCCCGGTTAACTCTAGGTGACTCCAATACTCCAGGAGCTTCGCCATGATTAAAGACAGTCCGAATCCGCCGTTGGATTCAACCGCATTTCACACTGCCGCTCATCGAGCAATCAATCACTACCTGAACCCATCCGAGAAACCGGTGCCCTCTGCTGAAGATCATGGTTTGTTTACCGTGCGTGAAGGAGTAGACGTCGAGACGCTGCTGGTCAACGCGTCGGAGGATCTTGCGTCGGTTCAAGCGCTGGCAAGCCATTTGGCTTTTGAGATCGAAGGCACCCCGCGTAGCGTAGCTCTGGGAATTTGTCGGATGCTGGAGGGGATTCAGTTGATGGTGAATAAAACACTAAACCTGAATGACAGCCCAGATCAGCGATAAATCTGAAACAGAAGAATGCACAACGTGGGCACGGTAAAAAGATGTGGGAGCTGGCTTGCCTGCGATGGCGGAGTATCAGTCAGCATTTCGGTGACTGACACTCCGCCATCGCAGGCAAGCCAGCTCCCACATTTGGATGCGTGCTTGAGCCAAAAAAAGCCCCGAACCAGTCGAGGCGTTTTTCATTCAGCGTGCAGCAACCAACCGTCAGTCAGCCAACCGCCACGTCGTCCCGCCCTTCCCGTCTTCCAACACCACACCCATCGCGGTCAGTTGGTCGCGGATACGGTCGGATTCCGCCCAGTCTTTACCAGCTCGCGCAGCCAGACGCGCCTGGATCAAGGCATCCACTTGCGCCGCATCCACACGCCCTTCGGCGCCGGCCTGCAGGAAGTCATCGGCCTCCATCTGCAACACGCCGAGTACGCTGGCCAGTTCTTTCAAGCGTGCCGCCAAACCCGCCGCTGCGTCGATGTCTGCCTCACGCAGGCGGTTGATCTCGCGCACCATCTCGAACAACACGGCGCAGGCTTCCGGCGTGCCGAAGTCGTCGTTCATGACGTCGGTAAACCGCGCCACGAAGGCTTCGCCGCCGGCCGGGGCCACTGCGGGCAAACCTTTCAACGCGTGGTAGAACCGCTCCAGGGCGCCCTTGGCGTCCTTGAGGTTGTCTTCCGAGTAGTTGATGGCGCTGCGGTAGTGGCTGGACACCAGCAGGTAACGCACCACTTCCGGGTGGTACTTTTCCAGCACGTCGCGAATGGTGAAGAAGTTGTTCAAGGATTTGGACATCTTCTCGCCATTGATGCGGATCATGCCGCAGTGCATCCAGGCGTTGGCGTAGGTCTTGCCGGTGGCGGCTTCGCTCTGGGCGATTTCGTTTTCGTGGTGCGGGAACTCCAGGTCGCTGCCGCCGCCATGAATGTCGAAGGTCTCGCCCAGGCAGCAGGTGGACATCACCGAGCATTCGATGTGCCAGCCCGGACGCCCGGCGCCCCACGGCGATTCCCAGCTCGGCTCGCCCGGCTTGGTGGCTTTCCACAGCACGAAGTCGAGCGGGTCTTGCTTGGCTTCGTCGACTTCGATGCGCGCGCCGATGCGCAGGTCTTCGATCTTCTTGCGCGACAGCTTGCCGTAGCCCATGAACTTGGCGACGCGGTAGTACACGTCGCCATTGCCGGGAGCGTAGGCGTAGCCCTTGTCGATCAGGGTCTGGATCATCGCGTGCATGCCCGGGATGTGGTCCGTGGCACGCGGTTCCATATCCGGCTTGAGGATGTTGAGGCGGGCCTCGTCCTCGTGCATCGCGGCGATCATGCGCTCGGTCAGCGCGTCGAACGCCTCGCCGTTTTCGTTGGCGCGGTTGATGATCTTGTCGTCGATGTCGGTGATGTTGCGCACATAGGTCAAGTCATAGCCGCTGAAACGCAACCAGCGGGTCACCAGGTCGAAGGCAACCATGCTGCGGCCGTGGCCGATGTGGCAGTAGTCGTACACGGTCATGCCGCACACGTACATGCGCACCTTGTTGCCATCGAGCGGCTTGAAGACTTCTTTGGTCTTGCTGAGTGTGTTGTAGATCGTTAGCACAACGGCTTCCTTAGAGAATCACTGGCCCCACGAATCACGCAAGGTCACGGTACGGTTGAATACCGGAGCACCAGGTTTCGAGTCCTTGATATCCGCGCAGAAGTAGCCTTCGCGCTCGAACTGGAAACGGTCTTCCGGCTGTGCGTCGCCAAGCGATGGCTCGGCACGACAACCAGTGAGTACTTGCAGGGAGTCAGGGTTGATGTTGTCGAGGAAACTCGCGCTGTCTTCAGCCTTCTCGGGGTTGGCCGAGCGGAACAGGCGATCGTACAGACGCACTTCGCATTCGATGCTGGCCGCGGCCGGCACCCAGTGGACCACGCCCTTGACCTTGCGGCCTTCGGGGTTCTTGCCCAGGGTGTCCGGGTCGTAGGAGCAACGCAGTTCGACGATGTTGCCATCGGCGTCCTTGATCGCTTCATCGGCGCGGATCACGTAGCTGCCGCGCAGGCGCACTTCGCCGTTCGGTTCCAGGCGCTTGTAGCCTTTGGGCGGCTCTTCCATGAAGTCATCGCGGTCGATGTAGATTTCACGGGCGAACGGCAGTTTGCGCACGCCGAGTGCTTCGTTTTGCGGGTGACGCGGCAGTTCGAGATTGTCGACCTTGTCTTGCGGGTAGTTGGTGATCACTACCTTCAGCGGACGCAGCACGCACATGGCGCGCGGGGCGTTCGCGTCGAGGTCCTGGCGGATGCTGAATTCGAGCATGCCGAAGTCGACCACGCCGTCGGAACGGTTGGTGCCGACCATGTCGCAGAAATTACGGATCGACGCCGGGGTGTAGCCGCGACGGCGGAAGCCCGAGAGGGTCGACATGCGCGGGTCATCCCAGCCATGTACGTGCTTCTCATCCACCAGTTGCTTGAGCTTGCGCTTGCTGGTGATGGTGTAGTTGAGATTCAGGCGGCTGAATTCATACTGGCGCGGCTGGGCCGGCACCGGCAGGTTGCTCAGGAACCACTCGTACAGCGGGCGATGGCTTTCGAACTCCAGGGTGCAGATGGAGTGCGTGATGCCTTCAATGGCGTCCGACTGGCCGTGGGTAAAGTCGTAGTTGGGGTAGATGCACCACTTGTCGCCGGTCTGGTGGTGGTGAGCATGGCGGATGCGGTACATGATCGGGTCGCGCAGGTTCATGTTCGGCGAGGCCATGTCGATCTTGGCGCGCAGTACGCGGGCGCCGTCCGGGAACTCACCGGCGCGCATGCGGTTGAACCAGTCGAGGTTCTCTTCCACCGAACGCTCGCGGAACGGGCTGTTCTTGCCAGGTTCAGTCAGGGTGCCACGGTATTCCTTGGCCTGCTCGGGGGACAGGTCGTCGACGTAGGCCTTGCCGGCCTTGATCAGCTCGACCGCCCAGTCGAACAACTGGTCGAAGTATTGAGAGGCATAGCGCACTTCACCGGACCATTCGAAGCCCAGCCACTTGATGTCGCTTTCGATGGCGTCGATGTATTCCTGGTCTTCCTTGGCCGGGTTGGTGTCGTCGAAACGCAGGTGCGTGACGCCCCCGAACTCCTGGGCCAGGCCGAAGTTCACACAGATCGACTTGGCGTGACCGATGTGCAGGTAGCCGTTGGGCTCTGGCGGGAAGCGGGTGACGATCTGCGTGTGCTTGCCCGAATCCAGGTCCGCCTGGATGATCGGGCGCAGGAAATTGACCGGGACGGCAGGTCCGGCCTTGGCATTCGAGGTAGGGTCGACAGTGGGCTTGCTCATAGGATCCTTGAACAGACAAGTACATGGCCGGGCTAGGCCGACAAAACAAAGGCGTTATCATAGCCGATGCTGTCAAGCACCTGACAGGGCAGCACCGAAAACTGCTGCATTTAATGCACCGGCGGTAAAAAACCACCTCGAAATTCCTGGCAGGCACGCTAAACTGCGCGCCTTGGCCGCCGTTTCGCCAAACCGGTCGTGGTGCTCAGGCACCCAAACCCACGAATTCCCTGAAAAGAGTAGTGAACATGACTCAAGTCAAACTGACCACCAACCACGGTGACATCGTCATCGAGCTGAACGCCGAGAAAGCGCCGATCACCGTCGCCAACTTCATCGAATACGTTAAGGCCGGCCACTACGAAAACACCGTTTTCCACCGTGTCATCGGCAACTTCATGGTCCAGGGCGGCGGTTTCGAGCCTGGCATGAAAGAAAAGAAAGACAAGCGCCCAAGCATCCAGAACGAAGCGGACAACGGCCTTTCGAACGACAAGTACACCGTCGCCATGGCCCGTACCATGGAGCCGCATTCGGCCTCCGCGCAGTTCTTCATCAACGTGGCCGACAACGCTTTCCTCAACCACACCGGCAAGAACACCCAGGGTTGGGGCTACGCGGTGTTCGGTAAAGTCACCGAAGGCCAGGACGTGGTCGACAAGATCAAAGGCGTGCAGACCACCGGTAAAGCCGGTCACCAGGACGTTCCGGTAGAAGACGTGATCGTCGAGAAAGCCGAGATCGTTGGGTGATATTGCTGATTTCAGACTTGCATCTGGAAGAGGGACGCCCGGACATTACCCGGGCGTTTCTGGATCTGCTCCACGGCCGCGCCCGTGGCGCCCAGGCGTTGTACATTCTGGGGGACTTCTTTGAAGCCTGGATTGGCGACGATGGGATGACACCGTTCCAACGCTCGATTTGCGCCGCCCTGCGCGAACTCAGCGACAGCGGCACCCCGATTTTCATCATGCACGGCAACCGCGACTTCCTGATCGGCAAGGCGTTCTGCAAAGCGGCAGGCGCCACCTTGCTCAAGGACCCGAGTGTCGTGCAGCTCCATGGCGAACCTGTGCTGTTGATGCACGGCGACAGCCTCTGCACCCGCGACGTCGGCTACATGAAGCTGCGGCGCATCCTGCGCAACCCGGTTGTGCTGTTTATCCTGCGGCATCTGCCGTTGGGCACACGGCACCGGCTGGCGCGCAAACTGCGCAGCGAAAGCCGTGCGCAGACGCGCATGAAAGCCAACGACATCGTCGATGTCACCCCCGAGGAAGTGCCACGGGTGATGCAGCACTTTGGCGTACGCACCCTGGTCCATGGCCACACCCACCGCCCCGCCATTCATAAGCTGCAGATTGGCGACCAGGCGGCCAGGCGCATTGTGCTGGGGGACTGGGACAAGCAAGGCTGGGCGTTGCAGGTGGATGAGCAAGGGTTTCAATTGGCGGCGTTTGACTTCGTCAATCCGCAGTTGGCGTTGCCTGGCGCCTGACGAGCAGGCAACACAAATCCACTGTGGGAGCTGGCTTGCCTGCGATAGCCATATCGTTCAGAAGCTGACGAATCTCTCCGTAGTGAGCGGGCTTGCCCCGCGCTGGGCGGCGAAGCGGCCCCAACCCAGACGACCTGGTTCTGTCTGGAACTCGGTGGTGCCTTTATTGGGGCGGCTTCGCCACCCAGCGCGGGGCAAGCCCGCTCACTACAGGGTAGCTTCTGCGGCCTCAATACGATGCAGGCAAGCCAGCTCCCACAGTGGATTGCATTCCAACCTTTGCGGTCAGTGGCCTGAGGCTTGCGGCCCGGCCTTGGCGCCAAACGGCGGCTTGGCCAGCCACACCAGCAACATCAACGCCACGAAGATCCATCCCATCAACGTGAAGTAATCCACGGTGGACATCATGTACGCCTGGCTGGTGAGGATCTGGTCCAGCTGCGAGTAGGCCTTCTGCCCCGCTCCCCCGAGCGCCTGCAACGCATCGCGCGTGGTCGAGTCATAAGCGGTCATGTTCTCGCTCATGTACGCATGGTGCTGGTCCGCCCGGCGAATCCAGATCCAGGTGGTAAGCGACGCCGCGAAGCTGCCGCCCAATGTGCGCAGGAAAGTCGCAAGGCCCGCGCCGTCGGCAATCTGCTGCGGCGGCAGGTCGGACATCAGGATGCTCAAGGTCGGCATGAAGAACAGCGCGACGCCGATCCCCATGAACAACTGCACCAGGGCGATGTGGGTGAAGTCCACCTCATTGGTGAAACCGGCACGCATGAAGCAGCTCAAGCCCATTGCCAGGAACGACAGCCCCGCCAGCAGACGCAGGTCGAATTTGTGCGCATATTTGCCCACGAACGGTGACATCAGCACCGGCAGAATACCGATCGGCGCCACCGCCAGTCCGGCCCAGGTGGCGGTGTAGCCCATCTGGGTTTGCAGCCACTGCGGCAGGATCAGGTTGATGCCAAAGAAAGCGGCATATCCGCCGATCAGCACAATGGTGCCGATGCGAAAGTTGCGGTAGGCAAACAAGCGCAGGTTAACCACCGGGTGCTTGTCGGTCATTTCCCAGATCACGAACACCGTCAGGGCGATCACCGAAATCGCCGCGCCAATGATGATGAAGTTGGATTCGAACCAGTCCAGGTTATTGCCCTTGTCGAGGATGATCTGCAAAGCACCGACCCCAACGATCAGGCTCAGCAACCCGACGTAGTCCATCGGCTGGTAGCTGGTTTCCACCGGGCGCTTCTTCAGTTGCAAACGCACCACCATCACCGCAAAGACGCCGATGGGCACGTTGATAAAGAAGATCCACGGCCAGCTGTAGCTGTCGGTGATCCAGCCGCCGAGGATGGGACCTGCAATTGGCGCCACCACCGTGACCATCGCGAGTAACGCCAGGGCCATGCCGCGCCTGGCCGGCGGGTACACCGCGATCAGCAGCGTCTGGGTCATCGGGTACAGCGGACCGGCGACCAAGCCTTGCAGTACGCGAAAGCCGATCAGCTCGGGCATCGAGGTGGAAATACCGCAAAGGAACGAGGCCAGCACAAACAGGATGGTCGCCCACAGAAACAGCTTCACCTCGCCAAAGCGGCGGCTCAGCCAGCCGGTAAGCGGCAAGGCGATGGCGTTGCTCACCGCAAACGAGGTGATCACCCAGGTGCCCTGCTCCGAACTCACGCCGAGGTTGCCGGAAATGGTCGGCAACGCCACGTTGGCGATGGTGGTGTCGAGCACCTGCATAAAGGTCGCCAGCGACAGGCCGATGGTGGCCATCAACAGGCTGGGTGGCGTGAAGGAGGCGTTATTGCTCATCAGCGTTGCGCAGCCTTGGGCGCGGCGCTGCTGTTGTCGTGGATCAACTGGGTGATCATCGCGTCAGCCTCGGCCAATTGGCGGTCATACACGTTGGTGGTGAACGAGGCCTTTTGTGGTGGCTGTTGCGCCAGCACCGGGCCGCTCTGGTCGTGCAGGTCCACGTTCACGACGGTGGAAAGGCCCACGCGCAGCGGGTGTTTGGCCAGTTCGTCGGCGTTGATATGGATGCGCACCGGCACCCGTTGCACGATCTTGATCCAGTTACCGGTGGCGTTCTGTGCCGGCAGCAGGGCGAACGCGCTGCCGGTGCCGGCGCCCAGGCTGTCGACGGTGCCGCTGTACTTCACGTCGCTGCCGTAGATGTCCGACTCGATGTCCACCGGCTGGCCAATGCGCATGTCGCGCAGTTGGGTTTCCTTGAAGTTGGCGTCGATCCACAGCTGGTTCAGCGGGATCACTGCCATCAACGCCGTGCCGGGTTGTACGCGCTGGCCCAGTTGCACGGTGCGCTTGGCCACGTAGCCGGTGACCGGCGCAATCAAGGTGCTGCGCGCATTAGTCAGATAGGCTTGGCGCAATTGCGCGGCGGCGGACTGCACATCCGGGTGGGACGAAATCACCGTGTCATCCACCAGGGCATTGGTGGATTTGAGTTGCTGCTCAAGGTTGGTCAGCGCGTTCTTCGCCGCGGTCAGGCTGTCACGCGCGTGGGACAGCTCTTCCTGGGAGATCGCGCCGCCCTGGGCCAGGGTCTTGCGTCGGTTGTAGTTGTCCTGGGCGGTTTGCACGTCGGCTTTCTGCGCGTTGACCTGGGCCTTCATGCCATCGACATTGCTGTACAAACCCCGCACCTGGCGCACGGTGCGGGCCAGGTTGGCCTGGGCACTTTGCAGGCCAACAGCGGCGTCGTTCGGGTCGAAGTTGACCAGCACCTGGCCTTCATGGACCAGGTCGCCATCGTCGGCGCCGATGCTCACCACCGTGCCGGTGACCAGCGGGGTGATTTCCACCACGTTGCCGTTCACATAGGCGTCATCGGTGCTTTCGTTGAAGCGACCGTAGAGTTCATACCAGCCCCACACGCCGACAATGGCGAGGATGACGATCAGCGCCAGGCCGATCAGCATCACTTTGCGTTTGCGTGGGTTGTTGTCTTGCTTGGGTTGTTCAGTTGCATTGTTGCTGTCGGCAGTGGCCATGACAAATACCTCAAATTATTCCGAGCGTGTGGCGGGGGTAGTTGCGGCCACGTTGTTGGCGCCGTAGCCGCCACCCAGGGCCTGCATCAATTGAATCGACAGATCGATCTGCGCGGCATTCAGGCTCGCCAGCTGGCGCTGGGCCTGCAGCAATTGCTGCTCGATGCTGAGCACATCCAGGTAGTTACCGATCCCCGAGCTGTAGCGCTGCACGCCGGTGTCGTAGGACTGCTGGGCAATGTCCGCGGCGTGTTGCTGGGCCTGGATCTGCCGGCCGGTGTCGCGCAGTTGCGAGAGGGTGGTGCCGATATCGCCCAGGGCTTGCACCAGGGTCTTGTTGTACTGGGCCACCGCCAGGTCGTAGTCGGCATCGCGGGCATCGAGGTCGGCGCGCAGGCGGCCGCCGTCGAAGATCGGCAGCGAGAGCGTCGGCGCGATATTGAAGAAACGGCTGGCCGAACCGAACATCGCATCGCCCAGCAATGACTCGGCCCCGGCGCTCGCGCTCAGGTTGAGGTTGGGGTAGAAGCGGGTCTTGCTGGCGTCGATGTTCTTGCTGGCGGCCTCGACTCGCCAGCGCGCGGCGATCAGGTCCGGGCGACGGCCCAGCAGTTCGGCGGGCAGCACCGAAGGCACGGCGACCGCGCCGGGTTTGAGCACGGTGGGCCGCGCCAGTTCGTTGCCACGGTCCGGGCCTTTGCCGAGCAGCACGGCCAGGGCGATTTTCGCGCTCTGCAGCTGTTTTTCCGCATCGATCAGTTGCGACTGCGAGCTGGCTTCCAGGCTCTCGGTCTGCTGGTACTGGTACTGGCTGTCGATACCCGAATCCAGGCGCCGCTTGCCCAGGTCGAGCATCTGCCGGGTGCGCTTGAGGTCGTCATTGGCCAGGTCTCGCACAATATGCGCCTGGCCCAGGTCGCTGTAGGCCTTGGCGACGTTGGCGGCCAGGGTCAGGCGCGCTGCCTGCTGATCGACCTGGGCGGCACGGGCCTCGCCCAACGCGGCTTCCCAGGCGGCGCGCTGGCCGCCCCAGAGGTCGAAGTTGTAATTGAAGCTGGCGCCGATGTTGCGCACGGTCGAATAGGCGTCGCCTTCGCCGCGCGGGTCCTGGTCTTTGGCCAGGCGAGAACGGCTGACACCGGCGCTGGCATCCAGGGTCGGCATGCGCTCGGCGTTGGCGGCGTAAGCGGCGGCTTCGGCCTGGTGGGCGCGGGCGCTGGCCACTTGCATGTCGGGACTGTTGTGCAGGGCTTCCTGGATCAGGCCGTCGAGCTGCGGGTCGCCGAGGCTTTTCCACCAGTCGGCGCTGGGCCAGGCGGCGCTCGACAGGGTCACGCCGTTCAGGGACTGCCCGGTGTGCAGGGTATTGGCGTCCAGGCGCTTGCCTTGGGTATCGAGGCCGCTGTAATTGGCGCAACCGGCCATGCTCATGGCGGCGAGCACCAGGCAAAGGGCACGTGTGTTCATGTGTTACCTACCCGCTGCAGGGTGATGGGATCACCGGCAGCTACCAGAATTTTCTTGAGGATGCGTTCCAGGGTTTCCAGCTCGCCAGGCTCCAGTGCGCCGGCCAGCTGGTTCAGCGCCTGGGCGCCAATGTGCGGCAGCAGGTCCGCCAGGCGCTGGCCGCCGGCGGTCAGCACCAACTGCACCTGGCGGCGATCCAGCTCGGAGCGTTTGCGGCTGAGCAAGTCTTTTTGCTCCAGACGGTCGAGCATCCGCGTCATCGAACCGCTGTCCAGGGACAGGTTGCGGCACAGCTCCGCCGGGGTGTCGACGCCGAATTGGGCCATGATGATCAACACCTTGAACTGCGCGGCGGTGATGCCGTGGGGTTCCATGTGGGTGTCGATGATGCGGTCCTTGAGAATCGCGGCGCGCCCCAGCAACAGGCCGAGGTGGCAGTTGTGGAAGTTTTCAGGGGTGAAGTGCGGCATCGAGAGTCACCTTATTACTGCCTAGGCAGTGAATGTGTGACGAGATATTACTGCTTAGGCAGCGAATGTCAAACGGAATTATTAGCTTGCTTGGTAACTGCACGATGAGCAGGCTGAACTGCAGATACCTGTGGGAGCTGGCTTGCCTGCGATGGTCATAGCGAGCCACGCATTTTCTGCGGCCGCATGACCCATTTGTAGTGAGCGGGCTTGTCCCGCGCTGGGTGGCGAAGCCGCCCTAATACAGTCGCCGCCGATTTAGAGACAAAACCGAGTCGCCTGGTTTGGGGCGGCTTCGCCACCCAGCGCGGGCGGTGCGACGATTCGACAAGCCCGCTCACTACAGAGAAATTTGTCAGTTTTGAGGGTCATGTGGTACCCACATTTTTGACCGAGTACGGATCAGAAATCGCGCTTGTAGAAGATATCCAGGGAGCTGGCCACGCCGCTCGCCACCTCCAGATACACCTTCTTGCTCAACAGATAGCGCAAGGCAATGGTGCTGGCCGGCTCGAACACCCCTACCCCGTAACGCAGGCTGAGTTTCTCGGTGATCTTGCCGCTGGCCACCACGGCTGTGCTGTTACCGCTGCCCTGGGTATCCAGTTCGAAATCCTGGATGCCCAAGTTCTTCGCCAGGTCCGACGTGACCCCGGCGCTGCCCATCAACCCCAGCCCCAGCGCGGCCTGGGCGAGCATGTTGTTGTCTTCGCCGCCGGTGCTCAGCGGACGCCCCAGCACCAGGTAGGACAGCGCCTGCTCCTGGCTCATGGCCGGTTCGGAGAAGATCTGCGTGGTGGGCTGTTCGGCGCTGCCGCTCAGGCGGATGCCGGCGACCACATCGTCGGTCTTGCGGATCGCTTCGATGTCCAGGTATGGCTGGTCCAGCGGCCCCGCGAACAGCAGCCGTGCCCGTCGCACATCGAGTTTCTGGCCATAGGCGCGGTAGCGACCATCGTTCAGCCATAGCTCGCCACGGGTGTCGAGGTTATCGCCGATATGCACGTGGCCCTGCACCTTGGCGGTGAGGCCGAAGCCTGAGAAGTTGAGCCTGTCTTCGCCAACCACCACGTCGATATCCATAGCCATCGCCATCGCGGGCTTGCCCTCTTCGGTCTGGCTGCCGACGATCACGGTGTCGTCCGAGACCTTGACGGTCGACGGTGGCAGTTCGCGCACCGTGATGTCCCCACGTGGGATGTGCACCTTGCCGGCGACCGCCAGCTTGTCGTTCTTCAGGCTGATGGTCAGGTCGGGCGCCACTTCCAGCACCGCGTAAGGCTCGACCGTCACCGGCAGTTGCGCGCCTTGCAGCTTGAGGTCCATCGCCAGGGCCTGGCCCCAGTCGATCCGGCCCTTGAGTCTGCCCTGCCCGGCCTTGCCACTGCGCCAGCCGCCGTTGAGCTGCACGCTGTCGCCGGCGATCAGCGCCTGCACGTTCAGGTCTTCCAGGCTCAGGGGCAGTTCCGGACCGGAAACCTCAGCGCCCACCAGGTTGACGTTGCCGTTGACCTGAGGCGCGAGCAAGCCACCGGAGAGGCGGCCGCTGCCATTGAGCTTGCCGCTGAGGGTTTCCACCATCGGCACAAATGGCCGTGCCACCGCGAGGTCGAGGCCAACCAGGCTGAAGTTGCCCGTGATCGGCTTGTCTTTCGGCAAGGGGTTGATCTGCGCCTGCAACAGCAGCTCGCCGAGCTTGCCGCCATGGAAGTTCAGCTGCGTGTCGATACGCTTGGGGTTGAGGGTGGTGTCCAGCTTCAGGGTGTCGTAGGGGAAGTCCAGCCACTGGTGCTTGTCCTTGACGCGCAAGGTGCCGCCGCTGGCATCCACCGAGACCAGGCCTTTGGGGCCGCTGTCGGGCAGGTCCAGTTGCAGGTCGGCGTTGAGCTTGCCCTGCCAGGCAAAATCCTTGGGCATGAACGCCGCCAGGCTGCCGATGGGAAATTGCTTGAGGTGGTAGCGCAGCTTCGGCTCGGGCATCAGCCGCTGGTCCTCGCCGCACAGGCTGGCGGGGCCGGACACCCAGCAGTGCGCGGCAAACGTCAACCTGCCATCGGCCAGGCGCTCGATCTTCGCCGGTGCCTGCAGCTTCCAGGCCTGGCCACCGGCTTGCACATCGCCACTGGCCAGGCGCCCACGCCAGTTGCCGTGGTCGAGGTTACCGTCCAACGCCAGCGCCAGCTTAACCAAGGGGCCGGCCAAATCCAGCTGGACCTTTTGCTGCTTGATATCGCCCTGGGCGCTGGCGGTCAGGGTGCCGACCTGAGTGTCACCGGATTGGATACCGCTGCCCTTGAGGTCGAGCCTGGCGCGCTGGGCGTTATCGAGGCTGGCGTCGAGGGTGAGGCTCTGCAGGCGATTGTCGGCAAATGCCAATTGCTGGCCCTTGAGTGCGAGTTTGCCTTGCGGCGCCTTGAGGCTGCCGGCCACGTCGAGACGGCCGTTGACCTGCCCGCGTAATTGCGGCCACAGCTGGGCCAGGCGCGCCAATTTGATATCGATCTGCCCGGCCAGGCGTTGCTGCAGGCTGCCGCTGCCATGGATGCGGTTATCGCCGAGGCGAACATCCAGGTTGGCGAGAGTCCACTGCTCGCCCGCGCCTTCGGCCTTGGCCGCCAGCACCGCGGTCTGCCCACGCAGGCTGCCCTTGAGGTCGAGGTCGGCATTGAGCTTGAGCTGCTCGTTCTTGAACGCGCCCTTGCTGCGCAACGGCCCGGCCAGGGTGCCGGGCAACTCCGCCACCCAGTACGCCGGGTTCAGTGCCGACAGGTCCAGGGCCGTGTCCCAGGCAATGCCATCGGCGAATTGCAGGTTCAGGTGGCCTTCGGCCTTGCCCTGGCCGGCGCTGAGTTTCAGTTCGGGCAGGAAGAGTTGCTTGAGGTCGCCACTGAACGGTGTGACCACATTGAATGTTCCGGCGGGGCCGTCGAGATCGGCCTTGAGATTGCCCAGGTAGTTGCCGTCTTTGTAGGAGACCTCAGCATTGAACGTACGGAGCACGACTTGTGGTTCATCGAGCAGCGGATAGAGACGATGCCAGGGAAAGTCTTGCCAATCGACCTTGGCGTCGGCGCTGAAGCCTTGTTGCCAGTCCAACTGCGCCGTGAGTTTCAGGCTTTGCTTGTCACCGGCGTTCAAGTCCAGCCCGGCGATCTGCGCGCCCTTGGCGTCAACCTTGCCCTGCAGAAGCATCTGCACCGGGCCTTTTTCCGCCGGGAGCACGGCCTTGCCGAGCAGTTGGTAACCGTTTTTCAAATCACCCTTGGCACTGAGGTCGAGTTGATTGAGCTGCAAGGTATCCGGCAAGTCGGCGCTGGGCTTGAAGCCGTCCGCGGTGATGTGCAATTGAGCCGGGAGGTTTTCCGCCAGGGGTTGCAGTTCACCGGTGAGCTTGGCCGGCAGATAGCCCGTGCTGTCGGCGTCGAGTTTGAGGGTCTTGAGCAGGTCGCCATCAAGCTTGATCGCAACGTTCCACGCTGCGCCGCCCGGCGCGTAGGGCAGGCTCAGGTTACCGCTGGCGGTCAACGGCCAGTCGCCACTGGGTTGCAGCAGACCGGCCAGGTCCAGCACCAGGTCATCGCGTTGCAGGTGCACCGAATCGAGCTGCAGCCCGGCAGCGGTCCAATGCGCGGCCAGTTGCAGGCCCTTGAGTTCTTCGACGCCGTTGAACAGCAGCCTACCGACGCGAACATCGCCCAATTCGACGGCCAGCGGCAAGTCCAGATCGGGTAACTGGATCGGCCCGCTGCTGTCCTCGGTGCCCGCTGGAAACTGCAGGCTGACCTGTTCCACATCCAAGCGGTCGATGCACAAGGTCAGGCGCAGCAGACATGCCGGCGACCAGTCAAACAGGGGCGCCGTGAGTTCGACGCGGCTACTGTCCTGCTGCCACAACAGATGGTCGGCGCTCCACTGGCCGCCCAGATGCCCCTGGAAATTCTCTACATGCAAACCCGGTACGCGGCCCAGCGCCCAGCGGCTGCCCGCCTGGGTGCCCAGCACCGTCCACAGCGCCAGTAGCAGCACGGCAAGGATGGCCACCACGGCCAGCCCGGCTATTTTCACTCCACGCATCACAGCTCAGGCCCCATGGAAAAGTGCAACCGAACGCCGCCCGGATCCTCGAGGGCATGGGCCAAGTCAAGGCGGATCGGCCCCACCGGCGACACCCAACGGATGCCGACGCCGACGCCGGTCTTGAGGCTCGGCATTTCCAGGGTATTGAACGAGTTGCCCTGGTCGATGAAGGTTGCGATCCGCCATTTTTCGGCGATGGAATATTGATACTCGGCGCTCAGGGCCACCATGTAGCGCCCGCCGATGCGATCGCCGCGGTCGTTCTCTGGCGACAGGGTCTGGTACTCGTAGCCACGCACACTCTGGTCGCCACCGGCAAAGAAACGCAGCGACGGCGGCACCGACGTGTAGCCGTTGGTTGCGCTGCCGCCCACCTGCGCGCGCGCCAGGAAGCGGTGGTTGTCCCACAGGGTGGTCAGGCCTTTGACCATGGCGGTACCGTAAAGCAGGTTGGTGTCGGAGCCCAGTCCTTCCTTGGCGACCTTGGCATCGAACGCCAGGCGATAGCCATTGTGCGGATCGATGCGGTTGTCGCTGCGCAGGTACGAATAGCTGATACCCGGCATCACCAGGTTGCTCAGCCCCGAGTCGTCGCCCAGGCGATATTCTTCGCGCTGGTATTTGAGCGAGATCACCCGGGTCCAGCCGCTGGGCAACTTGCTGTGCCATTCGGGGCCAAAGGTGAGCAACTTACTCAGGGTGTCGGTATTGGCGATCTCTTCATTCTGGTAACCGCCGGCAAAGCGCAGCTTGTCGGTCAGCGGTGGGTCCAGCGGAATGTCGTACCACAGGCCGACGTTCTGGCGCGGCGCCGACAGTTCGGCCTCCCAACCATAGCTGTGCCCTTGGGGGTTGACCCAGTGGCGGGTCCAGTTGGCCCGGCCGCGTGGGCCGACGTCGGTGGAGAACCCGAGACCCAGGCCCATGGTGCGCGGCTTGCGGGTTTCCAGGCGCACGGCCACGGGGATGATGTCGTCGGTCGAAGCCGCGGGCGCGGCGTCCACGCGCACGCCTTCGAAGAAGCCGCTGGCTTGCAGGTTCTGGTTGAGTTCGGCAATCAGTTCGGAATCGTAGGGCGTACCACTTTTGAAAGGCACCATGCGTTGCAGCAGGTCGTCGTCGAACGGTGTATCGCCGGCAAAGCTGACTTTTCCGAGGGTGTAGCGCGGGCCACTGTCGTAGACCAGTTCGATATCGGCGACGCCAGCCTGCGGGTCTACCGAAAGTGTCTGCCGGGTAAAGCGCCCGCTGAAAAAACCGTAGCGCGAGGCCTGGTTCTGGATCAGGCGCTTGGCGTCTTCGTAATGGCCGTGGTTGAGCACCGCGCCGGACTTGAGGTCGTCGCTGACGGGCACGCGAAAGACCTTGAGGCCCGCGGCCTGGCCGTCGACCCGGATGGTCACGTTACGCAAATGCACCGGCTCGCCGGGGTCGATGGTGAGGACAAGGCGCGGGATTTTGCCGCCCTTCACCTCACTGTTGATCTGGGGTTGATAGAAGCCCAAGGCCTGGGCGGCTTTGCGCGCCTGCTCCTCGGCGCCTCGGCTGAACCGCAGCAAGGCCTCTTCATCACGATCGCCGACCCCGCCGATGTAGCCCTCTATGTTGGCTTTCAACGCGTCGTTCGAAGGCGTGATTCGCACGTCCAACTCGCTTTGCGCCAAGGCACCGCAGCTTGTGAACAGCAGAATCAAGCCGCTGGTAAATCTTCCTGGAAACTTCATAGGCGCGGATGCTACACGAGCTGGAGAGAGTTTTAGAACTCAGACATTTCTGAAAAATTCTGAGTTAAGCCTTAGCCGCCTGTACCGCCTGGGGGTTGGGATGGAAAAACACGTGTTCCAGGATAGGACCTACGGCGACCTCACCAATTTCCTCGTAGCCCTGACGCTTATAGAAATCCAGGTAGCGTGAATTGCCCGTATCCAGCACCACGCCGGATGAATGCGGGTCTTCGGCGCACCAATTGTGTACCGCCTCCAATAACTGCTCGCCGTAGTGTTTGCCCTGGAACTGCGGGTGAATGCCCAACAAGGGCAGCACATGCACCGACTCGCTGGGCAGGCAGGCCAATACCGCGTGATGGTAGTCGAGGTAACGCCGCGTGCCGCGCACGCCGGTGCTCAGCCACATGCGAATTTGCCAGGCCCAGCTCTCGGTGATCCCCAGGCGTCGCTGCGGTGGTGCGATCAGGGCGATGCCGATCAGGCGGTCGTTGACGAACAGGCCGATTGCGGGCAGTTTCTGAAAGAAATGCTGCTTGACCAACTCACGCACGGTGGCACGTACCCGTTGCTCGTAGCCCGCACGCTCGGCTTCGAAGATGTAGGCAAAGGTCGGTTCGTGACGATAGGCTTGATACAGCAGGGAGCGGGCCTCGCGGGAATAGCCGCTGTTGAGCAGGCGAATTTCGGCAGTGGCGGTCAGCGTGTCGGACATACAATGAATCTCCCTGGGCACCGCTCGAAGGGCGGCGTGCTCATGGGTACGAACCCAAGCGGCACGAGTCGTTCCCAGACATTAGCAGCGCAACGGCCATACCGCCACGCTGGCCCCCGTCCGACTTGTCCGCTAGCATCGCCCTTTTGCCAGGACTTCACCTGCGACCATGAAAATCGTCTCCTTCAATATCAACGGGCTGCGCGCCCGCCCTCATCAACTGGCGGCGCTGATCGAAAAGCACCAACCGGATGTGATCGGCCTGCAGGAAACCAAGGTGCACGACGACCAGTTCCCGTTGGCCGAAGTACAAGCCCTGGGCTATCACGTGTACTACCACGGCCAGAAAGGTCACTACGGCGTGGCCCTGCTTTCGCGCCTGCCGGCGCTGAGCCTGCACAAAGGCTTTGCCAGTGACGAAGAAGACGCCCAGCGCCGGTTTATCTGGGGCACTTTCGCCGATGAACACGGCCAGCCGGTCACGATCATGAACGGCTATTTCCCCCAGGGCGAAAGCCGCGACCACCCGACCAAGTTCCCGGCCAAGCAGCGCTTCTATGAAGACCTGCAGCAGCTGCTCGAAAGCCAGTTCAGCAATGACCAGGCGCTGGTAGTGATGGGTGACGTGAATATTTCCCCGGAAGATTGCGACATCGGCATCGGTGCCGACAACGCCAAGCGCTGGCTCAAGACCGGCAAGTGCAGCTTCCTGCCGGAAGAGCGCGAGTGGATGGCCCGCTTGAAAAACTGGGGCCTGGTGGACAGTTTCCGCCACCTGAACCCGGACGTGGTCGACCGATTCAGCTGGTTCGACTACCGCAGCCGTGGCTTTGAAGATGAACCCAAGCGCGGGCTGCGAATTGACGTGATCCTGGCGTCCAATGGTTTGCTGGGGCGGGTCAAGGATGCAGGGGTGGATTACGAGCTGCGCGGGCTGGAGAAACCGTCGGATCATGCGCCGATCTGGCTTGAACTGAGCTGATCCAAAGGCTGATGAAGATCTAAATGTGGGAGCTGGCTTGCCTGCGATAGCGGTGTGTCAGCTACTTATTTCTCACTGGCCCACCGCAATCGCAGGCAAGCCAGCTCCCACAGCTTGATCCCTGGCGTATCAGTCATATTTATGCAACCTGCCTGACTTATTCTCGCGGCACTCCCTTTGGCCTGAGGTGCCGGCATGAGGCTGCGCGTTCTGTTCCTGCTGACCGTTTTCCCCCTCTGCGCTATTTCCGCTCCCCTGCCCGTTCCTGAACAAGGCCCCGCCTTGCGCATCCAGGGCTCCAACACCATTGGCGCGGCGCTGGGGCCTGCGTTGGTCAAGGGCATGATGGAGCAGCAGGGCTTGCAGGCGGTGCATGGCGAGCCTGGCGACGGTGCCAATGAGCAACGCGTGGTCGGCAAGACCCGCCAAGGCAAAACAGTCACGGTCGAAATCGCAGCCCACGGTTCGAGCACCGGGTTCAGCGCAGTAAAAAAATCCACTGCCGATCTCGCCGCCTCGTCGCGCCCGATCAAGGACAGCGAACTGGTCGACCTTGAACCGCTGGGCGACCTGAAAAGCCCCGACGCCGAACAGGTGATCGCCATCGACGGCCTGGCCATCATCCTCAACCCGCAAAACCCGCTGAATACGCTGAACACTGAGCAACTGGCGCAGATCTTCAATGGCGATATCCGCACCTGGGAGGCGTTGGGCGGTATCGGCGGGCCTATCCATTTGTATGCGCGCGATGACCAGTCCGGCACCTACGATACGTTCAAGGAACTGGTGCTGCGCCTGCGCGGCAAGCCCCTCGCGGCGTCGGCCAAGCGTTTCGAGTCCAGCGAGCAATTGTCGGATGCGGTGAGCCAGGATCCCCAGGGCATTGGTTTTATCGGCCTGCCCTATGTGCGACAGGCCAAGGCCGTGGCGATCGTGGATGGCGACTCGCAAGCCATGTTGCCGCTGAACAGCCTGATTGCCACCGAGGACTACCCGCTGTCCCGGCGCTTGTTCTTTTATTTGCCGCCGTCGGGGCGCAATCCGTGGGCCAAGGCACTGGTGGACTTTACCCAGAGCAGCAAGGGCCAGGCGATCGTGGCGGCCAACGGGTTTATCGCACAGCAGGTGCAGGCGATGGACGTTGAGCCGCGCCCGTCGATGCCCGAGGACTATCAAGCCATTGCGCGTGACGCTCAGCGTTTGACGGTGAATTTCCGGTTTGAGGAAGGCAGCGCAAGCCTCGACAACAAGGCGCGCCAGGATCTGCAACGGGTGGTGGCTTATATAAAGCGCCACGGCAAGCTTCGCAAGCAAGTCACGCTGGTGGGCTTTGGTGACGTGAAGAACGACCCGCAGCGCGCGGCGTTGCTGTCGAAATTGCGCGCAATGGCGGTGCGCCGCGAGCTGGTCAAGAGTGGCGTGGTGCTCAGGGACATTCGTGGGTTTGGCGCGCAGATGCCGGTGGCGGCGAATACGGCGGATGAAGGCAGGATCAAGAATCGGCGGGTGGAGGTTTGGGTGTATTGAGCCTTGGAATTTGTGCTGTGAATACTGGCCTCATCGCGGGCAAGCCCGGCTCCCACAGTTGGACGAGTTCTACTGTGGGAGCCGGGCTTGCCCGCGATGCAGGCGACTCGGTGTTATTGCCCGCCGCGCATCAGCTCTTTGGGCACGTACTTGCCGATCTCGAATTTGCCAATCGCCGCGCGGTGCACTTCATCCGGCCCATCAGCCAGGCGCAGGGTGCGCTGCATGGCGTACATATAGGCCAGCGGAAAGTCGTTGGAAACACCGGCGCCGCCATGGATCTGGATCGCGCGGTCGATCACCTTCAAGGCCACATTCGGCGCAACAACCTTGATCTGGGCGATTTCGCTTTTCGCCACCTTATTGCCCACGGTGTCCATCATGTACGCCGCTTTCAGGGTCAGCAGGCGTGCCATGTCGATCTCCATGCGTGAGTCGGCGATCTTGTCGATATTGCCGCCCAACCGCGCCAGCGGCTGGCCGAAGGCGCTACGGCTGACCGAGCGTTTGCACATCAATTCCAGGGCGCGTTCGGCCATGCCGACGGAGCGCATGCAGTGGTGGATCCGTCCCGGGCCGAGGCGACCCTGGGCGATCTCAAAACCGCGGCCTTCACCGAGCAACACGTTCTCATAGGGCACGCGCACGTTGTCGAACAGCACTTCGGCATGACCGTGGGGCGCATCGTCGTAGCCGAACACCGGCAGTGGGCGCAGGATTTTCACACCGGGCGTATCCACCGGGACGAGAATCATCGAGTGCTGCTGATGGCGCGGCGCGTCCGGGTTGCTCAGACCCATGAAGATCAGGATCTTGCAGCGCGGGTCGCAGGCGCCGGAGGTCCACCACTTCTTGCCGTTGATCACCCACTCGTCACCCTGGCGCTCGGCACGGGCGGCCATGTTGGTGGCGTCGGACGAGGCCACGTCGGGTTCGGTCATGGCAAAGGCCGAGCGGATTTCGCCGCGCAGCAAGGGTTCAAGCCAGCGCTGTTTCTGCTCTTCATTGGCGTAGCGCACCAGCACTTCCATGTTGCCGGTGTCGGGGGCGGAGCAGTTGAAGGGCTCCGGGCCCAACAGCGAACGGCCCATGATTTCGGCCAGCGGCGCGTATTCAAGGTTGGTCAGGCCTGCGCCCAGTTCGGATTCGGGCAGAAACAGGTTCCACAGGCCTTCGGCTTTGGCCTTGGCCTTGAGTTCTTCCATGATTGCGGTGGGCTGCCAGCGGTCGCCTTCGCTGACCTGGCGTTCGAACACCGGCTCGGCCGGGTAAACGTAAGCGTCCATGAACGCAGTGACGCGTTCACGCAGTTCTTGAACCTTGGGCGAATAGGCGAAATCCATGAGCAGCTCCCTTCTCTGAGAGGTTGTTTAGGTCATGCAATCGATGCTAGAACAGCGTTGATAATTTACCTAGCCTATTCTCGGCGTGTATTAACATTCATCACCGATATATGATCGACGTATGACCACCTAACAATAAGAGCGCAACGAAATGAATCTGAGCAAGGTCGACCTCAACCTGTTTATCGTCTTTGACGCGATCTACACCGAAGCCAACCTGACCCGCGCCGGGCAGATTGTCGGCATCACCCAGCCGGCGGTGTCCAACGCTCTGGCGCGCCTGCGGGAAACCTTCAACGACCCGCTGTTCGTGCGTACCGCCCAAGGCATGGTGCCCACGCCGATGGCGCAGAACATCATCGGCCCGGTGCGCAATGCGTTGTCGTTGCTGCGGGTGTCGGTGCAGGAAAGCCGCATCTTCAACCCGCAACAGGCGGCCAAGACCTACCGCATCAGCATGACCGACCTCACCGAGGCGGTGATCCTGCCGCTGCTGTTCCAGCGCCTGCGCCGCCTGGCGCCCACCGTGGTGATCGAGAGCTTTCTGTCCAAACGCCGTGAGACCACCAAGGAGCTGGCCGCCGGGCGCCTGGACTTTGCCGTGGACGCGCCGCTCAATACCGACCCGCAGGTACGCCACGTCAAGCTGATGGAAGACCGCTATGTGTGCGCCATGCGCAAGGGCCATCCCATGGCCGGTAAAGACAAGCTGACCCTGGACGACTACCTGTCGCTGACCCACATTCATATTTCCAGCCGCCGCAACGGCCTGGGCCACGTCGACCTGGCCTTGGGCAAGATGGGCATCCAACGCAAGATCGCCCTGCGCTCCCAGCATTACTTGATGGCATCCCAGGTGTTGCAGCAGACCGACATGGTCATGACCGTGCCCGAGCGCTTCGCTCGCCGTCATGAACTGCACTGGTTCAACCTGCCGGTCAACGACGTGCCAGCGGTGGAAACCCACCTGTACTGGCACGAAAGCACCGACCAGGACCCGGCTAACCGCTGGATGCGCGAGCAGATGATTGAGTTGTGCCAGCAGGTAACCGCCCACGAAAAGAAGCTGGATGGCAAACAGGCCTGAACCTTCTCTTGCGCAAAAGGCTGTCTGTAGTGAGCGGGCTTGCCCCGCGCTGGGTGGCGAAGCCGCCCCAATAAGGACAACGCCCAGTTGCAGATAAAACTCGGTCGCCTGGTTTGGGGCGGCTTCGCCACCCAGCGCGGGGCAAGCCCGCTCACTACAGTGGCTCTTGACGTTAACGTAAACCAGCCACTAGCCTAGCGCCAAGCCATCCGTTGAGCGCCCCAATGAGCACGACCTACAGCATCTCCGACCTCGCCCGCGAGCTCGACATCACCACCCGCGCTATTCGTTTCTACGAAGAACAGGGCCTGCTGGCGCCGGAACGCCGGGGCCAGGAGCGCATCTACTCGGCGCGCGACAAGGTCAGCCTCAAGCTGATCCTGCGCGGCAAGCGCATCGGTTTTTCCCTGGCCGAGTGCCGCGAGTTGATCGAACTCTACGACCCCAGCAGCGGCAACCACGTCCAGCTCAACAGCATGCTGGCCAAGATCGCCGAGCGCCGCGAGCAGTTGGAACAGCAACTGCTGGACATCGAACAGATGAAGCTGGAGCTGGACACCGCCGAAGAGCGCTGCACCCAGGCCCTGGCCACTACCATGAGCCAGGCCGGCCATTGATCAGAAGGTGATTGCCATGTCCCTCCCCTCACACGTACGCCTGGTGGAAGTCGGCCCGCGCGACGGCCTGCAGAACGAAGCTCAACCCATCAGCGTGGCGGACAAGGTCCGACTGGTGAACGCCCTCAGCGCGGCGGGCCTGGGCTATATCGAAGTCGGCAGTTTCGTATCGCCCAAATGGGTGCCGCAGATGGCCGGTTCCGCCGACGTCTTTGCGCAGATCCAGCGCAAGCCCGGCGTGACCTACGGTGCCCTGGCGCCGAACCTGCGCGGTTTTGAAGACGCGCTGGCGGCCGGGGTGAAGGAAGTGGCGGTGTTCGCGGCAGCGTCCGAGGCGTTTTCCCAGCGCAATATCAACTGCTCGATCAGCGAAAGCCTGGCGCGTTTCGCGCCGATCATGGCCGCGGCCAGGCAGCACGGGATCAGCGTGCGTGGCTATGTGTCGTGCGTGCTGGGTTGCCCGTATGAGGGCGAGATCGCACCGGAGCAAGTGGCGGCGGTCGCACGGGAGCTGTATGCCATGGGCTGCTACGAAGTGTCCCTCGGCGACACGATCGGCACCGGCACGGCTGGGGCCACGCGGCGGCTGTTCGAGGTGGTCGGCGCGCAGGTGCCGCGGGACAAGCTGGCCGGGCACTTCCATGACACCTATGGCCAGGCCATCGCGAATATCTACGCCAGCCTGCTGGAAGGCATCAGCGTGTACGACAGCTCTATCGCGGGACTCGGCGGCTGCCCCTACGCCAAGGGCGCCAGCGGTAACGTCGCCACCGAAGACGTGGTGTACCTGCTTGATGGCCTGGGCATCGAGACCGGTATCGACCTGCAGGCATTGATCGGTGCGGGCCAGCAGATCAGCAAGGTGCTGGGCCGACCGACCGGGTCGCGCGTGGCCAGGGCACGTAACGCCCGTTGAGTAGCGTAGCCGTGACAAAGTGTTACCGCTCGCCTACATATCGAGTAACACGGGAACAGGTTTTGGGTTATTGGATTGGGTTCGATCTTCGGTAAAAATTTAACCTACTGATTTTAAAGGGATTTAAAAAGTTGGCACGGCTCCTGCTATCTCTATGGCATAACAAGAATAAAAAGCACCAAGCCTAATAAAAATAAGACGAAACGACTCTGACATAACAAAAACAACACGGCAGAGACGCAGCTAACAGATTTTTTTGGAGAAGATGTGCTTCGCAGGGTACGGCGTGCCGAAACCCGCAACCGGTTAGAGAAAAATAAAACTACCTCAGGTAGCTACCCACTGGTTGGACCGTTAACGAAGAAGCAAGTCAGCGCTCAAAAAAATACGTTTGCTCTTGACCCCGGATGGGGGTCGCCAAAACAGCGGTAAAGGGTAACGGTTGCCAAAAACAACAATAGACCGCCCCTCAATAATAAAAAAAGAGCACGCAACGACACATTAAAGGGGACCCTCGGGTCCCCTTTGTGCTTTCTGGATTTTGATCATTCATCTGACACTCTGCCATTCAATGTGGGAGCTGGCTTGCCTGCGATAGCGGTCTGTCAGCCAGTTCATCTGTGCCTGATACGCCGCCATCGCAGGCAAGCCAGCTCCCACATGGGTTGGCGTTGTCAGCGCGACTGGAGCTCCTCAATCGAAATCTCGCGCATGCGGAATTTCTGGATCTTGCCCGTTACCGTCATCGGAAACGCCTCGACGAACTTGAAGTGCTTGGGCGTCTTGAAGTGCGCAATGCGGCCCTTGCACCAAGTTTGCAGTTCAAGCTCATTGGCCACATGGCCTGGATGGAACTTGATCCAGGCCACGATGGCTTCACCGTAGCGCTCATCCGGAATGCCGATCACCTGCACATCCGCCACTGCCGGGTGGGTGAAGAAAAATTCTTCCACTTCACGCGGGTATACGTTCTCACCGCCGCGAATGATCATGTCTTTGTTGCGCCCCGCGATGCACACGTAGCCCTGGGCGTCCATGCTCGCCAGGTCGCCGGTGTGCATCCAACCGGCGTCGTCGATGGCCTCGCGGGTGGCCTCGGGGTTGTTCCAGTAGCCGAGCATCACGCTGTAGCCACGCGTGCACAACTCGCCGATCTCTCCGCGCGCGACGGTGTTGCCGTCGGCGTCGATGATCTTGTTTTCCAGTTGCGGCTGGGTGCGACCGACGGTGGTCACGCGGCGCTCCAAGTCGTCATCGGCGCCGGTCTGCAAGGACACTGGGCTGGTTTCGGTCATGCCGTAGGCAATCTGCACTTCACTCATGTGCATCTGGCTGATTACCCGGCGCATCACTTCGATGGGGCATGTGGCTCCGGCCATGATGCCGGTGCGCAGGCTCGCCAGGTCGAATTCGCCAAGACGCGGGTGATCGAGCATGGCGATGAACATGGTGGGCACGCCGTACAGGCCGGTGGCGCGTTCTTCGGCGACGGCGGTGAGGGTCAGCAGGGGATCGAAGCCGTCATTGGGGTAGATGATCGTAGTGCCATGGGTGATGCAGCCCAGGTTGCCCATGACCATGCCGAAACAGTGGTACAGCGGCACCGGGATCACCAGGCGATCCTGGGCGGTCAGGCCGAGGCTTTCGCCGACCATGTAGCCATTATTGAGGATGTTGTGATGGCTGAGGGTGGCACCTTTGGGAAAGCCGGTGGTGCCGGAGGTGTATTGGATATTCACCGGCTGGTCGAAATGCAGGCTGGCTTGGCGGTTGTGCAGTTGTTCAGGCGGGACGCTTGCGCCCAGGGCCGATAGCTGCGACCAGGGCATAAAGCCTTCTGGCGGGTTGGGGTCGAGGCTGATGATGCCGCGCAGATCGGGTTGCAGTTCCTGCAACATCGCGTGGTAATCGGAGGACTTGAACGACCCGGCGCACACCAGCCACTGACAGCCGGACTGCTTGAGCACGTAGTCCAATTCACTGCTGCGATACGCCGGATTGATATTCACCAGGATCACCCCGAGCTTGGCGCTGGCAATCTGGCTGATGCACCACTCGGCGCAATTGGGCGCCCAGACACCCAGACGGTCGCCGGTCTGCATACCCAGCGCCAGAAACGCGCGCGCATGCACATCCACGGTCTCGGCCAATTGCCGCCAGGTGTACCGACGCTGTTGATGGCGCACCACCAAGGCTTCGCCATCGGGATACTGTGCAACGGTCTGATCGAACGCCTGGCCAATGGTCTGCGCCAGCAAGGCTTTGTCCTGGGCGCCACGGCTGTAGCTCTGATTGGGTTGATCCATAACGACCCCTGTTGTCTTTTTTGTAGGTTGACGTAAACGTAAACTACGATTGACAGCGCTGTAACGCAAGCTTACGTTAACGTAAAGGTGAGCGCCCTCCTCCGGCGCGCCATTCACACAAAAACAAAGCTCACATTAAGGTGCCTGTCCATGAGTTACCCGTCCCTGAACTTCGCCCTCGGTGAAACCATCGACATGCTGCGCGACCAGGTGCAGTCCTTCGTGGGCAAGGAAATCGCGCCTCGCGCGGCCCAGATCGACGTCGACAACCTGTTTCCCGCCGACCTGTGGCGCAAGTTCGGCGACATGGGCCTGCTGGGCATCACTGTGCCGGAAGAATACGGCGGCGCCGGCCTGGGTTACCTGGCCCACGTGGTGGCCATGGAAGAAATCAGCCGGGGTTCGGCGTCGGTGGCGCTGTCCTACGGCGCGCATTCCAACCTGTGCGTGAACCAGATCAACCGCAACGGCAACCACGCACAGAAACTCAAGTACCTGCCCAAGCTCATCAGCGGCGAACATGTCGGCGCCCTGGCCATGAGCGAGCCGAACGCCGGGTCCGATGTGGTCTCGATGAAACTGCGCGCCGACAAACGCGGCGATCATTACGTGCTCAACGGCAGCAAGACCTGGATCACCAACGGCCCCGACGCCAGCACTTACGTGATCTACGCCAAGACAGACCTGGAAAAAGGCGCCCACGGCATCACGGCCTTCATCGTCGAGCGCGACTGGAAAGGCTTTAGCCGCAGCAACAAGTTCGACAAGCTGGGCATGCGCGGCTCCAACACCTGCGAACTGTTTTTCGATGACGTGCAGGTGCCCGAGGAAAACATCCTCGGCGTGCTCAATGGCGGCGTGAAAGTGCTGATGAGCGGCCTGGACTACGAACGCGTGGTGCTCTCCGGCGGCCCGACCGGGATCATGCAGGCCTGCATGGACCTGATCGTGCCCTACATCCACGACCGCAAGCAGTTTGGCCAGAGCATCGGCGAATTCCAGTTGATCCAGGGCAAGGTGGCCGACATGTACACCCAGCTCAACGCCAGCCGCGCCTACCTCTACGCGGTGGCTCAGGCCTGCGAGCGTGGCGAAACCACGCGCAAGGACGCCGCCGGGGTGATCCTCTACAGCGCCGAGCGCGCCACTCAGATGGCCCTCGACGCGATCCAGATTCTCGGCGGCAATGGCTATATCAACGAATTCCCCGCCGGGCGCCTGCTGCGTGACGCCAAGCTGTACGAAATCGGCGCGGGCACCAGTGAGATCCGGCGGATGCTGATCGGTCGCGAACTCTTCAACGAAACCCGCTGAAGGAGCGCGCCATGGCCACCTTGCACACCCAACTCAACCCCCGCTCGGCAGAGTTTGCCGCCAACAGCGCGGCGATGCGCCAACAGGTCGACGCCCTGCACAGCCTGCTTGCGCAGGTGCAGCAAGGCGGCGGCGCCAAGGCGCAGGAGCGCCACACCTCGCGCGGCAAGTTGCTGCCTCGGGAGCGCATCAACCGCCTGCTCGACCCCGGCTCGCCGTTTCTTGAACTCAGCCAACTCGCCGCCCATCAGGTGTACGGCGAAGACGTGCCCGCCGCCGGCGTGATCGCCGGGATCGGCCGGGTGGAAGGCGTCGAATGCATGATCATCGCCAACGATGCCACCGTCAAAGGCGGCTCCTACTACCCGCTCACCGTGAAAAAGCACCTGCGCGCGCAGACCATCGCCGCGCAGAACCGCCTGCCCTGCATCTACCTGGTGGACTCCGGCGGGGCCAACCTGCCGCGTCAGGACGAGGTCTTCCCCGACCGCGAGCACTTCGGGCGGATCTTTTTCAACCAGGCCAACATGAGCGCCCAGGGCATCCCGCAGATCGCCGTGGTGATGGGGTCATGCACCGCCGGCGGCGCCTACGTGCCGGCCATGGCGGACGAAGCGATCATGGTGCGCAACCAGGCAACGATTTTCCTCGCCGGCCCGCCGCTGGTGAAAGCGGCAACCGGTGAGGTGGTCAGCGCCGAAGACCTCGGCGGTGCCGATGTGCACTGCAAAATCTCAGGCGTGGCCGACCACTATGCCGACAACGACGAGCACGCGCTGGCGCTGGCTCGACGCAGCGTGGCCAACCTCAATTGGCGCAAGCAGGGTGAGGTGTCGCAACGCACGCCCGAGGCACCGCTGTACAGCAGCAAAGAACTGTACGGCGTGATCCCGGCCGACGCCAAACAGCCTTTTGATGTGCGGGAGGTGATCGCCCGGCTGGTGGACGGCTCGGTGTTCGATGAATTCAAGGCGTTATTCGGTACCACCCTGGTATGCGGTTTTGCGCACTTGCACGGCTACCCGATTGCGATCCTGGCCAATAACGGGATCCTGTTTGCCGAAGCCGCGCAGAAGGGCGCGCATTTTATCGAGCTGGCCTGCCAGCGCGGCATTCCACTGCTGTTCCTGCAGAACATCACAGGGTTCATGGTCGGCCAGAAATACGAGGCCGGCGGCATCGCCAAGCACGGCGCCAAGCTGGTCACCGCCGTAGCCTGCGCCAAGGTGCCGAAGTTCACGGTGATCATCGGCGGCAGTTTTGGTGCCGGTAACTACGGCATGTGCGGTCGCGCCTATGATCCTCGCTTCCTGTGGATGTGGCCCAATGCTCGCATTGGCGTGATGGGTGCCGAACAGGCCGCCGGCGTGCTGGTGCAGGTCAAGCGCGAGCAGGCTGTACGCGCGGGCGCCGGTTTCAGCGCCGAGGAAGAAGCGGCGATCAAGCAACCGATCCTCGACCAGTACGAGACCCAGGGCCACCCCTACTACTCCAGCGCGCGCCTGTGGGACGACGGTGTCATCGACCCGATGCAGACCCGTGACGTGCTGGCGCTGGCTTTATCCGCTGCGCTGAACGCCCCCATCGAGCCGAGCCGCTTCGGCGTGTTCCGCATGTAAATGGAGCTGTACCCATGAGCGATTTCAACACCCTCGAACTGATCACCGACAGCCGTGGCTTTGCCACGCTGTGGCTCAGTCGTGAAGCCAAGAACAATGCGTTCAATGCCCAGATGATCCGCGAACTGATCATCGCCCTCGACCAGGTGCAGGCTGATCCCTCCCTGCGTTTCCTGGTACTGCGCGGGCGCGGCAAACATTTCAGCGCCGGCGCCGACCTGGCGTGGATGCAGCAATCGGCCGAGCTGGACTACCACACCAACCTGGACGACGCTCGCGAACTGGCGGAGCTGATGTACAACCTGGCCAAGTTGAAAATCCCGACCCTGGCGGTGGTGCAAGGCGCGGCCTACGGCGGCGCGCTGGGCTTGATCAGTTGCTGCGACATGGCGATTGGCGCGGACGATGCGCAGTTCTGCCTGTCGGAAGTGCGCATCGGCCTGGCACCGGCGGTGATCAGTCCATTTGTAGTGCAGGCCATCGGTGAACGCGCGGCGCGGCGCTATGCGCTGACCGCCGAACGCTTTGGCGGACAGCGCGCCCGCGATATCGGTTTATTGGCAGAAAGCTATCCCTCCGGCGAGCTGGATCAGCACGTGGAGCAGTGGATCGCCAACCTATTGCAAAACAGCCCGGCGGCGATGCGCGCCAGCAAGGACTTGCTGCGCGAAGTGGGCAACGGAGCCCTGACGCCAGCCCTGCGCCGCTACTGCGAAAATGCCATTGCGCGCATTCGGGTCAGCGCCGAGGGCCAGGAAGGCCTGCGCGCCTTCCTGCAAAAACGCCCACCGAGCTGGCAGCCTCAGGAGCCGCGTTCATGAGCACACTGACGACGCTGCTGGTGGCCAACCGTGGCGAGATCGCTTGCCGGGTGATACGCACTGCCAAGGCGATGGGCCTGACCACCGTGGCCGTGCACAGCGCCATCGACCGCGATGCCCGCCACAGCCGCGAGGCCAATATTCGTGTTGACCTGGGCGGTAGCAAGGCTACCGACAGTTACCTGCAAATCGACAAGTTGATCACCGCCGCCCAGGCCAGTGGCGCCCAGGCGATCCATCCGGGTTATGGTTTTTTGTCGGAGAACGCCGGGTTTGCCCGTGCGATCGAAGCGGCAGGTTTGATCTTCCTCGGCCCGCCCGCCTCGGCCATCGATGCCATGGGCAGCAAATCGGCCGCCAAGGCGCTGATGGAAACCGCCGGCGTGCCGCTGGTGCCGGGTTATCACGGCGAAGCCCAGGACCTGGAAACCTTCCGGGCCGCCTGCGAACGCATCGGCTATCCGGTGCTGCTCAAGGCCACGGCCGGTGGCGGTGGCAAGGGCATGAAGGTGGTCGAGGACGTGAGCCAACTGGCCGAGGCCCTCGCGTCTGCCCAGCGTGAGGCGCTGTCGTCCTTCGGCAATGGGCAGATGCTGGTGGAAAAATACCTGCTCAAGCCGCGTCACGTGGAGATTCAGGTGTTCGCCGACAAGCATGGGCATTGCCTGTACCTCAATGAACGCGATTGTTCGATCCAGCGTCGCCACCAAAAAGTCGTCGAGGAAGCGCCGGCGCCAGGCCTGAGCGCTGAACAACGCAAGGCCATGGGCGAAGCCGCCGTGCGTGCGGCCCAGGCCATTGGTTATGTCGGCGCGGGCACCGTGGAATTTTTGCTGGACGCGCGCGGCGAGTTCTTCTTCATGGAGATGAACACGCGGCTGCAGGTGGAACACCCGGTGACCGAGGCGATTACCGGTCTCGACCTGGTCGCCTGGCAGATTCGCGTGGCCCAGGGCGAGGCGCTGCCGATCACACAGGAGCAGGTGCTGCTGACCGGCCATGCGATTGAAGTACGGCTGTACGCCGAGGACCCGGCCACTGATTTCCTGCCCGCCACCGGGCACCTGACGCTGTACCGTGAGTCCGCGCCGGGCCCGGGCCGTCGGGTGGACAGCGGCGTCGAACAAGGCGACAGCGTGTCGCCCTTCTACGACCCCATGCTCGGCAAGCTGATTGCCTGGGGCGAAGACCGTGAACAGGCGCGACTGCGGTTGCTGGGCATGCTTGATGAGTTTGCCATTGGCGGCCTGAAGACCAACCTGGGCTTTTTGCGGCGCATTATCGGGCACCCGGCGTTCGCCGCAGCCGAGCTGGATACCGGGTTCATTCCGCGTTATCAGGATGAGCTGCTGCCGGCCCCTGGGGAACTGAGCGATGCATTCTGGCAGGCGGCGGGCGCGGCCTTCATGCAGAGCTTACCGTCCGGGGACGGGCCTTGGGCGGATAAACGAGGGTTTCGCGCCGGACTGCCTGCCGAGGTGACCCTGCACCTGAGCTGCAACGGCCAGGATCGTCTGGTGACCTTGGCGGCGGATGCACCGCAGCTGCTGGGCGAACATCTGCTGATCGAGCAACAGGGCGTGCGTCACCGTCATCTGGCGGTACGCGATGGCCGTACGCTGTATCTGCGCTGGGATGGCGAAATGCATGGCGTAACGCTGTTCGATCCGATTGCCGCGGTCGAAGCTAATCAATCCCATCAGGGCGGCCTGACCGCGCCGATGAACGGCAGCATCGTCCGGGTGTTGGTTGAGGTTGGCCAACACGTCGACGCAGGGGCGCAACTGGTGGTGCTGGAAGCCATGAAGATGGAGCACAGCATCCGCGCGCCCCAGGCCGGAGTGGTCAAGGCGCTGTTCTGCCAGGAAGGCGAAATGGTTGCAGAAGGTTGCGCGCTGGTCGAGCTCGAAGCGGCTGGCTAGAACTTCGCCGTGGCTTGGACGACAACGCCGAGGATGCGGCACTCGTCGGTCAACAGCTGTTTCGGGTACGTGGGATTGAGCGCTACCAGGTAGCGCTGGCCGCTCTCCTCCAGCAACTGGCGAAAGGTCGCCTGGGGCCGCCCGCTCCATTGGGCGACCACCAGTTTTCCGGGCTCGGCGGGGATGGCCGGATCGACCAGGATCATCATGCCCGCACTGATGCTCAGGCCGCTGGGGGCGGTCATGGCGTCGCCCGTGACCGGCAGCCAGAACGCGTCGCCCTGGGCGCGGTAGTCCGTCAACTCGAAGCGGGCCGTGCCATAAGGTGCTCGTTCTTCGCGGATTTCGCAAAGCCCTTTCCAATCGCTGACCGGGTAGCGGAAGTACGGGTTGTAGCTTTTCTGCTGGGTCACTTCATCGCCCCGCTCACGAATATCCAGCGCAACTTCCAGGTACCCCAGGCCCAGCGCCGCCAGCACCCGATTCATGTCCGCCAGGCTTGGCGCACGGCGCTTGTTGAGCCAATGGCCCACGCCGCCCTGGGACATGCCCAAGCGTTCAGCCAGCTCACCCTGCGTGACCTTGCGGTCTTCCATGTTGGTCCTGACCAACGCGATCCATTTATCCATGGCGCTGACAATACGTCACGTGGTTTCCAGGGCAATAAACAGTTTGTAGTAATCCATAAAACGACATAAATACGATACGTACTATCATCGGACATAAGGTTTTCGACACCCATCCAAGAGTAGCCCCTTATGACAACAAGCCCGTACCCACTGCCCGAAATCCCTGAAGACACTGAACTGCACGACCTGTGCAGCAGCGGCGCCGCCAAGCGCGCGTTGGACTTTTACTTGAAAGAAGATATGTCGGCATCAGGGGCGGATGGGGCGCTGTTCGCCATCAAGCCAGGCATCAGCCACGAGGAAGCCCTGGTGCATGCCTCGGACCTGCTGCGCAGCGCTGCCGCAACTGCCTATGAATCAGCGAACAGCCATCAGGGCAGCGATCGCGACCTGGCATTTTCAGTGGTGTATTTGATCGATATGGCGAAGGCGATGGTAGAGCGCTCATTGCAGGCGCCACAGGCTCAAGCGAACCCATGACAGGCGCACAGAAAAAATATTTCTATCCGAGAGATAAAAACATTTGACTTGCAAATGATAATGATTATTATTGGACCCAGCTGATCGCGAGATCAGTCGATAGACCAAGGGACCTTAGGTCGGACTCTTGGAATATCTCCTCATCAGGCTAATCACGGTTTTTGACCCGGCTCTTTGGCCGGGTCTTTTTTTTGCCAGTTTCCCTGGCATGGCTTCAGGCTAATGAAGACTGTGTATTGCTAAATGCGGCGCATGGTAGCAAAAGACTATCGTCGAATGAAAGCCAGTCGAACGCTCCGGGGCGGATCATTGCGAAATAGCGCGTGAGAATCAATCTCATGGACTCCGAGCTGCGGCGGCGTCAAGGATAACGCCCCCTCCCCTCGCAACAATTTTGCATCCAGTCTTTACCAGACTCCTGTGTAATATAGCCGCCACAATACTCATATCCAGGCAACCCGACTATGACCGTGGCCTTGACCTCCATCAAAATCAGCACTGACTTCGACAGCGGCAATATCCAGGTCCTGGATGCCCACGATGCCTATCAGTTATTGCTGGCAATCAAACCCGACACCCGTAGCCAACATTTCCAATGGTTTCACTTCAAGGCCGAAGGCATGCACGTGGGCCACACCCACACCTTTCGCCTGAGCAACGCGGGCAAGTCGTCCTACCGCCATGCGTGGAGCGGGTACAACGCCGTGGCGTCCTACGATCATATCAACTGGTTTCGCGTACCTACGCGGTTTGACGGCGAGATCCTGCACATCAGCCTCGAAACCCGCGAAAAGCACGCCTGGTTCGCCTATTTCGAACCCTACAGCCGCGAGCGCCACGACTGGCTGATCGACCAGGCCCTGAACCGCGCCGGCACGCAGTTGCTGGCCACCGGTAAAAGTGTTGAAGGGCGGGACATCCAACTGCTGCGGCGTGGCAAAGGCGGCGAGGGCCGCCGCAAGATCTGGATCATCGCCCAGCAGCACCCCGGCGAACACATGGCCGAGTGGTTTATGGAAGGCATCATCGAACGCCTGCAGCAGGACGGCGACGGCGAGCTGAAAAAACTACTGAAAGTGGCCGACCTGTACCTGGTGCCCAACATGAACCCGGACGGCGCCTTCCACGGCCATCTGCGCACTAACGCCATGGGCCAGGACCTCAACCGCGCCTGGCAGAGCGCCAGCCAGGAAACCAGTCCCGAGGTGCTCTTTGTGCAACAGCAGATGGAAAAATACGGCGTTGACCTGTTCCTCGATATCCACGGCGACGAGGAAATCCCCTACGTCTTCACCGCCGGCTGCGAAGGCAACCCCGGCTACACGCCGCGCATCGAAGCTCTGGAAAAACACTTTCGCAGCCACTTGAGCGGCCTGACCCGCGACTTTCAGACCACCCACGGCTACACCCGCGACTTGCCGGGCGAAGCCAACATGACCCTGGCTTGCAACGCGGTAGGCGAGCAATACGACTGCCTGTCCCTGACCCTGGAAATGCCTTTCAAGGACAACGACGACGCCCCCAACCCACACACCGGTTGGTCGGGTAAACGCTCGATGCAATTGGGCAAGGACGTTTTGAGCAGCGTGGCCGATATCGTCGACGTCTTGCGCTGATTATTTTGTGGCGAGCAAATTTATTGTGGCAAGCCCGCTCGCCACAAAAAAGCAGTAAACCCTCACGCTTTATGTAGCTCAACGGGCACCCGTCGACAATCCTCAGGCCCCAGCAGCCGCCCATCCGCCGAGCGCAGCTCCAGCGCTCGCAGCGGCTCGCCGTTGGCGTGGTCCACCATCACCGAATGCGCCTCGCCTGCGCCGTAGAAAAACCCCTCGCCCCACTGACGCAGCCCGATGATCACGTTGAACAGGCCGCGGCCCTTTTCGGTCAGCACATACTCCTGATACGCACTGCCATCCGACGCCGGCACGACCTCCAGCACCCCATGGTCCACCAGGCTGCGCAAACGCGTGGACAGAATATTCTTGGCCATGCCCAAACTGCGCTGGAATTCACCAAAGCGACGCATGCCATCAAACGCATCGCGGATGATCAGCAGCGACCAGCCATCGCCAATCGCATCCAGCGAACGCGCGACGGGGCATTCGGCGTTTTCAAAGCGGGTGAGCTTGACCATCGGGGCTGCCTATCGTCGACCAATAATGTGGTTGCAATATAAAACCGGAATCCTTACCGTACAACTAGTTTCATTTTAAAACCACAAGAAGGATTACCCGCATGTCGTCATCCCCCTTGAGCGGCGCGGTGGTAGTGCTGTTCGCCATCACCTGTGGCCTTTGCGTGGCCAACGTCTACTACGCCCAGCCGCTGCTCGACGCCATGGCCGAGACCTTCGCCATGGACCACGCCACTGTAGGCATCATCATCGCCCTCACCCAGGTCGGCTATGGCGTGGGGCTGTTATTGCTGGTGCCCCTGGGAGATTTGCTCAACCGGCGCAGGCTGATCGTCACCCAACTGCTGCTCTCCACCCTGGCCGTGCTGGTGGTGGCCTTGTCGTCCAGCAGCGCCTGGCTGCTGGCGGGCATGGCGCTCACCGGCCTGCTGGCGGTGGTCGCCCAGGTTCTGGTGGCGTTGGCGGCTCACCTGGCGTCGCCCGAACAACGTGGCCACGTGGTAGGGCTGGTCACCAGCGGAATTGTCGTGGGCTTATTGCTTGCGCGCTCCGTTTCAGGTGCCATGGCAGACGTGGCGGGTTGGCGCTCGGTGTACCTGCTCTCGGCGGGCCTGACGCTGTTGATGGCCCTGCTGCTGTGGCGGGTGCTGCCGGACACCGAGCAACCCCGCGCCACAGGTACCTATGCCGCGCTGATTCGCTCGGTGTTCAGCTTGTTCAAGGAAGAAAAGGTCTTGCGTGACCGTGCCGTGCTGGCGATGTTGATTTTCGCCGCCGGCACCGTCCTGTGGACGCCGCTGGTGTTGCCTTTGAGCGCCCCGCCGCTGTCGCTGTCGCACACGCAGATCGGCCTGTTCGGGCTTGCCGGTGCCGCCGGCGCGTTGGCTGCCGCCCGCGCCGGACGCCTGGCCGACAAAGGCTTGGCCCAATGGACCAGCGGCACGGCGCTGCTGCTGATGCTGTTGTCCTGGGTGGCCATCGGCTTTACCCAGTCATCGCTGTGGGCCTTGTTGCTGGGTGTGATCGTATTCGACCTGGGCCTGCAAGCCGTGCACGTCACCAGCCAGAGCCTGATCTACGCCGTGCGCCCCGACGCCCAGAGTCGCCTGGTGGCGGGTTACATGCTGTTTTACTCGGTGGGCAGCGCGCTGGGCTCGGTCAGTGCAACGGCGATGTATGCCTGGGGCGGCTGGCTTGGCGTGTGTAGCCTCGGCGCAGCGATCAACTTGCTCGCGTTGATCTACTGGCTGGCCACACTGCCTCCCGACGCCAGCTCAGTCCTTGCTGCCGGTCATGCTTTGCAGCACCCCGTCGCGGCGGATCAACCCATGGAATAGCGCAGCCGCCAGGTGCAGCAACACGGTCAGGAACAGCAGATAAGCCAGGTACCCATGCGCCTTGCGCAGCAGCGCAAACAACGGCGCATTCGCCGCCACCAGCGCCGGCAATCGCACCGAACTGCTGAGCATGACCGGGTCGCCCGCCGCCGAAATCATTGCCCAGCCCAGCAGCGGCAATACCAGCATCAAGCCGTACAGCAACAGATGCGACGCTTTGGCCGCCACCACCTGCCACAGCGGCAAGTCGGCGGGCAACGGCGGCTGGCGCGTGGAGAAGCGCACCATCAACCGCACGATCGCCAGCGCCAGGATCGCGATCCCCAGCGGCTTGTGCAAGTGGATCAACCATTCATGCCGCTCTGAAACAGAAGCCGCCAGGCCCGCACCGATAAACAACATGGCCATGACCATCAGCGCCATCAGCCAGTGCAGCAGGCGCGCAAGCGGCGCGAAAAACCGGGGTTGGGCATTCATGGCTTCGACTCCTGAGGGGCACTGTGCAACGGGCTGACTTCACTGGCGCGGCGCAGGTACGAACTGGCATACGCCGCCGAACGTGCCGCCAGCAACGGGTCGTTGGAGGCCTCGATGCCACTGGGCAAGATCAGCGGATCGAAGTTGATATCGCGGCAATCACCGTCCGCTTGCGGTTGGCTGCTTTGCAGCACCAGGGTGCCGGCGTTGATGACTGTATGCGCGCCCATCCAGGCCTTGCTCGCGTCATCCAGAGGATCGCCGGGGTTGGCCAGGGTCATGTTCAACTGCCAGCGCAGCGGCCCGGCGGCAAGGCGCTGCGCCAGGTCTTTCTCCAGGAAATCACTCCCGGCCGGAGCGGAATCCCCCGCTGCGTCCTGGCTCTGGGGCACCACGCCCCAACGAACGGCCTGGCGCTTGCCGTCGGCCCCCACCAGGTAAAAGGCGTTGATGCCGTTGTAGGTTTCGGTCGCATAACTGGCCGAAGGCTTGGCAGTCTTGACCCACGCCAGAAACTGCGCGGTCTCGGGATGGGCGGCGAAGAACGCCGGCATCGCTGCCGGGTTCGGCTTGCCGGTCGACGGGTCCGGTGCGCCAGCCTTGAGCAGTTGGTAGAACGCCTCGGGCGTGCCCACCGGGAATACCGGCATACTGTTCATGCCGGTGCGCCACTGCTGGCCGTTGGCCTGGCTGAACTGCACGGCAAAACTGCGGATCGGCACACTGCTGTCCGGTGCATAAGGGTTGCCACTGGGCAAGGCAAACCGCCCGATCAGCGGGGTCTTGGCCGCACTGAACACCTCAGCGCTGGAGTAAGCACGGACCTCGGCGCTGCTTTCGAAATAGCCGGCCACGCACACGCCCTTGGCATGGTTGCGTCGAAAGCCCGGGTGCGCACCGTTGTTGGTTTCCAAGGCGTTGACCAGGGTTTTAGGACGCAAGCGCTGTGGGTCGAGGGTGCCATTGACGTAGGCAAATGCCCCCGCCACAACCGCAACCACGGCACCGATACCCGCCAGGCGCGCGATCAGGCTCGCAGTGCTCAACGGAGGACGGGGCGGTGATGAATGATCTACCATCAAAGAGCTCCAGGGCCAGTGGCCTTAGGGGTAAACATAAGGTCGGAGCATTAAGACGAACGCCGATCGGCTCTATTCCCTGGAGCCTGGATTTATTTTTCACGGTCGGGAATAACCGTCCATGCCAGTCGTCTCTCTAGTCCCAGCGTAGTGAACAGCCCGCTCCCATGCATGAACTCGACGAACCGTTACGTGAACTCATCCCCAGGCTGCGGCGCTTTGCCGTGTCCCTGACGCGTAACGCCAGCAGCGCCGACGACCTGGTGCAATCGACCCTGGAACGGGCGGTCACCCATTGGGCCGAGAAACGCGTCGAAGGCGACTTGCGCGCCTGGCTGTTCTCGATCCTCTACCGGCAGTTCCTCGATGCCCACCGCCGCACCCGGCGCTATGCAAGGATGCTGGAGTTCTTCACCGGGCGTGACGATGCGCAGCCGTCGGTCGAGCGCACCGTGATCGCCCAGTCGACCCTGCAAGCCTTCGATCAACTCAACGCCGAGCAACGCGCGCTGCTGCTGTGGGTCTCGGTCGAGGGCATGAGCTACAAGGAGGTCGCCGAGATTCTCAACGTGCCCATCGGCACCGTGATGTCGCGCCTGTCCCGGGCGCGCCACGCCTTGCGTCAACTCAGCGATGGCGAAATTGCCAGCCCTTCCCTGCGGATACTCAAATGATCAGCCTGCCCCCCAGCGAACGCGATTTGCATGCCTACGTCGATCACCAACTGTTGGAGAGTGATCGCCGCGTGCTCGAAACGTATCTGGCCGCCCACCCGGACGTCGCAGCCCAGGTCCATGCCTGGCAGCACGACGCGCAATTGCTGCGCGCCGCATTGGGCGGTGCTCTGCAACAGCCGGCCAACCCGGACCTGGACCCGGCGCTGATCCGTCAGCGCCTCAAGCGCCAGTCGCGCCGCCACTTCGCCACGGCCGCCGTGTTGCTGATCGCAGTGAGCCTCGGCGGTGTCGGGGGCTGGCACGCCCGTGAAGCCACCCAGCCAGCAATGTTACCGATGGCCGATGCGATGCAGGCGTTTCGCTTGTTTGCCCAGGACGGCGTGATGCCAGCCGACTACAAGGGCCAGGGTAGCGACACGATGCAAGCCTGGCTGGATCGCTACTTCAGCGAGGCGCACCGCCTGCCAGACCTCAGCGCGGCAGGGTTCACCCCGGTCAGCGGGCGCTTGCTGACCACCGAGCAAGGCGCCGCCGCCATGGTGCTGTACGAAGACGCGCAAGGGCGGCGCATCAGTTTCTACATCCGCCCACCTGGCCCGGAAAACGGTTTCCTGCCCCGTGGCAGCCGCAGTGCCGATGGTTTGCAGGCTCAATACTGGTCCGGCGCGGGCTACAACTATGCGCTGGTCAGCCCGGTGGACCAGCCCACCCCGCCGATGCAGAAGTTCTAGAAGCCCGGCTTTTACTGCCCGATGAGAGACAGACACCCCAAGCCCCTGCGCCCGGCGGGTGCTATGCACCAGGCGGTTTTCCAGGTACACCAAGCAGCTCAAGGCCAGCACTGCGGGTGGTGCCGGCGCGAAGCTGCTGGTCTGGATCGGGGGCGGATGAAGACGGTTCTATAGCCCGTCCAACATCAAGGCCAAGGGATCCCAAGCTCAGCGGCAACCCCCTGGGCATATTCGGCACTCACTCCCGCGAAGTTTGTCAGTTGGCGCAGCACCACCGCATCACTGACCCCGGCCATCGCCCCACCAAGATTGGCGAACAACACCGCCTTTTCTGCAGGGGTCATGAGGTTGAACAGGGCCCGTGGATGTGAGTAATAGTCGTTATCCACCCGATGGTTGTAACGAGCTGTAGCACCGCCTTGGCGTAGCAACGGCTCTACAAATCTCGAGTCTTGTTTAGGCGCATCGACATCACTGTTGGGTTCGTAATTGAGGCTGGCGCCACCATTTGTACTTAACGCCATAGCGCCATCGCGTTGATAATTTTGTGCTGGACTCAGTGGCGCATTGATCGGCAGTTGCTGGTAATTGGTGCCAATACGATAACGTTGTGCATCGGGGTAAGCGAATACCCGACCTTGCAACATGCGATCAGGCGACAAGCCAATCCCTGGGACCACATTGGCCGGGCAGAAGGCCGACTGCTCAACTTCGGCATGATAGTTTTGCACATTGCGATTCAACTCGATCACGCCTACGTCCCTCAGCGGAAACTGGGCATGCCGCCATATCTTGGTGACATCGAAGGGGTTCTCGACAGAAGCAGCGGCCTGCGCCTCGGTCATGGTCTGTATACGCACCGTCCACTTGGGAAAATTCCCATTGTCGATGGCGTTGAACAAATCGCGCGTGGCGTAATCCGGGTCTGTACCGGCCAGTCGCATCCCTTCCGCCGTGGTCAGGTTTTTAATCCCTTGCTGGGTCTCAAAATGCCACTTGACCCACGTGCGCGTATTTGCATTATTCAACAAACTGAAGGTATGACTGCCAAACCCATGCATGTGGCGGAAGCCATCGGGAATAGCACGGGTTGAAAACAGAATGGTGACTTGGTGCAGTGACTCAGGGGAGAGCGAAAGAAAGTCCCACACATACTCTGCATTTGGCAGGTTGGTCTGCGGGTCAGGTTTTTCAGAATGGATAAAGTCTGGAAATTTTATCGGATCACGAATAAAGAACACCGGCGTGTTATTGCCCACAATGTCCCAGTTACCTTGCTCGGTGTAGAACTTTACGGAAAAGCCACGCGGGTTGATCACGGTGTCAGCAGAGCCGCGGGAGCCAATAACACTGGAGAACCGTGTAAAAATCGGCGTTTGCTTGCCAATACTGCTGAACAGTGCGGCGCTGCTGAAGCTGCTGATGTCGTTCGTGACCGTGAAGGTACCGTATGCAGCAGCCCCTTTGGCGTGCACACGCCGTTCAGGAATATTTTCACGGTTAAAATGGGCAAGCTTTTCGATCAATAGAACATCGTCGATCGCAATGGGGCCTATACGCCCGGAAGTTCGTGAGTTCTGGTTATCGGCAATGGGAGCGCCGCCATCGGTAGTAAGGGTTGTGGGACACATGTTCAATACTCCTCAAATCATTCATAGGACCGCCGCCTAACGAGCTGAGAGGACTACCGACCATCAAGATGACACCATTTATTTCCTACTACATGGACTTTGATAGGGATTATCAAGCGAAAACTTCAAGCTAATAACGCTTCGTTCAATTCATGGACAGCAGCAACTCAATTAATATAGCTGCCTTTTTTGAACACGATAAAAAAACACCCGACCGTTGGCATCGCTGATTTTGCTGCATCATCAGCCCTTTTTTACCTTTCGAGTGAACTCAAAGCGCATGGATACCCTCGCCCAACTCAAGGCCGGCCAATTGGCCGGCATCACGCGCCTGGACCTGTCCTGCGGGCTGACCGAATTTCCTCGGGAAATCTTCGAGCTGGCCGACTCCCTGGAAATTCTCAACCTCAGCGGTAACGCCCTGAGCAAACTGCCCGACGACCTGCACCGCTTGCCGCACCTGCGGGTGCTGTTCTGCTCGGACAATCGGTTTACCGAGCTGCCAGCAAGCCTGGGCCAATGCGCCCAACTGAGCATGATCGCCTTCAAGGCCAACCAGATCAGCCACGTGCCTGCCGCCGCGTTGCCGCCGCGGTTGCGCTGGCTGATCCTGACCGATAACCGCATCAGCGAACTCCCTTGCGAATTGGGCGAACGGCCGCTGCTGCAAAAGCTGATGCTGGCCGGCAACCAATTGGCGCAACTGCCGCAAAGCCTGGCCAACTGCCACAACCTCGAATTGCTGCGCATTGCCGCCAACCGCTTCACGCGCTTGCCGGATTGGCTGCTGGCGTTGCCGAGCCTGGCCTGGCTGGCCTATGCCGGTAATCCGGTGGAAATGGCGGTGCCGATGACGGACGATGAGGCCACCGTGGAGATTCCCTGGGCCGAGCTGGAACTCGCTGAAATATTGGGCGAAGGCGCTTCCGGCGTTATCCGCAAAGCGCTGTGGACATCGTCGGGCAAACCCGTCGCCGTCAAACTCTATAAGGGCACCATCACCAGCGACGGCTCGCCGCTGCACGAAATGCAGGCCTGCATCGCCGCCGGTCTGCACCCCAACCTGATCAGGATTGAAGGCCGTGTGGTCGGCCACCCCGATGACCAGGCCGCCTTGGTGATGGACCTGATCGACCCGAGCTACCGCAACCTCGCGGCCCTGCCGAGCCTGGCCTCGTGCACCCGCGATATCTACCCGCCGCACGCCCGCTTCAGCCTTGCCGTGGCCTTGCGCATGGCGCGGGGCATCGCATCGGTGGCGGCGCATCTACACCGGCACGGCATCACCCATGGCGACCTGTATGGGCACAATATCCTGTGGAATGAAGCCGGCGATTGTCTGCTGGGGGATTTTGGCGCGGCGTCGTTTCATGCCACGGCGGACACCTTGGAAACCAAGGCATTGCAGCGTATTGAAGTGCGCGCGTTCGGGGTGTTGCTGGGGGAGTTGCTGGAGCGGGTTGAAGAACAGGCGAGTGACGCGCTGACGGCACTGCAGGAAAGCTGCTGTCAGCCCGATGTGCTGGCGCGACCGGGGTTTGAGGAAATTGAAGCCATTCTGAGATCTATCCAACACCCTCAGCCCATCTTGGCTTAGGTACCTACACATCTATTGAGAGCCCGGCAACTTGTAGTGAGCGGGCTTGCCCCGCGCTGGGCTGCGAAGCTGCCCCAATAAAGACACCGCCGAGTTCCAGGTAGAACCAGGTCGCCTGGCTTGGGGCTGCTTCGCAGCCCAGCGCGGGGCAAGCCCGCTCACTACAGATCGAGTTCACTCAGCTAAAAATCAGCCAGCCAGGCCGACAAACATGTCCTGCACGTCATCATGGTTGTCCAGGCCTTCCAGGAAGGCTTCAACTTCCGCCATCTGCTCATCGCTCAAACCGCTCACCGGGTTTTTTGACAGGTAACCCAGCTTGGCCGACAGCACGGTGAAACCCTGCTCCGGCAAGGCTTTCTGTACAGCATCGAGGTCGGTGGTTTCGGTGATGAACAGCGTGGTGCCCTCTTCCTCGCCCGCTTCGAAATCCTGCGCTCCGGCTTCGATCGCGGCCATTTCCGGATCGGCGTCGGGGCTGTCCGGTGAGGCTTCGATCAACCCGACATGGTTGAAGTCCCAGGCCACGGAACCGGAAGCGCCCAGTTGCCCCTTGCGGAACGCCACGCGGATTTCCGCCACGGTGCGGTTGATGTTGTCGGTCACGCATTCGACGATCAGCGGCACCTGGTGCGGGGCGAAGCCTTCGTAGGTCACGCGGTGGTATTGCACGGTTTCACCGAGCAGACCGGCGCCCTTCTTGATCGCGCGGTCCAGGGTTTCCTTGGGCATCGAGGCCTTTTTGGCCTGCTCCACCACCAGACGCAGGTGGGCGTTGGTCGCGGTGTCGGCACCGTTGCGGGCGGCGATGGTGATTTCTTTCACCAGCTTGCCGAAGATCTTGCCCTTGGCGTTGGCTGCCGCTTCTTTATGTTTGACTTTCCACTGTGCGCCCATGACTCACTCTCTTTTCGTCCATCGCGCCCAAACGTCTACTGGCCGGCGCTTTGGGGGCAGAGTTTATAGCGCGGGCACACATCGTTCCACCAAAAAACCGTCAGGGCGCCAACTCGAAAAACGCCTGGATCAGGCGCAACGAGCGACGCCGCTCCATGCAGCCGAGCATGTGCCGGTTGACAAGCCTGTCGCCTCGCAAGGGAATTGCCCGCACCCTAGGGTCGGGGCTGACCTCCACCGACGACACCACGCCAACCCCCAATTCGGCGGCAACGGCCTCGGTCACCGCCTCGCGGCTGTCCAGTTCCAGTAGCACCCTGGGCAGCACACCGGCGGCCAGGCAAGCGTTATCCAAAGTGCGCCGGGTGATGGAACCGGGCTCACGCAACACCATGATCACCTCATGCAACTGCTCCAGGCGGATGCCCTCGGATTGCTTCGCCCACGGGTGGCCGGCCGGCACCAGCGCGCAGATCCGCGACTCGCTCAACGGCTCAAGATGCAGGCCGTTGCGCGGTTCCACTTCGGTGAGCACCGCCACATCGGCGTGTTCGGACAGCAGCGCCGCCAAGGTGTCCTGAGCATTGCCCAAGCGCAGGTTGACGGTAATCCCGGGGTAGCGCGCACGCAGGCTGGCGATCATGGGCATCACCAGGTGCGGGCCGTCCGCCGCCACTTCCAGGCGGCCGGTGAGCAACTGCCGGTTCGCCTCCAGCATCGCCTGCGCCTCATCCACCAGGCCGAAAATCGCCCGCGTGATCGCCGCCAGGCGTGCACCTTCCTCGGTCACCTCCACCCGGCGCGCGGTACGCCGCAGCAGTGGGATCTGGTAGTGCTCCTCCATGGCCTTGATATGCCCGGTGACCGCCGGCTGGCTGATAAACAGCCGCGCCGCAGCGCGGGTAAAGCTGCCCTCACGGGCGACAGCATCGAATGCACGGAGCTGGAACAGATTCATGTTTATCGGCCTCACTGATAGCTCGCATAACAACAAACAATTTGATTGATAACAAGCCAAACTGCAATTTAGGCGCCGTAGATTCAACCGATGCTCCGAGGTTTTGTAATGACGACGCCCATCCTGCTCACGCCCGGTCCCTTGACCACGTCCGCCCGCACCCGTCAGGCGATGCTGCTGGACTGGGGCTCCTGGGACGAGCGCTTCAACCAGCTCACCGCCAGCGTCTGCGAGCAATTGCTGGCGATCATCGACGGCGCGCACAGCCACCACTGCGTGCCGTTGCAGGGCAGCGGCACCTTCGCCGTCGAAGCCGCCATCGGTACACTGGTTCCGCGTGATGGCAAGGTGTTGGTGCTGATCAACGGCGCCTACGGCAAGCGCCTGGCGAAGATCTGCGAAGTGCTCGGTCGCGACTTCAGCACCTTTGAAACCGCCGAAGACGCACCCACCACCGCCGCCGATGTGGACCGTCTGCTGCACGCCGACCCGGCCATCACCCATGTCGCGCTGATCCACTGCGAAACCAGCACCGGCATTCTCAACCCGCTGGCGCAGATCGCTCGGGTAGTGAAACAGCACGGTAAGCGCCTGATTGTCGACGCTATGAGTTCCTTCGGCGCGCTGCCGATCGATGCGCGTGAAGTGCCCTTCGACGCCCTGATCGCCGCTTCCGGCAAATGCCTGGAAGGCGTGCCGGGCATGGGCTTCGTCTTCGCCGATAAACACGCGCTGGCCGCTGCCGAAGGCAACTGCCATTCCCTGGCGCTGGACCTGTTCGACCAGCACGCCTATAGGGCCAGGACCGGCCAATGGCGTTTCACCCCGCCGACCCACGTGGTCGCGGCCCTGCATGAAGCGCTGTTGCAATATGCCGAGGAAGGCGGCCTGCGCGCACGTCATCAACGCTATGCGCGCAACTGCCAGGCGCTGCTGCAGAGCATGGCCGACCTCGGCCTGCGCAGCTTCCTGCCGGCGGCGATCCAGGCGCCGATCATTGTCACCTTTCACGCTCCGCAAGATTCGCGCTACCGGTTCCAGGATTTCTATGAGCGGGTCAAGGCCCGGGGTTTCATCTTGTATCCCGGTAAATTGACCCAGGTGGACACCTTCCGCGTGGGCTGCATCGGCGATGTCGATCAAGCGCAGATGCGCGCCGCCGTCACCGCCATCGCCGACGCGCTGCACGCGATGCACATCCCTCTTACCTCCATCGGAACGCCCGCATGACCTACCACACTCCCAACACCCTCCAGGCGGTTATCCTCGACTGGGCCGGCACCGTGGTCGACTTCGGCTCGTTCGCGCCCACGCAGATTTTTGTCGAAGCCTTCGCCGAGTTCGGCGTGCACGTGTCCATCCAGGAAGCCCGTGGCCCGATGGGCATGGGCAAGTGGGACCACATTCGCACCCTGTGCGATCAACCGCAGGTCGCCGAACGCTATCGCAAGGTCTTCGGCCGCACGCCGACCGATGACGATGTGACCGCCCTCTACCAGCGCTTCATGCCGCTGCAGATCGAAAAGATCGCCGAGCACTCGGCGCTCATCCCCGGCGCCCTCGACACCATCGCGCGGCTGCGCGAGCAAGGCCTCAAGATCGGTTCCTGCTCAGGCTACCCCAAGCAGGTGATGGACAAAGTCGTCGCCCTGGCCGCCAGCAACGGCTATGTCGCCGACCACGTGGTCGCCACCGACGAAGTGCCCAACGGCCGCCCATGGCCGGCCCAGGCCTTGGCGAATGTCATTGCGCTGGGCATTGATGATGTGGCCGCCTGCGTGAAAGTCGACGATACGGTGCCGGGCATCCTCGAAGGCCGCCGCGCCGGAATGTGGACCGTGGCCTTGACCTGTTCCGGCAATGCGCTGGGCCTGACCTACGCGCAGTTCCAAGCCCTGGACAGCGCCACATTGGCGAGCGAGCGCATGCGCATCGAGGCACTGTTCGAAGGCTCGCGTCCGCATTACTTGATCGATACCCTCAGCGACCTGCCGGCGGTCATCGATGACATCAACGAGCGCCTGGCCCGTGGTGAGATGCCGCAAAGCCACTGATCGAGGTCAAGAAAACCGCAGGCACGGCGGGTAAACCGCACAGAACAGGCATACATTAAACGCACTTCGTCACTAAGAACCGGAGGTGACCTGATGAGTGAGGAACCCAGATATGCCGTGGAAAAACTCCGATACGCGCTACAGCACCCTGTCGATCGCGCTGCACTGGTTGATGGTGGTGCTGCTGGCGGTGGTCTACGCCTGCATTGAATTGCGCGGCCAGTTTCCAAAAGGCAGCGGCGCGCGAACGTTGATCGTCGAGATGCACTTCATGTTCGGCCTCACCGTATTTGTGCTGGTGTGGCTGCGTTTGTTTGCGCGCAGCCTTGGCAGGGCGCCCAGGATCGTACCGGCGCCACCGCAATGGCAGAGTCTGTTGGCGACGCTGGTGCATGCCGCGCTGTATGCGTTGATGATCGGCATGCCGATCGCCGGATGGCTGATCGTCAGTGCCGAAGGGCACTCGGTGATGTTCTATGGGATGGAGTTGCCGCCGTTGATCGCGCAAGACAAGGCATTGGCCAAGGCGATTGAAGGCTGGCATGTGCTGTTCGGCCAGATCGGTTACTGGCTGATCGGGCTGCATGCGTTGGCGGGCATTGCCCACCATTACGTCCTGCGGGACAACACCGTGTTGCGGATGATGCCAGGCAAGCGCGTCAGCCCGTGAACCCTCGGCAACCCTGCAGGCCGCCGGTGTGCACGAATATCAGGCGAGTACCGGGCATGAAGCGCCCGGCCTCGACCTGCGCCTTCAAGGCCAATAACGCCTTGCCGGTGTAGAGCGGCTCCAATGGCAGGCCGCAGGCTTGGTGCGTGGCGTCGATAAAGTCGAGCAGCAACGGATCGACGCGGGCAAAGCCACCTCGGCTCGCGTCCAGCAATTCATAACCGCCTTGCACGATGGCCTCGACGTTGCGCGCCACACCGTGGTCATCCGGCACCGCCATGGCGCCATATACCCGATGCGCGCCCGCCTCTGCCAGCACCAGGCCGGCCAGCGTGGTGCCGGTGCCTGCCGCCAGCCACCAGGCGTCATAGTCGGCCCAGCCGAGCGCGGGCAACTGCCTGCGCACCTGCTCCACCAACACTGCGCAACCCAACGCACCCGCCCGGCCACCCCCGCCTTCGGGCACCGGGTGCAACTGGGGATATTGCTCACGCCACGGCAACCAGAAGTCGGGCGCGTGGCGCGCGCGATAGCCGCCATAGCCCAGCCAATGCAGCTGCATGCCAAAGGCTTTCAGGTCGAGGACCGTGGGCGTGTCTTGGGGATGGCCGCGCAGCAGGCCGACGGTGGGGAAGCCAAAGCGTTTTCCCGCCGCCGCCAACGCGTGCAGATGGTTGGAATAGGCGCCGCCCAGGCTGATGATGCCGCAGGCGTCCTGCGCCTGAGCCAAGTGCCCGGTGAGCTTGAACCACTTGTTGCCGCTGATCAGCGGGTCGATAAGGTCCAGGCGCAGCACGGCCAGCTCGACGCCGTCCAGCCAATCGAGCTGTAAAGGTTCAAGGGGTGCGTGGGGCAGCCAATCGAAAGGGCCCATCGGGAACTGTCTGCATGAAAAACGGGGCGGCAGTCTAACACCGCCCCGATTGCCGTCTTACAACTCCATAGGTATCTACACGACTTTCAAAGGCCGACAAATCTCCATGTGGGCTGTAGAGCCCCGGCGAGGCTGCGAAGGCGGCGGCATGGCTGGCATCTTCATTGCCTGACCCACCGCTTTCGCAGCCTCGCTAAAGCTCGACAGCTCCCACATTTGATCGATTTACACGTGATAGGACTCAAGCAGCTATGAGGCCGCCACCCGATCAAGCTTCCTCGCCCCAGGCCAGTGCAGCACCGAACGTGGGTAGATACCCCCTGCTTACAACTCGGCAGCCAGGCGCGAACCCTGGTTGATGGCGCGCTTGGCGTCCAGCTCGGCCGCCACATCGGCGCCGCCGATCAGGTGCACATGCTGACCGGCCGCGACCAGGCCGTCGTGCAATTCGCGCAGCGGGTCCTGGCCGGCGCAGATGACGATATTGTCCACCGCCAGCACCTGGGGTGCACCCTCGGCACCGATGCGGATATGCAGGCCTTCATCGTCGATCTTCAGGTACTCGACGCTGTTGAGCATCTGTACCTGCTTGTTCTTCAAACCGGTACGGTGGATCCAGCCGGTGGTCTTGCCCAGACCGTCACCGACCTTGGAGGTTTTGCGTTGCAGCAAGAACACTTCACGCGCCGGTGCATGACGCTCGGGCTTGATCCCGGCCACACCGCCACGGGCTTCAAGCTGGGTGTCGATGCCCCATTCTTTCCAGAACGCTGCGCGATCCAGGCTGGTGGACACGCCTTGGTGCACAAGGAATTCCGACACGTCGAACCCGATGCCGCCGGCACCTATCACCGCCACGCGCTTGCCGACCGGCTTACGCTCCAGGATCACATCCAGATAGCTCAGCACCTTGGCGTGATCGACGCCTGGAATGGCCGGGGTACGCGGCGCGATGCCGGTGGCCAGGATGATCTCGTCATAGCCGCCCGCAGCCAACTGCGCAACGTCCACTCGGGTGTTGAGGCACACCTCCACGTGGGTGGTCTGCAATTTGCGCGTGAAGTAGCGCAGGGTTTCAAAAAACTCCTCTTTGCCCGGCACGCGCTTGGCGATATTGAACTGCCCGCCGATCTCGCTGGCCGAATCGAACAGGGTCACCTGATGACCGCGTTCGGCCGCAACCGTGGCCGCCGCCAGGCCGGCAGGGCCGGCGCCGACCACGGCGATCTTCTTGACCTGCTTGACCGGCAAGTAGTTGAGCTCGGTTTCGTAGCACGCACGCGGGTTGACCAGGCAAGTGGTCAGCTTGCCGCCGAAGGTGTGGTCCAGGCAGGCCTGGTTGCAGCCGATGCAGGTGTTGATTTCATCGGCGCGGCCAGCGGCGGCCTTGTTGACGAACTCCGGATCGGCGAGGAACGGACGCGCCATGGACACCATGTCGGCGTCGCCTTCGGCGAGGATCTGCTCGGCGATTTCCGGGGTGTTGATGCGGTTGGTGGTGATCAGCGGAATCGTGATTGAACCGCGCAGCTTGGCGGTGACTTTGCTGAACGCGCCACGGGGCACCTTGGTGGCGATGGTCGGGATACGCGCTTCGTGCCAGCCGATCCCGGTGTTGATGATCGTCGCACCCGCCTGCTCGATGGCCTTGGCCAACTGCACGATCTCTTCCCAACTGCTGCCGCCTTCCACCAGGTCGAGCATCGACAGGCGGAATATGATGATGAACTTCGGGCCCACGGCTTCGCGCACGCGGCGCACGATGTCCACCGCCAGGCGCATGCGGTTTTCATAGCTGCCACCCCAACGGTCGGTACGGTGGTTGGTGTGAGCAGCCAGGAACTGGTTAATAAAATAGCCTTCAGAGCCCATGATTTCTACGCCGTCGTACTCGGCGACCTGGGCCAGCAACGAACAGGTGACAAAATCCTGGATCTGCTTCTCGATGCCGTCTTCGTCCAGTTCCTTGGGCTTGAACGGGTTGATCGGCGCCTGGATCGCGCTCGGCGCAACCTGCCTGGGGCTGTAGGCATAACGGCCGGCGTGGAGGATCTGCATGCAGATCTTACCGCCCGCCGCGTGCACGGCCGTTGTCACGATCCTGTGCTTTTGCGCTTCTTCCTCGGTGGTCAGCTTGGCCGCGCCGGCATACACCCCGCCTTCGTCATTCGGGCCAATGCCGCCAGTGACCATCAGGCCCACGCCACCCCGGGCGCGTTCGGCAAAGTAGGCCGCCATGCGCTCGAAGCCGCCGGGTTTCTCTTCAAGGCCCGTGTGCATCGAGCCCATCAGGGTGCGGTTGCGCAAGGTGGTAAAACCCAGGTCCAACGGGGCCAGCAAGTGCGGATAGGCAACAGCGGTCATGGTCAAGCTCCACAACGGATCATCACGGGCGTGACGGGCTCATACGGCCCGCCATCGGTTTATGCCCCACAGACTAAGAGTCGGCGCACTACCGCTCAATCACCGAAACTGACAAGTTATTGATCCAAATGCACAGCGCCCCTTGGCAAGCCTTGCCCTGGGCCCTACCCTAGTCGGCGAACCCTGCACACGGTCTGTTGTCAGTTGCCCCATGCGTAAACTTCTAGCGTTCACCGTCACCATGGCCCTGGTTGCCGCCGTCGCCGCGTATCTGGCCTGGACCCAGGAGCGCCCCGTGGCGCATTACCTGTCCGACCTGCGTATTACCCTCGCCGTCAATGAAGGCCTGCCGGCCGACCGTGGCAACCTGGTGGGCATCCAGCCGGAGCTGTTCCCGGCGGACTACCAGAGCCTGGAACGCCTGCACCTGAAGCTCTCGGCCTACCTGCAAAAAGCCCGGGATCTGGGGCTGATCAACCACAAGACGGTCGTGGTTTTGCCCGAGCATATTGGCACCTGGCTGATGCTCACCGGTGAAAAGAACGAGGTGTACCAGGCGCTTCACGTCAAAGACGCGATGAATTGGCTGTCGGTGAGCAACCCATTGCAGTTTGCCCGCGCCTGGATCAGCGCCACCGGCGACAGCCGTACCGACGACGCCTACCTGCGCATGAAAGCGCCTGGCATGGCGCGCGACTACCAAGTGTTGTTTGGCGGCCTGGCCAAGGAATTCGGGGTCACGCTGGTGGCCGGTTCCATCACCCTGCCCAACCCAAGCGTCAGCCAGGGGCAACTGCAGGTCGGCCACGGCGCGCTGTACAACGCCAGCGTTGTGTTCAACGCGGACGGATTGCCCGTGGGCCAGCCACAGCGGCAGTTGTACCCGATCTACGATGAGCGGGGTTTTATCGAACCGGGTGATGAAAACGTCGTCAGCGTGGTCGACACCCCGGCCGGCCGATTGGGCGTACTGGTCGGCAGCGACAGCTGGTACCCGGACAACTACCGCAAGCTCAACGAACAAGGCGCGCAACTGATCGCGGTGCCGGCCTTTGTACTGGGCCGTGATACCTGGGACCGCCCTTGGCGTGGATTCAAGAGTGTTTCCACCCCGACCGAAATCAGCCTCAAGCCCGAAGAACTCAGTGAAGGCGAAGCCTGGCGTCGCCTCACGCTGATCAGCCAGCCACCGATCAGCCAGGCAAGCGCCGGCATGAGCGTGTTCCTGCGCGGGCAGTTCTGGGACCTGGCCACTGCGGGCCATAGCTTCGCCAGCCGCCAAGGGCAAGTCAGCGCCGATGGCGAGGCCCGTGGCGCGCGTTTGTTGAATCTCTGGCTGTGAAGCCGGTTCGGCTGGGGGATCTGTCGGTGGGCTTCGTGCACGCCCTGGCCGATGCCATCCACAGCCACGGCCTGGACCCGCAGCCGCTGCTGCTGCAATACGGCCTGGACCCGGCCCGCCTGGCCGAGGCCGGTGCACGCTTGTCGATCCCGCGTTACATGCGCCTGGGCCATGCGGCTATCCAACTCACCGGCGACCCGGGCCTGGGCCTGCGCATGGGCCAGCTCGGCCGCCTGAGCCAGGCGGGGCTGGCGGGCGTCACCGCCGCCCAGGCGCCCAACGTGCGCGAGGCGGCGCGGGCACTGACCCGCTTCGAAGCGCTGTACGGTTCCAATTATCGTGGGCAGTCGAGCTTTGTCGAAGATGCCAATGGCGCCTGGCTGCGCTTCTATTCCATCAGCCCCTACAACGCCTACAACCGTTTTGTGGTGGACTCGATCATCGCCGGCTGGCTGCACCAATTGTCCAGCCTGGCCCAGCAACCGGTGCTGGCGCAGCGGGTCGACATCGAGTTCGAGGCGCCGTCCTACAGTGAACAGTACAACGTGCTCGCTGACGGCCCGATCCACTTCGGCGCCGAAGCCAACCAACTGCGCCTCAACCAGCACACCCTGGCGTTGCGCAACCCCCAGCACTGCCCCAGCACCTGGAACCTGCTGTTACAACTGTGCGAGAGAGAGTTGGAGCAATTGACCCGCACCCGCAGCCTGCGCGAGCGCATTACCCGTTTGCTCGGGCCGATGCTCAATGGCGGCCGGGAACCCGACCTGGAAGAAGTGGCGGCGCGCTTGAAGCTGCCAACCTGGACGCTGCGCCGCAAACTGGCCGAAGAAGGCACACAGTTCCGGGCGATTCTCAACGATACCCGCCGTGACCTGGCCATGACCTACATTCGCGATACGGAACTGGCGTTCGGCGAGATCGCCTACTTGCTCGGTTTTGCCTCGGCCCAAGCGTTTCAAAGGGCATTCAGGCGGTGGAACAACCAGACCCCAGGGGAATTCCGCCGCAGTCAGCGGCATTGCGCCTGAGGTCGGTCTTACAGCTCGGTTGCATCATCTGCAGGTTCCAAAGGGTCCCACTCAATCGCGCAGTACTCGAGCAGTTCTTCCTGGTAGTCGTCCATCGTCAAACTCCTTATTGAATTAAAAGCGGCTGCAGATAAATGACCTGCATGACCAGCCTAAAGTGCCGTTGTGACGAAAAAATGTAGGCGTCATGACGTTCCTGCACTCAAGGATTAAACGTAGCAGCGTTATGTGAATTTAGCAGTCGAAGCTTTAGGCGCAATTGCAATCATTGCAATTGCAATCATGTGGTGAATTCCATTAGGGTAGCCGCATCCGTTATTAGGTGACTCGCCCATGCCCGCCTCCACCCTTGCCTGTGCGCAACGCTGCATCGACGTTTTGAGCGCCGCCGACGGCTCTGCCCACTCACCGCTGTACACCGTGATGACCATGGCCAACACCCTCGAATCCACCCGACAGGCGTGGGTGATTCGCGGCCAGTCACGCTCCCGGCGCGTGGGTAACTGGCCCAGCTGGTTCGCGCGCAATACCGTCGAAAAACCCTTGCTGTACCTGCACAGCGCGCAATCATCGGCACAGTTGAGTGCGCTGGCGGACGTGACCCAGCAGCGCGGCATCCTGTGCAACGACATCGAAAACCAGCCGTCGCCCTGGCCCAGAGGTGCACAACCATCCCTGCCGCTGTGGCTCGCTGCCCATCCACGTTGCACGCCATACGACCCGGCTTGCGGCGAGGAAGCCCGGGCGATCGTGCTGGCCGCGTTGCGTGCGCTGTATGTCGACGGCAAGCCCGGTTTTTATTACCTGGCGCTGCATGATCAGGAAAGCGCGGCGGCGTTGAGTGCGCAGGACTGCGAGGGCGTGCTCAAGGGCATGTACCCGATCAGGCGCAATCACGCGGGCGACGTGCGCTTGCTGGGTGCAGGCCGCGCACTCGAAGAAGTCCAGCACGCCGCGCGGTTGCTGGAGCAGGATTGGAACATCACGGCGCAGGTATGGAGTTGCCCCAGCTACACGCGACTGGCGCGGGAGGCGGCGGCCGCTGAACGCTGGAATCGGCTGCACCCCACAGCGCCCAAGCGCAGTTGCCATCTGCGTGAATGCCTGGCCGCCAATGCGGCGCCGGTGATTGCCGTCACCGGGTATCCGCAGGCGATTGTCGATCAGTTGGCGGGATATGTGGATGCACGGTTTGTGGCGCTGGGAGCGGGGTCGGTACAGGCCGGGGCGCCGAGTCGGTATTGGATTGTGGTGATGGCGCTACGGGCGTTGGCGGATGAGGGGCGGACTGATCTTCAGCAGGTGGAAACAGCGATGGCCCGGTACCCACTCAAATGAACTGGAATGCCGTCAACTGTGGGAGCTGGCTTGCCTGCGATAGCGGTACATCAGCCAAGGATGTGGTGACTGACGGTCCGCTATCGCAGGCAAGCCAGCTCCCACATTGGATCTCTACTGAGGCTCAGGTTTTGCGCCGGCTTCGGGTCTGTACCCCGGCCTCCATCGCCAGCCCCGCTGTGCGCTCCAGGGCATCGGCAAAACCCTGGCGTTGCTCCGGCTCGATCTGCGACAGGAACAACTCATCCACGGTGCTTTCGTAGATCGTCCACATCTGTTTACGCAGCAATCGCCCGGCATCGGTGATTGAGGCAAACGCCGCGCGGCCGTCGCCGTCGGAGCGAGAACGTACCACGAGGCCGTCCTTTTCGAGGCGGTCGACCAGGCGCGTGAGGTTGTAGCGCTCGATGGCCAGCACATCCGCCAGCTCATGCATGCGACGGGTGCCGTCGGGGCCGCTTTCCAGGCCCCAGAGCGCGTCGTACCAGGCATACGGCGGCAAGCCCGCCTCGGCCAGGCGGCGTTCGATTTCACGGATGACCGTCCTGTGGGCCCTGACAAACCGGAACCATACATCAGGCTCTTTCGACGACATGCAACACCATCCGGGCGATTTCAAGAAGGTTGCAATAGTAGCTCATCCCGCGCTAGATTCGGTTATGTAGTTGCAATTGCAATTAGTTTGACGGCATTCCCACAAAGTGTCGTCACTTGAATCCGCCTACCCAGGAGCCCCACATGACCCCGAACAACGCAGTCGGACGCGACGACGACCCGCAGGAAACCCGCGAGTGGCTGGAGTCCATCGAATCGGTGCTGTCCACCGAAGGCCGCCCGCGCGCCCACTACCTGATCGATCAATTGCTGGATTTCGATGTGGCGCGCCATGGCGACTTCTACGGGCGCGTCACCACGCCTTACGTCAACAGCATCCCGGTGGATCGCCAGTTGCCCTACCCCGGCAACCTGGCGATCGAACGCCGAACCAACGCGTACATCCGCTGGAACGCCATGGCGATGGTGTTGCGTGCAGGCAAGCACTCCGGGGTGGGTGGCCACATCGCCACTTATGCGTCAGCCGCGGTGCTGTATGACGTAGGCTTCGACCATTTTTTCCGTGGCCGTACCGAAGCCTTTGACGGCGATCTGGTGTACATACAAGGCCACTCATCCCCCGGCATCTACGGCCGCGCCTACCTGGAAGGCCGTATCAGCGACGCCCAGCTCGACAACTTCCGCCGCGAGGCCGGTGGCGAAGGTATTTCGTCCTACCCGCACCCACGCCTGATGCCGGACTTCTGGCAATTCCCTACCGTATCCATGGGGCTCGGGCCCATCACCGCCGCTTACCAGGCTCGCTTCATGCGCTACCTGGAACTGCGCGCGCTCAAGCCGCATCAGGGCCGCAAGGTCTGGGCCTTTCTGGGTGATGGCGAAATGGACCAACCGGAATCCCTGGCTGCCATCTCACTGGCCGGGCGCGAGAAACTCGACAACCTGATCTTCGTGGTCAACTGCAACCTGCAACGCCTGGACGGTCCCGTGCGCGGCAACGCCAAGGTGATCCAGGAGTTTGAAAGCCTGTACCGTGCCGCCGGCTGGAACGTGATCAAAGTGATCTGGGGCGGAGGCTGGGACGCACTGCTGGAAAAGGACTCAACCGGCCTGCTGCGCCAACGCATGATGGAATGCGTGGACGGCGATTATCAGAACTACAAATCACAGAACGGCGCTTACGTGCGCGAGCACTTCTTCGGTAAATATCCGGAGCTCCTGGCGTTGGTTGCAGACATGTCCGACGACGATATCTGGAAACTCTCACGAGGCGGGCACGACCCCGACAAGGTCTACAACGCCTACGCTGCTGCCGTGCGCCACCGTGGCCAACCCACGGTGATCCTGGCGAAAACCGTGAAGGGTTTTGGCATGGGGGAAGCCGGCGAAGGCCAGAACATCAATCACCAGTTGAAGAAGATGGGCGCCGATGCGGTGAGAGCGTTCCGTGACCGCTTCGGCCTGGAAGTGGCCGACGACCAGCTCGCCGACATCCCCTACCTCAAGCCTGCCGCCGACAGCGCAGAAGCGCACTACTTCGCCGCCCGCCGCCAGGCCCTCGGCGGCTACGTGCCGGCGCGCCACAGCGCGGTGCAGCCGCTGCAAATCCCGGAACTCTCGGCGTTCGCGACTCAGCTCAAGGACACCGGCGAGCGCGCGATCTCGACCACCATGGCGTTCGTGCGCATCCTCGGCACCTTGCTCAAGGACCCACACCTGGGCAAGCTGATCGTGCCCATCGTACCGGACGAATCGCGCACCTTCGGCATGGAAAGCCTGTTCCGCCAGATCGGCATCCATTCCGCCGTCGGCCAGCTCTATACCCCACAGGACGCAGGGCAACTGAGCTACTACAAGGAAAGCAAGGACGGGCAGATCATGCAGGAAGGCCTGAATGAATCCGGCGCCATTTCCTCATGGATCGCGGCAAGCACGTCCTACAGCAATCACGGCCTGATGACCGTGCCGTTCTATATCTTTTATTCGATGTTCGGCTTCCAGCGGGTCGGCGACCTCGCCTGGGCGGCAGGCGATGCACGCGCGCGCGGATTCCTGCTGGGCGCCACGGCCGGTCGCACCACATTGATGGGCGAAGGCTTGCAGCATGACGACGGCCACAGCCATATCCTGTCGTCGGTGATTCCGTGCTGTGTGTCCTACGACCCGACGTTTGCCTACGAACTGGCGGTGATCATTCGCGAGGGCATGCGGCGCATGTATGTCGAACAAGAGGACATTTATTACTACATCACCCTGCTCAACGAAAACTACCCGCACCCGGCGATGCCCGAAGGCGTGGACGAGGGGATTCTCAAGGGCATGTATCGCCTGAGCACAAGCAAACATGCGCAAGTCCAACTGATGGGCAGTGGCTCGATTCTGCGGGAAGTAATGGCGGCCGCTGAACTGCTGGAGAAGGATTTCGGCCTGCACAGCGACATATGGAGCGCCACCAGCCTCACTGAGTTGCGCCGTGACGGTCATGAGGCCGAGCGATGGAACCTGCTGCACCCGCAGGACGAGCCACGGACCAGTTATGTGGAGCAACGCCTGGCGGGCCAACCGGGGCCGCTGGTGGTGGCGACGGACTATATGAAGCTCTTTGCCGACCAGATCCGCCCATTTGTGACAGGCCGTCGCTTCGTGGCGCTGGGCACCGACGGCTTCGGGCAATCGGATACCCGGGAAACTTTGCGGGCGTTTTTTGAAGTGGACCGGCACTTCATCGCGCTGGCGGCCTTGAAGGCACTGGCCGATGACGGTGTGATCGGACGCGACAAGGTCAGCGAGGCGATCAGCCGCTACGGGATCAACGTCGACAAGGCGAACCCCGTAGCGGTCTGAGTTACTGCGCAGGCGTCGGCAGGGGCGGAATCGCTTCTGTCGGCGGCGCCAGATCCGGGTTGGCGGCCGGCGGAGCAGGCTCAGCTTGCGGAGCAATCGGCGCAGCCTCGGCAGGTGGCGTAACCGGTTGTGAGGCGCCAGGTTCTGCAACCGCAGGCTCTGCCTTCGGCGGCTCCATCTTCTCGGCGGCCGGGGCGGCCTTGGGTTCCGGAACGCCCAGGTCAGCCTTGGGCTTTTCAGGGATATTCTCGGCCTTCTTCACCTCTTGCGGCAGGAACACATCCACCAACGCGAAGTAACGATCGTAGAATTTCGGCGCCGAAACGGTCTCGCTGGCCACCTTCACCATCGAGTCATCGGTGGAACCGATCGGCATGGATACCGAGCCCAGCACCCCGACCCCCAGGCTCGCGGAGTTGTTGACCTTCTTCAGCGCATAACGGTCCTGCAAGGCGTTGGCAAACATCGTCGAATGGTTGGTGCCTTTGCCATCATCGGCACACACGACGTTGAAGCTGATTTGCAGGTGGGACTCGCCGGTCTGCTGGAAGCTCTTGTTACCGACGACCAGCTTTGGATCGCTGCTGGTGATGATATAGCCCTGGCTCAGCAAGGCACGCCGCGCGGCTTCGCACGCCGCGACGTCAGTCACCGGGTAATCGCGCGAAAACGTACCGGAGTCGTCGAAATTCTCATGTTCATAAATAGCGGTCTTGGGTGACGAGCAGCCCGCGGCGCCCGCCAACACCAGCGCCAGCCCGAGGCTACGCAAGTGAAATGATGTCGACATTGAAAATCCTGAGGAAAACGGTCCGGGCGGTATTGTGCAACAGAACGAGGCCTTGGCGCGCGCATTCCTGTCGGTAAAACGTCACAGCCTCAGCCTACAGCGCCTGCAGGAAAAAGCCCTGCGCACATGTGATCAATAAACACGCGCAGTTTGGCCGAAGCATGGCGACTTGATGGCCACAACATCCAGAAACTGCCCCGGTGCTTCATGTAGAACGGCGCCGGCCAAATCGGGCGGTGGACTGGCGGGCGGTGTGTTGCCCCAGAGCTGGGGCGTCAGCGCGTTTGCCTGGGCGGTCGCGCTGCTGATGCTACTGGCGCTGGCCGGCGCGTTACAGATTGCGCCCCAGCAACTGGCCCGGCCATCTCTCCAAATCGAGGATTGAAAGGCGCTCATACCCGCAGGACTCGTAAAAACGCACCAGATCCCCTGTGCCGCCGGCGTAGCAGTCCACGCGCAGGTGCGTCACCCCGGCAGCGCGGGCGCGCTCATCGGCGAAAGCCAGCAGCCGCCGACCCAGGCCACGCGCACGCGTGTCGCGCGCCGCGATCAACAATCGCACATAGACTTCCGGTCCGGTCGCCGCCGGCACGTAAGGCATAGGCTCGCCCAGCACGAGCGCCGCCAGTATTTGCCCCTGCGCCGCCTCGACTACCCACGCATCCGGCATCGCGCAGGCGTCCGTCACCTGCGCTACCCGCCGAGGCAAAGCCGACCAGGGCTGCGTGCCCCATTGAGCGTTATTGCCCCTGTCAACGAACCAGGCGATTACCCCGTCAAACACCTGCAACACCGCAGGGGCATCCGCCACGGTGGCGCGACGGATCACCCAACCCTCCATGCCTGGATCGAACACGCGTCAGACTCCTTCATCGGTGACAGTGAATGCCCAGTCTAGCGCAACAAAAAAGCCCCCGGGCTTTTCAGACCGGGGGCTTTTTGTTCACACCGACATCAGTACTTCTTGATGTCAGCCTTGGTTTCCAACTGCTTGCGGTAGGCCGCGAAATCCTGCTGGCCGATACGGGATGCGAGGAAGCGGCGGTATTGCGCCTTTTCTTCGTCCGTTGGGGCAGCGGCTTCATTGACACCGTTCAAGCGCACGATCACCAGGCTGCCGTCAGCCAGGGTCACGGTGGTGAAGGTCGGCTTGTCCTTGGCCGCAGGCTTGGGCATGCGGAACAGGGCTTGCAACACGGCAGGGTCGATCGCTTCCTGGCTACGGGTAGCCGCTTCAGTGACTTTCCATGCCTGACCGTCTACCGGCTGGTTCAGCGGGGTCTTGCCATTACGCAGGCTGGCGATCAACTCGTCGGCATGGGTCTTGGCAGCCGCGCTGGCGCGTTCCTTGGCCATCTGCGTACGAATCGCCGCGGAAACACTTTCCAGCGGCAGTTGCGCAGGTTTACGGTGCTCTTTGGCACGCAGCACGATGATGGTTTCCGGGTCCAGCTCGATGGCGCTGCTGTTGGCACCTTCATTCAGCACTTCCGGGCTGAACGCAGCAGTGACCACGGCACGGTTGGCCGCAACACCTTCGCCACCTTCACGGCCAAACGGCGCGGAGGTGTGCACGGTCAGCTTGAGGTCGGAAGCCGGCTGGGCCAGGTCGGACGCTTCGAATGCCGCATCTTCCAATTGCTTGGTCGCTTCGACAAAACGCTGCTCGACCTGCTGGGTCTTGAGCTCTTTGGTCAGCTTGTCCTTCAGGCTGGCGAACGTCGGCACTTGCGGTGCTTCAACGCCCAGCAGCTTGATCAGGTGCCAACCGAAGGCGCTGCGCACCGGTGCCGAGACCTGGTCCTTGTTCAACGCGTACAAGGCGGTTTCGAAGTCCGGGTCGTACACGCCAGGGCCGGCAAAGCCCAGGTCGCCGCCGGTGTTGGCCGAACCTGGATCCTGGGAGAACTCCTTGGCCAGGGCTTCGAACTGCTCGCCCTTGGCCAGGCGCGCTTGGATTTCTTCGATCTTGGCTTTGGCTTGCGCGTCGCTGACCTTGTCGTTGACTTCGATCAGGATGTGCGCCGCGCGACGCTGTTCAGCGAGGTTGGCGGTTTCTTTCTGATAAGCCGCCTGCAGCTCATCGTCCTTGACGCTGACCTGGTCGAAGAAGGACGACTTCTTCAGTTCCAGGTAGTCGATGACCACTTGATCAGGGGTCATGAACTCTTTGGCGTGCTGGTCGTAGTAAGCCTTGACCTCGTCATCGGTGAGTTTCACCGCCGCAGGGTTGGCCTTGATGTTGACGGTGGCAAAATCGCGGGTCTGTTTTTCCAGACGGGCGAATGCCAGTACTTCAGCGTCGGTGACGAAACCGCTGCCGGCGATGCCTGCGCGAACCTGGCCGATCAGCATTTCCTGGGTCAGCATCTGACGGAATTGCAGACGGCCGTAGCCCAACTGACGGATCACCTGGTCAAAGCGTTCGGCATTGAATTTGCCGTCCACCTGGAATTCCGGTGTCTGCAGGATCACCTGGTCCAGGGCAGCTTCAGAGAAGCCGAACTTGGAATCCGTGGCACCTTGCAGCAGCAGCTTGCGATCGATCAGGCTTTTGAGGGCCGCCTCGCGCAGCAATTTTTCGTCCAGCAGGGAAGCATCGAAATCCTTGCCCAGCTGTTGCATCAGCTGGCGACGTTGCATGTCGACAGCCTGGCTCAGTTCGGTCTGGGTGATTGCCTCACCGTTGACCTTGGCCACGTCCTGCTTACTGTTACCCGAAGCCTGGAAAATGGCTTCGATACCGGTGAACGCCATCAATGCGACGATGATCCCGATAATGGTTTTGGCAATCCAGCCTTGTGAATTGTCCCTGATATTTTGCAGCATGCGTCCCCCAGAAACGGTTGAACTTCAAAAATAGGCAACCGTGGAGCGTGGGTAGAGTCCGGATAGAAGAAAGGCGCATCCGAGGATGCGCCTTCTCGTAACTGGCGGAGCGGACGGGGGTTTGAACCCACACCCCCGGCATGCGACCCGATGGATACGTGGGTCGGCTGCCGCTCCGCTGCCAGGCCGGACCTGCGTCCGACCCGGGTAGGTCAAGGCTTGATCGGAGCTTAGTTAACGGCTTCTTTCAGGGCTTTACCGGCTTTGAAACCTGGTTTCTTGGCAGCAGCGATTTGCAGTGCTTTGCCAGTCTGTGGGTTACGGCCAGTGCGAGCTGGGCGATCAGTCACAGAGAACGTACCGAAGCCTACCAGGACCACGGAGTCGCCGGCCTTCAGAGCGCCAGTGACGGATTCGATTACTGCATCCAGCGCACGGCCGGCAGCAGCTTTCGGGATATCAGCGGATGCAGCGATAGCATCAATCAGTTCCGACTTGTTCACTCTAAGTCCCCTTATATATCTATTGAGTATAATTCTAAGTTTTTTGGTAAAAGCAAAAACCAGTGCTGAATGGCCTACAGACACTTAAGAGCCGCTTTATAACAAGGGCTCTAAAAAGCTGTCAAGGAAGCCCCCAGGCTTATTCGCATTAATGCGTGCTAATTCTTTCCTTGGAATCAGACTCGCGTTTTTCATCTTTCGCGACAATCTCCGGAGCCACATCCGGCAAGGGCTCCGGCGCGTATTGCAGCGCAATTTGCAGGACCTCGTCAATCCATTTAACCGGTTTAATCTGAAGATCCTGCTTGATGTTGTCAGGAATTTCCTTCAAGTCGCGAACATTCTCTTCCGGAATGATCACCGTCTTGATACCCCCTCGGTGTGCGGCGAGCAATTTCTCTTTCAAACCACCAATAGCCAATACCTGGCCACGCAGGGTAATTTCCCCGGTCATTGCGACATCGGCGCGCACCGGAATGCCGGTCAAGGCCGACACCAGGGCCGTGCACATGCCTACACCGGCGCTGGGGCCGTCTTTCGGCGTTGCGCCTTCGGGCATATGGATGTGGGTGTCGTGCTTCTCGTGGAAGTCCAGGGGGATGCCCAGGCTGCGGGCGCGGCTGCGCACCACGGTCTGCGCGGCGGTGATGGATTCGACCATCACGTCACCCAGGGAACCGGTCTTGATCAGCTGGCCTTTGCCCGGAATGACCGCAGCCTCGATGGTCAGCAATTCGCCGCCCACCTGGGTCCACGCCAGCCCGGTCACCTGCCCGACCTGATCCTGTTGTTCGGCCAGGCCGTAACGGAATTTCTTCACGCCCAGGAAGTGTTCCAGGGAGTCGGCAACCACCTTCACCGAGAAGCGTTTTTCCAGCGAGTGTTCCTTGACCGCTTTGCGGCAGATCTTCGCGATCTGGCGCTCCAGGCCCCTCACACCGGCCTCGCGGGTGTAGTAACGCACGATGTCGCGGATCGCTTCGACGTCAATTTCGATCTCGCCCTTCTTCAGGCCGTTGGCCGAAATCTGCTTGGGCGCGAGGTATTTGACGGCGATGTTGATCTTCTCGTCTTCGGTGTAACCCGGCAGACGAATCACTTCCATGCGGTCCAGCAACGCCGGTGGGATGTTCATGGAGTTGGAGGTGCACAGGAACATTACGTCGGACAGGTCGTAGTCGACTTCCAGGTAATGGTCGTTGAAATTGTGGTTCTGCTCGGGGTCGAGCACTTCGAGCAAGGCCGATGCCGGATCGCCGCGCATGTCGCTGCCCATTTTGTCGATTTCATCGAGCAGGAACAGCGGGTTGCGCACGCCGACTTTCGTCATCTTTTGAATCAATCTTCCGGGCATCGAACCGATGTATGTACGGCGATGACCACGGATTTCCGCCTCGTCACGCACACCACCCAGGGCCATGCGCACAAACTTGCGGTTGGTTGCGCTGGCAATCGACTCGGCCAGGGAAGTTTTGCCGACGCCAGGAGGACCGACCAGGCAAAGCACCGGACCGCGAATCTTCTTCACACGCTTTTGCACGGCGAGGTATTCGAGGATGCGTTCCTTGACTTCTTCGAGGCCATAATGGTCGGCATCGAGGATTTCTTCGGCGCGGGCCAGGTCCAGGCGCACCTTGGTCTGGGCTTTCCACGGCACCTGCACCAGCCAGTCGATGTAGGAGCGCACCACGGTGGCTTCGGCCGACATCGGCGACATTTGCTTGAGCTTGTTCAGCTCGGCGGTGGCCTTGGCCAGGGCGTCTTTGGGCAGGCCGGCGGCATCGATGCGCTTTTTCAGCTCTTCGATCTCGTTATGGCCTTCCTCGCTGTCGCCGAGCTCCTTCTGAATGGCCTTCATCTGCTCGTTCAGGTAGTACTCGCGCTGGCTGCGCTCCATTTGTTTCTTCACGCGGCCACGGATGCGCTTCTCGACCTGCAACAGGTCAATTTCGGCATCGAGCAGCGCCAGCACGTGTTCAACACGGGCCGGCAGGTCGATGATTTCGAGGATGTCTTGCTTCTGCTCGATTTTCAGCGCCATGTGCGCCGCCATGGTGTCCACCAGGCGGCCGGGCTCATCAATGCTGTTCAGGGAAGACAGGACTTCAGCCGGGACCTTCTTGCCCAACTGCACATACTGCTCGAATTGCGAGAGCAGGCTGCGTACGAAAACTTCGGATTCGCGCTCCGGGGCTTCGACTTCGTCAATCAGCGCCACTTCAGCGCGCAGGTGACCATCCACCTCCATGAAGCGCTCGACCGCACCGCGTTGCTCGCCTTCCACCAGCACCTTGACGGTGCCATCGGGCAGCTTGAGCAATTGCAGCACGGTAGCAACGGTACCGACGCGATACAGGGCATCTTCGCCTGGATCATCATCAGCAGGATTTCTCTGGGCCAACAGCAGGATTTGCTTGTCGCCCGTCATCGCGGCCTCGAGGGCTTCGATAGACTTCTCCCGCCCCACGAACAGCGGGATAACCATGTGCGGATAGACGACGACATCACGCAACGGCAGGAGAGGCAATTCAATGGTTGTCTTCATGATTTCGCCTCTATGACAGTTGAAAAATAAACATGAAACCAAGATGGGGGCTGCATGCAAAAAAAACAAGCTTATTGCCAGCAGTTAAACGCAGTAAACACTCGGGCGTAAAAAACGCCGGAAAAACAAAGGGGCCCCTGAAGGCCCCTTGTTTACACCGAACCTGCGAAACGCTTACGCGTCTGGCGCAGCCTTGGCAGCCGGCTCACTGTTTTCGTAGATATACAGTGGCTTGGACTTACCTTCTATGACGCTTTCGTCGATCACCACTTTACTCACCTCGGACTGCGAGGGGATTTCGTACATGGTGTCGAGCAGCACGCCTTCGAGAATCGAACGCAGGCCACGAGCACCGGTCTTGCGCTCCAGTGCCCGCTTGGCCACCGATTTGAGTGCGTCGGTACGGAACTCGAGGTCTACACCTTCCATTTCGAACAACTTGGCGTATTGCTTGGTCAGGGCATTTTTCGGCTCGGTGAGGATCTGGATCAACGCAGCCTCGTCCAGCTCGTCCAACGTGGCCAGGACCGGCAGACGACCCACGAATTCCGGGATCAGACCGAACTTGACCAGATCGTCAGGCTCGACTTCACGCAGGGACTCGCCGACCTTCTTGCCTTCTTCCTTGCTGCGCACTTCGGCACTGAAACCAATACCACCCCGGGTGGAGCGCTGCTGGATAACTTTTTCCAGGCCGGAGAACGCACCGCCACAGATAAACAGGATGTTGCGCGTATCAACCTGCAGGAATTCCTGTTGCGGGTGCTTGCGGCCGCCTTGTGGCGGTACGGAAGCCACCGTGCCTTCGATCAGCTTCAACAGGGCTTGCTGCACGCCTTCACCGGAAACGTCCCGTGTGATCGACGGGTTGTCCGACTTGCGCGAGATCTTGTCGATTTCGTCGATGTAGACGATACCCATCTGGGCCTTCTCTACGTCGTAGTCGCACTTCTGCAGCAGTTTCTGAATGATGTTCTCGACATCCTCGCCCACGTAGCCAGCCTCGGTGAGGGTGGTGGCGTCGGCGATGGTGAACGGAACGTTCAGCAGGCGAGCGAGGGTTTCTGCAAGCAAGGTTTTACCCGAGCCTGTAGGACCGATCAGCAAGATGTTGCTCTTGCCGAGTTCGACTTCGTCGCCTTTCTTGTCACGCTGGTTCAAACGCTTGTAGTGGTTGTACACCGCTACGGCCAGAACCTTCTTTGCACGCTCTTGACCAATCACGTACTGGTCAAGGATGCCGCTGATTTCTTTAGGCGAAGGCAATTTATGCGCGCTGCTTTCGGCCTGGGCTTCCTGCACCTCCTCACGGATGATGTCATTGCACAGGTCGACGCACTCGTCGCAGATAAAGACCGAGGGGCCGGCAATCAACTTGCGTACTTCATGCTGGCTTTTGCCACAGAAGGAGCAATAAAGCAGCTTGCCGTTGTCCTCGCCGTTGCGGGTGTCAGTCATTCGTTCGATCCAAATCCGATAGGCTTGCAACACAAGATGAAGGCTTATGCGGGCTTTTTCAAGCCCGCCAGTGGTCGGACATGCCGACCAACCCTATTTTGAGTGGCTTTTATTAAGCGGGGCGCTGGCTGATCACTTCGTCGATCAACCCGTATGCTTTCGCAGCTTCAGCACTCATGAAGTTGTCGCGGTTGGTGTCGCGCTCGATTTCTTCCAGGGTGTGCCCGCTGTGCTTGGCCATCAGTGTATTGAGGCGCTCGCGAATAAACAGGATTTCCTTGGCGTGGATTTCGATGTCCGACGCCTGCCCCTGAAAACCGCCCAGTGGCTGGTGAATCATCACGCGCGAGTTCGGCAGGCAGTACCGCTTGCCTTCGGCACCCGCGGTCAGCAGGAACGCGCCCATGCTGCACGCCTGGCCAATGCAGGTCGTCGAAACATTGGGCTTGATGAACTGCATGGTGTCGTAGATCGACATGCCCGCCGTCACTGAACCGCCGGGAGAATTAATGTAGAGATGGATGTCCTTGTCCGGGTTTTCCGCTTCAAGGAACAGCAGCTGCGCACAGATCAGGTTGGCCATGTAGTCCTCTACCGGGCCCACCAGAAAGATCACTCGCTCCTTGAGCAGGCGCGAGTAGATGTCGTAGGCACGTTCGCCACGAGCGGACTGCTCGACAACCATCGGGACCAAGCCGCCAGCGGCCTGGATATCAGAGTTCTGCTGAATATAGGAATTACGGAACATGCTCTGCAGTTTCTCCCAAATAGTCATGTCTTGAAAACGCATAAGCCAGCGCGAGGCTGGCTTATGGTTGAATTTCCAACGAGTTGGACAATCAGTCGGCTTGTGCTGCTTCCGCCGGTTTGACTGCTTCTTCGTAAGAGACCGCTTTATCGGTCACCTTAGCCTTCTGCAGAACAGTATCCACAACTTGTTCTTCCAGCACAACCGAACGTACTTCGTTCAGCTGCTGGTCGTTCTTGTAGTACCACGACACGACCTGCTCAGGCTCCTGGTAGGCCGAAGCCATTTCCTGGATCATTTCGCGAACGCGGTCTTCGTCAGGCTTGAGGTCGAACTGCTTGACCACTTCAGCCACGATCAGGCCCAGCACGACGCGGCGCTTGGCTTGCTCTTCGAACAGCTCGGCCGGCAGTTGGTCAGGCTTGATGTTGCCACCAAACTGCTGAACCGCTTGTACGCGCAGGCGATCCACTTCGTTGGACAGCAGGGCCTTTGGCACTTCGATCGGGTTGGCGGCGAGCAGACCGTCCATGACCTGGTTCTTGACCTTGGATTTGATGGCCTGGCGCAGCTCGCGCTCCATGTTCTTGCGAACTTCGGTGCGGAAGCCTTCGATCCCGGTTTCCTTGATACCGAATTGAGCGAAGAATTCTTCGTTCAGCTCAGGCAGCTTTGGCTCGGAAACGCTGTTGACGGTCACAGTGAACTCGGCGGCCTTGCCGGCCAGATCCAGGTTCTGGTAGTCAGCCGGGAATTCCAGATTCAGAACGCGTTCTTCACCGGCCTTGGCGCCAACCAGGCCGTCTTCGAAGCCAGGGATCATCCGGTTGGAACCCAGCACCAGTTGAGTGCCTTTGGCGGAGCCGCCAGCGAATACTTCGCCGTCAACCTTGCCAACGAAATCGATGTTCAGCTGGTCTTCGTTCTGGGCGGCACGCTCGGCCACTTCGAAACGGGTGTTCTGCTTGCGCAGGATTTCCAGCATGTTGTCCAGGTCCGAATCAGCGACGTCGGCGCTCAGGCGCTCGATTTCGATGCCTTCAAAACCGGCCACTTCAAACTCAGGGAACACTTCGAACGTCGCAACGTATTCCAGGTCCTTGCCCGCTTCCAGGGACTTGGGCTCGATCGACGGCGAACCCGCCGGGTTCAGTTTTTGCTCAACCACTGCTTCGTAGAAAGAAGCCTGGATCACGTCACCGACAGCTTCCTGGCGCGCATCGGCACCAAAACGACGCTTGATTTCGCTCATCGGCACTTTGCCTGGACGGAAACCAGCGATCTTGGCCTTCTGGGCAGTCTGCTGCAGACGCTTGTTGACCGCAGTCTCGATACGCTCAGCCGGCACGGTGATGCTCAGGCGGCGCTCAAGAGCAGTAGTATTTTCAACAGAAACTTGCATGGATATTCCTCGTTGCACAGACGTTAGCCGGCCATTTCCGACCCCAATCAAGGGCATGCATTCTAGTGGGTCAAACTCAAGAAGTCACCCTACTGAAAATACGCCCGAAAACAGCCGGCAATTTATCGGTACGAAGGCACGGATGCACCTCGCCCCGGTGACAAATACAGCCAGGTACGCCAGGGCTCTGCGCCGCTCTTCTATATATAGAAAGAAGCCGTCATCCGGCGCCCTGGCGGCCAACCCTCAAAAGGGCCGGCAGGCAGCGCGGCATCATCGAGACACATAAATACGACGAAGCGCCCTGCCGTTGCGACGCAATCACTGCAGCCGCTGAATATTCGAACCACTGAAACCAAAAAAGGCGCCAGACTGTTAAATCTGGCGCCTTTCGAATATGGGGTGGACGAAGGGGATCGAACCCTCGACAACGGGAGTCACAATCCCGTGCTCTACCAACTGAGCTACGCCCACCATATTGCGTTAACAAAGAAACCAAACCACTTCTTTGTCGAGCCCTGCTCCGTCTTTCAACAGAACCCGGCTTTATTTGGTGCGGATGAAGAGACTCGAACTCTTACGCCTCGCGGCGCTGGAACCTAAATCCAGTGTGTCTACCAATTCCACCACATCCGCGCTTGAAGCTCTTAAAGCAAAGGCGCCAGACGGTTAATCTGGCGCCTTTCAAATATGGGGTGGACGAAGGGGATCGAACCCTCGACAACGGGAGTCACAATCCCGTGCTCTACCAACTGAGCTACGCCCACCATCTAACGCTACTTGTGCCAAAGCTGCCTAATGGCGCACCCGGCAGGACTCGAACCTGCGACCATCCGCTTAGAAGGCGGATGCTCTATCCAGCTGAGCTACGGGCGCCTTATTAATCTGTACTCTTGGAGGATTACAAACTAAGTGCTTCCAGCCTTGCAGAACAACACTCTATTCTGCTTGACCTTCTCAACCAGTGCTAGGCTGTGCCCGACAAGTGCGACGAATAGTATAGACGCCCTCGAAACCCGTCAAATCTTTTTTAAAAAAAACTGATTTTATTTAAGGGGTTAGGGCAATTTGCGGACCAAGCGCCTTTGCCCTCACGTCCTGGCATGCGAGAATGCGCGCACTTTTCTTCCCCCTCTCGATGGTTAATCACGCGTAATGACTGCACAACTTATCGACGGCAAATCAATCGCCGCCAGCCTGCGCCAGCAGATCGCCAAACGAGTCACCGAGCGCAGCCGGCAAGGCCTGCGCACGCCTGGCCTCGCGGTGATCCTGGTCGGCAGCGATCCTGCCTCTCAGGTTTATGTCTCGCACAAGCGTAAAGACTGTGAAGAGGTCGGCTTTATTTCCAAGGCCTACGACTTGCCTGCCGAGACCACCCAGCAGGCGCTTACCGACCTGATCGACGGCCTCAACGACGACCCGAAGATCGACGGCATCCTGCTGCAACTGCCATTGCCCGAGCACCTGGACGCCTCCAAACTGCTGGAGCGTATTCGCCCGGACAAGGACGTCGACGGTTTCCACCCTTATAACGTCGGCCGCCTGGCCCAGCGTATCCCGCTGCTGCGCCCGTGCACCCCCAAAGGCATCATGACCCTGCTGGAAAGCACCGGCGTCGATTTGTATGGCCTCGATGCCGTGGTGGTCGGCGCATCCAATATCGTCGGTCGCCCGATGGCGATGGAACTGCTGCTGGCCGGCTGCACCGTGACCGTGACCCACCGCTTCACCAAGGACCTTGCCGGCCACGTCGGCCGCGCTGATTTGGTTGTGGTCGCCGCCGGCAAGCCGGGCCTGGTCAAGGGTGAGTGGATCAAGGAAGGCGCCATCGTCATCGACGTCGGGATCAACCGCCAGGACGACGGCAAGCTGGTGGGCGACGTGGTGTACGACACCGCCCTGCCCCGCGCCGGCTGGATCACTCCCGTGCCAGGCGGTGTCGGCCCGATGACACGTGCCTGCCTGCTGGAAAACACCTTGTACGCGGCAGAAACCTTGCACGAGTAATAACCAGGCGTGCTGAAAAAGCCTTGCGTTATCGCAGGGCTTTTTATTGCGTGCAATAAAACTGTTTTTTCTTAGTTTTTAGGCACTTTCATCGGGTTCCAGAAGAACATTCGACAGTTGCTGATCCATACTCCTAAAATGTAACGGCATTTATCAAAAAACCGTTCCCGAACGGCATTTCATTACTTTTAGCGAGTTCATCCGCGTGAAAATTCGTCTTTCTCTCGTCAGCCTGTTTTTTGTTGTCACAGGCACCTTTGCGCACGCCGCCGAAACCACCCAGGCCCCGCGTGACACCTCCAAACTGCAAATCGCTTCCGGCAGCGCCATGCTGGTGGATCTGCAGACCAACAAGGTCATCTATGCCAGCAACCCCGACGTGGTGGTGCCCATCGCTTCGGTGAGCAAATTGATGACCGGCCTCATCGTGCTCGAGGCCAAGCAGAATATGGACGAATATATCGATATCAACATCAGCGACACGCCGGAGATGAAGGGGGTGTTCTCGCGCGTGAAGATCGGCAGCCAGATGCCGCGCAAGGAAATGCTGCTGATCGCCCTGATGTCTTCGGAAAATCGCGCCGCCGCGAGCCTGGCGCATCACTACCCAGGCGGCTACGCGGCTTTTATCGCGGCGATGAACGCCAAGGCCAAGGCGCTGGGCATGACCAGCACCCACTATGTCGAGCCCACCGGCCTGTCGATCCACAACGTGTCCACCGCCCGCGACCTGAGCAAACTGTTGGCCGCCGCGCGTCACTACCCGTTGCTCAGCCAACTGAGCACCACCAAGGAAAAGACCGTGTCGTTCCGCAAGCCCAACTACACCCTGGGCTTCTCCAACACCGACCACCTGATCAACCGCGCCAACTGGGACATCAAGCTGACCAAGACCGGTTTCACCAACCAGGCCGGCCACTGCCTGGTGCTGGTGACCAGCATGGGCAACCGCCCGGTGTCGTTGGTGATCCTGGATGCCTTCGGCAAGTTCACCCACTTTGCCGATGCCAGCCGTATCCGCAATTGGGTTGAAACCGGCAAGAGCGGTTCGGTACCGGATGTGGCGTTGCGCTACAAGGCCGACAAAAACCTGAAGAACCGCGCTAACGCTGCAGAAGTTCGTCGCTAAACACGCAACATTATGTGGGAGCGAGCTTGTGCGGGAGCTGGCTTGCCTGCGATAGCATCACCGAGGTGTCACTGAAACACCTCGGTGCCTGCATCGCGGGCAAGCCCTCACATTGGATCAGCGTTGTTTCAGCATTTATTTGCGCTCTTCCAACACCTTGAGTGCCTGCGCCGCCGCGCGCTCCTGCCCCGCCTGGGCAGTGGCATTAGCCGAATCACGCCAGCGTTGCGCATCCACATTGGCCGGCAACTGGCTTGGGCGCTGAGTGAGGATCGCCCAGCTCCCGGCGCTTTTCCATTTGGGCTCGAAGTCGCTGAAGCTCATCAGCAGGCGCCGGTCCATGCCCGAGCGCAGCAGCACGGTGCTTTTCTGCTGATTGAACCCCACCACGACCACGTAGCGCGCATCAGACCACAACCCGCCGCCGATCCGCGCCATCACCGGGTATCCCGCCGCCACTTGCGCCAGTACCGCTGTCAGCTCGGCATCCAGCGGATACACCATCAGCCCGTACTCGCGCGCCAGTACTTGCATGTTGCGCTCAAGGTCGGCTTCGGCGCCCGGCAAATGCAGCGGTTTATCCAGCAACCCCGGTGTCATGACAATGCCTTGTTGCGACAGCATGCTGGCTAAAGACGCAGGCCCGCCCTGATACGCCTCGCCGCGAAAAGTCGGCACGCCGTTGAGTTCGACACGCTCGGGCAAGCCTGCCAGCTTCGACGGGGTGGCGGAACAGGCGGCAAGCCCCAAGGCGCAGGCCAGCAATACGGATATTTTAAGGTTTGACCGTAACCGCAATTTTCTACTCGCTTGATCAACTGCCGGTAAGGGCCCTGATCATAGGACGCCACGCCACGCGGGTATAGCCTGCAGGCTTACTAAAGGGCGCGGATAGAGCAAAGAAGTTGGACCGACACGACCATTGGTCAATAGCAGGCAACCGCCGGTTGGCTAGACTGTCCATTGAGAAGACTGTGTGTGCCCCCTGCGGGGCGAAAGGAGGCCCGAATGAGCCTTGCAACAACGATTTTCCTGTTGGTCTGTGGTTGGCTGTCGGTTGCCGGCGCCATGTTGTGGGGGGTGCTGCGTATTACCCGCCGGCACCACCACCCCCACGTCAAACCCGCTTCGCCCGCCAAGCCCCACAAGGCGGCGGTGCATCACGCCTAGCCGGGCATGCAATTGAAGTCCTGGGTGGCCGCGACTTCCTTGCCGTGGCCATCCTCCAGGGACGCACGCACGGTGGTGCCCAAGCTCGACTCCACCAGGGTGTAATGTTCGCCCGCCTTGAAATGTTTGTACTCGACCCGACCCTGGCAGTCCTGCTGGTTGTCGTCACCTGGCTCCTCCTCGAATAACGTCACATCCAAGCGATGGTCCCCCGGCGTCACCTCGAAAAAGCGTCCGTCATCGACACGCTTGCCGTCTACGCGCTCAGCCATCAGATCGTTCGGGGCTTCTTCCTTCAAACCAATCCACGCTTGGCTCGGGTCTGCCTTGGGAATGGGGCCGGCGCACGCCGATAGCAGCAGCACGGCACCAAGGGCGGGAATCAGCAACAAGGGTTTAAGTGACATGGCAAGGCTCCAAAAAAGACGATGTGTCCGATGGGCTGCCAGCTTGGGGAGCGAACCGGTGCAGGACAAATGAATCCCTGTGAAAGGATCTTCAGCCCCCGCCTAAATGTTCCTTCACCTGGCTGAAAGGTGCGTGTTAGGTGGGTCGCGCAAGACTGCCGGGGTTTGCAATCCTGCACCAAGGAAGTTCACGCATGCTCGGACTGGTAAAGACCGCACTGCACAAGCCGTACACGTTTATCGTGTTGGCCATATTCATCTGCATCATCGGGCCGATGGCGGCCCTGCGCACCCCCACTGACGTATTCCCGGATATCGGCATCCCCGTCGTCGCCGTGGTGTGGCAGTACAACGGCCTGTCGCCGGACGCCATGGCTGGTCGGGTGATATACACCTATGAACGCTCCCTGAGCACCACCGTCAACGACATCGAACATATCGAATCGCAATCCTTGCCCGGCATGGGCATCGTCAAGATTTTCTTCCAGCCCGGCGTGGATATCCGCACCGCCAACGCCCAAGTCACGGCGGTTTCACAAACCGTGCTCAAGCAGATGCCGCCGGGCATCACGCCGCCGCTGATCCTAAATTACAGCGCTTCCACGGTGCCGATCCTGCAGATGGCATTCTCCAGCCCGAGCCTGTCGGAAGCCAGGATCCGCGACCTGGTGCAGAACAACATCCGCCTGCCATTGAGCGCCCTGCCCGGCCTGGCCATGCCGACCCCCATGGGCGGCAAGCAACGCCAGATCACCCTCGACCTCGACCCGCAGGCATTGGCAGCCAAAGGCCTGTCGGCGCAGGATGTGGGCAACGCCCTGGCCCTGCAGAACCAGATCATTCCGGTGGGCACCGCCAAACTTGGGCGCAACGAATACACGGTGCTGCTCAATAACAGCCCCAAGGCCATCGGTGAACTCAACGACCTGCCGATCAAGACCGTCGACGGTGCGCTGATTACCATCGGCCAAGTCGCCCACGTGCGCGACGGCTCGCCGCCGCAGACCAACATCGTGCGTGTCGACGGCCACCGCGCGGTGCTGATGCCGGCGCTGAAAAACGGCAGCATTTCCACCCTGTCGATTATCGACGGCATCCGTCAGATGTTGCCGCGCATCAACGAAACCCTGCCACCGTCGCTGAAGACTTCGCTGCTGGGGGATGCCTCGGTGTTCGTCAAGCAATCGGTGGGCAGCGTGGCCCAGGAAGGCATCATTGCCGCGCTGCTGACCAGTGCGATGATCCTGCTGTTCCTGGGCAGTTGGCGTTCAACACTGATCATCGCCGCGTCGATCCCCCTGGCCGTGCTCGCGGCCATCGCGCTGCTGGCGGTGTCCGGACAAACCCTCAACGTGATGACCCTCGGCGGGCTGGCCTTGGCCGTGGGGATCCTGGTGGACGATGCCACGGTGACCATCGAGAACATCAACTGGCATCTGGAACAAGGCAAGGCGGTGAAGACCGCGATCCTCGACGGCGCCGCGCAAATTGTCGGCCCGGCGTTCATCTCGTTGTTGTGCATCTGCATCGTGTTCGTGCCGATGTTTCTGCTGCAAGGCATCGCCGGTTACCTGTTCCGTCCCATGGCCCTGGCGGTGATCTTTGCCATGGCCAGTTCCTTTGTCCTGTCGCGTACGCTGGTACCGACACTGGCGATGTTCCTGCTTAAGCCGCATACGCCGGAGCAGGGCGCCGGGCATCACCCGGAAGATCAATTCATCAATCATCACGAAGGTGAACAGCACCAGAAACCGCGCAACGCCGCACTGCAATCGCTGTTGAGTTTCCAGCAGGGTTTCGAACGCCATTTCTCGAATATCCGCGATACCTATCACGGCCTGCTGACCTTGGCGCTGGGTAATCGCAGGCGTTTTATCCTCGGATTTCTTGCCTGCGTACTCGCCTCATTCCTGCTGCTGCCAAGCCTGGGCCAGGATTTTTTCCCGGCCACCGACGCCGGCGCCCTCGCCCTGCATGTGCGTTTGCCACTGGGCACGCGCATCGAGGAAAGCGCCGCCGCTTTTGATCGTATCGAAGCGCGGATCCGCGAAGTGATCCCGGCCGACCAACTGGACACCATCGTCGACAATATCGGCATTCCTCTCAGCGGCATCGACATGGCCTACAGCAGCAGCGGCACCATCGGTCCGCAGGATGGCGATATTCAGATCAGCCTTAAAAAGCACCACGCGCCCACCGCCGACTACGTGAAAAAACTGCGTGAAGCCCTGCCGCAAAGCTTCCCCGGCAGCCACTTTGCGTTCCTGCCCGCCGACATCAGCAGCCAGATCCTCAACTTCGGCGCCCCCGCCCCGCTGGATGTGAAAATCTCCGGGCGCAGCGATGAAGAGAACCGCGCCTATGCGGTGGAACTCGAACGCCGCTTGCAGCACGTTCCGGGCATCGCCGATCTGCGTATCCAGCAGTCCACGGGCTACCCTTCGTTACAGGTCAACGTCGATCGCATGCGCGCCAATGGCCTGGGCATCACCGAGCGCGACGTGACCAATAGCATGGTCGCCTCACTCGCCGGCAGCTCGCAGACCGCGCCGACCTTCTGGCTCAACCCGGCCAACGGCGTGTCTTACTCCATCGTCGCCGCGACCCCGCAATATCGCCTCGACAGCCTGCCGTCGCTGGAAGCCCTGCCGGTGACCGGCTCCGACGGCCGATCGCAGATCCTTGGCGGCGTGGCCACCATTTCCCGCGTGCAAAGCCCGGCGGTGGTGACCCACTACAACATCGAACCGACCCTGGACCTGTACGCCAACGTGCAAGGCCGCGACCTCGGCGGCGTGGCGCGCGATGTGCAAAAAATACTGGATGACACCGCGTCGCTGCGCCCCAAGGGTGCGGTGATCAGCCTGCACGGGCAGATCGATGCGTTGCATGAAGCGTTCAGTGGGTTGAGCCTGGGCCTGCTCGGTGCGGTGGTGCTCATCTACCTGCTGATCGTGGTCAATTTCCAATCCTGGGCCGACCCGTTTGTGATCATCACCGCGCTACCGGCGGCGCTGGCGGGAATCGTGTGGATGCTGTTCCTCAGCGGCACCTCGTTGTCGGTACCGGCGCTGACCGGGGCCATTCTGTGCATGGGCGTGGCCACTGCCAACTCGATCCTGGTGGTGAGCTTCTGCCGCGAACGCCTGGCCGAACATGGCGATGCGTTGAAGGCCGCGCTGGAAGCCGGCTACACACGCTTTCGTCCGGTGTGCATGACCGCCCTGGCGATGATCATCGGCATGCTGCCCCTGGCGATCTCCGAGGAGCAGAACGCCCCCCTCGGACGCGCTGTGATCGGTGGTTTGATCTTCGCCACCCTCGCCACCTTGTTGTTTGTTCCCGTGGTTTTCAGTCTGGTCCACGGTCGTCACCCTACTCGCGCAACTGCTGGAGAAACACCCCATGTCGTCTGATCACAAACCCTCGCGCAAACGTCTGATGCTCATGGGTGCGGGCGGCCTGACCCTGGCCGCCCTGCTGGTCGCCAACGGCCTGCACGCCCGCACGCTGCACGAACAATCGGTCAGCGCCTGGACCGAAACCGCCGCCGTCGCGCAAGTCATGGTGTTTGAACCGCAACAGAACGTCGCCAGCGATACCCTGCGCTTGCCTGCGCACCTGGAAGCCTGGAGCAAGGCGCCGATCCACGCCAGGGTCAGTGGCTATCTGAAGGACTGGAAGGCCGACATCGGCAGCCAGGTCAAGGCCGGGCAGATTCTGGCCGAGATCGACAGCCCCGACCTCGACCAGCAACTGGCCCAGACCCATGCCCGCCTGGTACAGGAGCAGGCCAACGCACGCCTGGCCGAAACCACCGCCACGCGCTGGCAGCACCTGCTCGCCAGTCACTCGGTGTCGCGCCAGGAGGCCGACGAAAAAACCTCCAATGCTGCCGCTGCCAAGGCCAACGCCGAAGCCGCCGCTGCCGACTACGCCAGGCTCACCGCACTGGAAAGCTACAAGACCCTGCGCGCGCCGTTTGCCGGCACCATCACCGCGCGCAACACCGATATCGGCCAGTTGATCAAGGCCGACAGCGACAGCGATCCAGAGCTGTTCGACCTGGCCGACACCCACCAATTACGCCTGTATGTACCGGTGCCGCAGAACTATGCGGCGGTCATCCGGCCCGGCCTTGAAGCCGAGCTGACCGTGCCCGAACACCCCGGCGAACACTTCAAGGCCCGCCTGATCGGCGACTCCACCGCCATCGACCGACGCTCCGGCACCCTGCTCGCGCAATTCGTGGCAGACAACCCCGACGGCCGGTTGCTGCCCGGCGATTACGCCGAAGCCACCTTGCCGATTCCAGCGGACACCCATGGCGTAAGCATCCCGGCCAGCGCGTTGATCTTCCGCGCCCAAGGCACCCAAGTGGCGCTGCTGGACGCGCAGAACCATGTGCACCTGCAAGGCATCCACATCGGTCTGGACCTGGGCGAACGCCTGGTGGTTGACCAGGGCCTGAAGCCCACCGACCGCGTGGTCGACAACCCGCCGGACGCCCTGCGTGAAGGTGACCCTGTGCAACTGGCCAAAGCCTCGGGAGGCACGCATGCGCCCGCGGCTTAAACCCATCGCAGCCTTGATGCTGCTGGCGTTGCAAGGCTGCTCACTGGCGCCCGCTTACAAGGCGCCGACGGTGGACCTGCCAACCCACTACCGCGAACAGACCGAAGACGGCCCTTGGCACAGCGCACAACCGTGCGACGAACGGGCGCCCGAATGGTGGAAACTCTACAACGACCCGCGCCTGGACGACCTGCAGCAGCGTCTGCTCAAGGCCAACCCGGACCTCGCAGCGGCACTGGCGCATTTCGATGCGTCCCAGGCGTACGCCAGCCAATTGCGGGCCGGGTTGTTCCCGCAGATCACCGCCAGCGCGCAGCCCTTGCGCCAGCGGCAATCGGACTCACGGCCACTGCGTGGGAATACGCAACCGTCCGTGTACAACAGCGACACAGCAGGTTTTTCGCTGAGCTACGACCTCGACCTGTGGGGCAAAGTCCGCAACCAGGTGGCCGCCGGCGACGCCCAGGCGCAAGCGTCTGGCGATGACTTGGCCGCTGCGCGCTTGAGCCTGCAGCATCAGTTGGCAACCTTGTATGTGCAGCTCAATGGTCTGGACGCACAGGCGCAGATCCTCAACACTTCGTTGGAGGATTTCAGCCAGGCGCTGCAACTGACCCGCAGCCGCTATGAGGGCCAGATTGCTTCGGAGCTGGACCTCACCCGTGCGCAAAACCAATGGGCCCAGGCCAAGGCGCAATGGGATGAGGTTCGCGGCCAGCGCAACCTGACCGAACATGCCATTGGCGAACTGGTGGGGGTGGCCGCCAGTGATTTCACATTGCCGCCGAGCCAAGGGTTGATGCACCTGCCGGGAATTCCTGCGCAATTGCCAAGCCACCTGCTGCAACGACGCCCGGACATCGCGGCGGCGGAGCGGCGGGTGTTTGCCGCCAATGCCAATATCGGCGTGGCCAAGGCGGCGTGGTATCCGGATTTCAGCCTGACCGGGCTGATCGGCGGGCAGACGCAAGGTGTCGGCAACCTGTTGTCGGCGAGCAATCGCTACTGGGCGCTGGGGCCGCTGGTCAACATGCCGGTCTTTAATGGCGGCCGGCTGAGCGCCAATGAACGCCAAGCCCACGCCGAGTTTGAAGAAGCCTCGGCGCACTACCGTAGCCAGGTACTCAAAGCGGTGCGCGAGGTGGAAGACAACCTGGCGCAACTGCGGGACTTGCAGCAGCAAGCGCAGGATGAACAGGCGGCGGCGGATGCCGCGCAGCACACGCAGTCACTGGCGATGAACAGCTATCAAGCCGGCGCGGTGAGTTACCTGGATGTGGTGACCGCGCAGACAGCGGCGCTGCAGGCACAGCGGACATTGCAGGCTGTGCAGACGCGCCAGTTGCAGGCCAGCGTGGGGTTGGTGACTGCCTTGGGTGGCGGTTGGCGGCGCTGACTTACCCTGATTGCCTTGTGTAGTGAGCGGGCTTGTCCCGCGCTGGGTGGCGGAGCCGCCCCAAACCAGGCGATTCGGTTTAACTGGAATCTGGAGGTGTCTTTGTTGGGGCGGCTTCGCCACCCAGCGCGGGACAAGCCCGCTCACTACAAGGGGCTTGGGATTTTCTTTCCGGGCCGGGCGCCAATCAGTTTTGCCTGGCCGTCCTTCTGCTTCCCCGTGCGCGCTTCACTGATCAAGCCCGGGATCAACTTGCCCTCCGGCAGGTTCTTCCAGAAGCGGCTCGGCAGGTGTCCCTCCATCACCTTGGGGTTCAACCGCGCCGGGTTGAAGATGTGGCTGTAATAGGTCAGCCACATCGCACTGTGTGGGTCCTCGACATTCTGCGCCAGTTGCCGCCATGCCTCGGGGCACGCGCGTTGGTGGATAAGCTGCTCTCCGTCGTAATACACCCCGTCCAGCGGCGTGGCGATCATCCAGCGATGACGCCCCATGCGCCCGACAAAATGCTGGCTGGCGGATTTCAGGATGTCGTGCGCCGGTTCGTGCCAAGCCACGTATTCCGGCAACTCGGGGCCCGCATCCGCAGGGAGGGCGATAAAGCGCACAAACGCATGCAGGTGGTGCGCTTCACGACTGACCTGCTTGATCCGCCGTTGCAACTCACTGCCCAGCTTGTCGCCCGCCAGCATCGCCGTGCGGTCGCCATGGCTGACGCGCCACAGCACTTCATACAACAGGCTCCAGCGCTGGTCGCCGTGGTAACAGGCGGCCGATTCCAGCAGTTCCAGCAAGGCCTTGGGCACCCGCGTCTGGAACGGCCCCAGCCCTTGCGGAACGGGCTGGTCGGTGGCAAACAGATCGGCCACTTCAGCTTCACCCCAGCTCACCTGGCTGGGGTCGACCTGATGACTGAGCAACCAGCGCGCCTGCTCGCGCCAGGTGCTGAACAGGTTGGCGCATTCCAGGCTGATCATCCCCACAACCCCATCTGCTGCGGCGCCGGGCGGTCGCGCAGCTGCTCGCGCAGCAATACGCTGGTGCTTTCGGCCTGTTGCGGGTGGTAGTCACTGGTGATGAAGAACGGCTTGGCCTTGGCCAGTACGCAACGCATGCGTGCCAGGTCTTCGAAACGGATCTTGCGTTCACGGCGCAGGTCCACCAGGCGCTGGGTGGTGCGCAGGCCAATGCCCGGAATGCGTGCGATCAAGGTCGCCTCGGCGCGGTTCAGGTCCAGGGGGAACACCTCCCGGTGTTCCAGGGCCCAGGCCAACTTGGGGTCGATATCCAGGGCCAGGTGGCCGGGGCCTTTGAACAGTTCGTTGGCACTGAAGCCGTAGCTGCGCAACAGGAAGTCGGCCTGGTACAAGCGGTGCTCGCGCATCAGCGGCGGTGCCGCCAGGGGAACGCTCTTCGGACTGTTGGGGATGGGACTGAACGCCGAGTAATACACGCGACGCAGCTTGAAGTTGCCGTACAACGCCTCGGCACCATGGAGGATGGTGCTGTCGTCGGTGTCGTCGGCGCCGACGATCATCTGCGTGCTCTGCCCGGCCGGCGCGAAACGCGGCGCGCGGGGTTCGTTGAGCACGGTTTGCTCGCCGGTGTAGATGGTCTGCATGGCCTGCTTGATCGAGACGATCTGTTTTTCCGGCGCCAGGGTCTGCAGGCTGGCCTCGGTGGGCAGTTCGATGTTCACGCTCAGGCGGTCGGCATAACGCCCGGCTTCGGCGATCAGCGCCGGGTCCGCGTCGGGAATGGTCTTGAGGTGGATGTAACCGCGAAAGTCATGTTCTTCGCGCAACAGTTTGGCGACCCGCACCAACTGCTCCATGGTGTAGTCGGACGAACGGATGATGCCGGAGCTGAGAAACAGCCCGCTGACGCAATTGCGCCGGTAGAAATCCAGGGTCAGGGTAACCACCTCCTCCGGGCTGAAACGCGCGCGGGGCACGTCGCTGGAACGGCGGTTGACGCAGTATTGGCAGTCGTACAGACAGAAGTTGGTGAGCAGCACCTTGAGCAACGACACGCAGCGCCCGTCCGGCGTGTAGCTGTGGCAGATGCCCATGCCATCGGTGGAACCCAGCCCCGCCTTGCCCTCGGAGCTGCGCTTGGGCGCGCCACTGCTGGCGCACGAGGCGTCGTACTTGGCGGCGTCGGCGAGGATGCTGAGTTTTTCGATCAACTGCATGGCGGGCTACCGATACTGGTTTTTTGTACAGTATCAGCCAACCCTCCTGCTCACAAGCGCAGCTGGTCAGCTCGCGGTAGCCAGTAACAAGTCCTGCACCGAGCGGCCCTGGCCACGCCCACGGTCCAGTGCATACAACGACGCCGCAATTTCATCCGCGCGGATCGGCAGCACCGACAGCAAGGTATCGCTCAAGCCGTGGCTGGCCTGGCTGAACCCTTGGATGTAGATGCCGGCGTTGCAACGCTCATCGGTGACGATGCGGTAGTCCCGCGCCACTTCGAAGTCGCCCAGGTAGGCCTCCAGCGGCGCCAGCAAGGCGCGGTGCGTCTGGCGCTCGTAGCCGGTTGCCAGGATCACCGCATCATAGTGATTGACGCTGGTTTCGCCGCTGGCGTTGTTGCGCAGCGCCAGTTCGATGCCCAGCGGGCCGGCGGTGGCCTTTTCGACCACGGTCATGGTGCGGAACGCCTGGCGGGCGATGCCGGAGACTTTCTGGCGGTAGAAAATGCCGTAGATACGCTCGATCAGGTCCAGGTCCACCACCGAATAGTTGGTGTTCTGGTACTCGGCGACCAGGCGCTCGCGCTCGGCCCCCTCCTGCTGGAACACCAGGTCGGTAAAGGCCGGCGAGAACACTTCGTTGACGAACGGGCTGTCATCGGCGGGCTTGAGCGCCGAGCCGCGCAGGATCATGTCGACCTGCACCGAGGGGAAGCTGTCGTTGAGGTCGATAAAGGCCTCGGCCGCGCTCTGGCCGCCGCCGATGATGGCAATGCGCATGGCCTTGCCCTCGACACACGGCTGCGAGGCCAGGCGCTCCAGGTATTGCGAATGGTGGAACACCCGGTTGTCACCCTTGAGCGCCTTGAACGCCTCGGGAATGCGCGGCGTGCCGCCGGCGCTGACGACCACCGAACGGGTGGTGCGCACATGCTGCTCGCCCAGCGCATCGCGGGAAATCACGCGCAGCGCTTCAACCTGCTGCTGATGCAGGATCGGCTCGATGGCCAGCACTTCCTCGCCATAGCGCGCCTGGGCCTGGAACTGCCCCGCCACCCAGCGCAGGTAGTCGTTGTACTCCATGCGGCACGGGTAGAAGGTGCCCAGGTTGATGAAGTCCACCAGGCGGTCATGGGCCTTGAGGTAATTGACGAAGGAGTACGGGCTGGTGGGGTTGCGCAGGGTCACCAGGTCCTTGAGGAACGAAATCTGCAGTTCGCTCTGGGTCACCAGGGTATTGCCGTGCCAGCGGTAGTCGGCCTGTTTGTCGAGAAACAGCACGTCCAGTTTGCCCTGGGCCTTTTCGCGCTCCTGCAGGGCGATGGCCAGCGCCAGGTTCGAAGGGCCGAAACCGATACCGATCAGGTCGTGAACCGCGGGCGAAGCAATTGCCTGTGTCATTCCAGTGTCCTCTGGATAAGCCCCTTGGCGGTGGGGCGGGAATACCTTCAAGACCTGCACAACAGGTCATGTGTTGATAGGAAACGAGGACAGTGAAATAAAATTTAACTAACAGCGGGTCAGTACGCTTCCCACTCGCGCATGCGCACCCGGCAGTGCTTCATGGCGTTGACGATGTGTTTTTCCACCAAGGCGCGGGAAATACACAGGCGTTGCGCGATCTGCAGGTGGGTCAGGCCCTCGAGTTTGCGCAACAGGAAACTGTCGCGACACGCCGGCGACAGCTCGGCCAAGGCGCGCTCGAGCAGTTCCAGGCGCTGGCCATGGTCGTGCTGGGTGTGCGGCGAGCAGGTGGCGAAGCGCTCTTCGGCGTCCAGCACATCCAGCGGCTCGACCTGGCGCAAGGCGTTGCGGCGGTGACCGTCGATCACCAGGTTGAGGGCGGTGCGGTACAAAAAGGCGCGGGGTTGTTCGATGGGGACCTGGCTGGAACGTTCCAGCACCCGGACATAAGCGTCATGCACCACATCTTCGGCCACCTGGCGGTTGCCCAGCTTGGCGTTGAGGAAACACACCAGCTCGCGATAGTAGTTTTCCAACATGACTCCCGACCGCCGGGTGGCGGCATTAGGCCCTTGAGTGCGAAAGAAGGCAGCGTGTAAGTAATGGCAGATTGGGTACGTGCAATTTATAGTAATTCTCATCTACTTTTAAGCACACTTGCAGCAATGGACAATTATTTTTCTTCAAGGGAGCTGTAACCGCTTGTGTAACCGCCTAAATTTAGGCGCATTGCCCTCGTTTACTTGTCAGCTCCCCGCAACTGCGGTCCGAACTTTCCTGGCTGGAACCCAAGCATGAAACGCCCTCGACCTGCCCGACGCGCCTTGCTGGCTATCGCGTGCCTGCTCCCCATCATTGCCATCGCGGCCTGGCAGGTGCTGCCGCCGGGGCGTGACGCGCTCACCACCGTGACCGTCAGCCGCGGCAATATCGAAAACAGCGTGACCGCCCTGGGCACCCTGCAACCGCGGCGCTACGTGGACGTGGGCGCCCAGGCATCCGGGCAGATCCGCAAGATCCACGTCGAGGCTGGCGATCAGGTCCAGGAAGGCCAGCTGCTGGTGGAGATCGACCCGTCCACGCAACAGGCCAAGCTCGACGCCAGCCGCTACGCCATCGAAAACCTCAACGCCCAGTTGCAGGAGCAGAAGGCCCAGCACGAGCTGGCGCGCCAGAAATACCAGCGCCAGCAACGCTTGGCCGCCGGTAACGCCACCCGTGAAGAAGACGTACAAACCGCCAGCGCGGAACTCAAGGCCACCCAGGCCCGGATCGACATGTACCAGGCCCAGATCCGCCAGGCCCGGGCCAGCCTGCGCAGCGACGAAGCGGAACTGGGCTACACGCGCATCTACGCGCCCATGGCCGGCACCGTCGTGGCGGTGGATGCACGGGTCGGCCAGACCCTCAACGCGCAGCAGCAGACGCCGCTGATCCTGCGCATCGCCAAATTGTCGCCGATGACCGTGTGGGCTGAAGTCTCGGAAGCCGATATCGGCCACGTCAAACCCGGCATGACTGCGTATTTCACCACCCTCAGCGGCGGCAACCGCCGCTGGACCAGCACCGTGCGGCAGATTTTGCCGATCCCGCCCAAGCCGTTGAATGAAACCCAGGGCAGCGGCAGCCCCAACAGTTCCAGTAAAAGCGGCAGTGGCCGCGTGGTGCTGTACACCGTGCTGCTGGACGTGGACAACAGCGACAACGCGCTGATGGCCGAAATGACCACCCAGGTGTTTTTCGTCGCCAGCCAGGTCAAGGACGCCCTCACCGCCCCCGTTGCCGCGTTGCAGGGCACTTCCAGCGCCGATCGGCAGATCGCGCGGGTCGTGTTGAAAAACGGCCGTATCGAAGAACGTCACGTGCAACTGGGCATCAGCGACCGCCTGCGCGTTCAGGTGCTCAAGGGCCTGGACGAAGGCGATCAACTGCTGATCGGCCCGGCCGACGGCAGCGGGGGTTGAGTGACCACGCCCCTGATCGAACTCAAGAACATCCGCAAGTCCTACGGCGGCGGCGATAGCCCGCAGGTTGACGTCTTGCGCGGCATCGACCTGTCGATTCATGCCGGGGAATTTGTCGCCATCGTCGGGGCCTCGGGCTCGGGCAAGTCGACCTTGATGAATATCCTCGGCTGCCTCGACCGCCCCAGCATGGGCGACTACCTGTTCGCCGGGGAAAACGTCGCCCATCTGGACAGCGACGAACTGGCCTGGCTGCGCCGCGAAGCCTTCGGCTTTGTGTTCCAGGGCTACCACCTGATCCCCTCGGGGTCGGCCCAGGAAAACGTCGAAATGCCGGCGATCTATGCCGGTATCAGCGCCGCCGAGCGCCACACCCGCGCCAGCGCCCTGCTCACGCGCCTTGGCCTGGCCGACCGTACCGGCAACCGTCCGCACCAGCTTTCCGGTGGCCAGCAGCAGCGGGTGTCCATCGCGCGCGCGTTGATGAACGGCGGCCACATCATCCTGGCCGACGAACCCACCGGCGCCCTCGACAGCCACAGCGGCGCCGAGGTCATGAGCTTGCTGGACGAACTGGCCGGCCAGGGCCACGTGGTGATCCTGATCACCCACGACCGCGAAGTGGCAGCGCGGGCCAACCGCATCATCGAGATTCGCGACGGCTTGATCATCAGCGACTCGGCCGATGGCAGCGACGTCGCACCGGCATTGGCGAACGGTGCCCTGCAAGCCGTGGACCTGCGTCAACGCCTGGCCGACGGCGCCGAGCACAACGGCGCGTGGAAAGCCGAACTGGTGGACGCGGTACAGGCGGCCTGGCGCGTGATGTGGATCAATCGCTTCCGCACCGCGCTGACCCTGCTGGGCATCATTATCGGCGTGGCGTCGGTGGTGGTGATGCTGGCGGTAGGCGAAGGCAGCAAGCGCCAGGTCATGGCGCAGATGGGCGCCTTCGGTTCCAACATCATCTACCTGAGCGGCTCGTCGCCCAACCCGCGAACGCCGCTGGGTATCGTCACCCTTGAGGACGTTCACGCACTGGCGGCGCTGCCCCAGGTGCAGCGCATCATGCCGGTCAACGGCAGCGAGGCCGGGGTGCGGTTCGGCAATGTCGACTACATGGCGTACGTGGGCGGCAATGACACCAACTTCCCGCAGATTTTCAACTGGCCGGTGGTCGAGGGCAATTACTTCACCGCCGAGGACGAGCGCGCCGCTGCCACCGTGGCGGTGATCGGGCATCGGGTGCGCGAGAAGCTGTTCAAGGGCGAAGTCGACCCCATCGGCCAGTACATCCTGATCGAGAACGTGCCGTTCCAGGTGATCGGCGTGCTGGCGGAAAAAGGCGCCAGTTCCGGCAACAAAGACAGCGACGACCGCATAGCCATCCCCTACACCGCCGCCAGCGTGCGCCTGTTCGGCAGCTACAACCCCGAATACGTGGTGATCGCGGCGGCCGATGCGCGCAAGGTCCGCGAGGCGGAGCTGGCCATCGACCAGCTTATGCAGAGGCTGCACAACGGTAAGCGCGATTACGAACTGACCAACAACGCGGCGATGATCCAGGCCGAAGCGCGCACGCAGAACACGCTGTCGTTGATGCTCGGTTCGATTGCGGCGATTTCCCTGTTGGTGGGCGGTATCGGCGTGATGAATATCATGCTGATGACCGTGCGCGAACGGACCCGTGAAATCGGCATCCGCATGGCCACCGGCGCGCGCCAGCGCGACATCCTGCGCCAATTCCTGACGGAAGCGGTGATGCTCTCGGTGGTCGGCGGCCTGTGCGGTATCGCCCTGGCCCTGCTGGTGGGCGGCGTGCTGGTGCTGGCAGAAGTGGCGGTACAGTTTTCCCTGGTGGCGGTGCTGGGCGCATTTGGTTGTGCACTGGTCACCGGCGTCGTATTCGGCTTCATGCCGGCCCGTAAAGCTGCCCGGCTCGATCCGGTTAAGGCGTTGACCAGTGAATAAGCGATCCCTCTGCGTGCCCGGTTTGTGCGTGCTGCTCAGCGCCTGCGCCGGCAACCCGCCCGCCATCGACAGCGGCATCGCACCGCCCGTCGCCTGGCAATATGCCGAGCGCGACGCCGCACAGGCCACCCACCGGCAATGGTGGACGCAATTCGGCAGCCCGCAGTTGAACCGTCTGATCGACCAGGCCCGCCGTGACAGTTTCGACGTGGCCGCCGCCACGGCCCGCGTGCGCCAGGCCCAAGCCAGCGCAGTGATCGCCGGCGCGCCGTTGTTGCCGGAGGTGAAGGCCAACCTCACCACCAGCCACCAGAAATTACTGAGCGGGCCGGGAGGACCCGACCTGGATGCCTCACAAAGCGACGAAGCCGTTGACAACTTCGGCGCCAACCTCACGGCCAGCTACGAGGTGGACTTCTGGGGTGGCCGCGCCGCGGCCCGCGACAGCGCCCTGCACAGCCTGCGCGCCAGCGAGTTCGACCAGGCGACCGTGGAACTGACCCTGCTCGGCAGCGTGGCCGACCGCTACGCGCAAACCCTGGCCGCCCGGCAGCGCGAGCAGATCGCCGAGCTGAACCTGACCAATGCGCGCAACGTGCTCGATCTGGTGCAGACCCGCTATGACGCAGGTTCCGCCACCGCTCTGGAGCTGGCCCAGCAAAAAAGCCTGGTGGCCGGCCAACAGCGCCAACTGCCGCTGATCAAGCAACTGGCCGAAGAGTCACGGATCACCCTGGCCGCCCTCCTCGGCCAACCGGTGCAGGCTCTTGAACTCGGTGCCGAGCCCTTCGCGACGCTGGCCTGGCCAACCATCGGCGCCGGCGTGCCCAGCCAGTTGCTCATTCGCCGGCCCGATATCGCCAAGGCCGAGGCGCAACTGGCGGCGGCGCAGGCCGACGTCACCGTGGCGCGGGCGGCCATGCTGCCCGCCGTCACCCTTGGCGCAACCCTGGGTTCCGACGCCTACAAGGCCGTGGATGTCCTGCGCAGTCCGTACTACACGCTGACCGCCGGCCTGGTCGGCCCGATCTTCAACAACGGCCGTTTAAGCGCCGAACGCGACAAGGCCCGCGCACGCCAGGATGAACTGCTGCACACCTATCGCGGCGCGATCATCAACGGCTTTGCCGATGTGGAAAAAGCCCTCAGCAGCATTACCCGCCTCGACGAGCAACGCCAATGGCAAAGTGAAGAACTGCAACAGGCGCAGAGCGCTTTCCAGATCGCCGAAAGCCGCTACCAGGCGGGCGCCGCAGACCTGCTCACGGTGCTGGAAACCCAACGTACGCTGTACGCCGCCCAAGACCAGAATGTGCAACTGCGCCTGGCACGTCTGCAGGCGAGCATCGCGTTGTACAAGGCGCTGGGCGGTGGTTGGCAAACACAGATCCGATAAACAAAACTCAAGTTTCGTACGTCAGCTGTCTTCTCACCCTACATTAATCGACCAAAGGTCCTTGGTAAAAAAGCCGCTCTCACCCGGCCGCCCAGGACCTCTCGATGACTGTTGCCAAATACCTGACGTGCGCTTGCCTCTGGGTGACGGCCAGCGCAGCCCAACCGCTGATCCCTCCTACCGCCATCGACTGGCTGCTGGACTGCCCGCTGCCCGGCGCGGAACGCCTGGACCCCGACGTGCTGCAACGCACCCAATGCGGCATCGTCACCGTACCGCGCAACCACGCCGCGCCCCGACAAGGCAGCCTGCGCCTGTACCTGACCCGCGTCGGCGCCCGTGACCCGCTGAACCGGCAAGGCGTGGTGTTTGCCCAGGCCGGCAATGCCGCCAAAAAAAACCAGGCCGGCACCTTTGTCATTCACTTGACCAGCCTTTGGGGCGGCTACGCCAGGCCCGCGTATCGCACGCTGCTCAACCGTTACGACGTCATCGAGCTCAGCCTGCGTGACCTCGACCAGGAAGGGGGCGCCGAACAGGCCGCACGGGACATGGAGTTCGTGCGCGCCCAACTCGGCGATGCCCAGTTGCACTACCTGGGCAACGCCAACGCCACGCGCCTGGGTAGCCGCTATGCCGCACTATTCCCGGAGCACGTCGCACGCATGGTGTTGGTTAATGCCGAGCACGGCGACACAGCGTCTTCCCTGGTAGGGCAACTACACCTCAAGGAACCGGCAAACTCAAGCGCCAGCGGCTGTGTGGCGCAATGGGTGGGGGACTTCCTGGTCTACGGCAAACATCCACCGCCCTCCACCCGCTGCCAGGACAACCGCGCAACGGGTGAGACCGATCGGCGATCAAGTAGCCGGGGGTTGGGTCAATAGAATGTCTGTGGACTCAATGCCGCCTGACTATCGGCCAACACAACAATTTCAGGTTGCCGCTGCCATCACATCAAGTTCCAGGCGCGCCTGTAGTCAGTGGGGTTCGCCTAACAACAATCCTTGCTCCCGCGCGCACAGTTCCACCACGTAATCCCACAACACCCGCAGCCGCACCGACTTATGCAACTCCCGGCGCGAGCTGATCCAGTAACTGCGCGCAATCCCCTCCCCCGGCAGCAACGGCACCAGCGCAGGGTCGCCGGCTGCCATGAAGCAAGGCAACACCGCAATCCCAAGCCCGGAGCGTGCCGCCTGGTGCTGGGCGATCACGCTGGTGCTGTGGAACACCACCCGGGGGTTGCGGCAGAAACTGCTGAGGAATTTGAGTTCCTGGCTGAACAGCAGGTCGTCCACGTAGTCGATCCACGCGTGCGCGGCGAGGTCTTCGCGTTTTTCAATCGGCGGGTGGCGATCCAGGTACGCCCGGCTGGCGTAGAGGGCCAGGCGGTAGTCGGTGAGTTTGCGCGTGACCAATTGATCGACGCTCGGCCGTTCGAGGTGGATGCTGATTTCCGCTTCGCGGTTGAGGATGCTGACAAAGCGCGGCACGGCCACCAGTTCCACTTCCAACCCGGGGTAGCGTTCGAACAGCCCGCCCATGCGGCCGGCCAGGAACATCACGCCCAACCCTTCGGCCACGCCCAGGCGAATCTTGCCCAAGGGTGCGGCGCTGTGGGTCAGTTCGTCTTCGGCCAGCAGGGCGACGTTTTCCATGGCTTCGGCGTGCTTGAGCAGGGCTTCGCCGGCGGGGGTCAGTTCATAGCCCTGGGCATGCTGGACGAACAGTGCGGTGCCGAGGCTTTTCTCGATGGCCTCGATATGCCGGGCCACGGTAGCGTGGGTGGTTTTCAGGCGTTGCGCCGCGGTGAGCAGGCGGCCACTGCGCTGCAACTCGAGAAAATACCGCAGGTCGTTCCAGTCGAACATGATGCCTCCCTTGCATGGCCTGGGCCCGCGCTGTTTAAAAACACACAGCTGCTGGGTAAAAACTAACATTTTTAAGACGAAAACTAACAACTAGGATGGAGCCAATAAGAAAAACAAGCGAGCCCCTCAGATGCCCATTGCAACTGCTGAATACGATTACATCGTTGTAGGCGCTGGCCCCGCGGGCTGCCTGCTGGCCAATCGACTGTCCGCCAACCCCGCTCACCGCGTGCTGTTGCTCGAAGCCGGCGGCCGCGACAATTACCCCTGGATCCATATCCCCGTCGGTTACCTGTTCTGCATCGGCAACCCGCGCACTGACTGGTGTTTCAAGACCGAAGCCCAGGAAGGCCTGCAAGGCCGTGCGCTGAGTTATCCGCGAGGCAAGGTGCTGGGCGGCTGCTCGTCCATCAACGGCATGATCTACATGCGCGGCCAGGCCCAGGATTACGACGGCTGGGCGGCCGAAGGCAACGCCGGCTGGGCGTGGAACGACGTGCTACCGCTGTTCAAGCACAGCGAAAACCATTTTGCCGGCGGCTCTGAATTCCATAGCGACGGCGGCGAATGGCGGGTCGAACAACAACGGCTGCACTGGCCGATCCTCGATGCGTTCCGTGATGCTGCGGCGCAGAGCGGCATCGCCCCCCTCAACGATTTCAACCGGGGCGACAACGAAGGCTGCGGCTACTTCCAGGTCAACCAGAAGGCCGGCGTGCGCTGGAATGCGGCCAAGGCATTTCTCAAACCGGTGCGCCAGCGCCCCAATCTCACAGTGCTGACCGAAGTGGAAGTGGACCGCGTGCTGCTGGAAAACGGCCGCGCCTCCCAGGTGGTCGGGCGCCAGCATGGCCAGCAACTGAGCTGGAAGGCACGCAAGGAAATTGTGCTGTGCGCCGGCTCCGTGGGTTCGCCGGGCATTTTGCAGCGCTCGGGCATTGGCCCTTCCAGCGTGCTCAAACCCTTGGGCATTGACGTACTGCATGAACTGCCAGGCGTCGGCGGCAACCTGCAGGACCACCTGCAACTGCGCCTGATCTACAAACTGGAAAACGCGCGCACCCTCAACCAGATCGCGGGCACCTTGTGGGGCAAGATGGGCATGGGCCTGCGCTACCTGTACGACCGCAGCGGCCCGCTGTCGATGGCGCCCAGCCAGCTCGGCGCGTTTGCCCGCTCGGGCCCGGAGCAGACCTCGGCCAACCTTGAGTACCACGTGCAGCCACTGTCACTCGAGCGTTTTGGCGAACCGCTGCATGCGTTCCCGGCGTTTACTGCGTCAGTCTGCGACCTACGCCCGCAAAGCCGGGGGCGTATCGATATTCGCTCGGCGAACCCGGCGGATGCGCCGCTGATCCGCCCCAACTACCTCAGCCATCCGGAAGATCTGCGGGTGGCCGCCGATGCGATCCGCCTGACGCGCCGCATCGTCGCCGCGCCGGCCCTGAGCCAGTTCAAGCCCGTGGAATACCTGCCGGGCGACGCGCTGCAAACCGAAGACCAATTGCACGAAGCCGCCGCACGCATCGGTACAACGATTTTCCATCCGGTCGGCACCTGCCGCATGGGCAGTGATAACGACGCGGTGGTCGACGCCCAACTGCGCGTGCATGGCGTGCCTGGATTGCGCATCGCCGATGCGTCGATCATGCCGCGCATCACCTCCGGCAACACCTGTTCACCAACGCTGATGATCGCGGAAAAAGCCGCGCAGCTGATCCTTTCGCCGCCTACTGTAGGAGCGAGCTTGCTCGCGAAAAACGCAAAGGCAGCGCATTCACTCAGGTTTCCCGCGTAATCGTTGACGATTTTCGCGAGCAAGCTCGCTCCTACAGAGGGCGATGTAGAAATAGCGGCGCCACGGTTGGCGCCGACAGTGGAACAACAATAAATAATCACTGTGAGGGCTACCCGATGTCAGAACATGCTCAACCCTTGGGCTCAGCGGTCAACACCGCCAGCAGCCGCAACGACTCAAAAAAAGTCATCTTCGCCTCGTCCCTCGGGACGGTGTTCGAGTGGTATGACTTTTTCCTCTACGGCGCCCTGGCGGCGGTGATCAGCAAGCAGTTCTTTGCCGGCGTCAACGACACCACCGCGTTCATCTTTGCCCTGATGGCCTTTGCGGCGGGCTTTGTGGTGCGGCCGTTCGGGGCGCTGGTGTTTGGCCGATTGGGCGACATGATCGGGCGTAAATACACCTTTCTGGTCACCATCATCCTGATGGGCGTTGCGACCTTCTGCGTCGGGCTGTTGCCGACCTACGCCAGTATCGGCATTGCGGCGCCGATCATCCTGATCGTGCTGCGCATGCTGCAAGGTCTTGCGCTGGGCGGCGAATACGGCGGCGCGGCCACCTATGTGGCCGAGCATGCGCCGGCCGGCAAGCGGGGTTTTCACACCAGCTGGATTCAATCCACCGCGACCCTCGGCCTGCTGCTGTCACTGCTGGTGGTGCTGGCCTGCCGTTACTTCACCGGTGATCAGTTCGAGGTGTGGGGCTGGCGCATTCCGTTCCTGTTTTCCATTGTGCTGCTGGGCATTTCCACCTGGATACGCCTGAGCCTGCACGAGTCGCCCGCCTTCCTGAAGATGAAAGAGGAAGGCAAAGCGAGCAAGGCGCCAATCCGCGATTCCTTTGGTAAATGGGAAAACCTCAAGGTGGTGCTGATCGCGCTGTTCAGCATCAACGGCGGGCAAGCGGTGACGTTCTATGCGGCGCAGTTCTATGTGCTGTTCTTCCTCACGCAGTTCCTGAAAATGGACCCGGCCCTGGCCAACGTGTTGCTGATCATCAGCGTGGTGATTGGCGCGCCGTTCTTTATTTTCTTTGGCTGGCTGTCGGACAAGGTGGGACGCAAGCCGGTGTTGATGCTCGGTCTGCTGCTGGCGACCGTGCTGTACTTCCCGATCTTCAAGAGCCTGGCGCACTACACCAACCCGGCCATGGACCAGGCCAGCCGCCAGGCACCGATCACGGTGCTGGCCGACCCGGCTACCTGCACCTTCCAGTTCGACCCGGTGGGCAAGGCGCGTTTTGACAGCCCTTGCGACAAGGTCAAGACCTTCCTGGTCAAGCAAGGCCTGCCCTACAGCAGCGCCGCCGCACCAGCCGGCAGCCCGGTACAGGTCAGCGTGGGTGAAGTGCGTATCGACGGCTTCGACGAAGCGGCCCTGCGCGGCGCAGTGACCCTGGCCGGCTACCCGTCTTCGGCGGATGTGGCCCAGGTCAACAAGGTGATGGTGGTGGTGCTGATCGTGGCGCTGATCCTGATCGCCGCCATGTGCTACGGCCCGCTGGCCGCGCTGATGGTGGAGCTGTTCCCGACGCGCATCCGCTACACCTCGATGTCCCTGCCCTACCACATCGGCAACGGCTGGTTCGGCGGGTTCCTGCCAACCGTGTCCTTTGCCTTGGTGGTGTATACCGGCGATATCTTCTACGGCCTGTGGTACCCGGTGGTGGTGACCGGGGTAAGCCTGGTGGTGGGGATGATTTGCCTCAAAGAAACGCGGCATGTGGATATCGATAACAACTGATCCTTTTTGGAATAGATCCCCCTGTGGGAGCGGGCTTGCCCGCGATAGCGCTGGTTCAGTCAATGTTGTAATGACTGACCCACCGCCATCGCGGGCAAGTCGAATCGTCGCACCGCCGCTCCCACATTTTTTCGGTACTCACACAAATGGCTGTACATCCATACAGATAATGGTTGCCCAAACGCCTGTTACTAAGCATCCTGCAAGGCATCAACCCGATCTGATGTGATGACCATGCGGCTGTACCTCTGTGAAAAACCCTCCCAGGCCAAGGATATCGCGGCCGTACTCAGCGCCAGCCGCCGGGGCGATGGCTGCTGGCTGGGCAATGGCGTCACAGTCACCTGGTGCATCGGCCACCTGCTGGAAACCGCTCCGCCGGATGCCTACGACGCCAAGTACAAACGCTGGGTGCTGGCCGACCTGCCGATCGTTCCGGAAAAATGGAAGATGCTGGTCAAGCCCAAGACCGCCAGCCAGTTCAAGGCGGTCAAGCGACTGCTGGGGGAAGCCCAGGAGCTGGTCATCGCCACCGACGCCGACCGTGAAGGCGAGATGATCGCGCGCGAGCTGGTAGAACATTGCCGCTACCGGGGGCCGATCCAGCGGCTGTGGCTGTCGGCCCTGGACGATGCTTCCATTCGCAAGGCCTTGGCGGCCCTCAAGCCAGGCGCCGAGACATTCAGCCTGTATCATTCGGCGCTGGGCCGCTCCCGCGCCGACTGGCTGATCGGCATGAACATGAGCCGCCTGTTTACCTTGCTCGGGCGCCAGTCAGGTTACCAGGGCGTGCTGCCGGTCGGCCGGGTGCAAACGCCGACCTTGCGGCTGGTGGTGGACCGCGACCGCAGCATCGCCGATTTTGTGCCGGTGGCTTACTGGGCCATCGATGTCGACCTGCGCCATGAGCGCATGACCTTTACCGCCCAATGGCGTGCCGCGGACGACGCCTGTGATGACCAGGGCCGTTGCCTCAACCCGCAACTGGCGCGGGACGCCGCAGAGGCCATGGAAAACGCCGCTACCGCGCGGCTGGTGAAGTTGCGAACCGAGCGCATGCGCGAAGTGGCGCCGCTGCCCTTCGACCTGGGCACGCTGCAGGAAATCTGCTCCAAGAAACTCGGCCTCGGGGCCCAGGAAACCCTGGACATCGCCCAATCCCTCTACGAAACCCACAAGGTCATCACCTACCCGCGTAGTGACTGCGGCTACTTGCCCGTGAGCCAGCACGCCGAGGCGTCGAAGATTCTCGCTTCCCTGGGCCGCGCCGATATGGCAGTGGCCGACCTGATGCCGTATCTCGATCCCCAACGCCGCTCCCGAGCCTGGAACGACGCCAAGGTCAGCGCGCACCACGGCATCATCCCGACCGGCGCCGGCAAGGACGTCGGGCAACTCACCGGCAAGCATCGCGCGGTCTACACGTTGATTCGCGCACGCTACCTGGCGCAGTTCCTGCCCAACCATGAATACGATCGCACCCAGGCGGATTTCGATTGCGCAGGCCAAGCATTGCGCGCGGTGGGCAAAGTGGTGATCGAACCGGGCTGGAAACGCGCCTTGCCCGAAGCCCTGGCGCCAGCCAAAGGCCGGGAGGCGCCGGTGCCGCAAGCACTGCCGGCGTTGAAGCAGGGCCAGGATTACGCGGTGGCCAAGGTCAACCTCAAGGACCTGTGGACCCAACCGCCCAAGCCCTTCACCGAAGGCGACCTCATAAAGGCGATGAAAAACGTCGCCAAGCTGGTGGAAGACCCGCTGCTCAAGCAAAAGCTCAAGGACACCACCGGCATCGGCACCGAGGCCACCCGCGCCGGGATTATCCAGGGCTTGCTGGACCGTGGTTATCTGGTGAAAAACGGCAAGGCACTGTCTGCCACGCCGGCGGCGTTCAGCCTGATCGACGCGGTACCCCGCGCTATCGCCGACCCCGGCACCACGGCCATTTGGGAACAGGCCCTGGATATGGTGCAAAGCGGCGAGATGAGCCTGGAAGAATTTGTCGCCAAGCAGGCTGCCTGGATGAGCAAGCAAGTGGCGCGCTGCAATGGCATGCGCATGACCATCACCGGCCCGGCCAGCCCGGCGGGTCGAGGCGCCACCCCGTGGAAAAAGAAGCGCAAGAGTGCGCCACGCAAGACCGCAACCAGCCCCAAGCGCGCAAAAAAACCACCAAATGCCGGGTAAACACCGAAAAAACCCGGCGCGTGACGTTTTTCGACGGGTTTAACGCCGCTTTGCACCTTGCCGCGGCGTAGGCCGTCTAGGATTCTGTAGGGGACCTGCTGAGCTTCCTAATAACAACACCGGAGTGGCCGACATGAAAACCGTTGCACAAGTGCTCAAAGCCAAGGACCAGAAAAACCAGGACGTCCACACCATTCAATGGGACCACACCGTGTTTGAAGCGCTGGTCCGGATGTCGGAGAAAAACGTCGGGGCCCTGCCGGTCGTCAAGGACGGTGTCGTGGTCGGGATCATCAGCGAACGTGATTACGCACGCAAACTCATCCTAAAAGGGTTGTCGTCGGTGACCACGCGGGTCGATGACGTGATGAGTTCACCGGTCATTACCGTCGACACCCATAAGAGTGTCGATGAATGCATGAACATCATGACCGACAGTCACCTGCGCCACCTGCCGGTGGTCGAAGACGGCAAGCTGCTTGGTCTGCTGTCTATCGGTGACTTGGTCAAAGAGGCCATTGCCGAACAGGCTGACCTGATCAGACAGCTGGAGCAGTACATTCGCGGCGAATAGGGGAAACCATGCTCGACACCCTGGAACATCAGGAGCAACACCTCGACACCCTGCATCGGGCCCTGGCCGAACGGCGCTTTCTGGTGCTGACCGGAGCGGGGATCAGCACGTCGTCGGGCATTCCCGATTACCGTGACAGCGAGGGCGTACGTCGCGGCAAAGCGCCGATGATGTCTCAGGAATTCCTTGCCACTGCGCAGGCGCGGCGCCGTTATTGGGCGCGGGCGATGCTGGGGTGGCCAAGGGTCCGCGCTGCCCAGCCGAACCAGGCACACCTGGCGCTGGCGATGTTGCAGCAACGCGGGCGTATCAGCGGGTTGATCACGCAGAACGTCGACACCCTGCATGATCAAGCCGGTAGCCATGACGTGATTGAACTGCACGGCAGCCTGCACCGGGTGCTGTGCCTGGATTGCCAGTTGCGCAGCGCGCGCGATGGGGTCCAGCGGCAGATGGAAATCGACAATCCCCACATGGTGCACGTGCACGCGGTGCAGGCGCCGGACGGCGACACCTTGCTCGACTCAGCCTTTGAAGAACACTTCCAAGTCCCGCGCTGCCCCCATTGCGATGGAGAGCGTTTGAAGCCGGATGTGGTGTTTTTTGGTGAGAACGTCGCCCCGGCGACAGCGGCCCGGGCGATGGCGGCGGTGGAAGATGCTCAGGGCTTGCTGGTAGTGGGGTCGTCGCTGATGGCCTATTCGGCGTTTCGTTTGTGCAAGGCGATGGCCGAGCAAGGCAAGCCGGTGATGGCCATCAACCTGGGCAAGACCCGCGGGGATGAGTTGTTGCAGGTGAAGATAGAGGCGTCCTGCGAACGCTTGTTACCGTTGCTCGCTGCTCGTTTCAAATAAAAAGAACACCGCAAATCAATGTGGGAGCTGGCTTGCCTGCGATAGCGTTGAATCAGTTGGCGAATGCTTGGCTGACACACCGCTATCGCAGGCAAGCCAGCTCCCACAGAGTCTTGTGCTGAATTGGCCGCCGAAATCCTGCGACCCATCGCACAAAAAATGACGCCCAAGTCACGTTTTTACGCATGCTCCCGTCCTCAAGGCAAATTATGTAGTGACCAAAAATAATCACTACATAATTGTTGACGTAACGTTTTCGTCCTTGCATGATCTAGACGTCTCCCGGATCGGGAGCGTTGGCAACAAGCGTTTTTGAAAGAGCTCGTCTGACCGCCGAGCTGTTTTCTCCGGATGTGCACTGCCCACAAGGCGGATTGATGAAGCTGACCGTTCTGAAAGGATCGGTACAAGTAGCTCGAATGCTGCTTGTCTTCGTTATGAAAGCATTGCGTAGCAGTTCATCAGCAAGACTACATGCATCAGGTTCAAGACCCTGCCCGTATTCGGCAGACCGTCGCTGACGCCCGGTTTTCGGAACCGGAGACAACTAAGCAGTTTTAACGAATCAATTGATAGATCGCCAACTGGTCAAGGGGCTTACACATGAATCTGAACAACCAACCCACTATCGATGAATTGGCTGAGATGTTCGCAGCGCAGAAAGACACACTCGACGACCATATCCTGTGGATTGGCAAATCGGGCGAAGTCCAACTTGACTGCCTGGCGCCCCACACCGAAGAAGCCGAGTTTGACCGCAATAACCGTGAACTGGCGGCGCGCCTGAAGATGTACCGCCGAGGCCAGGGTTATGTCGGCAAGAAGGCGGCTGCCGATCGTAACTTCATAGAACACGTCTTCGACACACTTAACAACGCCTGGGCATCTTTCAAGGACAGCTCGCAAGTTAAAGTGATCGATCGCTACTACTAAGCAACGCACGACAGTAAATGTGGGAGCTGGCTTGCTTGCGATAGCGGTTTAAGTATCAACATCCGTGTTGAATGTTAAATAGCTATCGCAGGCAAGCCAGCTCCCACACTTGTTTGGCGAGCTTAAAAAGTTGGAAACCGGCCCTGTGCCGCTTCATCCTGGAAGATATCAAACAACGCCTGCGCTGCCGCCGACAGTTCGTACCCTGGTTTAGTCAATACGCCAATCGGCCGCTGGATCACCGGGCCGTTCAAGGTAATGCAGTGGGCACCCGCCTCCTCCATTTGCCGCGCGCACAATGCAGGTACGGCGCTGACGCCAAGGCCGCAGGCAACCATCTTGCCCACCGTTGCCAGTTGATGGCTTTCCAGGGCCACCGGCAGCTTCATCTGCAAGGCGCCCAAGTGCTCCTCCAGCATGACCCGCACCGTGGATGGTCGCTGCAGGGTGATGAACGGTTGTTCCAGCAAGGTTTTCCAATCGACCTCGGCACAGTGCGCCAGGGGCGAGTCACCGGGCACGACCGCGATAAACCGGTCAAGGTACAGCGGGGTAAACGCCAGCGATGAACCTTCAGAGGGCTCGAACGCCACGCCCAACTCCACCTGCCGATCGCGCACCATCTCCAGCACCTGCTCATTGATCAAGTCGTGCACGGTGACATTCACCTGAGGGAAACGTGCACGGAATATCTTCAGGATCGGCGGCAACAAATTGCCCGCAAATGAAGGCATCGCTGCGACCGTGACACGCCCACGTTGCAAGGTGAAACGCTGGCGCAGCTCGTCTTCGGCGTTGTCCCAGTCGGCAATCAGGCGGCGTGCCAGGGGCAGCAGGGATTCTCCTTCAGGGGTCAGCGCTACGTTTCGCGTATTACGGCTGAACAGGCGCCCACCCAGCCCCTCTTCCAGGCCTTTGATCGTCAGGCTCAGCGCCGACTGGGAAAGGTGCAGGCGCTCGCAGGCGGCGGCAAAACTCAGGCTCTGGGCCACGGCGAGAAAGGCGCGTATTTGTTTGACGGTCATGAGGCTTCTCCGGGCGACAGATCAACTATGCTGTTTTCTAAATCAATCAACCTTAAAAAACAACTTAACAAATCAATCCGTCGGAGCAACACTCGTTTCATTGCTGGCCGACAAACAATAAAAGAGGTGCATATGGCAGGTTTCGATAAACGCGTGGCGTCCTATGAAGAAGCCCTGGCAGGCCTGGAAGACGGCATGACCGTGCTCGCCGGCGGTTTTGGCCTGTGCGGCATTCCGGAAAACCTGATCAACGAGATCAAGCGCAAAGGCACCCGCGACCTGACGGTGGTTTCCAATAACTGCGGTGTCGACGGTTTCGGCCTGGGCGTGCTGCTGGAAGAAAAGCAGATCCGCAAGGTCATCGCATCCTACGTCGGTGAAAACGCCCTGTTCGAGAAGCAATTGCTCAGCGGCGAGATCGAAGTGGTGCTGACCCCCCAGGGTACCCTGGCCGAAAAAATGCGCGCAGGCGGCGCCGGCATCCCGGCGTTCTTTACCGCCACCGGCGTCGGCACTCCGGTGGCCGAAGGCAAGGAAACCCGCGAGTTCAACGGTCGCCCCTATTTGATGGAAGAGTCCATCACCGGCGACTTTGCCATCGTCAAAGGCTGGAAAGCCGACCACTTCGGCAACGTCATCTATCGCCACACCGCCCAGAACTTCAACCCACTGGCCGCCACCGCCGGCAAGATCACCGTGGTTGAAGTCGAGGAAATCGTCGAACCGGGCGAGCTGGACCCGGCGCAGATCCACACCCCTGGCATCTACGTCGACCGGATCATCTGCGGCACGTTCGAAAAGCGCATTGAACAGCGCACCGTCCGCAAATAATCCAGCGCACATAATAAGAGGAACAGCACAATGGCTCTTACCCGCGAACAAATGGCCCAACGCGTCGCCCGCGAAATGCAGGACGGTTTCTACGTCAACCTCGGCATCGGCATTCCGACCCTGGTGGCCAACTACATTCCCGATGGCATGGAAGTCATGCTGCAATCGGAAAACGGCCTGCTCGGCATGGGCCCGTTTCCGACCGAAGACACCATCGATGCCGACATGATCAACGCCGGCAAGCAAACCGTCACCGCACGGATCGGCGCCTCGATCTTCTCCTCCGCCGAGTCCTTCGCGATGATTCGCGGCGGCCACGTCGACCTCACGGTGCTGGGCGCGTTTGAAGTGGACGTACACGGCAACATCGCTTCGTGGATGATCCCCGGCAAGCTGGTCAAGGGCATGGGCGGCGCCATGGACCTGGTGGCGGGAGCGGAAAACATCATCGTGATCATGACCCATGCGTCCAAGGACGGTGAGTCCAAGCTGCTCAGCCAATGCAGCCTGCCGTTGACCGGTGCGAACTGCATCAAGCGTGTGCTGACGGACCTGGCTTACCTGGAAATCGAAAATGGCGCTTTTGTCCTCAAGGAACGCGCACCAGGCGTGAGCGTTGAAGAAATTGTGAGCAAGACCGCCGGTAAACTGATCGTCCCGGACCACGTTCCAGAAATGCACTTCGAGTGAGGACACAATTCATGCAAGACGTCGTGATTGTCGCTGCCACCCGCACCGCCGTGGGCAGCTTCCAGGGTTCGCTGGCGAATATTCCGGCACCGGAACTGGGCGCCGCCGTGATCCGTCGCCTGCTGGAGCAGACCGGGCTGGATCCGGCCGAAGTGGATGAAGTGATCCTCGGCCAGGTCCTTACCGCCGGCAGCGGCCAGAACCCGGCGCGCCAGGCTTCGATCCTGGCCGGCCTGCCCCACGCCGTGCCGAGCCTGACCTTGAACAAGGTCTGCGGCTCGGGCCTCAAGGCCCTGCACCTCGGTGCCCAGGCCATCCGCTGCGGCGACGCCGAAGTGATCATCGCCGGCGGCATGGAAAACATGAGCCTGGCCCCCTACGTAGTGCCCGCGGCGCGCACCGGTTTGCGCATGGGCCACGCCAAGATGATCGACAGCATGATCACCGACGGCCTGTGGGATGCGTTCAACGACTACCACATGGGGATCACCGCCGAGAACCTGGTGGACAAGTACGGCATCAGCCGTGAAGCGCAGGATGCATTCGCCGCAGCCTCCCAGCAAAAAGCGGTCGCCGCTATCGAAGCGGGCCGTTTTGTTGACGAGATTACGCCGATCCTGATTCCCCAGCGCAAAGGCGACCCGGTGGCCTTCGCCGTGGATGAACAGCCGCGCGCCGGCACCACCGCCGAATCCCTGGCCAAGCTCAAACCTGCGTTCAAGAAAGACGGCAGCGTGACCGCTGGCAACGCCTCGAGCCTCAATGACGGCGCGGCGGCGGTGCTGTTGATGAGCGCCGACAAAGCCAGGGCCCTGGGCCTGCCCGTGCTGGCACGCATCGCCAGCTACGCCAATGCCGGCGTCGACCCCGCCATCATGGGCATCGGCCCGGTCTCGGCCACCCGCCGCTGCCTGGACAAAGCCGGGTGGAGCCTGGGTGATCTGGACCTGATCGAAGCCAACGAAGCCTTTGCCGCACAAGCCCTGGCGGTGGGTAAGGAACTGGAATGGGACGCCGAGAAGGTCAACGTCAACGGCGGCGCCATCGCCATCGGCCACCCGATCGGTGCTTCAGGCTGCCGTGTGCTGGTGACCCTGCTGCACGAAATGATCAAGCGCGACGCCAAGAAAGGCCTGGCCACGCTGTGCATCGGCGGCGGCCAAGGCGTAGCCCTCGCCCTCGAACGCAGTTGACTGTGGCGCGCTAACGAGCAACATGGAAAGGGCCTGGTTCCACGAAAACCAGGCCTTTTCTTTGCGCGATATTCCTGAAAAAACCCAGATCAAATGTGGGAGCTGGCTTGCCTGCGATGGCGATATACCTGTACCAAATGCTTAAGCTGACCCACCACCATCGCAGGCAAGCCAGCTCCCACCTCAGACCTCTATCGTCAGTCAGCACGCGGCACGGCAAACACCGCGCTCGCCCGCACCACCACCTTCTCCCCCACCTGCACACTCGCCGTGGCAAACGCCATCTGCCGTCCACGCTTGTGATGCTCCAACCGCACGACAATCCATTCGCCGACCTGCACCGCCCCCAGGTAATCCAAGGTCATGCTTGCGGTAATCAACGGTAACGGCGGTTCACTGGAAAACGCCATCGCATAGCCCATGCCGACATCCGCCAGGGTCGCCAATACCCCGCCATGCACCGTACCGCGGCCATTGGCATGGCGATTGTCGGCACGCAGGGCGATTTCCAATTGCAGGCCTTCACCCCGGCAATACGCCGGGCCCAGCAGATCAAGCAGGGGGCTGCTGCGGGGCAGCGAGACAAAACCTTCGGGCACGGCGTGGGCGATCATGGCGAATGCTTCCTTAGCGTCAGGCTTGAGGTGTACGCCAAGCCCCAGCCGGCAGCCATCACCATCAACCATGCAAATCCCATGGGATGCTTTGCGTTAATCCACCAGACCCGCTTTAATCGCCATCCAATCCCCCCCTGATCCCAAGGAACAGCAATGCGCCATCTGGACGGCAATCTCCATCCACTTCGCACAGGCTTATTGATCGTGATAACCGGCCTGGCCCTGGTCGGCTGTTCGCCCAAGGACAATTCTCGCGCCAGGGTGATCAACGGCGAGCAAAGTCGTGCCGGCGCACAGCTGGCCTACGAGCACGAACTGAGCCTGGCCCTGCCCGGCGCCCTGCTCGCACCGCGCATGCAGGCCACCCGCGAGGCCTGCGAAACGGCACGCTTCGGCGCCTGCAATATCCTCGGCATCACCGAAGACGGCAGCGGCGGCCAGATCATCCTGCGCATCGCACCGACGGGCGTTGAGCCCATGGTTGCGATGGCAACCGAAGATGGCAAGCTCGGCCAGCGCGTCACCACCGCCGAGGACCTGGCGGATGCCGTCGCCGATGTACGCCGCCGCCAGGAACGCCTGCTGGCCCAGCAACAACGGCTCGACGAACTGGCCAAGCGCAAGGACATCACCGTCAGTGACCTGATCGCCTTGAGCAAGGAACAGGCGGGCATCGAGAACGAGCTGCAGGAATTGGTCCAAGCCGCCGCCGGCCAGCAACGCCGCCTCGATACCAACCGCGTGACCCTGAACTTCCGCTCCTCCGACGGCGCGAACCAGCCGTCACGGTTCAGCCGCATGTTCAGCAACCTGGGCGACAACCTGGTGGAAGGCACAGCCGACGCCCTGGAACGCTCAAGCTACGTGCTGCCGTTCGTGATCCTGTCGTTCCCGGTGGTGTGGTTGTGGGTGTGGCTGTGGCGACGTTTTGTCAAACGCCGCCTCTGATCAGCGCTTCAGACAGCGCTGATACCGCTCATCCACGCGCTTGGCAAACCACGCCGTGGTGAGGTTGCGGGTGATCTTGGGGCTCTTGAGCACGATGCCCGGCAGGATCGCCCGTGGCATCGGCTTGCCGGCAGCCTTGTCGGCAAGCGCAAACACGCGCTTGTAGAGCGTGGTCTCTTCAAAATCCGGTTGCTCGCCCTGCTCCAACTGGCTGCGGATACTCGGGTTGCGCATATCCAGCTTCGCCCCGAGGGAACGCACCGCCAGTTCAGTGGTGCCGGGCAGCAGCGAACCGTAGCGGATCAGATCGCCATCCAGGGCCAGATCGGCGCCCGATGCGCGGCTGACGGCGGCCTGGAACGCGGCATTGCGGCTGGCATACCACCCGGCATTGAAGTCGGCGAAGCGATACAGCGGTTGGTCGTAGTTCACCGGGTAGCCGAGCAGATGCGCGATACCGAAGTACATGCCGCCACGGCGGGTGAACACTTCGCGGCGAATGCTGCCGTCTACCGTGTAGGGATAACCCCGTGCCTGTTTCTGCGCAAAGTCGATGCTGACCTGCATCGGGCCGGCGGTATGCACCGGGTTGAAACCGCCAAACAGGGTATTGCCCAAGGGCACCATGCTGATGAAGTCATCGAAGATGCCGCTCAGGTCCCTTTCCGTGCGTGCTGCACTCAAGCGGTCGGCGTACGTGTTGCCGGTGGGCGAGCGCAACTGAAGTGCGCTGCGCACGACAAACGCCGGCACGTGGATTTTGCCGGCACGACGCAGGATCTCGTCCTGGGCAATCTTGCCCATGTTCGGCACGGGCGGGTCCACCTGGAAAGTGGATTCCTGCTCGGTCACCGCCAGCACGGCGCAAATGTTCTCGGTGCTGGGGTAGATTTTCTGAGTATCGAAGGCAGTGTAGATGTCCTGGGCCCAACCATTGCGGTCCGGCACCTTGGCCGGCAGCAGGCGCACGATCTGCGCCTTCACCTCGGCCTCGCTGCGCTCGGGTTGCTGGGGGTTGCGCGAGGTGGAGCAGCCCGCCAGCACCAGCAAGGCTGCGAGGCAGCAGATCAGACGGCTTGAATACATGGGGCTTCCTTGAAAAACGACAGACCGAGACTTGCAGATATCGACAGGTAAGTCTAACCGGGGTTCGTCGGCCTGCCGAATCAGGTACCAGGTCCGGAGGCTACGCAAGGCTGTTGAAACGTCCCACGCAAGCGCCAGACAACCTCTACTGCCCAGCCCTGAAAACCGCTGCAAAGTCCCTCGCCTGAATACACAGCGCGAGGGAGTGCAGATGGATTTTTTTGTTACTGGAGCTGTGTCTTGAACCCGGCCATTGGCCGGCTGGCCCTGACCCCAATGGATGTGAAGACGGTCGACGTCGAGGGGGTTTTCCGCGATTTTCGGGAATGCTTGAGTACGTTCGACACGTGGGCCGACAGTTTCTGGAGCTTTTCGGCGCTGGATGTTGAGCAGGTGCTCACGGTTGGGGATGAAGTGGCGCTGGTGGCGCCGGTCAACCGTTCGCTTTATCCCAGCAGTACCGTCGCCAGTTGCCAGGCCAATGGCAAATTGACCTTGGTGCATATGTTCCAGAGCACACGCTTTGTGCCCATCGGCAACACGCCGGTGATGCTGCAACGCGTTGACCCGGGCGGCCGCCCACTGGGCGAGCCTATCCACAAAACCATCGGCCCGAGCGGCATTCTCGAAATCGACGAGTGTGATCGCAATCAGAAGTATCGGATCAGTTTTTATCCCAATGTTTCCAAGGATCACGTCAAGACACTGTATGCGTCCTATCAGGCTGTGATTGAGGGTTTGGAAGCTCGCCTACGTAAAGAGTGGACAGGCACCTTCGAAGCCCAGTGGAAGGACTATACGCAGGCCAGTCCGCTTGATCAGCGCAGGATGATGGAGACGGCGTTTCTTCATGGAATGGGCAAGGCGCTTTACAGCCTTTGGGACAATTTCACGCAACTGTACGACGTGCTGGCGGACCTCAAGGCCAACAGTGAGAAGTGGCTGCAGTACATCTCTCAGGCCGAACTCGACGAGCTGCTGAAGCTGGGCAAAGACGCTGTTGCGCAGGGCCTGCTTGTGCTCAGTGATGAGCCGCTGTTGTTTATCTATGTGGCGGCAATAGCCAGTTGGATACGGATGTTGCCGCCGCAGGACATGAGCGAGGTGATGGGGGAAATCACTGGCGAGGTGTTGATCAACTTGCTGCTGGTGAGGGTTGCCGGGGCCATGGGTGTGGGCGTGCGCCTGGGCGCACAGGTGTTAGGGCATATCAAGTCTGACCGTGTACGCAAGTGGCTGCAGATGCTGGCGGATCAGCTTGTAGTGCCGGGGTTGGAACCGCATCTGGAAGCGGCCAGGCCGTTGCTGCTGGAGAGCGCGGCGACGCCGATCAAGACGATTCCGGCTGTGCCGTTGAAGGCTGGGGACCAGTTGGTTTCGAACCCGGTGCCGGTGGTGCGCAACAAGTCACAGCGGACGGTGTTGGTGCGGCAGGAGCCTGTGGACGATGTGCCTGCTGTTGCTCGAAACCCGAATGGCGATGCTGCGACGTCTTCGGACAAGACGTCCACTAACGGTTGCCCGGTGTCGATGGTCACGGGCGAGGAACTGCTGACGCTGACCGATGGTGTGCTGGACGGGGTTTTGCTGTTTGAGTGGACCCGGTTGTACCGCACCAGTGCGGTGGAAGTGGATTGTGGGTTGGGGTTTGGTTGGAGTCATTCTTTATCGCATCGGCTGAGGGTTTCCGGTGACTCGGTGGTGTGGACGGACCACGAGAACCGGTCTACCACCCTGCCCTTGCCGACTGTTGCTCGGCCGGCGATTACCAATAGCTTGGCGGAAGCGGCAATTTATTTGGGCTTGTCCCCGGATGAGTTGGTGCTGGCTCAGGCGTCGCGTTTCTATCACTTCCGCGATGGCGTGCTGTTCTCGATCAGCGATGCGTATGACAACCGGCTGCGTATTTCCCGGGATTTTTTGGGGCGTATTGAGCGGGTTGATAACGGTGTCGGGCGCTCGCTGTTTTTGCGCTACGCGTCGGGCCGCATTGTCGCGGTGGATTACCAGATTGAGCGGGCGGTCGACGACGGTCCGTTTGTCTGGGTGACGGAGCAGAACGTTGTTTCCTACGCGTATGACGACCTTGGACGGTTGGTCTCGGCGACCAATGCGGTAGGCGAAAGCGAGGTTTATCGGTACGACGAACAGCACGTCATTCTTGAGCGTGGTTTGGCCGGTGGGGCCAGTTTCTATTGGGAGTGGGAACGAGCTGGCAAGGCGGCGCGGTGTGTTCGGCATTGGGCGAGTTTTTCGCAGATGGACACGCGGTATGTCTGGGATGACAACGGCAGTGTCATGGTTTTCAACGCCGATGGCAGCCAGGAAGTCTACGTGCACGATGATCGTGCGCGGCTGGTGCAGCGCATTGATCCGGATGGCGCCCAACACTTCAAATCCTACGATGACAAAGGTCGGCTGACGGTTGAGCAGGACCCGCTCGGGGCAATCACCGCGTATCAGTACGACGAAGCCGGGCGCTTGGTGGCGTTGTTTCCGGGGGACGATGAACCGACGACCTACGAGCATGACAACGGTTTCGTACGGGTGGTGCGACGCGGTGAAGCGGTCTGGAAATACGAGCGCAATGATCAGGGCGACGTCACGCGCAGGACCGATCCTGACGGCAACTCTACGGACTACAGCTACAACAAATACGGCCAGCTGGTTGGGGTTTGGCATCCCGATCACAGCTGCCATCGCTTGGTATGGAATGCGCGCGGGCAGTTGCTGGAAGAGCAGCTGCCGAATGGCGGAATCAAGCGTTATCGCTATGACGATCTAGGCCGGCAGATTGCGCGCGAAGATGAACGCGGCGCGCTGACGCAGTATCAGTGGGATGCCGCAGGTCGTTTGCTGAAACTAACTCAGCCCGGCGGGGCTACGCGGGAATACAGCTACAACCCCTACGGCAAAATTACCTCCGAACGCGACGAACTGGGCCACGTCACCCGCTACGAATACGCTGACGGCCTGCACCTGATCAGCCGCCGCATCAACGCCGACGGCACCCAGGTCAACTACCGCTACGACAACGCCAGGTTATTGCTGACCGAAATCGAAAACGAATCAGGCGAAACCTACCGACTCCAGTACCACAACAACGGCCTCATCCAGCAGGAAATCGGCTTTGACGGCCAGCGCAGCGCCTACGTCTACGACCTCAACGGCAACCTGCAAGAAAAGACCGAACACGGCGACGACGGCAGTCAGCTAATCACCCACTACGAGCGCGATCACGCCGGGAGACTCGTCAGAAAAACCCTGCCCGACGGCAACATCATCGATTACGCCTACGACCGCCAAGGCAATCTCCTCAGCGTCGACGACGGCCATTGGTTTTTAGCCTACGAATACGACCCACAAAACCGCCTCACCGCCGAACACCAAGGCTGGGGCACCTTGCGCTACGGCTACGACGCCTGCGGCCAGCTCCAAAACCTGCGCCTGCCCGACAACAACCGCCTCACCTTTAACCACGACAAAGGCGGCCACCTCGCCACCGTCGAACTCAATGGCAAGCTGCTCACATCGCACCTGTTCAAAGCCGGCCAGGAACACCAACGCCAACAAGGCCAACTGATCAGTCGCTACCACTACGACGATCAACAGCGCCTCCACACCCACGCCGTCACCCAACAGAGCAACTACTTTTACGAGCGCCACTACGACTACGACAACTCCGGCAACCTCACCCGCCTCAACGACACCCGCAAAGGCGAACACCGCTACCACTACGATCCACTCAACCGCCTCACCCGCGCCGACCACTCCCAAGGCGAGCTCGAACGCTTCGCCCACGACCCGGCCGGCAACCTGCTCATGCAGGACCGCCCCGGCCCCGACATCGTCGCTGGCAACCGCCTGCTGATCCAGGGCGACCGCCATTACGACTACGACGCCTTCGGCAACCTCATCCGCGAACGACGCGGCAAAGGCCATAAACTCGCCACCGAATATCGCTACGACTGCCAGCACCGGCTGATTGGCATCACCCAACCCAACGGAAAAACCGCCAGCTACCGCTACGACCCGTTCGGTCGTCGCATCAGCAAAACCGTGAATGGCATCACCACCGAGTTCTTCTGGCAAGGCGACAAACTCGTCGCCGAACACCATGCGAATCGTCACCGCAGTTACCTTTACGAACCGGACAGCTTCCGTCCGCTGGCCTTATTGGATGGCTTCGGTCCAAAAGAAACCAAGCCCTACCACTACCAACTCGACCACCTCGGCACGCCTCAGGAACTCACCGCCACGGACGGCGAAATCGCCTGGTCCGCGCACTACCGCGCCTACGGCGAAATCACCCGCCTCGACATCAACAAAATCGACAACCCGCTGCGCTTCCAAGGGCAGTACTTCGATCAGGAAAGCGGACTGCACTACAACCGCAATCGCTATTACAATCCGGATATTGGTCGCTACCTGACGCCGGATCCGGTGAGGTTGGCGGGCGGCATCAACGCATACCAATATGTGCCTAACCCTACCGGATGGATAGACCCGTTAGGCTGGAGCACTTGCCCAGGCGCAGATGGATGTAAACCACAGTCAAAGCAACAAAGCCCGACCGAAAAAACAAAAGTCGATGAGAAGTCGCCACCGGCTCCAGCCGCGCAGAAAAAGCGCCAATATTTATACCGTGGAGATTTAAGAGAACCCGATGAAATCTTTGAAGTGGGGTTTGAAAGTCGAGGATCGAGCACAGACCTTTACCGGCATTCGGTCAATAACGCGAGTCCTCCAAGTAATTTTGTCCCCACTTCGACATCCCCTGTACAAGCGTTGGTATTCGCATCCAACTACGGATTCGAAGAGGGATTTCTTTACACGCTGAAAAAAATACCCGGTAGAGACGTGAATAAAGAGCTGGGGGTGCGTTCGAAACATAAAAACGAATTGGAAATCGCAATTCCAGGGCGCATAGACACCAAAGATATTTTAGGGGCATCACCCGTCTACGAAGACGGTACTTACAAGGGGTACACGATATTAAACCCGAATAGGAAATTCCCATGAAATCACGTGAAATCACCATCATCAACAACGGCGTACGTGAAAGCGCGGTAATCGAGTATGTGGGTGGCAAGCCTACGCTTCACCTGGCGTTGGGCGATGGCACACGAAAAACCTACACGGCGCTGGACCTGTACGATTGCTTCGGCATGTTGAGGGCAGATCTGAAAGATATAAAGTTTCTATGCAAAGGCGCAAAAATCAACGTTCACCCTTCGGGGATGTCTTCGCACATGTCCAACGGACTTGTGGCCTACGAAATGACGATGGGAGTGCCGGAGGGTGAGCTTGTGCATATCTTTTCCTATGAAGATTGCAATCTCACCAACGACATACGCGAGCAACACAGCTTCTGCGAACGCTGGGCAGATTCGGTGTAGGGCAATCGCGGCGCCCCGTGACGAGCTTGCTTGCTCATCACAGGGCTACAGGTTTATTTCAGATCCCCGCCAACGCCAAATCCATCGCAAAGTAGGTAAAAATCAAATCCGCACCCGCACGCTTGATCGACCCCAACGTTTCGCGCACCACGCGATCCTCGTCAATTGCCCCGGCCTGGGCGCCGAACTTGATCATCGCGTACTCACCGCTGACCTGATACGCCGCCACCGGCAGACGCGAGGCTTCGCGGATGTCGCGGATGATGTCGAGGTAGGCCCCCGCCGGTTTGACCATCAGCGCATCCGCGCCTTCCTGTTCGTCCAGCAGCGATTCGCGCACGGCTTCGCGGCGGTTCATCGGGTTCATCTGATAGCTTTTGCGGTCGCCCTTGAGCGCGCTGCCACCGGCTTCGCGGAACGGGCCGTAAAGCGCCGAGGCGAATTTGGTGGAGTACGCCATGATCGGGATATGGGTGAAACCCGCCTCATCCAGCGCGCGGCGGATCGCCTGGACCTGGCCATCCATCGCCGCCGAAGGGGCGATCACATCGGCACCGGCGCGCGCCGCGGCCACAGCTTGCCTGCCGAGGTTGACCAGGGTCGCATCGTTATCGACATGGGCACCGTGCATCACGCCGCAGTGACCGTGATCGGTGTACTCACAGAAGCAGGTGTCGGACATCACGATCATTTCCGGCACGGCGTCCTTGATGGTCGAGGACATGCGCGAGACCAGGCCGTGTTCTTTCCAGGTGTCGCTGCCGCTGGCGTCCAAATGGTGGGAGACACCAAAGGTCATCACCGACTTGATGCCGGCGCGCGCATAACGCTCGATCTCGGCGGCCAGCTTCTTTTCCGGGATGCGCTGTACGCCCGGCATGCTGGTGATCGGCACGAAGTCGTCGATTTCTTCTTCGACAAAAATCGGCAACACCAGGTCGTTAAGGGTGAACTCGCTTTCCTGGAACAAGCCACGCAACTCCGGGGAGCGGCGCAGGCGGCGTGGACGGGCTTGGGGGAACTGACTGGTCATGGCTTTCCTGGATAAAGGTCAACACGTTGGGACGAAGCTTATGCCCCCTGGCCCCGGCAACACAAACCCGGGGGGCCAATAGTGTATTGCGCGGCCCGTAACAATTCATTGATCTAGAGCCGTAGACGCCCTTCGATGCACACCGCGACCGCGCCGCCCACCCAGATGGCCTCGCCCTGGCGTTCAACCCGGATACGCCCTGCCCGCCCCAGGGCCGTGCCCTGGCTGACCACATAGCGCTCCGGCGCCAGGCCCTCGGCCAGCAGCCATTGAGCCACGCCGGCGTTCAGGCTGCCGGTGGCCGGGTCCTCCTGAGCACCGTCACCGGCAATAAAGGCACGGACTTCAAATTGCGCATCCACGGGATCCCGCGCGGGGTCGCAAGGGGCAATCACACCCACCGCCAGCCCCAGCAGTTGCGAATAGTCCGGACGTAAATCCAGCACCTGGCGACGATCAGCCAACATCACGGCCAGCCAGCCCGCGCCATTATCGACCCATTGGCTGCGCAGAATCTCTTCGGACGCCAAGCCCAAGGCCAGACGGACGCGTTCCAGCACAGGCGCTTCGACCGGGCCTGAGCGCAACAATGGCGGCGCGATAAACGCCAGCTCATCGCCCTGGCGCCGGATACGCACCAAGCCAATCTCACACTCCTGGATGATTTCCTCGCCTTTGGCGATGCCGCCTGCCTGCAGCCAGGCGTGGCAACTGCCCAGCGTCGGATGCCCGGCAAACGGCAGTTCCGTCAGGGTGGTGAAAATGCGCACCCTGTAGTCAGCCCTGGAATCACGCGGTGTCAGCAAAAACGTGGTTTCACTGAGGTTGGTCCAATTGGCGAAGTCCGCCATCTGCTGGTCGGTCAGGCTGTCGGCGCCGAACACCACCGCCAGCGGGTTGCCCTTGAGCGGTACGCTGCTGAAGACGTCCAGTTGTTTGAAATCGAAAGTCGGCATGCTTCAACTCGGAATCGTCAGGCCACGGATCACCGCCGGCCGTGCGACGAAACCGTCCAGCGCGCGCAGTACATTAGGGAAGTCGGCGATGCCTACCAAGTCACCGGATTCGTAGAAGCCGATCAGGTTGCGGATCCATGGAAAGGCGGCGATGTCGGCGATGCTGTAGTCGTCGCCCATGATCCAGGTGCGGCCCAGCAGGCGCTTTTCCAGCACGCCCAGCAGACGTCGGGATTCGGCGGCGTAGCGGTCGCGCGGGCGCTTGTCTTCGTAGGCCTTGCCGGCGAACTTGTTGAAAAAGCCCAACTGGCCGAACATCGGGCCGATACCGCCCATCTGGAGCATCAGCCACTGGAGCGTCTCATAGCGGCTCGCCGGGTCTTCGGAAAGCAGCCGGCTGGTTTTCTCCGCCAGGTAGATCAGGATCGCGCCGGACTCGAACAACGCCAGCGGCTGGCCGCCGGGGCCATTGGGGTCGATGATCGCGGGGATCTTGTTGTTGGGGTTCAGCGAGAGGAACTCGGCGGACAACTGGTCCTGAGTCTCGAAGCTGACCTTGTGTGCTTCATAGGGCAGGCCCAGCTCTTCGAGCATGATCGATACTTTTACCCCGTTGGGGGTCGCCAGCGAGTACAGTTGCAAGCGCTCGGGATGCTGGGCGGGCCATTTGCTGTTGATCGGGAACGCGGCAAGTGGGTTCATCGCAAGTACCTTGGTAGAAAGCCCCCATGATAGCCATCTGAGGGGCGCCCTGCTTGGGTCATCAATACGCAACAAGCGCCGGCTAAAATCCGGCGTGGGCGAACCAATAGGCCCTCGCGCACTCTTAAGTGCGCTCAACGGTGAATGGAGACGACGCGCTACATCGACAGGGAACAACCGCAGGACGCCGCAAGCGTCACTGTGGCCGGGCTTGTCCGCCTTAATCCGATGCACTGAAGACTTGATAACAATGACCATCAAACCTCCGAGCCTTGCGCTGCGCCTGAAACGATATTCATACATCATGTTGCCGCTGCTACTGGTAGGCGGCGCTATCGGCCTGACCCTGGAATCGCGCACCAGCCGCGCCGAGCAGGTCGACGGCGTGCAAACCCTGATATTCCTGCGCCACGGCGAGAAACCCGCCGGCGGCCTGGGCCAGCTCAATTGCCAAGGCCTCAACCGCGCGATGAACCTGGCCACCCTGCTGCCGGAAAAATTCGGCAATGCCGACTTCGTATTTGCCGCCAACCCGACACGTAATGTGGAAGAAGGCGAGCAGGACAATTCCTACAGCTACATTCGCCCCCTGATGACCATCAGCCCCAGCGCCATCAAGCTCGGCCTGCCGGTGAACATCAAGTTTTCCGCCAACGACACCAGCGCCCTCGCCGACGAGCTGGTGGAAGACAAGTACCACAACGCCACGATCTACACTGCCTGGTCCCACGGCTACCTGCCGGAATTGATCAACAAGGTGGCCAGCGAAGCCTCAGGCGAGAAGCACACCATCACCGATGACTGGTCCGGCAGCGACTACGACACGCTGTACGTGCTGACATTGACTTGGCACAACGGCAAGGCCTCACTGCTGAGCCGCAACTACAAGCAAGGCTTGAACGACGGCGACGAGAGCTGCCCGGAACCAACACAGGTGAGTGCCGATAGCTGACAGCGTATGATGCGCCGCTATCGACTCATCTGCGGATCATCACCATGCCCGACCTCATTTCCTCCCAGCCCAACCGGGGCTGGTCCTTCTGGTGGAAACCGGCACTGTTCCTGCTGGTCGCCTGCGTCGGCCTCTACTATGTGAAGTGGTCGCCCTACTACCTCAAGGCCTTTGTTGCCGCCGACAACCACAGCATCGGCGCCTCGATCCTCAATGATCAACAAAGCTCGCCCCTGGCGGCGGCGCTGGCCTATGCGCAGGTGTATTTCCTGGCGATCTGGAAAGCCGCAGTGCTGGCGGTGATCCTCGGTTCGCTGCTGCAAGTGCTGATCCCCCGTGACTGGCTCCTGCGTCTGTTCGGACGTGCCGGGCTGGGCTCGACCCTGCGCGGCGGGCTGTTCGCCTTGCCGGGGATGATGTGCAGTTGCTGCGCGGCACCAGTGGCGGCGGGCATGCGGCGCCAGCAAGTGTCGGTGGGCGCGGCGCTGGCTTTCTGGATCGCCAACCCGGTACTGAACCCGGCTACCCTGGTATTCATGGGCTTTGTGCTGGGCTGGGGCTTTACCGCGTTGCGGTTGGTGGCGGGTATCGTGCTGGTGGTGGGCGTGTCGCTGGTGGCACAACGCATCGCGCGCCCCGACCAAGTGCCGGAAGCCGCACTGGAAGCCGTCACCGAGGCCAGTACCCTGGAATCGCAACCGTTCCTGAGCCGCTGGCTGCGCACCCTGTGGCAACTGTTCTGGAGCACGATCCCGGTTTACATCCTGGCGGTACTGATCCTGGGCGCGGCGCGGGTCTGGCTGTTCCCCCACGTGGACGGCGCCATGGCCGACAGCCTGGTGTGGCTGGTGCCACTGGCCATTGTCGGCACGCTGTTCGTGATTCCTACGGCGGCGGAGATCCCCATCGTACAGACCATGATGACCCTGGGCATGGGCGCCGGCCCAGCCGTGGCGTTGCTGATGACCCTGCCGAGCGTGAGCCTGCCGTCGCTGCTGATGCTGCGCAAGGACTTTGATGCGCGGGTGCTGGTGACGGTGGCGGGCTTGACGATGTTGGTGGGGGTGGTGTGTGGGTTGATCGGGGCGGTGGTTCTTTAGGTTTCGGGTAAGGCTCAGGGCCTCATCGCAGCATGGGTATCTACACAACTTTCAGTTGACCAATCTCCCTCTGGGAGCTGTCGAGCTTTAGCGAGGCTGCGAAAGCGGTGGGTCAGGCGAAAAAATGCCAGCAGTGCCGCCGCCTTCGCAGCCTCGCCGGGGCTCGACAGCTCCCACATTTTGAACCGGGTTCGACATGAATACCGGTCGGCTCTAAGGCCGCCGCGCTTTGTTTTTGATCTTGATCTGAGGCGCCCCGTTAACCACGCTGGCCGCAATTCGATATTGATTTGGGGGGTAAATCGGCAGGACGCCGGTTTAGCCGCCCCGCGCCATGGATGGCGCGTGGCGGCGGCCCCCCAAATCAATGTCGAATTACGGGCATGCCGAGCCTAGGCGAGGCACCGAGTGGTGGGGCGAAGCGTTTTGGGTTACTTTTTGCGCTCTTCAAAAAGTGACCCGCCGTCAGGGCGGAACCCTAAGCCGCCGTTACCGCAGCAACGGATATGTACTCGGTCAAACCGAAAAAAACGGTCGACCGAAGGCCGCCAGGCAAGCTCCTCGCCACACACCGTTGAAAGTTGTGTAGATACCCATGCTCATCGCAGGCAAGCCACCTCCCACATTTTGAACTGTGAATGCAGTCGAAGGTGGGAGCTGGCTTGCCTGCGATGGCGTCAGAAAGATCACCCGATTCTTTGGCGCAAGTACTCCACCACCGCCCCCTGCTCCCCCGCAAACTCGATGCGCGCGCCTTTGCTTTCGCGCTGGAACGCATACATCGGGTCGTAATACTCGCGCAATAACCCTTCGATCCATACCCGGTGCAAATCCACCGCACCGCTGCGCGCCTGTTCGGCCAGGGCATCCTGCATGACCGTCTGCAACCGCTGGAAACGCTCACCGCCCAGGCGCTTGTGGATGTTGGCCAGGCTCTGCGTGAGCCGTTCGGCAAACACGGCCTGGCCCTGCTCGCCGAACACCTGGACGAACTCCGCACACAGGTCCACCACGTAATCGCGCAGGATCCGCTCGACCCGCCCTTCGACGCTGTCTTCCAGCCACACCATGGGGAACGCCTGCATGCCCTTGTGCAGCGGCAATGGCAGCGCACAGCTGCCGATCATGCGGCTTTCGTCCTCGACCACGAACTGCTCGATACCCGCCGCACGTTTTTTCAGCAAGTCCACCGCCAGGCGGTTTTCGAAGTCGATGTTGGACGGCTGCGCCGTGGCGCGCTTGCCGAAGCTGGAACCACGATGGTTGGCGTGGCCCTCCAGGTCCAGCGCGTTGCGCAACTGGCCGAGCACTTCGGTCTTGCCGGTGCCGGTCATGCCGCCCAGCAGCACGAAGTCACACTCGGTAGCGGCGCGTTCGACGGTGTCCAGCAAAAAGCTGCGCATGGCCTTATAGCCGCCGCCGACACGCGGGTAGTCAATGCCCGCCTCGGTCTTGAGCCACTGCTGCACAATCTGCGAACGCAAGCCGCCGCGAAAGCAATACAGATACCCTTCGGGGTGGGCCTGGGCGAACTGCGCCCACTGTTCGATGCGCTGCGCCTTGACCGCCCCGGACACCAGCTCATGGCCCAGCACGATTGCGGCCTGCTGCCCTTGCTGCTTGTAGCAGGTGCCGACGCGCTGGCGCTCGTCGTCGGTCATCAGCGGCAGGTTGACCACGCCAGGGAAGGCGCCTTTGACAAACTCGACCGGCGCGCGGGTATCCATCATCGGCCGGTCATTGAGGAAGATGTCGCAGTAGTCGGTGATGTCAGCTGCCATCAAAACACCTCTACCGCGTGGGTCTGTCGCTCAACCAGTTCGCCGATAGGCTCAAGCGCCAGCCCAAGGTCGGCGGCCACGGCGTGGAACTCGGCGTCGCCTTCGGGGGTGACCGCGATCAACAGCCCGCCACTGGTCTGCGGGTCACACAGCACGCGCTTGTGCAACTCCTGCAGGCGCCCGAGCTTGCTCGCGTAACTGTCGAAGTTGCGCAGGGTCCCGCCCGGCATGCAGCCTTGATCCAGGTAGTCCTCGATCCCCGGCAGGCGTGGGACCTTTGCATATTCGATGCGTGCCGTCACACCGCTGCCGTCAGCCATTTCCACCAGATGCCCCAGCAGGCCGAAGCCGGTCACGTCGGTCATTGCCGTGACACCCGCCAGTTTGCCGAAACGGCTGCCCGGCTTGTTCAGGGTACACATCCAGTCGCGGGCCAGGCCGATGTCGGCCTCACGCAACTTGCCCTTCTTCTCGGCCGTGGTCAGGATGCCGATGCCGATCGGCTTGGTCAGGTACAGCCGGCACCCGGCGGTGGCCGTGTCGTTGCGCTTCATATGGCGCTTGTGCACGATGCCGGTCACGGCCAGCCCGAAGATCGGCTCCGGGGCGTCGATGGAGTGGCCGCCCGCCAGGGGAATGCCGGCTTCGTCGCACACCGAACGGCCACCGCGAATCACTTCCCGGGCAATCTCCGGCGCCAGCACATTCACCGGCCAGCCAAGAATGGCGATGGCCATCAACGGGTCGCCGCCCATGGCGTAGATGTCGCTGATGGCGTTCGTGGCGGCAATGCGCCCGAAGTCGAAAGGGTCATCGACAATCGGCATGAAGAAGTCAGTGGTGGAGACCACGCCGCGCTCGTCGTCGATGGCATAGACCGCAGCATCGTCGCGCGAGGCGTTGCCCACCCACAGCTTGGGGTCGAGGTTCTGCGCACCGCTGCCGGCGAGGATCACCTCCAGAACCTGGGGCGAAATCTTGCAGCCACATCCCGCGCCGTGGCTGTACTGGGTAAGACGAATCGGCTCGTTCATGTAGGACCTCACGCTATCAAGTGCGCGAATTCTACCAGACAGCAAAAGGCCGGCTGTGCTCTTGTGAGCGCAGCCGGCCTTTTGACGTCAGCGGTTACTGCCGAGCGGCAAGCAAACGCTTGTGGCGATTGCGCCGGGCAATGTTCAGGCACTCGATCGCCGCCGAGAACGCCATGGCCGCATACACGTAGCCTTTAGGCACATGGGCGCCGAAGCCTTCGGCGATCAGCGTCATGCCGATCATGATCAGGAAGCCCAGGGCCAGCATCACCACGGTCGGGTTGTCGTTGATGAACTTGGCCAACGGCTCAGCGGCCACCAGCATCACGATCACCGAGGTCACCACGGCAATGATCATGATCGGCAAGTGCTCGGTCATGCCCACGGCGGTAATGATGCTGTCGATGGAGAACACCAGGTCAAGCAACAGGATCTGCCCGATGGCTGCGGCAAAGCCGATGGCAACCGTATTGCCGACGCTGGCTTTCTCCTCGGGCTCCGGGTCCATGCTGTGATGGATTTCGGAGGTTGCCTTCCACACCAGGAACAGGCCACCGGCGATCAGGATCATGTCCTTCCAGGAGAACCCCTGGCCGAACACTTCGAACACCGGCGTGGTCAATTGCACGATAAACGCGATGGTGCTCAACAGGCCCAGGCGCAGGATCAAGGCCATGCTGATACCGATGCGTCGCGCCTTGGCCCGGTGCTTCTCGGGCAGCTTGTTGGTGAGGATCGAGATAAAGATCAGGTTATCGATGCCCAGCACGATTTCCATGACGATCAAGGTCGCCAGGGCAACCCAGGCGGTGGGGCTGGCGGCCAGTTGTAAAAGGTAGTCCATAGGTCAGTCCTGACGTTGTGCGGGAAATTAGGCTTCTTTACTGTTTGATTCTGAGGCTTCGTCTTCCTGATCATCCTTCTTCTGCGGGTTGATCAGGCCATTTGTCGCTTCGCTCAATGCCTGTTCGGCGGCCTTCTGGGTGTCATCGATCGCTTGCTTGGCCGATTCGGTCGCCTTGCCCAGCACTTGCTGTGCGCTTTTTTCGACCTGCTCGCAACCGCTGATCATCACCAATGAAAGCGCAAGCAGCGATGCCGCGCCCAGGGAATTGAGTTTCATGCTGTATTTCCTCGTTAGAACCATTGGGTCCAAATAGTGACCCCGCGATAGCGAGGCATTCTATGCAGGCTGACAGTTCAGGAAAATTCGTATTTTTCTAGGGTATACTTCGATTTTTACGAAGTAATGACCGTCATGCTCAATTACCGACAACTGCACTACTTCTGGGTGGTGGCCAAGACCGGCAGCATTGTGCGCGCGTGCGAGCAGCTCAACCTCACGCCCCAGACTATCAGCGGGCAGATCAGCCTGCTGGAGCAGACCTTTGGTATCGCGCTGTTTCAACGCGTCGGTCGCCAGTTGGAACTGACCGAAGCCGGACGCCAGGCCCTGCCCTACGCCGAACAGATGTTCCAGACCGGCAATGAATTGGAAGCCATGCTGCGGGCGCAACCGGATGAACAACAGATTCCGTTCCGCGTTGGGGTGGCGGACGTGGTGCCCAAGTCCATCGTCTACCGGCTGATCGCGCCGACCATGGAGCTGAGCGAGCCGATCCGCATCACCTGCCGCGAAGACAAACTCGAGCGCCTGCTGGCCGACCTGGCGATCCAACGCCTGGACCTGGTGATTTCCGATAGCCCCATGCCGACGCACCTGGACATCAAGGGCTACAGCCAGAAGCTGGGCGAATGCGGCATCAGTTTTTTCGCCACCCCGGCCTTGGCCGACACCTACGGCGGTGAATTCCCCCAGTGTCTGCATGGCGCGCCGTTGTTGATTCCCGGCGCGGAAACCGTGGTGCGCAGCCGTTTGCAGCGCTGGTTTGCCGAGCAGCAGATTCAACCGAAGATCATCGGCGAGTTCGATGACAGCGCCTTGATGCAGGCATTCGGCCAATCCGGCAGCGGGATCTTTATCGCCCCCAGCGTGATCGCCGACGAGGTGGTGCGCCAGTACGGCGTGGCGCTGATCGGCCAGACCGATGCCGTGACCGAGTCGTTCTACGCGATCTCGGTGGAGCGCAAGGTCAAGCACCCCGGCATCGTCGCGATTACCGAAGGCGCGCGCCGGGAGTTGTTCACCACCTTGCCCTGACGCCAGCAGGCTTTGGGCGAAGCGCTACAGGCGCTGGCGACGGAATGCCGCACCAAACGGGACGCGTCCTACAGCATGCTAGACTTCGCGCCTGCTTCCTACAGCGCTTTCTGCCTGCAATGCTGCGTCCTACTAAAAAAATCAGAGACAACTGTTTATGACTGCTGCCCCCTCCCTGTTCCAGCGCCTGACACGCGTCAGCCTGGTCACGCAAATCGTCATCGGCTTGATTGCTGGCATCCTGCTGGCTTTGCTGTTGCCCGAGGCGGCCAAGGCCACCGGCTTTATCGGCAAAGTGTTTGTCACCGCGCTCAAGGCGGTGGCACCGATCCTGGTGTTTGTGCTGGTGATGGCGTCGATCGCCAACCATAAGCATGGCCAGGAAACCCATATCAAGCCGATCCTGTTCCTGTACCTGCTGGGCACCTTTGCCGCTGCCGTAGTGGCGGTGGTTGCGAGCATGTGGTTTCCCTCCTCGCTGGTACTGGCCACGCACGACACGACGGTCAGTGCGCCGGGCGGCATCGGTGAGGTGCTGCAAAGTTTGCTGCTGAGCGTGGTGGACAACCCGATCAGCGCGCTGATGAACGCCAACTTCATTGGCATCCTGGCCTGGGCCATCGGCATGGGGATCGCCATTCGCCATGCGGGCGAAACCACCCGCACGGTGCTCGATGACCTGTCCAACGGCGTCACGTTGATCGTGCGTGTAGTGATCCGCTTCGCACCGTTGGGCATTTTCGGCCTGGTCGCGTCAACCCTGGCCACCTCCGGCTTCGGCGCCCTGCTCGGCTACGCCCACCTGCTGGTGGTGTTGATCGGCTGCATGCTGTTCGTCGCGCTGGTGGTCAACCCGGCCATCGTGTTCTGGAAGCTGCGCCGCAACCCCTACCCGCTGGTGCTGCTGTGCCTGCGCGAAAGCGGGATCACCGCATTCTTTACCCGCAGCTCGGCGGCGAACATTCCGGTCAACCTGGCGTTGAGCAAACGCCTGGGCCTGCATGAAGACACCTACTCGGTGTCGATCCCGCTGGGTGCCACCATCAACATGGCCGGCGCCGCCATCACCATCACCGTGCTGACCCTGGCCGCCGTGCACACCCTGGGCATCGCCGTCGACCTGCCGACCGCCGTGCTGCTCAGTGTGGTTGCGGCCATCTGCGCCTGCGGTGCGTCGGGCGTGGCGGGGGGGTCGCTGCTGCTGATTCCATTGGCGTGCAGCCTGTTTGGCATTCCGAGTGAAATCGCCATGCAGGTGGTGGCCGTAGGCTTCATCATCGGCGTGCTGCAGGACTCGGCGGAAACCGCGCTCAATTCGTCCACCGATGTGCTGTTCACCGCAGCCGCGTGCCTGGGCAAGGAAGAACAGCCGGCTTGAACGTCAAAAACCGGGGCCGTTCATCAACGAACGTCCCCGGGCCTATGGGTGGGTAGCAGAGCCGGCGCCGCTCGCCCTCGCGAGACGCCCTGGCGATTTATCAGGGGGCACGGATGTGTTACCCCTGGCTCGCAACCACCGCAAACATTGTGTAACACTGCCAGGACATGCCTCGGTCGATAAGGATTGTTCACCCGCCATGTCTGGACAAAATCCACTGATTCAAAAACTGTACGAATTCATTTATGCAGAGCAAGCCGCCAATCTGCAGAAACTGGATGAGGTATGGAAACGCCCGCTGCAAGACAAGTTGTTGCAAGGCTGGACACAGGGCTTCATCCGGCTCGAGCGCGGTGAAAAACCCAAGCACCTGTGGGCTTACATCGACGGCAACGAGTCACGCTTTCGAGCAGGCGATTTGCTGCGGGTTCATCTGGGCGACGCCCAGGGCCCTCTATTGTGCCAGGGCATGAAGTTTGAGAAGGAAGAGGACGACCGTTGGCTGCTCAGCTCCGATAGGGCCATGCTGATCTGGGAGAGCTATGAGGAAGGTGTTTGTTACGCCGACCCCGATGGTATTGATCTGACCCCACGCTACATACAAACCCTGCAAGACATCGAGAGCGACGAGCAGGGGAATAATGCAATCCTGCCACTGCTCGGCAACGCTCCCGACATCAGCTTTTATGACCTCGACGTCGACTACGGCGAACGGATCGCACGCGCGGAGGGCTGCAACAAGAAACAAGCCGAGGCCGTAGGCCTTGCGCTGGGCGCAGAGCAGATTGCCTGCATTCAGGGACCGCCAGGCACCGGCAAGACCCGGGCGCTGGCGCTGATCGCTCAATTGCTGGTGGACCGGGGCGAACGCGTGTTCGTCACTTCGCATACGCACATGGCGATCAATAATGCCCTGAGCAAGATCGCCGCCCGCAAAGTACCGACGCTCAAGGTCGGCGGCAGCCGCGAAGACCTCGACAAGCACGTGGATTGGGAAGCTGAGCCCGCCAGATGGGAGCGCCTGCCTGAAGCCGGCCAGGGCTATGTGATTGGCGCTACGCCCTTCGCGACGTGCAGTTCATTGGCCAATTACAGTTTCGACACCGTCATCTTTGACGAGGCCAGTCAGATTACCCTGCCTCTTGCCTTGATGGCGATGCGCAAGGGCAAGCGATTCATTTTCATCGGTGACCAGAAACAACTGCCCCCCGTGCTGCTTTCACGCTCCATTCTGTCCAACGACCCCATGTCAGTGTTCGCACGCCTGACAGCCCAGAATGCCGACCATTGCGTGATGCTGGAAGAAACCTACCGGATGAACCGTTGGCTCACACAATGGCCCAGCCAGATGTATTACGACGGGCGCTTACGTGCTGCGGGCGCCAATGAAAACCGTCTGCTGCTGCCCCATCGTGAGCGAGCCTTCAGTGAAGCACTTGATCCCGAAGCCTGCGCTGTGTTCATCGCAACGCCGGACTCGAAGGCGCGCAACCGTAATCCGACTGACGTAAAGTGCGTCGTCCAATTGTGTCAGGAAGCCTTCGAACTTGGGCTGCCACTGCACGAAATCGGGATTGTGACGCCCTACCGCGCTCAAGGGCGCGCGATTCGCCTGGCACTCGCCAGGCAGTTCGGCCGAGAGGCGGCCAATACAGTCGTGGCCGATACGGTCGAACGCATGCAAGGTCAGGAGCGCGAGCTGGTGATCCTGTCTCTGGCCAGTGGCGATGAGGCGTTCATCAGTGCCATCGGTGAGTTTTTCTTCCAGCCGGAGCGGCTGAATGTGTCCATTACCAGGGCGATGACCAAGCTGATCATCATCGGCCCGGAGCTGAAACACGGCATTGTGTGTTCCAGCGACGTGGCACAGGGCTGGGCGGAGCAATATCGTCAGTTAATCGGCCAATGCCGTAAAGTCGATTTCCCGCAATGACCCTGTTCATTCCCGAATGGCAACGCAGCACCGGCTCTCAACTGCAGTGCAAGCGGGTGCTCAAGAGCCTTGAAGGTGACTTTGTCGTGCGCAAATGCCTGGCCCGGGACACCTGGTCGCCGGACTTCTTCCTGCAACGCGGTGAGCTTGATTGGCTGGCCCTGATGGTCTGCGAACTGCCGTTCGAGACCCTGGATCCGGGCCAATTGTTTACGACTGAAGACCAGGCCACATTCACTCGGATGCTGGAGCAACTGTCGACCTTCGAGGCCCGAGCGGGCGTCCCTGCCTTGCGCAAGCTGGTCGTGATGTGGGGCTGCGACTCGGATCAGAGCGAAGCTTTATGGACACGGCATTGCAAGGACCGTGGCATACGGCTGATGTCAAAAAAGACCTTCATTGAATCCGGTGCGCAGCAGTTGCCCAGGCTGCTTAAAACGCTGGCGCCGGACGCGAGGCAAAGCCTCATGGGTCATTACTTTCCAGAGGCTGAAATAGCCGGGACGCTCACCACACGCCGTCATTTTGCGCGCGATAACAATGCCCGGACGCTGCGCTACTTCCTGGATGCCCAGCAAGAGTGGGCAAGCAAACTGGACCTGGAACTGCCGGATGAGCAGACAGAAGCGGCAGGCGACTTTTCCGTGAAGCTGATCAATGGTGTCGCAGGCAGTGGAAAAACCCTCATCGCCGCGAGCCGCGCGCTTATCCTGGCGAAAAAATTTCCTGATCAGCAGGTACTCATGCTGATCCACAACGTTCCTGTGGTAAAAGACCTCAAGCACCGCCTGCAGCGCGTCTATGGGGAAATACCGGCAAACCTGAGCATCATCACCGCGCTGAGCTGGATCTCGAAGCAGTGGCGCAGGTTATTCAAACAAACGCTGAAGATGCCGAGAAACGATACGGAAACCATCGACCTTATTCAGCATTTTCGGGACCTCGACCACCCTGACCTGAAGCCGCGTAACGAACAGTTGCTCGATGAGTTCAACTTCATAAACGATACGGTGGTCGTCGACGCGTCCGACTACCTCAACGTCGAGCGCGCGGGCCAGGGCTTTGCGTTGCGAAAAGAGGAGCGACAACAGGTTTGGGCATTGTACGAACGGGTAACCGCGGCCTTGTTCAAGCAGTCCGGTCTGCGTATGTGGAGCTCGCTGCCCCGCGATCTGTGTCTGGCCAATCGTCCTGAAAAACTCGAACCCTATCACCACATTCTGGTGGACGAGGCTCAGTTCTTCGCGCCTTCATGGTTCCAACTGATCAAACTCACGCTGAACCGGACCGAAGGGACGCTGTTTCTGTGTGCCGATCCGAATCAGGGGTTCTTGAAAAGCCGCCTCAGTTGGAAACGGGTCGGTCTCGATGTGGCCGGTAAAACCAAAAAGCTGCGTAAATCGTACCGCACCACTCAAGCCATTCTGAGCGCCGCCAACCAGATGCTGGCCGGCATCACCCAGACCGATCCTGACGACTATCTACAGCCGGACTTCGAAGGTATGGAGTCAGGAACACCACCGCTGTTTGTCTTGTCGCCGTCACGACAGGATGCCGTGGCACAAGTCTGCAATGAAATCTGTGCCCATCAGAAGCGCGTCGAATTGCCGTTATCGGGAATGTTGCTGCTCTACGGCAAGAGTATCGACAAGAAACTCTTGATCAAAACGCTTAAGGCGCGCTTTGGCACCGATCGAATCTGGGACATGAACGAGACGGATGCCGGGCCTGGTCATGATGACAGCCTACGAATCGCCACGGTCGAAAGTGCGACCGGACTGGAAGCCCCGGTGGTGTTTCTGGTCGGGCTGGAAAAGTTACTCAGTCTGGTACAAAACGAAAACGTGACCGCCGACGAGCTTGAGCAGAATGCCCGCAAACTCTACATGGCGATGACTCGCGCAGGCCAAAGGCTGGTATTGATTTCATCGACGGCACTTTCGGAGAAAATTGCCGGGCTGTTTGAACACGCGTGAAACAGCCTGGCAAAAAGTGCTGAATCGGCGGCGTACTGCTCGACGCCTGGGGCCGTGCATCCAGGCACGGCCCCAGACTGCCTCGTGAAGCCTGGGTTTAGAACGCGCCCATGTAGTCGCGCTTGCCCACTTCCACACCGTTGTGACGCAGTAAGGCGTAAGCGGTGGTGACGTGGAAGAAGAACTGCGGCAGGCCGTAGGTCAGCAGGTAGGACTGGCCGCTGAAGCGCTTCTCTTTTGGCGTGCCTGGGCGAGTGATGATCTCGATGCCTTCCTTGCCGTCGATCTGCTCAGGCGCGATGGTGTCGACGAACGCCAGGACCTTGGCGATCAGCGCTTGCAGGTCGGCAAAGGTGACTTCGGTGTCTTCATATTTCGGCACTTCGATCTCGGCCAGGCGCGCGGACACGCCTTTGGCGAAGTCGACGGCGATCTGCACCTGGCGCACCAGTTGGAACATGTCCGGGAACAGGCGCGCCTGCAGCAAGGCGTTCGGCTCGATGTTTTTGGCGGTGGCGTGGGCTTCGGCCTTGGCCAACACGCCGCTCAGGGCGGTGAGCATTTGCTTGAAGACCGGGATGGAGGCGGCGTACAGGGAAATAGTCATGGCAGTCTCATGGTTTATGGCACGGTTTGAACCAGCGACGATTATAGGCATGCCGAGCGCTTGTCTTTTATTTTTTCCGGCTTAGGCTAAGCAGCTCACTGCATAGGGAAAGCGCGATGACCGCCGAGCACGACACCGACACCCCTGAGCCGCGCCTGAACAGCACGGAAATCCGCGTCCTGGGCTGCCTGATCGAAAAACAGGCGACCCACCCGGAAACCTACCCCCTGACCCTTAATGCCCTGGTGCTGGCCTGCAACCAGAAGACCAGTCGCGAGCCCGTGATGAACCTGAGCCAGGGCCAGGTCGGCCAGAGCTTGCGTGCGTTGGAGGGCCAAGGCTTTACCCGCTTGGTGATGGGCAGCCGCGCCGACCGCTGGGAGCATCGCGTGGACAAGGCGCTGGAACTGGTGCCGGCCCAGGTGATCCTCACGGGACTGCTGTTTTTGCGCGGCCCGCAGACCGTCAATGAACTGTTGACGCGCAGCGGGCGCATGCACGACTTCGAGGATGCCGAACAGGTGGTGCATCAGCTGGAGCGCCTGATTGCGCGAGGGTTGGCGTTGCTGGTGCCGCGTCAGGCGGGGCAGCGCGAAGATCGTTATACCCATGCGCTGGGGGATCCGGCCGATATCGAGGCGATCCTGTCGGCGCGGGGCAGCCCCGTCGAGCGCGGGGCCGGTGTTTCGGCAGAGCGCATCGAAGAACTGGAAGCGCGGATTGCGGCGCTTGAAGAGCGGCTGGCCCAGCTGGAGCAGGCCTGACGGCAGGTCTGGGGCTGTGTGGTGAGCGGGCTTGTTGTGGCGAGCCCGCTCGCCACAACAAGCCCGCTCGCCACATCCACATCCAGCCCGCTCGCCACAGGTTCAGCGCAAGGCGTTAAATAGCATTCCAGCCGCTACCACCCCACACAAACTGGCAAACCCCACCTGCAAAGCGCGCGCGGGGATCACCGAACACAGGCGTCGACCGGCCAGCATGCCGACGACGCTTGCGCCGATAAACACCCAGCCCAGCGGCTCGATGCGCACCCCGGCATGGAACGCGCCGGCCACGCCGATGAGCGAAAGCAGGCTGATCACCATCAGGGACGTGGCGACAATGCCGCGCATCTGCACATCGGTGAGTTGCTTGAACGCCGGCACAATCAGGAAGCCACCGCCCACGCCGAGCAAGCCCGACACCGCGCCCGTCACCGCGCCGAGGGCCGCCAGGGTCGCGCTGCATTTGGCGGTCCAGGCGAAGCGCCCGGTCTGCTGGTCGAGCATGCAGTTCTTCTGGGCCCAGGACGCGGTGCCATGGTCACTCGGCCCAGGCAGGTTTTTTTCACGCTGCAACATGCGCCAGGCCACCAGCACCATCAACGCGCTGAACAGGCCCATCAGCACGGCTTCCGGCAATTGGTGGGCGAGGAACACCCCCACCGGCGAAAACAGTGCGCCGAGCAGCGCGATCAGCAACGCGGCACGGTAGCGCACCAAACCGTGACGCAAACCGTCGATCGCGCCCACCGCCGCCGCCGCACCAACGGCGAGCAGCGACACCGGCGCGGCCTGGGTCATGCTCAGGCCCAGACCCAGCACCAGCGCCGGCACCCCGAGGATGCCGCCGCCCGCGCCGGTCAGGCCCATGACCAGCCCCATCAATAATCCCAACACACCGGCCAGCAGCATTCAGTCCACCTTGCTCAGACGGGTCAGCCACTCGCGGCCCTTGAGCATGCCGTTCCAGTAGAACCAGGGCAGCAAAGTGGCCTTAAGAAACCACATCGAGCGCCGTGCCCGCGTCGGGTCCAGGGGAAAGGTCGGCAGCAGCTTGCCGCCATAGCCGAATTCGGCCAGGACCACCTTGCCCTTCTCCACCGTCAACGGGCAGGAACCGTAGCCGTCGTACTTGAGCGGCAGCGGTGCCTGCTTGCGCAGCGCCAGCAGGTTTTCGGCAACCACCACGATCTGCTTGCGCACGGCAGCGGCGGTCTTGGCGTTGGTAGTGCCGCACACGTCCCCCAGGCCGAAGATATGTGGATAGCGCACATGTTGCAGGCTGTGGGGGTTCACTTCGCACCAGCCGGCCGCGTCGGCCAGCGGGCTTTGGCGGATGAAATGCGGGGACACTTGCGGTGGGACCACGTGCAGCAGGTCGAAGGACTTTTCTTCGACGCGGACATTGTCCTCGGCGTCCTTCACCTCAAACCAGGCCTTGCGAGCCGGGCCGTCGACTTTCACCAGGCTGGCATTGAACGCCAGGCGCGCGTTATATTTCTCCACGTACTTCATCAACGGCGGCACGAAGGTCGCCACACCGAACAGCGCGGCGCCGGCCAGGTTGAACTCCACGTCAATGTCTTTCAGAACGCCTTGCTTGAGCCAATGATCGCAGGACAGGTACAAGGCTTTTTGCGGCGCGCCCGCGCATTTGATCGGCATGGCCGGCTGCGTGAAGATCGCCTTGCCGCCCTTGAGCTGCTGCACCAACTGCCAGGTGTAGGCGGCGTGCTGGTAGCTGTAGTTGGAGGTGACACCGTTTTGACCAAGGGCGTCTTGCAGCCCCTCAATCTTCTCCCAGGCCAGGCGCAGACCTGGGCAAACGATGAGATTTTGCCAACTGACCCGCTGGCCGCTGTCGAGGACTAGGGTGTGCTCGTCCGGCAGCACCTCGGTGACGGCGGCCTGTACCCAGGTGACGCCATTGGGCAGCACGTCAGCCAGCGGCCGGCGGGTCTTTTTCACGTCATAGGCGCCGCCGCCCACCAAGGTCCACGCGGGTTGATAATAGTGGTGTTCGTTGGGTTCGATCAGGGTGATATGCAGTCCCGGGTCGCGCTTGAGCAGGCTGGCCAGCAGGCCGATGCCCGCCGAGCCGCCGCCGATGACGACGATATCGCCACTGATGGTTGGGCCCCAGTGTTGTTCGGTCATGGTCTATCGCCTTTTATCGTCAATGCACACAAGGGGCGTTGCCGTATGGCGTCACGTCCCGTTATGGGTCGATCCTTTGCCTCGGACCGTTTTTTTCCCTTAAGCTCGCAAGCCTATGTGGAAAACATCTCGAATGTAAGCCGCAATCCACCACCAAGGACCGCCGCCATGCCCGCGTTGATTCAAGCCTTTCTGGACGAGGCGTCGTCGACTTACACCTACGTGCTGCACGAAGCCGAGGGTGGCCCCTGCGCCATCGTCGACTCAGTGCTCAATTACGACCCGGCGTCGGGCCGCACCGACACGCGCCAGGCCGACCAGGTAATCGCCTATGTGCGCGAACATCGGCTGCAGGTGCAGTGGCTGCTGGAAACCCACGCCCATGCCGATCACCTGTCCGCCGCGCCCTACCTGCGGCGCACCCTGGGCGGCAAGATCGCCATTGGCCAGTCCATCAGCAAAGTGCAGGACGTGTTCAAGAACCTGTTCAACCTGGAGCCGGAATTTCGCGTGGACGGCTCGCAGTTCGATCACTTGTTTGCACCGGATGAGGTGTTTCATATCGGCAGCATCAAGGCCCAGGCGCTGCATGTACCGGGGCACACGCCGGCGGACATGGCCTATTTGATTGACGACCGTTTGATCCTGGTGGGCGACACGCTGTTCATGCCGGATGTGGGCACGGCGCGCTGTGATTTTCCGGGTGGGGATGCGCGGCAGTTGTATGCGTCGATGCGCAAGTTGCTGGCTTATCCGTTGGAAACTGAGCTGTATGTGTGCCACGACTACCCGCCAAAGGGGCGTGAGGCGAAGTGCCGGACAACGGTGGCTGAGCAGCGGGCGGGGAATATTCATGTGCATGACGGCATCGATGAAGCGGCGTTTGTGCAGATGCGTACGACCCGCGATGCGGGGCTGGGGATGCCCAAGTTATTGCTGCCGGCGATCCAGGTGAATGTGCGGGCGGGGAACATGCCGCCCGCGGAAGATAATGGGGTGACCTACCTGAAGATCCCGCTCAACCAACTTTGAAATGCTTATCCCTGTGGGAGCTGGCTTGCCTGCGATAGCCATAGGTATCTACACAACTCTCAACGACTGAAAAGTATCCCTGTAGTGAGCGGGCTTGTCCCGCGCTGGGTGGCGAAGCCGCCCCAATAAAGGCATCGCCGAGCTTCAGGTAGAATCCGGTCGCCTGGTTTGGGGCTGCTTCGCAGCCCAGCGCGGGACAAGCCCGCTCACTACAAAGATGTGTAGATACCTATGCTGCGATAGCGGTGAATCAGGTAAACATGTGCCAACTGGCCCACCGCCATCGCAGGCAAGCCCGCTCCCACATTTGGCCTGCGGTGATTCAGATAAATATCAGGCGCCCAGGCTGATGCCATTGGCGGGCAACGGCAACGCAGTCTTGTAGCGCACTTGCTTGAGGGCGAAGCTGGAACGGATGTTGGCAACACCGGGCACCTTGGTCAAAAAATCCATCATGAAGCGCTCCAGCGCCTGGATCGTCGGCACCAGCACGCGAATCAGGTAATCCGGGTCGCCGGCCATCAAGTAGCACTCCATCACTTCGGGGCGGTCGGAGATCGCACTTTCGAACTGCTGCAACGCCAGTTCGTTCTGCTTTTCCAGGCTCACGTGGATGAACACATTGACATGCAGCCCCAGCAAATCGGCGTCCAGCAGCGTGACCTGCTCGCGAATCAGCCCCAACTCCTCCATTGCCTTGACCCGGTTGAAGCACGGCGTGGGCGACAGGTTGACCGAACGGGCCAGGTCGGCGTTGGTGATGCGGGCGTTCTCCTGCAGGGCGTTGAGAATGCCGATATCGGTACGGTCCAGTTTGCGCATGAGACAAAATCACCTGTTTATTATGTTTATGCAGTTTTTTTATCCGCAAATGATCGCGAGCGCAACGAAACACAGATAAATATTCTTCTACGCCCCGCCTATGATTGTTGTAGGACAAGATTTCTCCTATCCGGAGGCTGACTGTCAGCTAGCGCGCCCACTACAAGAAATTCACAAGATAGAGCGTAGAAAGCCATGAACCAGCAATACGAACCGCTGCGCCTGCACGTCCCTGAACCCTCGGGCCGTCCAGGCTGCAAGACTGACTTTACCTACCTGCGCCTGACCGACGCGGGCCTGGTGCGCAAACCCGCCATCGACGTAGAACCTGCCGACACCGCCGACCTGGCCAAGGGCCTGATCCGTGTGCTCGACGACCAGGGCCAGGCGCTCGGCCCGTGGGCCGAAGGGGTGCCGGTCGAGATTCTGCGCAAAGGCATGCGCGCCATGCTCAAGACGCGGATCTTCGACAACCGCATGGTGGTCGCCCAGCGTCAGAAGAAAATGTCGTTCTACATGCAGAGCCTTGGCGAAGAAGCCATCGGCAGCGCCCAGGCTCTGGCCTTGAACATCGACGACATGTGCTTTCCCACCTACCGCCAGCAAAGTATCCTGATGGCCCGCGAAGTGCCGCTGGTGGACCTGATCTGCCAACTGCTGTCCAACGAGCGGGATCCGCTCAAGGGCCGCCAGTTGCCGATCATGTACTCGGTGAAAGACGCCGGTTTCTTCACCATTTCCGGCAACCTCGCTACCCAATTCGTACAAGGCGTGGGCTGGGGCATGGCCTCGGCGATCAAGGGCGATACCAAGATCGCATCGGCCTGGATCGGCGACGGCGCCACCGCCGAATCCGACTTCCACACCGCCCTCACCTTCGCCCACGTGTACCGCGCCCCGGTGATTCTCAACGTGGTCAACAACCAGTGGGCCATCTCCACCTTCCAGGCGATTGCCGGCGGTGAAGCCACCACCTTCGCCGGACGCGGCGTGGGTTGCGGCATCGCCTCGCTGCGCGTGGACGGCAACGATTTCATCGCGGTGTACGCCGCCTCCGCGTGGGCCGCCGAACGTGCGCGCCGCAACCTGGGGCCAACGCTGATCGAGTGGGTCACCTACCGCGCCGGTCCGCACTCCACCTCGGATGATCCGTCCAAATACCGCCCCGCCGACGACTGGAGCCACTTCCCGCTCGGCGACCCGATTGCGCGCCTCAAGCAGCACCTGATCAAGATTGGCCAGTGGTCCGACGAGGAACACGCGGCGGTCAGTGCCGAACTTGAAGCCGAAGTCATTGCGGCACAAAAAGAAGCCGAACAGTACGGCACCCTGGCCGGCGGCCAGATCCCGAGCGCCGCGACCATGTTCGAAGACGTCTACAAAGAGATGCCGGAGCACTTGAAGCGCCAGCGTCAAGAGCTGGGGGTCTGACATGAACGATCACAACAACAGCATTGAAGTGGAAACCGCCATGACCACCACCACCATGACCATGATTCAGGCCTTGCGCTCGGCCATGGATGTGATGCTTGAGCGTGACGACAACGTGGTGGTGTTCGGCCAGGACGTCGGTTACTTCGGCGGCGTGTTCCGTTGCACCGAAGGCCTGCAGACCAAGTACGGCAGCTCGCGGGTGTTTGACGCACCGATTTCCGAAAGCGGCATCGTCGGCGTCGCGGTAGGCATGGGTGCCTACGGCCTGCGCCCGGTGGCCGAGATCCAGTTCGCCGACTACGTCTACCCCGCCACCGACCAGATCATCTCCGAAGCGGCGCGCCTGCGCTATCGCTCGGCCGGCCAGTTCACCGCACCGCTGACCATGCGCATGCCGTGCGGTGGCGGTATCTATGGCGGCCAGACCCATAGCCAGAGCATCGAAGCGGTGTTTACCCAGGTCTGCGGCCTGCGCACGGTGATGCCGTCCAACCCGTATGACGCCAAGGGCTTATTGATCGCCTCGATCGAAAACGATGACCCGGTGATCTTTCTCGAGCCAAAACGCCTGTACAACGGCCCGTTCGACGGCCATCACGACCGCCCGGTAACCCCGTGGTCCAAACACCCGCAAGCGCAAGTACCGGACGGCTATTACACCGTGCCGCTGGACGTGGCCACCATCGTGCGCCCCGGTTCGGCCGTCACCGTACTGACCTACGGCACCACCGTGTATGTGTCGCAAGTGGCCGCCGAGGAAACCGGCATTGACGCCGAAGTCATCGACCTGCGCAGCCTGTGGCCGCTGGACCTGGACACCATCGTCAAGTCGGTGAAAAAGACCGGCCGCTGCGTGGTGGTGCATGAAGCCACGCGCACCTGCGGCTTTGGCGCCGAGTTGGTGTCGCTGGTGCAGGAGCATTGCTTCCATCACCTGGAAGCGCCGATCGAACGCGTCACCGGTTGGGACACTCCCTACCCGCACGCGCAGGAGTGGGCGTATTTCCCAGGGCCGTCCCGCGTGGGCGCGGCGTTGAAACGGGTCATGGAGGTCTGAATGGGCACGCACGTTATCAAGATGCCGGACATTGGCGAAGGCATCGCAGAAGTGGAACTGTCGCAGTGGCATGTAAAGGTCGGCGACCTGGTTGTCGAAGACCAGGTGCTGGCGGATGTGATGACCGACAAGGCGATGGTGGACATCCCCTCGCCGGTGCACGGCAAGGTGATTTCCCTCGGCGGCGAGCCGGGTGAAGTCATGGCCGTGGGCAGTGTCCTGATCAGCATCGAAGTGGAAGGTGCCGGCAACGCCAAGGACGCGCCTGTCGTTGCGCAGCCGGTAAAAACCACGCCCGTGGTTGAACGCACGCCAGCGCCGGCTGAAAGCAAACCCGCGCCGGCCGTGACCGCCCAGGCGCCCGTGGCCCGTGAAGCCGGCGAGCGCCCCTTGGCCTCGCCTGCCGTGCGCAAGCACGCCATGGACGCCGGGATTCAACTGCGCCTGGTCCAGGGCACCGGTCCGGCCGGGCGGATTCTGCACGAAGACCTGGAGGCTTTCCTGCGCCAGGGGCCGGCCAAAGCATCTGCAGCGGCCAACCCCTACGCCGAACGCAACGACGAAGAGCAGATCCCGGTGATCGGCATGCGCCGCAAGATCGCCCAGCGCATGCAGGACGCCACCCGCCGCGCCGCGCACTTCAGCTATGTGGAAGAGATCGATGTCACCGCCCTCGACGATCTGCGCGTGCACCTCAACGAGAAACACGGCGCGACGCGCGGCAAGCTGACCTTGCTGCCGTTCATCGTGCGGGCCATGGTGGTGGCGTTGCGCGACTTTCCACAGATCAACGCGCGTTACGACGACGAAGCCCAGGTCATCACCCGCCTCGGCGCGGTGCATGTGGGCGTCGCCACCCAGAGCGACATGGGCCTGATGGTGCCGGTGGTGCGTCACGCCGAAGCGCGCAGCCTGTGGGGCAATGCCGAGGAAATCGCACGCCTGGCCACCGCTGCGCGCAACGGCAAGGCCAGCCGCGATGAGCTGTCGGGCTCGACCATCACCCTGACCAGCCTGGGCGCCTTGGGCGGCATCGTCAGCACGCCGGTGCTGAACCTGCCGGAAGTGGCCATCGTTGGCGTCAACCGCATCGTCGAACGGCCGATGGTGGTCAAGGGCCAGATCGTGGTGCGCAAGATGATGAACCTTTCCAGCTCGTTTGATCACCGTGTGGTCGATGGCATGGACGCGGCGCAATTCATCCAGGCCATTCGCGGCCTGCTCGAACAACCCGCCAGCCTGTTCCTGGAGTAAGGCATGTCTCAGACTTTGAATACCACGCTGCTGATTATCGGCGGCGGCCCTGGCGGCTACGTGGCAGCCATCCGCGCCGGCCAACTGGGTATCCCGACCGTGCTGGTGGAAGGCCAGGCGCTGGGGGGCACCTGCCTGAATATCGGTTGTATTCCGTCCAAGGCCTTGATCCATGTGGCCGAGCAATTCCAGCAAACCGTTCACCACAGCCAGGGCTCGCCCCTGGGCATTGAAGTGGACGTGCCAACCCTGGACATCCGCAAAAGCGTGGAATGGAAAGATGGCATCGTCGACCGCCTGACCACCGGCGTCGCTGCGCTGCTGAAGAAACACAAGGTGCAGGTGGTCCACGGCTGGGCCAAGGTGGTGGACGGCAAGACGGTGGTGGTCGGCGACCAGCGCATCCAGTGCGAACACCTGCTGCTGGCCACCGGCTCGAAGAGCGTCAACCTGCCGATGCTGCCGATTGGCGGGCCGATCATTTCGTCTACCGAAGCCCTGGCGCCGACGCGGGTGCCCAAGCGGCTGATCGTGGTTGGCGGTGGCTATATCGGCCTGGAGCTGGGCATTGCTTATCGCAAGCTCGGCGCCGAGGTCAGTGTGGTGGAAGCGCAGGATCGCATCCTGCCGGCCTACGACGCCGAGCTGACGCAACCGGTGAACGAATCCCTCAAGCAACTGGGGGTGAAACTGTACCTGCAGCACAGCGTTACCGGTTTCGCCGACAACTGCCTGCAGGTGCGCGATCCGAATGGCGACACCCTGTCCCTGGAAACCGAGCAGGTACTGGTGGCCGTGGGCCGCAAACCCAATACCCAGGGCTGGAACCTCGAAGCGTTAAACCTGGACATGAACGGCGCGGCGATCAAGATCGACAACCGTTGCCAAACCAGCATGCGCAATGTGTGGGCGATCGGCGACCTGAGCGGCGAGCCGATGCTGGCCCACCGCGCGATGGCCCAGGGCGAAATGGTCGCCGAACTGATCAGCGGTCAATCCCGCGAATTCAACCCGGCGGCGATCCCGGCGGTGTGCTTCACCGACCCGGAACTGGTGGTGGTCGGCAAGACGCCCGATGAGGCCAAGGCCGCCGGCCTGGACTGCAACGTGTCGAGCTTCCCGTTCGCTGCCAATGGCCGGGCCATGACGCTGGAGTCGAAAACCGGCTTCGTACGGGTGGTGGCCCGCCGTGACAACCACCTGATCGTCGGCTGGCAAGCCGTGGGCGCCGGCGTCTCGGAGCTGTCCACCGCCTTTGGCCTGAGCCTGGAAATGGGCTCGCGCCTGGAAGACGTGGCCGGCACCATCCATGCCCATCCGACCCTCGGCGAAGCGGTGCAGGAAGCCGCGCTGCGGGCATTGGGTCACGCCTTACACCTGTAACCAACACCCCTGTAGGAGCGAGCTTGCTCGCGAAAAACGTCAACGATAACGCGTACATTCTGGATGAACGCGGTGCCTATGAGTGCTTCGCGAGCAAGCTCGCTCCTACAGGGGATGCGAATGGCCCCGCGAATGCAGTATTGTGGTGCCCATTCAGTAAAAAACCGACTTGACCAGAGATAGAGGGTGTCATGGGTAACGAAAGCATCAATTGGGACAAGCTGGGTTTTGACTACATCAAGACCGACAAGCGGTTTCTCCAGGTCTGGAAAGACGGCGTGTGGCAAGCAGGCACCCTGACCGACGACAACGTGCTGCACATCAGCGAGGGCTCCACCGCCCTGCATTATGGCCAGCAATGCTTTGAAGGCCTCAAGGCTTACCGCTGCAAGGACGGCTCGATCAACCTGTTCCGTCCGGACCAGAACGCCGCCCGCATGCAACGCAGCTGCGCCCGCCTGCTGATGCCGCACGTGTCGACCGAAGACTTCATCGACGCCTGCAAACAAGTGGTCAAGGCCAACGAACACTTCATCCCGCCGTATGGCAGCGGCGGCGCGCTGTACCTGCGCCCGTTCGTGATCGGCACCGGTGACAACATCGGCGTGCGCACCGCACCGGAGTTCATCTTCTCGGTGTTCTGCATCCCGGTCGGCGCCTACTTCAAAGGCGGCCTGGTGCCCCACAACTTCCAGATCTCCACCTTTGACCGCGCCGCGCCACAGGGCACCGGCGCCGCCAAGGTCGGTGGCAACTACGCCGCCAGCCTGATGCCCGGTTCGGAAGCGAAGAAATCCGGTTTCGCCGACGCGATCTACCTGGACCCGATGACCCACTCCAAAATCGAAGAAGTCGGCTCGGCCAACTTCTTCGGGATCACCCACGACAATCAGTTCATCACGCCGAAGTCGCCGTCGGTACTGCCAGGCATCACCCGCCTGTCACTGATCGAACTGGCCAAGAGCCGCCTGGGCCTGGACGTGGTCGAGGGCGAGGTGTTCATCGACAAGCTGGACCAGTTCAAGGAAGCCGGCGCCTGCGGTACCGCGGCCGTGATTTCGCCAATCGGCGGCATCCAGTACAACGGCAAGCTGCATGTGTTCCACAGCGAGACCGAAGTCGGCCCGATCACCCAGAAGCTCTATAAAGAGTTGACCGGTGTGCAGACCGGTGATGTTGAAGCGCCAGCGGGTTGGATCGTCAAGGTCTAACAGTTGCAACGCATTACCAATGTGGGAGCGGCGGTGCGACGATTCGACTTGCTCGCTCCCACATTTAAGCTCCGGTTTTTTTAGGATTGAGCAGGAATATTCACCGCAATCTTCTTGCCCATACTGACCCTCGGCTCCACCCCATACCCCAACGCCTCATAGAACCCCACCACCGCCTCATTGCCACCGGTGATCTGCAGGTTGATCTTCATGCAGCCCAGCGCGGTCAATGCCTGTTCCGCATGCCGCACCAGCGACGAGCCGAGGCCATGGCGCCGATAGCCTGCGTGCACCGCCACCGAATACAGCCAGCCCCGATGCCCGTCGTACCCGGCGAGAATAGTGCCGACCACGGTCTTTTTATCCGTCGCGACAAAGAACAACCCATCATTGACCGCCAGCTTCTTATCGATCGCCAGGCTCGGCAGGTTATGCGCGGTGTCATAGCCAAACGCCTGCTGCCACAATTCAATCACCTGCGCCCGGTGCTGCCGGTCGCGATAGAGCCCGATGGGATGCCGGGACAACAGCGCCTTCTCCATCACCAAGGTACGCTCGTTGCCATGGTAGACATCGCGCACGGTCTGGAACCCCAGCCTGGTATAGAACGGCTCGGCGGTCAGCGACGACGGCACGCTCAGCACCGTCACCCCGGCCTCACGGGCGCGCAATTCGATCTCGATCATCAACAAGCGGCCGATACCCTGCCCTTGCAAGGCGGGATTGACGAACACCGAGCGCACCACATTCGCGTCGAGGGCCGCCGTGGCGACGATCACCTGATCCTGAACCGCCACCAGCACCACGCGGCGCTTGAGCAAATCCAGCACCGCATCCGGCGTAAAGCTGCGCGCGACCCGAGCAATTACATCCGCCGGATAATCCCGTGCATTGCTGCTGTGCAAGGCCGCCAGGATGACCTGGCTGATCCCCTCGGCATCGGCGGGTTGGGCAAGACGAACGACGGTGGACATGACTGCTCCTGGCTGACGACGGTTTGGCAAACGCCAGAATACCAAGGTGGGCGCTGGCCTGCCTGCCCGCCCATTCAGGCAGCCTGTTTACCGCTGGCAATCGCCGCCGAAGCGGCCACCATCGCCCTTAACAACACCGCACAGCCCGCCGCCAGGTCGTCCGGTGCGGCGTTCTCGATTTCGTTATGGCTGATGCCGCCCTCACAGGGCACGAAAATCATGCCGGCCGGGCCCAGCTCGGCGACGAATATGGCGTCATGCCCTGCGCCGCTGACGATGTCCATGTTCGACAAGCCCAGCCCATTGGCGGCATCGCGCACGGCGTCCACGCAGCCTTTGTCGAAGTACAGCGGTGGAAAATCCGCCGTGGGCTGCATGTCGAAACTCAAGCCGTGCTTGGCGCAGGTCGCGTCAATCACCGTGCGCACCTGGGCAATCATCGCGTCCAGCCGCGCCGGTTCCAGGTGACGAAAGTCCAGGGTCATGCGCACTTCCCCCGGAATGACGTTGCGCGAACCGGGGTACGCCTGCAGGCAACCGACGGTGCCGCACGCATGGGGCTGGTGCCCGAGCGCCGCTGCGTTGACCGCCGCTACCACGGCGGCGGCGCCGACCAAGGCGTCCTTGCGCAAGTGCATCGGCGTCGGCCCCGCGTGCGCTTCCACGCCGCGCAGTGTCAGGTCGAACCACTTCTGCCCCAGGGCGCCGAGCACCACGCCGATGGTTTTTTTCTCGTCTTCCAGAATCGGCCCCTGTTCGATATGCGCCTCGAAATAGGCGCCCACCTTGTGCCCGCTGACCGGGCGCGAACCCGCGTAGCCAATTGCGTTCAGCGCATCGCCCACGCTGACGCCGTCCACATCCACCTTGGCCAGGGTATCGGCCAGGGTGAACTTCTCGGCAAACACGCCCGAGCCCATCATGCATGGCGGAAAGCGCGAGCCCTCTTCGTTGGTCCATACCACCACTTCCAGCGGCGCCTCGGTTTCCAGCTTGAGGTCATTGAGGGTGCGCAATACTTCCACGCCCGCCAGCACACCGAAGCAACCGTCGAATTTGCCGCCGGTAGGCTGGGTGTCGATATGGCTGCCCGTCATCACCGGCGGCAGGTCGGGGTTGCGCCCCGGGCGACGGGCGAAAATGTTGCCGATGCCATCGACGGTCACGCTGCAACCGGCCTCTTCGCACCACTGCACAAACAGATCGCGGGCCTTGCGGTCCAGGTCGGTGAGGGCCAGGCGACACACACCGCCTTTTGGGGTGGCGCCGAGTTTGGCCAGGTCCATCAGCGACTGCCACAGGCGGTCGCGGTTGATGTGCTGATGGGTGGATTGCAGAACGTCGAGGGCAGCGTTCATGGGGGCCTCCTCAGGCTTCATTTTTATGAATTGACTCGGTCACCTGTGGGAGCTGGCTTGCCTGCGATGGCGGTGTATCAGGCAATACAGCATCAACTGACAGTCCGCTATCGCAGGCAAGCCAGCTCCCACATAGGCCGTGTTTACAAAGGGGATTTAACGGCGACGGGGCTGACCCCACGCTTGGCATTCAGGCCGTAATACAACACCCCGCCCAACGCCGAACCGGTAAACCAGCCGTAGCTGTAGAACCAGCTGAACGCATCGCTGCCCAGGGACAGCAAGGTCAGTACCACCGGCACGCCAAAGGCGATAAAACCACTCCAATTCCACGCCGGGTACACGTCGTCGCGGTACAGGCCGGCGAGGTCCAGTTGCTGTTTGCGGGTGATGAAATAGTCCACCACCATGATCCCGGCGATCGGGCCGAGCAGGCTGGAATAGCCGAGCAACCAGTTGGAATACACCGTTTCCAGACTCACATCGGAAACGATCAGGCCGAGTTTTTTCAGCAGCTCATGGCCCATCAGCACCAGCCCGACCAGGCCGGTCAGGATCACCGCCGTGGTGCGGTTGATCAGCTTGGGCGCAATGTTCTGAAAGTCGTTGGTGGGCGAGACAATATTTGCAGCGGTGTTGGTGGACAAGGTTGCGACGATGATCAGCGCCATCGCCACGGCCACCCACACCGGGCTCTGGATATGGCCGATCAGGGTCACCGGGTCGGACACGCTGACCCCCAACAGCTTTACCGACGCGGCGGTCATGATCACACCCAGCGCGGCGAACAGGAACATGGTCAGCGGCAGGCCGAAAATCTGCCCGAGGATCTGGTCCTTCTGGCTCTTGGCGTAGCGGCTGAAGTCGGGAATGTTCAGCGACAAGGTGGCCCAGAACCCCACCATCGCCGTCAGGCCGGCCATGAAGTAACCGGTGAGGCTCGCGCCTTCGGGGCGCTTGGGCGGGATCGCCATCAATTCGCTGAGGGACACGTTCGGCATCGCCCACACCAGCAGGCCGATGCCCACCGCCACCAGCAATGGGGCCGACAGGGTTTCCAGACGCTTGATCGATTCGGCGCCGCGCAGCACCACCCATAAATTCAGGCACCAGAACACCATGAAACCAATCACTTCGCCGGTACCGCCGAGGGACTTCCAGCCCTCGAAAATCGAGCCCAGGAACAAGTGAATCGCCAACCCGCCGAACATCGTCTGGATACCAAACCAGCCGCACGCCACCAGCGCCCGGATCAGGCACGGCACGTTGGACCCGAGGATGCCGAACGAGGAGCGCAACAGCACCGGAAACGGTATGCCGTACTTGGTACCGGGAAAGGCGTTGAGGGTCAGCGGGATCAGCACCACGATGTTGGCCAACAGGATCGCCATCAGCGCTTCACCCACCGACAACCCGAAATACGCGGTGAGCACCCCGCCCAAGGTATAGGTGGGTACGCAGATCGACATGCCGACCCACAAGGCGGTGATGTGCCATTTGTTCCAGGTACGTTCATGCACCTTGGTCGGTGCCATGTCGTGGTTGTAGCGAGGGCTGTCCAAGACGTCAGGGCCGGCGTCGAGTTCGTACAGGCCGTTGCGTTCAATGACTTGCGATCTGTTCTGTTGCATGGCCGCTCCACGGTTTTTCGAATTATTTTTGCTCATCCAACGCGTTGCGCCGGATGGCCGGAGTACCTCGTAAACAACATGACATCACGGGCCCGGCCAGTCGCCACTGCACTCAATTTCCGTGCCGAACACCCACCTTGAACCCGCACCGCTTATATAACTCGCTGATGTTTATCAGCTTTCCGACTGGCCCTTCGGTACTTGTCGCACGCCTCAGGCTGGAGAATGCGCAAGTTGCCCGAACATTCGGGACTCAATCTGGTGCAACACAATTATTTTTATTTACCGGTGCCGTCAAGGGGCATCTCCCAACCGTCTGATTTGCAATAAGAAATATTGCTCAATTGAAGAACCTGTCAAGTGCGTCAAAATGGTGAGCAGGCGCAACATTTTGGTGATTTGTAATTTTTATCGTTTTAAATCAATTATTTAACTTGGATATAAGCTTATAAAAAATAGGCTTGCCCAATTGAAAAACTCGGGCTAGTTTCTATTCCTGTCACCGATGACAGGAATTAACCGAGCATCGGCAAACAGCATTACAACACTTAGAACTGGCACAAGCCGGTCAAGCCTGTGAGGAACTCGACATGTCGCTGTTGATCCGTGGCGCCACCGTTGTTACCCATGATGAAAGTTACCGCGCCGATGTTTTATGCGCAGGTGGCCTCATTCAAGCCATTGGCACGAACCTGGATGTCCCCGCCGGCACTGAAGTGCTCGATGGCAGCGGCCAATACTTGATGCCCGGCGGTATCGACCCCCATACCCATATGCAACTGCCCTTCATGGGCACCGTGGCCAGTGAAGACTTTTTCAGCGGCACCGCGGCGGGCCTTGCGGGCGGCACCACGTCGATCATCGACTTTGTGATCCCCAACCCCCAGCAATCCTTGATGGAAGCCTTTCACCAATGGCGCGGCTGGGCGCAAAAGTCCGCCGCCGACTACGGCTTTCACGTGGCGATCACCTGGTGGAGCGAGCAGGTGCGCGAAGAAATGGCCGAACTGGTCAGCCACCACGGCATCAACAGCTTCAAGCACTTCATGGCCTACAAGAACGCGATCATGGCGGCGGACGACACGTTGGTCGCCAGCTTCGAACGCTGCCTGGAACTGGGCGCCGTGCCCACCGTGCACGCAGAGAACGGCGAGCTGGTGTACCACCTGCAACGCAAGCTGATGGCCCAGGGCATCACCGGGCCGGAAGCGCACCCGCTGTCGCGGCCGTCCCAGGTCGAAGGTGAAGCGGCCAGCCGCGCCATTCGTATCGCCGAGACCATCGGGACGCCGCTGTACCTGGTGCATGTATCCACCCAGGAAGCGCTGGATGAAATCACCTACGCGCGCAGCAAGGGCCAGCCGGTGTATGGCGAAGTCCTCGCCGGCCATTTGCTGCTGGACGACAGCGTCTATCAGCACCCGGACTGGCAGACCGCCGCCGGCTACGTGATGAGCCCGCCGTTTCGCCCGCGGGGGCATCAGGAAGCGCTGTGGCGTGGCTTGCAATCGGGCAACCTGCACACCACCGCGACCGACCATTGCTGCTTCTGCGCCGAACAAAAGGCCGCCGGCCGTGACGACTTCAGCAAGATCCCCAATGGCACCGCCGGTATCGAAGACCGCATGGCCCTGCTGTGGGATGAAGGGGTCAACAGCGGGCGCCTGTCGATGCAGGAATTCGTCGCGCTCACCTCCACCAATACCGCGAAGATCTTCAACCTCTACCCGCGCAAAGGCGCGATCCGCGTGGGCGCCGATGCCGACCTGGTGCTGTGGGATCCGCAGGGTACGCGGACCATTTCCGCCAAGACTCACCATCAGCAGGTCGACTTCAACATCTTCGAAGGCAAGACCGTGCGCGGCGTGCCGAGCCATACCATCAGCCAGGGCAAGCTGGTGTGGGCCGATGGCGACCTGCGCGCGGAGCGTGGCGCCGGGCGGTATGTGGGACGGCCGGCGTATCCGGCGGTGTTCGAGCAGTTGAGCAAGCGGGCGGAGCGTTCCAGGCCGGTTGCTGTGAAACGCTGAAAGCGGCCTGCGGCCTATCGCGGGCAAGCCCGGCTCCCACATTTGAACGGTGTGAACCCGATCAATGTGGGAGCTGGCTTGCCTGCGATAAAGCCGGTCCAGGCGCCAAAAAACCCAATGCCCGCCAGAGGCAAAAACACTGTGAGGCCAACACCGTGATCCAGACCCTGACCCACCTTCCCCATCCCGTCGAGGACGGCGCAACGCTCGCCAGCCATTTCACCGACCTGGCGCCACCGCTCAATGCCCGCCAGGCCCAGTTGGAAGCCTCGCGTTGCCTGTATTGCTACGACGCACCGTGCGTGAATGCGTGCCCCAGCGAGATCGACATCCCGTCGTTCATCCGCAGCATCCACACCGAAAACGTCCAAGGCGCGGCGCACAAGATTCTCTCGGCCAACATCCTCGGCGGCAGTTGCGCGCGGGTCTGCCCCACCGAGATTCTCTGCCAGCAAGCCTGCGTGCGTAACAACGCCGAAGAATGCGCCCCGGTACTGATTGGGCTGCTGCAACGCTACGCCATCGACAACGCGCGCTTTGGCGAACACCCGTTCCAGCGGGCCGCGCCCACCGGCAAGCGCATCGCCGTGGTCGGCGCCGGGCCTGCGGGCCTGGCGTGCGCCCATCGCAGCGCCTTGCACGGCCATGATGTGGTGATTTTCGAAGCCCGCGAAAAAGCCGGCGGCCTAAATGAATACGGGATCGCCAAGTACAAGCTGGTGGATGATTTCGCGCAGCAGGAACTGGATTTTCTGCTGCAGATCGGCGGCATCGAGATCCGTCACGGCCAGCGCCTGGGCGGCAACCTGACCTTGAGCGAACTGCACCCGCAATTCGACGCGGTCTTTCTCGGCCTTGGGCTTGCCGCGAGCAAGCAGCTCGGCCTGGCCCACGAGGACGCCCCCGGCCTGCTCGCCGCCACTGATTACATCCGCGAACTGCGGCAGGCCGACGACCTGACCCAACTGCCCCTGGCCGACCGTTGCATCGTGCTCGGCGCCGGCAATACGGCCATCGACATGGCCGTGCAAATGGCCCGCCTCGGTGCCCGCGACGTGAACCTGGTGTACCGCCGAGGCCTGGCGGACATGGGCGCCACTCACCATGAGCAGGCGATCGCCAAGGCCAATCAGGTACGCCTGCTGACCTGGGCCCAGCCGCAAGAGGTTCTGCTGGACGGCCTGGGCCATGTACGCGGCATGCGCTTTGCCCGCACCCGCCTGGAAGACGGCCGCCTGCGCCCCACCGGCGAAACCTTCGAACTGGCCGCCGATGCGATCTTCAAGGCCATCGGCCAAGGGTTCGACGACGAAGCGCTGCACGATCCGCTGGCCCGGCAACTGCATCGTGTCGGCGAACGGATCTTCGTTGATGAGCATCTGCGCACCAGTGTCCCTGGCGTGTATGCCGGCGGCGATTGCGTCAGCCTCGGCCAGGACCTCACCGTGCAGGCGGTGCAACACGGCAAGCTGGCGGCAGAAGCCATGCACGCCCAACTCATGCTGAATGTGGAGGCTGCGTAATGGCCGATCTCTCGATTGTATTCGCCGGTATCAAGGCCCCCAACCCGTTCTGGCTGGCGTCCGCGCCGCCCACCGACAAGGCCTATAACGTGGTCCGCGCTTTCGAAGCGGGCTGGGGCGGCGTGGTGTGGAAAACCCTGGGTGAAGACCCGGCGGCGGTCAATGTGTCGTCGCGCTATTCGGCGCACTTTGGCGCCAACCGTGAAGTGCTGGGTATCAACAATATCGAGTTGATCACCGACCGATCCCTGGAGATCAACCTGCGGGAAATCACCCAGGTCAAAAAGGACTGGCCGGACCGCGCCATGATCGTGTCGCTGATGGTGCCGTGCGTCGAAGCATCCTGGAAAACCATCCTGCCGTTGGTGGAAGCCACCGGTTGCGACGGCATCGAGCTGAACTTCGGCTGCCCCCACGGCATGCCGGAGCGCGGCATGGGCGCGGCGGTCGGCCAGGTGCCGGAATACGTCGAGCAGGTGACGCGCTGGTGCAAGACCTATTGCGCGCTGCCGGTGATCGTCAAACTTACGCCGAACATCACCGATATTCGCTTGGCAGCGCGGGCAGCCTACCGGGGGGGCGCGGATGCGGTGTCGTTGATCAACACCATCAACTCCATCACCAGCGTCGATCTGGAACGCATGGTGGCGCTGCCGATGGTCGGCACCCAGAGCACCCACGGGGGCTATTGCGGTTCGGCGGTGAAACCGATTGCACTGAACATGGTGGCCGAAATTGCCCGCGACCCGCAGACCCAGGGCCTGCCAATCTGCGGCATCGGCGGCATCGGCAACTGGCGCGACGCGGCGGAATTCGTCGCCCTCGGTTGCGGCGCGGTGCAGGTGTGCACGGCGGCGATGCTGCACGGGTTTCGGATCGTCGAAGAGATGAAGGACGGGCTGTCGCGCTGGATGGACAGCCAAGGCTACGCAAGCTTGCAGGCATTTTCCGGGCGGGCGGTGGGCAACACCACCGACTGGAAGTACCTGGACATCAACTATCAGGTGATTGCGAAGATCGACCAGGCGGCCTGCATTGGTTGCGGGCGCTGCCATATCGCCTGTGAGGACACGTCGCACCAGGCGATTGCCAGTTTGAAACTCGCGGATGGCACGCATCGATACGAGGTAATTGATGATGAATGCGTGGGCTGCAATTTGTGCCAGATCACCTGTCCCGTGGCCGACTGTATCGAGATGGTGCCGATGGACACCGGCAAGCCGTTTTTGAATTGGACGCAGGATCCGAGGAATCCTTATCGGGAGGCGGTGTAGGGCTTTGGATCGCTATTGCAGCCAACTTTGGGAGGGAGCTTGGTCCCGTGGCGGCCTCTGGGCCGACCATGTATCTGGGTTGACCGAGTAAATATCCGTTGCTGCGGTCACGGCGGCTATTGGTTCCGCCCTTACGGCGGGTCACTTTGGAAAAGCCCCAAAGTAACCAAAGGGCTCTTGCCCCACCACTCGGCACCTCGCTTGGGCTCGGTGTGCCCTCACTCCGGCTTGAATCCGTGGGCCGCCGCCACGCGCCATCCATGGCGCGGGGCGGCTAACCCGGCGTCCTGCCGGGTTACCCACGGATTCAAGCCTGCGTTCGGCCAGCGTGGTTGACGGGGCGCCTGAGATCAAAATCAAGATCAAGGTCAAGATCAAGATCAAGATCAAGGTCAAGATCAAAAACCAGATCAAGAGCAGATCAAGAGCAGATCAAGAGCAGATCAAGAGCAGGTTAGGTGGCACTCACCGATCTGCTTTTCTGTGGGAGCTGGCTTGCCTGCGATGGCATCAACTCGGTGTGCCTGATGTACCGGGGTGTCTGCATCGCAGGCAAGCCAGCTCCCACATTGTGAACCGGACCGCAAGCAAATACCGGTCGGTTCTAAGGCCGCCACGGCCCAAGCTCCTTCCCCCCCAAAGCTCAAGGCTCCAACCCAATCCCGCGCAATATCACCGCCGTCACCGTCTGTATCGCCCTCTCAAACTGCATGTCCGACAACGGCTGGTGATCATTCAAAATCTTCACCTGATGGTCAAAGTCGGCATAGTGCTGGGTCGAGGCCCAAATCATGTACAGCAGGCTCGAGGGCTCCACCGGCAGGATGCGTTTGTCTTCCACCCATTGGCGAATCTTCGCTTCCTTCATCTTGGCCCAGTCGTACAGGCTTTCATCCAGCGCTTCACCAAGAGCGGGCGCACCGTGGATGATTTCATTGGCCCAGACTTTCGAGCCATACGGCCGGGTGCGCGAACGCTGCATCTTGGCGCGGATGTAGCTGCTGAGCACCACCCGAGGGTCGTCGAAGGTTTCGAAGCTCAGGGCGTCCTGCTTCCACACCTCCAGCAGGTCGAACAGCACGGCGCTGTACAGCTCGCTCTTGGTGGTGAAGTAATAATGCAGGTTGGAACGCGGCAGTTGCGCTTGTTCAGCGATGTCGGCCATGGCGGTGCTGCCATAGCCCTTTTCGGCGAAGATTTTCTCCGCCGCCAACAGGATTTTCTCGACGTTGATCCGACGAATTCCGATCTTGTGATTGCCCATAAGGGCTCCCTGACAAAGACATACGCCAAAGACTACCACCCGCTCTAGATCGGGGCGACAGGCGCAGTCGAAACTTCGTACACTGCCCGCTCCTACCCATTGATTGGTATTGCGCAATGTTGATCAAGAAAGCCCTGACCACCGTCGCCCTGTTCGCTTCCCTGCTGGGTGCTTCGGCGGCGTTTGCCCATGCACACCTCCAGCGCTCGGAACCGGCGGCGGACAGCAGCGTCGCCGCGCCCAAGGATTTGCGCCTGACCTTCAGCGAAGGCGTCGAGGCCACCTTCACCAAAGTGTCGCTGAGCAAGGACGGTACCGAAGTCGCCATCAAGGGCCTGGAAACGCCGGATGCCGACAAGAAAGTCCTGGTGGTCACCCCGGCCGCCCCGCTCGCGGCCGGCAACTACAAGGTGGTGTGGAATGCCGTCTCGGTCGACACCCACAAGAGCAACGGCGAATACAGCTTCAAGGTCGGCCAATAACCCATGGCGACGCTGTTGGTGCTGTGCCGCTTTGTGCATTTCATCGCCGTGTTGCTGATGTTCGGGGCCTGTGCGTTCAGGCCCTGGCTGCTGGGCACCGCGCCGCAGCCGATGCTGGACCGGCAACTCACGCGTATCACCCGTGGCCTGGCCGGCTTGGGGTTGTTCACAGGCCTGGCCTGGCTCTTGTTGATCACCGCCAGCATGGCCGGCAGTTGGGACGCCGCCTTGCAGCCGGCCACCGTGCAGTTGGTACTGGGCAGGACGTTTTTTGGCCAGGTGTGGGTGTGGCATCTGTTGCTCAACCTGCTGCTGGTGATCGTGCTGCTCAAACCCTGGCAGGCACTGCGCCTGCCACTCATTGCGCTGCTGCTGGCGACACTGGCGCCGGTTGGCCACGGCGCCATGCTCGATGGGCTCAGCGGGCAATTGCTGATCCTCAACCAAGTGGTGCACCTGGTGTGCGTCGGTGCGTGGCTCGGTGGGTTGCTGCTGCTGGTGCTGATCCTGCGGCAACCGCAAGGGACGGCGCTGGAGCCGGTCCTGCGACGTTTCAGCGGTGTGGGTTATGGCTTGGTCGCCGGCTTGCTGGTGACCGGGTTGATCAATGTGCGCGTACTCACCGGTCAACTGTGGCCCACACCGCTGTTCAGCGGCTTTGCGCTGATTCTGTTGATCAAGGTGATGCTGGTACTGGGAATGTTGGCGCTGGCGTTGCTGAACCGGCTGCGCATCGATCGCTGCGAGCAACGCCTGGGCAGTTTGAAGGCCAGCGTGATCACGGAATGGTTACTAGGTGTTGCAGCGGTGGCGGCGGTTTCGCTGCTGGGCACCTTGCCGCCGATGGTCATGGCCGGCTGAAACACCGCAATTTCGCGCCGAACTCGGTCAAAAGTGGGAGCGGGCTTGCTCGCGAATGCGGTGTGTCAGACCCAAATGCGTTGACTGACATACCGCATTCGCGAGCAAGCCCGCTCCCACATTGACCGCGCCACTATTCATTCATAGAGGATGTGGTCATATAACTTCCCCTTGACACGCCTGCGAAACCCCGCAAATATCCCGCTCAATGTTGTACGACAACGTATGACAAATAATAAAAACAACAAAGAAAGGGAGCATCACTGTGCGTCAATCCGTCCGCAATTCCTCCTCGTGTCTCGGTCTTATCAGTCTTGGCAGCCTGGCCTTCAGCCTCCCCCTCGGCGTCCATGCCGAAGGTTTCGTCGACGACGCCAAGGCCACGCTCAACCTGCGCAACGCCTACTTCAATCGCAACTTCACCAACCCGACCAACCCCCAGGGCAAGGCCGAAGAGTGGACCCAGAGTTTCATCCTCGATGCCAAGTCCGGCTTTACTCAAGGCACCGTGGGTTTCGGGATCGATGTGCTGGGTCTGTACTCGCAAAAGCTCGATGGCGGCAAGGGCACCGGCGGTACGCAGTTGCTGCCGATCCACGACGATGGCCGCCCCGCCGATAACTTCGGGCGCCTGGGCGTGGCGCTGAAAACCAAACTCTCGAAGACCGAACTGAAGGTTGGCGAATGGATGCCGGTACTGCCGATCCTGCGCTCTGACGATGGCCGCTCGCTGCCCCAGACCTTCCGTGGCGGCCAGGTCACCTCCAACGAAATCGCCGGGCTGACCCTCTACGGCGGGCAATTTCGTGGCAACAGCCCGCGCAACGACGCGAGCATGGAAGATATGTTCATGAACGGCCGGGCGGCGTTTACCTCGGACCGTTTCAACTTCGGCGGCGGCGAATACACCTTCAACGACAAACGCACCCAGGTCGGCGTCTGGTACGCCGAGCTCACCGATATCTACCAGCAACAGTATTTCAACCTGACCCACAGCCAACCCGTGGGCGACTGGACCCTGGGCGCCAACCTCGGGTTCTTCAACGGCAAGGAAGACGGCAGCGCCCTGGCCGGCGACCTCGACAACAAAACCGCGTTCGCCCTGCTCTCGGCCAAATACAACGGCCACACCTTCTACGTGGGCCTGCAGAAACTCACCGGCGACAGCGCCTGGATGCGCATCAACGGCACCAGCGGCGGCACCCTGGCCAACGACAGCTACAACGCCAGCTACGATAACGCCAAGGAAAAATCCTGGCAGGTGCGCCATGACTTCAACTTCGTGGTGCTCGGCGTGCCGGGGCTGACCCTGATGAACCGCTATATCAGCGGCAGCAACGTGCACACCGGGGCGATCACCGATGGCAAGGAATGGGGGCGTGAGTCGGAACTGGCCTACACGGTGCAAAGCGGGGCGCTGAAGAACCTCAACGTGAAATGGCGCAACGCGACCATCCGTCGAGACTTCAGCAATAACGAGTTCGATGAGAACCGGATTTTCGTCAGCTACCCGATCTCGTTGTTGTAACTCGTACCCTGTGGGAGCTGGCTTGCCTGCGATGGCGGAATGTCAGTTGACACATCAACTGGCTGACCCACCGCCACCGCCATCGCAGCGGTGCGGCGATCCGACAAGCCAGCTCCCACATTTGAAAATCTCATTCGTCTGTAAGAACGTTGACAACCTGGGGCCGCCTAACAATACTTCGATTTAGTCATACGACAACCTACAACAAAAATTGGAATGCCCATGACCACCACCACCCAAGCTCCATTCAACCGCCTGCTGCTCACCGGTGCCGCCGGCGGCCTGGGCAAAGTCCTGCGCGAACGCCTGCGTCCTTACGCCAAGGTATTGCGTCTGTCAGACATCGCCGACATGGCCCCGGCTGCCGACGCGCGCGAAGAAGTGCAGCCCTGCGACCTCTCCGACAAACAAGCCGTGCACCACTTGGTCGAAGGCGTCGACGCGATCCTGCACTTTGGCGGCGTATCGGTGGAGCGCCCCTTCGAAGAAGTGCTCGGCGCCAACATCAGCGGCGTTTTCCACATCTACGAAGCCGCGCGGCGTCACGGTGTGAAGCGCGTGATCTTTGCCAGTTCCAACCATGTGATCGGCTTCTACAAACAGGGCGAAAAACTCGACGCCCACTCCCCGCGCCGTCCGGACAGCTACTACGGCCTGTCCAAATCCTACGGCGAAGACATGGCGAGTTTCTACTTCGACCGCTACGGCATCGAGACCGTCAGCATCCGCATCGGCTCCTCATTCCCGGAACCGCAGAACCGCCGGATGATGCACACCTGGCTGAGCTTCGACGACCTGACCCAACTGCTCGAACGCGCGCTGTACACGCCAGACGTCGGCCACACCGTGGTCTATGGCATGTCGGATAACCTCGACACCTGGTGGGACAACCGCTACGCCGCGCACCTGGGCTTCGCGCCCAAGGACAGCTCCGAAGTGTTCCGCGCCCAGGTCGAAAGCCAGCCACCGGTGGCCGACAACGACCCGGCCAAGGTCTATCAGGGCGGTGCGTTCTGCGCGGCCGGACCGTTCGGTGACTGAGTTCACACCAACCAAGGGAATGACTGGCCATGACTGCTGAACTGATCGTCGACGCCCGCAATGCCGTGGGCGAATGCCCGGTGTGGGTGCCCGAGGAAAATGCGCTGTACTGGGTGGACATCCCCAACGGCGGCCTGCAACGCTGGAGCGCCGCCAGCGGGCATATCGCCGCGTGGACAGCCCCGCAGATGCTCGCCTGTATTGCCCGCACCGATGCGGGCAACTGGGTCGCCGGGATGGAAACCGGCTTCTTCCAGCTCACCGCGCACAACGACGGCAGCCTCGACACCACGTCCCTGGCGAGCATCACGCACCCACGCCCGGACATGCGCCTGAACGATGGACGCTGTGACCGCCAGGGCCGTTTCTGGGCCGGCAGCATGGTGCTGAACATGGGCCTGAACGCAGCCGAGGGCATCTTGTATCGCTATGCCGCAGGCTCGGCGCCCCATGCCCAGCTGGACGGGTTCATCACCCTCAACGGCCTGGCCTTCAGCCCTGACGGCCGCACGATGTACGCCTCGGACTCGCACCCGTTGGTGCAGCAGGTCTGGGCGTTCGACTACGACATCGACACCGGCACGCCGTCCAATCGCCGTGTGTTCGTGGATATGCACCAGCACCTAGGCCGCCCCGACGGCGCCGCCGTGGACGCCGAGGGCTGCTACTGGATCTGCGCCAACGACGCCGGGCTGGTCCACCGTTTCACCCCCGACGGTCGCCTCGACCGCTCCCTCACCGTCCCGGTGAAAAAACCCACCATGTGCGCCTTTGGCGGCAGTCGCCTGGACACCCTGTTCGTCACCTCGATCCGTGATGACCCGCGTGAGCAGTCACTGTCCGGCGGCGTGTTTGCCCTCAACCCCGGCGTCACCGGTTTACCGGAGCCCACGTTCACCCTCTAGCTGCATCGCTCTGCCTTTGAACTCAAAACAATAACAAGACTGGAGACACACCCCATGGACTTCAAACGCACCTTGCTCGCCGCTGCATGCTTGACCCTCTGCAGCGCCGCCCACGCGCTGGAAATCAAATTCGCCGACATCCACCCCGCCGGCTACCCCACCGTCGTGGCTGAAGAAAACATGGGCAAGGCCCTGACCAAGGCAAGCAACGGCGAACTGACCTTCAAGTACTTCCCCGGCGGCGTCCTGGGTTCCGAGAAGGAAGTCGTCGAGCAGGCCCAGGTCGGCGCGGTGCAGATGACCCGCGTCAGCCTCGGCATCGTCGGCCCGGTGGTGCCGGACGTGAACGTGTTCAACCTGCCCTTCGTGTTCCGTGACCAGGCGCATATGCGCAAGGTCATCGACGGCGAGATCGGCGATGAAATCCTCGCCAAGATCACCGACTCCGAATTCGGCCTGGTCGCCCTGGCCTGGATGGACGGAGGCACGCGCAACCTCTACACCAAGAAACCGGTGCGCAAGATCGAAGACCTCAAAGGCATGAAGATTCGCGTACAAGGCAACCCACTGTTCATCGAAGCCTTCAACGCCATGGGCGCCAACGGCATCGCCATGGACACCGGCGAGATCTTCAGCGCCCTGCAGACCGGCGTGATCGACGGCGCGGAGAACAACCCGCCGACCCTGCTGGAGCACAACCACTACCAGAACGCCAAGTACTACACCCTCACCGAGCACCTGATCCTGCCCGAACCCATCGTGATGTCGAAAATCACCTGGAACAAACTCACCCCCGCGCAGCAGGACATGGTGAAAACAGCCGCCAAGGCCGCCCAGGCTGATGAGCGCGTGCTGTGGGATGCCAAGTCCGCCAGCAGCGAGGCCAAGCTCAAGGCTGCCGGTGTCGAGTTCATTACCGTCGACAAAAAGCCCTTCTATGACGCCACCGCTGCGGTTCGCGCCAAGTACGGCGCGCCTTACGCTGACATCGTCAAGCGGATCGACGCGGTTCAGTAAGCACCCTCCTCCCTAGCTAGGCCCGGCGCGGTCAACACTGACGCGCCCGGTTACGGTGAACGCCATGAAGAATTTACTGCTGCGTATCAACGACCGCATCTACATGACCTGCATCTGGGTCGCCGGCCTCTCGGTATTGGGGGTGGCACTGATCATTCCCTGGGGCATTTTCGCCCGCTATGTCCTCGGTACCGGTTCCAGTTGGCCCGAGCCCACCGCCATCCTGTTGATGCTGGTATTTACCTTCATCGGTGCAGCCGCCAGCTACCGCGCCGGCGCACACATGTCGGTGGCCATGGTCACCGACCGTCTGCCGGCCGAGCAGCGGCGAATCGTCGGAATCGTCTCGCAACTGCTGATGGGCACCATTTGCCTGTTCATGACCATCTGGGGCACCAAGCTGTGCCTGTCCACCTGGAACCAGTTCATGAGCGCCATTCCCACCCTGCGCGTGGGCATCACCTACATGCCGATCCCGATCGGTGGGCTTCTGACCCTGATCTTTGTCGTGGAAAAACTCCTGCTCGGTGACCAGAGCAACCGTCGGGTCGTACGTTTTGACCTGGTAGAAGAAAGCGAAGGGGCCGCCTGATATGGACGCGTTGATTCTGTTGGGCAGCTTTATCGCCTTGATCCTGATCGGCATGCCGGTGGCCTATGCCCTGGGGCTGTCGGCGCTGATTGGCGCGTGGTGGATCGACATCCCGTTCCAGGCCCTGATGATTCAGGTCGCCGGCGGGGTGAACAAGTTTTCGCTGATGGCGATTCCGTTCTTCGTGCTGGCCGGGGCGATCATGGCCGAGGGCGGCATGTCGCGGCGGCTGGTGGCCTTCGCCGGGGTGCTGGTGGGCTTCGTGCGCGGCGGCCTGTCGTTGGTGAACATTATGGCCTCGACGTTTTTCGGCGCGATTTCCGGCTCGTCGGTGGCCGATACCGCCTCGGTCGGTTCGGTGCTGATCCCGGAAATGGAACGCCGTGGCTACCCGCGTGAATTCGCCACGGCCGTGACCGTCAGCGGCTCGGTGCAAGCGCTGCTGACGCCGCCCAGCCACAACTCAGTGCTCTACTCCCTGGCGGCCGGCGGTACGGTGTCGATCGCCTCGCTGTTCATGGCCGGCGTGGTGCCGGGCCTGCTGATGAGCGCGTGCCTGATGGTGTTGTGCCTGATTTTCGCGAGAAAGCGCGACTACCCCAAAGGTGAAGTCATTCCGTTGAGGCAGGCGCTGAAAATCGCCGCCGATGCGCTTTGGGGCCTGATGGCCATGGTGATCATCCTCGGCGGCATCCTCTCGGGTATCTTCACCGCCACCGAATCCGCCGCGATTGCCGTGCTGTGGGCGTTCTTCGTGACCATGTTCATCTACCGCGACTACAAATGGAGCGAGCTGCCCAAGCTGATGCACCGCACGGTGCGCACCATTTCCATCGTGATGATCCTCATCGCCTTCGCCGCCAGCTTTGGCTACATCATGACGCTGATGCAGATTCCGGCGAAAATCACCACGATGTTCCTGACCCTGTCGGACAACCGCTACGTGATCCTGATGTGCATCAACGCCATGCTGCTGTTGCTCGGCACGGTGATGGACATGGCGCCGCTGATCCTGATCCTCACACCGATTTTGCTGCCGGTGGTGCTGGGTATTGGTGTCGACCCGGTGCATTTCGGCATGATCATGCTGGTGAACCTGGGCATCGGCCTGATCACCCCACCGGTGGGCGCGGTGCTGTTCGTGGGCGCGGCGGTGGGCAAGGTCAGCATCGAGAAGACCGTGAAGGCGCTGCTGCCGTTTTATGCGGTGTTGTTCATGGTGTTGATCGCGGTGACCTACATTCCCGCACTGTCGCTGTGGCTGCCGAGCGTGGTGTTGTAAACCCATTCTCCAGCCCAATGTAGATCAACTGTGGGAGCTGGCTTGCCTGCTCCCACATGGAACCTTGTTGCAGGTCCTACTTCATACGGCGGAAAGCCATGTCTTCACCCTTCATTGAACTGCGCGATCAACTCACCCACCTCACCCTGGCGCCCTCTGTAGGTGGCAGCATTGTCAACTGGACAGTACGCGCCAGCGGCCAACCGCTGCTACGCCACAGCGATGAACAGGCAATCAACACCGGCTTGCCGGGCAAGCTCGCCTGCTATCCCCTGGCGCCCTGGTCCAACCGGATCGGCGAAGGCGGTTTCGCCAACCCCGATGGCTGGCTGGCACTGGTGCCCAACAGCCTGACCGACCCGCTGCCGATTCATGGCTCGGCCTGGCAACAGGCGTGGCAGGTGGTCAGCCAGTCGGCGCATGAGGTGGTGTTGGCCGCTGAGTGCGACACGCCGTTCGCCTACCGCGTCGAGCAACGGTTTCGGTTGCAGGACGGTGAACTGAGCATCGCATTGCGGGTGACGCACCTGGCTGAACACGCCGCATGGCATGGCCTGGGCTTGCACCCCTACTTCCCGCGCCGGGCGGGTACTCGGCTGCAGGCCAAGGCTTCGCAGGTGTGGATGAGTAATGCATCCAAGCTGCCTACCGGGCTGGCACCCGTGCCGGAGGCGTGGGACTTCCAGGCATTAAAAGCTCTGCCCGAAGGCCTGGTGGACAATGGCTTTTGCCAGTGGGACGGGCAGTGCCGCATCGAACAACCGGAACTCGGTTATGCGCTGGACTGCCAGGCCAGCGGCGCCGATTACTTCCTGCTGTACTGCCCGCCGGGGCTGGGGTTCTTTTGCATCGAGCCGGTGAGTCATCCGGTGAATGCCCATCACCTGCCGGGCCGCCCTGGCCTCACGTTGCTGGAACAAGGCCAGTCAACCCACCTCGATTTCACCCTGAAATACACACCCCATTTACCTGCGATAGCCTCAGGCACCAAACCGTTGTAGTGAGCGGGCTTGCCCCGCGCTGGGTGGCGAAGCCGCCCCAAACCAGGCGACGCGTTGTTACTTGTAACTCGGCGGTGATTTTATTAGGGCGGCTTCGCCACCCAGCGCGGGGCAAGCCCGCTCACTACAGATACCTCTTGCACATTCAAAAATTTTGATCCCTATTGTGTCAGGGAGGACTGTTTTTGAGGCGCCCGGCGGTGTCGATGCTGACCACCACCGAAAGCCCCGGCCGCAACCGCTCGCTCTCGGCCTGACCCGGGTCCACCGTGATTCTCACCGGCACCCGCTGCGCAATCTTCACAAAGTTGCCGGTGGCGTTATCCGCCTGCAACAGGCTGAACTCCGAGCCGGTCGCCGGGGAAATATGCTGCACCGTGCCGTGGAATTTACGGTGGTTGAGGGCATCGACGGTGAAGGTCACCGGTTGGCCGACCTGCACGTTGTCCATCTGGGTTTCTTTCATGTTGGCGATCACCCACAGCTGTGGCGGCACCAGCGCCATCAACTGCGCACCGGAGTTGACGTAAGCTCCCAGGCGCACGCCAATCTGCCCCAGCTGGCCGTCACGCGGCGCGGTGATGCGTGTGTTGGACAGGTCGATACGTGCCAGCTCCACCGCCGCATCGGCACTTGCCACCGCGGCTTCCAGCGAACCGCGATTGACGATCACCGTCTGCACATCCTGCCGGGCGATTTCCAGGCTGGCCTGGGCTTGCGCGACGGCGGCGAGGGTCTGCGCATGGGCGGCGCGGGTCACGTCCAGCTCACGTTTGGATACCGAACCGTCGCTGATCAACGCTTCGTTGCGGCGCAAATCGGCGGTGCTCTTGCGCGCCTGCGCCTGGCTGTCCGCCAAGGCCGCCTGGCGCAATTTGATCGTGGCTTCGGCGCTGTTGCGCTGCTGCACCACATTCGCCAACGACGCCTGTTGCACCGCCAATTGCGCCAGCGCCTGATCGAGGCGCTGCTTGTAGATGCGGTCATCGAGACGCACCAGCAGATCGCCGGCCTTCACGTACTGGAAATCCTGCACCGGCACTTCAAACACATACCCGCTGAGCTGCGGGCCGATGATCGTGACCTGCCCACGTACCAGGGCATTCTCGGTGGTCACCACCGCACTGCTGAACGGCGGCAATTGCCAGGCGTACAGCACGATCAGCACACCGATGATCGCAATCGCGGCAAAGCCCAGCGACGAGATAATGCGTACCCGCAGCGAACGTGACTCGGTGACCGCCGCGCCCGGCGGCGTGGCGCCTTCCGGGGTGGCGGCGATAGCATTGGTGGTTGTGGTGGTGGGTTCGGTCATGAAGGTGCGCCGCTGGGTTGAACGGGAGTGGCTGTCTTGGTGGTGCTCATCAGCCACAGACTGCGGATAAAGATCCAGATCATGGTCAGGATCGCGATGATCGCGATCAGCATGAAGACATCGTTGTAGGCCATCACGTTCGCTTCACGGGTGGCGGCCGTGGCCAGGCTGCGAATACCCATCAGGTTACGCAGCTCGGGGTCGGCGGCGATTCCCCCATAGGCGGAGCCGCCGCTCTGCACCCGCGCCGCCACACGCGGGTCGAGCAGGGTCAGGTGCTCGACGATCATGCTGGAATGGTATTTCTCGCGCGCGATCTGGAAGGTGCCCAGCAACGCCGCGCCGATCAGGCCGCCCAGGTTCTGGCAGATACCGAACATCACCGAAAAACTTACCAGATTGCGCGGGTTGGCCAACACGTTCTTGGTGCCCAGCACCATGGTCGGCCCCAAAAAGAACGTGCCGCCGAAGCCTAGCAGGAACTGGCTGATGTACAGGTTCTGCGGCCGGGTCAGGTTGCTGGAAAAACTGTCCATTACCGAGCCGGTGGCCATCAGCGCCAGGGAGATCACCAGCGGCATCAGCAAGTGCGCCGGGTTGATCGTCAGTGCGCTGACCGCCAGCCCCGCAATCGCCCCGACCAGCATCACCACGTACAGCGTGTGCATCTGCTGGTAGCTCATGTTCAACATCTGCATGAACCCTACGGCGCCGGTGGACTGTTCGGACAGCACCATGCGAATCAGGATCACCGCCAGCGCCAGGCGAATCATGGTGCCGCTGCCCAGCCAGCGGGTCATCAGCAGCGGGTTGGCGCGGTTATGCTCGATGGCCAGGCCGGCCATGATCAGCACCAGCGAACAGGCCGAAGCCACGCCGATCCACGGTGCTTCCAGCCACCAGTCGATGCGCCCCAGCGACAGCACCGCGCAGAGCAAGGCAACGCCGGTGGCGAGGATGGCGAAGGTCAGGAAGTCGAGTTTTTCAAACGTCTTGAACCGATCGCCCGGGGGCAACTTGAGCAGGAACACGCACCCCAGGCAGATCAGCGCCAAGCCCAGCTCAAACAGGTACAGCCCGCGCCATTCGGCGATTTGCAGCAGGTCTTCAGAGAACAACCGCGCCAGCGGCAACGCCAACTGCGCCGTGCCCAAGCCCAGCACCAGCGCCTTCAAGCGCCACTTGGCCGGAAACGCCTGGATCATGTAGTACAACCCCAACGAAGTCAGCGCTGCCCCGACCATCCCATGAGCCGCCCGCACGGCGATGGCCGAGTTGAGGTCATTGACAAACAAATGCCCGAAGGTCACCAGCGCATACAGCACCAGGAACACCTCGGTAAACGCGCGCAGGCCGAACTGCTGGCGAAATTTGACCAGCAGCAGGTTCATGCACACATTGGTCATCACGTACGCGGCGGGCAGCCAGGCCATTTCGGCAGTGGTCGCGCCCAATGCGCCTTGCAGGTATTGCAGGTTGGCGATCACCAGCGCGTTCCCCAGCCCACCGGTAATTGCCACCAGCACGCCGACCATCGCGAACAGCCAACGCTTGTGCGTCGGGTGCAGCGGCGTAGACGGCGAACCGGGCAGGCTGGGCCGCTCATGCGGCTCCCAGGTGCGGGGGGTGTATTTGTTCATTCGATGGCCTTGATGAGCCGACGGGGGAAGTCGGTGGAACCTTTACTCAGGGAGTGGAAAACCTGAGAGGAGTTCATCTTGCCATCTTGGGGCGCAAAATTGAGTCTTAATGTAGACACGGTCAAAAATGTGGGAGCGGGCTTGCTCGCGAATGCGGTGTGCCAGCGACTACCTCTGTCACTGAACCACCGCTTTCGCGAGCAAGCCCGCTCCCACAGGTTTAACCGAGTTCGACAGGGGAATGCACAGTCAAACCCAACCCAACCAACTCCAGTACGTCGCCGCAAACACCAGCATCAACCCATACCCGATCAACGTCACCAGCACCCCCACCTTGGCAAACTGCCGCGCGGTGAACGTCCCCGTCCCCAGGCACACCATATTCTGCGGCGCATTGATCGGCAGGATAAACCCGTAGCTCATCACAAACCCCAACAGCATGGTCATGCCCAACCGGCTGAAATCCCCCGGCAAGGTCTGCAGCACCGCAATCAGGATCGGCAGCAACGCCGAGGTCAGCGCGGTGGCGCTGGCGAAACCCAGGTGAATCAGGATCAGGAACGCGCCGAGGATCGCAAACACGCCCAACGGCCCCACCTGATCCAGCCCGGTATGGGCCACAACGGTAGAACCCAGCCACTGTCCGGCCTGGGTCGTCAGCAGCGCCGTGCCCAGGCTGATGCCCACGCCGAACACGATGACCGTGCCCCACGGGATCCGCGACTGCACATCCTTCCAGGTCATCACGCCGATGCCCGGCAGCAGCAGGAATACCAACCCGGCATAGGTCGTGGAGGTGGTGTCGAAACTGTGCAGCCGACCTTCTGTCGCCCAGGCCAGCAGCAGCAGGACCGACACGCTCAACAGCCGCTTTTGCGGCCCGGTCATTGGCCCTATCTCTGCCAGCGACTGCGCCACCGCCTCTTTACCCCCCGGGATGCTGTCGGTTTCCGGTGGCAACAGTTTGAGTACCAGGAACAACAACACGGCCGACATGATCAACGCCCATGGCGCACCGGCGATCAGCCAGTCGATCCACGATACGCGCTGGCCGAGCATCTTGTCCATGAAGCCGACCGTCAGCAGGTTCTGCGCAGCGGCCGTCTGGATGCCGACGTTCCAGATGCTGGTGCCCTGGGCCACCACGATCATGATGCCGGCGGCGATATTCGAGCGTTTGTCGACGCCGAACGCGGCGATCACGCCCATCATGATCGGCACCACACAGGCACTGCGTGCGGTGGCGCTGGGCACCACCAGGCTGAGCAGGATGGTCACCGCAATCGCCCCCAGCAGGATGCGTCGGGTGCTGGTGCCCACTCGGCTGAGCGTGACCAGCGCGATACGCCGGTCCAGGCCGGTGTGGGTCATGGCTGCGGCGATGAACAGCGCGCCTGCCACCAGCGCCAGCGCCGGGTTGGAGAAGCCGGTGAGCGCCATGCTGATCGCCGGGCTGCTGCCGATCAGGTGTGCGGGGTCCTGGATCGACGGCGCGGTGCCGAGCAAGAACGCCATGAGCGAGGTGATCATGATCGCGCTGGCTTCATAGGACACCGCTTCAGTGATCCACACCACCACGGCAAACGCGAGGATAGCCAGCATGCGGTGCCCGGCCACGGGCAAGTCGGCGGGCAGCGGCAATAGCAGCACGCCGACCATCACCAGCACGGCGAACACCAGGCCCAAGGGCAACTTGAATGATGCAGCGGTTGTTGCGGGGGCGTTCATGGGGTGCTCCGTCGGCCTTTAAATCAGGCGCGGAGCATGGCGCAAACTGCGGCGTGCGGTGTTGACGAGTGTCAACCGGCTCCAACTCTGACAAATCTCCCTGTAGTGAGCGGGCTTGCCCCGCGCTGGGTGGCGAAGCCGCCCCAAACCAGGCGAATTGGGTTTGTCTGAAACTGCGCGGCGTCTTTATTGGGGCGGCTTCGCCACCCAGCGCGGGACAAGCCCGCTCACTACAAAATGTATAGATACCGATGCTGCGATAGCGGCACCGCGGTGACGCTATCGCAGGCAAGCCAGCTCCCACAGAGGTCCACTCCCACATGGGGGTTGGGTTTGCTGTGGCGTCAGCCAAGCATCTGGCTCAGGACCGCGCGCAATTTGCCGGGCTTGACCGGTTTGTTCAACAGCGGCGCGTCCAGTCGCCGCAACGCGCGGCGGCATTGGTCGGTGCGGTCGGCCGTAATGATCACCGCAGGAATCTTCTGCTCGAAATGCTCGCGTAAATGGCGCACCACCTGGCACCCCACCACCCCATGGTCCAAGTGATAATCGGCCAGGATCAACTCCGGCGCCCTGCCCTCCAGCGCCAGCAACGCACCGGTCAGGTCGGTGGCGGTGACCACTTCGCAGCCCCACTGCCCGAGCAACGCGCGCATGCTTTCGAGGATGCTCACCTCGTTATCGATCACCAGCAACCGCCGGCCCGGCAGCGGGTTGCCCGTGCTCGGTTGCACCGGCAGTTGGCTGATCGGCAAGGGCATTTCATCACTCAGGGGCACTTCGATGCTGAACATCGAGCCACGCCCCGGCCACGAACGCACCGCAATCGGATACCCGAGAATATCGGCGATACGCTCGACAATCGCCAAACCCAGCCCCACGCCCTTACGGTCCGCCGCGCGGCCGACGTCGAGCTGGTTGAACTCGAGGAAGATCGCCTCCAACCGGTCCGCCGCAATGCCGCGCCCGGTGTCCCATACCTCCAGGCGCAAACCCTTACCGCGCTTGCGCGCGCCCAGCAGGATGCAACCCTCGTCGGTATAACGGCAGGCATTGCTCAGGAAATTACGCAGGATCCGCGTCAGCAGGCGCAGGTCGGTGTTGATCGCATAGCAGCCGGTGTGCACCCGCAGGTTCAACCCGGCCGCCTGGGCAACCGATTGAAACTCCGAGACCAGCGGCGCGAACAGCTCGTCGAGGCGATACAGCGCCACATCCGGCTTGACCGCCGCCTGATCCAGCCGCGAAATATCCAGCAAGTCGGTGAGCAGGTCCTCGGCCCCCTCCAGCGCCTGGTGCGTGCGCTCCACCAGCACCTGCTCGACGCTGGGCAGCTGCCGCTCGCGCAGGGTGGCGATCAACAGCCGCGCCGCGTTCAAAGGCTGCAGCAGGTCATGGCTGGCCGCGGCCAGGTATTTGTCCTTGCTGCGGTTGGCGGCCTGGGCGGCGTCGCGGGCGTCGCGCAGGTCCTGCTCGACCTGTTCGCGCTGGGCGATCTGCTGCTGCAGGTTGTGGTTGGCTTCCAGCAGTTCATCGGTGCGCGCCGCGACACGCTGCTCCAGCTCATCGTTGAGGCGGATATAGCGGTTGCGCTCGGCCTCCAGTTCATCCAGGCGTGCCGTCAGCTCGGGATAGTGGCTCTTGCGCGCCGACTGGTTGCCCAGCCCGAGCAGGCCCGCGAGCGCGCGTTGCTGTTGGTCAGAGAGCTTCGCCATAGACGACCTCGACGTCCCGCTGGCTCGATTCCCTCGGGTTGGTGAGGATGCACGGGTCGTGCATCGCATGCTGCGACAGGAACGGGATATCGGCCACGCGCACCCCATGCAGGCCGAGGGTTTCGTGGAAGCCAATGGCATGCTTGAGCGCGATCAGATGCTCCACCAGGCGCCCGCAGATGTGCCGATGATTGAGGCCTCGGCAGTCGATGCCAAACGTCTCGGCGATCACTTTAAAGCGTTCCGGCGCCGAGTTGTAATTGAAGGCCACCACATGTTCCACCAATACCGCGTTGCACAGCCCGTGGGGCAAATCAAGAAAGCCACCAAGGCTGTGGGACATGGCGTGCACCGCACCGAGGATCGCATTGGAAAACGCCAGCCCGGCCTGCATGCTGCCCAGCATGATTTTTTCGCGCAGGGCGATGTCGCCGGGGTTGGCAATCATCTGCACCAGATTGCCGTTGATCAGGCGCATCGCTTCCAGCGCATGGGGGTCGGTCAGCGGGCCATGGCCGGTGGAGACGAACGCTTCGATGGCATGCACCAACGCGTCGATGCCGGTGCAGGCGGACAGGAACGGGTCCATGCTGGCGGTGGTTTCCGGGTCGATCAGCGATACATCCGGCACCACCGCCTTGCTGACGATGGAGAACTTCATGCGTTCCTGCTGGTTGGAGATGATCACGAACTGCGAAACATCCGCAGAAGTGCCGGCGGTGGTGGGGATCAGGATCAGCGGCGGGCTGGGCACGCGGATGGTGTCGACGCCTTCGAACTCCAGGATGCTGCGCCCATGGGCCACCACGATACCGATGGCCTTGCCGCAGTCCATCGGGCTGCCGCCGCCGATGGCCACGATCACGTCGCAGTGGTTCTCGCGGTACACCTCGGCGCCAGTCATCACTTCTTCGACGCGCGGGTTGGGCGAGACGGCGCTGTACAGGCAGTAGTCGATACCGATGGCTTGCAGGCTGGCTTCCACATCGGCGACCCAACCGGCGGCGATCACGCCGGGGTCGCTGACCACCAGCACTTTGCGCGCGCCGAAGGTCTTGGCGCAATTGCCGACATTGTGCCGGCAGCCGGCACCAAAGATGATTTCAGGCGAGACGAATTTACGCAGGAGGCTCAGGTTTGGGCTCATTGGAAAGCCTGTTTTTATTATTCTGGAAGATGCGCTCCACACTAACCGATCCGGCTGCGAATGCAATCAGACCAAAGAGGCATCCTCCTGGTAGTACCCGCGGTCAGCGGTTGGCGAAGTACATCGTGACTTCAAAGCCGATGCGCAGGTCGGTGTAGGTCGGTTTGGTCCACATGGGGGCAGTCCTCTTGTTGTGCCGGAGGGTTCCGGTCGAGTCATTAATGCATGGGGCGTGTGCGAGGCGAATGCTACTTTCGAAGGAGTTGGCACGCTGCATTAGTATCAGAGTCACATCAATCAAATGCGGGAGCTGGCTTACCTGCGATAGCCATAGGTATCTACACATTTTTGTAGTGAGCGGGCTTGTCCCGCGCTGGGTGGCGAAGCCGCCCCAATAAAGGCATCACCGAACTAGAGGTAGAACCCGGCCGCCTGGTTTGGGGCGGCTTCGCCACCCAGCGCGGGACAAGCCCGCTCACTACAGGGAGATTTTTCAGACTTTTAAATTGTGTCGATACCTATGGCTATCGCAGGCAAGCCAGCTCCCACAGGGGAAGGCATTTCAAGTCAGAATCAGAAGAACCCCAGCGGGTTGATGTCGTAGCTCACCAGCAGGTTTTTGGTCTGCTGGTAATGGTCGAGCATCATCTTGTGGTTCTCACGCCCCACGCCCGATTTTTTATAGCCCCCAAACGCCGCATGCGCCGGGTACAGGTGATAACAGTTGGTCCACACCCGCCCGGCCTTGATCGCCCGGCCCATGCGGTACGCGCGGTTGATGTCGCGGGTCCACAGGCCGGCGCCGAGGCCGAACTCGCTGTCGTTGGCAATGGCCAGCGCTTCGGCCTCGTCCTTGAAGGTGGTAATACCCACCACCGGGCCGAAGATTTCTTCCTGGAACACGCGCATCTTGTTGTGGCCCTTGAGCAAGGTCGGCTGGATGTAATAACCGCTGGCCAGGTCCCCCTCCAGACGCTCGGCCGCGCCGCCCGTCAACAACTCTGCGCCCTCTTCCTGGGCGATCTTCAGGTAGGAGAGGATTTTGTCGTATTGCTGCTCGGACGCCTGGGCGCCGACCATGGTTTCGGTGTCGAGCGGGTTGCCACGCTTGATCTTGACGATCTTCTTCATCACCACTTTCATGAAGTCGTCGTAAATCGACTCCTGCACCAGCGCCCGCGACGGGCAGGTGCACACTTCGCCCTGGTTGAAAAACGCCAGCACCAGGCCCTCGGCGGCTTTTTCGATGAATTGCGGCTCGGCCTGCATGATGTCTTCAAAGAAGATGTTCGGCGACTTGCCGCCCAGTTCCACGGTGGACGGAATGATGTTCTCGGCCGCCGCGTGCATGATGTGCGCGCCCACCGGAGTGGAACCGGTGAAGGCGATCTTGGCGATGCGCTTGCTGGTGGCCAGCGCCTCCCCCGCTTCGCGGCCGAAGCCCTGGACGATGTTGAGCACACCCGGCGGCAGCAGATCATTGATCAGCTCGGCAAACACCATGATCGACAGCGGCGTCTGCTCGGCCGGCTTGAGCACGATGCAATTACCGGCGGCCAGCGCAGGCGCCAGTTTCCACGCGGCCATCAGCAGCGGGAAGTTCCACGGGATGATCTGCCCGACCACACCCAGCGGCTCATGAAAATGGTAAGCGGCCGTCAGCTCGTTGATCTCGGCGGCGCCGCCTTCCTGGGCGCGGATGCAACCGGCGAAGTAGCGGAAATGGTCAGCGGCCAGCGGCACGTCGGCGTTGAGGGTTTCGCGAACGGCCTTGCCGTTGTCCCAGGTCTCGGCCACGGCCAGCACTTCGAGGTTCTGCTCGATGCGGTCGGCGATTTTCAGCAGTACCCGGGAGCGGTCCTGGGCCGAGGTCTTGCCCCAGGCGTCGGCGGCGGCATGGGCGGCGTCGAGGGCCTTGTCGATATCGGCGGCGCTGGAGCGCGGGAATTCGGCGATGACTTCGCCAGTGACCGGCGAGGTATTGGTGAAGTATTCGCCATTGATCGGTGCGACGAACTCACCGCCGATGTAATTGCCGTAGCGCGGCTTGAAGCTGACGATGGCGCCGGGGGTGCCTGGTTGTGCGTAGATCATGGTGAGGCCTCTATTTATTGTTGGGTATTGATGGGCTGCATCTGGATGCGTTCGTACTGCGGATACAAATGAGTCACGCTGCGGGTCAGCTCGTAGCGCGCCAGGTTGATGGTCGCGAAACGTTCGGGAATCGGGCTGCGGATCAGCTCGGACATGTCGCGGCCTTGGGCCGCACCGTCGCGCAGCAGGTGGTCGAGCCAGGTGAGGTAGTCGTGCATCTGTTCGAAGGGTTTTGCGTCGGTCGCGATAGGGCCGTGGCCGGGCACCACCAGCGTCCAGGGCAAGCCTTGCAGGGTGGCGATGTCCGCCAGCCACTGCGCAAGGCCCGGTGAATGCGGGGTGGTGAGTGCGCGCTGGTAGAACACCAGGTCACCGGCGAACAGCACGCCGGTCTTGCGGTCGAGGATCGCCAGGTCAGCGCCCGTGTGGCCGCGCAGGTGCAGCAGTTGCAGGTCGTGGCTGCCGAAGGTTTTCACGCCGGGCTGCAGCACTTCGCCGGGCAGGACCACTTCGGTGCCGCGCATCCAGTCGCCGACCAGGCGGTACAGGTTCTCGGCCATGCTGTCGCCCTGCGCATGCAGCAACTCGGCGGTGCCGGCCAGGGCGCCGATCGGCACATCCTTGAACGCTTGGTTGCCCAGCGCATGGTCGGGATGGTGGTGAGTCAGCAACACCTGGATCACCGGCTTATCGGTGACCCGTGCGATGGCCTGGCGCAGCGCTTCGCCATAGCGCCTGGAAGGCCCGGTGTCGATCACCACCACGCCGGCTTCGGTGACGATGAACCCGACGTTGACGATGTTGCCGCCGTTGTCCTTGGTGAAGTTCTCCGTGCTGCCTTCCAGCAGCCAGGTGTCGTCGGCGATCAAGCGAGGCTTGAGCGCGTAATCCAGCTCGGCCAGCACCGGCAGGCTGAACAGGATCAGCCAGAGCATTATCCAGCGCGGGTTCATGGGATGACCGCGTCGAATTGGCTGCCGCTGGTGTCGCGCAGGGTCAGGCGCGTAGGCCCGGAGCCCTCGACGTCAAAAGCCAGGTTGGGGTTTTCGCTGACGGCGGGGAACAGTTCCAGGCGCGCCAACAGCCGGTTGTCATCACCGCGCAGTTCGGCACGGTTGATGAAAAATTCGGGAATGCCGCTGACCATGCCGTTATCCATCGGGTGGGCAACGTGCAGCTTTACCCGGCTGAACTCGGCGCGCGGGTAACGCCCGCCGAGCACTTCGCCCAGGTGGTCTTCCCAACCCGGTTGCGTGCGCACCACGCTGGGCGCCGTGCAGCCGCCGCCAGCGGCATCGATCAGGGCCGAGCCGACGTGCCACATGCCATCCCGGGTCAATACCGCCGCGCGCAACGGCGTGGCCTGTTCGATACGCACGCGGATCGACAGCCATGGCAGCACGCGCTCAATGGGCTGGAAGTCGACAATCTGCGGCAACGGGTTGAGTTCGGCCCAGGCGAGGATCTTGACCACGTCACCCTTGAATGCGCGGGCATCGATCTCCAACGGTACCTGGCGCGCATCTTCGGCGAACGGCGGCGCCAGGAGCTTGACCCGCTCGTCGAACACGAACGGTGCATTGGCGAGAAAACGCTGGTGATAGTAGGCCCACATCACCGAGGGCACCGGGTCGACGGGCGCGCCCCAGGCCAGCATCGGCACACAGCAGATCCACCACCCACGCAGGCGCATGGCTTACTCCTCGACGTGCACGCTGTCGAGGTAGGTGCGCACCGCCCACAGGGCTTCCTGGCTCAGGTAGTCGGCCATCTTCGGCATGTACACCCGGCCATCGCGCACGGCGCCGTGGCGGACCCGCTCGACAAACCATTCATCCCCGGCGTCGCCGGCATCGAGCATGCGCAGGTCGGGCGCGATTCCGCCGGACTTGGCTTCCAGGCCATGGCACGCCGCGCAGTTCTGGTTGTACGCCGAGGCGCCGACCTCCACCGCTTTGTCACGTTCGGGGCGGGTGCGATAAGGGTTGGTGGCGGCCCAGCCATCGGCGTCCAGCGGCACGCCGGCGTCCTTGATCGGGGTGAGACCCTTGGTTTCCACGGCGGTTGGCGTCACGTTGCCGTGGGCCCAGGCGGAACCGGCACCGATCGCACCGGCAAGCAGGCAGGCAGTCAGCAAGGCGTTGCGTTTTGTTGTCATTATTTTTCCCTCAGGATTGCACGCAAGACCTCTTGGCAGAGGCCATGGCAACCATCTTAGGAAGCGCTCGACGGCACCCGTATGCTGCTTTGGTGGCCGGGTTCTCATCCGTTGGTAGCAGGCCTTGTGGGGCACTGCTAAATCAGAGGCGGTTCGGGAAATTGTCCCGGCAACACCGGGACTTTTTCCGTATTCGCCGCCCCCGTCAGGCAGCAACCTGTACAGGCCAAAACCTCCACTGGGAACTGCAACCATGACAATAAGATCGCTACCCGCCCGCTCACCCTTGAGCCTTGCCGTGCAGGCTTTTCTGCTGGTGGGCAGCCTGTCCCTCAGTGCCGCGAGCCATGCCGCCGCTGACCCCGCTGCCAAGCCGACCCACAACGTGACCTGGGAAGACATCGCCAACGACCACCTGACCACCCAGGACGTGCTGCAATATGGCATGGGCACCAATGCCCAGCGCTGGAGCCCCTTGGCCCAGGTCAACGACAAGAACGTATTCAAGCTGACCCCGGCCTGGTCCTACTCGTTCGGCGACGAGAAGCAGCGTGGCCAGGAATCCCAGGCCATCGTCAACGACGGCGTGGTGTACGTCACCGGCTCCTATTCCCGCGTGTTCGCCCTCGACGCGAAGACCGGCAAGCGCCTGTGGACCTACAACCACCGCCTGCCCGACAACATTCGCCCGTGCTGCGACGTGGTCAACCGCGGCGCGGCGATCTTCGGCGACAAGATCTACTTCGGCACCCTCGATGCGCGCCTGATCGCCCTCGACAAGAACACCGGCAAAGTGGTGTGGAACAAGAAATTCGGCGACCACGCCGCCGGCTACACCATGACCGGCGCCCCGGTGCTGATCAAGGACAAGGTCAGCGGCAAAGTACTGCTGATCCACGGCAGCTCCGGCGATGAGTTCGGCGTGGTCGGCCAGCTGTATGCACGCGACCCGGACACCGGTGAAGAAGTCTGGATGCGCCCGTTCGTGGAGGGCCACATGGGCCGCCTGAACGGCAAGGACAGCACGCCGACCGGCGACGTGAAGGCGCCGTCATGGCCGGATGACCCGACCACCGAAACCGGCAAGGTCGAGGCCTGGAGCCATGGCGGCGGCGCGCCTTGGCAGAGCGCGAGCTTCGATGCCGAGACCAACACCATCATCGTCGGCGCCGGCAACCCCGGCCCGTGGAACACCTGGGCGCGCACCGCCAAGGACGGCAACCCCCATGACTTCGACAGCCTCTACACCTCGGGCCAGGTCGGCGTCGACCCCAGCACCGGCGAAGTGAAGTGGTTCTACCAGCACACGCCGAACGATGCCTGGGACTTCTCCGGCAACAACGAATTGGTGCTGTTCGACTACAAGGACAAGGACGGCAAAGTGGTCAAGGCCACCGGCCATGCCGACCGCAACGGCTTCTTCTACGTGGTGGACCGCAACAACGGCAAGCTGCAGAACGCCTTCCCGTTCGTCGACAACATCACCTGGGCCAGCCACATCGACCTCAAGACCGGTCGCCCGGTGGAAAACGAAGGCCAGCGGCCGGCCAAGCCATTGCCCGGTGAAACCAAGGGCAAGTCGGTGGAAGTTTCGCCGCCGTTCCTCGGTGGCAAGAACTGGAACCCCATGGCTTACAGCCAGGATACCGGCCTGTTCTACATCCCGGGCAACCAATGGAAAGAGGAATACTGGACCGAAGAGGTCAACTACAAGAAAGGCTCGGCCTACCTGGGCATGGGCTTTCGCATCAAACGCATGTACGACGACCACGTCGGCACCCTGCGCGCGATGAACCCGACCACCGGCAAGGTGGTGTGGGAGCACAAGGAAGCCCTGCCACTGTGGGCCGGCGTGCTGGCGACCAAGGGCAACCTGGTCTTCACCGGCACCGGCGACGGCTTCTTCAAGGCCTTCGATGCGAAAACCGGCAAGGAACTGTGGAAGTTCCAGACCGGCAGCGGCATCGTCTCGCCGCCGATCACCTGGGAACAGGATGGCGAGCAGTACATCGGCGTGACCGTCGGCTATGGCGGCGCGGTGCCGCTGTGGGGCGGCGACATGGCCGAACTGACCAAGCCGGTGGCACAGGGTGGGTCGTTCTGGGTGTTCAAGATCCCGAGCTGGGATCAGAAAACCGCGCAGAAATAACCCTGGGCAGGGAGAGTGGACACACGCTCCCTGCTGTTCTTCTTTAGAGGCCTTGCCATGAAACTCTTGCCTTTACTGCTCCTGCTGAGCCTGCCCCTGGCCCATGCCGACGACGGCGACGACGCCCCGCTGATCATTAACGGCTGCACCATCGCCGAACACAGCCAATGCCCGGGCGCCGACCTCAAGGGCGCGAACCTGAGCAACCAGAACCTGAGCAAAATGAACCTGGCCGGCGCCGACCTGCGCGAGGCCAACCTGCGCCACGCCAACCTCGACCTGGCCAACCTGGAAAAAGCCCGTTTGCAAGGCGCCAACCTGACCCGCGCCAGCCTGCAACAAAGCAACCTGCGCCTGGCGGACTTCACCGGCGCCACGCTGACCGCCGTGCAAGGCTGGGGAATGTTTGCCCAGGGTGCGCAATTTGAAAACGCCAACCTCAGCGCGGCCTACCTGCAGTTTGCGCGGTTGTCGGGCGCGAAGATGCACAAGGTTGACCTGCGGGCGGCGGATCTGGAGATGACCTGGTTGAGCAAGGCTGACCTGCAGGGTGCCGATCTGAGTGATGCCAATTTGCAAGAGGCCAAGTTTGGGGAGAGTAATTTGGAAAAGGCCAGGCTTACGGGGAGTCGGCAGCATTATGCGAATTTTCAGGATGCGAATATGGAGGGGTGTGAGGGGTGCCCTGGGGGGTGGGATCGTTGAGGTGATTTCCTTGGCGGCCTCTGGGCCGACCAGGCTGTTGGGGTGAACGGGTACATATCCGTTATTTGGGTAATGGCGGCTATTGGTTCCGCCCTTACGGCGGGTCACTTTTGGAAAAGAGCCCCAAAAGTAACCAAAAGGGCTCTTGCCCCACCACTCGGCACCTCGCTTAGGCTCGGTGTGCCCTCACTCCGGCTTGAATCCGTGGGCCGCCGTCATGGGCCATCCATGGCCCAGGACGGCTAACCCGGCGTCCTGCCGGGTTACCCACGGATTCAAGCCTGCGTTCGGCCAGCGTGGTTGACGGGGCGCCTGAGATCAAGATCAAAAGCCAGATCAAGTGCAGATCAAGTGCAGATCAAGTGCAGATCAAGAGCAGATCAAGAGCAGATCAAGAGCAGATCAAGAGCAGATCAAAAGCAGGTTAGATGGCATTCCACCGATCTGCTTTTCTGTGGGAGCTGGCTTGCCTGCGATGCAGACACCTCGGTACATCAGGCACACCGACTTGATGCAATCGCAGGCAAGCCAGCTCCCACATTTTGAACCGGGACCGACAGCAAATACCGGTCGGCTCTAAGGCCGCCGCGCTTTGGCTTTTGATTTGGGATCGCCCCGTCAAACACGCTGGCCGAACGCAGGCTTTGGAGCGTGGGTAACCCGGCAGGACGCCGGGTTAGCCGCGCTGGGCCAAGGATGGCCCATCGCGGCGGCCCACGCTCCAAAGCCGGAGTGAGGGCACACCGAGCCTAGGCGAGGTGCCGAGTGTTGGGGCGAGGACCTTTTGGTTACTTTTGGGTCCTTCCAAAAGTGACCCGCTGTAAGAGCGGAACCGCCAGCCGCCGTTACCTAAATAATGGATATGTAGACCTCAGCCCCCCGCTCACCCCACAACCCTCACCACCCCCATACCAATCCCCAGATGCACCAGCTCAGCATGGGAACTCACCCGCAATTTGCTCTTGAGCAACGTCAAGTAATTGGACACCGTCTTACTGCTGATACTCAACTGAGCCGCAATCGAACGGGCCGGAGTCCCCCTGGCGAGCATCAGGAAAATCTCCAGCTCACGCTGGGTCATGCCTTGCAAGCGACGATCCGTCGGGTGATAAGCCAACTGCGTCGCCAAATCCTGTTCGATATAGGTGTGCCCGTCGAGAATGCGCGCGACCGCGTCCAGCATCACCTCGGGCGACGCGCTTTTGGTCAGGTAACCCGACGCGCCGGCGTCCAAAGCCTGGCGCACCAGCGGCAGCTCGGCGTGTTGACTGAAAAACAACACGCGCAATTGCGGCAAGCGTCGGCGCAAGCGGCGTGTGGTTTCCAGGCCGCTGATACCCGGCAGGCCGAAACCGATGATCACCAAGTTCGGCACCGCTTCGTGCACCCGCGCCAGGGCTTCTTCGCCGCTGGCCGCTTCGCGCACCACCACGCCCGGCAGCCCGCTTCGCAACAGGCCGGCGTAACCCAGGCGGACCACGGCGTGATCATCGACCAGCAGGATATTCATAGTGCCTCCAATGGCAGCGGCTCTCGTCCATGCTAGAACCCCACGCCGCGCCGCGACCTACTACTTTGGTACCGGTTTTGCTGTCTATCGTCGCATTCCCAAAGCAGCGGGACTGGCGTGTAATGGGCGCATAACGATAACGCCCGGACCCGCCATGCTGCCCGCTCGACTGCCTCTTGCGGCACTGTTGTGCCTGTTGATCACGCACGTACAGGCCGACACCCCTCTGTTTTCCGCCGAAGGCTACCGCATCAGCCTGTATCGCAGCCCTACGCCCGATCACTTGCCAGGGGTCACGATTGTCGACACCCCTGCCCTGCAAACCCTGCTCACCCGGGCGCCGGCACCGGTGCTGATCGACGTGTACCGCCGCCAATGGCTGCAAGGCCGTTTCATCGAGGACCAGCCCCACGCCAACCTGCCCGGCAGCCGCTGGCTGGCCAATACCGGCGACGGCGACCTCACGCCCGAGTGGCAGGGCTACTTCGTGCGCAACCTGTACACGTTCACCGGCGGCGACCTGAGGCACCCGCTGGTGTTCTACTGCCGCTCCGATTGCTGGCTGAGTTGGAACGCGGTAAAACGAGCCGCCAGCCTGGGCTATACCTCTGTGTATTGGTACCGCGATGGCTTGGACGCATGGGAAGCGGCAAAACTGCCCGTGACGGCTGCGGCACCCGAACCCTTTGAATAAAAAACCACAACAAGAAGGTGAACGGCCATGTACAAAATTTTGATCGCCGACGATCACCCGCTGTTTCGTGAAGCGATCCATAACGTCATCAGCGATGGTTTCCCCGGCAGTGACGTGATGGAAACCGCCGACCTGGACAGCGCCCTTGCCCTGACCCAGGCGCACGACGATCTCGACCTGATCCTGCTGGACCTGAACATGCCCGGCATGCACGGCCTCAACGGCCTGATCAACCTGCGCAACGAGTCGCCCACCATCCCGGTGGTGATTGTCTCGGCCGAACAGGACAAGCAGATCGTGCTGCAAGCCATCACCTATGGCGCGGTGGGGTTTATCACCAAGTCGTCGCCGCGCCTGCAAATGACCGAGGCGATCCGGCAGATTCTCAACGGCAACGTTTACCTGCCGCCGGACATCATCCGCACCCAGAAAAGCAACGGACACCGGCGCCTGAACGACAACCCAAGCTTTGCTCCGGAACTGTTGCAGGCACTGACGCGCAAGCAGCTGCTGGTATTGGAGCGAATGACCAAGGGCGAGTCGAACAAGCAGATTGCCTACACCCTGGAGATTGCCGAGACGACGGTGAAGGCGCATGTGTCGGCGATTTTGCGCAAGTTGAATGTGCACAACCGGGTGCAGGCGATTCTGAGTGCCGGGGATATCGATTTCGGCTCCTATCTGCGCCGCTGAGCCGACAGCCCGACGATAAATCTTTGTAGTGAGCGGGCTTGCCCCGCGCTGGGTGGCGAAGCCGCCCTAATACAGTTATCGCCGAGTTACGCGCAAAACCGAGCCGCCTGGTTTAGGGCGGCTTCGCCACCCAGCGCGGGGCAAGCCCGCTCACTACAAGAGAGGACCGGTTTGGCCAAGTAAGTGACTCATCGCCGTCTTCAGTTTCATCGGCCGCACCGGCTTGTGCATCAAGGTATGCCCCAACTCGCGAATCTGCTGCTTCAACTCATTGCTGTAGTTGGCGGTGATCATCAGTGCCGGTATGGCGCTGCCCCGGCGGGCGTTGATGCGGGCCACGGCGTCCACGCCGTTCTGGTCGTTATCGAGGTGGTAGTCGGCAATCAGCAAGTCCGCCTCGGCGTGGTAGTTGTCCACCTGCCGCGCCAGGTCCTGTTCCGACAGTGCCGTGACCACCCGGCAGCCCCAGCCTTCGAGCAACGTACGCATGCCCGCGCAGATCGCCGCGTCGTTATCCAGCACCCATACGCGCGCGCCCTGCAGGCGTTCGAGCATCGGCTCGCTCAGGCACGGCGTCGGCACTGACTTGGGCGCGGTGGCGCTCACCGGCACCTCCACCGAGAACACCGAGCCCCTGCCCGGCCAGGACTTGACGCTGATACGATGCCCCAGGATCCCGGCGATTTTTTCCACGATCGCCAGGCCCAGGCCCAGCCCGCGGTCCTGATCCGGGCGCTGCACATCGCCACGTTTGAACTCCTGGAAAATCTCTTCAAGCCGCTCTTCGGCGATGCCCATGCCACTGTCCCACACCTGGATCAACACGCGCTGGTGCTGGCGCCTGCAGCCCAGCACCACGCGGCCCTTGTAGGTGTAGCGAAGCGCATTGCTCAGCAGGTTGCGCAAAATTCTCGCCAGCAGCTGGATATCGCTGCGCACCAGCGCCGAGCAGCCGATGAAGTGCAGTTCCAGCCCCTCGGCGCGGGCCAGTTGGGTGTACTCCACGGCAAGGTTGTCCAGCAGTTCGCTCAAGGCAAAGGGTGCGATATCGGCCTTGATCACCCCGGCGTCCAGCTTGGAAATATCCACCAGGGTGCTCAGCAGGTTTTCTACGTCTTCCAGGGAATTGCTCACGTTGCGCACCAGGGTTTCGCTGGGTCGCTCCAGCAATGCGCTGGTAAACAGGCGCGCCGCGTTCAGCGGTTGCAGCAGGTCGTGGCTGACGGCGGCGAGGAATTTGGTTTTCGACAAATTGGCCTGCTCGGCTTCCCGCTTGGCTTCGCGCAGGCGGGTTTCCATGCGCCGGCGCTCGTCGATTTCCTTGAGCAACTGGTCATTGAGCGACGTCAGCTCCGAGGTGCGCTGGGCCACGCGCTGTTCCAGATGCTGATAGGCCTGGTGCAAGGCCTCGGCGGTACGGCGGCGTTCGGTGATGTCGCGAATCAGCACGAAGATCCCCACCACTTCGCCGGTGGACAGCATATTCGGTACATAGGAGCGCAGCATGTAGCGTTCCTGGTTGTTGATGTTGGTTTCGGCAAACTCGAAGGTCACGCTCTCCCCCGCCAGGGCGCGGGCGACGTAGGCATCCAGGCGCCGGCAATGCTGCTCGCTGTGCACCTGGCGAAGGCTTTGCCCGAGCATCATGCCGCGCGGCCAGCAGTACCATTGTTCATAGACTTTATTGGTGAACTCATAGACCAGGTCGGCATTCAGATAGCCGATCAGCGCCGGCACGTTGTCGGTGATCAGGCGGATCCAGCGTTCGCTTTCCTGGGCCTTCTGCGCCGCGGCTTGCTCGCCGCGCAGGGTTTCGGCGCGCAGCCGGGCGTTGATCAGCAAGTGGTTGCTGGCCTTGAGTTCGGCCATCGCCTGGTTCAGCGCGTCGGTGCGCTCGCGCACTTGCTCGGCCAGCACCACCGAATGCTGGAATGTCGTGTAAGGGTTGTTGCCCTGGCTCATGCCGGACTCGATGCGCTCGATCAGTGCGGCGTTGATCCGCGCCAGCTTGTGGTTGTCCTGTTGCAGCCGGGCCACTTGGGCAAGCAATTCAGCGCCGGCCGCGGGCAATGGCGACGCCGGTGAAGGTCTGGTTGATGTGCATGCCATTGAACTGTTCTCCATAGGTGTTGAAGCCCATCACCCGCTGGTCCCGCAGAAAGTTGCCGATCTGTTCCAGGCTGCCGTTGTCCTCCAGCTCCAGGCGGCGCAGGAAACAGTCGCAGCCGATGGTCAACAGCAGATCGCCGAGGCGCGATTGCAAGCCTTCGAACAAGGTTTCCAGGTTCGGCAGAATCGGTCCGGGTTTCATCGCCGTCAGTACGATGCCGTTTTCTACCGCGCAGTAGAAACTCAAGCTCAAGTCTGCATGCACTTGCTGGATGGCGCGCACGTAGTACTGGTCGTGGATGCGCACCGCCAGCGGGTGCGCGGCGAAGGTGCGGTGGTCGAGGTCGGCCACCGCCACGCCGATATGCCGCGCGTACTCTTCGGCGGCAGGCTCGGCGTTGAGTTCAAAGACGCGGCGCGACGGGCTGTCGGCGCCGGTGACCACCAGTTTTTCGCTGCGCGGCAGGATGTGATGGGTGGTGAACACCTCGAAATCCAGCCAGGTATTGACCAGCACCACCACCGCCGCGCCGCTGTGGAACACGCCGTTGAAGTAGACGTGGGTGTGGGTGAGGAAGTTGTCGTCGCCTGCCGAGCCGCCGAAATGAGGGATGTCCCCAAGCGCCGCGCTGAGGGCGGCGAGCACCATTTCTTCGCGGCTGGACAGGCCATCGAGCAGGGTCAGCGCGAAGGTGTTGCCCTTGATCGGCGCGAGCGTGTTGCTGCGACAGCCGCCCACAAGGCGTTCGACCATGTCCTGGGCGTTGATCAGGCTGAAGTGCTCCACCTGATCGATCAGCTCAGTGGCGATGGAAAAGTGTGCGTGGTGGAACCCCACCGCCGTGATGCAGTTGCGGCCATAGCCTTGGGCGGTGATCTCACCGGCGCTGGTGCAGCCGACCACCCGCACGCTGGCGAAGCACTGTTGCAGCGCCTGGCCCAAGGCCTGCAAATCATAGGAGGCGGAACAGAAAAACAGCACAAAACCCAGGTAGGGATGCAGCAGTTGCCGCGCCAGCTCTTCGGCGGCCTGCCCAGGGTCGTCGGCCTGGGACATGGCGCTGACCACACCTTCACTGCTCTGCATCGTGGGTCCCCTTGTAGTGAGCGGGCTTGCCCCGCGCTGGGCGGCGAAGCCGCCCCAATTAAAGACACCGCGAGTTTCAGATCAAACCAGGTCGCCTGGTTTGGGGCCGCTTCGCGACCCAGCGCGGGGCAAGCCCGCTCACTACAAGATGTGTAGTACCTATGCCCTCTAAGACATGAGTGTACGAAGGGTGGGCGGTGAGACCTATGCTACTTGGGTACTGGGTGGGGGATGCGATGGGATGAGTTTTCATCCCATCAGGCACGTGCATTCAAGCGCGGGCAAATGCCACGGCTTTCTCGAACTGCTCAGGCGTAGGACGCACCCCGGTATAGAGCACAAACTGCTCCAACGCCTGGATCGCGATCACTTCCAACCCGGTGATCACCCGTTTGCCCTCGGCACGACCGCGCAGGATCAGCGGCGTTTCGGCGGGAATCGCCACCACATCGAAAACGGTGTCGGCGGCCTCTACGACGTCGGCGTCAAACGCCAATGCATCTGCCTCCGGCCCGCCGGTCATGCCGATGGGCGTCACGTTGATCAGCATCTGCGGGCGCAAGCCAGCCAATTGTGCCTGCCACTCATACCCCAGGTTCCGCGCCAGCGCCTGGCCCGCGGTTGCGTTGCGCGCCACGATGATGCCATTGGCATAGCCGCCATCGCGCAAAGCGCTGGCCACGGCCTTGGCCATGCCGCCGCTGCCGCGCAGGGCAAAAGTCGATTCCTTTGGCACCGCGTGTTTTTTCAGCAATTGTTCAATGGCGATGTAGTCGGTGTTATAGGCCTTGAGATGCCCGTCGGTGTTGACGATGGTGTTCAGCGAGTCGATGGCTTGAACCGAATCGTCGAGTTCGTCCACTAAGGCAATGGCGGCCTCCTTGAACGGCATGGACACCCCGCAACCGCGGATGCCAAGCGCGCGGATGCCACCGATCGCGCCGGGCAAATCCTGGCTGCTGAAGGCCTTATAGTAGAAGTTCAGACCCAGCTGTTCGTACAGGTGGTTATGAAAACGCAGGCCGAAATTCCCGGGGCGCGCCGACAGTGACATGCACAGCTGGGTGTCCTTGTTGGGGTGCATCTGCATGGGTAACTCCTTGAGTAAGCAAATCGATACAGACCTTACACAACCTTTACCTGGCGGCTGTGCTGTTTTTTAGAAATACGTTGTCTTAAAAGTATCCCCCGCGACATTACTTGAGTCGATTGATGGCAGACCACAAGCGCAGGGGTTAACCGAGGAATGACCATGATTCGTACAATCCCCAAGATCGCCTTGCTTGTTGGCGCACTCGCGATGGCAGGCCAAGCCTCCGCCCACGGTGGTGGTTGGGGTGGCCCGGCCGTATTGGGTGCCTTGGTCGGCGCCGCCGTGGTGGGCTCCGTGGTTGCCAGCCAGCCACGTGAGGTCTATGTGCAGCAGCCGGTGTATGTGCAACCGCAACCGGTGTATGCCGCGCCGCCGGTCTACTACGCACCGCCACCACCGGTGTACGTACAACAACAGGTTTATTACCGCCCGGCGCCCGTGTATTACGGCGCTCCGCGTGGCTACTATGGCCCACCGCGTGGCTATTACGGGCCGCCCCACGGCTACTACGGCCGCGGCTGGTAAGCACTGCCGCTGGAACAGGCCTCGCAGGGTTGCGGGGCCTTTTTTTTGCCGCAAAGGCCGGATTTGTCGCGCCAAGGTCGCTCTGAAGACAGTGCCGCAGGCGCAATCCCACATCATCGACGGCAATGTCTACTTGCCCGAGCAGACCTCACGCTGTCATGTTTGTGTCACAACAGACTCTCACTATTGAGCTTGTCCACCCAATAACAACAAGGACGACTGACCATGCCCACACAAAATCCGCACCGCACCGCTGGCCTCTGTACGTCCAGCAAGGTCTACAGCGCCCTCACCGAGCTCAAGCACCTGGAAGGCCACCGCAGCGCCAAATTCCTCGCCCTGCTGGCGGAAAACCTGGTGCGCAAGGGTTTGCTGAGCGAACAGGAAGTGGTGAACATGCTCGATCAAGTGGTGGACTGACACTTCGCGTCGATGTCGACTATCGAGACAGGTGATTTTTCCAGCGTCGCCTCACCCCGTAAGGTGACCTCCATCACGTTTGGAGGTCCTTATGCCCACAGTTCAGATCATGTCCGTCATCGGCAGCGCCGTCCCCGCCCCGCTGCGAGCCTTGGGTTTGCTCGCCTGCTGGTACCTGGTAAGTGATGGCGAAGCCATCAGCGGCCCGCTCACGTCCTTGTCCGCCGCCGAAAAACAGCTACAGCATGCTTCGAACTTCAGGCTTCACGCCTGAGGCTCACGGTAATGGCAGTTTGACTCGCGGCTTGCTTTCCACAAACAACGCCCAACTGGACATGAACAACGCGGCCACCAGCGGCCCGATCACGAAACCGTTCAGGCCAAACACCGACAGGCCGCCCAGGGTCGAGATCAGGATCAGGTAGTCCGGCATCTTGGTGTCCTTGCCCACCAGGATCGGCCGCAGCACGTTGTCTACCAAGCCGATCACGAACACGCCAAACAGCGCCAGCACCACGCCCTGCCAGATCGAACCGCTGAGCAGGAAATAAACGGCCACCGGCGCCCAGACAATCCCCGCGCCGACCGCCGGCAACAGCGACAGAAATGCCATCAGTACCGCCCAGAGCAAGGCACTCGGGATGTCCAGGAACCAGAAGATCAAGCCGCCGAGCGCACCCTGGGTCACGGCCACCAGCACATTGCCCTTGACCGTGGCGCGCACCACCCGATTGAACTTGAGCTGCAACCGACGCTTCTGCGGCTCGGCCAGCGGCACCGCCAGGCGCACCTTGCGCACCAGCTCCGGGCCGTCGCGCAGCAGGAAATACAGCAAGTACAGCATGATGAAAAAGCTCACCAGGAAATCAAACGTGCCTTGGCCAAAGCTGAACGCCTGGGTGGCAAAGAACTCACTGCCCTGCATCGCGCTCTTGACGATTTTTTCGCGCAAGCCTTCGAGGTTGCCCATGCCGAAGCGGTCGAGCAGGTGCTGGAAGTACGGCGGCAACACGTTCTTGAACTGCTCGATGTACCCGGCCACGTCCAGCTTGCCGCTTTCGACGTTCTTGTAGAGCGTCGCGCCTTCCTGCACCAGCAAGGCACTGGTGATGATCACCGGCAGGATCGCGATGACCAGGCAAGTGCTCAAGGTCGCCAGGGAGGTGAGGTTGCGGTTCCAGCCAAAGCGCTGCTGCAGCCGACGCTGCATCGGGGCAAAGATAATCCCCAGGATCACCGCCCAGAACACCGCACCGTAGAACGGCAGTAATATCCAGATAAAGGCGATGGTCACCAGGCCCAGCAGCAACAGCAGGGTTTTGAATTGCAGAGTGGTTTGATTCATGTCCGGTCCATGTCAAAAATGCAGAGCGCGCATCCGCGCCCTGCTGCTTAGTCCGCTGCCGGCGCTGCGAGTGCCATCTTTGTTGTAAGGGTAGACCCAGATCAATAACCCTCTAGCCTGCGTGCACTACCCTGCCGCACTTTTTGACTCAAGTACCGACCATGCCCTCAGTGATTGCTCCCGAACTCCTCGCCCCCGCCGGCACCCTGAAAAACATGCGTTACGCCTTCGCCTACGGTGCCGATGCGGTCTACGCCGGCCAGCCGCGCTACAGCCTGCGGGTGCGCAACAACGAGTTCGACCACGCCAACCTGGCCCTTGGCATCCAGGAGGCCCATGCCCTGGGCAAGCGGTTCTACGTGGTGGTCAACATTGCGCCGCACAACGCCAAGCTGAAAACCTTCCTGAAGGACCTGGCCCCGGTGATCGCCAAGGGCCCGGACGCGCTGATCATGTCTGACCCGGGGTTGATCATGCTGGTGCGCCGCCATTTCCCGCAGATGCCGGTGCACTTGTCGGTGCAGGCCAATACGGTGAACTGGGCCAGCGTGGAGTTCTGGCAGCAACAGGGGATCTGCCGGGTGATCCTGTCGCGGGAACTGTCCCTGGAAGAGATCGCCGAGATCCGCGAGCACGTACCGGCCATGGAACTGGAAGTGTTTGTGCACGGTGCCTTGTGCATGGCCTATTCCGGGCGCTGCCTGCTCTCGGGCTATATGAACAAGCGCGACGCCAACCAGGGCACCTGTACCAACGCATGCCGCTGGAAGTACCAGGCCACCCCGGCAGTGGAAAATGCCACGGGCGATATTGTCCAGGCGTTCCAGCCGGAACCGACCCTGGGCATCGGCACGCCGACCGGGCGGGTGTTCCTGCTGCAGGAGGCCAACCGCCCCGATGAGCACATGCCCGCGTTCGAGGACGAGCACGGCACCTACATCATGAATGCCAAGGACTTGCGCGCAGTGCAGCATGTGGAACGCCTGACGCACATGGGCGTGCACTCGCTGAAGATCGAAGGCCGCACCAAATCCCACTTTTACTGCGCGCGCACCACCCAGGTGTATCGTCGGGCTATCGATGACGCCGTGGCCGGGCGCGCGTTCGACCGCAGCCTCATGACCGACCTCGACTCCCTGGCCCAGCGCGGCTACACCGAGGGTTTCCTGCGCCGCCACGTGCACGATGAATACCAGAACTACCAGCACGGCAGCTCGGTGTCGGAGCGCCAGCAGTTCGTCGGCGAACTGACCGGTGAACGTCGGGGCACGTTGGCCGAGGTCAAGGTGAAGAACCGCTTTGCCGTGGGCGATCACCTGGAACTGATGACCCCGGCCGGCAACTTTCACTTTGACCTGCAGATGATGCACAACCGCCAGGGCGAGGCGACCGAGGTGGCGCCGGGGGACGGGCACACGGTTTACGTGCCGGTACCGGCCGAGATGGACGTACGCTTCGGCTTGCTGATGCGTGATATCCGGTAGCGGTTGTCGAGCTGGAGCGGGGCTGGGTTGGCGGCGTATCCGTTGCTTATGTCAATCGCGGTGCAAATGTGGGAGCTGGCTTGCCTGCGATGCAGGCAACTCGGTACATCAATTACACCGAGTTGATGCTATCGCAGCATAGGCATCTAACATCTTTGTAGTGAGCGGGCTTGTCCCGCGCTGGGCGGCGAAGCGGCCCCGATAAGGACACCGTAGTGTTCCAGATGAAACCAGATCGTCTGGTTTGGGGCGGCTTCGCCACCCAGCGCGGGACAAGCCCGCTCACTACAAAGTTGTGTAGATACCTATGTCTATCGCAGGCAAGCCAGCGCCCACAGAAAAGCAGTTCAGCGCAGTGCACTCAACCCGCTCTTGATCTACGCCTACACCCGCATCAAATCCTGAACTGCCCCACCAACTGACCCAGGCGCTGCCCCAGGTCCGCCAGGCTGCGGGACGTCTGGGCGCCTCGTTGGGTCTCGTCGGCCACGCTGTCCACCGCCACTGCGATCTGATGCACGCTGCGGTTGATTTCTTCGGCGACGGCGGTTTGCTCTTCAGCGGCGCTGGCGATCTGGGCGTTCATCGAATTGATGGTGCCGATCAACTGGGCCATGGTGTCCAGGGACGCCCCGGCCTGGTTGGCCTGGGCCGAGGTGCCGTCGCCGGCATCGCTGGAACGGCGCATGGCCTCCACGGCGGCTTCGGTGCCTTTTTGCAGGCGGTCGATCATGCCCTGGATTTCCTGGGTGCTGGTCTGGGTGCGGCTGGCCAGGGCGCGCACTTCATCGGCAACCACGGCAAACCCACGCCCGGCCTCCCCTGCCCGCGCGGCCTCGATGGCGGCGTTGAGCGCCAGCAAGTTGGTCTGTTCGGCGATGGAGCGGATCACGCTCAACACGCTGACGATGGACGACACGTCCTGCTGCAGGCTGTCGAGGGACACGCCGCTGCTGCGGATATCGCCCACCAGCGCATGGATCTGCGCGATGCTGCCATCCACCACGCGCTTGGCGGCCTGGCCTTCGGCGTCGGTTTGCTGGGCGGCCACCGAGGCACCTTGGGCGCTACGCGCCACTTCCTGTGCGGCGGAGGACATCTGGTTGATCGCGGTGGCCACCTGGTCGGTCTCGTGGCGCTGGCGTTCCATGGCCTGCTCGGAGCGCTGGGCCTGCTCGGACACCTGGCTGACCAGGCCGGTGAGCTGGGCGGTCATTTCGGTGATCTGGCGCACCAGGCCGTGGATCTTGTCGACAAAGCGGTTGAACGCACCGGCGAGGTCGCCCAACTCGTCCTGGCTGGTGATGGCCAGGCGACGGGTCAAGTCGCCTTCGCCGGCGGCGATGTCGTCGAGGTTGGCTTTCATCAAGTGCAGCGGGCGCAGGATCGTATTGGCCAGCACCATGCCAATGGCGGCGATCACCAGCAGCACCACCACGGCCACGCCGAGGATGCTCAGCAGTACGCCTTCCATGCGCTTCTCGACCTTGGCCTCGACCACCGCGACCTGGGCTTCGATACCGTCCAGGTTCACCGAGGTGCCAATGACCATGTCCCACTTGGGCAGGTATTCGGTGTAGCCCATCTTGGGCACCAGTTCGGTCTGCCCCGGCTGGGTCGAGCTGTATTGCAGGTAGTGGGTGCCGTCCTTGCCGACCTTGACCAGGTCGCGGTTGACGTACACCCCGTTGGGGTCGCGGTTGTCCTTGAAGCTCTTGCCCACGCCATCGGGGCTGTTGCCCTTGAACAGGCGAATGGTCTCGGAATCGTAGCCGAAGAAATAACCGTCCTTGCCATAGCTGGTGTTGGACAGCAACTTGACCACCTGGGCGCGCGCGGCGGTATCGCCGGGGGCCGCCGCGTCGTAGAGCGGCTTGATGGTGCTCATGGCCACCTCGACATAACTTTGCAGCGTGGCCTTGGCGTCATTGAGCAGGCGCTGACGGGTTTCATCCACCTCATTGCGCGCCTGCCCCTGCAAAATCCACACGGTGGTCAGGCTGATGACCACGGCAAACAGCAACACCGGCACTACGGCAAGGGACAGGACTTTAGCCTTGAGGCTCAGGCGCATGGGTTTTCTCTCTTATTAGTGGCGACTTGAGAGGTTAACGGCCAATGGCTTGGATTCTGTAGGGCCCGGCCTGCCGTTCGGGCCACCTTGGCCTTCAGGGGTAATACTTCTCCACCAAGGCCAATGCGACGGCCTCGGTCTCGGCGTCGGGGATACCCGAGATCCCCGCCGGGCGGAAATGCATCTGGAATGCCCGGATGACCTGGCGGGTTTCTTCGTCCAACTCGCCGGTCTGCGGGATCTTGTAGCCGTAAGTGGCCAGGGCGCGTTGCACAGTGCCCACGGCAACCTGCTGAGAGGCCGGGCGCCCGGCCAGGTGCTTGTGCACCGTGGCCGCGTCTGGCCAGGCGCCGATCCCCTGCTCGGCGAACGCCTGCCAGGGGAACAACGGCCCGGGGTCGGATTTACGCAGGGGCGCAATGTCGCTGTGCCCGATGACGTTTTGCGGCTCGATGGCGTAGCGCTTGATGACGTCCGCTGCGAGCCGCTTGACCAACGCCAGCTGCGCGTCGGTGTAGGGGAACCATAGGCGTCCGGTCGGACCATCGATAAAGCCCGCATTGACGATCTCGATGCCGATGGACGTGTCATTGAGCTGGGTGCGGTTTCCCCATTGACTGACCCCGGCGTGCCAGGCCCGTTTTTCCTCCGGCACCAATTGCAACGCCACCGGCAGCGCACGGTGTGTGGGCGGCGTGCTGTAGACCAGGTAGTGAGCACTGGCGGTGCCGTTGGTCAGCGCGTCGAGGGAGTCCTTGTCGTCGAAGACCGTGTAGTGCAGAACGAGATAGCGGACCCGTTCGTTCTGGTTCGGGGAGCTGTGGGTGGTGTCGATGGCGTAGCCGTTTTTTACGCTCAGGTTGTTCGGGGCCGTGCTGCAGCCTGCCAGCATCAGAACGGCCAGGAAAAGGACGATCTTGTTCATCGGAGTGCCTCAATCGAGTGAGAAGCTCCGGAATATAAGGGCCCTGCGCCGCCCGGACGGCGGCGCCTGCTGGGTGAGGGGCGAATTCAGAGAGCCCCTACATAGCCCTGAGCTTCTTCCGACGAGGACGAAGCCCTCACCGAGGCAAGACGGTCAAAGGGTCATGGCCGCCAGCCAGCCAAAGGCCAGCAACGGCAGGTTGTAGTGCAGGAATGTGGGTACCACGGTGTCCCAGATATGGTGGTGCTGGCCGTCGACATTCAGGCCGGAGGTCGGGCCGAGGGTCGAGTCCGACGCGGGTGAGCCGGCGTCACCCAAGGCACCGGCGGTGCCGACGATGCACACGATGGCCACCGGGCTGAAGCCCAACTGCACACACAGCGGCACAAAAATCGCGGCGAGAATCGGCACGGTGGAAAACGACGAGCCGATGCCCATGGTCACCAGCAACCCCACCAGCAACATCAGCAACGCGCCGACTCCACGGTTGTGGCCGATGAAGGCCGCCGAGGTTTCCACCAAGGAGCGCACGTCGCCGGTGGCCTTGAGCACCTCGGCAAAACCCGAGGAGGCGATCATGATGAAGCCGATCATCGCCATCATCTTCATGCCTTCGGTGAACAGATCGTCGGTGTCGCGCCAGCGCACGATGCCCGATACCGAGAAAATCAGAAACCCGGCCAGGGCGCCGATGATCATCGAGTCCAGCCACAATTGGATGATGAACGCCGAAGCAATCGCCAGGCCGGCCACCAGCAGGGTCAGCGGGTTGTACTGCACCGCCACCTGCTCAACCCGCTCGATTTTCTCCAGGTCGTAGACGCGCTTCTTGCGGTAGCTGATAAACACCGCCACCAGCAGGCCGACCACCATGCCCAGCGCCGGCAGGCTCATGGCGTGGGTGACATTGACCTGGCTGATATCCACCCCGCTCTTGGCCACGTTGGCCAGCAGGATCTGGTTGAGGAAGATGTTACCGAAGCCCACCGGCAGGAACATGTAGGGTGTGATCAGGCCGAATGTCATCACGCAGGCGATCAGGCGGCGGTCCAGTTGCAGCTTGGTCAGCACGTAAAGCAACGGCGGTACCAACAGCGGGATAAAGGCGATATGAATCGGCAGGATGTTCTGCGAGGCAATCGCCACCACCCACAGCAGGCCGATGAGCAGCCATTTGACGTGGCTGCCGCCGCTGGCTTCCTGGCGGTCGACCAGCAGCAACGCCTTGTCGGCCAGGGCGTGAGCCAGGCCGGATTTGGCAATGGCCACGGCGAAAGCGCCTAGCAAGGCGTAGGACAAGGCCACGGTCGCCCCTCCGCCCAAGCCGCCGTTGAAGGCAGTGAGCGTAGCGTCGATGCCCAGGCCACCGGTCAGTCCGCCTACCAGGGCGCCGACGATGATGGCGATGACCACGTGCACGCGGGACAGGCTGAGCACCAGCATGGTGCCGACCGCAGCAATGACTGCGTTAATCATGATTACCTCAAGCAAAAAACATAAAGAACAGGCACGCGCGCACCTGGGCAGCCATTCGGCGGCCGCCAGCGTGCAGGCGTGAAGGAGGTCTTATTAGAGGGCGCGCACTTTGCAGGAGGCCGGCGCTCATGTCAAAAAACGGCGCCGCTTTGAGGTTTAAATTGATCGTTTGAATAAAGAAAAGGCGGAACCGGCCGATAACCGGGCTCTATGTGTTTTCAGGTAAGGATGTACCGATGTCGCTCAGGCAGCTCTCCATTCAATGGAAAATCACCCTGCTGGCCGGCCTGTGCCTGCTGGGGATCGTGACCCTGCTGGTGGGTCTGTCGCTGTATCGCATGGAACAGAGCTCGCAGCAGGTCAAGGCGTCCAGCATGCAGATGCTCGATGAAGCCGCCCAGGCGCGCATCGAGGCCCAGGGCGAAGTGCAGGCGCTGGGCATCCGCCGCCAGTTCATGGACGCCTACCAGTACGGCCATGGTTTTTCACGCCAGGTGCTGTTCTTGCGCGAGCAGGCCGAAAAGCGTTTTCTCGACGCTTTCGATACCCGCGAAGACCTGACCCGCCAGGTCAAGGCCGCGTTGCAGGCCAACCCGGACTTGCTTGGCCTGTCCCTGGTGTTCGAGGCCAATGCACTGGACGGCAAGGATGAATTGTTCGCCGACCAGGCCGAGCTGGGCAGCAACAATAAGGGGCGCTTCGCCCTGTACTGGTCGCAACCGACGCCGGGCAAGCTGACCTCGATGGCCCTGCCGGAAAGCGACATGTCCGACAGCCGCGTCGGGCCCAGCGGTGAAAAGGCCAACGCCTGGTTCACGTGCCCGCGCGCCACGCTCAAGCCGTGCGTGATCGAACCTTACTTTTATATGATCGACGGGCAAAACGTGCTGATGACCAGCATCGTCTTCCCGTTGATGGCCAATGGCAAAGTCATCGCCTCGCTGTCGGTGGACATCAACCTCAATAGCCTGCAGGCCGTGAGCCAACAGGCCAGCCGCAAGCTGTACGACGGCCACACCCAGGTCAGCATACTCAGCCCCACCGGATTGCTCGCCGGCTACAGCCCGGACGCCAGCAAACTCAGCCAGCGCCTGGACAAGGTCGACACCGTCAACGGCGCGCAGTTGATCAGCGCCCTGGCCGGCAGTACACACATCCGCAGCCTGCGCACCGACCATCAACTCAAGGTGCTGGCACCGTTCACGCCGATCCCGGACGGCAAGCCGTGGGGCGTGTTGCTGGATGTGCCGGAGAAGGTCCTGATAGCGCCGGCTGAAGCCCTGAAAGCTCAACTGGATGCCGACAACGCCAAGGGCACCCTGCTGGAACTCGGCCTGGGCCTGCTCGCCGCAGTGGTCGGCCTGATCCTGGTGTGGCTGATGGCACGCAGCGTGACCCGGCCGATCCTGGGGGTGGCGCACATGCTCGAAGACATTGCCAGCGGCGAAGGCGACCTGACTCGCCGCCTGGCCTACGACAAGCAGGACGAACTGGGGCAACTGGCAGGCTGGTTCAACCGTTTCCTCGACAAACTGCAACCGATCATCGCTGAAGTTAAGCGCTCGGTGCAGGACGCCCGTGGCACCGCCGACCAATCCGCTGCGATTGCCACTCAAACCAGCGCCGGCATGGAACAGCAGTATCGCCAGGTCGATCAGGTAGCCACTGCGTCCCATGAAATGAGCGCGACCGCCCAGGACGTGGCACGCAGCGCCGCCCAGGCCGCCCAAGCCGCCCGCGATGCCGACCAGTCTACGCGTGACGGCCTGACGGTGATCGACCGCACCACCCGCAACATCGGGGAATTGGCGGCGGAAATGTGCACGGCCATGACCCAGGTCGAAGGCCTGGCCGCCAACAGCGAGAAAATCGGTTCGGTACTGGAAGTGATCCGCGGCATCGCCGAGCAGACCAACCTGCTGGCACTCAACGCTGCCATCGAAGCCGCCCGCGCCGGTGAGGCCGGCCGTGGCTTCGCCGTGGTGGCCGATGAAGTGCGCAACCTGGCACGGCGTACCCAGGAGTCGGTGGAAGAAACCCGCCTGGTCATCGAGCAATTGCAAAGCGGCACCACCGATGTCGTCGGCGCCATGGGCAACAGCTATCGCCAGGCCCAGGGCAGCGTCGAACAAGTGGGCGAGGCCGTGACCGCCCTGCGCCAGATTGGCGCCGCCGTCACAGTGATCAGCGACATGAACCTGCAAATCGCCAGCGCCGCCGAAGAGCAAAGCGCCGTGGCCGAAGAGATCAACAGCAACGTGGCGACCATTCGGGACGTGACCGAGTCGCTGTCCGAGCAGGCGAACGAATCGGCGCGGGTAAGCCAGGCGTTGAACAGCCTGGCGAACCAGCAGCAGGGGTTGATGGATCAGTTCCGCGTCTGAAGACTGAGCGTGGGAGTGCTTTTCTGTGGGAGCCGGGCTTGCCCGCGATGCAGGCGCCTTCGGTCTTTGCGCTCAACCAAGATGATGCTGTCGCCGCCTAAGGATCTACACAATTTTGTAGTGAGCGGGCTTGTCCCGCGCTGGGTGGCGCAGCCGCCCCAATCGAGACACCGCCGAACTCCAGACAAAACCGGGGCGCCTGGTTTGGGGCGGCTTCGCCACCCAGCGCGGGACAAGCCCGCTCACTACAGGAGATTTGTCAGCCGTTAAAGTTGTGCAGATACTTGGGGCTATCGCAGGCAAACCACATCGTACCCCGCGTTAACGCTTGGGCAATTCGATCAGCACTTTAAGGCCGCCCAGTTCAGCATCCTGCAGCTGCAACACCCCGCCCCACACTTCGGCGATGTCTCGCACGATTCCCAATCCCAGGCCGTGGCCATCGATCTGTTCATCCAGGCGTGTACCGCGACTGAAGACCTGATCACGCTGGGTTTCGGGGATGCCGGGGCCGTCGTCTTCCACGGCCAGCAGGTAGGTGTGCTCGGTCTCGGAGAGGGTCAGGCGCACTTCGGCGTCCGCCCATTTGCAGGCGTTGTCGAGCAAATTGCCGAGCATTTCCAAGAGGTCTGCACGGTCCCAGGGCAGTTGCAGGCCGGGGTCGACGTGGTAGCTCAGCTCCAAGTGTTCGCCGTGGATCATATTCAGGGTGGCCAACAGGCTGGGCAGTTCCTTTTCGCAGTCGAACAGCGCACCCGGCAAGGTTTCGCCAGCCAGGCGAGCGCGGTTGAGTTCGCGATTGAGGCGTTGCTGCACCTGTTCCAGATGCTCGCGCAACAGCTTGGCCAGCGCGGGCCGGTCCTTGAGCTGCTCGCTGGACGCCACGCTCAACAGCACCGCCAGCGGGGTTTTCAAGGCGTGTCCGAGGTTGCCCAGCGCATTGCGTGAGCGCTTGAGACTGTCTTCGGTATGCGCCAGCAGGTGGTTGATCTGCGCCACCAAGGGCTCCAGCTCAAGGGGCACCTGCTCGTCGAGCTGCGAGCGCTGACCCTGTTGCAGTTGGGCGATCTGGTTACGCGCGGTTTCCAGGGGGCGCAAGGCGCGGCGGACGGTGACCCGTTGCAGGACCAGCACCAGCAGCAGCGCCGCCAGCCCCAGCACCAGACCGATCTGGCGCATCAGGCGAAAGCTTTCGCGTACAGGCGTGTAGTCCTGAGCCACGCTGATGGAAATCAACTGGCCGAAACGCTTGTAGTCCGAGCGCAATACCAGCAATTGCTGGCCCTCTGGCCCCAGTTGCAGGTTGCCCTTGATCCCGACCTCGGGCAGCCGCGGCAACTCCTGGTCCCACAGGGAGCGGGAGCGCCAGTGGGTATCGGCAAAATCGACACGAAAGTAGTGCCCGGAAAACGGCCGCTGGTAGGCCGGCGAGACGTGCTGCTCATCCAGTTGCAAGCCGTTGGGCCCGCGCACCATGGCCACCAGCAGGTTTTCGGCGTCGTTACGCAGCCCGGCTTCCAGGTAGCGCTGCAGCCCGGCTTCGAACAACCACAGACTGGTTTGCGCGAGCACCACGCCGACGATCACCATCACGCTGATCAGGCCCAGGCTCAGGCGTCGTTGAATGGACTTCATGCAGGGCTGGCGCCAAACCGGTAACCCTGGCCGCGCCGGGTTTCGATCACGCTGCGTCCCAACTTGCGGCGCAAGTGGTTGACGTGGACCTCCAACACGTTGGAATCGCGCTCGGTCTCACCGTCGTACAGGTGCTCGGCGAGGTGGCTTTTCGACAGGATCTGTTGGGGGTGCAGCATGAAATAGCGCAACAGCCGGAATTCAGCGGCGGTCAGCTGGATCTCCGCGCCGTCGCGCAGCACGCATTGGCGACCTTCATCCAGATGCAACCCGGCGGCCTGCAAGGTGGGCTGGTTGGCCTGGCCATGGGAACGGCGCAACAGCGCCTGGATGCGCAGGTGAAGCTCTTCAGGGTGAAAGGGTTTGCTCAGGTAATCATCGGCACCGGCCTTGAGCCCTTCGATGCGCTCAGCCCAGGAATCGCGGGCGGTGAGGATCAGCACCGGAATCGCCAACCCGGCGGCACGCCACTGCGCCAGCACCTCAAGCCCGGGCAGGCCAGGCAATCCCAGGTCGAGAATGATCAGGTCATAGGGCTCGCTGCGCCCCTGGTACGCCGCATCACGGCCATCGGCCAGCCAGTCGACGGCGTAGCCCTGGCGTTGCAGGCCGGCCAACAGTTCGTCGGCCAACGGTACATTGTCTTCCACCAGAAGCAGGCGCATCAGTCTTCCTCGTCTTTGATCAGCACACCGGTGCTGGCGTCCAGCTTGATCTCGCGGACCACCCCTTCGGTGGTCACCAGCTCCACTTCATAAGCGTATCGGCCGTGCTTCTTTTCCAGCTCCGCTTCCAGCAGGCGTGAACCGGGATAACGTTCCATGGCCTGGTGCAACAGTTGCTCCAGCGGCAGGATTACTCCTTGCTGGCGCAAGGCCAGGGCTTCATCCTGATTGAGATCGCGGGCCGCCAGGCTGGAGCAAAATGCCAGGAGCACCAGCGCGACTCGACTGCCGGCGCGTAAATTTACCTTCATTACGTATCCTGATGATTCTTGAGAACCTGCCCGGTGAGCGCGTCCAATTCAATGTCCCATTCGATGCCCTGGGTATCTTCCAATTCGACCTGGTAGAGGTACCTGCCGTACTCCTCGTCCAGGTCGGTGTCCAGCAGCCTCGAACCGGGGTGCAGGGCCAAGGCCGTGGCCTCCAGTTGGTCAAAGGCGACAATAGTAACAGTGGCAGGCACGTTCAGTGGTTTGTCGGGGTCCACGGCTCCGGCCTGGGTTGCCGTGAGGGCGATGATACCGGCGGCGACCAGAGCGGTGAGGCGCTTCATCATAAGTCTCCGTTACAGGATGTTTTCCTACGCAGGCCACCGTACCCGCTGCAACTTAATTGAACCTGAATTGCCACCATGGCAATTTCCGACAACGCTCTTCTCCAATCATTGCGCGAGATTTCTTATAATTCCTGCTCGCTTCAACAGAGACCGGTATGACAGCCATCCACATCAAGTTTCCCGCCCTGACTCTCAAGGCCGGCAAACGCGCATTGGCGCGCATTCGTGAGCGAGGCCTCACGCCGGCCGACGTCGGCATCCTGCCTGGCGCGGCCGGCGGCCCAAAGGCGCTGGGTATCCAGGGGCTGGACCTGGCGCTGTTCGGCGACTGGCTGCCCCGCGCTCCTCGGGAGCGGTCGTTGATCGGCGCCTCCATCGGTTCCTGGCGGTTTGCCAGTGCTTGCCTGCCCGACCCGGTGCAGGGCCTGCTGGACCTCGGCCGCCTGTATAACGAACAGCGCTTTGCCAAAGGCGTGACCATGGCCGACGTCAGCCGCAGCTGCCAGCGCATGCTCGACGACTTGCTGGCCGGACGGGACGCACGGGTGCTGGATAACCCGAACTATCGCCTCAACATCCTGGTGGTCAAGAGCCACGGCCTGCTTGCCGATGACCATCGTGGGCGCCTCGGGCTGGGCCTGTCGTCGGTAATTGCGGATAACCTGCGCGGCCGCGCACGGCTATCGCGGCACTTCGAACGGCTGATCATCCACGACCCGCGCCAGGCGCCGCCGGTGCATCCGTTGAAGGATTTCCCGTCGCGCTTCCTCGGCCTCGAACTGGGCAACCTGCGCCAGGCGCTGCTGGCGTCGGGTTCGATCCCCATGGTGATGCAAGGCGTACGCGACCTGCCGGGCGCGGGCGCCGGCACCTACCGCGACGGCGGCCTGCTGGACTATCACCTCGACCTGCCCTACCAAGGTGACGACATCGTGCTGTACCCGCACTTTACCGATCGGATCATTCCCGGCTGGTTCGATAAAGGCTTGCCGTGGCGACGCAGCAGCCAGCAGGGTCTGCAGGATGTGTTGCTGCTGGCGCCGTCCAAGGATTACCTGGCCCGCCTGCCTTACGGCAAACTGCCCGATCGCAGTGACTTCAAGCGTTTCATGGGCGATGACGCGAGCCGTAACCGGTACTGGCAAACGGCGATGAGCGAGAGTCGGCGGTTGGGTGATGAGTTTCTGGAACTGGCGGATAACGGCCGGTTGGGCGAGCGCTTGCAAGTACTCTGACCCAGCGGCATGCGCAGCAAGGGATCAAGCTGTTAAACTCGCCGCCTGCCAGATACCTGACCGAGCTGAAAATACTGTGGAAATCTTCAAAGAGTTTACCTTCGAGTCCGCCCACCGCCTGCCCCACGTACCGCAAGGCCACAAATGCGGGCGCCTGCATGGGCATTCGTTCAAGGTGGCGATCCACCTCAGCGGTGACCTGGATCCCCATACCGGCTGGATTCGCGACTTTTCGGAGATCAAGGCGATTTTCAAGCCGCTCTATGAACGTCTCGACCACAACTACCTCAATGACATCCCAGGCCTGGAAAACCCGACCAGCGAAGTGCTGGCCAAGTGGATCTGGAAGGAACTCCAACCCCTGCTGCCCGAGCTCAGTGCGATTCGCATCCACGAGACTTGCACCAGCGGCTGCATCTATCGCGGCGAGTAAGCCCGGGATATGAAAAAACCACCTGCACGGTGGTTTTTTTGTGCCTGTTCGACTGATCCAATTTGTATCACCGCCGCACCGCTTTCGTGCCCGACGGGGCACCGCGAACACCTCTTCCAGCGTTTCTTCCCCTGTTTGGCTATAAATACTGTGCACAGCGCACAACGCCTGCCGTGCGCGCATCGCTACTGCCGATTTGGCACGCGCGGTGCAACGGGCCTGCGTCACTCATTCAGGGAGCAAGGCACATGACGCAGCAAGAACCGGGCAACGACTACCCCTTAAGCGAAGTCCCGTTGCATGCGCGCAAGGGCCTGGCATCCACCGCCATGGTGCTGCTGGGCTTTACCTTTTTTACCGCGACCATGTTTGCCGGCGGCAAGCTGGGGGTGGCCTTCAGTTTCACCGACATGCTGGGTGTCGTGGCCTTGGGTAACCTGCTGTTGGGTACCTACGCCGCGGGCCTGGGTTACATCGCGTTCAAGAGCGGCCTGAATTCGGTATTGATGGGGCGCTTCTGCTTTGGCGAAGTGGGCAGCAAGCTCAGTGACTTGATCCTGGGCTTCACCCAGATCGGCTGGTACGCCTGGGGCACCGCCACTGCCGCCGTGGTGTTGGGCAAGTATTTCGAGCTGAGCCCGGGCAGCGTGCTGGCGCTGATGGTGGTGTTTGGCCTGGTGTTCTGCGCCACGGCCTACATTGGTTATCGCGGGTTGGAGATCCTGTCCTACATCGCGGTGCCGGCCATGGGCATCCTGCTGTTTCTATCGATGTGGGTGGCCACGGTGAAAGTCGGCGGCCTGGATGGGCTGCTGGCAGTGGTACCGACCGGTGAACTGGATTTGTCCACGGCCATTACCCTGGTGTTCGGCACGTTTGTCAGCGGTGCGACCCAAGCCACCAACTGGACGCGCTTTTCACGCTCGGCCAAGGTGGCGGTGTTGGCCAGCCTGATCGGTTTCTTTATCGGCAACGGCTTGATGGTGCTGATCGGGGCCTATGGTGCCATCGTTTATCAACAGCCGGACGTGGTTGAAGTCTTGCTGCTGCAAGGCTTCGCGATGGCGGCGATGGCCATGTTGCTGCTCAATATCTGGAGTACCCAGGACAACACCATCTACAACTTCGCGGTAGCCGGCTGCAACCTGCTGCGCACCAAGCGCCGCAAGACGGTGACCCTGGCCGGTGCCGTGATCGGGACCCTGCTGGCGTTGCTCGGTATGTATGACCTGCTGGTGCCGTATTTGATTCTGCTCGGCACGGTGATCCCACCGATTGGCGGGGTGATCATGGCGGACTTCTTCTATCGCTACCGCGGCCGCTATCCACGCCTGGCCGACGCGCGCCTGCCGGCGTTCAACTGGCCAGGACTGGTGGCCTATGCCGTGGGTACGGTGCTGGCGTTCAACTCGCCCTGGGTCGCACCGTTGGTGGGGATCGTTGTCGCATCGTTGACCTACATCGCGCTCACTGCCGTACTCAGGGTGCGCGCGCCCTTGGCTGAAGCCCAGGCATGAGCCTGACCGTCGCCGACGTGCTGGCGCTGACAAGCCTGGAATCCATGCGACTGCGCGCGGGTGAGACAGGCCCATCGCTGCGCCACGACGCGCATCATGGCCCCAGCCTGATGCCCACCGTCGAAGCCTGGTTTCATGAGAATGGTAACCTGGTGGCCGCCGCCCAGCGGCTGGCCGTGTATCGCAACACCTTGACCCACCGCGTCCAGCGGATCGAGGCCCTGTACGGGCTGACGCTGGATAATGCTTATGATCGCCTGGACATCGGCATTGCGCCGATGATCTGGCGACTGTCTGCCTGATTGTCTTTAGCCAAGAGGAACTTGCCCATGCACATCATCAACGCTCGCCTGCGCAACCGTGAAGGCCTGCATGATCTGCACCTGGAACATGGCCGGATCGCCAGCATCACGCCGCAAGCGGGATCGCCGATTGCGACGGCCAACGACCTGGACGCCGCCGGTAACCTGGTGATCCCACCCTTCGTCGAACCGCATATCCATCTCGACGCCACACTGACCGCCGGCGAGCCACGCTGGAACATGAGCGGCACCCTGTTCGAAGGCATCGAATGCTGGGGCGAACGCAAGGCCACCATCACCGAGGAAGACACCAGGACACGCGCTCGGAAGACCATCCAGGCCCTCGCCGCCCACGGTATCCAGCATGTGCGCACCCACGTCGACGTCACCGACCCGGACCTCACGGCGCTCAAGGCCATGCTGCAGGTGCGCGAAGACACCACGCACCTGATCGACCTGCAAATCGTCGCGTTCCCCCAGGAAGGTATCGAGTCGTACCGCAATGGCCGCGAACTGATGGAAGAAGCCATTCGCCTGGGCGCCGACGTGATCGGCGGTATCCCCCACTTTGAGTACACTCGCGACCAAGGGGTGAGCTCGGTGAAGTTCCTGATGGACCTGGCCGAACGTACCGGTTGCCTGGTGGACGTGCATTGCGACGAAACCGACGACCCGCACTCGCGCTTTCTCGAAGTGCTGGCCGAAGAAGCGCGCAGCCGCGGCATGGGCGAGCGCGTCACCGCCAGCCACACCACGGCCATGGGCTCCTACGACAACGCCTACTGCGCCAAACTCTTCCGCCTGCTGGGGCATTCGGGTATCAGCTTTGTTTCCTGCCCCACCGAAAGCATTCACCTGCAAGGCCGCTTCGACACCTTCCCGAAACGCCGTGGTGTCACCCGGGTCAATGAACTGCTGGAAGCCGGCATGAACGTGTGCTTCGGCCAGGACTCCATCGTCGACCCCTGGTACCCCCTGGGCAATGGCAACATCCTGCGGGTGCTCGAAGCCGGTTTGCACATCTGCCATATGCTCGGCTACCGCAACTTGCAAAACGCCCTCGACCTGGTGACCGAAAACAGTGCCAAGGCCATGGCCCTGGGTGACCGCTACGGCCTGGAACCGGGACGGCCGGCGAACCTGTTGATCCTCTCGGCGGACAGCGACTACGAGGTCATCCGCAGCCAGGGCTTGCCGCTGTACTCGATCCGCAACGGCAACGTGTTGATGAAGCGTCGGCCCGCGCAGGTGGAGTTTGTATAAAGCCTGGGTCAAACGATCGAATCGATATCCAGCGTCTGTGCCCTCCCCCATTCGTTGTCCACGGCGGGAGGGATACTGGCGAGTTGCGACAGCTCGCGGTTTTCACGGTGGCTGAACCAGCGCTTGAGGCTGGGCTGCAAGTTGGCGCCCTGTGCGTGGCTGCCGTAGACATCACGGGCTTCGAGCCGGCGCCAGCGCAGGGTTGCGAGGCGCTCGCGGCTGGTGTGCAAGCGATCGATCTCGGTGTTCAAGGCTTCGTTGTGCTCATAGCCACGGTCGTTGGCGGGTCGCAGACGCGCGAGTTCGCGGCGCTTGTTTCGCAGTTGCTGGCGCATGTCCTCGAGTGCTTGATCGAGCAGCTCGAACTCTCTTGGCGTTACCAAGGGGCCGCTGCTTTCCTGGCTTTGTTGCCAGCGCCGCAGCGTCGCCCAGGCAGCCGGGATGTAGCTGGCGGTCATGAAGTGCTGATTGGCCTGGAACAGCTGTTTGAGCAGGTTATCGCGGTCGGGCATGTCTGCGTGGAGTTGCAACGCTCGGTTGCAGCCGGCCTCCTGGATGGATTCACAGCCCGGCTTCCAAAGCACCGATGAACGCGTGCCATCCGGCAGCATGATCGGCATGAAGTGTTGTTGTTCGCCATGGTGCTGGTAGGGGTTGCCGCCCAACCGAACCAGGCCGGCGGCGAACAACAGGCCGCCCGGTGCCGGCGCGCTGAACAGTGTGACGGCGCCAGGAACCCAGAGTTTGGCGGTGGTGTTCATCCACGGGGCTGGAACACTGGGGACCGGATCGTTGTGATTGACGATGCGGTGGTGGACCAGGGAGGACGCGCCTGCGGTGAATTCCGCGTCGGCGGCGCGGGGGGCGCCGTAGGTGTAGAGGAGGATGTTGTATTCACGGCCCGGAGTACGACGTAGTCCTTCTGCCAATAGCAACGCAATCGCGCCGCCCAGGCTGTGGCCGCAGATGATTATTCGTTGGCCAGTGTGGAATTGATCGAGGTAGTACAACACGAAATCGCGCATCGCCCGGTAAGCCTGATAAAAACCTTCGTGAGCCTTGCCTACGCCTTCAGCGAAAGCTACCTGGTGGGCGTTTGCATCTCGCAGCCCATCAGCGGCACTGGCGGTGCCACGTACCGCAATCAGGATCACCTCCTCGTGATGGCTGATAAAAGCCTGAGTATCGGTACCAAACTCTTTATCGTCGAAAAAGTGCAGCCGCGCCGGGTGCTCTTGCTTCTCACCCAGCTCCGGTCGGTTTTGTGGATACATCACAGGATCGAAGGGCAGAATTTCGAAGCGTCGAGAGTATGGCACCTCCTCATAAAGGGGGTAGAAGCGCTGCTGTTGCTCTGCATCGACTCGCCAGGCTTCGTGATAACCCGAGAGCTTTTCAGCGAAAAGGTGCCCGACGCTGGGATCAAGCGGGAAGCGGACTTCGTCCTGAGGCCGTTGGGGCGGTTCCTGTCCAAAATTGCAATAACTCAAGGAGGCCATCAACGCCAGTTGATAAAGATTCAACGCACAGAACCCGTCTTCCGTTGAAAGCAATGGCCGCAGGGCTCGTAGCGGCCTGACCTCCAGAACAGTATGGCAATTGGGAAATAGCACCACCCCCGCCAACGTCGGCTGCGGCGGACTAAATCCCAGGTTTGCCATCATTTCTAATGCATGCCGTTGGGGCTGATGAGTTCGCGGTTCAATCGACGGTAAGTGCGCGACATGTCGAACCAAATCTCGTACTTCGACTTGATAGAACCGGTTGGCCGTTTGCTGAGCTCGACGCCCTTCGGTGCGCCGACCGTCAGAGCCAGCAAACCGAGTCTGCTCAGCCCGAACTTGAAGCTCGGTAATAGGAAGCTGGTAAGTGGAGCGCAACATCAGCCGCTGATACGGCTGCTCTGTTCCTGAATACAATTCGTCAAAAACCAGCACCACAGGTCCGCAGTAGATATTTTGTAGCTTGGCAAATCCTTCTCCATTCAACCTGCCTTTGTACTGCTGCCCAGCGCTATCGTGGACGGTGTAGGGCAGACCGCCGTATGCCGCTCCAACGCCCAGCTCATCGACCAGGCAAAAGCTCACCCAATGCCCTCGCAATGAGCAGGCCGGTTTGCTATCACTGAAAAAAGATTGCTTCCGTGCATCCAGCTTCATGAACGTGCTCCTTGTTATTTACACGATGGATAAACATCACATACGCGACCATCCGGCATTTTTATGGGTTTGAAGTCGGAGGTATTGCCGTTACAAAACGCATCAAGGTCTTCAAAACTTCTACCTCTACAACGCCTCCAGCCGCCTGGTACGACTACCCAGTTATCACCAACAGCCGGTTCTTCCTTACCAATGACATCCAGTACCATCCTGAGCGTTTTCCCTGGTAGCTGATCTCGTTGCACAAAACCTGACAACGGACTCGCTGTGTTCAGAAAACGGCATCTTAGAATCTTGACGATCGCGTGCTGTGGCCCTACCGTCCGAAACAACCACTGACATTGCCTGTGTAACTCCTGAATCCCTGTTACTGGCATTCCTGATTCATCAGCGCCTGAATCATCTAGAATTGGAAAACCTGTAAGGTCTCCCCCAACATCCGTATCTCGTTTTCCCCACTTCGCATAAATATCAAACTCCACACTCCGCAAAACTGTAGGGCAACCTTCAATCACCTCAGTCAGCGGCAACTCAAAACTCACCCGCTCAGCCACGGGCTTGTAACGCGCAATAAAAATTTTCCGCTCCGGTCTCTTGCCTCGACGCCTCGGCAACGTACAGGTTTGTCTCGTCGCGGGACCGTAGTAGGCGGCGCCGATAAAGCGAAATTCTGCCGGCAAATCCACCTCCAATGTAAAGCTGTCATCCGGCTTTCCCGCACATCCCGCCAGGCCCGCCACCCCCAGCACAATCAACACGCCAAACCATCTTTTACTCATCCCTTTTCCCCATCAAGTTCCACTGCTCCACCACCCGCTGAAAGTGATCCTGTGGTGCTTCTTCCTCTTTCGGTTGCCACCGTATGAAGCTGTTTCCCGTGGCCTCCTCCAACCTGCGCACCACCAAAAACTCCAGTTGCTCCGGCGCCCGCCATTGCCAGGCGCGCGCCTGCCCCAGCACCTGGGTCAGCCAGACCCTGGGGTCCTGGAATTCAACCAGTGCCACCAGGTCTTCGCTGTGTTCGGCCAACAGATAACGCAGAATGTTGGCGTGAAGGATGGCTTCGGCATTCGGGTTTGGCGCGCTCAGCCAAGGGGCGAGGTCGGGCGCCGGATATTCACCGGGGATCGGGTTGTCATCGCACTGCCAACGGTCGTCGTGCCAGTAACAGACGCTGATCAATGGGCCGAGAAAGAGTGAACAGTGGTCCCGGTCGAGGTAGGCCAGCGCGCGCGCCAGGGTGCGGTTATCGTGAAAGCGGTACAGCGATTGCTCGCCTGGCGACCCCACCAGCAGGCGGTCGCGCCAGTGCCGAGCCACGGCGGCCAGGTCCTCGCTGGGCAGGCTGCCCAGCCAGCCCCAGTTCGTCTCGGGTTGATGCAGAAGGTTGAGCAGCGCGGGCTCGTTCATCCGTTCCAGCAGCAGGATAACGGGGCCTTGCGCCGCCAATTCCGCCAGGGCGGTCCCGGCGTAGAGGCTGCGATACCCTGACACATCGCGCGCCGCGAGCAGCGGCTGAAGCGCTTCATGCTGCCCCTCAAGGATCAAGCACAGTCGCCGCCCCGCCTGCTGCTGTTGATCCATCCATCGGCCTGGCATGTCCTGCATCAGGCAGCCCTCCTCGGCAGATCACACTGGCCTTCGCGGCAGCGTTCGCATAGCGGGCAGTAATCCGCCCCCAACTGCTTGGCCAGGCTCATGATGCGGCCCTGGGCTTCAGACATGGTTGGCACGTCGGCCACCTTCAATGCGTCGGCCAATCCCGTCACGGACGGAGCACCGCCCAGGGTAATGGGACGACTGCTGAAGATACCGCCCGCCTGGATGACCAGGTGCTCCCCACCCGCCTTGAGGCTCAGTTGCCCTCCGGCATCGATCACCAGGCTGGCGCCGGACTTGAGGTGAAGCTGCTGCCCGGCTTCGATGACCAGGGTCTGCGCGACGTGGGTCCGGCTATCGCCGCGTACATCGAGGTAATCGTTGGCCTCAAGCACGACGTTGCGATCGCCGGTGACGTGGCGATGCTCCTCGCTTTGCAGATGGACAGTGCTGATGCCATGGATGATTTCCCGCCGCTCTCCCGCCACTTCCAACCGGCTGTCATGGCCGATCTGCTGCTCCAGGTCCCGTTGCGCCCGGAGGTAAACAAGCTCCTCGCCACGACGGTCCTCAAGGAACAGCTCATTGGAGCCCTGCCCACCCACGGCGCTGCGGCTGCGCAAGACGCTGCGAGTCTTGTGCTGCGGCAAGGAATAAGCCGGCAGGTGCAGCGCGTTGGGAAGGCAACCGTTGATCAACGGCCGGTCCGGGTCCCCTTCCAGGAACGTCACCAGAACCTCCATGCCCACCCGTGGGATCATCATCGCGCCGAACCCGTCACCGGCCCACCCGGACGCAACCCGGACCCAACAACTGCTTTTGTCGTCGGACGTGTCCAGGCGATCCCAGTGAAAGCGCACTTTCACCCGGCCATAGGCGTCGCAATGCACGTCCTCGCCGGCCGGCCCGGTCACCGTTGCGGTCTGGCTGCCATTGATGGTCGGCTTGGGGTGTTTGAGCGGGGGTCGGTGCACCGCTTGCCACGGCGTCGCGGTAAAGCGATTGCGATACCCCTGGAACCCATCCGCCGCGGGCACCGCCTCCTCCAGCACCTGCGGTTGATAACCTTCATGACGCACCGACGTAATCAGCCACAGGTCGTTGCAGGACAGATCGGGATGGTCGCGCATTTCAAGGAAGTGCCCACTGCGCAACGCGGGTTGATCACTCTTGCCCAACGCCCGGTGCCGATCACGCTGGTGGCGCTCCAGCCCACGACGCGCCAAGTGCTTGCCACGGGCGCGGCCAGTGAAGCCCGCGGGGTAACGATAGTCCTCAAGGGGGCCTGTCGAGGCAGGACCCGCGCTGTCCTGTAGCTGCAGCGAGGGATGTTCGAAGTCGTGATCGCGCCGCACCGTCCTTTGGCTACGGGTGGCCAGGCGTACGTCGAAACGCTGGATAACCCGTGTACCGGCTTGCAGCCCGCCGTCGGCACAATAGCGTTGCACGGGCAAACGGCGGAACACCGTCTGGTCGTCACCAAAGACCAACAGGTGCGCATCCGCGCTGTGACGAAAATGGTAATGAATGCCCTCCTCTTCACACAGGCGCTGGATGAAGTGCAGGTCGCTCTCGGCGTACTGCACACAGAATGCGCGCGGTGGATAAACCACGGGGCCAAGCTCGAAGCTATAGGCGTCCGCGAGGATGCCATGCTGCTCAAGGACCGTGGCGATGATTTGCGGCACGCTGCGCTGCTGGAAAATCCGCTGGTCGCGCCGGTGCGCAAGATAGGCCAGGCGCGGCGCCAGGGTCAGGTGATAACGCGTGACGCGACGCCCCAGGTCATCACGGCCTACGGCGTAAACCTGCCCATGCAGGCCTGCGCTCATTTCGCCGAAGTCCAGGTAGGCAGATTGGTGAAGCAAGCTCTCCAGGTCCAGGGAAGGGTTTTCACTCACCCCCTGCACATGGATGAAAAACGGTTGATCAAGGATCTCGCTGCCTTTGAAGGCCAGCACGGCTAAGTCGATATTTATATGTGGAAGCGTCAAATTGAAACGTGACGAAACAAACGCGTTAACCATCCGTTGTTACCCGCTGTTAATGAGTGGACACCCCGGGAGAGTTCCTCTCGTTGGAGATGACAGAGTTGCCGAGAAAAGTACCTGAACGCCCTGAAGCTTAGCGATTCCAGGCAAAAATCGGTTGTTTGAAAATAAAAAAGAAGTTTCGTACGCCTGAGTTGGAAGTGTCTGTTAAGAAATAAGCGAACACGTCAAAGAGCCACTTCTTAACAATAAGAAATGCCCTACTCTAGCTTTCACAGGAATGAGTAATGAATAGAGAAATGGCTGACACCAGATCGCAGCGTCAAACGCTAGGAAACCTCATGCCTGCGGTTGCGCAGCCCCGAACAGACTGACGCTCAGCAACGTTTCGCCCAGGAACACTGATTACAGAACGCCCCAACGATCGGAGGCGATCTGGAAGGTGGTAATCCACCGCGAGAACCCAGGGGTTCAAAAGCCCCCGCAGGGATTACGCACCTTCCAGATCGCCTCCTGCAAACGCGATACTGCTTGTGTGGTTGCCAAGCCGCCGGACGTTCCAGGTTTGTAAAAATAAAATTCATAACCACCCGGAATCCCAAGGGAACCCTGCTCGCGCGTCAAGGCCTGATGTGCAACGATGTCGCGCCGGACACCGTTCATCGAACGCAAAAACAAGGATTTTTCATGACTGCCATCCCCCTCCCAGCGTCCGTGGTTCCCGGGCGGCTGGAGCAAATGTCGACCCGTATCGCTTTCTTCATTGCCGGCTTCGGCATCGCCGCCTGGGCGCCGCTGGTGCCCTATGCCAAGGCCCGCGCCAACCTGAGCGAAGGCACGCTGGGCCTGCTGTTGTTGTGCCTGGGTGTCGGCTCGATCATCGCCATGCCCGTAGCAGGTGCATTGGCGTCGCGCTATGGCTGCCGACGCGTGTTGAGTGCCGGGACGATCTTGATCTGCCTGGCGTTGCCGATGCTGGCCACGGTCAGCTCGGTTCCATTGTTGATGATCGGGCTGTTCCTGTTTGGCGCCGGTTTGGGCACCGTGGACTCCACCGTCAACCTGCAGGCGGTGATCGTCGAGCGGGCCAGCGGCAAGACCATGATGTCGGGCTTTCATGGGCTGTTCAGCCTGGGAGGGATTGTCGGTGCGGCGGGAGTCTCGGCATTGCTGGGGCTGGGCCTGTCACCCTTGCAGGCGACCCTGGTGGTGATCGTCATTACGCTGGCGGCGCTGCTCAAGGCCGCGCCGCACCTGCTGCCTTATGGCAGCGAAAGTTCCGGGCCGGCCTTTGCCGTCCCCCACGGCGTGGTGCTGTTCATTGGCTGCCTTTGTTTTATCGTGTTCCTGGCCGAAGGCGCGGTGCTCGACTGGAGCGCCGTGTTCCTCAGCGCCGAACGCGGCCTGGACGAAGCCTACGCAGGCCTGGGTTACGCAGCATTTGCCTTGACCATGACGGCTGGGCGGTTGACCGGTGATGCCATCGTGAAACGGCTGGGCGCCCGCCGGGTCATCGTGATCGGCGGCGCACTGGCCGCCGCCGGTATGCTGCTGGCGACCTTGTCTGCGGCTTGGGAAATCGCGTTGCTCGGGTATGCGCTGGTGGGCGCTGGCTGTTCGAATATCGTGCCGGTGCTGTACACCGCCGTCGGCAAGCAAACGGTCATGCCGGAGCATATTGCGGTGCCGGCGATTACCACCCTGGGATACGCCGGGATTCTTGCGGGCCCCGCCGTGATCGGTTTTATCGCCCATGGCAGCAGCCTCAGCACCGCCTTTGTGCTGATCGCGGTGTTGCTGGCGGCGGTGGCAATCAGCGGCAAGGTTCTCAAGGTATAACTTCAGCGCGCTTTGCGAGCCTCATCCTGCTCCAGCCAGCGATCGAGGCTCTTGTTGCTGAGATAGCCTTCATATTGAGGTGGACCAAACAATCGCGTGCCATTGGCTTGCTCCAGCGAGCGTAACAAACCTGGCCGTTCGAGGATGTTCCTGGCGGTGTAGACGCAGAGTTCACTGTACTTGGGCCTGGGCATGCCAGTCTGGGGCTCCAGCACAGGCGCACCCTGCGGATCAACCTCGTACGGGTCCTGCATCACCGTCTTGAGGGCGGCAACTTCTATGTACTGATGCTGCTCGAAAAGAAATGTCCGATCCTTGGTTTTATCTCGCAGTAGCGCAAAATGGAATTGCAGGGCCTGAACCACCCGGGCGTTGCCCTGGGCATGGAACGGATCCTGGCTGAATTCATTTGGCGAGCTGTTCCCTGATAACGCCGAAGCGCCAGCCTTGAGGCTGTCTCGCGTGATATCGCCATTGCGGCTCATGATCGCGTCAATCAACGGCGGGCGCTTGAGCATTTCGCTGACGATCTTGATGGTTTTATCCCTCTCTTCGTTTTGGCCTGCAGGTTGCGCGGCGACCCGCTGCAAGGCCGACCAGGTCAAACGCCCTTCCTTGAGGAATGGGTACAGCAAACCGAAGTTTTTCTCCAGGACCGTCGCCAACTGGCTATCGGAGGACGTTGCACCCGGTTCAGGGAGGTTCGTGCGTGCGACGACGGCGTTCTGCAACCCCCGATGATGTGGCGCAAAGAGTGTTCGTCGCACTACCGGCGGTCTGCGAGATGTCCCATCAGGGGGATCCGACCGGGCGTCATTCCAGGTTTGCAGGGGAATGGCCGGTGGTGGCGTAGCGGGCCGCAGGGTCGCCTCATCCGGGACTGACGACCGTACGGGTATTAATACACCCTCGAGCATAGTGGGTCTCTCCAACTTTTCGAATACACGCGTGCCTGGGATTCGCTACCTGGGTGACCGATAGAGCCCAATGGGTTTCAGCCAGATCGGCCCCCGATGTGTGGCTGGATGGGCACGGCAGTTCCGGTTGACTGATAAATACCCGTGACAGCATGTAAAACGTTGGCGCCACGCAGGAGCAACTCAGCGCTTGTCTGCGAACCAGGCGAACCAGCCAGGGATCCACCCAGCGTGCCTCGGTGCCTTGGGGCCATCCCCGCAAGGCCGCTCAGGCTCAGGCAGGCCACGAAAAAAGTCGTCGGCGACCGGCGCCCGGAATTTGCACTGGCCGGTGAAAGCCTTCATCCGTCGGGTCTCGGCGGCATGTGCATACGACGGCGCCTGGCCGGCGTGTAGAGCCTCGTCCCTCTCTGCTGTCGAATGACGCATTCCAGCTGTATTGCAAAGTGCCCCCCGACAGCCGGACGTAGGGGATTGAAAGGAGGTTGAAGTCATCGGGCTAACCCTCATGTGAAATCTGAAAGCGGCCGTTCTGATCAAGGCCGTTGGGTCGGATCCACGTGGCAAATGGGGCAATCCGTTGCTGGCATCAGTAAGGCAGGCGCCTGACGCTGTTATGGCGCCTGTGGGATTTTCAGCGAGACATCAAATACAGGGCTTTCCAACTGATTCGACCGTCATTCTCCGGTCCGGCGAGGTTGTCCAGCTTCGACACCAGATCGCTGCGCTTGAGAAATTCCTGCGCCAGTTGGATCAGGTGATCCTTCGCAGAATCCCCCGTCAGCGGGCTGGACGCCAACTTTTTAAAGTCTGCAATCCGCAGGTTCGGGCCCCGCTTGCCGCCCTTTAACTCTTTGAAATGGTCGAGCATTTCCTGCGCCAGTTGCTTGTCGCTGCTGTACTTGAAATGGTTGTCTGCGTTGATAATCGCGCGCAGCTGTTTCCGGCCGATCAGACCATCCAGCGCACCTGTGGTGCTGTGCCGGTCGATGGCATCCGTCAGCTCCGAGCGCCGCAGCAACTCCCTGGCCAGGCGAATGTTCTTGTTCATTGCGGGGTCGTCGGACCATCCTTTATTGGCCATCGCGTGAAGGCTGTCAACGCTGACGTAACCTGGGTTTTGAGGGTCTTTGAAGGCTGCGAAGTTGTCGAGCAACTGCTGCGCCAACTGTTCATTATTTTTGTGTGAGTAGTGCGGATCAGGCCGCCATGGCAGCGTCGGGAACGGTCGGCCAGGGGTGGGCGTAGGTCGCGGCGGCGCGCTGCCGTTGCTCGGATCTGGCCTTGGCGGCGGATTGCCACAGCCAGGATTGGGCCTTGGCGGCGAGTTGCCACAGCTAGGATTGGGCCTTGGCGGCGGGTTGCTACAGCCAGGATTGGGCCTTGGCGGCGGATTGCTACAGCTAGGATTGGGCCTTGGCGGCGGGTTGCCACAGCCGGGATGCGGGTGTGGCCGATGCCCGCACCAATGGCCCACCCAGCGCCTGACCGCCTCCAGGAAACGGGGCGACACAGGCGCCTCTTGAGTACCGTTTTGACGTTGCACCGTTGCCGCAGAGCCACCCAGCACCGGCCCGGCCTGGTGATCGCGGACGCTGAAATTGACGCTTGCACTATTCTGGCCATGAAAGGAAGGCGCAGCAGGCGCCGAGCCGCTGGCCCTCGCCTGAGGTTTGGCATGATTGTGCGCGAGATCAGCCGTTGTTGAAGCAGAGAGGGATGAATCGAGGGTTGATACCGACATAAATTTCTCCAGTACGTTGAGCATCACCTTCAGCCTGTCGCTCCTCAGGTGTGTCCATGTGTGGAGTTGATGTCGGAATCAGTTCCAGAACAGCCAGAAAGTTGTGCTGTACAGATGTAGGAAAAACGTAAAAATCGCAGCCCGATCGGACTGCGGCTTTTCATCACAATCGATCAGAACCCGACGCTGGCCTGCACGAAAAACGTACGCGGCTCGCCCAGGTACAGCCCGGCATTGTTATCGCTGGAACGGGTGTAGTGCTGTTGGTCGAAGACGTTTTTTACGCCCACCCCCAGTCTCAAGTTGGACATCTGCTCGCCGAAGTCATAACCGCTGCGCACGTTGACCGAGACATAACCAGGGATATCGCCGAACTGGCCATCGGCGGTGCCTTGGGTCATGTAGGTGCTGGTCGTACCGGGTGCGCGCTGGCCGGACTGGGCGTAGACATCCAGGTTGTGCGTCCAGCGGTCGACGTCGTAACGCAAGCCCAAGGTGGCCACTTCACGGGAATACAACGGCAGGTCACGGCCCTTGAACGCAACGTCGCCTTCGGAGGTGGCCTTGGTGTAGGTGAAGCCGGCACTGGCAGTCAGGCCATCGAGGCGCGGGTCCAGGTTCGCCAGGTCGTAATGGGCCGAGGCCTCGATGCCGGTGTGCTTGGTGGCGCCGAGGTTGGTCCAGCCTACGTCGTTGCTGACGTACTGCAGCTCATCCGAGAAGTCGATGTAGAAGAATGTCAGCTCACCGCCCCAGGCAGTGTTGTTGTAACGCGTACCGACCTCATAGGTCTTGGCCTTTTCCGGGTTCAGGCCGTTAGCGGTCTGGTCGCCGGTGCCGCCCTGGCCCAGTTGGAAATACTGCAGGCTGCCGAACGAGGTCTCGTAGTTGGCGAACAACTTCCAGGCGTCCGAAACGTGGTACATCACGCTCAGGGCCGGCAGCGGTTCGTTGTTGTGGACTTCGCGACGTTTTTCCTGGGTGCGGGTGCCGTTCAGCGCGACCACCGGGCGGTCATGCCATTCGGTGCGGATGTCTTCGAAGCGGATGCCTGGGGTGAGGGTCCACTTGCCGATATCGATCTTGTTATCGATGTAGAACGCGCTGGCCTCGGTGCCCCCGGTGCGGTCCTGGTAGACGTGGCCGTCATTCTGCCCGCCCGGCGTCGGTACGTTGTTGACCAGGTTCAGGCTGGTGGCTTGCTCATGCATGCCTTCCTTGAGGTAGCGATAACCCAGGCTGACTTCCTGGGTGCTTGGGCCTACATCGAACACATGGGACACCCGCGGCTCGATGCCGAAGGTGTAGTAGGTGCGCGGGTAGGAGCCGAGGGTGCGCAGGTCGCGGTTGGCGATGTTGCTGCCGCGAAAGCTGTCGGAATAGTAGGTCAGCACCTCGGCCTGGGTGCGGTCGTCGATCTGGCGGACGTACTTGAACGACACGTCCTTGCGGCGCCCGCTGAAGTTGTCCCAGTCCCGTACCGATTGATAGGGGTTGGCGTCGAATTGCCGCTGAGTCAGGCCGCCGGGCATGTCGGCGCTGGCGTCGTAGTAGTGGAAATTCAGCGAGAAATCGTCCTGATCGGTCGGCGCCCAATGGGTCTTGAGGATCACGTCGTCGATGTCGTTGGAATTGTTGCTGTTGCGGTAACCGTTGCCATTGACCCCCGAATAGAGCAACGCGACGCCGATGCCGTTGTCGGCGGTGCCGCCGATAAACGCGTTGTCGACGTGCTTCCAGCCGCCATGGGCGGAGGTTTGCAAGGTGGTGCCGACTTCGCCGGAGAATATCTCGGGGATAGCGCGGGTCACGAAGTTGATCACACCGCCGACGTTCTGCGGCCCGTAACGCACCGAACCCGCACCGCGCACGACATCGATGCTGTCCAGGTTGCCGGCGGAGATCGGGGCCATCGACAGTTGTGGCTGGCCGTACGGCGCGAACGCAGCCGGTACGCCGTCGATCAGCACGGTGGAGCGAGGCGACAGGCGCGAAGTCAGGCCACGAACGCCGACATTGAGGGAAATATCGCTGCCGCCGGTGCCGTTGGCTTCCTGCACCTGCACACCCGGCACACGGCGCAGCACGTCGCCGACGTTCATCGCGCCCTGCTCCACCATGGCTTCGCGACGGATTACGGTGCGCGCGCCGGGGTGGTTCTGCACCACTTCAGCGTTAGCGTCACCGAGCCAGTCGCCGACGACCTTGATGTCGGTGGCGCCCAGTTCAAGCGGCGAGCCGGCTGCACCGGAGCCACTGTTCAACTGGCGCAGGGTCACGGAGCCGGCATCGATCTGGTAGTCCAGGCCGCTGCCTTGCAGCAACTGGCGCAGTGCCTGCTCAGGGGAAAGGTTGCCGTCGACCGCGGGCGCGTGTTTGCCAGCGACCAGGTCGGGGCTGAAGAACACTTGAAGGGACGTCTGCTGGCCCAGTTGGCTCAGCGCCGCACCCAGGGGCTGGGCCTGGATATGGATCGCCTCGGCCGCGTAGGCCGAAGGGAGCGCGGCATTGACTGCGAGCGCCAAGGCCAGCGGCGCCCAGCGAGAGATTTTATTGTTGTGGAGGGCGAGTTTTTTCACGTCGAACCGAGTCCTGTGATCGCAAGTGTATGCGCTGTTAATGCAAACCAGTTGCAGTTGCAGGAGAAGACGAAGAACTCGGAAAAAACCTGAATGTCAGCGTGAAATAATTTCCTGGCTGCCGTCCGGCAAGGGGCGCACGGCCACCGGCAATATGTGCGGCAAGGCCTTGAGCAAGGCGTCGGTGTCGTTGGCCTTGAACACGCTGGTCAAGCGCAGGTTGCCCACGGCAGGCGTGCTGACCCGCAGCGGCTGCTCGCGGTAGCGCGAAACCTCCCGCGCCACTTCGCTCAACGAAGCGTTGTTGAACACCAGCTTGTTCGCGCGCCAGGCGGTCAGCGCCTCGGTGTTCACGGCGTACGCGGCCGCCACCAGCCCCTGGCTGTCGACGTGGGTGCCCAGGCCCGCCGTCAGCGTCACCACTGAGTCCGGCGTGCGGCCTCGTACCTTCACGGTACCGGCTTCGACCACGACACGGGTCTGGTCTTCATCACGGCGCACATCGAACCGCGTGCCGGTGACGGTCACCTGCCCTGCTCCGGCGGCCACCACGAACGGGCGAGCGCTGTCATGCTCGACGCTGAACAACGCCTCGCCCCGCTTGAGCTCCACGCCGCGCCGGCCTTTTTCGTAGTGCACCGCGACGATGCTGCGGCTGTTCAGATCCATCACCGAGCCATCGGGCAATGCCACCTGGCGCTGCTCGCCCAGGCGTGTACTGAACTCGGCACGGTACGGCTTGGGATGATCCAAGGCGCTGAACAGGCCCAGCCCCAAGGCGACGGCGACGACACTGGCCGCCACCGCGTACCGCAAGACAGCGCGGCGCCTGGGCTTTTCCACCGGCGCCTCGCACAGCGCCTGCAGACGTGCCCGGGGCAGCAGGTCGGTGGCGCTCCACACGCCTTGCAGCACATCGAATTCGTATTGATGATCCGGATGCTCGTTGCGCCAGGCGTCGAAGCGCTGGCGCTCGGCAACGCTCAGCTGCGTGTGTTGCAGGCGCACAAACCATTGCGCGGCTTCGTCTCGGGCACGGTTATCCGTCATGGAAGATCCTGTTTCAAAGCGGGCAGTCATGGCGCCATCGCGTCCAGGCGCTCGCGCAGATGCCGCAGGGTGCGGATCATATACTTTTCCACCATGTTTTTTGACAGCCCCAGGCGCTCGGCGATTTCCTGCTGCGTCAGGCCTTCGATTTTCTGCCAGATGAAGATCCGGCGGCAGTTGAGCGGCAACTCGGCCAGTGCCCGCTCGATGGAATCCGCCAGCTGGATCGCGTGCATGACATGCTCAGGGTCGCCACTGTGGGGCGAACGCTGATCAAGGGATTCGAGCGTGATGGCCTCCCGGCGGTCCTCGCGTCGATAGGCGTCCACCGCGATATTGCGCGCTGTCTGATGCAGATACGCGCGCGGCTGCGCCACCTCGCCAGACGCTGCCTCCAGCACCCGCACAAAGGTGTCATGCGCCAGGTCTTCGGCCTGGTGACGGCTCCTCAGACGGCGCGTCCAGGTTCCGATCAACTCTTCGTAGTGTTCGAAAAAGCCTGTTCTGCGGGGCGGCTGCGGGATCATCGCGGGAACACTGGGGAGGCGGGGCGTGAATAGTAATGCTTCCTATTAAGTGGAGCAATTGCTACCCGCCGTCTGACGTTGAAACTACTGTGCGCCGCCAACCTGCTTGAGCCGGCTGAGTTTCTCTCGGCTGCCGCACACGCTCATCTGGCACCATTTGCGTTGTTTGTTCTTGGAAACGTCGAGGAACACCCAGTCGCAGTCGGTGGCGGCACAACTGCGCAACGCGTGCAGATCACCCGACACCAGCAATTGCGCAGCGTCTATGGCCAGGCGACCCAGCACCATGGCCGTCAGTTCCTGGGTGGTGGTACAAGGCTTCCACCCCCAGGCGGGCTTACCCTCGACGGAACGCAGCAAGCGCCGCTCGACACCTTGCACAAACGCCCGGTTGATCTGCTGCAACGCCTCATCGGGCGCGACGCCGCCTGACGACAACGGATAAAACACCCGGTAAAGGCATTCCCGGAACGCAATGATGAGGTCCAGGTCGGGTTGGTAGGCCATCGATGACTCAAACACCATCGGCTTGTAGTCATCAAACTCCTGGGCAGAGATCAACGACGCATGACGTGCCCATTCAAAGAAGAACCGAAAGCTGGTGAGCCGTTCCTCCACGACCTTGAGCGCAGTGCCGGGACGACGGCCGTTGGTGGTATTGATAAAGTCCAATACCCGGACCCCGCCAATCAGACGGATCGATTTTGCGGTGCCCGTAAAATGTGTCATGCCTGCTCCCGGAAAAACGCGGTCTCCCTGCGATGGCGCAGATTACCTTGTTTTTTCCCATGGCAGACAGGGTGTGCCCGGCGCAAAGCCAGCGCAAAGACAGACGGCTAAGTACGATCGTGGTTGTGCGCCAGCCAATCAAGAAGGGTCTCGACAGACCGTTCCACCGAAAGCGCCCGGGTATCCAAGTGCACCTCCGGGAACACCGGCAGGTCATAGCGGGCGTCAATACCGGTGAAGTGCTTGATCAACCCTGCGCGGGCCTTTTTATACAGGCCCTTGGGGTCACGTTGCTCAGCGGTTTCCAATGGCGCATCCACGTGCACTTCAACGAAAAACGCGTTGCCGATAATCGAGCGCGCGCAGTGCCGGCTGGCGGACGAGGGTGAAATCAGCGCCACGATCACCGTCAGCCCCGCCTCCAGCATCAACCGCGCGACTTCGGCCACGCGCCGGATATTCTCATCGCGGTCGCCCTCGGTAAAACCCAAGTCGCGGCACAACCCGCCACGCACCGAGTCGCCGTCGATAATCGCGGTCATCCGCCCCTTTTTGCGCAGGGCAACGTCCAGCGCATCGGCGATGGTCGATTTGCCGGACGCAGAGATGCCGGTCATCCAGATGACCACAGGCTTGTGCGCCATCCGTGAGTGCTCGGCGCGCCCATGACTGAAGGCAAACGCGTGCAGGTTCTGGCTCGGGCTGTCTGGAAAATAGCTCATGCTTGCTCGTCCTTTTTTATCGAAACAGGCTGTTTGCCCAACAGGAACACCATCACACACTGCACGAACAGCAACAGCGCAACCACCCAGTAGACGGTCGAGAACGAGCCGGTCAGGTCCTTGGAGAATCCGCCCAGGAAGTTGCCGCACACCCCGCCCAGGCCGATCAGCACATTGGCGATGCCGAAGGCCTGGGTCAGCCGGCTGACCGGCACGATTTGCCCGATGTAACTGGGGACCAGTCCGAAGATGGGGTAAAACGCCAACGCAAACAGAAACGCCGCCAGGTAGAACAACGGCAGGCTGTTGAAACCAAACACCAGGATGGCCGCCAACCCGGCGCTGAGAAAACACATCGCCAGCGACGCCCGCACGCCCACCTTGTCGGCGATCCAGCCCACCAGAAAGCCCGACGCCATGCCCACGCCGCCGATCGTGGTCCAGATAAACCCGGCGTCCCGCACCGACACGCCCAATTCATCGCGAAGGAACGGCGCCAGGTAAGTCTGGAACGGCAGCAGCGCCATGCCGTTGAGAAAGGCGATGGCCCAGGTCAGGTATAACGAGCGACTGAGCCAGGGTTGCTGATCGTCTAACGTTGTGGCGCGCGCGCTGGAAAACCCGGTGTCCTGGCTTGCCGCCAGGCTGCGCAACAGAAACCAGGCCACCACGCACAGGGCCACCGAGATCAGGCCGGCGGTGAGCCAGATCGAGCGCCAGCCGCCGTTCAAGGTCAGGAACGACACCAGCAAACCGTTGATAAACACGCCATAGCTGGTGCCGCTGGAGATCAGCCCCATCACGCGAGAGCGATTGCCTGGGCTGAAGCCCTTGGTGACGATTTCCGCCAACGGGATGTACACCGAGGCGGAACAGCCGCCCAGCAGGATCAACAACGCGCCCGACAACCAGATGCTGTGGCTGACACTCAGGCCCAGCAGCGCCAGGGAGGTCATGACCGTGGACACCAGGCTGATTTTCCAGCCCTCGAAATACCGGCTGATGTAACTGGTCACCGAGGAAAACAGCAGGAAGCCGATCTGCGCACCGCCGGTGATCAGGCCCACCGTGGTGTAGTCGAACCCGATGTCGCGGCGCATGTCCACCACCAGGTTAGCGAACAGGTAAACCCCGAACCCGTAGGTGCTGGCCACGAAGCCTGTGAGGACCAGCGCCAATACGATGCTGTCCAATGGGCGGGTGTTGCTGTGTACGAGTGTGCTCATCATCGGCGTCTCATTCGGCAAGCGCGGTATGAATGACAAAGTCGCAGTGCATCATGTCGTAGACGCTCTGGAAATCACCGTAGCTCTCGTGGGCGCGAAACCCGCAAGCGAGCATTTCAGTAGCCAATTCGCCCGGCAATAACGGGTAGACTTTCAGCGTGTACTGTTCCTCATTGTCAAAGCGATAAATGAACTCACACACCTGCTCATCGACCTGCCCCAAGCTGACGGATGCGTTCGTACCGCAGTAATAATAGTGACCGCTGGCCTTGAAGTTGCCCGCGCGAATCGCCAGGAAATTACGTTGATCCACCACCAGCAAGCCACCCGGCTTGAGCAATGCCCTGAATTTTGCCAACACCTTCAAGCGCTCGTGGGCTTCAAACACATGGCACAGCGAACTGCCCAGGCACACCACGGCGTCAAATTGGCCAAGCTCCTCGGCGTCCAGTGAACGCCAGTCGCGGAAATGGGACTCGATGTCCAAACCATATTTGCGAAAATTCGCCCGGGCCTTGGTCAACATCGTGCTGCTGCCGTCGGTGGCGACCACATCAAAGCCCGCTTCCTTTAGCTGCACCGCATGAAAACCGCTGCCCGTGGATACATCGATGACCGAGCGCACGCCGTGCTTGCGCAGCAGGTTTTCAAAAAAGCCGCTCTCCCCTGCCTTGCGTTTTTCCCAGTCGATCAACTCATCCCAACGCTCGACAAAGTCCGCCGTATATTGCGTGGTATAGCTGGCGACTTCGCTGTGCTTGCGCCCAAACATCTGATTCATCACACACCTACCAGGTTGAATTCTTGAAAGAGCGGTACTTGCTCGCCAGCTCGCGGGCAAACTCGGCGGCTTGCTCGACAGCCATGGTGTTCTTGGAATACCCCAGCATCGACTGCATGACGGCCATGCATTGCGGGTTGTAGGTAACGGAGCCGTCACAGTGGATCGCGTCGATGCCGTCCTGGCTCTGGCAGACGGTGTTGATGCGCACCGCCTCGTCCTGCGGGCAGGCCTCGGAGAACTGCACCTGGATGCGCCCGTCGTGCAGCCACACCGGATACCCGCCCGGAAGCCCGAGAGGGCCTGGCGCATGCACCAGCACCGGCGTCGGTGAAAACAGCCCTTCGATTACCGTGACGGCGGAGCACGCGGTGAGAAACTGCCCGTCCACCCCGCCCAGGCGGCGGAACTCGGATTTGACCGTAGCGAAAATCGCCGCGTCCGGCGGTCGGGGCGCCGTCTGCTGGCCGCGCACCTCGTATAACAAGCGGTAGCTGGCCCGCGGCGGCAGCCCACCGCGCGGCACGTAGTGGCTGAAATAATGCTGGGCGTAAAGCTGCACTTGCACATCGGCGGGCGCACATTCGAGCAACCGCGCAATGGAAAACCGCACCGCAGGAATCAGGTTGGCCACATTGCCCACGCCGATATCCGGCGCCAGGCCGAGGCGCCCCAGGATCGGATTGACCGCATCGGGGAACGCCGCGTTGACGGTTTTGCTGGTGATGCCGGAGGCCTTTACCGCTTGCATCAGGCAATGCGTCAACGTCAGGTGCATCGGCAGCCAGGGGCCCAACTGCGCCTGGTCGAGCTTTTCGAACGACAGCTTGGGCAACCCGGTGATCACTCGCCATGACTGCAGCGACGCGCAGTTCACCAGGATATCCGGCGCCTCTTCACGCAGCCGCTGCGCCACCTTGGCGATATCGGTCAGGTCGGCGATCACCGGCTTAATCGCAATGAACTGCCCCAGTTGCGCACACGACAGCGCTACCAGGTTGCACAGCCGGATCGTGGTTTCTTCATCACGACCCAGCACCACGAAGTCAAAAGCGTTTTTCGGCCCGAGAATCTTAAGGATCTGCAGGCACAGGTTGCCGGCCCCCACCAGCAGCAATTTTTTCTTGCGCATCGACGGGCTCATCGCGGGTAGGCTCCGTTGTCGACCGGAATCACCTTGCCGGTGAGGTGACGCAGCGCGTCGCCCACCAGCAGCAAAATGACCTCGGCCACGGCGCTGGGCAGGATCGGGTCCTTGAGGACTTCCTGGCGTGCGTATTCGGCGCGCCGGTAGTCGGGGATGGTGCCGTAGATCGCGGTTTCATGGATCAGCGCCGGGGACACCGCGTTCACCCGCACGAACGGCGCGAAGTTCCAGGCGTTGGCCTTGGTCAGGCCGATCACCGCCGCCTTGGTCGCACCGTAGAGGGCATCGCAACTGCCCACTTCGCCGGCCACCGAAGCGATATTGACGATGCTGCGCGGCGCTTCGTGCTGCATCTCCCGCTCGGCGAAGTCCTTGGACAGGTAAACCAGCGCCTTGAGGTTGACGTTGAGAATCTCGTCTATTTGTTCATCGTTATAGGCATAGACACTTTTGCCGTGGTAAATACCGGCGTTATTGACCAAACCGTAAATAGTGGCATGGCGTTCATACAGTGAGGTAATAAAACCCTTGATAGTGGTCATCTCCGAAAAGTCTGCACTCTGTGCCTCGAATACATCAGCGCCATGGAGACGTTGCAACGTTTCAAGCCCCTCGACATCCTTGTCGGCACCGATAACAAAGTAGCCTTGTTGAATCGCCCTTTCGACGGTCGCTCGACCAATGCCGTTGGCCGCCCCGGTGATAATCAGCTTCTTCATGCAACAGTCCTTATTGACAGAATTCATTCATGCGCGCGTAGAAAGTCCGGTGGTATTCGTACATTGCTTTTAACTTGGGATGTCGTTCTAACAGCGTGGTGTCGATGGGCCGCTCAGGTGGCGCAACAATTCGTTCGCTGTTTTCCGCGTCCACATGCCAACTGCGCCAGGTTTTCCATTGCGCTGGACATTCACGTTTCCACGTCATGGCCTGTGGAAGAAACTCAATACTCAAGTGATCGCAGAGTTTACGTATTACTCGTTCCGGCGCTGCGGCCAGATCATCGGCGTTAATCACATAAGGCACTTTGCCAGTGAGTTTGGTGACCACACAAAATATGTCATACAAGGCTTTATGCCCGATCGCGTGTAACGGCATATCGGGGTGCACCCGATGATGGGAAATAATACTGCCGGCAGGCTCGCGAATAAGAAAAATATTATCCTGTTGCGCAAGAAAGCCCGTATCCACTTTTAAATCATCCAAACAGTGGTAACACATGTCTTTGTGAAAGACGTTTGAATGCTCCCGCGCCGTCAGCAGATGTTCTTTGATGCCCTGATAAGTCGTGGGCAAACTGTGATCCCACTCATCCGAAGGAATCGCCGAATCCTTGGAAAATGCCATGTGCGCAAACGGCTCGTGGAACACCTCAAAATCCCCGCGCTCGATGAACACACGCTCCAGCACGGTGGAACGCGAACGTGGGTGGGCCCACAACCCGATCATCCGGTTCATGCGATCACCCCGAATTCGGCGGCGAGCAATGCGTTGAGCGCGCGCTTGAAGGGTGTCGTCACCGGGCACAGCCGCACGCAGTAGTCCGCCAGGCGCCGGTGCGCGCTGTTGGCTTCATTGCACGCGTTGATAAAGGCTTCGTGGTTGCCGAAGTCATACGGCTCGATGCCGTCGGCAACGTAGGCTTCGTAGAAATACGGGATGCGGATCAGCTTCGCGAAGGTCGCGACCGGCGGTTTTTCGGCCTGCAGCGCAGGCATCACCGGCTTGCCGTGGCTTTCGCGCTCGACCAGAAATTCCACCACATCCGGCGTCAGGGTGTAGTAAGTCGCCGTGTGCCCAGTCTTTTCCAAGTGCCAGCAGCGCTTGTTGCCTCGTTCGTCCACATCGACTTTTATGCTGGAAAGCAGGGTGTTGACCGGCACGTGCGAAGCCGCCACCAGAGCCTGGATCTGCTGATAGACCATCAGTTCGGCCCAGCGCAGTTCGTCGGCGCTCAAGGCCAGGCCACGCTCCGCAGCCTGCAGCGCGAACTCGGGTTGGCAGGCGAAACGCCCGATCATGAAGGTGATCACGTATTGGCAGCGCTGGGTGTCGATACCCTTGCTGCGCGCGGCTGCCATGCCACGCTTTATGGCCTGGATGCCGGCCTGGAACTGCGCGACGGTAAAGCAGAAGGTGATATTCACCGAACCACCCTGGGCCACCAGATGTTCGACGGTCGCCAACCCCTCCAGGCTGCCCGGCACCTTGACCATCACGTTTGGCGCCAGGCGCTGCAGTTCCAGGCCCCTGACGGTCATACGCTCGGTGCAGCGCACGTCCCCCGGGTCGACCTGGGCAGAGATCCAGCCTTGCGCCTGGGCTGATTGAACCCACCGCGACTTGAGCGTCGCAGCCCCTTCGAGGATGACTTCGTTGTACAACTGCTTGCGCAACTCACTGGGAGACAGGCTGGCCAGGTTGAAACGCGATGACCAGTACTCGCGCTTTTCGAGGATGACGGCCGTCACCAACCGAGGATTGGTGGTCACGCTGCATAAGCCCTGCGGCGCGCAGAAATCATCCGGCATCAACGCGTCTATATAACAAGCCGCGGCCGGATACTTTTCCAACAGATGGTGTTTGTAAGGCAAGTACACCGTTGGCGATGAATCCCACCACACTTGCGAATCCGGATCGCTGCGCTTAAGTCGCTCTATGTATCCAGGTGTCTTCACGGCGCCTCTTCCTTGAGTCATTAAATCAATTAAAAATGGCCAGCATTTGACGTATATCGGTAATCGGCAGTGCGCCGGCGGCGGCCAACTGCGGATGCCGATGCGGTGGCCCCAGGCCCAGCACAGGGATCTTGGCGGCAACAGCAGCCTGAATACCCGCAACACTGTCCTCAATCACCAGCGCTTCACTCACTTCAATGTTGTATTGCTCACACGCTATCAGAAACACTAAGGGATCAGGTTTCCAACGACCCAGCTCATAACAACTGAATATTCGCCCTTCGAAATAAGAGAACAGCCCGACCAGGCGCAAGCAATGTTCTATCTTTTCGCGCGGTGCACTGGAGGCGACGCAATAGGGCACTGTCAGCCTATGCAAAACTTCAATAATCCCATCAGTGGCTTTTAACTGGAGCGTCAGCGCGACTAATGCCTGCTCGCGAAAGCGCTGTTCAAAGTCAGTACCCAGGCAAACATTTAAAAGTTGCTCAGCCTCGCGTAAACACTCAGCCATTTTTCGCCCACGGAAATGTTCGATAAACCGTGTCGCATCCAGAACGGTATTGCCCTGTGTATTAAGCATGGCGATCAACACAGACAAGGTGATCTCTTCACTTTGTACCAAGACGCCGTCGCAATCAAAGATGACTAACTTAGGCACGCCCATACTGGCAGTTGCTTTTACCTGAGCGGGCACTTCCCTTATATCGGCAGAGAGGCACATACATATCTCGGATAGTGGCCCCGCGATGACTTCCGAACTACCAACGGAGCGGGTTGAGGTGTGCCTATAAGACACGGGGCGAAAAAGCCTGTCAAACGCTTTTGAGCGGTTTTTTAGTATCTTATGGTTATTTTTTTATAGTTCTGTTATTCCATTTTCCACCATGGTTGTAGTCGCTGATTTCACACGGCTGAACTTCCCTGGCGCGCCGTCAGTCAGCTACTTGAACTCACGGATTTAAGGCTGGGTGAGCAATGCATATCTCGTTGGAGCAACAAGTGGCGCTGGTGACGGGCGCCAGTTCCGGAATCGGTGCCGGCGCGGCCAAGGCCCTGGCGCAGGCCGGCGCGGCGGTGGTGCTGAACTACAACGCCAAGGCGGAACCCGCCGAGGCCCTCGCTGCGCAGATCAATGCCAGCGGCGGCCGGGCAATTGCCATCGGCGCCGATGTATCCCAGGAAGCTGATGTGCAGCGGATGTTTGCACAGGCCCTGGATGCGTTCGGCCACCTGGACATCCTGGTGGCCAACTCAGGCCTGCAAAAGGACGCCAACCTGGTCGACATGAGCCTGGACGACTGGAATAAGGTGATCGGCGTCAACCTCACCGGCCAGTTCCTGTGTGCCCGCGAAGCTGTGCGCATCTTTAATCGCCAAGGCGTGCGCGAAGGCGTATCGCGGGCGGCAGGCAAAATCATTCACATGAGTTCGGTGCACCAGTTGATCCCCTGGGCCGGGCATGCCAATTACGCGGCGTCCAAAGGCGGCGTGGAGATGCTGATGCGCACCCTCGCCCAGGAAGTCAGCGAACAACGCATCCGCATCAACGGCATTGCGCCAGGAGCGATACGCACCGCGATCAATCGCGCGGCCACCGAAGGGGCGGCGGAGCAGGAACTGCTCAAGCTGATTCCCTACGGACGCGTGGGCGATGTGGAGGACGTGGCCAACGCCGTGGTATGGCTGGCCAGCGATGCGTCCGATTATGTGGTGGGCAGCACGCTGTTCATTGACGGCGGCATGAGCCTTTACCCGGAGTTTCGTGGCAATGGTTGATTTGAAAAACGAACCACAAAGTGCCATCGACGCCCACGGCATTATCGGCGACATGCGCAGTGCCGCACTGGTCAATGATAAGGGCAGCATCGACTTTTTCTGCTGGCCTGAATTCGACAGCCCGTCGATCTTCTGTTCGTTGCTGGACACCCCCGAGGCCGGCATTTTCCAACTCACCCCTGACTTGCCCAACGCGCGCCGCGAGCAGATCTACCTGCCGGACACCAATGTGCTGCAAACCCGCTGGCTGAGCGACGAAGCCGTGGTGGAGATCACTGACTTGCTGGCCGTCAGTGAAGAAATCGATGACTTGCCGCTGTTGATCCGCAGGGTGCGGGTCGTCAGCGGCAAGGCCCGGTTTCATCTGCGCTGCGCGGTGCGGCACGACTATGCACGCGCGCCTACCCGGGCCAGCCTCGACAACGGCACGGTGTGCTTCAGTGCCGAAGGCCAACCTGGCCTGCGCCTCTCTGGCAGCCACCCGTTGCAGGTCAAGGATGGCGCTGCCGTGGCGAGCTTTGCACTGGACGAGGAAGAAAGTGCCGAGTTCGTCCTGGGCGGCCAGGACGATCAACGCGTGGACAGCGGCTGTACCGACCTGGCGCTGGCGCACACCGTGAAGTTCTGGCGCGGCTGGATCGCGCAATCGAACTACCGTGGGCGTTGGCGCGAAATGGTCAACCGGTCGGCCCTGGCGCTGAAACTGCTGACGTCGCGCAAACACGGCGCGATCATCGCCGCCGCCACCTTCGGCCTGCCCGAGGCGCCCGGCGGCGAACGCAACTGGGATTACCGCTACACCTGGATCCGCGACGCCTCGTTCACCGTCTACGCCTTCATGCGCCTGGGTTTTGTCGAAGAAGCCAACAGCTACATGCGCTGGCTCAGGGGGCGCGTGAGCGACTGCTGCGCCCAGCCGACCCGGATCAATATCCTGTACGGCATCGACGGTCGCCAGGAGCTGCCTGAAACCGAGCTTGACCATTTCAAGGGCCACGGCGGCGCCCGGCCCGTGCGCATCGGCAACGAAGCATACGACCAGGTCCAGTTGGACATCTACGGCGAGCTGATGGACGCGGTGTACCTGGTCAACAAGTACGGCGAAGCGATCTCCCACGAGGGTTGGAAACACACCGTGGAAGTCGTCGATCAGGTCTGTGAAATCTGGAATACCCAGGATGTGGGCATCTGGGAAATGCGCGGCGAGCAGCACCATTTTTTGCATTCGCGCCTGATGTGCTGGGTCGCGCTGGACCGCGCCATCCGCTTGGCGTCCAAACGCTCGCTGCCGGCGCCGTTCGCGCGCTGGGACCAGACCCGCCAGGCGATCTACGCCGACATCTGGAGCAACTTCTGGAACGAAGAGCGTGGGCATTTCGTCCAGTACATCGGCAGCACGGCGCTCGACGGCTCGATGCTGCTGATGCCGTTGGTGCGTTTCGTCGCGGCGACCGACCCCCGCTGGCTGTCGACCTTGCAAGCCATCCAGAAAAACCTGGTGCGCGACGGCATGGTCTATCGCTACCGCAACGAGGGCCAGATCGATGGCCTGCAAGGCACCGAAGGCGCATTTGCGGCCTGTTCGTTCTGGTACGTCGAATGCCTGGCCCGCGCCGGGCAAGTGGAGAAGGCTCACCTGGAGTTCGAACAGCTGCTGCGCTATGCCAACCCGCTGGGGTTGTATGCCGAAGAGTTCGACAGCCAGGCCCGCCACCTGGGCAACACGCCCCAGGCGTTGAGCCACTTGGCGTTGATCAGCGCGGCGACGTTTCTGGACCGCAAGCTCAGCGGGCAGAAGACGACCTGGCAACCCTGATGCCGCCATCGCGGGCAAGTCGAATCGTCGCACCGCCCGCTCGCCACAGAAGCCCCAGTTTGATGCGCGACGCCCCGTCAGGGTTTCCGGTAGAGTTTCAAAACCATCGGCCAACCGAAAGTGCCCACCATGACCCTGACCGCTCCGCTGCTTTACGTACGCACCTCCATGCTCGACGTGGCATATGAAGCCCACGGCCCAACCGACGGTGAGCACGTGATCCTGCTGCATGGCTTCCCCTACGACCCGCGCGCCTATGACGCGATTGCGCCGGTGCTGGCCGAGCGTGGTTACCGGGTGCTGGTGCCCTACCTGCGCGGTTACGGCCCGACGCGTTTTATCAATGCCCAGGTGATGCGCTCCGGGCAGCAGGCGGCGTTGGCCAAGGATTTGCTGGAGTTCATGGACGCACTGGCGATCCCGCAGGCCACCCTTGCCGGGTACGACTGGGGTGGGCGCGCCGCCTGTATCGTCGCGGCGTTATGGCCTGAGCGGGTGCGCGGGTTGGTGACCGCAGACGGTTACAACATCCAGGACATCGCTCAATCGCCCAAGCCACGGGCGCCGGCGACGGAACATCGCTTGTGGTATCAGTACTACTTTCATACCCAGCGCGGTGTCGACGGGTTGACCGCCAACCGCCGCGAACTCTGTGGGTTGCTGTGGTTGCTGTGGTCGCCGTCCTGGGCCGAAGGGCCGGGGCTGTATGCGCAGACGGCGCCGTCGTTCGATAACCCGGATTTTGTCGCGGTGGTGATCCATTCCTATCGTCACCGCTTCATGTACGCGCCTGGCGACCCGGCGCTGGAAGCCATCGAGCAGGCCCTGGCGTTGCAGCCGGTGATTTCGGTACCGAGCATTTCGTTGTGCGGAGCCGATGATGGCGTGGGCCCGCCGCCCGAGGTGGATGATGACGTGGAACATTTCAGCGGTTTTTACCGGCGGCAGATCCTGCCTGGCGTGGGCCACAATATCCCTCAGGAAGCGCCGCAGGTGACCGTGGCGGCGATCCTTGAATTGCTCGCCGGCGCTTAAGGCGCTGCCGCGAGCCTGAAGCTGAACACGCTGCCCTGCCCCGCCACGCTCTCTGCCCAGAGCGTGCCGCCATGGGCCTGGATAATCCCGTGGGCAATATACAACCCCAGGCCGCTGCCGGTGGGGTTGCCTTCGCGGGACGTCCAGTAGCGTTCGAAAATGTAGGGCAATTGCGCCGCGTCGATGCCCACGCCGTTGTCGCATACGCGAAACAGCACTTCGCCGTCCGCCGCCTGGGCGATCACCTCGATCGCGCCGCCCAGGTCTGTAAACTTCAGCGCATTGCCAAGCAGGTTGGAAAACACCTGGAACAGCCGCTCCGGGTCGGCCTGGACACGCAGCCCCGGCTGGGCCCGCCAGGTCAGGTTGATGCCCTTGGCCGCCGCCAGCGGGTGCCACATCAAGCCCAACTGGTCGAGGGTCGCGTTCACCTCCAGCGACTGCAAGGCAACCTGATAGCGCCCGGCCTCGATACGCGAAATGTCGATCAAGTCTTCCAGCAAGGTGTTCATGCGCGACGTGGCGTTCTGCATGGTTTCAATGGCCGTGGCCATACGCAGGTTGGCCTTGGTGTCGTCGACGGGCACCAGCTTGCGCATCATGCCGCATTGCATCAGCAGGATAGTCAAAGGGCTGCGCAGGTCGTGGGAGACCACCGCCACCAGCTCATCACGGGCACGCACGGCCGCATGCTCGCGCTGCACCTGGCGCGCCAGGTCAAGCTCCAGGGCATGGCGGCGCAGACTCTCGACCGCCTGCAGCACGGAGGCAGACCATTGCAGCGCCTTGCCATCGACCTGCTGCTTCCACAGTTCAAACGACAGCCGCGGGCTTGAGGTGCTGGCCCCGGCCTGCTGATGCTTGATGGGTTGGCCACTCCAGTTCACCGTGGATTTGAGCTCGGGGCGAAACCACATCACGGCATTGTCCACCGGTTTAGGCAGGCGAATGGCCAACAGGCCGCTGGCGATCGCCTGATAGGCTGCCGCCGCCGGGAAGTCCACAGCCAGTTGATGACTGGACACTACGCCTTTGCCCTGCTGCTGCACCCAGGGGTAAAGGGCGCGGATTTGCACCTCGGTCGGGCAGGCTCCGAAGCAGTGCAGGCGCTCCTCCACCAGGATCGCCAAACCATCGGCGGCAGTCAGGTCCAACAGGGTTTGCGCATGGGGGAGCAAGCTTTCCATCACATCAAGCGTGTCCCCGGCCATGGCGCCGGCCAACGCGTCGATCATCACGGTTTTTTCCTGCTGCTGGCGACGGGCTTCCTGTTCCTGGAGCAAGGTGATCTGCATCGAGAGCAACTGGCCAATGCTGCTGCAGGCCGTGCGCAACTCATGGGGTACACGCAAGGGCTCGCGGTGACCGCAGGTGATCAGGCCCCAAAGCTGGTCGTCCTTGAGCAGGGAAATACTCATGGATGAGCGCACGCCCATGTTTTTCAGATAAAGGCAGTGCACCGGCGAGACGCTGCGCAGCACCGCGAAGCTGAGATCGAGCGGGCGGCCGTTATCGGGGCGCAGCGCGGGCAAGATCGGTACCGGCTCGTAGGCCGCATCGGGAATCACGCGGATCCAGTTGAGCCGGTAAAGCTCGCGGGCCTGGGGCGGGATATCCGAGGCCGGGAAACACAGGCCCAGGTAAGGCTGCATGCCGTCACTCAGGGATTCACCGATCACCTTGCCGTGACCCTCCTGTTCGAAGCGGTACAGGGTGACGCGGTCGTAGCCGGTCAATGCGCGGATCTCGGTGACGCAGGTCTGGTACAGCCCATCGAGGCTCTTTGCCGCCTGCAGGCGGCGCAGGGTTCGCGCAACGTGCAAGGCAGCGGCATGCCGGGGTGATACGGCGCGCTCCAATTCGAGAAACAGCAAGCCCTGGTGGCGATGCAGCAACGCGTCGAACAGGTCGCCGTTGAGCGTCACTTGATGCAACTCGTCTTCATCGGCATCCAGGTCCGCCAACGCCAGGCGCACTTGCGCCAGGGCGTCTGCGCCGATCAGGCTGCCCAGCGCCTGGCCGGACAGCGACGCGGCGCCCAGGCCCAGCTCGGTATTGACGTTGGTGCTGGCCTGCAACACCACAAGCGCCGGTTCACTGAGCGTCAGCAGCAATCCATGGGGCTGGATCGAACCGGGAATGTGGATAGGCTCGCTGGCGCAATCGTCCCGCAGAGGATCGGCGCTGATCGCAGGCATTGGCTTCATGAGCAGGGTTACGCCGGGGGGGCGAAGGAAAAAACGGTGCAGTCGGGGGCGATCACTGCGCAAGATAGTCGGCCAACATAGCACCTTGCTTCAATGGTGTACGCTTTCGTTCAAGCCGGGTGGCAGAAGCGCTCGCGGTAGGCCTGAGGCGTGGCATCCAAGGCGCGAAGGAAGCTGCGGCGCAGGGTTTCCTCGCAACCGAACCCGCACTGCATGGCGATACGCTTGATCGACGCGGTGCTGTCAGCCAGTTGCCGGCGCGCGGCTTCGACGCGCATCAATTCGACCGCTCGCGCGGGGGTCTGGCCGGTTTCGGCGCGGTAGTGGCGCACAAAGCTGCGCTCGCTCATGCCGGCCTGGGTGGCCAAGGTCGGGATGTTCAGATCCAGGCTCAGGTTTTCCGCCATCCAGGCATGGAGTTCTGCGAAGCGGCTGTTATCTTTTTGCAGGGACAGGGTCACGCTGAATTGCGACTGGCCACCGGGGCGCTTGAGAAACACCACCAGGTGCCGCGCCACTTCCAGGGCTGCGGCGCGGCCCAGGTCTTGCTCCACCAACGCCAGGCACAGGTCGATGCCTGCGGTGACACCGGCGGAGGTCCAGACGGCGCCCTGCTGGATGAAGATCGGGTTGGACTCCACCGTCAACGAAGGAAACTTGCGTGCCAGTTCGTCGCAACGCGTCCAGTGGGTGGCGACGCGGCAGCCGTCAAGCATGCCGCTGGCGGCCAGCAGGAACGCACCGGTGCACACCGAAGCCATGCGCCGGGTGTGCCTGGCTTTTTCGCGCACCCACTCCACCAGCGCCGGGTCTTCAGCCGCGCCGTACACCCCCCAGCCGCCGGCGATCACCAGGGTATCGCACGGCGCATCGACGGCAGGCAGCGGCTCGGCCACCAGGGCCAGGCCGGACGAGGTCATCACCGGCTGCGCTTGCGCGGCAATTACCGAAACGGCATAAGGCAAGGGTTCGCCACGTTGGCGCGCCAAGTCATTGGTGGAGGCGAACACCTGCAACGGCCCGGTGACATCGAGCACCTGGGCGTTATCGAAAACGAGTACATGAACAATTTTGGGCATGATTGGCGCGATTCGTGGGCTCAATGGCGTATTCGCCAAAGCCTAAGCCCCTAGAGTGAAGCCGTCCACCCCCTTTGACGGAGCGCTATAGATGACCTTGCAGATTGGCTTTGTGTTGTTCCCCGGCATCCAGCAACTGGACCTCACCGGCCCCTATGACGTGCTGGGCTCGCTGCCGGACGTGAAGTTGCATCTGGTGTGGAAAGACCTGGAACCGGTCACTTCCAGTACCGGCCTGGTGTTCACCCCGACCATGAGCTTTGCCGATTGCCCGCGCCTGGATGTGATTTGTGTGCCCGGTGGGTCCGGCGTCGGGGCGCTGATGGAAGACCCGCTCACCCTGGACTTTCTCAAGGCCCAGGCTGAGACCGCGCGTTATGTGACGTCGGTGTGCACCGGTTCGCTGGTACTGGGCGCCGCAGGTTTGCTGCGCGGGCGCAAGGCGACGACCCATTGGGCCTACCACGACCTGCTCGCCCCGCTCGGCGCGATCCCGGTGCAGGAGCGCGTGGTGCGTGACGGCAACCTGCTGACCGGCGGCGGCATTACCGCAGGCATCGATTTTGCCCTGAGCCTGGCGGCGGAGCTGTACAGCGAAGCGGCGGCGCAACTGGTGCAGTTGCAGATTGAATATGCGCCTGCGCCACCGTTCAATTCGGGCCGCCCCGACACCGCGCCCCAGCATGTGCTGGAAGAAGCCAATAAACGCACCGCCGACTCGCGTCGGGTACGCGGTGAGATCGTTGCACGCGCGGCTGCACGGCTGGGCTGATACTTAAAGACACTACTATTGTAGTGAGCGGGCTCGCCCCGCGCTGGGGGGCGAAGCCGCCCTGAAAGGGACACTGCGGTGTATCAGGTGAAACTCCGGTGGCTGCTTTTGGGGCGGCTTCGCCCCCCAGCGCGGGGCAAGCCCGCTCACTACAGACTTGTCAGGCGGGGCGGGACATCAGCGCCAGGCGCACAGCCAACACAGTCAGCACCGTCGCCAGGCCCCACTTCTGCAACCAGGCGCTGTTTGAGCGCCTGGCAAAGAAACGGCTGAGTGCGCCGCCAAACACGCCCAGCACCCCATGGAACACCATTGCGATCAAGGTCAGCACGCCCCCAAGCAGCAACAACTGCACAGCGATGGAGCCTGCCTGGGGCCGCACGAACTGTGGCAAAAACACCACGAAAAACAGCAATGCCTTGGGGTTGAGCAGGCTGTTGAGCATGGCTTGAAGGAACACGCGGCCCAACGGCACGCGGTTGACACCCGCCGCGTCCATTCCAGGTTTTTTCTGCAAGGTTTTGAACACCAGCCACAGCAGGTACACCACGCCTGCATAACGGATCAAGTCGAACGACGGCGGCCAACTGGCGACCAACGCCGTCACCCCGGTGGCCGTCAATGCCGTCAACAGCACGTCGGCCACGCTGATACCCAAGGCCGACGCCACGCCGCCGCGCCAGCCGTGGGTCACGCCATGGCTGATGACAAAGGCCATGTTCGGCCCTGGGGATAACAGCAACAGCAGCACCGCACCGGAAAAAACCGCCAGAGTCGCAAGGTCGATCATGCTCAAGCCATCCACCGGGAAAGCCTGCAGATTAATCGGCCCCTGCTGTACGGACAAAAAATTGTGCTGGATACATTGCCCCTGAGTAATTGCTCATTGCTACAGCCTGCGTCTAGAATGCGAAACATTATCAATTAAGACTGCTGCGCCAGGATGCCCATGTCGAGCGATCACCCTCTGGACCATGCCGCCATCGGCCAGCTGTATCACGCCCATCACTCCTGGCTGCGCGGCTGGTTGAGCCGGCGCACCGGTTGCCGTGAGCACGCTGCCGATCTGGCCCAGGAAACCTTCGTGCGCCTGCTCAACGCGCGCAAGCAGCAGACCTTGCAGCAGCCGCGTGCCTACCTGAGCAGCATCGCGCGCAGCCTGATGATCGACCAATACCGACGCCGTGAGCTGGAACGCGCTTACCTGGAGAGCCTCGCGTATTTCCCGCAAGTCGAAATACCGTCGGAAGAAATCCGGCTGCTGATCCTCGATAGCCTGGAGCGCATCGACCGCCTGCTCGATCAGCTCAAGCCACGGGTGCGCGAAGCTTTTTTGCTGGCGCAACTGGACGGCCTGACCTGCGCACAGATCGCCCTGCGCCTCGGCGTGTCCAAGGCCACGGTGGAACGTGACCTGTCCAAGGCGCTGCACGCCTGCTATCGGTTACGTTATGTCGACAGTTGACCCGCGCCTGGTGGACCAGGCTATCCAGTGGATGATCACGCTACGCTTCAACGTCGCCGACGATGCCAGCACCGCCGCGTTCGAGCGCTGGCTGCACACCAGCGCCGAACACCAGCAGGTATGGCAGCGGGTGGCGACGATGAATGACGATTTCAGCCAGTTGCCGGCCCAGGTCGGTCGACATGCGCTGCGCGGGGCGCGTCAACGCATCAGCCGTCGCGAAGGCTTGAAACTGCTGGGCCTGTTTGCCGGGGCCGCCGGCTTGACCTGGCTCGGCCGCGACTACCCCCCCCTGCCCGCCCTGATGGCCGACTACCGCACCGCGACCGGCGAGCGGCGCTGGGTGACGTTGGACGACGGCAGCCGGATCCTGCTCAACAGTGCCAGCGCCTTCGACACAGCCTTTACGTCCGAGCGGCGTCTGGTGCAGTTGCGCCAGGGTGAAATGCTGGTGAGCACCGGTGCCGACAACCGGCCGTTCTGGGTGCAGACCCGCGACGGTTACCTGCGCGCGCTCGGCACGCGTTTGCTGGTGCGCGAAGAAGCCCAAGTCACCCTCCTCGCGGTGCAACAAGGCGAAGTGGCGGTATTTACCAGCAGCCATGCCAGCAATGCGCGCCAAGTGCTCAAGCCCGGCGAACAGGTGCTGTTCAACCGCAGCGGCATTCGCCCGGCCGTCGCCAACGGCCTCGATCCCTGGGCCTGGAGCGAAGGCGTGATCACTGCGCAAAACATGCGCCTGGACGATTTCCTCAGCGAGCTGGGCCGCTATCGCAATGGCCTGCTGCGTTGCAGCGAGGCGGTAGCCGGATTGCGGGTGTCGGGCACTTATCAATTGGACGACACCGATCAAGTGCTGGGCCTGGTTGCGCAGTCACTCAAGGTCAATGTCACTTACCGCAGCCGCTATTGGGTGACGGTTTCACCCCGCGTGTGATTTTTCAAAAAATAAATGAGGTGAATTCTCATTGCCGCTCGACCTGTAAGGAAAGGCCGATCAACAGGCCGGTTCTGTCCACTTCCTTCAGGAGCATCACGCGGTCATGCAAGCGTTCCCCTTCTCCCGTTCTCCCCTCCTGCGTGCGGTGCAAGCCGCCTTGCTCAGCGCCTGCCTGAGCTACGCAGTTGCCCCCGTGGCCGCACCGGCCGAAACGCTGGCGAGTGACGCCCAGGCCCGCGATTGGAACATTGCTGCTGGTGCCCTGACGAGTGCCCTTGATCAATTCGCTCGCCAAGCCGGCATCAGCCTCTCGTACGACGCTACCAGCGTCGCCGGTAAAACCAGCCCAGGCTTGAGTGACCGCCTCGATCCCCGGCAGGCACTCGAGCAGCTGCTGCGCGGCCAGGGCCTGCAAGCCCAGCGCCAGGGCGACGGCGCTTGGTTGTTATTGCCGCAAGTGGCCGACGCCAGCGCGCTGAACCTGGGCGCCACCCTGATCAGCGGCGAACGTCTGGGCGCGACCACCGACGGCACCGGGTCCTACACCACCGGCGCGGTCACCATCGGCAAGGGCGAACACAGCCTGCGGGAAACCCCGCAATCAGTGAGTGTGATGACTCGCCAGTTCATGGACGACCAGAACGTCACCACCATCGATGACGTAATGGAACGCACGCCCGGCATTACCACCTACGAGTCCCCCATGGGCGGCAAATATTTCTATTCCCGGGGCTTTAAGATGCTCGGTCAGTACCAGTACGACGGCGTGCCCCTGGACATGGGCAAGGACTACGTCCAGGCCGACAGCTTCAGTGCAAACATGGCGATTTATGATCGGGTTGAAGTACTCAAAGGCGCCGCCGGCATGCTCAAGGGTGCCGGCACCGCCAGCGGCGCGGTGAATTTCGTGCGCAAGCGCCCACAGGCCAAGCCCACCACCAGCCTGTCACTGTCGGCCGGCACCTGGGACAACTATCGCACCGACTTCGACACCGGCGGCCCGCTGAATGACAGCGGCACACTACGTGGCCGCGCGGCGGTCAGCCAGCAGGACCGAGGCTCCTACATGGACATTGCCAAGCGCCAGGACCGGGCATTCTACGGCGCGCTCGATGTCGACCTGACGCCGGACACCACCCTGGGCTTTGGCGCCAGCTATGAAGACGTCGACGCCACGCCTTGCTGGGGTGGCCTGCCGCGCTACGCCGACGGCAAAAGCGCCAAGCTCAGTCGCTCGACCTGCCTGGGCCAGTCCTGGAATGACTGGCAAAGCCGGCGCACCACCTTCTTCGCGGACATTACCCACCACTTCAACGATGACTGGAAACTCAAGGTGGCGGCGGTACACAGCCGCAACCTGCAAGACACCAAGTACGCCGCCAGCGAAGGCACCATCAACTACGGCGATCCGGCGCCAACGGCCAACTCCTACGCGGCGCTGATGGACTACGATCACAAGGACTTCGGCCTCGACGCCTACGTGGACGGCAAGTTCGAAGCCTTTGGCCTGGAACACGAACTGATCCTAGGCGCCAATGGCAGCCGTGGTACACAGGATGATGTATACGCAATCCAGAATCTGCCAAGGCGCCAGAGCATCTACCAACCCGACCACCACTTCCCGGAACCGGCCAACGATACCTTCTGGCCGAACATGTACCGCGGTGGCACGGTCAAGGAAACCGCTACCCAATACGGCACCTACGCCACGTTGCGCCTGCGCCTGGCCGAGCCATTGATGTTCATCGTCGGCAGCCGTGTGAGCTGGTACGAGAACCGGCGCCAGTCCAACAATCTGGCTTGGGGCGAATGGGCCCCACAAGACGCGCGGACCCGGGAAACAGGCGAAGTCACACCCTTCGCTGCGCTGATCTACGACCTCAACGAACACTGGTCGGTGTACGCCAGCTATGCGGATATCTTCCAGCCGCAAAGCGCCTACGCCACCGCCGATGGAGCGGCGCTCAAACCGAAGATCGGCGATAACTACGAGCTGGGGATCAAGGGCGAATGGTTCGACGGACGCCTCAACAGCTCCCTGGCATTGTTTCGCGCCATCGAGAAAAACGGCGCCGAAACCGACTTCCTGAGTTTCTGCCCGACCTCCGCCGATGGCTATTGCTACACCGACAAAGGCAAGGTGCGCGCCCAAGGCGTGGAGGCCGAAATCAGCGGTGAAGTGCTCAATAACCTGCAGTTGTTCGGCGGCTACACCTACACCCAGACACGATCCCTGAACAACCAGGACAGCACCAAGAAAGGCGGCGTTTCCAACACTTACGTGCCTCGGCACATGCTGCGCTTGTGGGGTGATTATCAGCTCGACGGTGCGCTGTCGAAATGGAGCGTAGGCGCCGGGGTCAACGCGCAAAGCAGCAACTATCGCGTGCAGACCATCAAGCTGGAACAGGCCGGCTACGCGACGTGGAGTGCACGCGTGGCGTACCGCATGGATGACACCTGGAGTGTGTCGCTCAACGGCAACAATCTGTTCGATAAAAGTTATTACAACACGGTAGGCACCGCTGCCTGGGGCAACTTCTACGGTGAACCGCGTAATTTTACGGTGAGTTTGAAAGGCAACTTCTGATCAAGCGAAACCCCCGGCGGCAGGGCACTTAGTGCGACACTGCCGCCCTTTCCCGCGCCATTTTCCAGCGCGCTTTTAAAAAAGGTTTCATCTTTAAGCAGGAAAAATCTCACATTTGTTCCTACACTCAAAAACACACCCCACTACCGAGTGTTCGGACAAGGAATGTCAATAAAATGCCGCATAAAACACCGCGAAACCTTTCTACCATGCCGCTTGCGCACCCCAGTCAATTTGTTGACTGATCGCAGACAGCAGACACTCCTTTAGTCACGCCCTCCGCAAAATCCCTTCAAATGGATAGCTGTAGCTGGATTGTGCATGGGGATTGGAAAGTTGCGTATTACCCAGAGTAGTCGTTCGACCGAGGTTCTAAAGCAGCCCGCTGTTTTATGAACAAAGATTCGAACAGTGAAGTCTGGAGTGCAATGAGGGATGTTTTATGCGAGAGAAGTCGCCCGTCGACAGCTTGTTTCTAACACGCGCCGGTTTTGTTGAGTTCTTTGTTGTTTTCGTCAAGTTGATCCATGGCCTCTCGGCCATTTTGCCCCCGCTGGTCCTGGTGCTTATCCTGGACCCGATAGCCCCTGAGCTGCGCGCCCATTTCCTGGGCCTGCTGGTGTTTTTCGCTGCGCTGACCATCATTGTGTTCCAGGCCCTGGGCGTCTATTCCGAAGAATTGTTCAGCAACCGGCTGCGCCTGAGAACCAAGATCAAGGCTTGGTCGGCGGCGTTCTGCATCTTGTTGTTCATGCACCAGATCCTGCAGATGTTCCCGCAGTTGACGCCGCGCAACTTGGTGACGTGGTACGTCGCCAGCCTGGCGCTGTTCTGCCTGGAACGGCTATTGATGTTGCGCCTGTACCGCAAGCTGATGCGTGACGGCAAATACCTGCAACGCACGGTGATCCTGGGTTTTACCGACACTGCCGTGCACGTGGCCGATCACCTGCAGCGCAACGGTGATATCCGTTCCGGCCTGGTCGGGTTTATCGACGATCGCACCGAGCGCATTCCCAAGGAACTGAGCAACCTGCCCCTGCTGGGCAACACCCGCGACCTGGAAAAACTGATCCGCGCCGAACAGGTCAACCAGGTGATGATCTGCCTGCCTTGGGCCGCCGAACAGCGCATCCACGGGCTGGTCAACCGCCTGCGGCAGTTGTCGGTGAACGTCATGCTGGTGCCGGACATGGCCGCGCTGCGCTACGGCCACAGCAAGATCACCGATGTGGGCGGCATCCTGATGTTCAACACCTCGCAGTTACCGCTGCGCGGCTGGTCGCCGGTGATCAAGCGCTGCGAGGATGTGCTGCTGGCGAGCCTGGCGCTGGTGGCGCTGTCACCGGTCATGCTGGCGACGGCGATCGCGATCAAGCTCGACTCCAAGGGCCCGGTGCTGTTCCGGCAGAACCGCTATGGCTACAACGACAACGAAATCCGCGTCTTCAAGTTCCGCTCGATGTACACCGACCAGAGCGACTTTACCGCCGAACGCCAGACTACCCGCGAGGATCCGCGCATCACACGGGTGGGCCGCATCATCCGCAAGACCAGCATCGACGAGCTGCCGCAGTTGTTCAATGTGCTGCTGGGCAACATGTCCATGGTTGGCCCCCGCCCGCACGCCACCGCGACCAAGGCGGCAGGCGTCCCCTTCGAAGTGGCAGTGAGCGAATACAGTTCACGGCACCGGGTCAAGCCAGGCATCACCGGTTGGGCGCAGATCAACGGTTACCGGGGCGAGACCGACACCCTGTTCAAAATCCAGAAACGTGTCGAGTACGACCTGGAGTACATCTCCAAGTGGTCGGTGTGGTTTGACTTGTACATCGTCTTCATGACGGTTCCGGCCGTCCTTTCCACCAAGGAAGTCTATTGATGAACACACTCAACGGATTGATTCCCTGCATCATTTCCGGTGGTTCGGGCACGCGGCTGTGGCCGGTGTCTCGGCAGAACATGCCCAAGCCGTTCATGCGCATGCGCGACGGCGTGAGCCTGCTGCAAAAAACCTTCCAGCGCGCCGCCAAGCTGCCCGGGGTGCAAAGCGTGTTGACGGTGACCAACCGCGACCTGCTGTTCCGCACCCTGGATGACTACCGCCTGGTCAACAAGCCCCACCTGCCCCTGGACCTGCTGCTGGAACCGTTCGGACGCAACACCGCAGCGGCAATAGCCGTGGCGGCGCTGCATGTGCAGGAACATTTCGGCGGCGACGCCCAGTTGCTGGTGATGCCCGCCGACCACTTGATCCTCAATGAGGTGGCGTTCGCCGAGGCCGTCTCCCAGGCCCGTGAACTGGCCGAAGCCGGCTACCTGGTGACCTTCGGCATCCAGCCCGACCACCCGGAAACCGGCTTTGGCTACATTGAGCAAGGCGAAAAGCTGGGCACGGGCAACCGGGTCAAGCGCTTCGTCGAAAAGCCCGACCTGGCCACCGCCCAAAGCTACCTCGACGGCGGCCAGCACCTGTGGAATGCCGGCATGTTCTGCTTCAAGGCCAGCACCCTGGTCGACGAGCTGGCCACCCACGCGCCCGACGTGCTGGACGCCGCCCGGGCCGCGCTGGACCACAGCCAGAGCCTGCAGAATAAAACCTCGCGCCAGCGCGAACTGGACGCGGACGCCTTCGGCAGCGCACCGGATATTTCCATCGACGTGGCCTTGATGGAAAAGTCCAAGCAAGTCGCCGTGGTGCCCTGCGACATTGGCTGGAGCGACATCGGCTCGTGGGAGGCCCTGCGCCAGCTCACCCCGAGCGACGCCCATGGCAACCAGATCAATGGCGAAGCGATCTTGCATGACGTGCACAACTGCTACATCGACTCGCCCAAGCGCGTCCTGGGCGCCGTGGGTGTGCGTGACCTGATCATCGTCGACACCCCCGACGCGCTGCTCATCGCCGACGCCCATCGCAGCCAGGATGTGCGCTACATCGTTGCCGAGCTAAAGCGCCAGAACCACCCGGCGTACAGCCTGCACCGCACCGTCACCCGGCCATGGGGCACCTATACCGTGCTGGAGGAAAGCAGCCGCTTCAAGATCAAGCGCATCGTGGTCAAGCCCCAGGCGTCGCTGTCGCTGCAGATGCACCACCACCGCAGCGAACACTGGGTGGTGGTCAGCGGCGCGGCGCAGATCACCAATGGCGAGCGCGATTTTTTGATCAACGCCAACGAGTCCACTTATATCCCCGCCGGGCACAAACACCGCCTGACTAACCCCGGCATCATCGACCTGGTGATGATCGAGGTGCAGAGCGGCGAGTACCTGGGCGAGGACGACATCGTGCGCTTCGACGACATTTATGGCCGCGCGCCGGCTGAAGTGAAGAAATAATATGCGCACGTCCCTGATCATCCCGACCCGTAACGCATCCAGCCACCTGGCGCGCCTGCTGCCGGCGCTGAAGATGCAAACCCTGCAACCTGACGAGATGCTGGTGGTGGACAGCGCCTCCAGCGATGACACCGTGGCGCGCTTTCGTGAGTTCGGCGCACGGGTCGAGGTGATCGACGCGCGCGATTTCAACCATGGCGGCACCCGGCGCTGGGCCAGCGAACAGGTGGGCGGCGACGCGCTGATCGTGATGACCCAGGACGCGATTCCCGCCACCGCGCAAACCTTCGCCAACCTGCTCGCCGAGTTGCAGCAGGACCCGCTCAACGGCGTCGCCTACGGGCGCCAACTGCCGCACCCGGATGCCGGTGTGCTGGGCGCGCAATCACGGCACTTCAACTACCCGGAACACAGCCGCAGCAAGAGCCTGGCCGACGCACCGGAGTTGGGGATCAAGACCTGCTTCAGTTCCGACTCGTTCTCGGTGTACCGGTGCAGTGTGCTGCAGGCGGTGGGCGGTTTCCCGGCGGACGTGATCGGCAGCGAAGACGCCTTTGTCGCGGCGCGCATGCTGCTTGCAGGCTACAACGTACGCTACGCCGCCACGGCGCTGGTGCATCACTCCCACGATTACAAGCTCATGGATGAGTTTCACCGCTACTTCGACATTGGCGTGTTCTACGGCCGCGAGCCGTGGATCAAGCAGGCCTTTGGCGACGCGGGTGGCGAAGGCAAGCGCTACGTGCTGGCTGAACTCGCCGCGCTGCGCAAGGCCGGCGCCTTGCACCGCGTTCCCGAAGTGCTGGTGCGCAGCGCCTTCAAACTGCTCGGCTATCGGCTGGGCCATCTGGAGCGTCGGCTGCCGTTGGGCCTGAAGCGGCGTATCAGCATGTTTCCCGGTTATTGGAAGTGAGCATCATGACCCACAGGAAGCCCCCCTTGATGAAACGAACCCTGCTCGTCGTGGCCATGATGGCCCTGGCCGCCTGCAATACGCCGGCGCGCATCGTCCCGCCGGACGGCAAGACCGTCGAAGAAGGCAAACGCGCCCTCGACCAGTTGGCCCAGTTGCCGCCGGCGGTGGAGCGCATCCGCGTGGGCGACCAGTTGCGCATCGTGCGCGACGCCGGTGAGATGCCGACGCTGTCGGCGTTCAACGTCAGCACCATCTACGAGCTGACCCTGTACACGGTGCAGACCGACGGGATGATCAACTACCCGTTCCTGGGACCGATCCAGGTGGCCGGTCGCCAGCCTTCGGAACTGGCGACGGAGCTGAGCAACAAGCTCGCGCCGGTCTACCGCGAACCGCGTGTGACGGTGAACATCAACCAGGCACCGGCCAACTCGGTGATCGTGGGCGGCGCGGTGAACAACCCGACGGCGGTGCAGATCGCCACGGCCAACACGCTGGAGCAGGCGATTATTGGCGCCGGCGGGGTCAGCCCGGCCGGTAACGCCAGCATGGTCGCGCTGCTGCGCGAAGACGCCCAGGGCGCCTATCGCGCTTACTTCCTGGACTTCAGCCAGTTGCTCAAGACCGGCGCCAACGGGCGCAAACCCGTGCGCCTGCAGCGCGGTGACGTGGTGTTCGTGCCCAAATCCAACGTCGGCGAACGTATCCAGGGCGTGGATACCTACCTGAACCAACTGATCCCCTTCACCAAGTCCATCGGGGTTGGCTACAACTACACCCGCACCAGCGGCGGCACCAATTAAAGGAGCGACATCCCATGATCGAGATCCGTTCTTTTCGTGATCTGCTGCGTCTGTTCTTCATCTTCCGCCAGGAATTCAAGCTGGCGGCGATTGCCGCGCTGGTGATCATCCTGCTGGGGGCGTTCCTGCTACCGGCTAAGTACGAATCCACCGCGCGCCTGCTGGTCAAGCCGGGGCGTGATTCGACCTTGCCGATCGAGATCAGCAACCGCCAGGCGCTGGTGATGCCCAGCACCCAGCGTGACCCGATTGTCGACGAAGAGCGCCTGCTCACCGGTCGCCCAATTGTACGCGCGGTGGCCGAGCACTATCTGGAAGTGATCGATAACGCGCCGCCGCCGGAAGGCTTCTGGAAGCGCACCAAATACTACGTGAAGAGCGGCGTGGGCGCGGTGTTCGACGGTATTCGCGTAGTGCTGGAAACCGTCGGCGTGGTTGAAAAAACCACCCCGGTGGAACGCCTTGCCGCCGCCCTGGAAAAGAACTTTGAAGTGAGCCACGCCGCCGGCTCCACGGTAATGGACATCAGCTTCACGTGGGGCGACCCGCAAATGGCCCAGGCCGTGGTCAAGGATTGGGTCGAAACCTACATCGACGAGCGCACCCAGGCCCTGGGGCGCAAGAGTCTGTATGCCTTCTACGAGGGCCAAGTGGCCAACAGCGCCACCGAGATCAAGAGCTACAAGGAGCAGATCCTCACGCACCTGAACGAGATCGGCGCGGCGAGCATCACCGACCGCCTGGAAGACTTGTCCGAGCGCATCAACGTGCTGCGCGGCGAGACCTTCAACACCACGCGCCTGATCGCCTCGTCCGACAGCGCCATCCAGAGCACGCGCACCCAACTCAAAGGCCAGCCGAAGGAAGTCACCACGGTGCGCCAGATCGCGCTGAACCCGCAGCAGCAGGATTTGCGTCGCCTGCTGAACCAGAAGCTGCTGGAAAAGGCCGACATGATGCGCACCTACACCGACAATGCGCCGCCGGTCAAAGCCCTGGATGCGTCGATTCGTGCCATGCAGGTCCAGGTCGCCAACGAGAGCAACACGGTGCAGGCCTCGGAAAACCGTGCGCCGAACACCCTGGAAATCCACTTGCAACGTGTGCTGCTGGATGAAACCAGCAACAACCTGGCGCTGCGCACCCAGCTTGTGCAGCAGCAGAAACAATTGGTGAACCTGGAAGCGCAGCGCAAGGAAGCCCTGGAAATAGAACCGGAGCTGACGCGCCTTTCTCGCGAGCTGAACACCACCGAGCGCAACTATGCGTTGTACGTCGACAACCTGGAAAAATCGCGCATTGACCGTGAACTGGACAACAGCCAGATCAGCAACATCGCCGTGATCGAAGAAGCCACCTTGAACCCGGGCCGCATCTTCCCCAAAACCTTGGTGATGCTGATATTGGCGGTGCCGTTCGCCATCGTTGTCGGCCTGCTGGTGATCTACCTGTGCTACCTGCTCGACCAGCGTATTCATGACGGTGGCCTGGTGGAGCGCAAGTTCGGCCTGCCACTGTGGACCACCCTGCCGGAGCTGGACACCCGCACCGCGCAAAGCGCCAACGCCTTCAATGCGAGTATCTACCGGCTGTACAGCCTGCTGCAGCCCGCTCGTATCGCCGAGCAGGGCCTGACGCTGGGCCTGACCTCGGCACGCCACGGCGAAGGCGTGACCTTTGTAGTGGAGCAGTTGCGTCAATTGCTGCATGAGAACGGTGTAAACGTGCGGGTCGGCGGGCTGGAACCTGCGGCACCCGGCGAAGTGGTGCTGCTGGATGCGTCGGCCCTGCTGGCCAATCGCGACGCGTTTGTTGCGCTGCGCCGCGCCGACCTGATCGGGCTGGTGGTGGAAGCGCGCAAAAGTACCGTGCCGGTGGTGGAGCATGCGCTGTCGATCCTCAACACGGCGTTCGGCAAGGTGGACGGCATCATCATCAACCGTCGCAAGTTCGAAGTGCCGAGCAAAGTACTGCAGACCATCGGCAAATACCGGGGGGCGTTCTGATGCGCATCGCCCTGCTCGCCCCCCTGCCGCCGGAAAAAAACGGGATCGCCGACTACGCGAACCATTTCCGCTCGGCGCTGGAACAACTGGGCGTGACGGTGCTGACGCCGTTAGCCGGGGTGGCAGGCAACTCCGAGGCGATCACGCGGGCCATCGGCGCTTTCGATTGGCACGCCGTGGACCTGGTGCACGCCGAGTTGGGTGGTGGACGGCTGGCGGAATTCCTGGCCTTGCGTGAACTGCGCAAGGCTTACCCCCGACTGCCGCTGACCGCCACCGTGCATGACCCCGAGCGCATCGTGTGGCGGCGTGAACATCTGCCGTTTCCGCTGAACCTGCTCGAACGCCTGCCTGGCCCGCTGCCCCAGGCGGCTGTGGTGCTGGCCGATCCGCTGACCTTGCGCGAGGAACGCCAGGTCGCCAAGGGGCTGACCCGGCTGATAACCCTCACCCGCCTTGGCGCTGACTGCCTGCGCCAACGCATGCAACTGACCGCCGACAAAGTGGCGGTTATCAACCACGCCAACCTGGACATTGCATCGGCGCCGCTGCCGTCACTCGACACTCTGCACCTGCTGTACTTCGGTTTCATCTACCGCGGCAAAGGCATCGAAGACCTGGTGCAGGCCCTGGCAAACGTGTTCGAGCAAGCCCCTGAATTGCGCGGCCGCGTGCGCCTGACCCTGGCCGGCGGTACCGCCGCGGAAATGGCGTTTGGCGCGGGCGGTAACTACCTGGAGCAGCTGAACGCGCAGATCGCCTCCCTGGGCCTGGCCGATTGCATCGACTGGCGGCTGAACCTGCCGGCCGCTGACATCGCCAGTACCATCCAGGCCCACCATGTGATGGTGCTGCCGTATCGCGAATCGAAAAAACTCGGCCTGCTGGGGCGCCAGCGCGGCACCAGCGGGGCATTGTCCTGGGCCGCCGCCTGCGGGCGCGGCGCGATCACCTCGGATGCGCGCGCGTTTGCCGAGGAAGTCGCCAGCGGTAACGGTGCTATCTATCCCGAAGGTGATGTCGCAGCGCTCAGCGAGCAACTGTTGCGCCTGGCCCGCACCCCGTTGTTGGCACGCAATTGGGCCGAGCGCGCCGGGGAGATCGGCCGCGAACGCTTATGGCCGCTGACCGCCCAGCAGTTCAAACGGCTCTTCAAGCAAGCGATAGCGGGGGCGCCTTATGGCACGTAAACGAACCTACCTCGCCAGCGTTGCCGTGGTCGCGGCTCTGGGCCTGACGGCGTTCTTCTGGGGCCGCCCGGCCGACGCCGAGAACCATGTGCTCAAGGGCAGCAAGGTCGTGGTGTGGAAGGATTTTCTGGGGGTGAATGCGCAGTTCCTGTGGTTCAGCCCCGCGCGTTATCAGATGCAGATCGACCGCCTCAAGGCCTTGGGCCTGCAGTGGGTACGCCTGGACCTGCACTGGGATCAGCTGGAGCCGGCCGAGCACCACTACCAGGTCGCCACCCTGGACCAATTGGTCGGCAAGTTGCAGGACAACCAGCTCAAGTCGGTGTTCTACCTGGTGGGCTCGGCGCCCTTCGCCACCACCGCACCGCCGGGTGCGCCTTATCAGGATCAGTATCCGCCCAAGGACCCGGCGGTGTTCGCCAACCGTATGGCACTGCTGTCCCAGCGCTACCCCAGCGTTGACGCGTGGCAGGTGTGGAACGAGCCGAACCTGCTGGGCTTCTGGCGCCCGGTCGCAGACCCGGCCGGCTTCGCCGCGCTGCTCAGCACCACGGCCAGCGCACTGCGCGCGGTGAACCCGGATAAACCGGTGGTCGCCGCGGGCATGGCCTTCTTCAGCGAGATGCCCAACGGACAGACCATGTTCGATGCCTTGGGCGCACTCGGCGTGGCCCGCCTGAACACAGTCATTTCCTACCACCCCTACACCCAGTTGCCCGAAGGCAACGACCCGGCCAACCTGGATTTCATCGCCAAGACTACCCAGCTCAACCAGGCCCTGCGCAACGGCGGCGTACGCACCCTGTGGAGCACCGAGTGGGGCTGGTCGACCTACACCGGCCCCAAGGACGCGCAGGACATCATCACCCTGCAAGGCCAGGCCGATTACATCGTGCGGCGCGTAGCGCTGATGAGTGCGATGGATTACGACAAGATTTTCCTGTTCACCTTGAGCGACCTCGACCAGCGCGCCAGTGTGCGCGACCAGTCATACGGCTTGCTCGATATCGACGCCAACCCCAAGCCCGCCTACACCGCGCTGAAAAACTTCCTCGAGGTCAGCGGGCCACAGCTCACGCCCGGCGATCCACCTGAGGCCGACCAGTTGCCCGACGGCCTGTTCAGCATCGGCTGGACCCGCGCCGACGGCCGCAAACTGTGGTTCTTCTGGTCGGCCGAAGGCGGCAGCGCGCACTTGCCAGGCCTGGCCAGCGCCACCCTGTACGACCCGCTGCGCGGCACGCAAACCCCGGTGAGCGGCACCCACGGCCTGAGCGTACCGGTCAAATCGAACCTGCAAATTCTGTTATGGGACTGAGGCCTGCCATGCGCATTTTATGGATCCTGCCCTACTCACCCTGGCCCGCCACCAGCGGCGGCAAGACGCGCCAGTTCCACCTGCTGCGCAGCCTGGCCGCGCGGGGGCATCGGATCACGTTGCTGCTGCATGACAAGCACCCGATGTCACCGGTAGACCGCCAGGTGCTGGAGGCGTTTCTCGAACAGTTGATCGTCCTGCCGCGCCGCCCACTGCGCAGCGTCACGACCCTGCTGGCCGGGCTGTTTGCGCCCTACCCGCTGCTCGCCAGCGTAAATGGCCTGTCGGGCCAATTGCAGGAAACCTTCGACTGGTTGCTGGGTGAGCAGTGGGACGTGGTGCAGATCGAACACAGCTACAGTTTCCAGCCGTACGAAGCTGCGCTGGCACGTAAATCCCAAGCCTTTGTGCTGACTGAACACAACGTCGAATCAGCCCTTGGCGCTGCAACCTACGACCGGTTGCCGAACTGGGCGCTGCCGTTCATTCGCTACGATCAATGGCGCTACGCCCGCTGGGAGCGCCGGGTGATGCACCAGGCCACCCAAGTGGTGGCGGTGACCCAGAGCGACGCACAGGTGTTGGCAAAGATCGCCGGCAAACCCGTGTCGGTGGTGGTCAACGGCGTGGATTGCGACCACTTCGCTGCGGCCCGTCCCGACCCGTCGACGCGGCGCGTGCTGTTCCTGGGTAATTATGAATACGCGCCGAATGTGGACGCCATCGAATGGGCCCTGGATGAGATCCTGCCCAAGGTTTGGGAGCGCTGCCCGGATGCGCGCATGAGCGTGTGTGGTTTCGGCATGCCCGTCCGTTGGCGCGAGCGCTGGCAGGACCCGCGCATTGAATGGCAAGGTTTTGTGCCGGACCTGCTGGACCTGCAATCAAGCTGTGCAGTGTTCCTGGCGCCGCTGCGCCATGGCGGCGGTTCCAAGCTCAAGGTGCTGGAAGCGCTGGCGGCCGGCCTGCCGCTGGCGAGTACCGAGCAAGGCGTATCGGGGTTGGACCTGGTGGAAGGCCTGGACTACCTTGGCGGACAAACCGCCACGAGCCTGGCGGACGCCGTGGTGCGCCTGTTGCAGTTCCCCGACGCCGCCGCGCCCATGGGTGAAGCGGGCCGCGCCTATGTGCGTCGCGCCCATGACTGGAGCGTTGCCGCCAGCCAGCTTGAGCAGGTATACGCGACCCTTTCACCGTTGAATCAAAAGGAGCCCGCATGCGTGTAGGCCTGGATTACCGCACCGTCGGCACCTCGCCGCAATCGGGCATCAGCCGCCAGGTGTACGCGCTGGAAAGCGCCCTGCACAGCCTGCCGGGCATCGAGCTTGAGCGGTTCACCGTGGCGCCCCTGGGCGATGAAAGCCGCCTGCAGGCGCACTGCCCGGACTGGGGCTGCGCGAAAACGGCCATGCACCAGCCGCACAATCGCTTGCGCTTCGAGGCCGGTTTCCTGCCGCGCGCCTTGCGTGAACAGCGGATCGACCTGTACATCAGCACGTTCAACATGGGCCTGCCGTTGCCGCCCAAGCCGCACGGGATGCGCAGCGTGGTGCTGTTGCATGACCTGTTCCAGATCACCCTGGACAACTACCACGCCAACCGGTTGAAGGCGCTCATCTACAAGACCAGCGATCGTCTGTCGATTGCTTATGCGGTACACAGCGCTGACCGCGTATGGACACCGTCGCAGTACAGCGCTGACGAAACCGCGCGGCTGTTTCCCAAGGCTGCAGGCAAGATCCGAGTGCTGCCCAATCAGGTCGATGGTTTTTTCGAACTGGCGGCAGACCTCAGTGCGCACGATTTGCCCGAACGCTATTGGCTGCTGGTGGGCACCCGCGAGTTGCGCAAGAACGTGCCGTTCCTGGTGCAGGCCTGGCAGCAGGCGCGGCGCCAGTCGCCCGCCGTGCCGGAATTGGTGCTGGTGGGCAGCCTGGAGCATTTGCCCGAAGCCCAACGTGCACTGCCGGGAATCCGCGCGCTGAGCGGTGTGTCGGATGCCCAGTTGCATGCGCTGTACCGCCAGGCATCGCGCCTGTGGCAACCGTCGTACGCCGAAGGCTTCGGCTTGCCGGTGATCGAAGCCCTGAGCGTCGGCACCCCGGTGGCGGTGGCCAGCGGCACGTCGCTGGATGAAATCACCCCGCCGTCTGCGCCGCGCTTCTCGCCCACTGATGGCCCGGCGCTGACGCAGTTGATGATCAGCCTGGGCGAGCGCGCCGATGAAGAGTCGCCCGCGCAACGCCGGCAGTGGGCGGAACGCTTCAACCATCACGCCTATCGCCGGCGCCTGGGCGAACTGATCGAGGAGCTCAAATGAGCCTGAACCTGCCCAGCCTCGTCGCGATCCTCTTCGGCCTGCTGTTTGGCGCCCTCGCGCTGTTGCTGTCGCCGGCCAAGGCATTCCTCGCCGTAATCGGCCTGGCCGGGGCGGTGACCATCCTGCGGTTTCCGTTCTGGGGCCTGTTGCTGTTTGCCCTGGTCGCCACGTTCATGCCCTATTCCACCGTCAACCTGGGCATTCGCAGTACCGTCAGCGAAGCGATCCTGGCGCTGACCTGGGGCGCGGTGCTGTGGCACAGCTTCATCGCGCGCCTGCCCGATACGCCAAGCCTGGGCCTGCGCCCCACCGACCAGATGCTGTTGTGGCTGATGCTGTTCAGCGTGTTCCCGTTTATCGTCGGCCAGGTCACCGTCCACGCCGACACCAGCGGCGTGGCCAACTGGTTGCGCTGGCTGCTGAGCCTGTCGTCGGTATTTCTATGCGCTAAATTGCTGGTGGACCACAAACACCGCGAGTCACTGGTGATCGCCCTGCTGCTGGGCAGCCTGGCGATGCTGGTGCTGTCGATCGCGGTGTTTGTGCGCACGCGCTCAGGGGCCGGCATTGCGCCGATTCTGGCGCTGTTCAACTACGGCAACTTCGACATGCTGAAATTCGGCCTGGAAGCCATGTCTTCGCGCATGGGTTCGCCATGGATGCACCCGAATGCCATCGGCGGGATCATGGCGTTGCTGCTCCCCATGGCCTTCTGCTTCGGCATGACCGAGCGGGGTTGGAAACGCGCGTTGGGCCTGAGCGTGGCGTGCCTCGGCGCAGCGGCCTTGCTGTTGGCCAGCAGCCGCGGTGCAATGGTCAGCCTGGCGCTGGTGCTGATGTGGATGGCCACGCGCCGGGTGCCGTACACCGGCCGCCTGCTGATGATCGGCGCGGCGCTGACGGTGGCATTGGTGATGGCTTACCCGCCGTTGCAGGAACGCCTGGCAACGATTTTTTCGTCGGACAACGCCAGTACCGAAGTGCGTTTCGACGAATACCGCATGTTTCCCCAGGCGGTGCTGGCGTATCCGTTCGGCATCGGCTTCAAGGTTGATCCGCCGGTGCCGGGCACTCAGTTGCTGGGCATCTCCAACCTGTGGCTGAACTTCATCTACAAGACCGGCATCGTCGGGATGCTGTTCTTTGTGGCGGTGACGCTGCGCTGGTGGCGGGAAGCGCGCCCGCCGAGCGGCCCGATTCGCTTGACCAAGGACAATGCGCTGTGGCTGGGCACTACCGCCGGGATTCTCTCGGCCCTGGTCAGCGGCCTGTTCGACCACTACTTCAGCTTTGCGGTGGTGATGGTCGCGCTGTTCTGGCTGATGGTGGGGATCAACGTGCTGGAGGCACGCCGACTCTTTCCGGCGCGCCTGCCCCAGGTGAGCAGCGTGGCGTATCACAAACCTCAGCTTGATGGCGCACAGCCCTGATGCTCGGCTCCGCGGTCTGGCTGACCCTGGCGACGCTGCTGGGATTGTGCCTGGGCTTCGCCCGTGAATGGCTGCTGGTGGCGGCCTGGGGCGCGGGAGAGCGCAGCGATGCGTTCCTGATCGCAGTGTTTTTGCCGGAGGCGCTGCGCATGTCACTGGCCGGCGGCGTGCTGAGCGCGGCGGCGCTGCCGTTGTACCTGGCGCGCAAGCGCGACGAGCGGCTGGGCTGGCTGGCGGTGTTGTTTGCGCCGCTGCTGTTGATTGCGCTGGCCGTGAGCATGCTACTGACGCTACTGGCGCCGTGGCTGGTGCAACTGCTCGGGCCGGGCTTGGCGGACGGTGCCATGGCGCTCGCCAGCCGTAACTTGCAGGTGGTCGCCTGGTGCGCGCCGGGGCTGATGCTGCATGCATTGTTCAGCGTGCCCCTGCAGGCCAGCGAGCGGTTTGTGCTGGCGGGCTTGGGGTCGTTGTTGTTCAACCTGCCGCCGGTGACCTACCTCGCGCTGGCCGGCACCGCCAGCCAGCCGCACTCACTGGCCCTGGCGTGCCTGGCCGGCAGCCTGCTGATGCCGTTGGCGCTGCTGCCATCGATGTGGCACCTGGGTTGGCGGCCGTGGCACTGGCAATGGTCGTGGGCGCCGCTGCGGGAATTGGGCCAGCGCATCGGCCCGCTGTTGTTGAGCAATGGCGCGAGCCAGGGCCTGGCGCTGATCGAGCGGCTGGTGGCGTCGTTACTGGGAGAAGGTGCGGTGACCTGGGTCAACCTGGCGCGCAAACTGATGAACCTGCCGCTGATTGCACTGATGAGCCTCAACCAGGTGCTGCTGGGCATGATGAGCCGGCGCCAGGGCGATGAGCGCCTGGCCTTGCTCAAGCGTGGCCTGGAAACCGCCAGCATGCTGACCCTGCCCGCTGGGGTCGGCCTGGTCGCGGCCGCCCCGAGTCTGGTGGCGTTGCTGCTGCCCCAGCAGTCGGCTGATTCGCCTTTGCCGCTGCTGCTGGCCTGGTTTGCCGTGCCGCTGGTATTCGGCGCCTGGAACGCCTTGCTCGCGCGTTACGCCTACGCTGCCGGCGATACGCGTCAGCCGCTGCGCTGCGAGTTACTCGGTAGCCTGGTCAATGTACTGCTGCTCGGCGCCCTGCCCTTTGTGTTCGGCCTGGCCGGTATCCCGATGGCTGCGCTGGCAGGGGTGATTTGCACGGCGTTGCTGCTGATGCAGCGCCAGGCTTTGCTCGGCGCCCTGCCCTGGGCCCTGCATTGGCTACTCGGCGCGGTGCTGATGGGCGCGGCGGCACTGGTGCTGTTTCGGGTTGAGGGCGTGTGGCTGCAGTTGGGGCTGAGTACCCTGGCCGGTGCGGTGGTGTTGCTGGTCATGGGCCTGTGGCTCAAGCCGTGGCGCAAAACATGAATGATCGATTGGGGACTCGCAGGTGAAAAATCGTTGGATACAAATGGATATTGCCAAAGGCATCGGCATCCTGGTGATCGTGTATGCCCACAGCTGGTTTGTCGCGTCATCCCCGGACGTGCTCTACCCGCTGCTTGCGTCATTTGTGCTGCCGTTGTTCTTCTTTTTGTCCGGGGTCTTTTTCAAGCCTGAACAGGCCTTCGTGGAAATGGCGGTGCGCAAGGCCGATGGCCTGCTCAAGCCGTTTTTTTTCACCATGCTCACCTATGTGATCGTACGCAGCATTTTGCGCGGCCAGCCGTTGCTGCCGGATATCGGCGGCGTGCTGTATGCCTCGGTGAACACCATCCCCTGGCAGGCGCTGTGGTTCCTGCCGCACTTTTGGGTGGCGATCCTGTTCGGCTGGGTCGTGCTGCGCTTGATCCAACGCCTGCCGCTGGCGGTAAGTTGCCTGGCGATGATGGTGCCCTTGCTGATTGGCATCTGGATGCTGCCCTGGTTCTGGCAGCTGCCGGTCACGTTAGGCGGGCACACCTGGGTGTTGCCAGGCTTGCCGTTCAGCCTGGATATCACGCTGATCAGTGGCAGCTGCTTTGTCTATGGCTACCTGCTGCGCCATTGGCTGCGCGCCCATGCGGGTTCGGTGCTGACCCTGCTGGTATCGGCCGTAGTGTTCGCTGCGGTGTTTGTCTACCGAGGCGACACCATGGACCTTGCGCAGCGGCGCTACGATCACTGGCTGTGGACCAGCCTATTGGCGGCGATTGGCGTGTATGCATGCTGGGCGCTGGCGCGGGTGCTCATGGCCTCGGCGCTGATCACCCGAGTGATGACCTACATTGGCCAGTCGACCCTGATTCTGCTGATCTTTCACGGTGAGATTCAGCACAAGACCTTCGACCTGATGCAGCGCCTGGGGCTGCATGCATTTGTCGCCGCGTGCATCGGTTTTGTGGTGGCGGTGGTGGCGCCGCTGTTGATCGGGGAAGTGATCAAGCGGGTGGGGGTTTTGCGGTTTTTCTACTTTCCGTTTCCGGTCCGTAAGGCGGGTGGAGCAAACGCTGCAACCTGATAACACTGGAGATCCAATGTGGGATCCGGGCTTGCTCGCGAATACGGTGTGTCAGTCAGCGGATACTTGACTGATCCACCGCCATCGCGGGCAAGCCCGGCTCCCACATTGATTCTGGGCTGCCTGGAACCGAGTCAGTCGTCGAGTTGTTGAGGGGCTGGTTTGCTGCCGTGCTTGGCTGGCTTGGCGCCTTTGGCAGGAGCGGGAGCAGGTGCGGCAGGTTCAGGTTCCGCCGCCGCGGCGGCTTCTTTTTCCGCCATTGGCATCTGGTCGATGGCCGTGAAGAATTCCTTCAGGTCGAGCGTGTCCGGCGGCACGGTCTTCTCGAGTTTCTTCTCGCCGTCCTTGCCTACCAGGATCACTTTGGTACCGCTGCCGGCGCCGAGTTTGAGGGCGCGGATCAGTGCGTTGGTTTCCGGCGGCGTGAGCTTCTTGTTGTCCTTGGGGTCCTTGGCGAACTTCTCCCCTTCGGCGCCGATGCTGCCGAACTTCACGGTGTAAAACACCATGGCTCGCTCTTCAAAGGACTGCTTGGTAGCAGGCTCGTCCAGCTGTTTCTTGAGGGTCGCCAAGGTATCGTTGCCGGAATCAAGCTCAACCACCACCAGCGGTCGGGCCTTGCCCAAGTCCTGCTTGAGCGGGTTGAGATCATCAGCAGCCAACAGCGGCCCCGTAAAAGCCATCAAGGTAGCCAGGGTCAGCGACCGGATGAGCATGCGCACCTCCTTTGAATTCCATGCAGGGTTCTTGAGTTTCATGTCTGCGACAGTCAAATTCAAGGATGATTCCTACACCACATTAAGAAAGCGTAGGTCAGGACGCCCGCGACGCAAGGGCTTGCTCGCTGCGGCTGTCATTGTTTCCATTGATTGCACAAACATCATGAGACCTTCCACTGCGGCCAATGCCGCGCAAAAACGGGCGCGACGATGGGGTCGGCATCCACCTGCGCCAGGCTCTGCGCAAAGCCTGGGGCCAGGCCGCTCAGTGCGTCCCGCGCCCCGTCCCAGCGCGACACCGCTGCCGCCATGATACCCAGTGCATTCGGCACGTTGCCCGCGGCAAACAATTGGTCGGCGAACTGGTTGGCGAACATCACCCAGGCCTGATGCAGATAGCGCCGCGTACCCGTGGCCAGTTGCGCCTGCACGGCTTGATCGGCGTCGCCCAGCCAGCGTTGCGGGTAATCGATGATGCCGATCGCCGAATAGCAATTGGCGGCGATATAGACGAGGCCGCGCAGGACCTGTGCACGGTTGCCGGCCAGCAGGTCGGAGGCCGGGAATGCCAGGCCCAGATGGATCAGGATCGCTGCGCTCTCGGTCAGCACCTCGCCATCGGGAGTAACCAGGGTGGGCACCTGTTTGAGCGGGTTTATGCGGGCCAGCTCATCGCTGCCCTCACCCTCCGCCCAGGAGGCTGCGTCCACCCGGCGCCACGGCACCGCGCAACGCAGCAGGGCGATTTCGATCATGCATGAACCGGATTCGTCGATGCCATAAAGCGTGTACATCGGCGTTGCTCCTTCAAGAGTATTTAGAACAGGCCCATTTGCCCGCCGACCAAGGTGCTGAAGTCGTCATTCACGAACGGCAGGATCGCATCGGCCACCGGCTGCAATTGCCGGGTGACGTAGTGATCGTAGTCGATGGGCGCTTGACGCACCTCCAACGGTTCCGGGCCATTGACGCTGATCACGTAGCTGATCCAGCCGCCGCGCTGGTACTGGCGTGGGCGACCCAGGCGGTCGTTGTAATCATCGGCCAGGCGTGCGGCGCGTACATGGGGTGGCACGTTGCGTTCGTAGTCATCCAACCGGCGGCGCAGGCGTTTGCGGTAGATCAGCAGCTCATCGAACTCGCCGCTCAGGGTACGGGCTACGTAGTCGCGTATGTAGTCCTGGTGGGGCTGGCGATGGAAGATGCGCTGGTAGAGTTCCTGCTGGAATCGGCGCGCCAGGGGCGACCAGTCGCTGCGCACGGTTTCCAGGCCTTTGTAGACCATTTCTTCACTGCCATCATTGCGCACCACCAGGCCGGCGTAGCGCTTCTTGCTGCCCTCCTCCGCGCCGCGGATGGTGGGCATGAGAAAGCGTGTGAAGTGGGTTTCGTATTGCAGTTCCAGGGCGCTTTGCAGTCCGAAGGCGGTGCGCAGGTGCTCGCGCCACCAGTCGTTGACGTGTTGCACCAGCGCGCGGCCGATGCGGCTGGCCGCTTCCTGGGTGTGCGCACTGCCGAGCCAGACGAAGGTGGAGTCGGTGTCGCCGTAGATCACTTCATAACCTTGGGCTTCGACCAGCTCGCGGGTTCGGCGCATGATCTGATGCCCGCGCAGGGTGATCGACGACGCCAGCCGAGTATCGAAGAACCGGCAGCCGCTGGAACCGAGTACGCCATAGAAGGCGTTCATGATGATTTTCAGCGCTTGGGACAGCGGTGCGTTGTGTTCGCGCTTGGCCACTTCCCGGCCTTCGGAGACCCGCGCAACGATGGAAGGCAAACAGTGCCGGGTGCGGGAAAAACGCGCGCCGCGAAAGCCTTCGACCGAGTCGTTGTCGTCGGGGTACTTGAGGCCTTCGATCAGGCCGACCGGGTCGATCAGGAAACTGCGGATGATCGAGGGGTAGAGGCTTTTGTAGTCGAGCACCAGCACCGATTCGTAGAGGCCGGGGCGCGAGTCCATGACAAAGCCGCCGGGGCTGGCCTGGGGTGGTTTGTCGCCCAGGTTCGGCGCGACAAAACCCTGGCGGTGCATCAGCGGCAGATACAAATGGGTGAACGCGGCGACGGAACCACCGTTACGGTCAGCCGGCAACCCGGTGACGCTGGCCCGCTCGAGCAGGAACTTGAGCAGTTCGGTCTTCTCGAAAATCCGCGTGACCAGCTCGCAGTCCTTGAGGTTGTAACGCGCCAGGGCGGGCTTGTCCTCGGCAAACATGCGGTTGATCTCGTCCATGCGTTGATACGGCGTGGAGATGTCCTTGCCTTCGCCCAGCAGGGTTTGCGCGACGTTTTCAAGGCTGAAGGATTCGAAGCTCCAGGTGGCCGAGCGCAGGGCTTCGATGCCATCGATGATCAACCGCCCTGCAGCAGCGGCGAAGTAGTGATTGCGGCTGCCGTGCTCACGCCAGGCCATTGGCTCTTCGCCACGACCGAGCATGAGCGGCACATTGAGGCGCTGTGCATGTTCGTGGAGTACGCGCAGGTCAAACTGCACGACGTTCCAGCCGATGATTGCATCAGGGTCGTGCAGGGCAAGCCATTGGTTGAGGCGTTCGAGCAGTTGGGCGCGGGTGTCGCAGTAGTCGAGCTTGAAATCCACGGCGTCGGCTTTATTCGGCGGGCCAAGCATATACACCTGGCGCTCGCCGCAGCCTTCGAGGGCGATGGAATACAGATCGCCCTGTGCGGTGGTCTCGATGTCGAGGGACACCAGTTTCAGTGGCGGGCGGTAGTCGGGCGCCGGTTTCATCTGCGCCTCCAGCAAGGCGCCGGTTGCGTCAGGCGTACCGCCGAACCACACCGGCGCGGTGATGAAGCGCTCCATCATGTAGCGCTCGGGTGGGCGCACATCGCCCTCGTAGACATCCACACCGGCGGCACGCAGGCGCTTTTCCATGTCCATGGCCTGGCGGTGCTGGCGGGTGTACAGGCCCAGCACCTTGCGATGATGGAAATCCACCAGCTGCAAGGGGCGCAACTCGATATCACGCTCGCCCTTGAGCAGCCAATCCAATGGCTTGCGATGGGCTTCGGGGATAAACATCACCGAGGTCTGCACGGGTAGGCGGATAAACCTAGGGCCCTGGTCGGTCGCCAGCCAGAAGCTGACCTCCGTGCCCGCCGGGGTATCACGCCAATGCCGGGTCAGGACAAAACCCTGCTGTAAATCCACCGTACCGCACCTCAGGAATCGCTCTCAGGGCGTGATTCTACTCGGCATCCGCGCAAATGCAGCAGCTTAACGCTCACCCAAGCCACAGCGGCCCGCCATCACGATGTCCGTTTGGTCCCCGCCTGGTTGAGGTAAGTTTCGATATTGCTCATTTGCTCATCCCAGCCGCGGGAGTTCATCTTGTAGGCCTTTTGCCGCCGGCCCCCGGGCACCGCGTCAAAGCCCGATTCAACCACCCGCAGCAAGATACCCGGCGCGCGATCTTCGAGGGTGAATTCCACCAGCGTCGGGGTTTCCGTGTCGTAGTCGATGTTTGGGTCTACCGCAAACGGATGCCACCAGAATGAGAACAGCGTCTGCGGCAGGATACGTTCGATCCTGGCCTTCCAGACCACGTGTTCGTATCCCGGATAAGTGATCTGCGCCTCGACAGTTTCCCCGGCAACAAAGGTTTTGCCTTCAAGGGCTACACCAAACCAGCCACCGAATTTTTCGGCATCGGTGAGCGCCTCCCACACCTGTTTACGTGGAGCGTTGAGCAGGACTTTCCGTTCTATGCGATCCAATACGTGCATAAGTCACCTCCTCCATTGACAGTAGGCGACATCAAACAATGCGCAACCTCGGGTTGTAAGCAATGATGATGAGCCCGTCCTTGATCCGGTAATAGGTTATGACTGACCCATTGAATGGAAGTTGCTTTTGCAAAGGCGTGCGTTATGAGGTGGGCCGCCTGGACACATCTGGACGGTCCATGATGTGCCTTGGCTTGCCGAGTCGAGCGGTAGGACGAATGGAAGGCTTGAATTAAACTTTTGGATCCCCCGGCGCCTTAGCCGGCGTTGCGTATTGCGGCTTGAGGTGGCCGTCCTGATCGAGCAACCAGGCGTCCATGATCTGCCGTACTACCGGACCGGCGACGCGGCCACCGGCCTCGCCGTTTTCGATCATCACCGAGATCACGATCTTTGGGTGCTCAGCCGGGGCGAAACCGACGAACAAGGCGTTGTCGCGATGGCGTTCCAGGGTCTTTTCGCGGTTGTAACGCTCACCCTGCTTGATCGCCACCACTTGCGCCGTACCGCTCTTGCCAGCAATGCGATATTGCGCGCCTTGAGCGGCAGCGCGGGCGATGCCGCGTGGATCGTGCATAACCAGCTGCATGCCGTGGTTGACCTGCTCCCAATCGCGCGGGTCCTTGAGGACCACGTTGGGCATGGGGTTTTCATCGACTGGCGGCACGCCATTAATGGTCTTGGCCAGGTGCGGTCGGTTCCACACACCTTTGTTGGCAATCAATGCGGTGGCCTGTGCCAGCTGCAGCGGTGTGACCTGCATATAGCCCTGGCCGATGCCGAGGATCACGGTTTCGCCCGGGAACCAGGGCTGACGGCGCGTGGCGCGTTTCCAGGCCTGAGAGGGCATCAGGCCAGCTGACTCTTCGAACATGTCCAGCGATACTTTCTGGCCCAACCCGAACTCCGCCAGGTAGTCGTGCAAACGGTCGATGCCCAGTTTGTGGGCCAAGTCGTAAAAGTAGGTGTCGTTGGAGCGCATGATGGCGGCGTCCATGTCCACCCAGCCGTCACCACTGTGGTTCCAGTTGCGGTATTTATGATCGAAATCCGGTAGTTGGTAGTAACCAGGGTCGAACACGCGCGTCTGCGGCGTGACGACACCGCTGTCGAGGCCGGCGATGGCGACTTCCGGCTTGATAGTCGAGCCAGGGGCGTAAAGGCCTCTGAGGACACGGTTGAACAGTGGCCGGTCGATAGAATCGTGCAGCGCGGCATACTCCCTGAAGCTGATGCCGGTGACGAACAGGTTCGGGTCGAAACTCGGCTTGCTGACCATGGCCAGCACTTCTCCGGTCTGCGGGTCGAGAGCAACCACCGAGCCGCGGCGATCGCCCAGGGCGTCTTCCGCCGCTTGCTGAAGGTGCACGTCCAGGCTCAGCACGATATTTTTTCCGGGGATCGGATCGGTGTGCTTGAGCACGCGAAGTACGCGACCTTGGGCGTTGGTCTCGACTTCTTCATAGCCCACGTGGCCGTGCAGCTCGGATTCGTAGAAGCGCTCGATACCGGTCTTGCCGATGGATTGGGTACCGCGGTACTCCACCGAGTCGAGGGCTTTGGATTCTTTCTCGTTGATCCGTCCTACGTAACCAATGGAGTGGGCAAAATGAGCGCCCAAGGGGTAGTGACGAACGAATTGCGGCTCTACGTCCACCCCGGGCAGACGGAATTCGTTAACGGCCAGCAGCGCGATCTGTTCTTCGGTCAGCTCGTAGAACAACGTCACGGGCACGAAGGGGTGGCGCGCCTGCTTCAGCGCCTTGTCGAATACGGCGCGGTCTTCGGCGGGCAGATGCAGCAAGCTGACGATGGCATCCAGTTCACCTTTGAGGTCGGTGGTGCGCTCGCGGGTGATGGTCAGGTTGTAGCTCGGGCGGTTATCGGCCAGCACTACGCCGTTGCGATCATAGATCAGCCCACGCGTGGGTGTGATGGGCAACACGTGGACGCGGTTATTCTCGGAAATTGTGGAGTGGTAGTCGTACTGCACCACTTGCAGGAAATACATACGCCCCACCAGAGCGCAGGTGATGCCAATCACTAGCAGCGCGCAGGCGAGGAGGCGCTTGTTGACCAGGCGGTTTTCTTTTTCGTGATCTTTGATGGGTATCGGTTCGGGCATTTCTACAGCATCTCGTTGAAGAAGGTCGATGCCGCTTCCTGCGGATGAAAGCTCAATCCCTGAAAATGTGCTGCACCATACCAAAAAAATCAGAAATACTTTGTATCGATTTCCTCAGCGGCATGCTGGCGAGTAGTTTTCAAGGGCAGTCAGGCCAGCGATACAGGAGACTATTTTCGCTACGGCACTTTTCGACCGCCCAAAACAAAACCCCATCTGCTTTCGCAAATGGGGTTTCGGAATTTAATCTTGACGATGACCTACTCTCACATGGGGAAACCCCACACTACCATCGGCGATGCATCGTTTCACTACTGAGTTCGGGATGGGATCAGGTGGTTCCAATGCTCTATGGTCGTCAAGAAATTCGGGTACTGAGTCGTGACCAGATGGCCTCGCTTCAGCAAATTGGGTATGTGACAGCTTTCGGTGTTTTGTGAGCGTCGAACTTTCGGTTCATCTCGTCTTCACACACCGCAATCTGATGCTCGTTAGAGTAGTCAAATTGCTTGGGTGTTATATGGTCAAGCCTCACGGGCAATTAGTATTGGTTAGCTCAACGCCTCACAGCGCTTACACACCCAACCTATCAACGTCGTAGTCTTCGACGGCCCTTCAGGGAACTCAAGGTTCCAGTGAGATCTCATCTTGAGGCTAGTTTCCCGCTTAGATGCTTTCAGCGGTTATCTATTCCGAACATAGCTACCCGGCAATGCCACTGGCGTGACAACCGGAACACCAGAGGTTCGTCCACTCCGGTCCTCTCGTACTAGGAGCAGCCCCTCTCAAATCTCAAACGTCCACGGCAGATAGGGACCGAACTGTCTCACGACGTTCTAAACCCAGCTCGCGTACCACTTTAAATGGCGAACAGCCATACCCTTGGGACCGGCTTCAGCCCCAGGATGTGATGAGCCGACATCGAGGTGCCAAACACCGCCGTCGATATGAACTCTTGGGCGGTATCAGCCTGTTATCCCCGGAGTACCTTTTATCCGTTGAGCGATGGCCCTTCCATACAGAACCACCGGATCACTAAGACCTACTTTCGTACCTGCTCGACGTGTCTGTCTCGCAGTCAAGCGCGCTTTTGCCTTTATACTCTACGACCGATTTCCGACCGGTCTGAGCGCACCTTCGTACTCCTCCGTTACTCTTTAGGAGGAGACCGCCCCAGTCAAACTACCCACCATACACTGTCCTCGATCCGGATAACGGACCTGAGTTAGAACCTCAAAGTTGCCAGGGTGGTATTTCAAGGTTGGCTCCACGCGAACTGGCGTCCACGCTTCAAAGCCTCCCACCTATCCTACACAAGCAAATTCAAAGTCCAGTGCAAAGCTATAGTAAAGGTTCACGGGGTCTTTCCGTCTAGCCGCGGATACACTGCATCTTCACAGCGATTTCAATTTCACTGAGTCTCGGGTGGAGACAGCGCCGCCATCGTTACGCCATTCGTGCAGGTCGGAACTTACCCGACAAGGAATTTCGCTACCTTAGGACCGTTATAGTTACGGCCGCCGTTTACCGGGGCTTCGATCAAGAGCTTCGCGTTAGCTAACCCCATCAATTAACCTTCCGGCACCGGGCAGGCGTCACACCCTATACGTCCACTTTCGTGTTTGCAGAGTGCTGTGTTTTTAATAAACAGTCGCAGCGGCCTGGTATCTTCGACCGGCATGAGCTTACGGAGCAAGTCCTTCACCCTCACCGGCGCACCTTCTCCCGAAGTTACGGTGCCATTTTGCCTAGTTCCTTCACCCGAGTTCTCTCAAGCGCCTTGGTATTCTCTACCCAACCACCTGTGTCGGTTTGGGGTACGGTTCCTGGTTACCTGAAGCTTAGAAGCTTTTCTTGGAAGCATGGCATCAACCACTTCGTCGTCTAAAAGACGACTCGTCATCAGCTCTCGGCCTTAAGATCCCGGATTTACCTAAGATCTCAGCCTACCACCTTAAACTTGGACAACCAACGCCAAGCTGGCCTAGCCTTCTCCGTCCCTCCATCGCAATAACCAGAAGTACAGGAATATTAACCTGTTTTCCATCGACTACGCTTTTCAGCCTCGCCTTAGGGACCGACTAACCCTGCGTCGATTAACGTTGCGCAGGAAACCTTGGTCTTTCGGCGTGGGTGTTTTTCACACCCATTGTCGTTACTCATGTCAGCATTCGCACTTCTGATACCTCCAGCAAGCTTCTCAACTCACCTTCACAGGCTTACAGAACGCTCCTCTACCGCATCACTTGCGTGATACCCGTAGCTTCGGTGTATGGTTTGAGCCCCGTTACATCTTCCGCGCAGGCCGACTCGACTAGTGAGCTATTACGCTTTCTTTAAAGGGTGGCTGCTTCTAAGCCAACCTCCTAGCTGTCTAAGCCTTCCCACATCGTTTCCCACTTAACCATAACTTTGGGACCTTAGCTGACGGTCTGGGTTGTTTCCCTTTTCACGACGGACGTTAGCACCCGCCGTGTGTCTCCCATGCTCGGCACTTGTAGGTATTCGGAGTTTGCATCGGTTTGGTAAGTCGGGATGACCCCCTAGCCGAAACAGTGCTCTACCCCCTACAGTGATACATGAGGCGCTACCTAAATAGCTTTCGAGGAGAACCAGCTATCTCCGAGCTTGATTAGCCTTTCACTCCGATCCACAGGTCATCCGCTAACTTTTCAACGGTAGTCGGTTCGGTCCTCCAGTTAGTGTTACCCAACCTTCAACCTGCCCATGGATAGATCGCCCGGTTTCGGGTCTATTCCCAGCGACTAGACGCCCTATTAAGACTCGCTTTCGCTACGCCTCCCCTATTCGGTTAAGCTCGCCACTGAAAATAAGTCGCTGACCCATTATACAAAAGGTACGCAGTCACCCAACAAAGTGGGCTCCCACTGCTTGTACGCATACGGTTTCAGGATCTATTTCACTCCCCTCTCCGGGGTTCTTTTCGCCTTTCCCTCACGGTACTAGTTCACTATCGGTCAGTCAGTAGTATTTAGCCTTGGAGGATGGTCCCCCCATATTCAGACAAAGTTTCTCGTGCTCCGTCCTACTCGATTTCATGACTAAGAGATTTTCGCGTACAGGGCTATCACCCACTATGGCCGCACTTTCCAGAGCGTTCCGCTAATCTCAAAGCCACTTAAGGGCTAGTCCCCGTTCGCTCGCCACTACTAAGGGAATCTCGGTTGATTTCTTTTCCTCAGGGTACTTAGATGTTTCAGTTCCCCTGGTTCGCTCCATACACCTATGTATTCAGTGTAAGGTAACCATCTTATGATGGCTGGGTTCCCCCATTCAGACATCTCCGGATCAAAGTCTGTTTGCCGACTCCCCGAAGCTTTTCGCAGGCTACCACGTCTTTCATCGCCTCTGACTGCCAAGGCATCCACCGTATGCGCTTCTTCACTTGACCATATAACCCCAAGCAATCTGGTTATACTGTGAAGACAACATTCGCCGAAAATTCGAATTTCTCGTTAAGAGAACTCACAAATTTTACCTTAGCCTGATCCGTTACCAGTGAAAGTAACGTTCAGTCTATCTTTCTATCACATACCCAAATTTTTAAAGAACGATCTAATCAAAGACTAGAAATCAATATTCACTTCAGAATATTCATTTCTAAACTCTAACAGCAGAAGCAGTTAATGGTGGAGCCAAACGGGATCGAACCGTTGACCTCCTGCGTGCAAGGCAGGCGCTCTCCCAGCTGAGCTATGGCCCCATAACAAAATTGGTGGGTCTGGGCAGATTCGAACTGCCGACCTCACCCTTATCAGGGGTGCGCTCTAACCAACTGAGCTACAGACCCAATTTCGAGCGCAACTGATTAGCTTTGAGCTATCAGCTTGGAGCTTAAAGCTGCTTCTATCGTCTTCTTCAATGAATCAAGCAATTCGTGTGGGAACTTATGGAGCAGCTGATGTCGTCGATTAAGGAGGTGATCCAGCCGCAGGTTCCCCTACGGCTACCTTGTTACGACTTCACCCCAGTCATGAATCACACCGTGGTAACCGTCCTCCCGAAGGTTAGACTAGCTACTTCTGGTGCAACCCACTCCCATGGTGTGACGGGCGGTGTGTACAAGGCCCGGGAACGTATTCACCGCGACATTCTGATTCGCGATTACTAGCGATTCCGACTTCACGCAGTCGAGTTGCAGACTGCGATCCGGACTACGATCGGTTTTGTGGGATTAGCTCCACCTCGCGGCTTGGCAACCCTCTGTACCGACCATTGTAGCACGTGTGTAGCCCAGGCCGTAAGGGCCATGATGACTTGACGTCATCCCCACCTTCCTCCGGTTTGTCACCGGCAGTCTCCTTAGAGTGCCCACCATGACGTGCTGGTAACTAAGGACAAGGGTTGCGCTCGTTACGGGACTTAACCCAACATCTCACGACACGAGCTGACGACAGCCATGCAGCACCTGTCTCAATGTTCCCGAAGGCACCAATCCATCTCTGGAAAGTTCATTGGATGTCAAGGCCTGGTAAGGTTCTTCGCGTTGCTTCGAATTAAACCACATGCTCCACCGCTTGTGCGGGCCCCCGTCAATTCATTTGAGTTTTAACCTTGCGGCCGTACTCCCCAGGCGGTCAACTTAATGCGTTAGCTGCGCCACTAAGAGCTCAAGGCTCCCAACGGCTAGTTGACATCGTTTACGGCGTGGACTACCAGGGTATCTAATCCTGTTTGCTCCCCACGCTTTCGCACCTCAGTGTCAGTGTTGGTCCAGGTGGTCGCCTTCGCCACTGGTGTTCCTTCCTATATCTACGCATTTCACCGCTACACAGGAAATTCCACCACCCTCTACCACACTCTAGTCAGTCAGTTTTGAATGCAGTTCCCAGGTTGAGCCCGGGGATTTCACATCCAACTTAACAAACCACCTACGCGCGCTTTACGCCCAGTAATTCCGATTAACGCTTGCACCCTCTGTATTACCGCGGCTGCTGGCACAGAGTTAGCCGGTGCTTATTCTGTCGGTAACGTCAAAATTGCAGAGTATTAATCTACAACCCTTCCTCCCAACTTAAAGTGCTTTACAATCCGAAGACCTTCTTCACACACGCGGCATGGCTGGATCAGGCTTTCGCCCATTGTCCAATATTCCCCACTGCTGCCTCCCGTAGGAGTCTGGACCGTGTCTCAGTTCCAGTGTGACTGATCATCCTCTCAGACCAGTTACGGATCGTTGCCTTGGTGAGCCATTACCTCACCAACTAGCTAATCCGACCTAGGCTCATCTGATAGCGCAAGGCCCGAAGGTCCCCTGCTTTCTCCCGTAGGACGTATGCGGTATTAGCGTCCGTTTCCGAACGTTATCCCCCACTACCAGGCAGATTCCTAGGCATTACTCACCCGTCCGCCGCTCTCAAGAGAAGCAAGCTTCTCTCTACCGCTCGACTTGCATGTGTTAGGCCTGCCGCCAGCGTTCAATCTGAGCCATGATCAAACTCTTCAGTTCAAACATCTTTGGGTTTTTAAGAAACCCTAAACTTGGCTCAGCAATCGTTGGTTACATCTTTGATTTCTCGCGGAGTAACTTGTGATGCTGATAATCTTGTTGACTATCAGTCTGACTCCACAAGCACCCACACGAATTGCTTGATTCAGTTGTTAAAGAGCGGTTGGTTAAGATCTTTCGTCTCAACCGAGGCGCGCATTCTACAGCAGCCTCATTTGCTGTCAAGTGATTATTTTCAGAAGTTTTCGAAGAATTCTTCAACAACTTCAACCACTTGCGCTTCCGATCTCTCGTTAGCGGGAGGCGAATTCTACAGCGTTACACGCTGCTGTCAACACCTCTTTTTCTCCGCTTTCGACCGAGAAGATCGAAACGTTAATAGAGCCAAACAACACCGCTCTACCAACTCCTTCCAGGCTTCGATGAACTGAAGCAGGCCGCTGTCGAATCTCGCATAACTCTTTGTTTACCAAGGAGTTTTCCGTTTCGACTGCGCCGGAAGTGGGGCGAATTATAGACTTCCAGGATCTGGCGTCAACCCTTAATTCGGATTTTCTATCATCAGACTCAAGAATCCCAAAATCCACGCTCCGGTAGCTGTCGAAACGAATAATTGCGCAATATATTGCTCAACACTGAGCACTTGAGCATCATAGCGCCCACGCTTCTCTTAATATGACTTCGGACGAACACCCCAATGACCACCTCCTCCCGTAGCCTGGGTTCGACATTGTTCCCTGTCGGCCTGCTGCTGATCGCCATGGCTTCAATCCAGTCGGGCGCCTCCCTGGCCAAAAGCATGTTCCCCATCGTCGGCGCCCAGGGCACCACAGCCCTGCGCCTGATTTTCGCCAGCGTGATCATGCTGCTTCTATTACGTCCATGGCGGGCCAAGCTGACTGCCAGTTCCCTGCGCACCGTGATCATCTACGGGATGGCCCTGGGCGGCATGAATTTGCTCTTCTATATGTCCTTGCGCAGCGTGCCGCTGGGTATCGCGGTTGCCCTGGAATTCACCGGGCCGCTGGCCGTTGCGCTCTACGCCTCACGTCGAGTAGTAGATTTCCTGTGGATCGCCCTCGCCATCATCGGCTTGCTCTTGCTCATCCCCATGGGTGAAACCAGCAGCGGTATCGACTTGCTGGGCGCCGCCTATGCGCTGGGGGCGGGTGTCTGCTGGGCCCTCTATATTCTGTACGGTCAAAAGGCCGGTAATGACAACGGCGTTCAGACCGCCGCCCTTGGCGTGATGATCGCCGCGCTGTTCGTCGCGCCTGTGGGCATCGTGCATGCGGGCAGCGCCTTGCTGACGCTCGCCCTGATTCCGGTCGCCATCGCTGTCGCCATCCTGTCTACCGCCCTGCCCTACACCCTGGAAATGGTCGCCTTGACGCGGCTTCCCGCCCGCACCTTCGGTACGCTCATGAGCATCGAACCAGCTTTCGGCGCCCTCTCGGGCCTGTTCTTCCTGCACGAGCACCTGTCCCTGGCGCAATGGCTGGCAATTATTTGCATCATCCTGGCCTCGGTAGGTGCAACGGTAACGATGCGCAACGAGTCGAAGCCGTTGGTTCCAGCCGATTGAGATCTGTTTGAATGTAGCTCTGGCATTTGGCGCCCGTTTAGGCCATGTTTAAGCCGCAAACGAATGTCATTCATGGAGCATTTCGGCAAGGACTGCGCGAACGTTATACCCGAGAGCCAGTAGAGCCGGCTTCACGCTTTGCGAGGCTGCTATTAAGGAAAGGAATGAAGCGAATTTTGATACTGTTAATGGTCATCGCCATTGCTGGATGTGCTGCGACCACCAAAACAGAAGTAAAACGTGGCAAAAAAGGGCTGCATATCAATTGCTCCGGCCTGTCTTCTTCCTGGGAGCAGTGCTACACCAGTGCGACCAACTCGTGCGGTGCCAAGGGCTACCGGGTAATCGCAAAGTCCGGTGACAACTCCGAGGAGCCAGGCGACTACCCCTTCGGCCTCAACCCTGCCGGCTACACCAGCCGCAGCATGATCGTCATCTGTAAGTAAGTGTCCGAGCAGTCAATCCTTGACTGCTCAGATCAAAACTCCAGACACCCACCTTGCAAGCAATCAAATAGCCGCAGTACGAACCTGCAGCCACTCAAGTGCCGCACCGCTGAGCAAAGGGCTCAGGCGCTCGCGCACTTGGGCGTGGTACACGTTGAACCATTCACGCTCGTCGGCCGTGAGCAACGAAGGTTCCAGGCAGCGGGTGTCGATCGGGCACAAGGTCAGCGTTTCAAACTTGAGGAACTCACCGAACTCGGTCTTGCCGGCTTCGCGGTTCAGCACCAGGTTCTCGATGCGCACGCCCCAGCGTCCAGGACGATAAGTTCCGGGCTCAATGGAAGTAATCATCCCAGGTTGCATCGCCGTTTGCGGGGCAGTGGCCGCTTGATAGGCGATCACTTGCGGTCCCTCATGCACGTTAAGGAAATAGCCTACGCCGTGCCCGGTACCGTGGCCGTAATCCACGCCTTCGGCCCAGATCGGCGCGCGGGCAATCGCGTCCAGCAACGGCGACAAGATTCCTTTCGGGAAATGCGCACGGGACAAGGCAATAACGCCCTTGAGCACGCGGGTGCAGTCACGCTTTTGCTCTTCACTTGGCGTACCGATCGGCACCATCCGCGTGATATCCGTGGTGCCACCCAGGTACTGCCCGCCCGAGTCAATCAGCAGCAAGCCATCGCCTTCGATCAGCGCATGCTCTTCTTCAGTAGCGTGGTAATGCGGCATCGCACCGTTGGCGTTGTAAGCGGCAATGGTGTTGAAACTCAACGACACATAACCCGGGCGACGGGCGCGCGCAGCCGTCAAATGCTCGTCGATGGTCAATTCGGTAATGCGTTCACGACCCAGCGCGCTGTCCAGCCAGGCAAAGAATTCGCACAAGGCCGCGCCGTCCTGCTCCATGGAGTGGCGGATGTGCTCCGCATCGGCCAGGCTCTTGCGCGATTTGGCCAGTGTGGTCGGGTTGAGCCCTTCCACCCGCTTCACACCGCTATCGAGGTTGTCCAGCAACCCCGCCGTGACGCGAGCCGGGTCGACCTGCAAGCTCGCGCCCGGCGGCACGGCGCGCAACGCGTCCGCCACTTCGCTGTAGTCGCGCAGTGTCACGCCATCCTGCTCCAGCACGGCTCGCAGCTCAGCATCGACTTTGCTCAGCGCCACAAATAATGTGGCCTGCTGCTGACTGACCAGCGCAAACGACACAAATACCGGGTTGAACGACACATCAGCGCCGCGCAGGTTGAACAGCCAGGCGATGTCATCCAGGGTGGCGATGAAGTGCCAATCGGCATTCTTTTCTTTCAAAGCGGCGCGCAACGAAGCGAGTTTTTCAGTACGGCTGACCGTGGCCTGCGGTGGCAGATGCTGATAGATGGGTTGGTTCGGCAACGTCGGGCGGTCTTGCCAGACCTCACTTAGCAAGTCGATATCGGTACGCAACCGTGCACCGCGCTCCGCCAGCTTGCCGCCCAACGTTCGCGCGGAGGCCACGGCCATGACCGCACCGTCAACCGCCACTACGCCACCTTCCGGCGTTTGCTCGGCCAGCCACTCCAGCGGACCTGGCTGACCCGGTTGCAGCTTCACCAGTTGGATGCCGCTGCCCTTGAGTTCCTTGGTCGCCTGTTCCCAGTAACGGCTGTCGGCCCATACCCCGGCGAAATCCGCGGTGACAATCAGCGTTCCCACCGAACCATGAAACCCCGACAACCATTGCCGCCCCTGCCAGTACCCCGGCAAGTATTCAGACAAATGCGGGTCGGCCGACGGTACCAGCAGGGCGTGTATGCCCTCGCGGCGCATCAGTTCACGGGTGCGCGCCAGGCGCTGGGGAACCGTTCCAGGGGTCAAAGGCTGCGTACTCATTGTGTCTCCTGCTAACCACGACTAATTATTATGTGTTGCGATAGATGAATCAGACCGCCCAGAACGCCGGTGCGCTGGCAAGGGCCGCCTTGATCAATTGCACGGCCTGGTCGATATCCTGCTCAGTGGTATACCGGCCCAGGCTCAAGCGAATCGTACGCCCTGCGCTGCGCGCATCATGCCCCAGGGCGAGCAGCACATGGGACGGTGCATTGCTTGCCGAATTGCACGCCGAGGTGGCGGAAAACGCGATCCCGGCACTCAGTGCTGCGGAATTGAACTCGCCTTCGCCGAATGTGAGGCTCAGGGTGTGCGGGATACGTTGCGTAGCGCTGCCGTTGAGGCGCACACCGGGAACCGATGCCAACTGATCCAACAGGCGCTGCCGCAAGGCGACGATCTGTGCCTTCTCTTCAGCAAACGACGCCGCCGCCAAGGCAAACGCCGCGCCCATGCCGGCAATTTGATGGGTTGCCAAGGTGCCGGAGCGCAGGCCGCCTTCATGGCCGCCCCCGTGGATCTGCGCCAGGACTTTCTGCTGCGCACGCGGCCCGACATATAAAGCGCCGATACCTTTGGGGCCATAGAGCTTGTGGGCGGAAAACGACATCAAGTCCACCGGCCACTGCGCCAGGTCGATTGCCACCTTGCCCGCGCCTTGCGCCGCGTCCACATGCAACAACGCACCCTGCTCACGCACCCGCGCGCCGATGGCAGGGATATCGTTGAGGGTGCCCAGTTCGTTATTCACCAGCATCAGCGACACCAGAAAGGTGTCCTCACGCAGCGCCTCGCTGACCGCCTCGACACTGATCAATCCTTCCGCATCCGGTACCAGGTAGGTCACGGCCACGCCAGCTTCCTGCAACTGCCGCGCGGTATCCAACGTGGCCTTGTGTTCGATCTGGCTGGTAATGATATGCCCACCCGTGACGCCTCGCGCCTGGGCCACGCCCTTGATCGCAAGGTTGTTCGACTCCGTGGCGCCGGAGGTCCAGACGATGTGTTCAGGGTTGGCACCGACCAACTCGGCCACCTGGCGACGCGCCTGTTCAACCGTTTGCCGGGCCGCTTGGCCGAACGCATGGGAACTGGACGCGGGATTACCGAAATTGGCGTTAAAACCCAGACACTCGACCATCACCTGGATGACCCGCTCGTCCACCGGGGTAGTAGCGGCGTAGTCGAAATATAACGGACGTTTCTTCATGAGGTTAAAAACTCGCAGGGCAGGTTCCCGAGAGCAGCGTCTCAGGGGCACGGACCGGGACAGAGGTTGTCAGGTTTAACCGATCGAATGCCATTAAAGAAGGGCAACTTTATGAAAATGTGCGTAGGAACGCTCCTGAAATTCAGCTTAACAGGCTGAAGTCACGCCATGGAAAACAAAAAACCCGAGGTTCCTCTGGGAAGCCTCGGGCTTTTTGCCGCTGGGCAAAGGCTCAACTGGGGCGGCCGTGCAGGGTTACGCTGCGCTCGGCGTTCATTTCACCCTGGCGATCAAAGCCGAAAGGCTTCTGAGGCTGGCCGGTCAGCGCGGCACGCTGCTGTTGATATTCGTCAAACGACAAGCCGCGCCGGCTCAACGCTTCCAGCGCCAACTGTTTGGTTTCTTCTACCGTGTAGGGGCGCAACTCCGGCGCAGGGTGGGTTGCACACCCGGCGAGGACTGAGCTGACAATCAATAAGGAAACAGCGAGGAATCGGTTCATGGCGGTGGCCCTGCAAAGGTGGTGTCGAGTCAATGAACACAGGCTACTCCCGACCTTACAGCGTGAAAAATCACCTCCCGTGATAGTTGCTATCAACCGCAAGAGCACCCTTGATAGCCCAATAGTTATATTTCTTTATGATCTATAAATATGGTAATACGTTCATTTACGGAATAAATCTAAGTCTCTATAAAGGGCGCTGCACCCAACGGTAATGTTGCCCCGGCAACAGCCCTCGAACACATCATCAGGCAGATTGACCAGAGAGGTGCCCATGCAGCTTCTGACCCTACCGCCCTCGCCCGCCCTCGCGACGTCGATCCGCGCCACGGCGCAGGTTTTCGAAGACCCGAAATCCCAGGCGCTGCTCGACCATATCCAGCAAGTGGCCCCCAGCGAAGCCAGCGTACTGATCATCGGCGAGACCGGCACCGGTAAAGAGCTGGTGGCGCGCCATATCCATAACCTCAGCACGCGGCACAACCGGCCGTTCGTGGCGGTGAACTGCGGTGCCTTCTCCGAATCCCTGGTGGAAGCCGAGCTGTTCGGCCATGAAAAAGGCGCGTTTACCGGCGCGCTCAGTGCCAAGGCGGGGTGGTTCGAAGAGGCCGACGGCGGCACCTTGTTCCTCGATGAGATCGGCGATTTGCCAATGCCGATCCAGGTCAAGCTGCTGCGTGTGCTACAGGAGCGCGAGGTCGTGCGCCTGGGTTCGCGCAAGAGCATCCCGATTGATGTGCGGGTGCTTGCCGCCACCAACGTGCAACTGGAAAGAGCCATCAATGCCGGGCATTTCCGTGAAGACCTCTATTACCGTCTCGACGTGGTGAGCCTGGAACTCAGCCCGCTGCGCGAGCGCCCCGGCGATATCCTGCCGCTGACCCGGCACTTTATCGAAGCCTACAGCCGGCGCCTGGGCTATGGCCCGATCACCCTGAGCCGCGACGCCGAGCACAAACTCAAGCACTACAGCTGGCCGGGCAATATCCGCGAGCTGGAAAACGTGATTCACCACACCCTGCTGATTTGCCGCCACGGTGTGATCGAACGTGACGACTTGCGCCTGTCGAACCTGCGCATCGAGCGTCAGGACGACAGCCAGCACGCCGCCGACAACAGCGCCGAAGCGCTGCTGGCCCGCGCGTTCCAGAAACTGTTCGAGGAACAGGCCGGGGCCCTGCACGAAAAAGTCGAAGACGCCTTGTTACGCGCGGCCTATCGCTTCAGCCATTACAACCAGGTGCACACCGCCAACCTGCTGGGCTTGAGCCGCAACGTCACGCGCACCCGCCTGATCAAGATCGGCGAGCTGGCGGTGAACAAGCGTCGCCCCGGCGAAAACCTGCAAGGCGAGCGCATGTTGCATTTATCCGTTTAGGCGGCAGTGCAATGCGTCGTCATGACTGCGTTCGAAGCTGCGCAGCACCTGGAACGAATCAAAGGTCACGGCCTTGGCCTGATGGGCGCGAATCAGCGTCCAGAAATCTTCCTCGCCGTGCTCGAAGCACTTGAAGGCTGCCTCGCCCTCTTCACGCGAGCGCCATTGCAGGTAGTTGAGCACCCGGCGCCCATCTTCGCTGACCTGCACACTCGCGTTGATAAAACCGCCATGGCCCTGGGCCAAGCGTTCGCTTTGGAGGGTCAAGGCCGCCACCAGGGCGAACTGTTGCCGGGGTTCGACCTGAAACTCGATCAACTGAGTGAAGCTCCGATTCTTCTCTGATACCTGCATGAACCCTCCCGTTTCTCTGTAGGCAAAATCTTGCGATTCGATGCCACGCAGGGTAAAACCTCTAGTTAAGTCAAGGTCAAGCGCTGTCAGGGAGTTTTTGCATGATTACCAAAGAACTCACCGTCGGCCAATTGGCCGCCCGCAGTGGCGTAGCCGTGACGGCCCTGCACTTCTACGAGGCCAAGGGGCTGATCAAGAGCAACCGCAACGCGGGAAACCAACGGCGTTATCCACGGGATGTGTTGCGCCGCGTGGTGGTGATCAAGATCGCCCAGCGCCTGGGCATTCCGCTGGCGACGATTGGCGAAGCGTTGCGCGCGTTGCCGGACGCACGCACACCCACTGCCCAGGATTGGAAGCGTTTGTCGGCGTTGTGGCGCGAAGACCTGGATGAGCGCATCAACAAGCTGATGCTGCTGCGCGACAAGCTCAATGGCTGTATCGGCTGCGGGTGCTTGTCGATGGAGGCGTGCCCGTTGCGCAATCAGGACGATCGGCTCGGGGAACGCGGGCCTGGGGCTCAGTTGCTTGAGCCCACTCCACAACCATGAGTGATAGCGAATCAACAAGGGCGCCCCATCACCCCGCGAAGCTCCTACACACTTCATGAACACCCGCTCCACGTTTTCACCCTTGCCCCGAACGCCGCGTGATTCCAGGATGCAAGCACTCATCACAAGGAGTCATTCCATGTTCGCCGGATTCCAAAAAGACCAGTGCCACGTCAATGGCGTCAGCATCAGCTACCGCCAAGGCGGTACGGGGCCCGGTCTGCTCCTGCTGCACGGGCACCCTCAAACCCACATCATCTGGCACAAAGTCGCCGAACAACTGGCTGAACACTTCACCGTGGTGGCAGCCGACCTGCGCGGCTATGGCGATAGCAGCAGGCCGCCCGCCAATGACCACAACACAAACTATTCAAAGCGAGAGATGGCGCGCGACGGCGTCCAATTGATGAAGGCCCTGGGCTTCGAGCAGTTCGATGTGCTGGCCCACGACCGTGGCGCCCGGGTGGCCCATCGCCTGGCCCTGGACCACCCGGCCGCGGTGCAACGCATGGTGCTGCTGGATATCGCCCCCACCCTGTCGATGTACGCGCAAACCGACCAGGCTTTTGCCCGCGCTTACTGGCACTGGTTCTTCCTGATCCGCCCGGCACCGCTGCCCGAAGCGCTGATCGAAAGTAACCCTGAACTGTACCTGCGCAGCGTGATCGGCAGCCGCAGCGCCGGGCTCAAGCCGTTCACCGATGAGGCCTTCGCCGAATACCTGCGTTGCCTGAAACTGCCGGGCAGCGCCACCGGCATTTGTGAGGACTACCGCGCCGCTGCCGGGATCGACCTTCAACATGACCAGGCGGACATCGACGCCGGCCATCACCTGACCCTGCCGCTGCTGGTGATGTGGGGCGCCGAAGGCACTGTCGGCCGCTGTTTCGAGCCGCTCAAGGAGTGGCAGAAAGTCGCCACCGACGTGCGCGGCAAGGCCCTGCCGGCCGGCCACTATATTGCCGAAGAAGCCCCCGAGTTGTTGCTTGGCGAAGTCCTGGCCTTCCTTCGCTGAGCCCGCTTTCCAAACCAGGCAACCCATGACCAGACCCACCCGCCTCGCAGGCTGCCACCGGCCCGCGACGGGTTCGCTTTGCCCAACATCACGTCTCGAGATAATAACAATGACAATCAGAAAACTGCTGGGAACCCTATACATACAGGTGCTGATCGCTATCGCACTGGGTGTGTTGATCGGCCATCAATGGCCGCAGATCGGCATCGATCTCAAGCCCCTAGGCGACGGTTTCATCAAGTTGATCAAGATGATCATCGGCCCGATCATTTTCTGCACGGTGGTCTCCGGCATCACCAGCATGCACGATGTAAAACAAGTAGGCCGGGTCGGCGGCAAGGCGCTGCTGTACTTCGAAGTGGTCTCGACCATCGCCTTGTTGATCGGGATCCTCGCGGCGCACCTGCTGCATCCGGGGGTGGGCTTCAATATCGATGTCAAAACCCTCGACAGCTCCGCCATCGCCGGCTTTGTCGGCCAGGCCGAACATGGCGAAGGCATCACCGGGTTCCTGTTGCATGTGATCCCTGCGACGTTTTTCGATGCATTTTCCAAGGGCGAAATCCTGCCGGTGCTGTTCGTCTCCGTGCTGTTTGGCGTCGGCCTGGTGATGGTCGGTGAAAAGGGCCGACCGTTGGTGGGTGTGATCAACCAGGCCAGCGAAGTGTTCTTCCGGATTGTCGGCATCATCAGCCGGGTCGCGCCGATCGGCGCCTTTGGCGCCATCGCGTTCACCATCGGTAAATACGGTGTGGGCTCGCTGCTGCCGCTGCTGAAACTGGTGGGCACCTTCTACATCACCGCGTTCTTTTTTGTCGCCGTGGTGTTGGGCAGCATTGCCCGCTACGCCGGGTTCAGCATTTTCAAGTTGATGGGCTATATCAAGTCGGAGTTGATGATCGTGCTGGGCACCAGTTCGTCGGAGTCGGCGCTGCCGCAATTGATCCAGAAACTCGAAAGCCTGGGCGCCTCCAAGGGTGTGGTGGGCATCGTGGTGCCGACCGGCTATACCTTCAACCTGGACGGTACCAACATCTATATGACCCTGGCGGTGCTGTTTCTGGCCCAGGCCACCAATATCCATTTGCCGCTGGAGCAGCAGCTGACCCTATTGGCGGTGGCCATGCTGACGTCCAAGGGCGCGGGTGCGGTGGTGGGCGCGGGGTTCGTGGCGCTGGCGGCGAGCCTGGCAGTGGTGCCGACCGTGCCGGTGGCGGCGATGGTGCTGATCCTGGGCGTGGACCGGTTCATGGCCGAGTGCCGCTCGCTGACCAATATCATCGGCAATGCCGTCGCTGCCCTGGTGGTAGCGGCCTGGGAAGGTGAACTGGACCGCGAGAAAATGGCCCCCATCGCACTCAAGCGTGGCCGGCATGCTCGGGCGGCCGCCCGAGCCAAGACCGTTGCCGAGTAACCGAATACGCCCAGGCGCGCCGGAAGGCACGCCGATCCGGTGCTATTCTGGCGGCTCATGCCGCCACGCCTGTTTCTGATGACTCACAAGAAAGATACCGTGCCCCTACCCGAAGACCTGCGGGTGTTCCTCACCGTGATCCGCAAGGCCGGCTTCGCAGCGGCGGCCGATGAACTTGGCCTGTCGCCCGCGTATGTCAGCAAGCGCATCCAGATCCTGGAGACCACCCTGGCCACCCGTCTGTTGCACCGCACCAGTCGGCGCATCGCCCTGACCGAAGACGGCGAACGGGTGCAGCGCTGGGCAGTGCGTATCCTGGAAGATTTCCAACAACTCTCGGATGAGCTCAGCGACGCTCATGACAGCCCGCGCGGCCGCTTGCACCTGTGCAGCAGCTTCGGTTTCGGACGCAACCATGTGGCCCCTGCCGTGTCGTTACTGGCGCAACAGTACCCGGACCTGGAAATCCGCCTGGACCTGTTTGATCGTGTGGTGGATATCGTCAGCGAAGGTTTCGACCTGGAGATCCGCGTGGGCGACGACATTCCCGGCCAGCACATCGGCCGCCGCCTGGTGAGCAACCGTCGCGTGCTGTGCGCCGCGCCGGCTTATCTGGAGCGCCGAGGCACGCCGCAGCAACTGAGCGACCTGGAGCAACACGACTGCCTGGTCCTCAAGGAGCGCGATAACGCGTTTGGCATCTGGAACCTGGAACACGAGGGTGCTGCGCAAAGCGTGCGCGTACGAGGGCCACTGTCGTCGAACAACGGCGAGATTGTGCTGCGGTGGGCACTGGACGGGCGCGGCGTATTACTGCGTTCGATGTGGGATGTGAAGCCGCTGTTGGAGCAAGGCAAGCTGGTGCAGGTACTGCACGGTTACACCCAGAGCGCCAACGTGTGGGCGGTGTACCCGACACGGTTGGCGTATTCCGGAAAGCTGAGGGCGTGTGTGGAGTTTCTGCAGGAGCACTTCAAGGGGTTGTCGATCTAGCATCGCTCCTGATTGGAATGGGCTCCCACAATTTGAACCGCAGTGTCAGCTGAGCCAGGGGTTAGCCTGGAGGTGCCTACGTTCGAACGTTTTGATTTGCTCACTGCGCTGCAACGTGCTGCCGATGGCGTCCAGCCCGAGCAACAGCACCGTCTTGCGCAGCGTATCGAGCTGAAACGGGATCACCTGACCTTCGGCCAAACGAATCTGCTGGGCTTCAAGATCGATACTGATCTGAGCCTGCTCAGCCTGGCTGACGGTCTTGCCCAACTGCTGCAACACCGCCTCGTCCAAGGTGATCAACAACACCCCGTTTCGCTGGCAGTTGTCATAGAAAATCCCGGCGAAGCTGCTGCCGATCAACGCGCGGATGCCCATCTGCTTCAAGCCCCACACCGCGTGCTCGCGGCTGGAACCGCAACCGAAATTCGCCCCTACCACCAAAAACTTCGCACCCTGCCAGGCCGGCTGGTTCAGCACGAACGCGGGGTTCGGCTCGCCGGATGCCAAAAAGCGCAGGTCGAAGAACAACCCACGGTCCAGGCCGTTGCGGTCGATGCCCTTGAGAAACTGCTTGGGCATGATCACATCGGTGTCGATATTCGCCGCCAGCATCGGCGCGGCCTTGCCGGTGACCAGGGTGAACGGTTGCAGGCTCATGGGCGCTCTCCAAATTGGCGGATATCAGTAAGCCGGCCGGTAATGGCAGCGGCGGCGACCATCGCGGGGCTCATCAGGTGAGTGCGCGCACCCGCGCCCTGGCGGCCTTCGAAATTGCGGTTGGTGCTGGAAGCGCAGCGGTCACCGGCGGCCAGCACGTCGTCGTTCATCGCCAGGCACATCGAGCAGCCCGACTGGCGCCATTCAAAGCCGGCTTCGATAAAAATCGCCGCCAACCCTTCGGCTTCGGCCTGGTCGCGCACTTCAGTGGAACCCGGCACGATCATCGCCCGTACGTGCTTGGCCACCTGCCTGCCGCGCACCACGCTGGCGGCGTCGCGCAGGTCTTCGATGCGAGCGTTGGTGCAGGAACCGATAAATGCGTGGCTGATAACGATATCGCTCAGCGGCATGCCGGCTTCCAGGCCCATGTAATCGAGGGCCCGGCGCATGTCCTGGCGCAGGATCAGGTCGCTGACATCCTGCGGGTCGGGCACGCGGGCGCCAATGGCCGCGGCCTGATCGGGGCTGGTGCCCCACGTGACCATCGGCTCCACAATGCGGGCGTCGAGCTGCACCTCCCGGTCGAACACCGCATCGGCGTCCGAATGCAGCTGGCGCCAGCCTGCCAGTGCCTGATCCCACTGCGCGCCTTCGGGTGCGCGGGGCTTACCCTTGAGGTAGGCGAAGACTTTTTCGTCGGGGGCCATGAACGCGCCGCGCGCACCGGCCTCCACCGCCATGTTGCAGATGGTCATACGCGCCTCGACGCTCAGCGCATCGATGGTGGAGCCGCGAAACTCAATGGCGTAGCCGGTTGCTCCCGAGGCGCCGATCTTACCGATCAGCGCCATGATCACGTCCTTGGACGTCAGGCCGGGCGCCAGGTCGCCATCCACGCTCACGCGCAAGGTCTTCAGGCGCTTGTAGACCAGGGTCTGGGAGGCCAGCAGGTGTTCGATTTCCGAGGTACCGATACCAAAACCAAAGGCACCAAGGGCGCCGTAGGTGGTGGTGTGGCTGTCGCCGGCGGCGATCATCATGCCCGGCAGGATAAAGCCCTGTTCCGGCGCGATCACGTGCTCAATGCCTTGGCGCTTGTCGAGGATGTCCAGCAGCTCGATGCCGAAATCCCGGCAGTTCTCGGCCAGGTATGACACTTGCCGCGCCCCACCGGCATCGGGCATGGCCGCAATACGCTTGGGCGTGGTCGGGTTCACGTGATCAACCACCGCCAGCGCGGTGCCCGGGCGCCACACGGTGCGCCCGGCCTCACGCAAACCGCTGAAGGCCTGGGGGCTGGTGTATTCGTTGATCACTTGGCGGTCTATATAAAGCAGGACATGGCCTTGGTCATCCAGGGGACACACCGTGTGGGAATCGATGTGTTTGTCGTACAGGGTTCTGGCAGTCATCTTTGCTGGACTCACTTGGGTAGGCGCTCGCTCAACGGTATGAGCCCATCCTACGTAGCGCCCAAGCGCCATCAATGGCGCTTGGGTGATGGCTAGGAACATGTTTCGTGTTCGATCAGGGCGTTAAAGCGCCCTGAATGTGGACCTGAAACATTTTCTTTCATATCAGGGTTAGGGATTTCTCATTCTCATCCGTCTTAACTTAGATACAGCCCGTCGCGTCAGCAAAAGCTACGACTGGCCTTTTCCGGGCCTTCACTGCCCCCTCCGATCAAGACCCTCACTCACATGTCGAAGAAGTCACGCTCCAAACTCTGGTTTCTCGTCCATAGCTGGTTGGCATTGCCCATCTGGTTCTTTGTACTGATCGTCTGCGTCACCGGCACCCTGGCGGTCGTCAGCCAGGAGATCGTCTGGCTGGCCAACCCGGATATCCGCGCGAGCAAGCCGACGGATGATGCCGAGCCGCTGAGCTATGACCAGGTAATCGCCGCCATCAAGCGCGATGAACCCCAGGTGTTCGTCCAGTCGATCAGCCGTCCCGACGAATCGCATTTCGCCCTCAGCGTCGACCTGAGCTACCCCGACGGGCGTTCCGTCGAGGTCTACGTCAACCCCTACACCGGGGCGATCCAAGGCATCAGCCCGTCATTCGACTTCAAGGCATTTACCCGCGCGCTGCATGGCTGGTGGCTGGTGCCCTTCACCAATGGCTACAGCTGGGGCTGGTACCTGGTCTCGGCGCTCGGCATTCCACTGCTGGCATCGCTGGTGACCGGGCTGGTGGTGTACAAGCGTTTCTGGAAGGGCTTCCTGCGCCCTACCTTGCGCGTGCGCCATGGCGCGCGGATCTTCTGGGGCGACTTCCACCGTTTGAGCGGCATCTGGTCGATCTGGTTTATCGCAGTGATTTCCGTCACCGGCATCTGGTTCCTGATCCGGGCGATCCTGGGCGACAACCAGATCTCGATTTCAACCGAGCCCGTCATCCCGGTGATTGCCCGGGAGAAGGTGCCCCTGTCGGCGCCGGGCGTGCCAGCACCGATGATTGCGGTGGACGAGGCCATCCGGATCGCCACCCAGCGCATCCCGGGTCTGGAGGCGAGTTTCATCAGTCTGCCGCTCAACGCGTACAGCCACCTGCAGATCGGCGGGCGGGGCTGGTACCCCTTGATGTTCCAGACCGCGCAGATCAACCCCTATGACGGTGAAGTCGCCGCGGCGCACCTGCTGTCCGACCGTTCGAAGCTGGAGTTCGTCACCGAATCCATGCGCCCGCTGCACACCGGCGACTTTGGCGGGCTGTGGATCAAACTGATCTGGGCGTTCTTCGGGCTGATCATGAGCATGATGGTGTTGAGCGGCCTGCTGATCTGGACCAAGCGCACCGCACTGGCCACGCTCAACGCCTTCAAGCGCGAAACGAAGGCACAACACACGCCGGCGTCCATCCCGGCGATGCGGGCAGAAACCTCGGAGGCCAACCCATGAACAAGGCCGCTGCTGCAAAGCCATCCCCGCTGCGAGCGTTCTGGCTGAAATGGCGTTTTCACATCAACGTACTGTTGTTGCTGGTACCCCTGGGCTTCATGCCCAAGTACTTCGCCGATGCCGCGCTGTTTCGTGGCGATACCGGCATCGGCGAGCGCGTGGCCGGGCAAGTGCAGGTCGGACCCTGGAGCCTGACCCTCGCGGAATTTCGCAATGAGGGGCCGCGCCCCGACCCGGCCGGCCCGATGAAGTTTTTCAACGCAGCCCTGTGCGACGCCTGCGCCGACCAGGTCAAGGCTACCTATCTGCGTATTGGCAAGCCGCGCAGCCTGCGCGCCGCCGGGGTGATCTTCTTCGGCACGCCGTACCGCATGGGCGCGGGCCTGCCGATTCCAGAACGCACGCCGGCCGACGCCGAACTGTGGGTGACCATGGAAGGCTGGGACGGCGCCATGCACCAGGGTTCCATCCCGCTGAGCCAGGCCTCGCCTGCCACTATTGCCTGGCTGAACAAGCAAGGAGTTAAACCATGACTTTGATGCGCCTGACCCGCGCCGGTGCCGTCCTGTTGATCGGCGCCGGGTTCAGTACCGTCGCCCTCGCACACAACCCGATGTGCGAGTGCAAGGAAATCCCCGGCGAGCAGATCCAGTGCAAAGGCGGCTTCTCTGACGGCAGCGGCGCGCCCGGTGTGACCCTGGACGTGATCGGCTACGACGAAACCATCCTGGTGCCCGGCAAGCTTGGCGAGGATTCGACGCTGACGTTCAAGAAACCGTCCGCCGAGTTCTACGTGCTGTTCGATGCAGGCCCAGGCCACGTCGTGGAAATCGACCAGGCGGATATCCAGCCACAATGACTACCACCCAGGTTGTACGCCCCGCGGGTGCCGGTCACGAAACCCTCTACGTCCTGCTGCTGTGCCTGATCATCCTGGCGGTGGCTGGCACGGTGGTGGCCTTGCACGGAGAAACCCGGGAAGTTGCTACCGTGCCCAGTCACCAGCTGGACGCCCGACGCGACCTGAGCGCCGCCGAGCAAGGCATTTACGCCGACCTGCGCGTGACCCTGGATGAAATCCAGCTGTTGCAGCAGGAGCAAAACGCACTGCCGACCCCGGCGCAACTGGCCGAAGAAGGCTTTGCGCCGTTTGCCCAGGACGCCAGCTCGGTCAGCCGTGGCAATCACCGCTGGCAGCTGCTGGAACCCTCGGCCTACCTGGGTTTGAGCCAAGTGCCCGCCACCAGTGGCTCGCTGCTCATGCGCGTGCACGGTGCCGAGCCGGATATCTGGCTCAATCGCCAAGCCAACCTGGCCGCCCCCTCCGACCTCTCTGACCAGGCGCTGATCGCAGCCGGCTGGCAGCAGGTGGTCGCGCAATTCGATGCCGGCGTCACCCGCCAGCACCGTCACTGAACGAGAAGACCGATTGCCCATGTCTATTTCATCGCCCCTGTTGCGCCTGTTGCTGGTTGGCCTGTTCAGCCTGATGCTCGCTCCCCTGGCCAATGCCGAACAGGCCAAACGCCTGCGCATCGGCATTACCCTGCACCCTTATTACAGCTACGTGGCCAATATCGTCGGCGACAAGGCTGAAGTGGTGCCGCTGATTCCGGCCGGTTTCAACCCACATGCCTATGAGCCACGCGCCGAAGACATCAAGCGCATCGGCACACTGGACGTAATCGTGCTCAACGGCGTCGGCCATGACGACTTCGCCGACCGCATGATTGCGACCAGCGAACGCCCGGACATCCCGGTCATCGAGGCCAACGCCAATGTGCCGCTGCTGGCCGCCACCGGTAACGCCGCACGCGGCGCGGGCAAGGTGGTCAACCCGCATACGTTCCTGTCGATCAGCGCATCGATTGCCCAGGTCAACAACATTGCCCGCGAATTGGGCAAGCTCGACCCGGACAACGCCAAGACCTACACCCAGAACGCCCGCGCCTATGGCAAGCGCCTGCGCCAGATGCGTGCCGATGCCCTGGCCAAGTTGACCAGCGCACCCAACCCGGACCTGCGCGTGGCCACCGTGCACGCGGCCTATGACTACCTGCTGCGTGAATTCGGCCTGGAAGTCACCGCCGTGGTCGAACCGGCCCACGGGATCGAACCCAGCCCCAGCCAGTTGAAAAAAACCATCGATGAGCTGCGCGCTCTGGACGTGAAGGTGATCTTCTCGGAGATGGACTTCCCGTCCACCTATGTCGACACCATCCAGCGTGAGTCCGGGGTCAAGCTGTACCCGCTGTCGCATATTTCCTACGGCGAATACAGCGCCGAAAAATACGAAGTGGAAATGACCGGCAACCTCAACACCGTGGTACGCGCGATCCAGGAGTCGGGAGCATGACGGCAGCGCAACAACTGCAGGCGGTCAGCGTCGGCCCGGCCCTGGCATTCGACAACGTGTCGCTGACCCTGGGTCGCACGGTGATCCTCGACCAGGTGAGTTTCCAGGTGCAGCCGGGCAGCATCCATGCGCTGGTGGGCCCCAACGGTGGCGGTAAAAGCTCGCTGATCAAGACGCTGCTGGGGCAAACACCGCACCAGGGACGGTTGAGCCTGCACTGGCCAACCACGCCCGGCACCATCGGTTATGTGCCCCAGGCCCTGGAATTCGACCGTGGCTTGCCGATGACCGTCGATGATTTCATGGCTGCCATGTGCCAGCGGCGTCCGGCGTTTCTTGGCCTGTCCAGGCATTACGCCGGTGCGATTGGCGAGGCGCTGGAGCGCGTTGGCATGCAGGACAAACGCAAGCGGCGCATGGGCGCGTTGTCCGGCGGTGAACGCCAGCGCGTGCTGCTGGCCCAGGGGCTGATCCCGGCGCCGCAGTTGCTGGTGCTGGATGAACCGATGTCGGCGCTGGACGAAGCCGGTATCCAAGTGTTCGAGCGTTTGCTGAATGACTGGCGACTGGCCGGGATCACCGTGCTGTGGATCGAGCATGACCTGGAAGCCGTAGGCCGCCTGGCCGACCGCGTCACGGGCCTGAACCGCCGCGTATTGTTCGACGCCACGCCCAAAGAGGCGCTGACCCCGGATCGCCTGCTGAGCCTGTTCTCCACCCACCCTCGGAGCCCGGCGCAATGACTTATGAAGCCTTTCGCTTGATGGTCCAGGGCTGGGCCTCTTCCGGTTACCTGCCGGAGGCGCTGGCCTATGGTTTTGTGGTCAACGCTTTGCTCGCCGGTTTGCTGATCGGCCCCGTGCTGGGCGGCTTGGGAACCCTGGTGGTGGTCAAGCGCTTCGCGTTTTTTTCCGAAGCGGTCGGTCATGCCGCGCTGACCGGCGTGGCCGTGGGCATCCTGTTGGGCGAACCCTATACCGGGCCCTATGGCAGCCTGTTCGGCTACTGCCTGCTGTTCGGCATCTTGCTCAACTACTTGCGCAACCGCACGGGCCTGGCGCCGGACACCTTGATCGGCGTGTTCCTGTCGGTGTCGCTGGCGTTGGGTGCGAGCCTGCTGCTGATCCTGGCGGGCAAGATCAACGTGCATATCCTCGAAAACGTACTGTTTGGCTCGGTGTTGACGGTCAACGGCAACGATCTGCTGGTGCTCGCAATCGTCGGTTCACTGGTGATGGCCCTGGCCTTGCCGCTGTACAACCGCATCATGCTGGCCAGCTTCAACCCGCAACTGGCGGCGGTGCGAGGGGTGGCGGTGAAAACCCTGGACTACCTGTTCGTGATCCTGGTGACACTGATCACCGTCGCGGCGGTCAAGGTGATCGGCGCGATCCTGGTGGGTGCGTTGCTGGTGATTCCGGCTGCGGCGGCACGCCTGTTGAGTCAGTCGCTCAAGGGGTTCTTCTGGGTATCGGTGGTAATTGCCACGGTCAGCACCCTGTGCGGGATCCTGCTGCCGATCATCTTCGACCTGCCCATCCCGTCCGGCGCCGCGATCATTCTGGTTGCCGGTATCGCCTTCGCACTGGCCGCCATCGCGCGCGGCACGGTGCCCAGCCTCAAAGGGAATCTTGGATAATGCGCCCTGCAATTCGACCATTGGCCCTGGCCATCGCTTGCTTGATCAGCACCTCGGCACTGGCTGTCGAAGGATCGGAGCCCCTCAAGATCCATCAGGGGCTGGGCCATGCCGCACTGAGCAAGGCCAAGTCGGTAAAACCGGTGAAAGTTCTGGCGTCGCTGCCAATCACCTACGGCCTGGCCGAGGTGCTGCTCAAAGGCACCGACGTTCAACTTGAACGCGCCGCACCGGCCAACCTGCCCGGTTCGCGGCAGGTGTCCTACTTCACCGGGCGGGGTGCGCCAGCGTTGAGCACATTGGCGCTCGACGCCGACGCCGCCATCGGCCTGCGCTCGCTGTGGGCCGATGACCCGCTGTACCCGGTGGCGCGACGCAGCAATATCCGCATTGTTGAAGTCGACGCCGCGCGCCCGGTGGACGGCGGTTTGCCGGGCATTGCAGTACAGCCAGGCGTCAGCGATGGCCTGAACAGCCAGCCCTGGCAATCGAGCAACAACATGGGGCGCATGGCCGATGTGCTGGCCGCTGACCTGAGCCGCCTGGCGCCCGCCGCCAAGCCGAAGATCGACGCCAACCTCGCCGCCCTCAAGCAGCGCCTGCTCAAGCTCAGCGCCGACAGCGAAGCGCGCCTGGCGAAGGCGGATAACCTGAGTGTGCTCAGTTTGAGTGATCACTTTGCGTATCTGGTCAGCAGCCTGAACCTGGAGCTGGTCAGCACCGATGCGCGACCCGATGCCGAATGGACGCCCGAGGCGCTGCAGAAGCTCAGCACAGAGCTGAAGGACAACGAGGTGGCGGTGGTATTGCATCACCGTCAACCGAGTGACGCGGTGAAAGCCGCTGTCACGGCCGGTGGTGCGCAGTTGCTGGTATTGAATGTGGACGGTGCGACGCCTGTGACAGAGCTGGAAACCAATGTGGATCAGGTGATCAAGGCGCTGATGCCGTAGGCAATGTGGGAGCTGGCTTGTCGGATCGCCGCACCGCTGCGATGGCATCGACTCGGTGCACCTGATGTACCGAGGTGCCCGCATCGCAGGCAAGCCAGCTCCCACATTGGGCCTCGGCACATCTAGTAAATGCTGTTAAATCACATCCACACCCACATGAATCGCATCATGCCGCCAGAACTCCAGGTCGCAGTCGATCAACCGCTGATGCTGGTCATAGTTGACCCGGGCTATCCGCAAGCCCGGGCTGCCCACCGACACGCGCAACGCAGCCGCCGCTTCCACCGGCAGTGACGTCGGCACGATCTCAAAACGCACCCGCCCATAGTGCAAGTCGTACTTGCGCGCATACAGCTCCGTCATCGACTGATTCAAATCGCACGCCAGGATGCCCGGAAAATACTGCGGGTTCAGGTAGTGCTCCACGTACAGCACCAAGCGCCCATCGATGCGCCGACCCCGGCAAATCTGGATCACGCTGGACAACGCCGGCAACTGCAGCCATGCACACACCGCCGCCGAAGCCGGCTGCAGCCGCGCGCTGATCACTTCAGTGGACGCCACACGCCCCTGGTCACTCACCATCGCGTGAAAGTGGCTGCGCTGCATCAGGTTGTAGGCCAGCCGCGGCGGCGAGACAAACCAGCCGCGACGTTCCTCCCGATAGATCTGCCCCTGGGCCTCAAGTTGTAACAAGGCTTCCCGCACGGTAATGCGGGTGGTACCGAACAACTCGCTGAGCTTGCGCTCGGCGGGCAGCTTGCTGGCAGGCGCCAACAAGCCGTGGTCGATCTGCTCTTGCAGCGCCAGGCCAATGGATGTCACCGCCTTGATTGCCTCATCGCGCATCAATGTTACCTATCTGGACTAGACCAGCACCGATCAGGTGCACAAACCGCGCCGTAACTGGGCTTGCACTGCTGCGTGCCAGCCTAGGCATTGCAGATGACCGACAGATGACAACCCCTGCCGCCCCCCTGCAGCACACGTTGCAATACATCGGCCAAGTCCAACCCCAGCGGGCCCTTGAGCATGGTCTACGCTGAGCCTGCGCTTAACGATTTCACGGCTTTGAAAACGACATCGACATGAAACTGTCATCCATCCCGTCTAGATTGGCTCAGGTATTGCTCTGACCTAGACCAACAACACCGCCTGAATAAACGCCGCGTTGAAAACGCCCAAAGGAGCTTCGGATGAAACAGCTTTTCCTGGCATCACTGTTAGGCTCGACCATTGCCATGTGCACCGCCGCCATGGCCGCTGATACCGATCTAAAAACCTTGGAAGCCGCCGCGAAAGCGGAAGGCGCCGTCAACAGCGTCGGCATGCCCGATGACTGGGCCAACTGGAAAGGCACCTGGGAAGACCTGGCCTCCAAGTACGGCCTCAAGCACATGGACACCGACATGAGCTCGGCCCAGGAAATCGCCAAGTTCAAAGCGGAAAAAGACAACGCCAGCGCCGATATCGGCGACGTGGGCGCAGCATTCGGCCCGATTGCGGTGAAGCAGGAGGTGACCCAGCCTTACAAACCGTCCACCTGGGCTTCGGTGCCGGATTGGGCAAAAGACAAGGACGGTCACTGGGCCCTGGCCTACACCGGTACCATCGCGTTCATCGTCAACAAGAAGCTGCTGCACGGCTCCGAAGTTCCCACCAGTTGGGCCGACCTGCTGACCGGCAAATACAAGGTGTCCGTAGGTGATGTGAGCACCGCGGCCCAGGCCTCCAACGGCGTACTCGCCGCGGCCATTGCCAATAAAGGCGACGAGAAGAACATCGCCCCAGGCCTGCAATTCTTCACCAAGATCGCCCAGCAAGGCCGTCTCGGGCTGTCCAACCCGACCATCGCGACCCTGGAAAAAGGCGAAGTCGAAGTGGGTATCGTCTGGGACTTCAACGGCCTGAGCTACAAGGCCAAGATGGCCAACCCGGATGACTACGTGGTGCTGATCCCATCGGATGGTTCGGTGAAATCCGGCTACACCACCATTATCAATAAATACGCCAAGCACCCGAACGCCGCCAAGCTGACCCGCGAATACATTTTCAGCGATGCCGGCCAGCTCAACCTGGCGAAGGGTAATGCACGTCCGATCCGCGCCGAAACCGACCTGAAACTGCCGGCCGATATCGCCAAAAACCTGATCCCGGGCGAGCAATACACCAAGGCCAACCCGCAGCCGATCAAGGATGCCGATGCCTGGGAAGCGACGTCCAAGAAGTTGCCGCAGTTGTGGAACGAGCAGGTCATTGTAGAGATGAAGTAATCAGGCTCCCGGCCTGAAATGCAGTCAGTGTGGGAGCTGGCTTGCCTGCGATAGCGGTCTGACGTTCAACCTCTGTGTCGACTGATGCACCGCCATCGCAGGCAAGCCAGCTCCCACATTTTGACCCGGTTGTGCCAGAGAATTTGAGTCAAGCCTACTGTTGCGGAGCGCCAGCCCCCATGAAGCACACTGTCATCCTTGTCGTGCTCGACGGCCTGAACTTCGAGGTCGCAAGGCTCGCCATGGGGCATTTGCAGGCCTATGTCGGCGCAGGACGCGCAGCCCTCTACACCCTGGAATGTGAACTGCCCGCCCTGTCCCGCCCGCTGTATGAATGCATCCTGACCGGCGTGCCGCCGATCCGCAGCGGCATCGTGCACAACAACGTCTCGCGCCTGTCCACCCAGCGCAGCATTTTCCATTACGCCACCGACGCCGGCCTTACCACGGCGGCGGCGGCTTATCACTGGGTCAGCGAGTTGTATAACCGCACGCCCTTTCTCGCCGCCCGCGACCGTCATACCGACGACAAGGCGCTGGCGATCCAGCACGGGCATTTCTACTGGAATGACCACTACCCCGATTCCCACCTGTTCGCCGATGCCGAAAGCCTGCGCCTCAAGCACGCGCCGGACTTTTTGCTGGCGCACCCGATGAACATCGACGACGCCGGCCACAAGCACGGCCTCGACAGCCCGCAGTACCGCAACAGCGCACGCTCGGCCGACATCATCCTGGCCGACTACCTGCAAGCCTGGCTCGACGCCGGCTATCAGGTGCTGGTAACCGCCGACCACGGCATGAACAACGACCGCTCCCACAACGGCCTACTGCCGGAAGAACGCGAAGTACCGCTGTTCGTGCTCGGTGATGCCTTCAGCCTGAACCCCGACGCCGCGCCGAAACAGACCGAGCTCTGCGGCACCGTCTGCGAACTGCTGGGCGTGCCCCACGACAAACCCGTGTGCCGGGAGCTGCTGAAATGATCCGTGGCAAATGGCTGGCGCTGCTGTGCCTGGTGCCTTTCGCACTGTTCTTTATCGTGTTCGAAATCGCCCCGCTGGTGTGGGTGCTGATCAACAGCCTGCAAACCGAAGAAGCCGGCTGGGGCGTGGAAAACTTCGTACGCATCTTCAGCTCGAAGTTCTACCTGCAAGCCATCCAATTCAGTCTGGAGATCAGCTTCTACTCCAGCGTTTTCGGCATCATCATCGCCACGCTGGGCAGCTATTCCCTGCGGCGCGTGGATTCACCGCTGCGTAATTTCGTCACCGCGTTCGCCAACATGACCAGCAACTTTGCCGGCGTGCCCCTGGCGTTCGCGTTCATCATCCTGCTGGGCTTCAACGGCAGCATCACCATCATGCTCAAGCAGGCGGGGATCATTCAGGATTTCAACCTGTACTCCAAAACCGGCTTGATCATCCTCTACACCTACTTCCAGATTCCTCTCGGTGTGTTGCTGCTGTACCCGGCTTTCGATGCGCTGCGCGAAGACTGGCGTGAGTCCGCTGCATTGCTTGGCGCGAACGGCTGGCAATTCTGGCGGCATATCGGCCTGCCGGTGCTCACGCCGGCGCTGCTGGGCACCTTCGTGATCCTGCTGGCCAATGCGTTGGGCGCCTACGCAACGGTCTACGCCTTGACCACCGGCAACTTCAACGTGCTGCCGATCCGCATCGCGGGGCTGGTGTCCGGCGACGTGTCGCTTGACCCGAACCTGGCCAGCGCCCTGGCCGTGGTGCTGGTGGCCCTGATGACCGTGGTCACCGTGGCGCATCAACTGCTGCTCAAGAGGAGCTACCATGTCTCGCGCTGAAGCCGGCCCGGCCTCGCTCTACCATCGGGTAGTGGTGTATGTGTTGTTTGCGATCCTGGTGCTGCCGCTGGTGGGTACCTTTGTCTATTCGATCGCCAGCAGTTGGTCGGCGACCATCCTGCCGGCCGGTTTTACCCTGAAGTGGTACGTACAGCTGTGGAGCGACCCGCGTTTTTTGATGGCCTTCGGGCAATCATTGATGGTGTGCGTCGGCGCGCTGATCCTGTCGGTGGTGCTGATCCTGCCGCTGCTGTTCGTGGTGCACTACCACTTCCCCAGGCTCGACGCGCTGATGAACATCCTGATTCTGCTGCCCTTTGCGGTGCCGCCGGTGGTGTCGTCGGTGGGCTTGCTGCAGCTCTATGGTTCCGGGCCGTTTGCGATGGTGGGCACGCCATGGATCCTGATCGGCTGCTACTTCACCGTGGCCTTGCCGTTCATGTACCGGGCGATCACCAACAACCTGCAAGCCATCAACCTGCGCGACCTGATGGACGCCTCGCAATTGCTGGGCGCCAGCACTTGGCAGGCGGCGATCCTGGTGGTGTTGCCAAACCTGCGCAAAGGCCTGATGGTCGCGCTGCTGCTGTCGTTCTCGTTCCTGTTCGGTGAGTTTGTGTTTGCCAATATCCTGGTCGGCACCCGCTACGAAACCCTGCAGGTGTACCTGAACAACATGCGCAACAGCAGCGGCCACTTCACCAGCGCCGTCGTCATCTCCTATTTCTTCTTTGTGCTGGTGCTGACCTGGGCCGCCAACATCTTGAACAAGGACAAGAGCCAATGAGCTTCGTCAGCGTCCAACACCTGCAAAAAAGCTACGCCGGCACCCCGGTGTTCAGCGATATCAACTGCGAAGTCGCCAAGGGTGAGTTCGTGACGCTGCTCGGCCCGTCCGGCTGCGGCAAGTCCACGCTGCTGCGCTGCATCGCCGGGCTGACCTCGGTAGACAGCGGGAAAATCCTGCTGGATGGCCAGGACATTGTGCCGCTGAGCCCGCAGAAACGGCATATCGGCATGGTGTTCCAGAGTTACGCGCTGTTCCCCAATATGACCGTGGAGCAGAACGTCGCCTTCGGCCTGCGCATGCAAAAGGTCAACGCCGACGACAGCCACCTGCGCGTGCAGCAAGTGCTGCAACTGGTGGAACTCAAGGACCTCGCCGGCCGTTACCCGCACCAGATGTCCGGCGGCCAGTGCCAACGCGTGGCCCTCGCCCGCTCATTGGTGACGCGCCCGCGCCTGCTGCTGCTGGATGAGCCGCTGTCGGCATTGGATGCGCGGATTCGCAAGCATCTGCGTGAACAGATTCGCCAGATCCAGCGCGAGCTGGGGCTGACCACGATCTTCGTGACCCATGACCAGGAAGAAGCCCTGACCATGTCAGACCGTATCTTCCTGATGAACCAGGGCAAGATCGTGCAAAGTGGTGATGCCGAGACGCTCTACACCGCGCCCGTCGACGTGTTCGCCGCGGGCTTTATCGGCAACTACAATTTGCTCGATGCCGACAAGGCCACCCAGCTGCTGCAGCGCCCGATCCACAGCCGTATCGCCATTCGCCCGGAGGCCATCGAGCTGAGCCGCGAGGGCGAACTGGATGCGCTGGTGCGCAGCCACAGCCTGTTGGGCAACGTGATCCGCTACCGCATCGAAGCGCGCGGCGTCGAGCTGGTGGTGGACGTGCTCAACCGCTCGGCCGACGACCTGCACCCCAACGGACAGCGCCTGGCACTTTCCATCGACCCGAGCGCCCTGTGTGAAGTAGCCTGACGCAACGTTTATTTCAGAGAGCACGAAGGATGGCATTGGTAATTTTTGACCTGGACGACACCCTGATCCACGGCGACTGCGCCACCCTGTGGAGCGAACAGATGGGCCGCCTGGGCTGGGTCGATCCGGAATCGTTCATGCGCAGGAACAATGAACTGATGGACGCCTACAGCCAAGGCAAGCTGAAGATGGAAGACTTCATGGACTTCAGCCTGGAGCCGATGATCGGCCGCACGCCGGCAGAAATCGAGCACCTTGTCGAACCCTGGGTCGAGGACGTGATCGAGCCGTTGATCTACAGCGACGCCACCAAAACCATCGCCCGTCACCGCGCCAACGGTGACCGGATCCTGGTGATCTCCGCTTCGGGCACGCACCTGGTCACGCCGATTGCGGCGCGGATCGGCATTGATGAGGTGCTGGGGATCAACCTGGACGTCAGCCATGGCGTATACAGCGGGCGCACGGTCGGCGTACTGACCTATCGCGAAGGCAAGATCACGCGGTTGCTGGAATGGCTGGAGCAGGAAGGTGAAACGTTGGAGGGGGCGTACTTCTATTCGGATTCGCGCAATGACTTGCCGTTGCTGCTGAAAGTTGATCACCCGCAAGTGGTGAACCCGGACCTGGTGTTGCGCGAACATGCCGAACAGGCCGGCTGGCCAATCCACCACTGGATCTGACACCGCTTTTTTGAACTGAAATCAAATCAACTGTGGGAGCTGGCTTGCCTGCGATAGCGGTACAACAGTGAAGAGTTTTTCATCTGACACACCGCCATCGCAGGCAAGCCAGCTCCCACATTGGCTGCAGTGCAAATCGAACCTGGCCTACATCGCCTGTAGGACCGGGTTGTTCTAACAACGTCACATGACCGTCAACGCCTTGCAATGCTTTCACAGTGCCTCCATAGTGAGTCTGGACTGAGCCCGTCGCTGTACCGCCGGGCTTTTTGCATTATGCGACCGGACCATATGGAACCGGCTCCCTCAAAGACGGCCTAATATGCGTTATCAATTGCCCCCGCGTCGAATCAGCATGAAGCATCTGTTCCCAAGCACCACCCTCGCTCTTTTCATTGGTCTCGGCTTCGCGTCGATGTCGACCAATACCTTCGCTGCCAACAGCTGGGACAAGCTTCAGCCGGATCGCGATGAGGTGATTGCCAGCCTCAACGTCGTCGAGTTGCTCAAGCGTCATCACTACAGCAAGCCGCCGCTGGACGACGCGCGCTCGGTGATCATCTACGACAGCTACCTCAAGCTGCTGGATCCGTCGCGCAGCTACTTCCTGGCCAGCGATATCGCTGAGTTCGACAAGTGGAAGACCCAGTTCGACGACCTCCTCAAGAGCGGCGACCTGCAGCCCGGCTTCACCATCTACAAGCGTTACCTGGACCGCGTCAAAGCGCGTCTGGACTTCGCCCTGGGTGAGTTGAACAAAGGCGTCGACAAGCTTGATTTCACCCAGAAGGAAACCCTTCTGGTGGACCGCAAGGACGCCCCTTGGCTGACCAGCAACGCCGCGCTTGACGACCTGTGGCGCAAACGCGTCAAGGACGAAGTGCTGCGCCTGAAGATCGCCGGCAAAGAACCCAAGGCCATCCAGGAACTGTTGACCAAGCGCTACAAGAATCAGCTCGCGCGCCTGGACCAGACCCGCGCCGAAGATATCTTCCAGGCCTATATCAACACTTTCGCGATGTCCTACGATCCGCACACCAATTATCTGTCGCCAGATAACGCGGAAAATTTCGATATCAATATGAGTCTGTCGCTGGAAGGCATCGGTGCCGTCCTGCAAAGCGACAATGACCAGGTCAAGATCGTGCGCCTGGTGCCGGCAGGTCCGGCGGACAAGACCAAGCAGGTCGCCCCCGCCGACAAGATCATCGGCGTGGCCCAGGCCGACAAAGAGATGGTCGACGTGGTCGGCTGGCGCCTGGACGAAGTGGTCAAGCTGATCCGCGGGCCCAAAGGCAGCGTGGTGCGCCTGGAAGTGATCCCGCACACCAACGCACCGAACGACCAGACCAGCAAGATCGTGTCCATCACCCGTGAAGCGGTGAAGCTCGAAGACCAGGCCGTGCAGAAGAAAGTCCTCAACCTCAAGCAGGATGGCAAGGACTACAAGTTGGGCGTGATTGAAATCCCGGCCTTCTACCTCGACTTCAAGGCCTTCCGTGCCGGCGACCCGGACTACAAGTCCACCACCCGCGACGTGAAGAAAATCCTGACCGAGCTGCAAAAGGAAAAAGTCGACGGCGTGGTCATCGACCTGCGCAACAACGGCGGCGGTTCCCTGCAGGAAGCCACCGAGCTGACCAGCCTGTTCATCGACAAGGGCCCGACGGTGTTGGTACGCAACGCCGACGGCCGTGTCGACGTGCTCGAAGACGAGAACCCGGGCGCCTTCTACAAAGGTCCGATGGCGTTGCTGGTCAACCGCCTGTCGGCATCGGCTTCGGAGATTTTCGCCGGCGCCATGCAGGACTACCACCGCGCATTGATCATCGGTGGCCAGACCTTCGGCAAAGGCACCGTGCAGACCATCCAGCCGCTGAACCATGGCGAGCTGAAACTGACACTGGCCAAGTTCTACCGGGTTTCCGGGCAGAGCACCCAGCATCAGGGCGTACTGCCGGACATTGATTTCCCGTCGATCATCGACACCAAGGAAATCGGCGAAAGCGCCCTGCCGGAAGCCATGCCGTGGGACACCATCCGTCCTGCGATCAAGCCGGCGTCGGACCCGTTCAAGCCATTCCTCGCGCAGTTGAAGGCCGATCATGATGCCCGCTCCGCCAAGGATGCCGAGTTCGTGTTCATCCGCGACAAGCTGGCCCTGGCCAAGAAGCTGATGGAAGAAAAAACCGTCAGCCTCAACGAAGTGGACCGCCGCGCGCAGCACACCGACATCGAAAACAAGCAACTTGCCCTGGAGAACATCCGCCGCAAGGCCAAGGGTGAAGACCCACTCAAGGAGTTGAAGAAAGAAGACGAAGATGCGCTGCCGGCCGAAGCGGAAAAAACCAAACCGGAAGATGACGCCTACCTGGCTGAGACGGGGCGGATCCTGCTGGACTACCTGAAGATCACCAAGCAGGTAGCCAAGCAGTAAACGATAGCGATTTAATATGATCGCTCCTAGGAGTGTCATCATATAGACATCATTCTGTCGTGAAATGAAGGACCGCAGGTTTCCAGCCTGCGGTCCTTTTTTTTCGATCGAGACCGCCATGACCATGACTGAACAGCTGAATGCACTGGGCTCAATCCTGGCTCAAGGCAGTTTGCACAGCCTGTTCCAACCGATCATATGCCTGTCCGAACGGCGCATCCTCGGCTACGAAGCCCTCAGCCGCGGCCCTTCCAACAGCCCGCTGCACTCGCCGATCGCGCTGTTCTCCGTGGCCCGCCATGCCGGGCGCCTCAGCGAATTGGAAATGGCGTGCCGCGAAAGCGCGTGTCGACGCTTCAGCGAACAGAAGCTGCCAGGCAAGCTGTTCCTGAATATCTCGCCGGAATCCCTGATGGAAACGGCGCACCAACCGGGACGCACCCTGCAACTGCTGCGCGACTTCGGTATTCCGCCCAGCCAAGTGGTGATCGAACTCACCGAGCAGACGCCGACCGACGACTTCGACCTGCTGCAAACCGCCCTGCATCATTACCGTGACATGGGTTTCGCCATCGCACTCGATGACCTCGGCGCCGGGTACTCCAGCCTGCGGTTGTGGTCGGAACTGCGCCCGGACTACGTGAAGATAGATCGGCATTTCATCGATGGCATTCATCAGGATGCGCTCAAGCGCGAGTTCGTGGGCTCTATCTTGCAAATCGCCAAGGCTTCGCGCGCCAGGGTGATTGCCGAAGGCATCGAATTGCCCGAGGAGCTGGCGGTGCTGACGGAGATGGGCGTGGACCTGGTCCAGGGCTACCTGCTTTGCCGCCCGCAAGAGCAGCCGCCGCAGGAAGCGCGGCTGATGTTGCCCAAGCCGGACAGCGCCAACGTGGCGCTGAACGACGAAGGCAGTGACCTCAGCGCGCTACTGAACGAACAGCCGGCGGTGGACCAGGACACCGCCACCGCCCAGGTGCTCGAAGCCTTTCGTCGTCAGGCCAACCTCAACTCCCTGGCGGTGCTGGACGCACGTGGGCAACCGATCGGAATCGTGCACCGGCACTCGCTGTCGGATGCGCTGCTCAAGCCATTCGCGACCGACCTGTTTGCGCGCAAGCCGATCAGCCGCCTGATGAGTATCGACTTTCTCGCCGTCGAGCTGAGCCAGTCGCTGCAACAGGTCAGCCGCCTGCTGACCAGCCGGGCCCGGCAGCGTATCGAAGAGGATTTCATCATCACGCTCAACGGCGACTACCTGGGCCTGGGCCGGGTGATCGACGTGCTCAAGCTGATCACCGAGCTGAAAATCCAGCAGGCGCGTTATGCCAATCCGCTGACCCTGCTACCGGGTAATGTGCCGATCCAGCAATGCCTGACGCGCCTGCTGCAACAACAGCGCGAGTCGGTAATCTGCTACGTGGATATCGACAGCTTCAAGCCGTTCAACGATATCTACGGCTACGGACGGGGGGATGAAGTGCTGTTGTGCCTGGCGCAGTGCCTGAACGACCGCGTTGATCCCAGCCGCGACTTTGTCGGGCATATCGGGGGTGATGACTTTTTACTGGTGCTGGGCCCGCAGGATTGGCGCAAACGGCTCAATCAACTGCTGGATGACTTCCACACCCAATGTCGGCGCTTCTACCGTGCCGAACACGTCGACGCTGGCTGTTTCGTGGCGTTGAACCGCCAGGGCGTGCGCCAGGAGTTTGCCCTGCTGTCGTTGTCGATCGGCGTGGTGCATCTATACCCACAGGCCTGTGGGCAACTGGATGCCAGCCAACTGGCGGAGTTGGCATCGCAGGCCAAGCACCATGCCAAGAACGTGGCCGGCTACAGCATCCATGTGATCGACAGCATGGATGCCCTACCCCAGGCCATTTAAGCCTCGGCGGATTCCGGGTATTGGTATTCGAACACCCGCACCACTTCCGAGGCATGCCAGGAGGCAGCGGCCACGCCATCGGACGGCCCGCTGAAACGCCCCAGGCGCTCTACGCACTCAAAGAAACCGGTACGCGGCAGGCGGCTGGCACCCTGGCTGATCACCAGCGAGCTGCGCAACGGTTGCTCGGCCTTGGCGTCCAGCGCCGCCAAGTGTTCCAGGGCGGCGGCCAGGGTTTGCATGGCCGGCGAGGGAAACTGCAGGCGCTCCAGCAGCGCGCGGTAAGTCAGCAAATGGCGCTGGCGGCGCGCCTGGTCCAACTCGTTGAGCAACCCATCCCAATGTTGACGGCTGATACGTAGACTCAAGATTCATCCCTCCACCCTGCAACGCCCAATTCCCAGGCCAGGCTGCGGCGAATCGCGGCATCCGGCTGGCGCTCACCCCTTTCAATCAATCCGAGATAGGAAGGGCTGATACCCACGGTGCGGGCCAGGGTCTCAACGGCCAGGCCCTTGGCCTCGCGCAAGCCGCGCAGGTCTGCGAGCGGGCGCAGCACCGGTTCGCAGGCAGCTTGGGCAGTCGAAGAAGAAGGAGGCGGCGAAGAGTGTTGCTGACCAGCAGCTTTTAGCAGCGCCTGGTACTGATCCCATGGCAACACCGCATATTCGGGTGCGCCATCGCGTGAAATTATCTGAATATCCATGACTGCCCCGTAGGATAACTGCACTTACTTAGTAAGCTCTTTCCCTAAGCTCTTCCTTAGGAGTGTAATCCTAACAGCCACAAAGGTCGCAGGGGGATATCCCGTGTCACGCGTTTTTTTGCGGGTTTTCCTTGGACAGCAACGCCGGCGTCGCTGGCAGGCGCTCAACCACGGCGAGCTTTTCCGGACGCTGGGCGTCACGCCACGCGCGAAAAGCGCTCAGTTCGCCGTCCAGGGTCTTCATGACCCACGCCAGTACGGCGATGTCGTCGAGCATGCCAAACATCGGAAGGAAGTCCGGAATCGCATCGATCGGGCTTACGAAATACATCAGACCCGCTACCACCGAGATCAGCGCCTTGAGGCTGATCGCCCGGTACTCGCCGCGCCAGTAGGCCAGGCACAGGGCCTGGAGCAGCTTGAGGTCATCCTTGAGCTTGCCCAGGCGATTGCCTTGGCTTGAGCCTTTGGCGGCGACGGCGAACAGCAGCGTCGGCAAACGCCCACGACCCAGAAGACGGGCGGCCATGGGCAGGAAACGGGTGAAATTGAAGGGTGGTTTCATCTGTCACTCCAGTTCCAGGCGACATATAAGGTTATCCACACAAATTGTGGATAACCTTGTGAACAGAGCCTATTTTCCGGGCTGAAAGCCCCGTATTACAAGGCTTTCAGTCAGATCGGGCGTTTTTTGCGCACCGTAAAAAAACCCAAGATTTCATTGACTTGGCGTGGCTGTGCGGATACCCGTGCTCGAGTCTTATATCAGACTGTTACCAGCCATGGACGTTCGTTTGGATTGTAGTGAGCGGGCAAACCGCAGGCAACGCCAGATACGACAACGCCCCGTCGAGACGGGGCGTTGGGTGTTCAGGCGCCTGTTACTTCTTGGCGGCAGGAGCAGCAGGGGCTTCAGCCTTGGCTGGGTCCTTGATGGCCAGCAGCTCCAGGTCGAATACCAGCACGGAGTTGGCCGGGATCGCCGGGCTCGGGCTCTGTGCGCCGTAGGCCAGGTCGGACGGGATGTACAACTCGACCTTCTCGCCGACGTGCATCAGTTGCAGGCCTTCGACCCAACCTGGAATCACGCCGCTGACCGGCAGGTCAATCGGGCTGCCGCGATCCACGGAGCTGTCAAAGGTAGTGCCGTTGGTGAGCTTGCCGGTGTAGTGAACGGTCACCACATCAGTCGGCTTAGGCTGAGGGCCATCGGCTTTCTTCACGATCTTGTACTGCAGGCCGGAAGCGGTGGTGACGACGCCGTCTTTCTTGGCGTTGTCTTCGAGGAATTTCTTGCCGGCGGTTGCCGACTCTTCGCTCATCTTGGTCATGCGTTCTTCAGCACGCTTTTGCAGTGCGGCGAACGCTTCAACCAGTTCGTCGTCCTTGAGCTTCTGCTCTTTCTTGCCGACGGCATCTTCGATGCCCTGGGCTACTGCTTTGGAATCCAGGTCATCCATGCCTTCCTGGGCAAGGCTCTTGCCCATGTTCAGGCCGATGCCGTAGGAAGCTTTCTGCGCCGGGGTTTTCAGCTCTACGCTGGTCTGCGAATCACAACCCGCAAGTACCAGGCTAACCAGGGCCACCGCCGCCGCCAACCGATGCTGTTTCATGCTATTTCCTTGTTCATGCGCCAAAAGGGCATTCGAATAAAGTCGCGAGCTTATCAGGCGGCCACGACCAATGGCTACCGGCATGTGAGCAGGAAACGTCTGATAAGTTCACGTGTTTAAAAGCATTTTCATTCATGATGGAGGCCCGCGACGGATCGCGGACCGTGTTGCCCGGTTCATGGCCACTTGCCGCACCTGTGGCGTAGTGGCATAACAACACGACGACTCGACAAGACCGAGACAAGGATAGCCCTCTTGCGCATTTTTTCCCGTGCTCTACTGCTGGTACTCACCCTTCTGGCCCTATTGCTGGCCGTGGTGATCTATTACACCGCCAACCCCAAGCTGCCGGAGTACGTGCCGGTGGAGCAGGTGCACTACCAGGAGCAATGGAGTGCCGCCGACCGCCAGACCTACTATTTCACGCCCCAGGGCACGCAAGTAAAAGGTCTGCATTACGACTGGTTCACCGCCCTGGAGCTGCCGTTTTCCGAGCGACGCTTTGCCGCGCCGGACTACCTGGCGCGCTTCGGTTTCCTGATGGACCCCAAGCAAGTGCCCACCGCGCAAAACCCCGGCAACCTGCCGGTGGGGTTCGCCCGGCACAAGAACGCCGACAGCAACGTCGAATACCTGGACATCACCTGCGCCGCCTGCCACACCGGCCAGTTGCACTTCAACAACCAGGCCCTGCGCATCGACGGCGGTTCCGCCCAGCACGTGTTGCCTTCCAGCGTACCGACCTTGCGCGGCGGCAGCTTCGGCCAGGCCCTGGTCGCGAGCCTTGCAGCCACCTACTACAACCCGTGGAAGTTCGAGCGCTTTGCCCGCCAGGTGCTGGGGGATCGCTACGATGCCGAGCACACGAAACTGCGCCAGGACTTCAAAGCCTCGCTGAACCAGTTCCTCAAGGTGGCCTGGAACGACACCCACCGTGGCCTCTACCCTACAGAAGAAGGCCCCGGCCGCACGGACGCCTTTGGCCGCATCGCCAACGCCAGCTTTGGCGATGCCATCTCCCCCGACAATTATCGCGTCGCCAATGCACCGGTGGACTACCCGCAATTGTGGGATATCTGGACCTTCGACTGGGTGCAATGGAACGGCTCGGCCCAGCAGCCGATGGCGCGCAATATCGGTGAGGCCCTGGGTGTCGGCGCGACATTGACCTTTTTTGACGACGCCGGCCAGCCACTCCAGGGCGATGCGCGCTACCCGTCCAGCGTACGCGTGCGTGACCTCAACCGGATCGAAGAAACCCTGCAGCGTCTCAAGCCACCGACCTGGCCCGAGGAGCTGTTCAGCGCCATCGACAAGCCACTCGCCGCCCAAGGCCGCGCGCTGTTCGCCGAGAACTGCGCCGGCTGCCATGTGCCCCGTGTCACCGAGGAAAATGGCCGCCCCGTGCAGCACTTGAACATGCTGGCCGTGGATGACATCGGCACCGATCCCAACACCGCCAGCAACATTGCCGACCAGCGCTACGACCTGAGCGCGCTGCAGTGGGACCCCGCGGAACTGGCCCAGCTCAACGTCGAACTGCACCCCACGCCGAGCGAGCCCCTGGACCTGAAGAACATGTCCGTGGCCAAGGGCCTGGCGTACGTCACCGCCTTCGTCGAAGCGCATGCCTACCGTGCCGCCGGCGTGACCCCGGCCGAACGTCCGCGCCTGGACGGTTACGGCCTGCCCATCGGCGTGCGCGAATTGCGCGCCTACAAAGCGCGGCCGCTGGCGGGCGTGTGGGCCACCCCGCCGTTCCTGCATAACGGTTCGGTACCGACGATCTACCAGTTGCTCTCGCCCCAGGACGAACGCAGCACCACCTTCTATAAAGGCACCTTCAACTATGACCCGCGCCATCTCGGCTTTGAGACCGGCGCGTTCAAGAATGCCTTCTTGTTCGATACCAAAATCACCGGCAACCACAACAGCGGCCACGAATTCCGTGCCGGCAAGCGTGGCAATGGCGTGATCGGCCGCGGCTTGGCGCCGCAGGAACGCTGGGCGCTGCTGGAATACCTCAAAGTGCTGGGCGGCCCGCTGGAGCAACAACTGCCATGATTATCCGATCCCGATACGACCGACCTTCCCTGCTCGCCCGCCTCTGGCTGCGCATCGGCGCGTTTCTCGGCAAGACCTTGCTGTGGCTGGCCGGCCTCGGCCTGCTCGTCTGGCTGGCGGCGACCGCCTGGTACGCCTGGCAGCACAGCGGCCCGGTGTCCCCCGATGAGCAGGTTCCGCCGGGCGAAGCGGCGATGACCCAAGGCATCATCCAGACGGCGGTGCGCATCGTCGACCAGCATCGCGAGGGCACGCGCTACCTGCGCGACGCCCACGCCAAGGCCCATGGCTGTGTGAAAGCCGAAGTCAGCGTGCTGGCCGACCTCGATCCGACGCTGCGCCAGGGCGTGTTCGCCGAGCCTGGCAAGACCTGGCAGGCGCTGATGCGCTTGTCCAATGGCAACGCCTATCCGCAGTTCGACAGCATCCGCGATGCGCGCGGCATGGCACTCAAGCTGCTGGACGTGCCGGGCAAGCAACTGCTGGCCGATCAGCAAGCCCGCACGGAGCAGGACTTCGTGATGTTCAGCCACCCGAATTTCTTTGTCAGCGACGTGGCGGAGTACGCGCAGAACATCGGCGCGCAAGCGGATGGCAAGAAAGTGCTGGCGTTCTTCCCCAAGCTCGACCCTCGCAGCTGGCAAGTGCGGCACTTGTTCATCGCCTTGGCGACCCTGGCACCCGCACCGGCCAGCCCGACGCAGACGACGTACTTTTCGGTCTCGCCCTACAAGTTCGGCGCGGCCAACGCCAAGTTTCGCGTCGCCCCCGACCCGCAGGGTTGCCCGGCGTATCAACTGCCCAAACAGAACCAGGACCTGCCGAACTTCCTGCGCAGCGCCTTGAGCCAGCAGCTGTCCACCGATCGCGTGCCTGCTTGTTTCGTGCTGCAGATCCAGCGTCAGAACCCGCAGAAATTCATGCCGATCGAAGACACCAGCATCGAATGGAAAGAGAGCGATGCGCCCTATGAAACCGTGGCCAAGGTGCGTATCCCGGCGCAGGATTTCGACACGCCCGAGCAGAACCTGGCGTGCGACAACCAATCGTTCAACCCCTGGTTCGGCGTCGCTGAACACCGTCCTGTAGGCGGCATCAACCGCTTGCGCAAAGCGGTGTATGAAGCGGTCAGCGATTACCGTCACAGCCGCAACGTATCACCCTGAGATTGACTATCTACAAGGCTGGCGAATCTCTCTGTGGTGAGCGGGCTTACCTTTATGCCAGTCAGTTAAGCGCAGATACCTTGTGGGGCTTACCTGCGAAGGCGGTGTGTCTGCCACTGCATCTGTGACTGGCCCACCGCCTTCGCGGGCAAGCCCGCTCCCACAAGTGGTCTTGTGTCGGACGCTAAAAAGAGTGAACACCCACAATCCCCGTGGGAGCTGGCTTGCCTGCGAAAGCGGTGTGTCTGCCACTGCATCTGTGACTGGCCCACCGCCTTCGCGAGCAAGCCCGCTCCCACAGGGGTCTTGTGTCGGATGCTAAAAACAGTGGACACCCACAATCCCTGTGGGAGCTGGCTTGCCTGCGAAAGCGGTGTGTCTGCCACTGCATCTGTGACTGGCCTACCGCCTTCGCGGGCAAGCCCGCTCCCACAGGGGTCTTGTGTCGGACGCTAAAAAGAATGAACACCCACAATCCCTGTGGGAGCTGGCTTGCCTGCGAAGGCGGTGTGTCTGCCACTGCATCTGTGACTGGCCCACCGCCTTCGCGAGCAAGCCCGCTCCCACAGGGGTCTTGTGTCGGACGCTAAAAAGAATGAACACCCACAATCCCTGTGGGAGCTGGCTTGCCTGCGAAAGCGGTGTGTCTGCCACTGCATCTGTGACTGGCCCACCGCCTTCGCGAGCAAGCCCGCTCCCACAGGGGTCTTGTGTCGGATGCTAAAAACAGTGGACACCCACAATCCCTGTGGGAGCTGGCTTGCCTGCGAAAGCGGTGTGTCTGCCACTGCATCTGTGACTGGCCTACCGCCTTCGCGGGCAAGCCCGCTCCCACAGGGGTCTTGTGTCGGACGCTAAAAAGAATGAACACCCACAATCCCTGTGGGAGCTGGCTTGCCTGCGAAGGCGGTGTGTCTGCCACTGCATCTGTGACTGGCCCACCGCCTTCGCGGGCAAGCCCGCTCCCACAAGTGGTCTTGTGTCGGATGCTAAGAGTGAACACCCACAATCCCTGTGGGAGCTGGCTTGCCTGCGATGCAGGCAACTCGGTGTGTCGGGGACACCGAGTTGATGCAATCGCAGCATGGAGCTTGAGCGTTTAGCCAAGGTCCTCAAAGAGATGTGCAGATATCCCCGGCCTCGGAGTGTTGCGCCAGCAGCCATTGCTGAAAACTGCGCGCCGCTGCGGGTGGGTTGCGGTGCAAGGGCTGCATCAGGTGCAGGCGCCCCTGGCTGTGCAGGGCGTCCGGCAGGGCCATTTGCAGGCGGCCGGCGGCAAACTCGCCGTCCAGCAGGCTCTTCCAGCCGAGCGCCACGCCGTGCCCCATTACCGCCGATTGCATCACCAGTTGATAGCTGTTGGTACGCAGCGCATGGCGCGGGGTGTAGTAGTCGGCGCCGACGCCGGCACACCAGTCGGCCCAGGTCAGCCAGTCGTGGTAGTGGTCTTCCACGATCAGCAACGTGTGGGCGTGAAGCAAATGTTGCACGTCGCGAATCGGGCCGTGGCGCGCCAGGTAGCCGGGGCTGCACACGGTGATGACCTGCTCGCTGGCGAACACCGGCGACAATTCCAGGCCGTGGGGCGCCGGCAGTTCATCCAAGTGATAGAACAGGCCCAGGTCATATTCGCTGACATCCAGATGGCTGGGGCTTTCACTGCACAGCACACGGATATCCAGGTCCGGGTGTTCGTGCTGGAACTGCGGGAGCAAGCCGGCGAGCCAGATAGAGCTGATGGTGGGCGTGCTGGCCAGGGTCAACTGGCGATCGGCGCCGCGACGGCGCAACTCGGCGGACTCTCGGTCGAGTTCGCGCAACAAGCGCTGGATGGTGCGAAAGTAACGCACGCCGGCGGGTGTCAGGCTCAGGCCCTGGGCCAGCCGATAAAACAGCGGGCGCGCCAGGTCTTCTTCCAGGCGTTTGACCTGGCGACTGACCGCGCTCTGGGTCAGGTTCAGTTCATGGGCAGCCTGGGTAAAGCTCAAATGGCGGGCCGCCGCTTCGAAGGTCTGCAGGCAGTTGAGCGGCGGAAGATCGACGTTTCGGCGCGACATGAGCAATTCCATCGGCAAATACGGGCCCGGTTCAGCCAGGCCCGTGGAGATCAACGTGGCAGGCATCCTGCCAGTTGCCGGCTCACAGCGCGACCCTCGCCACACGTTTACTCCATTGCCGACGGTGTTCCAACTGGCCGTTTTCCCAGGCGGTCTGCTCCGCCTCGATGTAGAACCACTGCGCATCGGCGTGCACGCTCAAGCGGCTCTCCACTTCCACGACCCACGCGTCGCGGCCAACAAGGTAATGCCACTCGATATCGGCACGCGTCGACAATGGGTCCCACGGCAAGGTGCGGTATTGCTCGGTGCAACGCTGGTCCACCGACAGGCCATGGTCGGTAAACCGCACCGCACCCAGGTCGTCTTCGATGGTCACGCAGACTTCGCCACTGCCCACGTCTTCGCTCAGCGTGCGTTTCGGCGCGGCGGCGCGCAGCACTTCCAGGTTCACCGGGGTCGCCGATTGGGGCGCTTCGAACGGGCAAGCCACCGCCGCGCCGGTAAACACCGGCAACTGCACGGTTTGCAGGGCCGGCAGCAAGGTCAGCGTGGTCAGCTCGCGGCTTGGCCACAGCAGCGGGAAGCTCGCCGTGCTCAGGGCCAGGCGCAAACGATAGCCGACCGGCAGGCGCATGCCGATGTGGTCGAGGCTTAAGTGCACGTCCATCGGTTCGCCCGGGACGACCGGTGTGACCTGGGAAAAGTCCTCACGAAGCGTGAGATTGAGTACGCCATAGCTGATCTGGGTGACGTGGCCATCCGGCGCCACCGCATTCAGGCGCGCGACCAATTGACCGCAAGCGGTGTCGCTGGCCAGGCGCAGCGTGAGGCGAGCATCGCCCAGCAGCGCCAACGGTTCGGTCAGCGGTTGGGAGTCGAAGCACAGCGAGTGGGCGTCATCGCGACGCTGGTCCGTCGGCCCGTCAGGGCCAAACCAGATGGCGCAGTACTCACCCTGATGCAGGCCGGTGGTCAGCGGCGAGCAGATGCTGCGCGGTGTGCTCAAGACCTGCGCGCCGGCTTCAAGGCCCTGTTCGCCCAGGCTGAAATCGGTCCATTGCACCTGCGGGTCCGGCCAGCCGGCTGTCTGCACCCAGATCCCCGGCCGTTCGGCATAACTGCCCTTCGGCGGCAGAATATCCTGTAGGTAAAAAGTGCAGGATGCGTCATCCATCACCCCGTTATCGAGGCCTTTAAGCCAGTAGTCCCACCAGCGTTTGGCTTCTTGCAGAAAGCCGATGGCCGGATTGGGCACGGCGAAATGCGGGTACTTGTGAATCCACGGCCCGATCATGGCCTTCTTCGGTCCGGGCAGGTTTTGCATCAGGCGCGACACGGTATTGCGGTAGGCATCGCCCCACCCGCCCACGGCATACACCGCCGCCTTGATCTTCGAATAGTCCTCGCACACCGAGCCGTGGCGCCAGTAGTCATCGCGTGTCTGGTGTTGCAGCCAGGTTTCGGCGAGCAGCGGCATGGCTTCCAGGCGTTGGTGCCAGAGGCTTTTCCAGGCGTCGCCGACCAGCAACGGGTCGGGCACCGCAGCGCTGAAGTTGAGCATGGTGGCGGCCCAACCGAAGTTCTCCATCAACAGGTTGCCGCCCTTGTAGTGGATGTCGTCGGCGAAACGGTCGTCGGTGGAGCACAGGGTCATGATCGCCTTCAACGCCTCGGGCTGGCGCGCCGCGACTTGCAGGCTGTTGAAGCCGCCCCAGGAGATGCCCATCATGCCGACATTGCCATCGCACCAGGGTTGGCCGCATAGCCAGTCGATTATTTCGAGGGCGTCATCCTGTTCCTGCGCCAGGTATTCATCGGCCATCAACCCCTCGGATTCGCCGTTGCCGCGCATGTCCACGCGCACACAGACATAACCCTGCCCCGCCATCCACGGGTGGGTCAGTGCATCACGCATGGCGGTGCCGTCACGCTTGCGGTACGGCAGGTATTCCAGGATCGCCGGGAAGGCCTGGGCGCCGGCGACGTCCGGCAGCCAGATGCGGGCGGCCAACTGTGTGCCGTCCTTCAAGGGGATCAGGCAGTGCTCGATTTCACGGACCGTGTAGGCAAACTCGGTAACGATTTCCATCGGTAACTCCAAACGCATTCGGTGCGGACAAACGGCCCCCTCGCGCCGGGAAAAGACGCACAGGGAGACACACAGGCTGTATGGCTTAGCGGGCGAACTCAGCCACGGGGTCGGCACCGGCCAGCTCGGGCTCGGTGGCCGGCGTGGTGCTTTTCACTTCCAGCAGTGCCGGATTTTTCAGCCAGAAGATCAGCGAAGTACTGGCGAGCAGTACCAGGATCATCCCCGGCAACCCGCCGAGATTGGACAGCATCTTCACCCCGTCAACCCCGACAAACGCGACCATCACCCACGACACCGTACCGATGATCAGGCCCCAGATGATCTTCAGCAGCGGGTTGCCGTCGAGATCGGAATCGGCGGTCACGCCTTTGCTGCACAGGTTGGCGATCACATCGGTGCTGGAGTCCGCCGCGGTGACAAACGAGATGAACGCCACAAACAGCAAGAACGCGATCATCAAGCCGCTGGCCGGCAATTGCTGGAACATCTGGTACAGCACGTGCTCCACGCCCTGCTCGTTCAGCACGCGGTTGAGGCTGCCGTCGCCCAGTGCGTCGAAGTACAGGCTGGTGCCGGAGAAGATGCAAATCCACACTGCGGTGAACAGCGCCGGGTAGAGCATGTTGATGTGGATGAATTCACGCACGGTATAACCACGGCCGATCTTGCCCAGGAACAGCGCGCTCACCGGCGCCCAGGCAAACCACACCGACCAGTAGAACACCGTCCAGCTGTGCGGCCAGCTGTCACCACTGGCGGCGCCGGTGAACAGGCTGCGGCTGAAGAAGGTGTCGAGGTACACGCCAAGCGACTCAACGCCGAGGCTGAACATGTACAGGGTCGGCCCGCACAACAGCACGAACAGACCCAGGGCCAGCATGATCCAAGTGTTAAATGACGACAGCATCACAATGCCTTTCTGCAGGCCGCTGGCGGCCGACGCGACAAAGGTGATGACGATGATTGTAATGATGACGGCCAGGCGCAACGGCGTGGTTTCACCGCCGATGTACTGCGCCAGGCCACCGGCCAGGGTCAGCGCGCCAGTGCCCAGCGACGAAGCCATGCCGGCCACCAGGGCGAACATCGCCAGGGTGTCAATCAGCCCGGCGTAGCGCTTGACCCGCGTTGCGCCCAGCAGCGGCTCGAGCATGGCGCCGATGGAGAAGTGGCTGCGCCGGTTGTAGAACACCAGCGCAAACACCAGTGAAGGCACGAGGTAAATGGCATAGGGGGTGATGGTCCAGTGCAGGAACATTGTCGACATGGCAAAGGTTTTCGCTGCCGAACTGCCCGCTTCGATCGGCAGGCTGGTGGGCGGTCCATATAGGTGATAGAGCGGTTCGGCGGTGGTCCAGAACAGCACACCCACAGCCAGCGTAGTGCACAGCGCCACCATGAACCAGCGCCACTTGCTCAACAACGGCTTGGCGTCGGCACCGCCGATACGCACCTTGCCCAGCGCAGAGAAGTAGACGATAGCGGTGAGCACCACCATGGCAAACGAGCCGGCGCTGAACAGCCAGGAAAAGTTCGTGAGGATCAGGGTGTTGAGCTGTTTGCTGACCGCAAGGAAGGCATTCAGATCGATGTAGCTGGCGACCACCGCCGCCAGCAGGATCAGGAACGTTGGCCAGAACACCAACGGACGCAATGGATATTTCATGATGAGCCATTCCCCTTGCAGACTGTTTTTTATGTTGGATGGCGCGCACCGCAGCGTCCTGCTGCCGGTCACTCGCCTGGAAGTCTTCGCGTGGCTATAGATAACCGTTTAAGCGGCCAAAGGTGCAATCAACCAATGTGCATGGGGGTATTCCGCCAGGTCATGACGCACCTGCGCAGTTCAAGGTGAACCGGCAGTGCACAAGGGCGAGGCGCGGAGAGGATACATCGCGCTTATGCACGCCTACGATGAAGTCGTCAGGATCCTGGCCTCGGCTGGGAAGCGATGCCTCACGCCTTACCTGCGTGGTTATGGCCAAACCAAATTTCTGGATGAGCAGACCATGCGTTCTGGAGAGCAGGCGGCACTAGGCGCCGACTTGCTGGCTTTCCTCGACGCCCTGAAGATCGAAAAAGCGGTGCTTGCGGGCTATGACTGGGGTGGAAGAGCGGCCTGTATTGTCGCCGCGCTATGGCCGGAACGGGTAAGCGCTCTGGTCAGCTGTGGCGGCTACAGTATTCAGAATATCGCCGCAGAGCACGCACCGGTTTCACATTCCCCTGAATGCAGTGTTCACTTCCTTCCTCCGTCAGGGCATAGGTATCTCCCCCCTGTAGTGAGCGGGCTTGTCCCGCGCTGGGTGGCGAAGCCGCCCCTATCGGACCGCCGCGGTGTGTCAGGTTAAATTGGGGCGACTTGTTTTGGGGCGGCTTCGCCACCCAGCGCGGGACCAGCCCGCTCACTACACAGTTGATACCCATGCCGTCAGGGGCGTGCCATGCTTGCAGTGCGAGCCCCGATGATATTGGCGTGAGCATGATGATGATCTTCAGACTGCGTGGATCGCGGCCCTGCTGCCCGGCCAGCATGCGGTGCTGGTCGTCAACGGTGCGGGTATCCTGTAAAGGCAATCTTACCTCTGGCCATTTGGAACCCTTATGCAGACTTCACTGGATCATTTGGTCGTCGTGGCGCCGACGCTGGAAGCGGGTGACCGCTTCGTGAGCCAACGACTGGGTGTGGCGCTTCAACAAGGCGGTTGTCATCCGCTTATGGGAACCCACAACAAACTGCTGCGACTGGGCACGAGTTTCTATCTGGAAGTCATCGCTATTGACCCGACGGCCCCGCCTGCAGGGCGGCCTCGCTGGTTTGCCCTGGACGGACTACCCGCCAACGCCTCTCCTCGGCTAGCCCATTGGGTTGCTAAAACCGACACCCTGAAATCGCTTGGACCGATGTTCACAGAAGTGGTCGGCCAGGTACAGCCGATGAGCCGAGGCGAGTTGCGCTGGGATATTACAATTTTGGCGGACGGCGGCCTGCCTTTGGAGGGAGCCGCGCCCAGCCTGATTCAATGGGGACAGCCGGTTCACCCTGCGACGATGCTTGAAGATAGAGCTTGCTCATTGCAGAGGCTCGATATCTTTCATCCCGCGCCGGAGAGGATTAGCCACCTGCTTGATGCCATCCATTTTTCCGGGCCCGTTCGACTTCACAGGTGCGATAGCATTGCGACGTCACGCTTGGTTTCCTGTATCGAAACTCCGGGTGGCCTCAGGCATTTATAGGGACATCGACCTTGCCATGGTATGCCTTGGCGAACGCCACGAATGCATGGATGGATTCCAGGACCCGTAACCTCATCGTAGTGCCGAGCCGCGTTTACATTCCAGGCTTTCACCTAAGCCACGGATCATCTCCATCAATGCCTTCACCCGCAGCGGCAAATTTCCGGCCGGGTACACCGCGTGCATCTGTGGGCTCTCACCGCTGCTGGAGGTGAGCTTGTACTCAGGACAAACCCGGAGCAGGCGCCCCGCTTCCACTTCGGGCTGCGCCATCCAATCCGCCAAGCGGGCGATCCCGACGCCCGCCAGGGCTGCCTGGAATACCGCCAGACCGGAGCTGAAACGAAATTTTGGATGAACCCGAAAGCTGATGGCCTGCTCCTCACTGCGAAAATTCCACTCCTTGAGAATCCGCGGAGCCGTATGCAGAATCAGCGAATGCGACTCCAGTGCCTCGATGGAGTCGGGCATACCGTTGCGCTCCAGGTAGCCGGGGCTGGCATACAAATAACGTGAGTAACTCCAGAGCGCAAAGCCGATCAAGTCGCTGGATTGTGGAAACGCGCCGCGAATCGAGAAGTCCAGCTTGCTCTTGGCCGGGTCGATGATCTCGTCGGTGAAAATCACATCAATGTTAACGTCTGGATAACGCTCGCAGTATTGCGCGATCAACCGGGGCAATACCCCGTGTCCGAGAAACTCGGGGGCGGAAAAACGAATCCAGCCGGAGGCCAGGCCGCTGAGACCGGCCAGGTCTTCATCCACCTCACGTTGCAGGTCGAGCATTTTGTACGCATGGGGCAATAAGCATTCGCCCGCTTCGGTCAAGCTCACGGCATTGGACGAGCGATTGAACAACTTGAGCCCCACACTTTCCTCCAGGGCTTGAACGGCGCGGGTCAGTGCGCTGGGGGAGCGTCCCAGCGTCCGTGCCGCGGCGACGAAGCTGCGCTTGCGAGCCACGGTGGCGAAGGCTTCAAGTTCCGCCAACATATTCAATGCCACTTTCCACCTCATTGCATTTTTCACAACGCGGCATTGCAACACAAAAAAGGCCCTTGCGTTAACCTTCCCGTTACCCACAAGGATGGGGCAAACAGGAGCGCAAGGACGTGTCGAAGCTGGATGAAGTCATCGGGAAAGCCGCAGCGTGTGTTGATGAAGCCAATCATGAATGGCTGGAAAAAAGATCAGTGGCTTCGACCAGACGGGATACACCGCAACTCATCTGTCGCTCGAAGAACAACGCACACTTCAGGCCGGTCTGGCATCGCTGGACGTGACCAATCCGTGATCGCTGGATGTCGCGTGTCTTCGGGGTCAATGATCCGGCACGCGTGGTGCCGCGGGATCCTCATCAACCTATATAGTCAGAGCCTGATCTCGTGGTCGATATTGTCATCCTTTGCGTGTTCGCCTTCGCCGCCGGCCTGATCGATGCGGCGGTGGGCGGCGGTGGGCTGATCCAGATTCCCGCGCTATTCAACGTGCTACCCACCGCTCAACCGGCGGCGCTGCTGGGGACCAATAAGGTCGCAGCCGCCTGCGGCACCGCCTTCGCGGCCCGGTCCTTCGTGCGCAAGGTGGTGATCGATTGGGGGCTTGTGATCCCCGCCGCCTGCGCGGCCTTTGTCATGGCCTTCTTCGGCGCCGCCACGGTGTCGTTCGTACCCCAGTCGATGATCCGGCCGGCGGTGCTGGTCTTGATTGTTCTGATGGCGATCTACACCTTCTGGAAAAAAGATTTCGGCGCCCTGCATAAACCCATGCACATCGGTACCCAGGAAAAACTGCTGGCGATCGTCATCGGCGGCGCTATCGGTTTCTACGATGGTCTGTTCGGTCCCGGTACTGGCAGCTTCCTGATCTTCCTGTTTATCCGCTGCTTCGCCTTCGACTTTCTTCATGCCTCGGCATCGGCAAAGCTGGTGAACATCGCGACCAACGTGGCGGCACTTATATTCTTCATTCCGACGGGTAACGTGCTCTATCTGATCGCAATTCCCATGTCGGCATTCAACATTCTGGGCGCGCTCACGGGCACCTGGCTGGCGGTTCATAAAGGCGTGCCCTTTGTCCGGGCTCTATTCCTGATATTACTGGCGATCCTGATCAGCAAACTGTCCTACGACCTGTTCCTGTAAACCAGAGGAAAACTACATGCATCCCATGTTCGATCGCCTCGTGGCACTACTCGATGCCCGCTCAGCCTCCTACCGGGTGTTGATGCACGATGCCGAGGGCCAGTCGGCGCGCGTCGCCGAAATCCGTGGCACCGAGCCCGGCCAAGGCGCGAAGGCCATGCTTTGCTCCCTCAAGGGTAAGGCCGGACCTTATGCACTGGTGATACTGCCGGGCGATCAGAAGCTGGACATGAAGAAAGTCGGAGCGGCCCTGGGTGGGAAAAAAGCCGAGTTGGTGAAAGCCGAAACCGCCATGGAACTGACCGGGTGCCGGATCGGCGCCATCCCTCCTTTTGTTTTCGATGAGCGGATTCAATTGATCGTCGATCCGGGATTGACCACCGGCTACGCCGAAATAGCCTTCAACGCGGGTCGGCTGGATGCGTCGATGGTGCTCGATACGCAGGATTATCTGGCGATTGCCAGGCCTCGATTGCTGGATATCAGCCAGGCCCAATAGAAAATCGTCCAACTGGCGGGCCACTTGCCATCACTGAAGACTGCGGTGCGAAACGACGTCGCCACCAGGGTGTTCATGATGAACACACTGTTTGCAGACGAAAAAAAACCCGCTCAATGAGCGGGTTTCCTGTGGTACCTGGCGTTCAGCGTTCCAGATAACCGAATATGGCGCAGCGGACGGGACTCGAACCCGCGACCCCCGGCGTGACAGGCCGGTATTCTAACCGACTGAACTACCGCTGCGCGTAACACATCAAGCGAATGGTGGGTGATGACGGGATCGAACCGCCGACCCTCTGCTTGTAAGGCAGATGCTCTCCCAGCTGAGCTAATCACCCTTCACTTTCGGTGTGGGCCGCATCATACAGCAATAATCCGCAATGTCTTGATTTAAATGCAGTTTATTTGAAATATTTTCTCGATTCCTACACAGCCCCTGGAAAACCGGGTTTGGCTCGTGCAAATGCGAGTCTATTGCGTTTAACCCGCGCTTGGCCGCACAATTAAAAACTATTCTCAATAACGCCTGAGCCACGCTTATGTCTGTGGGTGAACCGCCATTCCAAAGGGAGATTGCCCAGCTCTACAGCGAGCATCACGGGTGGCTGCTCACCTGGCTGCGACGCAAGCTGGGCTGCCGACAGAACGCAGCGGACCTGGCGCAGGATACGTTCGCCCGCATCCTGAACGCGCGCGAAGCCGTTGCCGGTATCCGCGAACCGCGGGCGTACCTGAGCACCACGGCCAGGCGCCTGCTCATCGATCAGGCGCGGCGCAGGCAGATTGAACAGGCTTACCTGCAGGAGCTGGCGCTCACCGTGGACGCGCTCGAAGGGTTCCAATCCCCGGAACAGATCCACGCCACCCTCGAAGCCCTGGAACAGATCGCGTTTATCCTGGAAGGCCTGCACGAATACTCGCGCCAGGCATTCGTGCTGTATTACCTCGAAGAAATGACCCAGCAGCAAATCGCCCGACGGCTCAAGTTGTCGGAACGCACCGTGCGCAAATACCTGATCCAGGCGCTCGTGCATTGCGGCCACAGTATGGACACTTGATCAAGCATGTCGCACGCCCACCAACAAATCGAAGAACAAGCCGCCGAATGGCTGCTGCGCCTGCACGAGGGCGAACTGAACGAGGCCCAGCGCCTGGCGTTTGAAGGCTGGAAGCAACAAGGCCCGAATCACGCCGCGGCGGCCGCACGAATGGAAGCCGTCATTTCCCGCATGCAGGCCCTGCGCGGCAAGAACGCACCGGCGCGGGCGGCGTTGAGCGCAGCATTCACCCAGCCCGACAAGCGTCGCCGCAAAAACGTCGTCCGCGCGCTGGCGTTGGCGTGCAGCCTGGCGATTCCAGCGGCGGCCTTGCTGGTCAGCCCTTACCCGCAGCAGTGGATGGCCGATGTGCGCAACGGCCCTGGCCAATGGCAAACCTTGCAACTGGCGGATGGTTCTGTGTTGGCGTTCAACGGCATCAGTTCGGCAAACCTGTACTTCGATGACAAACAGCGCCGCATTGAACTGCTGCAAGGTGAAATACGGGTGGAGGTCGCCCATGACCGCACGCGGCCGTTTGTCGTGCAAACGCCTCAAGGCACGCTGCGTGCGCTGGGCACGCGGTTCGTGGTCAAGCGCCAGGGGGACGTCACCGTATTGAGCATGCTCGAGTCACGCGTGGCCGCGCAAAGCGCCGACGGCCAGCAGACCCTCGAAGTCGACGCCGGCTCGCAGGCCTTGATGCGCTCGAACGCGGTGCGCCTGGCCGGCACTATTGACCCGACGAGCATTGATCAAGCCTGGCGCCGCCATCAGTTGGTGGTGGAGAACCGCCCCTTGCCCGAGGTGCTGGACGAAATCGCCCGGCACCGCGCCGGCCACGTGCAATTTGATCGCCACGCCCTGCAGGGCCTGCGCGTGTCTGCGGTGATTCCGCTGGACGACAGCGACCATGCCTTGCAACTGCTGGCGCAAACATTGCCGATCCAGGTGCAGACCTTTACCCCCTGGTTGATCGTGGTGAGTCCCGAAACACCTGCCAATAAAACACCACCCAATAAATAATTATTCGCATTTGCTTCCGGTTTTTCCGAGGCTGCCCGTCAAGGAAGGTAATTCGACACGTAAAGGACTGCCTTCACCATGCATACCCCTTCCTACCCGCGCGGACGCTTTCGCCTACTTAAAAGCGCGCCACTGTCCCTGGCCATCTTCATCGCCACCAGCCTGAACGTCAGCCTGGCCTGGGCGGATACCGTCAGCGTCGCCGCCCAGACCTACGACATCCCCGCCGGGCCGCTGGGCAGTTCGCTCAACCGCTTTGCGCAGCAGGCGGGTGTGGCGATCGTGTTCCAGTCCCGCGCGCTGGAAGGCCTCGACAGCCCAGGCCTGAAAGGTCATTACGCGCTGCAGGACGGGTTCGACAGGCTGCTGCAAGGCAGCGGCTTCCGTGCGGTGAAAGGCGATCAGGTTTACGCACTGCAACCCGTCCCCGTTGCGGGCAACGGCACCATGGAACTGAGCCCGACCGCCGTCACCGCCAACCAATTGGGGAACGTCACCGAAGACACCGGTTCCTACACGCCCGGCACGATCGCCACGTCCATGCGCCTGGTGTTGACGCCCAAGCAAACCCCGCAGTCGGTGAGCGTGGTCACCCGCCAGCACATGGATGACTTCGGCCTGAACAACGTCGACGACGTGATGCGCCATACCCCGGGCATCACCGTTTCAGCCTTCGACACCGAGCGTACCAACTATTACGCCCGTGGCTTTTCCATCAACAACTTCCAGTACGACGGTATCCCCTCCACGGCGCGCAACGTTGCCTACTCGGCGGGCAATACCTTGAGCGACATGGCGATCTACGACCGTGTCGAAGTGCTCAAGGGCGCCACCGGCTTGCTCACCGGCGCCGGCTCGTTGGGTGCGACGATCAACCTGGTGCGCAAGAAACCTACCGCCGACTTCCAGGGGCACGCAACCCTCGGCGCCGGCTCCTGGGACAACTACCGCAGCGAGCTGGATGTCAGCGGCCCGATGACCGAAAGCGGCAATGTGCGTGGCAGGGCCGTAGCGGCCTACCAGGACAAACATTCGTTCATGGACCACTACTCGCGCCAGAGCCCGACGTACTACGGCATCATGGAGTTCGACCTGTCCCCCGATACGCTGCTCACCGTCGGCGGCGATTATCAGGACACCCTGCCCAAAGGCTCTTCATGGTCGGGCAGTTTCCCGCTGATCAATTCCAACGGCGACCGCAACAGCGTCAAGCGCTCATTCAATAACGCTGCCGACTGGAGCAGTTGGGAACAATACACCCGCACCGTATTTGCCATGCTCGAACACGACCTGGGCAACGGCTGGGTAACCAAGCTGCAACTGGATCACAAAATCAACGGCTACCACGCTCTGATGGGCTCGATCCAGGGCGACCAGCCACAGCCGGACGGCACCGCGCAGCTCACCTCGGGCAAGTACACCGGCGAAACCGTCAGCGACTCCGCCGACCTGTACGTGAGCGGCCCGTTCAGCTTGGGCGGCCGCGAGCACGAGCTGGTGCTGGGCGGCTCCATCAGCGCCTCGGAGTGGAAAGGCAAAGGCTACTGGAACCTCGCCCCCAATAGTGTCGACTTCAACAACTGGCACGGCCACGCCGCAATCCCGGACTGGGGCCGCGCGCAATCACTGACCGATGACACCGTGCGCCAGACCGGCGCCTATGTGACCACCCGCCTGAATCTCGCCGACGACCTCAAGCTGCTATTGGGCGGGCGCGTGGTCAACTACCAGGTCACGGGCTATAACCCCAACTACCGCGAGTCCGGGCGATTCGTGCCGTACATCGGCGCCGTGTACGACTTGAACGACACGTACGCGGTCTACGCCAGCTACACCGATATCTTCATGCCGCAGGAGAACTACAACCGCGACCGCGACAATAAGCTGCTTGAGCCGGATGAAGGCCAGAACTGGGAACTGGGGGTGAAAGCCGATTTCCTCGACGGTCGCGTGAACGCCAGCGCGGCCTACTTTGAAATCCACGAGTCCAACCGCGCCCTCTCGGATGATGAGTACAACAACCAGAAGCCAACCCCGAACAACTACGCCTACAAGAGCAGCAAGGCCGTCACCAAAGGTTATGAGCTGGAGATGTCCGGCGAAATTGCGCCCGGCTGGCAACTCCAGGCCGGCTACACCCACAAGGTCGTACGCGACGACAAGGACGTGAAGATCTCCACCTTCGAGCCTGAAGACCAGGTCAAGCTGTTCACCACTTATAAACTCAAGGGCAACCTGGACAAGCTGACCGTCGGCGGTGGCGTGCGCTGGCAGAGCGTGGGCTGGCAGGACATCTACAACACCCCGCACAAGCAGTACGAAGAATTTTCCCAGGACGCTTACTGGCTGGTGGACCTGATGACCAAGTATCAGGTCACCAAAAACCTGTCGGCGACGCTGAACGTCAACAACCTGTTCGACAAGCACTACTACACTAACATCGGCTTCTATAACTCCGCCGCTTACGGTGAGCCGCGCAACTTCATGGTCACCACCCGCTGGGATTTCTGATTGCCCCATAAAAAACGCCGCCGATCATTGGAAATGATCGGCGGCGTTTTTTGGGTTTTGCAAACCCCAGATAGCAAAAAGCCCGCTCATTGAGCGGGCTTCCTGTGGTGACCTGGCGTTCAGTGTTCCAGGTTACCGAATATGGCGCAGCGGACGGGACTCGAACCCGCGACCCCCGGCGTGACAGGCCGGTATTCTAACCGACTGAACTACCGCTGCGCGTAACACTTGAAGCGAATGGTGGGTGATGACGGGATCGAACCGCCGACCCTCTGCTTGTAAGGCAGATGCTCTCCCAGCTGAGCTAATCACCCTTCGTTTCGGTGTGGCGCGCATTCTACGGAGCGACCCTGGGTCTGGCAAGCACTTTCTTAAATCTTTTTTTTGATAGCTTCCAATGGCTTAGGCAGGGTTGGCCTGGGACGTTATCAAGAGAATAATGCCCCCCTTTGTATAAAGGAGAGACTCACCCCATGTGGTTCAAGAACCTGCTTATCTATCGCCTGACCCAAGATCTGCCTGTTGATGCCGAGGCGTTGGAAGCGGCCATGGCCACCAAACTGGCGCGCCCTTGCGCAAGCCAGGAACTGACCACTTACGGTTTCGTCGCGCCGTTTGGTAAAGGTGAAGACGCGCCGTTGGTACACGTCAGCGGAGACTTTTTGCTGATCGCCGCGCGCAAGGAAGAACGCATCCTGCCGGGCAGCGTCGTACGTGACGCGCTCAAGGAAAAGGTCGAAGAGATCGAGGCCGAGCAGATGCGCAAGGTCTACAAGAAGGAACGCGACCAGATCAAGGATGAAATCATCCAGGCCTTCCTGCCGCGCGCGTTTATCCGTCGCTCGTCGACCTTCGCCGCCATCGCGCCGAAACAGGGCCTGATCCTGGTGAACTCGGCGAGCCCGAAACGCGCCGAAGACTTGCTGTCGACCCTGCGTGAAGTGATCGGCACCCTGCCGGTTCGCCCACTGACGGTGAAAACCGCGCCAACCGCAATCATGACCGACTGGGTCACCACCCAAAAGCCGGCCGATGACTTCTTCGTCCTCGACGAATGCGAGCTGCGCGACACCCACGAAGACGGCGGCATTGTGCGTTGCAAGCGCCAGGACCTGACCGGCGAAGAGATCCAGCTGCACCTGACCACAGGCAAAGTCGTGACCCAACTGTCCCTGGCCTGGCAGGACAAATTGTCCTTCATGCTCGACGACAAGATGACCGTCAAACGCCTGAAGTTCGAAGACCTGCTGCAGGACCAGGCGGAACAGGACGGTGGTGAAGAAGCCCTGGGCCAACTGGATGCGAGCTTTACCCTGATGATGCTGACGTTTGGTGAGTTCCTGCCGGCGTTGGTTGAAGCCCTCGGTGGTGAAGAGACTCCGCAGGGTATCTAGAGGCGACACAGGCCTTATGTGGGCACGGCTTGTGTGGGAGCCGGGCTTGCCCGCGATGCAGGCACCTCGGTCTTGATTTAGATCGAGTTGATGCTATCGCAGGCAAGCCAGCTCCCACACCAGCCAGTTCCCCCATTCGATCGGGGTTCCACTCCCAGCACTCTAAAAAAAGGACATCCCCATGCGCGCACTCGCCGCCTTGAGCCGTTTCGTCGGCAATACCTTCGCCTATTGGGTGTTGATTTTCGCCGTCGTCGCCTTCCTCGAACCCGGCTGGTTCATCGGCCTTAAAAGCGCCATCGTCCCACTGTTGGGCCTGGTGATGTTCGGCATGGGGCTGACCCTCAAGATGGACGACTTCGCCGAGGTCGCCCGCCATCCGTGGCGCGTGGCCCTGGGCGTGGTCGCGCATTTTGTGATCATGCCGGGCGTGGCCTGGTTGCTGTGCCAGGCTTTTCACCTGCCGCCGGAAATTGCCGTCGGCGTGATCCTGGTCGGTTGCTGCCCAAGCGGCACCTCGTCCAACGTGATGACCTGGCTGGCGCGGGGCGACCTGGCGTTGTCGGTGGCCATCGCCGCCGTCACCACCCTCCTCGCGCCGCTGCTCACGCCGGCGCTGATCTGGTTGCTGGCCTCGGCCTGGCTGCCGGTGTCATTCATGGAGTTGTTCTGGTCGATCCTGCAAGTGGTGCTGTTGCCGATCGTGCTGGGCGTACTGGCGCAACGTGTGCTCGGCGAGCGGGTGCGCCATGCGGTGGACGTGTTGCCGCTGGTGTCGGTGGTGAGCATCGTGATCATCGTCGCGGCGGTGGTCGCGGCGAGCCAGGCGAAGATTGCCGAGTCGGGCCTGTTGATCATGGCGGTGGTGATGCTGCACAACAGCTTCGGTTACCTGCTGGGCTATTTCACCGGCCGCGTCTTCAAGTTGCCGTTGGCGCAGCGCAAGTCGCTGGCGCTGGAAGTGGGCATGCAGAACTCAGGGCTGGGCGCCGCGCTGGCCAGTGCGCATTTTTCGCCGCTGGCGGCGGTGCCGAGTGCGTTGTTCAGCGTCTGGCACAATATTTCCGGGGCACTGCTGTCGACCTACTTCCGTCGCATGAGCGAAAAGGAAGACCGTCGCGTCTTGGAGAACACCCCGCAGGCTTGATCGGCCGAGCACTTTTGGGCACTCTACCGGCTTCGCGGGGACGACCCCGCGACGCTCTCAAGCGCCTAATCCGGGGACGACCCCACCTAACGGTAGGAGGTCATCATGTCCTGGATCATTCTGTTTTTTGCGGGTTTGTTTGAAGTCGGCTGGGCCGTTGGCCTGAAGTACACCGACGGTTTCAGCAAGCCATTGCCCACCGTCCTGACAATTGCCGCCATGGCTGTGAGCCTCGGCCTGCTGGGGTTGGCGATGAAAGAGCTGCCCCTGGGCACCGCCTACGCGATCTGGACCGGCGTGGGTGCCGTGGGCACGGTGATCGCCGGGATTATTCTGTTTGGGGAGTCCATGGCGTTGTTCAGGCTGGCCAGTGTGGCGTTGATCATTTGCGGGCTCATTGGTCTCAAGATCAGCACTTAGGCCACTAGCGCCTTCGCAGGCAAGCCAGCTCCCACATTTGACCGTATTCACATGAACAACTCGGTCAAATGTGGGAGCTGGCTTGCCTGCGAAAGGCCGGTAGATCCACCACAAAAACTACCTGACACTCCCCCGCAACCCGCTCACCACCTCCTGCAACCGCGCCGGTGTCGGCCCGTCCACCGGCTCACCCGCCACCAACACCACCCGTGACCAGATCCGACGCAAGAACCCCTTGTTCGGATCGCGACTGAAGAAACTCCCCCACAACCCCTGCAGCGCCATCGGAATCACCGGCACCGCCGTTTCCTCCAGAATGCGCGTCACGCCACCGCGAAACGCGTTCATCTCGCCATCAGCGGTTAACTTGCCTTCCGGGAAGATGCACACCAACTCCCCTTCCTTCAGGTACTGCGCAATCCGCGTGAAGGCCTTTTCGTAGATCTGGATATCTTCATTGCGCCCGGCAATCGGAATTGCCCCGGCGGTGCGAAAGATAAAGTTGAGCACCGGCAAACGGTAGATCTTGTAGTACATGACAAAGCGAATCGGCCGCCGCACCGCGCCGCCAATCAATAGCGCATCAACAAACGAAACGTGATTGCACACCAGCAACGCCGCGCCTTCGTCCGGGATGGCGGCAAGGTTGCGGTGCTCCACGCGGTACATCGAATGGCTGAGCAGCCAGATCATGAAACGCATGGTGAACTCGGGCACGATCCTGAAGATATAGGTGTTGACCGCGATGTTGAGCAGCGACACCACCAGGAACAGCTCGGGGATCGACAGCTTGGCCACGCTCAGCAGCAGGATCGACACGACCGCCGAGACCACCATGAACAAGGCATTGAGAATGTTGTTGGCGGCGATCACGCGTGCACGCTCGTGCTCGGCAGTGCGCGACTGGATCAGCGCATACAGCGGCACAATATAAAAGCCGCCGAACACGCCCAGGCCGAGAATATCAAACAGCACCCACCACGCCTGGCCATAACCGAGCACGGCGAGCCAGTCGTTGGCCTGCACGTTCTGCGGGAAACCGCCGGAGTGCCACCACAGCAACAAGCCGAACACGGTCAGGCCGAACGAGCCGAACGGCACCAGGCCGATTTCGACCTTACGCCCGGAGAGCTTTTCGCAGAGCATCGAACCCAGTGCGATACCCACCGAGAATACGGTGAGGATCAGCGTCACCACGGTTTCGTCGCCGTACAGCCATTCTTTGGCATAGGCCGGGATCTGCGTCAGGTAGATCGCGCCAACGAACCAGAACCACGAGTTCCCGACGATGGACCGCGAAACGGCCGGCGTCTGCCCCAGACCCAGGCGCAACGTGGCCCAGGATTGGCTGAAAATGTTCCAGTTCAAACGCAACCCAGGCGTCGACGCCGCCGCCCGCGGAATACTGCGGCTGGCCAGGTAACCCAGCACCGCCACGGAGACGATCGCCACCGCCACCACCGGCGCGTAATGGGTGGACGACATCATGATCCCGGCGCCAATGGTGCCCGCCAGGATCGCCAGGAACGTGCCCATTTCCACCAGGCCGTTGCCGCCCACCAGCTCATCGTCGTGCAGGGCCTGGGGCATGATCGAGTATTTGACCGGCCCGAACAGCGCCGAATGGGTGCCCATGGCAAACAGCGCCAGCAGCATCAATTCCAGGTGGTTGGTCAGGAAACCGGTGGCGCCCACGGCCATGATCACGATCTCGCCGATCTTGATCGCGCGGATCAAGGCGTCCTTGTTGAATTTCTCGCCAAACTGCCCGGCCAGCGCCGAGAACAGAAAGAACGGCAGGATGAACAGCAACGCGCACAGGTTGACCCAAATGGAGCGGTCGCCCTCGATGCTGAGCTTGTAGAGAATGGCCAGGATCAGCGATTGCTTGAAGATGTTGTCGTTGAACGCGCCCAGCAACTGGGTGATGAAAAACGGCAGGAAGCGCCGTGTGCGCAGCAAGGTGAATTGCGAGGGGTGGCTCATCGTCCGTGTTCCTGGGTGGCCTATTTTTTTGTAAAAGCATTCAGGCCACGACTCTACCTAATCCCGCTTACTTATTCGCTAGTCCCGCAATACACGGAGAAACAAAAAGCTCACCTTTGTACGCGCCCTGCACGGTGCGCGTGGCGACGATCAGCCACATCAGCGCCAACGCTACCACCAGCACACTGCCCAATACGCTGAAGAAGCCCAACTGCAGCAGGTTCGCCAGCTTCAGCGTCGCCAGCGCGTACACCCCCAACGGGAAGGTAAACCCCCACCAGCCCAGGTTGAACGGGATACCGGCGCGCAGATAACGCAGGGTAATCAACACCGCGATGAGCATCCACCAGAGGCCGAAGCCCCACAGCGTAATGCCCGCCACCAGCCCGAGACCGTCGGCCATGTCACCGACACCGGGCAAACCATTGGCCGCGAAGATCGCCGGCGCGTCGCCGCCCAACAGGAGCATGCCCAAGGCACCCGTGCCGATCGGGCCCAAGGCCAGCCAGCTTGAGGCGGCCATATTGGCGTGGGGCAGTTTGTGCAAGGCCATGCGCAGCATCAGGATGGTCAGGATGCTGAACGCCACCGGCAGGGAAAACGCCCACAGCACGTAGCTGGTGACCAACATCACCAGTTGCGCGTGGGCGTCAGCCAGGTGCGGCGCGAGCAAGCCACCGCTGGCGGCGGCCACTTCGGCGGCAACCACCGGCAGCAGCCAGACGGCCGTCATCTGGTCGATGCTGTGTTCCTGGCGCGTGAACATCATGAACGGGATAAGCACGCCGCAAGCCAGCGCCATGGCCACGTCCAGCCACCACAGCGCCTCGGCCAGCGGTATCACGGCGCTGCCCCAGCGCGGCAGGCCGAAAAACAGCAAGCCATTGAGGATAGTCGCAAGGCCCATGGGGATCGTGCCGAAGAACATCGAAACCGTGGAGTGTCCGAAAATTCGCCGCGCCTCTTGGAAGTACATCAGCCAACGGGCCGCGTACAACCCGCTGAACACGACAAACAGGCCGATGGTGAACAACCACAGTCCTTCGGCCACCGCATGCAGGCCGGGCCAATTGACGGGCAGTTGCGCCAGGGCCAGCGCCAGCACGCCGGTGCCCATGGTCGCGGCAAACCAGTTCGGGGTGAACTGGCGAATCACTTCCCGCGGGCGGGTCAGATGACTAAAGGGTCTGTAGCTGAGGGTGGTCGAGCAGGTCATGATGGAAATCCTCTTCCTCGTATGAGGGTGAGGGCATGGTAGAACCTGCTCGAATATCTATATAACGGGTAATATCTCTATCTGTTATCTACTTTGCCTATATGGCGTCAAACGCTGCCTTCGCTTTCAATCACCAGAATACGCGCCGACCCCTGTGGGTGCGCCACATGCTCGGTGCCGATACTGGCATAGAAGATATCTCCAACCTCCAGCTCCGCCACCTGTTCTAAGCCATTATCGCGATAGTGCATGTGCACCCGACCATCCAACACTACGAACACTTCTTCGCCGTCATTGACGTGCCAGCGATACGGCTGATCGGTCCAGTGCAGACGCGTGGTGATGCCGTTCATATTCGCGATGTCCAGCGCTTCCCAGGCACGGCTGCCAGTGAAGTCCTTGCTGCGGATGATCTTCATGCTTGAATCTCGACCAGGCGATAGGGGCACCGATTATACCCATCAGTCCCCCGTCGTCGCCCTGGCCCGCGCCGAATCCTGCAGCAGCAGAGCGATCAGGGCACCGACGGACAACACGATGAGCACCGCGCCGTAGCCATCGGTGGTGGCGATCAGGCCGAAGCTGCGAATCAGGTTACCCGCCAGCAGGGACGGCAAACAGAACGCCAGGTAGCTCAACACATAGAACGCCGACATCAGCCCCGCGCGCTCGTGGGGCAAGGCCAGCGGCACCACGCTGCGCAAGGCACCGAGAAAGCCCGCGCCAAAACCGCTGCCGGCGATCAGGGTGGCGACGAAGAACAGCGGCAGGCTGGCGCTGTGTACGGCCGTGAGGATCAACGTCACCCCTACGGCCAGCAACCCGGCGCCCAGGCGCAACACCTTGTCGGCCGGGCGGTTGCGCAGGCTGAAAATCATCAGCGCCCCGCTCAGCGTGAGCACGGCCACCAGACCGCCACCGATCAAATTGGAGGTGGAGCCCGTCGCCGCCCGTACCAGTGAAGGCGCCAGCGACAAATAAAACCCACCCATTGCCCACACCGCCACATCGACCGGCAAGGCCAGCCATAGTGCCCGGCGCGCTTGCGGCGGTACATGCAGGGTCGGGCGCAAAGAAGCGAGTGCGCCGGGGATGCGACTGACGGTTTCCGCCAGGCGCCATACATACACGGCCTGTAACAGCATCAGCGCGAGCAGCGTCCAGTAGATCAACTGGGTTGGCAGTGGCGCGAACTCCACCAGCAAACTGCTGCCCATCGCCCCGCAGGCCATCCCAAGCAAAGGCGCTACGCTATTGACCAGCGGCCCCTGCTGGCGATCCGTGTCAAGCAAGGCGGCGCCCAACACGGCGGTGGCCATGCCGGTGGCGAATCCCTGCAAGGTCCGCGCGGCAATCAACCAGGCGACGCTGCCTTCATTGATGAACAGCAGCATCGCGAGCATATTCAGGAGCAGTGCGGCAAAAATCACCGGCTTGCGCCCCAGATGGTCCGACAGTGAACCCACGGTCAACAGCGCCACCAACAGGCTCAAGGCGTAGACCCCGAAAACCAGCGTGAGCATGCCCGCCGAAAAATGCAGGCCTTCCTGATACAGGTGGTACAACGGCGTTGGCGCACTGGATGCGGCGAGAAATGTCAGCAGGGTGATCGCGAGGAACACCAGGCTGGAACGATGAGAAACAGGGCTGGACATGGGCACGCTCCGCTAAAGCTAATATTTTGCTTTTGCGGAGTGTGCTACCAGGGAGCGCTTAAAGCAAATTCTTTGTGTTAAGGTTTTACGCATGGCAATTAAAGAAGGCCTTCGCCCGGGGGGCCGCAGTGCCCGGGTCCAGGAATCAGTGCATACCGCCACGCGTGAACTGCTGGAAGCCCATGAGCGCTCCAGTGTCACCGTGCCGATGATTGCGGCGCGCGCAGGGGTTACGCCTTCGACCATTTACCGGCGCTGGGGCGACCTCTCGGCGCTGCTCGCGGACGTGGCCCTGGCACGCATGCGCCCGGACAGCGAGCCCGCCACTACCGGCAGCCTGCGCGGCGACTTGCGGGCCTGGGCCGAGCAGTATCTGGATGAAATGAGTTCGGAGCCGGGGCGCAACATGATGCGTGATGTGCAATGCAGCGTGACGCCGGGGTACTGCGTGAGCATCCTGAGCGCGCAGTTGCAGACGATTGTGGATCGCTATCCGAATGACTTGCCACCCAGCGTGGACCACCTGATCAACCTGTTGGCGGCACCGACGGTGTTTCGCATCCTGTTCTCGACTGCGCCACCGACGGTCGAGGAGCTGCATGGGCTGATCGAACTGGCCCTGAAAAACTAAAGGCCGTACGCCGATCAAACTGTGGGAGCTGGCTTGCCTGCGATGGCCACCGGTATCTATACATTTTTGTAGTGAGCGGGCTTGTCCCGCGCTGGGCTGCGAAGCCGCCCCAATAAAGACACCGCGCAGTTTCAGATAAACGCAATTCGCCTGGTTTGGGGCGGCTTCGCCGCCCAGCGCGGGACAAGCCCGCTCACTACAGGGAGATTGTTCAGCCTTAAAAGTTGTGTAGATACCTATGCTGCGATAGCGGTAGGTCAGCTACATATCTATCGCTGATACACCGCTATCGCAGGCAAGCCTGCTCCCACATTTGTTCTGTGTATATCCAAAAAAAATGGCCTCACTGGGAGGCCATTTTTCAGGGCGTGTCAGCGGTCAGGTACGCATCCCTCGCCCGCTCACCAGCAACTTCGTGCAACCGATATACAACACCACCGTCGCCACCAGCATGAAGGTGATCGCCACGCTGATCTTGATATCCGACACCCCCAGGATGCCGTAGCGGAAGGCGTTGACCATGTGCAGCACCGGGTTGGCCAGCGACACGGTCTGCCAGAACGGCGGCAGCAAGGTGATGGAATAGAACACCCCGCCCAGGTAGGTCAGCGGCGTCAGCACGAAGGTCGGGATGATCGAGATGTCATCGAAGTTGCGCGCGAACACCGCGTTGATAAAGCCCAGCAACGAGAAGATCGTTGCCGTGAGTACCACCACCAGGATGGTGACCCCGAGGTGATGCACCTGCAGGTGGGTGAAGAACAGCGACAGCAGGGTCACGATCACGCCGACCATCAGGCCGCGCAGTACGCCACCCAAGGTATAGCCGATCAGGATGGTGTGCGGCGACACCGGCGACACCATCAGTTCTTCGATGGAGCGCTGGAACTTGCTGCCGAAGAAACTGGAGACCACGTTGCCGTAGGAGTTGGTGATCACCGACATCATGATCAGGCCCGGCACGATGTACTCCATGTAGGTGAAGCCCCCCATGTCGCCGATCTGCCGACCGATCAGGTTACCGAAAATCACAAAGTACAAAACCATGGTGATCGCCGGCGGCAGCAGGGTCTGCGGCCAGATCCGGGTAAAGCGCTTCACTTCGCGATAGACGATGGTTTGCAGCGCGACGAGGTTGGGTTGCAGTTCGGAACTCATACCGCCACCTTCGCCAGATTTTTCTCCACCAGGGACACGAACAACTCCTCAAGGCGATTGGTTTTATTACGCAGGCTCAACACTTCGATGCTCTGGGCCGCCAACTGCGTGAACAGCGCGGTGATGCCCATGGCTTTGTCCACCTGCACTTCCAGGGTGTGGCTGTCGACCAGGCGGCTCGGGTAGCCGAGCAACTGCGGCGGTACCGACAGGTTGTTTTTCAGGTCGAGCAAGAAGGTTTCCACATGCAACTGGCCCAGCAGGTTACGCATGCTGGTGTTCTCGACAATGGTGCCGTGGTCGATGATGCCGATGTTGCGGCACAGCTGCTCAGCCTCTTCCAGGTAGTGAGTGGTGAGGATGATGGTGATGCCCTTCTCGTTCAGCTCGGTGAGAAAGGTCCACATCGAGCGACGCAGCTCGATGTCCACGCCGGCGGTGGGCTCGTCGAGGATCAGCAGGCGCGGCTCGTGTACCAGCGCGCGGGCGATCATCAGACGGCGCTTCATGCCACCGGACAACGAACGCGAAGGCACATCACGCTTGTCCCACAGGCCCAGCTGGGTCAGGTATTGCTCGGCGCGCTCCTTGGCGACTTTCATCGGAATGCCGTAGTAGCCGGCCTGGGTCACGACGATGTCGAAGGTCTTTTCAAACTGGTTGAAATTGAATTCCTGGGGCACCACGCCGATGGAGCGCTTGAGCGCCGCCGGGGATTTGTCCAGGTCATGGCCGAAGATATTCACCGTGCCGCTGGTCTTGTTGACCAGGGTCGAGAGGATACCGATGGTGGTGGATTTGCCGGCGCCGTTGGGCCCGAGCAAGGCGAAGAAATCACCTTCGGCAACGTCCAGATCGATACCACTCAGGGCCTGGAAACCGTTGCCGTAGGTTTTGGTTAGCTGCCGGATGGACAGAGCGGAACTCATATCGGATTACGCACCAAAGAAGGGAATAGAAAGAGTAGATGAGGGCGAACCGCAGGTAGTTCAACCTGCGGTGCATGGCGGGCATGGTGCTTGCCCGCGCGGCACAAGTACAGTCACCTGCATTAATAGTCAGTATCAGGTCAACGCGGTCATGACGGCTGTGCGGTAGGCCGGACGTTGTTGCAGGCGCTGGTACCAGGCCTCCAGATGCGGCATTGCAGGCCGTTCGATGGGCATTTCAAACCAGGCGTAGATAAAACAGCCCAGCGGGATATCGCCCATGCCGAACGCTTGGCCGGACAGGTAAGGCTGTTCGGCGAGGGCCTGGTCGACCGTGGTGAGCGCATCGATACAGGCTTGGCGCCCGGCGTTGATACTGTCCCAGTTCTGTTTGTCGGCCGAGGTGCGCAGGATGCCCCAGAACACCGCCTTGAACGGATCGGCGAGCGTGGAGGTGGTCCAGTCCATCCATTTTTCGGCGCTGGCCCGGGCTTGCAGGTCGTTCGGGTAAAAGTCCGACGCATGCCTGGCGCATAGATAACGCACGATGGTGTTGGATTCCCACAGCACGAAGTCGCCGTCTTCGATCATCGGCACCCGTCCGTTGGGATTCAGTGCTCGGTATTGCGGTGTGTCGACCACACCAAAGGCCCCGCCCGCATCAATGGCTTGATAGTCCAGACCGAGTTCCTCGGCGCACCACAGCACTTTCCTGACGTTTGATGAATTTTTACGACCCCAGATCTTCAGCATGACCGCGCCTTTATGTTGATGAGCATGGCTGGATGAGCGCAGCAGCATACGCCGGTTTACCTGTGGCTTGAATCGGTTCGCAACGCCCCATCAATACTGACTGGCGGGTCACTTGAACTCCAGTGGGTTCCGAGGGGTTTTTCGGCGAACTCCACCAGCACAGGGTGGTCACTATCGATGAAGCGGCTGGGACTCAGGTACGCGTCCATGGCCCACATCACTCCGATTCGGCCCACTGCCGGCAGCTGATGTCGGTGCTCCCAGTACAACTTGTAACACCCTGATCACCCTGCTTGTTCGGATGCCGACTAAGCTCCCTGGTGGTTTCGCCCCTGGTTTCACGGAGGATTGAATATGCTGTTGTTGTGGATACTGGTTCTGGTGGTCGGCATTGCCTACCTCGCACACCGCCGCGTCGCGCCGCTGCCCGCCCTGGGCGTGGTCGCCGTCTACCTGCTGGCGATGGGCGCCTGGAGCCACGCACCAGGTTGGCTGCTGTTGATTTTCTGGGTGTTGATCGCGGTGGTGGCTGCGCCGCTGCTGCTGCCTGATCTGCGCCGACAATACTTCACCAAACCGCTGTTCAGCTGGTTCCAGAAAGTCCTGCCGCCGATGTCCGAAACCGAACGCGACGCCATCGATGCCGGCACCGTGTGGTGGGACGGCGAGCTGTTCAGCGGTCGCCCCGACTGGGACAAACTGCTGGCCTACCCCAAGGTGCAACTGACCGAAGAGGAACAGGCGTTTATCGACGGCCCCACCGAAGAACTCTGCGCGATGGTCAGCGACTGGGAGATCGGCCAGGCCATGGATCTGCCGCCCGCCGCCTGGGAACACATCAAGACCCACGGTTTCTTCGCCCTGATCATTCCCAAGGAATATGGCGGCAAGGGCTTCTCCGCCTATGCCCATTCCCAGGTCGCGATGAAACTCGCCACCCGCAGCGGTGACCTTGCATCCACCGTGATGGTGCCCAACTCACTCGGCCCGGCCGAACTGCTGCTGCACTACGGCACCGACGAACAACGCAACCACTACCTGCCACGCCTGGCGCGCGGCGACGACATCCCGTGCTTCGCGTTGACCGGCCCGCTGGCGGGCTCCGACGCTGGCGCCATGCCCGACACCGGCGTGATCTGCAAAGGTGAATGGGAAGGCAAGGAAACCCTGGGCCTGCGTTTGAACTGGGAAAAGCGCTACATCACCCTCGGTCCGGTCGCGACCCTGCTGGGGCTGGCGTTCAAGGCCTACGACCCGGACCACCTGCTGGGTGAAGAAGAAGACCTGGGCATCAGCCTGGCGCTGATCCCGACCGACACCCCCGGCGTGGAAATCGGCCGCCGCCACCTGCCTCTCGGCGCCGCTTTCATGAACGGTCCCAATTGCGGCAAGGATGTGTTCATTCCCCTGCAATACCTGATCGGCGGCCAGGAGATGCTCGGCAAAGGCTGGATGATGTTGATGAACTGCCTGTCGGTGGGCCGTTCGATTTCCCTGCCCGCCGTGGGCACTGGCGCAGCCAAGTTCACCAGCCTGGTCACCGGCCAATACGCCCAGGTGCGCGAACAGTTCAACGTGCCACTGTCCGCCTTTGAAGGTATCCAGGAAGCCCTGGCCCGCATCGGCGGCAACGCCTGGCTGATGGACAGCGCGCGCATGCTCACCGCCAATGCCGTGGACCTGGGGGAAAAACCTTCGGTGCTGTCGGCGATCCTCAAGTACCACCTCACCGAGCGTGGCCGCGAGTGCATCAGCCACGCCATGGACGTGCACGGTGGCAAGGGCATCATCATGGGCCCGAACAACTACCTGGGCCGCAGCTGGCAAGGCGCGCCAATTTTCATCACGGTGGAAGGCGCGAACATCCTGTCGCGCAACCTGATGATCTTCGGCCAGGGCGCCATTCGCTGCCATCCGTTCGTACTCAAGGAAATGGCCCTGGCCGGCCGCGAAGACCATGACCAGGCGCTGAAGGAATTCGATGGCCTGTTGATGCAGCATATCGGTTTCGCCGTAAGCAACGCCGCCAGCACCCTGGTGCTGAACCTTGGCGTGGGTCGCTTCGAGAAAGCCCCGGGCAACCGCTTGAGCCAGGCCTACTTCCGCGCACTCAACCGCCAGGCTGCCGCCTTTGCACTGCTGGCCGACCTGAGCATGATGCTGCTGGGTGGCGAGCTGAAGCGCCGCGAACGCCTGTCGGCACGCCTGGGCGATGTACTGAGCCATATGTACCTGGCGTCGGCGGCACTCAAGCGGTATCACGACCTCGATTCGCCGGATCACCTGGAGCCACTGTTTGCCTGGGCGATGGAAGAAAGCCTCGGTCAATCGGAACGTGCGCTGGATGAATTGCTGAGCAACTTCCCGAATAAAGTCCTGGGCTGCCTCTTGCGGGTCATCGTGTTCCCGTTCGGCCGTCGCCACACCGGGCCGTCCGATGCGCTGGATGCCGAAGTGGCCGCAGTGATCGGCCGCGCCAAAGGCGACCCGACCCTGGAAGAGTTGCTGGCCGGCTGCTACCGCCCGCAATCGGCGCAAGATCCGGTTGGCGCCCTGCAACAAGCCTACGACCTGCTCGGCGCCAGCCATCCGCTGCAGAAGAAACTGCACGCCGCACTCAAAAGCGGCCAAGTCAAACCGACTGCCGGGGAGCACGCCATCGATGCCGCGCTGCACGCCGGGGTACTGCAACCGGCCGAGGCGCAAACCCTGCGTGATGCCGAAGCCGCACGCCGCAAGGTTATTGATGTGGACGATTTCAGCAAGGAAGAGCTGACCCAGGCTGAGGGTAAAATCCGCTGAGTCGAGCGGTCATATAAAAACGGGCGCGAGAGCTATATACTCTCGCGCCCGTTTTTGCTTTAGAGGACTTATCTCGTGTCCAACGTCGTTGCCGATCATCTCGTCTTGCTCGACCACTTGCGCAGCATCCTGGTTGCCGTCGGCGAAGCCGAACAGGTGCCCGAGGAAAGCCACACCCTGTTCCTGGAGCGCTTCGACGAATTGCGCGCCCTGCTGCCGATCGATCCGATCGAAAGCCAATACCTGGGCCAGGACATCATGAGCCAGGTCATCCTGCGCTACCCGCAAATTGCCCACCTGGTGCCGCGCGACCTGCTGTGGTTCTTTGGCGGCGATTGCCTGCACTTCATGCCCGATGAAGAACTGGACCTGTACCAGGCCCTGGAAGAGCGCCGCTTCGAAGCCGAACAGAACGACGAACCGTTCGACTGGAACCAGGAAAAGCAGCTGCTGGCCATGCCGCAAGACCAGAGCAAGCACTGATACCTGTGGGAGCTGGCTCCCCCACACCTACCGACGGCGCAGTGTCGGTTCTTTCGCCATGCACTCCACCAGATAATCAATAAACACCCGCAACTTCGGCGGCAAATAGCGCGTGGGCGAATGCAGCAACCACGCCTCGCCATGGTAGGACGCAATAAAGTCCCACGCCGGTAGCACTTGCACCAACCGCCCCGCCTCCAACGCATGACGCGCCGTGAAATACGGCAAGCTGCCAATGCCCACATGCCGCAACACCGCATCCAGCCGCACCCCGGTGTGGTTCGCCGCATACCGCCCGCGCACAGCCACTGTCACCGACTTGCCGGCCTGACGGAATTTCCAGCGCGAGTCGCCGGGTGTTTCCCCCAGGTAGATGCAACTGTGCTCCAGCAGGTCATGGGGATGGTCCGGCGTACCATGCTCGGCCAGATATTCCGGCGTTGCACACAGCAGATGCTCGATGGGCAACAACTGCCGGCCGACCAACCCCGGCGGCGGGCTGTCGGTGATGCGGATACTCAGGTCGACGTTGTCATCGATCAGGTCCACTTGCCGATCCTCAAGGATCAACTGCACATCCACCTTGGGAAAGCGCCGCAGGAACTCCGGCATATGCGGGTGCACCACGAACCGCCCCACTGCCTTGGGCACGCTGACCCGCACCAGCCCTTCGGCTTCATGGGTGAACTGGCCGCTGATCTCCATCACCGAGCGCGCCGCGTTGAGCATTTCCCGGCAACGCGTGAACACCTCTTCACCGCCCTCGCTCAAGCGCAACTTGCGCGTCGTGCGCTGCAGCAAACGCGTCGCCAGGGCTTTTTCCAGGCGCGAGATGCTGCGGCTCACCGAGGAAGGCGAAGCGCCCATCTGCCGGGCGGCTTCGGAGAAACTGCCGGCTTCCACCACCTTGACGAAAATCGCCATTTCGCCCAGCAGTGGTAACGGTAGATTGATGCTCATGGTGCACAGGTCCATTGATAGATGGGCGGATTATCGCCGATACACGCACAACTTATACTGCCCGCAGAACCCTGATGCGGATGTAGATAATGACCGAACGCCTGTTTTTCACCCATGACCACCTGACGGCCGAGCTTGAGGTGCTGAGTTGCACCCCTCACGAGCAGCAGTTTGCGGTCATCCTGCAATCGACGATTTTCCACCCGCAAGGCGGTGGGCAACCCTTCGACACCGGTTGGCTCGGCGAAAGCACGGTGCTGCGCGTTGCCCAGGAAGCCGATCGAGTGGTGCACTACGTCGACCGGCCATTGGCGCCAGGCCCGGTCACCGCGCAGGTCGATGAACAGCGCCGCGCGTTGCACACCCGGCTGCATTCGGCCGGGCATCTGATCGGCAACGCCGGCGAGTCCCTGGGCTGGATGCCGATCAAGGCGCATCACTGGCCAGGCGAAGGCAAGATCACCTTTATTCGTGGCGAGGCGGCGCAAGCCATGGAGGCCGAGGCGCTCCAGCAACAGCTCAACCAGTGGATTGCTGCGGACTACCCGCGCCATATGAACCTGGAAGACGGCACCCGTGAAGTCGGCTTCGGCCCATTGCCCGCGTATGCCTGCGGCGGTACCCATGTGCAGAGATTGGGCGAGCTGGGCCAGGTGACCATCCTGGCCCTGTCGGAGAAAAAGGGCGCGCTGTCGGTGCGCTACGACGTCAGTTAAAGCGCAATCGCCCCCGGCCGGCCCGATTCCACGACAAACGACTTGAGGGTTGATACCGTGGCCGCCGGGTCGCGCGGGTCGGTAATCACACGCAGGTCGGTGAGCATCTTGTCCTCCTGCACTCGCACCGATACATACCCGCGCTGGCGGCTGTCGAAAAACTTTACATGGGGGTTAAGCGGCAGGATCTTGCTGAACGCGTCGAACGGCGGCCCGTCGGAGGTGACCGAAGTCCCAACGAACTCGGTGGCCACCACGCGCGAATCCGGATCGTTGCCATCGACATGCAGGTCGGTTACCCAGAACGAATGAATATCCCCGCCCCAGAACACCGGGTTGTTGACGCGATTGCGCTCCAGGGAGGCCAGCATTCGTGAGCGGTTGGCCATATAGCCATCCCAGCCGTCAGTCCAGCGTCCCGGTTTATGGTTGGTCAGGTCGCGCTGAGTCAACGGCGCCACCAGCAGGTCCTGGGCGATGATGTTCCATTGTGCCTTCGACTGGGCAAATCCCTGGTCCAGCCAGGCTTCTTGCTGCCAGCCAAGCATCGTGCGGCCAGGGTCGCGCAAGTCGTGACACAGATTGTCGGCGATATGCCCCTGATGACTGCCATTGGCCAGGATGCAGGGTTGTTCGGAGCGGTATTGCCGGCCGTCGAGTACGTGGAAACGGGCCAATCGGCCGTAGTCCAGCCGCCGATGGATACGCATGTCCGGCCCTTTCGGGATGCTGCTGGCGCGCAGCGGCATATGTTCGTAATACGCCTGGTAGGCCGCCGCCCGCTGCCGCAGGAATTGCGCCACCGGGATTTTTGGGTCTTGCGACCAGCGGCTGGCGTAGTCGTTCTGTACCTCGTGATCGTCCCAGGTCGCCACGCTCGGTGCTGCAGCGTGCAAGGCTTGCAGGTCCGGATCGGTTTTGTACAAGGCGTAGCGGTTGCGATAGTCCGCCAGGCTGACCGCATTGGCGCTGCCATGGGCGCGAATGACCTTGCCCGAGTCCGCCGCATAGGAACTGTCGTAGATATAATCACCGAGAAAGAACACCAGGTCGGGCTGCTCCTGCGCCAAGTGGCGATAGGCACTGAAATACCCCCGCTCCCAATGAGAACACGAGACAAACCCCAGGCGCGCCGAGGCCATGGCATGCAAGGCGGGCGCCGTGCGTGACTGCCCCACCGGACTTTGCGCGCCGAGCCCTTCGAACTGATACCAGTACGGCCTGCCCGCCTCCAGCCCCGCCACTTCCACATGCACCGAATGCCCCCACCGCTCGCTGGCCATGACTTCGCCCTGGCGCACGACACGGGTCATCGCCGCGTCGCCGGCAACCCGCCAACGCACTGCCACCGCATGCCTCAAGCCTCCCTGGCCATCCGCCGCATTGAACAGCGGTGCCAGGCGCGTCCAGATCACAAAGCCATCCGGCACCGGGTCACCGGAGGCCACACCCAAGGTGAACGGGTAATCCACGCCGGCACTGCGGGCAAACGGGCTAAGGATCGAAAAGGTGGTAGCGACCGCCAGCCCGGCAAGCACCCGACGCCGGCCGTGATCGACCTCGCCGCTCACCGCCGAGACTCCCAGTCTTCGCGCACCATGGCGAACACCAGCATGTCTTCATGCACGCCGTTCTTAAGGAACGCGCCACGCATGCAACCTTCACACTGCAGGCCGATTTTCTCCATGACCCGCGCCGACTCCTTGTTGCGGCTGAAACACTGGCTACCCAAACGATGCAGGCCAAGTTCGGCAAAGCCATAGTCCATCAGGGCTGTCGCCGCTTCCGCCGCATACCCCTGGTTTCGAGCGTCCGCCGCTACCCATCCACCCAAGTGCCCGTAAAGGTGCGCCGGGTTGACACGCAGGCTGGCGACGCCGATCAGCTCACCGCTGTCACGCCGATGCATGCCCAGGCTCAACAGGTTGGATGAACGAAATTTTTCCTGCATGCCATCGATAAAATCCTGCGCCGTTTCGAGGGTGTAGGGCGATGGGACGCTAGCGGTGTTGTCGGCGATCTTCGGGCCGTTGGCGAGGGTGCGCAATGTCTCGGCCTGGTGTTTCTGCAGTGCTCGCAGCAGCAGGCGCGCGGTGAACAACTGTGGCAATTGGCTACTCATCTTCGGGAGCCCTCAATGTAAAGTTTCCGAGAATGCCCCTGTCGGGTTTCAATTCTGTTACGTCGTTAAAATGACCGAGGAATCGTCTGTAATACCCGTCCTAGAGCCCTCAAAGCGTCAATTAAAGTTAACCATTCGGTCATCTTTGGTTGTTAGCGTATCGCCCCTAATTCAATAACGGGGTAACGGAATGAGAACCTGGGACGAACCGAAAAAACGCAAGGCGCACATCGAACTGATCCCGATGATCGACGTGATGATGTTCCTCCTGGTGTTTTTCGTACTCGTGAGCCTGAACGTGATTCCGGCCCTCGGCATGAAGACGCAGTTGCCCAGCGCCAGCAGTTCGCAGCAGCTCAAGCCGCAGAACAAATTCATCCTGACCCTGGGTCTCGAAGGCCAACTGCAACTGGATGGCAAGGACCTCACGGTCGACGCACTGGTGCCGGCGCTGAAGGCCGCGCAAACGCCCGAGACCAAGTCGACCATCATCGTTAACAGCGACAAAGGCGTAGAGGTTTCGCGCCTTGTGGAGGTGATGGACACCCTGCGCCTGGGTGGCTTTACCTCCGTGTCCATTGCCACGCGCAAGTCCTGATCATGTACGTTCTGTTTCGTGCGCGTCAGTTGCTGGGCAGTGTCCCGGCCGTGATCGCTCTGGTGCTTATTGCACTGGGTATCCAGTCCCAGACGCTGAAGGTCGAGCCGGTGTACGACGAGTCGGCGGTTGAGCTGGCGCTGGTCGAGCCAGAGCCAGAGCCGCCAGTGATTGCGCAGCCTGTGGTGGAACAAGAACCGCCACCGCCGCTGGTCGAGGACGAAGAGGCCGAACCGGCCCCACCTCCGCCTCCACCGAAACCACTGCCAAAACCTGAACCCAAGCCCAAGCCGAAACCGGTGCCCAAACCGGTGGTGGCCAAGCCAACCCCTGTGCCAGCGCCAGCGCCCATTGCCGCTAAACCGGCACCGGCAGCCATCGCCCAGGTCGCAACGACGCCCGCGCCGCCTGCCCCACCGAAAGTCGATGGCCAAGCGCTGGAAGGCGGTTACCTCAAGGGTCTGCGCAACGAGTTGGACACCTACAAGCAATACCCCACCGGACGCCAGGCCTCCCTTGAACGCCCGACGGGCGAGGTGGTGGTGTGGTTGCTGGTAGATCGCCAGGGCCGGGTTCTCGACTCCGGCTTGCAAACCCAGGCCTCGAGCATGTTGCTCAACCGGGCCGCCACCAACAGCTTGCGTCGTATCAAGCAAGTCAAGCCGTTCCCCGAGCAAGCCTTCGGGGGACGCAATGAGCAGCGCTTCACCGCCACCTTCAATTACAGCGTGCAATAAGCACCCGACACCAGGACGACACTGATGAGGTTCACACGGATTCATCTGGCACTCGTAGCCGCAAGCATGGGGCATGGCATGTCCATGGCCGACACCCGCGACAGCGACGTCGGTACGATTGGGGTCCAGGGCAAGGCCACCGCCGGTGGCGGCTACATGGTGCAGGAAGAAAGCATCAAGGGCCGCTCCACCGTCACCAAGGAAGCGCTGGATAAACAGACCGCCACCGGCAACGCCGTGGACAAGCTCAAATACACCCCGGGCCTGAATATCTCCAGCGAGGACGCCACCGGCCTGTCCGGCTTTCGCTTCACCATGCGCGGGCTCAACTCCGACCAGGTGGGGATGTCGGTGGACGGCATGCCAATCAACGATTCCGGCAACTACGCGCTGTACTCCAACCTGCTGGGCGACCCGGAAAACATCGACCAGATCTTTGTCACCCAGGGCGCGGCCGAGGCTGACGGCCCGCACATCGGTTCCAGCGGCGGCAACATCGGTATCGTGACCATTCGCCCGACCAAGGAAACCGGCGCGTTCGTCAAACAGATCATGGGCAGCAACGCCACGCGCAAGACCTTTGCCCGCCTCAATACCGGCGAGATCAATGGCCTGAGCAACTGGTTGTCGGCGTCCCACACCGAAGGCCAGATGTGGCGGGGGTCGGGCGCGGTGCGTGCGGACAAAGTCGAATGGAACAGCTTCTTTGATGCGGGCGATGGCAACACCGCCAACCTGATCCTCAAGTACCACGAACAGGACAACAACAGCTACAGCCAACTGACCAAAGCCCAGTTCCAGCAGAACGGCCGCAAGTACGACCCCTACCCTGCCAAGCCCAGCGTGGGCAGCAACGGCAAGTACAACAGCTATTACGCCCTGGCGCAGAACCCGTTCCAGACGTTCACCGCCGTGCTCAATACCCAGTTCAAACTGGCGGACAATCTCGCGCTGTCGGTGATTCCGTATTACTACTGGGGTAACGGCAGCGGCGTTGGCGCCTCCAGCTATGCGCTGAACAGCGGCTCCAACCAGGGTGGCGTGTTCGACCTTGGCAACCTGCCCACCGGCGCCCAATACAACGCCGACGGCACCCCAAACAGCGGCGTGTACTACCGCCCTTCGCGCACCCAGACCTGGCGTCCGGGCATCACCACCAAACTGAACTGGGACCTGGGCGACCACAGCGTGCAAGTGGGCTATTGGTACGAACGCGCGCGCCAGAGCCAGACCCAACCATTCATTGCGCTCAAGCCCAGCGGCAAGCCGGTCGACACCTGGCCGGACTCCAACGACGCGGTGGTGGATGCCAACGGCAACACCATCCAGGGTCGCGACCGTTTCACCGTCACCCCGGCGCAAAAGGTCTGGGCCCAGGACACCTGGTACATCAACCCGGACTGGACCCTGGTCGCGGGCCTGGCCTACATGAACGTCAAGCGTGAAGGCACCAACCACGGCAGCCTCACCGAACAGGCCGAGAAACGTAACCAGACTTACAACAAACTGCTGCCCAACGTCGGCCTCAAATACCAGTTGGATGAGCGCGACCAAGTGTTCTACAGCCTGTCGCGCAATATGCGCATTCCGCAAAACTACGTGCTGTACGACCAAGGCGCGGGCTCCATCGATGCCAAGCCGGAGACCAGTTGGAACCACGAGTTGGGCTGGCGCTACACCGATGAGGACATGACCGTTGCCGCCACCTTGTTCTACATGCAGTTCAAGGATCGCCAGGTCTCATCCCGCGATATCAACGGTGATTTCGCCGACATCAACGCCGGCGCCGTCAACAACAGCGGCCTGGAGCTGGAGTGGAGCGGCCTGCTGCCCAACCACTTCAACTACTACACCTCTTACACCTACACCAAGGCCGAACAGCAAGACGACTTGACCGCCTACAACGCAGGCCAGGCCATCCTGCTGCCTACCCGCGGCAAGCAGTTCGCCAACGTGCCGAAAAACATGCTCGCGGCCAACATCGGTTACGACGACGGCCGCTTCTACGGCACCTTTGGCGGCAAGTACACCAGCAAGCTCTACGGCGACCTGACCAACGATGAAGCGATCTCCGGCCGCACCGTATTCAACGCCGGCGCCGGCATCTACCTGCCGGTGGACAAGAAGGTGGTCAAGGACGCGACCTTGCGCCTGAACGTCGACAACCTGTTCGACAAGAAGTACCTGGACGGCGTGTACACCACCAAGACCAACGCGGCCAGCTACAACGGCTTTCGCGACGGTGACCCCGCCTACATCGTGGGCCTGGAACGCACTGTAACGGTTTCCCTGGAAGCCAATTTCTAACGGCGAGGTAATTGAACATGGACATGAACCTTCTCCACGACATCACCTTTTATGTGATGTATGCCGCGATGGCCATCGCTATCTTTATCGCCATCGAGCGCGGTATCTACTTCGCTTACGTACGCCGCCAGGCCCGTGCGCTGGTCGAGGTACTGGGCGCCAACGTGCACAGTGAACGCGACTTGCCGCAAAGCCTGGCCCGTCGCGACAGCCTGCCGTTGAACATGGTGCTGCCGGTACTGGCGCAAAAAGCCTCGCAGGGTTCGCGAAAGGACTTGGATGACGTCATCGAGACCCAATACCTGACGACTCGCGCGCCGTTGGCCCGCAGCCTGTGGATCATCGAGACCATCACCACCGCCGCCCCGTTGCTGGGCCTGCTGGGCACCATCCTCGGCATCATCGACACCTTCAAGGCGCTGGCTACGGCGGGTGTGTCCGACCCGGGGCAGATTTCCGGTGGTATCGGTACGGCGTTGTTCGCCACCGGCCTGGGGATCGCCATCGCGCTGTTCTGCGTGGTGTTCCACAACTTTTTCCAGGACAGCCTGGAGCGCATCAATGACCAGCTGAAAATCCTGCTGATTCGCGCCGCCACCGGTGCCCGCGTACAGAATGAGGTAGCGCACCTGCTACCGACCCCATTGCACAGCCGCACGGCGTAAACGTACCTGCGGGCGCGCAATGCGCCCGCTCTTTTTTTCTGCAAGGAATGCCTATGTCCATTTCCCTGAAAGTGCGCATCGCAGGCCTGGCGGGCTTGCTGATGAGTCCGCTGGTCCAGGCTGACTTTTCGATTCCGGGGTTTGAGTTGGTACACACCGTGCCGGTGGATACCGCCCTCGGCACTGACGACTTGCGTCAGCCCGGCCCGGTATGGACCGAACTGTTTGACGGCGCAAAAAGCAGCATTGATATCGGCCAGTTCTACGCCGCCGACCATCCTGGCTCGGTGCTGGACCGGGTGATCGAGCGCTTGGAAGCGGCCGGCAAACGCGGTGTGAAGATTCGCTTTCTGCTGGAAGAAAAAGGCATCAAGTTATCGGAAGCGACCACTCTGGAGCGCCTACGCGCGATCCCCAACCTGACCTTTCGGGTATTGCCCTACGCGAGCGTGAGCGGTGGAATCATCCACGCCAAATACATGGTGGTGGATGGCAAGCAGGCGTTTGTGGGCAGCCAGAATTTCGACTGGCGCTCGCTGGAACATATCCACGAAACCGGGTTGCTTATCAGCGATGCAACGGTGGTGGGCCAGGTGCAAGCGATCTTCGAGCAGGACTGGAATGCACAACAGGCGTTGAGCGAAAACAAACCGGTGCCGCAGCCTGTCGTGGGCAAGGAACCACCGCGCAGCGGCAACTACCTGGTGGCCAGCCCGCAACGCTACAACCCGCCGGGCGTAGGCGATTCGCAGCTCGAACTGCCGCGTTTGCTGGGCGAAGCAACGCGCGAAGTACGCGTGCAACTGCTCGATTATGCGCCGCTGTCCTACGGACCGGACAAGACCCGTCCGTACTACGCCGTAATCGACAACGCCGTGCGCGCAGCCGCAGCGCGTGGCGTGTCGATCAAGTTGATGGTGTCCAACTGGAACACCGACAGGCTGGAACTGCCCTACCTCAAAAGCCTCGCCGTGCTGCCCAACGTGCAGATCAAAATCGTCACGCTGCCTGAAGCCAGGCAAGGGTTTATCCCTTATGCACGCGTGATCCACAGCAAGACCATGGAAATAGACGGGCAGGTGGCATGGATCGGCACCAGCAACTGGCTGGGTGGATACCTGGATAATTCGCGCAACCTGGAAGTGGTCATGCGCAATGAAGCGATGGCCAAGCGTATAGGGCAATTGCATGGGCAGTTGTGGGATGGGCCCTACGCTAGAGCCTTGGACATCGCCAAGGAGTATTCCGAGCCCCACCCTGGCCAGCATTGACCCAAGGCACCTGAGTAATGGTAGTGTGTGGAAATGTTTCTGACACATCGATCAGAAACCTCCCACTGACTACCTGCAAAGGAATGCGTCCCTCCATGCACTTTTCACTCAAAAAACTGGCCGCTGCGACGCTGTTCGCAGCGAGCCTCTCGGCTGTCACCGGCTCCGCTTTCGCCAACATCACCCCGGACCAGAGCACGGCGATCCTCAAGCAATTCAACGAAAGCTCCGTCACCGATTTTCGCGGTTTTCTCGGCGCCTTGGTCGAGGGTGACCTAGGCAAGACCAACGATGTCGGCCCGGCAATCAGTGCCTTCCTCGCCAACAAAACCCTGAAGGCCGAGCAGCAGAACGAGATCAATCGGCTACTGGGCATCTATACCCGGGTGAAGTACGGCAAGGCCGCCACCGAGACCCTGCGTGAGTTGGTGGAGATCCCGACGTTTAACGTCGACGGCGTGCCGCAGTACAAGAATCCGGAATTCATCAAGATCGCCGGAAAAATCCAGGCGCTGGCAAAATCTTTCAAGCTGAATTTCCGCAACATCGATAACCGTGTGTACGAAATCACCTTGGAAGGCAGCGGCAACGAAGTGGTCGGTATCCACGCCCACGCTGACGTGGTGCCGGTAACGCCGGAGAATTGGGTGCTGAAAGATGGCACCCAGCTCGATCCGTTCAAGGTGACGCTGATCGGCGATCGCATGTACGGCCGTGGTACCGAAGATGACAAGAACGGCATCGTAGTGGCCATGTATGCCATGAAGGTGATCAAGGAAGAAAAGCTGCCGCTGGCGCGCAACTTCAAGCTGCTGGTGGACACCACCGAAGAAACCTCCGGCGACGCGATTCCCTATTACTTCGAAAAGAACCCGACGCCGCAATACAACCTTGCGCTGGATGGCGGTTACCCGGTGGTGATTGCCGAGAAAGGCTACGGCACGGTGATGGCGACCTTCCCGCGGCGCAAGGGTGAAGGCGAAGGCGCCGAAATCATCTCGATGACTGGCGGCATGGCGACCAACCAGATTCCTTCGGCCTCGGTGGCGACCTTCGTGAGCGACAAGCCTGCCGAGTTGGCCGCCAGCCTGCAAAAAGCCGGTACCGAATACGCCAAGCGCAACGGTGGCGATTTTGAAGTCGTCGCCAAAGTCGACGGCAAAGACGTCAAGCTGACCGTCACCGGCGTGTCCGCTCACTCGTCGGAACCTGAATCCGGGGTGAACCCGGTCGCGCGCATGCTGGAGCTGATCCACAGCGTTGACGGCAAAATCGCCCTCAAGCACAACCACATCACCGACGCTGCGCGTTATGCGTCCGATAATTGGGGCCTGGATTACCTGGGCGGAAAATTGGGCGTGGGCTTCTCCGATGCGTTCATGGGGCCACTGACCACCTCGTTGACCTTTGTCGGCCTGGATGACAAAGCCTTCAAGCTGGCGGTGAACCTGCGCGTGCCGAAGGGCAAGTCGCCGGAGAAACTGAAAGCCGAAATTGCCGACAAGCTGAGCGCCTGGGACAAGCAATCCAAGGTCAACGTGGACTTCACCTACTCCGTGGCCGAGCCGATGTACCGCAACCCGGAAGGTGAATGGGTCAAGGCCCTGTTGGCGGTGGCCAGCGAGAACCTGGGCATGGAGCATAAGTTTGGCACGTCGGCCGGCGCAACTTCGGTGCACGAACTGCCCAACGGCGTGCAATTCGGCCTGGCGCGGCCGGAAGTGAAATACACCGGGCACACCGACAACGAGTTCAAGACCGTCGACCAGTTCCTGCTGGACTTGCAGATCGTGACTGAAATGATGGGACGCATCGGGCAGTTGCCGAAGCTCTGATAGTCAAGGAGCCCGCCGTGATGGCGGGCTTTTTTTCAGCTTGCATAAATCGCACGCAAACAAAAACGCCGATCATCTCTGATCGGCGTTTTTGTTGAATATGGAAAGGGAACGAGGCATGCATCAATTCCTATCGCCTGCCTAAGGAGCCTTCAATGCAGCCCACCCTACGCAAACCCAGGGTTTACTTGCCCAGAATGTTCTTCAACGCAGCGGTATGGCCGTCCGGGTCGTTTACCCTGGACATCACTTCAATGACGGTGATCTTCTGATCGTTCATCGTCATCAACGAGGCCACCAGCAGTTTCAGTCCGTTGAAATCGTCGGTGCCGTCCAGGCGGTACATCTTCAAGCCGTTCACCTGAACGGTCTTCTCGCCAGTCATGCGAAAGTTGGGTGACGCGGCCTGCTGCTTTTCCTTCACGGTATCCACTGCAAGACGAAACGCAGCGTCCGGGGCGGTACCTACGGTCGGCGCCGGGCCTTCGGTAACGATGATGGCCCGCTCGCTTTTCGGATCGAAGTACATCGTGCCGCCGTTCTCGCTGTTCAAGGTACGGGCCTCGACACCTTTGAGCATGAACTTCAGCTTGCCGCCTGCCAGGGACACCGATTGCGTGCCCGATGCCGCCGTAGCGGTTTGTTCAGGCGGGGCAGCAACTGCCATGGTGGCCGCGCCGCTCAAGGCAGCAAGCACGCACAAGGAACGGGTCCAGCCCAACAGCAAATGCTTCGACATTGATAGCGCCTTTGTTTTCAGGCCGTCGAATACCGACCGCCTGTCGTGCGAACAGCCTAGCTTACTTGCTTGCTCACTTGCCCAGGATGTTGTTCACAGCCGCAGCGTGTCGCTTATATTTGCGGTCAGCCAGGAGCGCCCGCGCTTCATCACGCAAGGTGCGTGCTTCACGCAGACCGATCTCAGAATAGGTGCCCAGGGAGAGGCGCTTTTGCGCGCGGAGCCAGTAGTAGCGCAGATGCCACGATTACCGGCACCACCCGCATTCCTTGTCCTCGATTGGCCTCAAAAACGCTGGCTGTCGGTGGATGTCCGTGGCTTTGGCTGGAATGAAAAAAGGAGCCGAACAGACTGTGTGAAAACACGCTGAAGGCGGCCTAAGCAAACGCCCCGACTTGTTCGGGGCGTTTGCTTTTGTGCAGGTAACAGGCGAAAAAAGGCTTTTCAGCCCATCAACTCCATCATTCGACGTACACCCAGCACATTGATCGCTCTTTTGAGGTTGTAGGCGCTCACTGCCAAGGCCATTTCCGCTCTTGCCCCCTCGCACTGTCGCAGCAGGAAGCGGCCGTTTCCAAACAGCCATTGCTTAAGGTTGCCGAAGGGGTGCTCAACGATTGACCTTCGGCTCACCATCATTTCGGGATTTGCCTGCATGCGCTGCTCCATTCGCTCGAAGGCTTCTTCATGGGCGTGGCGTGAGACGTATCGGCGCTGAGCGTCGGTGCATTGCCCTTTCAGTGGACAGTTGCTGCAGTCGCTGATAGCCGCATGGTAAATGCGCTCACCTTTATTCAGCTGTTTGAGCGTCAGCAGTTTGCCAGCAGGGCATCGGTACTGATCCTGCTGCGCATCGTAAGTAAAATCTTCTCGCTCGAAGAGTTCCTTCTCCTTGCTACGGGGGTTAACTGCTCGGTTGGGCGATACATACGCCGTAATGCCCGCCTCTTCACACGCCTGGAACTGCTTGCCATTGGAGTAGCCCGCATCGGCGGTCACGCTCAGTTCGCTCTGCTGCAACTGTTCTTTGGCAGCCTTGGCCATGGGCTCAAGTTGCTGCGTATCGTTGCCGTCTTGTGTCACGTCGTGATGCAGGATCAAGCAGTGTTCAGCGTCCACGGCGGTTTGTACGTTATAAGCCACCCGCGGGCCTTTGGGCGTGCGCATCATTCGGGCATCGCTTTCGCCGGTGTTGAACTGCTCGATCCCCATCGACTTCATCAGCGCCTGGCAGGTCAGGTTGTTCAGTTGCCGGGCTTCAAGTTGCTCCAGCGCTGTCTTGATGGCGCTACGGTCAATGGTTTCACCCGCTTCGGCTTTATCGGCCTCATCCAGTTCGGCCAGATATTGGACGATGCGCTTATCCAGCTTTTCCTGCTGGCGCTTAAGCTGTTTCACGTTCAGATGGCGCCGCGAAGAGGCTACCGCCTGAAATTTACTGCCATCAATGGCAACCAGGTCGCCAGTAATCAAACCGACCGTACGGCAGAACTGAACGAAGACCCGACACGTTGCACTGAACGCTTGTTTGTTGTCCTTGCGAAAGTCGGCAATGGTCTTGAAATCGGGTTTGAGGCGGTTGAGTAACCACATGACTTCGATGTTGCGCTGGCACTCGGCTTCGAGACGACGAGAGGAGCGGATACGCTGGAAATAGCCGTACAGATAGAGCTTGAGCTGATCTGCCGGATCGTAAGAGGGGCGGCCTGTGCTTTTGGGTACCGCCTTGTCGAACCCCAAGCGTATGAGATCGAGCTTGGCAACGAAGGCATCAATCACGCGAACGAGGTGATCCTCAGGGATTAAATCTTCCAGCGAAACCGGAAAAAGGCTGGTCTGATCGCGCGCTTGACCCTGGATGTAAGCCATAACAAAAATGCCCCGTATCTTTCGATACGGGGCATTCTCTTAAACCGCGACGCAGATTGCCAGGTTTTCACACAGTCTGCGAAGCTCCTCTTTTCAACGACCTACAGACGCCAATGGAAGTATGTAGATTAATATTTGGAGCGGGAAACGAGACTCGAACTCGCGACCCCGACCTTGGCAAGGTCGTGCTCTACCAACTGAGCTATTCCCGCAAATGGCGTCCCCTAGGGGACTCGAACCCCTGTTACCGCCGTGAAAGGGCGGTGTCCTAGGCCACTAGACGAAGGGGACACGCTACTGGAACACATGGTGTGTATCCCAGTGCCCAAGGATTAAATCCGAAGATTATGCCCTGGTTTCACTCAGTGCCGCCCGAGAGCCACACTGCTTAAACTTGGAGCGGGAAACGAGACTCGAACTCGCGACCCCGACCTTGGCAAGGTCGTGCTCTACCAACTGAGCTATTCCCGCATATTGGCGTCCCCTAGGGGACTCGAACCCCTGTTACCGCCGTGAAAGGGCGGTGTCCTAGGCCACTAGACGAAGGGGACACACGTACAACATTCACTCCCTACCGCGTTTCGCTGTGTGCTTTACGCTGTAAGTGGCGCGCATTCTATGGATGGATTGAAAGGTCGTCAACCCCCAAGGATAAATTTATTTAAATCAATGACTTCGCCCTGCTTTGCGGGCTTGCGGGGCGATTGCGCCCGCCCGGGTCTTGACGCCTATATTCCGGCACCCGACAAGACGCTATAGTTCGCTGCGGCAAATGATGGCAATGTGCATCCATTCGCGAGATCCGACTCTATAGAAGCAAACTACCTGGGCAACTGGTCGATCTGTTCTATCCGCCGGGTCGCCCAGTCACTACACTCCACATTGTAAACCCTATAAAGAGGTCGCACCGGTGACACCACTCATGATCACCCTGCTGGTAATAGCCGGGATCGCAATACTGATCGCCATTGGCTATATGAACCACGTGGTGGAAAACAACAAGCTGGAAAAGAAGCGCACCGAGATCGAGCTCAACGATCGCCTGCGCCGTTGCGGTGAAATCACCGAGACCTTCCCTGGCCAGTTGATGACCCCCGGGCTCAAACTGTTGCTGACCCGGCTGGAGCTCAACGTCAATCAGCGCCTGTTGAACCTCAACAAGAACAACGCTGCGATCAAGGCCCGCATCACCGAATTGAACGCCCTGGTGTCCCAGGGCGAATCGCTGCCGGTGAACAACCCGCCCGCCCCGATCCAGACCGAAGCCAAGGCCAAGGACGTGCGCTTCCTGCTCGAAGCGCTGCATGGGCAAGTCACCCGTGCCGCCCAGGACGGTTTCCTGCCGGCCAACGAGGCCAAGCACTGGATCAAGGAAATCCGCCATATCCTGGTGTTGCTGCATATCGAGTTCTTCAACAATCTTGGCCAGCATGCCCTGCAGCAAGGTCAGCCGGGCCAGGCGCGCCTGGCGTTCGAACGCGGCGCGCAGTACCTGCGCAAACAACCGGAGCCCGTGCTCTATAGCGCACAGCTGCAGCAGCTGGAAGCCCAACTGGCCCGCGCCAACTCCACGGTGCTGGCCAACAGCAAGCAGACCGCCGACGAGGTAAACGAATTGAACGAAGGCATGAAGGAAGTCAACGCCGACGCCGAATGGAAAAAGAAAGTCATCTACGACTGATGGAGTGAGCGGGCTTGTCGAATCGCCGCACCGCCCGCGCTGGGGGGTGAGGCCGCACCAACAGGGCCACCGCATTCTTTCAGATAAAACGCGGTGACTGGATCAGGGCGGCATCGCCCCCCAGCGCGGGGCAAGCCCGCTCACTACAAGTGCTATCAGTTTGGATCTATCCCCCCGCCCGCTAGTAGCGTAAAAAAGTGCCCCTAACTCCATGAAGTCAGAGGCCCGCTATGCCTGTCGCCATCATTGCTGGACAACCGCTGCACTACCTCGACCAGGGTTCCGGCCCCGTCGTCCTCCTGGGCTCGAGCTACCTGTGGGACAGCGGCATGTGGGCGCCGCAGATCGAAGCCCTGTCGCAGCAGTACCGCGTGATCGTTCCCGAGTTGTGGGGGCATGGCGAATCAGGCCCGCTGCCCACGCAAACCCGCTCCCTTGATGACCTCGCGCGCCAGGCCCTGGTGCTGCTGGACCATCTGGACATCGCAAAGGTCAACCTGGTTGGCCTGTCGGTGGGCGGCATGTGGGGCGCGCGTCTGGCGTTGTTGGCGCCCGAGCGGATCAACAGCCTGGTGCTGATGGACACTTACCTGGGTGCCGAGCCCGAGGCCACGCGCCAGTACTATTTCTCGCTGTTCAAGATGATCGAGGATGCCGGCGCCATTCCCGAGCCGTTGCTGGATGTGGTCGCGCCGATCTTCTTCCGGCCGGATATCGATCGCGACTCGGCGCTGTACCAGGATTTCCGCCAGGCCCTGCAGGACTTTTCCCGGGATCGCCTGGTACACAGCGTGGTGCCGTTGGGGCGGCTGATCTTCAGTCGAGAGGATGTGCTGGACCAACTGCCGCGCCTGGACGCCGACACCACGCTGGTGATGTGCGGCGATCAGGACAAACCACGCCCGCCGGCCGAATCCCGGGAAATGGCCGACCTGATCGGGTGCAGCCTGATCCAGGTCCCGCAAGCGGGCCATATCAGCGCGCTGGAAAACCCCGACTTCGTCAACGAAGCGCTGCTGACCTTCCTCGCCAACCACGCCTGACCGCCCTCCCCTGTGATCGCTGCGTACGCGCGGCGATCACAGCCGGAAGTGCCCCACCATGCCCTTGAGTTCCGCCCCCAACTGCGCCAGTTGAATGCTCGACGCGGCGTTGCCTTGCATGCTCAGCGCCGACTGATCGGCACTGGCGCGGATACTGGTGACGCTGCGGTTGATCTCCTCGGCCACTGAGCTTTGCTCCTCGGCCGCCGCCGCAATCTGCTGGTTCATCTGCTGGATCAACGACACCGCCGCCGCGATACTGCCCAGGGCACTTTCGGTTTCCAGTGCGTCGCTCACCGCCAGTTTCACCAGCTCGCCGCTTTGCTGGATCTGCTGCACCGAGGACTGCGCCGCACTGCGCAAGGTAGCAACCAGACGCTCGATTTCTTCGGTCGATTGCTGGGTGCGCTTGGCCAAGGCGCGCACTTCGTCGGCCACCACCGCAAAGCCGCGGCCTTGTTCGCCGGCACGGGCGGCTTCGATGGCCGCGTTGAGGGCCAGCAGGTTGGTCTGTTCGGCCACGCTTTTGATCACGCTCAACACGGTGCCGATGTGCTGGATCTCTGCGCTCAGGCTCTCGATGCTGACGCTGGCCTGGGTGCTGGAGGTGGCCAGCAATTCGATGCGCTGCAAACTCTGGCGCACCACCTGCTGGCCGCTGTCGACTTTGTCATCCGCCGTCTGCGCCGCTTGCGCGGCCTCTTCGGCGTTGCGCGCCACGTCGTGTACGGTGGCGGTCATCTGGTTCATCGCCGTGGCAACCTGTTCGGTTTCTTCCTTCTGGTTGCTGACTTCGGCGTTGGTCTGTTCGGTGACGCTGGACAATGACTGCGCCGAATTGGCCAATTGTTCGATGCCCGCTTGCAGGCCGCTGACCATTTGGCTCAAGCCATTGCCCATCTGCTGCATCGCCTGCATCAATTGGCCGATTTCATCGCGGCGGCTGACGTCCATGCGTCCGCTCAAATCGCCCGCGGCGATCTGCCGGGCCACGGCAATCACACTGCGCAGCGGCGCGACAATCAATCGGGTAATCAGCCATGCCGCAATCAACCCCACCAGCAGCGCCAGGGCCGAAGAACCGACGATCAGCAGCGCGCTTTTCTTCAACTGTGCCTGCATCGACTGGTCTTCGGCGTCATAAGCCAGGTTGACCCGGCTGACAACCTGGTCGGCACGCTCATGCAGTTGTTTATAAACAATCTTCTCCTGCGCCAGCAGGTCGGTGTACTCGCCCAGCTTTTCGCTGAACGCGGCGATATGCCCGGAGACTTCATTGAGCACGGTCTGGTAGCCAGAGTCCTTGACCGTGGTTTTCAGTTGCTCGACTTGGGCCAGGGCTTGATCGGCCTGCTCGATCTTGCCCTGGGCGGCGTCTTCGTCGCTCACCTTGCGGCTCTGGTCCAGACGGACATGGGCTTCGTTCATGGCTTGCAACATCAGGCGTGAGACCTGGCCGATCTGCCCCGCCTGCTCGATAAATTCGGCGCCCTCCTTGCCCTGGCTTTCCTTCAGGCCGTAGGCGCCGTCATCGGCCAGCCCGGCCTGCAAGACGTCGAGGTTATTCGCGACGCTGGACACCGACCAACTGGCCATTTCCAGCGCCAGGTCCTTGGTCTGGGTCAATTCGACGAACTCATCGAACGCCTTGCGGTAGGCGGCCAAGGCGAGTTCAACATCGGTCATCACCGGCACGTTGGCCGCCGACTGGGCCTTGAGGCTGGCCGCGAGGGCAGCCAAGGCATCGACACTCTCATGCAGAGCATCGACGGCTTCGGGGTCGGCATGCAGGGCGTAGTCCTGCTCGATCAGGCGCACCTTGAGCAGGCCACTGTTGAGCGATGACATGGCCTTGAGGCCCTCAAACCGTTGCCCGACGGTTTGCAGGGACCACACGCCGATGGCGGCGACCAGAGCCGTCAACAGCAGCACCAGGGTAAAACCCAGGCCCAGTTTTTTTGCCATACCGAGGTTGGCGAATTGTCGTTGCACGGCCGAAATCATTGCCTTGTGTCCTCTCGCAATGGCAAATGCCATCAAGCCCGGTTTACATAGGCGAGATTCGCAACCACAGGGCATCGAACACAAGCCGCTGGCGCCACGATAATGGCAAAAAGCTACGCTCTCGTCGTTTTCAGGACGGTCGAGGTCGATCTGGCGGGGCCCATTGCACGGAACAGCGCCAAGGCCCGTTGATCACCGGCGTAAGCCACATTGATACGCAGCCACTCACTGGGTTCGCCCGTCGGGCTGAACAGCGCTCCCGGCGATAACAAAACGCCGAGCCGCCGGGCGCACGCCTGCAGCCGCGAACAGTCTCCCGCCCCTGGGCGCGCCCACAGGAACATGCCGCCGGCGGGTGTGGCGAACACTTCCCACTCTTCATCCTCCAGCACCTGCAATGTCGCCGCCATTTGCGTATTCAGTCGCTTACGCAGGCGCTGTACCCACTTGCGATAGGTGCCGTTAGCCAGCAGCGTCGCCACCACCGCCTCGGCAAACCGCGAGGTGCCAAACCCGGTCAAGGTCTTGAGGCTGGCCAACTGCGCGATGATCGCCGTGCTCGCACTGAGATAGCCCACGCGCAGGGCAGAGCTCAGGGTCTTGGAAAAACTCGCGACATAGATCACCCGGTCATCATGGGGTAATGCCGAAAGCCGCGTGCAACTGGCGTGTTGCAAGTCGCCGAATACATCCTCTTCAATGATCAGGAAGTTTTCACGCTGCGCCAGCGCCAGCAAACGTTCGGCCACGGTGCGGCACAGGCTCGAGCCCGTGGGGTTGTGATACAGGCTGTTGATGAACAGGCACTTGGGGCGATGGCGCTGCAACAGGACTTCCAAGGTCGCAATGTCCGGGCCACCGCGGGTGCGCGGCACTTGTAGCAGGCGCACGCCGTGGAAGGCCAGTTGCCGGTAGAGATTGCCATACCCCGGCGTTTCAACCACCACGCAGTCGCCGGGCTTCAGTAATGTGCGTATCAGCAGGTCTTGGGCATGGCTGGCGCCTGCCGTGGTGAGGATACGGTCAAGGTTGGTGGCGATGTGGACCTGGCTCAGGCGCTTGAGCAGTTGCTCGCGCAGCGCCGGCAGGCCTAATGGTGTGCTGTAGTTGAACAGGCCCGCAGTGTCGGTACGGGTGACTTCGCGAATCGCGTAACTGATGTCATCGCTTTCGCGCCAGGCATCCGGCAACCAACCGCAGCCCAGTTTCAGCTCACCCAACGGGTTATCGACGAACGCTCCCCATTCCCGCTCCGCGCCTTCGTACCAATGGCCTTCCTGCGACGGCGGCGGCTCGGCCACCCTGAAGCCCGAGCCCTGCTTCGACACCAGCAAGCCCTGGGCGACCATCCGCTCGAACGCCTCGATCACGCTGGACTGGCTCAGCAGGTTATCGAGAGCCAGCTGTCGAATGGACGGTAAGCGTGTGCCGGGGCTGGCTCCACTGTTGCGAATCCATTGCGCCACTGCGCTGATGATTTGCTGCACCACCGGTACAAGGGCTTGTCGATCGATCCCTAAATCCATGCGCCACTCACTTCAACTGTTTGTTATTCAACCCTGAACAGTTAAGCACAGAAGCCCTTGGCAACCCGTGGCTAAGTTTTATTAAAGTATTGATTTTATTGAATTATTTACTTAGTGATACACATTCTGACAGAGCACACTGCCAGCTATGGAAACGCCCCACAGCCCTGCCAAACCTTTTCGAATGGAGGGCGACGTGAGGTCCTAGATCGCCGTTGCGCCACCGTCCACCGCCAAGGCCTGGCCTGTGGTAAATGCCGCGCCATCGCTGCACAAGTACAGCACCGCGCTGGCGATTTCCTCGACCTTGCCGATACGCCCCACCGGGTGCATGGCGGCGGCAAAATCGGCTTTGCGCGGGTCGGCTTCATAGGCGCGCCGGAACATATCGGTATCGATCACGGCCGGGCACACCGCATTGACGCGGATTTTCTTCTTCGCGTATTCGATGGCTGCCGACTTGGTCAGGCCGATCACCGCATGTTTGGACGCTGCATAAATGCTCATTTTCGGCGCTGCGCCCAACCCCGCGACCGAGGCGGTGTTGACGATCGCCCCGCCGCCCTGGGCCAGCAGCAGCGGCAGCTGGTACTTCATGCACAACCACACGCCCTTGACGTTGACGCTCATGATCGCGTCGAACTCATCCAGGCTGCCGTCGGCCAGCTTGCCTTTCTCGATCTCGATCCCGGCATTATTGAAGGCATAATCCAGGCGGCCATAGGCGGCGACAGTCTGAGCCATCAACTGCTGCACATCGGCCTCCAGCGTGACGTTACAGCGTACAAACAGGGCTTCGCCGCCGGCCTGCCGGATCAGGGCGACGGTGCCTTCGCCGCCCGCCGCATCCAGGTCCGCGACCACTACTTTCAGGCCTTCGGCGGCAAACGCCAGCGCGGTCGCGCGGCCAATACCGGCGGCTGCGCCGGTCACCAGGGCAACCTGGCCGGAAAACGTCATGCTCATACGGATGTCCTGTGGGGAATGGAACCGGAGGTCGAGTCTAGCCAACGCCGCACCGCACGTGTCAGCACTATCAGAAGGCCGGTTGAGGCTGCATGGATCGCAGTGATAAGAGCCACCGGCTGACTATCAGCAACACCTATCGGCCAGCATTCGCACCGTCGGTGAAACTTGCCCCTGAAGCGTTCAAGGTCTATCACTTCAGGTTCATTTTCAGAAGAGTGCCTGCCATGACCGCCCAGACCAATCGCCAATTCCTGCTCGCCAAGCGCCCGGTCGGCGCGGCCACCCGGGAAACCTTCACCTACCAGGAAGTTCCGGTGGGCACGCCTCAGGACGGCCAGGTGCTGGTACGCAATGAATATTTGTCCCTCGACCCCGCCATGCGCGGCTGGATGAATGAAGGCAAGTCTTACATTCCGCCGGTCGGCATTGGTGAAGTAATGCGTGCGCTGGGCGTGGGAAAAGTGATCGCGTCGAACAACCCGAAATTCTCGGTCGGTGACTACGTCAATGGTGCCCTGGGCGTTCAGGACTACTTCTTGGGCGAGCCGCGTGGTTTCTACAAGGTCGATCCTGCACTGGCGCCTTTACCGCGCTACTTGTCGGCACTGGGCATGACCGGCATGACCGCTTATTTCGCGCTGCTTGACACCGGCGCACCCAAGGCGGGTGAAACCGTGGTGATCTCCGGCGCCGCCGGTGCCGTGGGCAGCATTGCCGGGCAGATCGCCAAGATCAAAGGCTGCCGCGTGGTGGGTATTGCCGGTGGTGCCGACAAGTGCAAGTTCCTGGTGGACGAGTTGGGCTTTGACGCCGCCATCGACTACAAGAGCGAAGACGTACCCGCCGCCCTCAAGCGCGAGTGCCCCAAGGGCGTGGATGTGTATTTTGATAACGTCGGCGGCGACATTCTCGACGCGGTGCTCAGCCGTCTGGCGCTCAAAGCCCGCGTGGTGATTTGCGGCGCCATCAGCCAGTACAACAACAAGGAAGCCGTGAAAGGGCCGGCCAACTATCTGTCACTGCTGGTCAATCGCGCGCGCATGGAAGGATTTGTGGTGATGGATCACGCCGCTCACTTCGCCGCCGCCGGCCAGGAAATGGCAGGTTGGATGGCGCAGGGCAAGCTCAAGAGCAAGGAAGATATCGTGGAGGGACTGGAGACGTTCCCGGAGACGCTGATGAAGCTGTTCAATGGGGAGAACTTCGGGAAGTTGGTGCTCAAGGTCAACTGACACCCCAACGACCCGTGTGACCACTGTACCTGTGGGAGCTGGCTTGCCTGCGATGCAAACGACTCGGTCTTTCTGTCATACCGGGTTGGTGCTATCGCAGCGGTGCGGCGATCCGACAAGCCAGCTCCCACATTGAATGTGCGTGCTTTAGCGGTCAGGCGATTTCGGCGACCACTGCCGCCAACGCCTTCGCCGGATCCGCCGCCTGGCTGATCGGGCGACCAATCACCAGGTAATCCGAGCCCGCGTCCAGTGCCTGGCGTGGGGTGAGGATACGGCGCTGGTCATCCTGGGCACTGCCCGCCGGGCGAATCCCCGGGGTCACCAATTGCAGCGACGGGTGCGCGGTTTTCAGTGCCTGGGCTTCCAGCGCCGAGCACACCAGGCCATCGAGACCGGCTTTCTGCGCCAGGGCCGCCAGGCGCAATACTTGCTCCTGAGGCTCGATGTCCAGGCCGATGCCGGCCAAGTCTTCACGCTCCATGCTGGTGAGCACGGTCACGCCGATCAGCAACGGCTTGGGACCGCTGCGCTGTTCCAGCACTTCACGGCACGCGGTCATCATGCGCAGGCCGCCGGAGCAGTGCACGTTGACCATCCACACGCCCATTTCGGCGGCGGCCTTGACCGCCATGGCGGTGGTGTTCGGGATATCGTGGAATTTCAGGTCGAGGAACACCTCGAAGCCTTTGTCACGCAGGGTGCCGACGATTTCCGCGGCGCAACTGGTGAACAGTTCCTTGCCGACCTTGACCCGGCAAAGCGTGGGGTCCAACTGGTCAGCCAGCTTCAGTGCGGCGTCACGGGTGGGGTAATCCAGGGCGACGATGATAGGCGTCTGGCAGACGGACATTGGCGTGGGCTCTCAGGCAAGTCGAAATCGGCGCGGATTGTAGCGCAAGCAGCGCCGTTGCGGGATCCGATGATCGGTAAATACTGACCAAGCGCCGTCCGGCGGGCCGTCCAGGTAATTGTTTCAGAGCTGATACATTCACGACATGCCCACAACACGCGCCACCGCTAGGCTCGTCGCACGACCCAACTGCCAGCACTTCCAGCCATGGGGCTGGGCGCCTATGCTGACCGCAACCACATGGCAGACAATCGCATCATGCAAACCCCTTCCCTCGCTTTGAACGACGAACAACAAGGCGCGGCAATCGCCGATGACAAGCGCTGGAACACCCGTGCGCTGATCGTCGACGACGATGTGCCGATCCGCGAACTGCTGATCGACTACCTGGCCCGCTTCGGCATCCTGGCCACCGGCGTTACCGACGGCACCACGATGCGCAAGGCCATGCAAGCCGAAACCTTCGACGTGGTCGTGCTTGACCTGATGCTGCCGGGTGAAGATGGCCTGTCGCTATGCCGCTGGCTGCGCGCGGAGTCGGACATCCCGATCCTGATGCTCACCGCCCGCTGCGAACCCACCGACCGCATCATCGGCCTGGAGCTGGGTGCCGACGACTACATGTCCAAGCCGTTCGAGCCCCGCGAGCTGGTCGCGCGGATCCAGACGATCCTGCGTCGCGTGCGCGATGACCGCAGCGAACAGCGTGCCAATATCCGCTTCGACAATTGGCGGCTCAACAGCGTGTTGCGTCAACTGGTGGCCGACAGTGGCCTGGTGGTGCCATTGTCCAACGCCGAGTTCCGCCTGCTGTGGGTGTTTATCGAACGCCCGCGCCGGGTGCTGAGCCGCGAGCAATTGCTGGATGCCGCCCGTGGCCGTTCCATCGAAGCCTTTGATCGCAGCATCGACCTGCTGGTGTCGCGCCTGCGGCAAAAACTCGGCGACGATCCCAAGGCACCGCAGCTGATCAAGACCGTGCGTGGCGAAGGCTACTTGTTCGACGCCAGGGATATTGGCTGATGCGCAACGCGTTCAACACGCTGTTCGGTCGGCTGTTCGGTGTGTTGCTGGTGGCGATCGTGCTGGCCCATGTGTTGGCATTCATCTGGTTTCACCATTACGGGCCGCCCCCGCCGCCGCCCCAGGAAGCCTACGTCGAGCAACCGGACGGGTCCATGGCCGCCCTGCCCAGGGAACGTCATCGCCCCTGGTTCGGTGGCCCGCTGGTGCCGCTGACGTTCCAGTTCATCTCGCTGATTATCGCCGCCTGGTATGGCGCCAAGCTGCTGAGCCGCCCGATCCAGCGTCTGAGTGAAGCCGCAGAACGCTTGAGCCTGGACCTCAACAGCCCGCCGCTCGACGAGTCCGGGCCGCGCGAGGCCCAACGGGCGGCGTCGACCTTCAACCTGATGCAACGGCGCATTCGCGAGCAAGTCAGCCAACGCGCGCGCATGCTCGGCGCAGTGTCCCATGACCTGCGCACCCCCCTGTCACGCCTCAAGCTGCGCCTGGAACAGATCGAAGACACCCGGTTGCAAGGCCAGATGCGCCAGGACCTTGACGACATGATCGGCATGCTCGACGCCACCCTGAGCTACCTGCACGAACAACGCACCAGCGAAACCCGGCACTGGCTGGATGTGCAGGCGCTGGTGGAGTCGATGAGCGAAAACGCCCAGGACCAGGGCTGCGATGTGCAATTCGCCGGCACCTGCGCGCCGCTGCAGGTGCAACCGATGGCGTTGCGTTCATGCCTCAATAACCTGATCGACAACGCCTTGCGGTATGCCGGCACGGCGCGCATCGAGCTGGCGGACAGCCGCGAGGCGCTGGTCATCCGCGTGATCGACCATGGCCCCGGCATCGCCGCCGACAAGCGTGAAGCGGTGTTCGAGCCGTTCTACCGGCTGGAAGGTTCACGCAACCGCAACTCCGGCGGCGTCGGCCTGGGCATGACGATTTCCAAGGAAGCGGCCGAACGCCTCGGCGGTCGGTTGGGCCTTGAGGAGACGCCGGGCGGTGGCTTGACGGCGGTCATGTGGCTACCCCGCAGCTTGTAGTGAGCGGGCTTGCCCCGCGCTGGGTGGCGAAGCCGCCCCCAATCCAGGCACCATCGAGTTCCAGATAAAACGAGGTCGCCTGGTTTGGGGCGGCTTCGCCACCCAGCGCGGGGCAAGCCCGCTCACTACAGTTATGTGTGGGTACTTACCGCCAGTGATCAGTTACAGCGGTTTATCCTCCCGGCGCCCCTGAGCCTGGGTCGCGCTCCAATCCGTCAACAGGCTGTAGGCCACCGCCAGCAAGGTCGGGCCGATGAACAGCCCGATGAAGCCAAAGGCGATCAAGCCGCCGAATACGCCGAGCAGCACGATCACCAGCGGCAGGTTGCCGCCGCGGCTGATCAGGTAGGGTTTGAGCACGTTGTCCACGCCGCTGATGATGAACGTGCCCCATACGCCGAGGAACACCGCATAGGTGTAGTCACCTTTCCAGGCCAACCATGCCGTGGCGGGGATCCACACCAACGGCGGGCCCATGGGGATCAGGCTGAGCAGGAAGGTGACGATGCCCAGCACCAGCGCGCCCGGTACGCCGGCAATCAGGAAGCCGATCAGCGCCAGTACGGCCTGGGCGGCGGCGGTGCCGATCACGCCATTGACGACGCGCTGTACCGTGCCGGCAACCAGTTCGATGTAGTAACCGGCACGATCGCCGATCAGGCGCTCCAACAAACGGTGCACGAACATCGCCAGGCGCGGCCCGTCGCGATAGAAAAAGAACACGAACACCAGGCTCAGGGTCAGCTCAAGGATGCCGCCACCGATCTGCGCACTGCGCGCCAGCAACCAATTTCCGACCTGCCCCAGGTACGGCTTGAGGCTGACCATGAGGGCCGCGCCCTGTTGGTCGACGCTGTCCCACATCGCCACCAGTCGCTCGCCGACCAAGGGGATCGAACCGAGCCAGGTCGGTGCCGCCGGCAAGCCATCGACCTGGATATCCTTGATCAACGCCACCGCATCGCGCACATGGTCCGCAAGGTTGAAACCCAGCCACACCAGCGGCGCCGCCACCAGCAGCATCCAACCCAACGTGAGGATGCCGGCCGCCAGGGACTCGCGCCCTCCCAGCCAACGCGTGAGCAGGACCATCAACGGCCAACTGGCAAAGGCCAGCACCGCGCCCCAGAACAGCGCCGACCAGAACGGTGCCATGACCCAGAAGCTGGCACCAAACAGCACCAGCAGCAGGATTTGCACCAGCAGGCGATCATTATTGAGCATGGGGTATCTCTAGAAGAAGACGGTAGGAAGACAGCTTAGGCGACCGGCACGCAGCCGTTCGCCTTGGCGCCCCTAGCGTATCAGATCCAGGTGCAGGCCTTGGGTGTCCCCCCCGTTGCCGGTTTCCAGGCGTGCGGCGCGCACGCCCTTGTCGATCAGGGCCTGGCGCCAGGCCTCGGCATTCGCGCCGGTCAAACTCACGCGCAAGGTGGTATCAAGGTTCAGCCCACGGGAAATCAGGGTCAGCCAGGTGTCATCCGGCTCGCGCCCCAACGCAGGGAAGTCCAGCTCGCCGGTGCTTTTAAGCTCGCGCAACAGGGTGGCCGAGGTGGGCAGCAAATCGCCCAGCGGTGCACTCGCGTCCAGTTGTTCCACATGCAGATAGGCGCGGCGATTACCGCGGGTGATGCTGTAGAGGGCGACCAGGGAATCGGTCTCGGCCAGGCGCAGCAACAGGTATTCCTGCTGGTTGTCGGCACCGACCAGCTTGGCGTTGCCGAAGATCTCATTGGCCCACAGGCTGCTTTCGCCGCAATCGCGGGCCTTGCACCAGAACAGCAACTGCGCGCCCTTCTCTTGCAACGCTTCACGCGTGGCGGTAAACGCGGCGCTGGCGCTGTGTTCGGCGGGCAGTTCATAAGTGATGGCAGTAGCTTGGCCGCGTGCGGTGGCCTGGCCCTCATAGCGCAACTGGCCGCTGATCTTGCGGATTGCGCCCATGGGGTAGATGCGTTCTTTTTCTTCAGCGGGGCGGTAATCGACGATTTGCGAATCGACCTGGCGGGCCACGGCAGGCAAGTCCTGGCTACCCGGTACGTCGGCGGCGAATACCAAAGGGCTCAGAAGGCTCAAGCCCAGGATACGGATACATCCGTTACGCACGCTCATAAGATCAACGAGCCCTGGCCATCGTCGGTCATAGCGATGTTGAAGTTGTTCATGGTTGACTCCCTTTCGATCCGCCCAGCCTCGGCAGTTGACCGTCCCAAGTCAAGGCGCGCGGAAGAACCTATTGAAACAGTCTGCAACAAGGACCGCGCCAGACTCATCATTCAGGTGCAAATGATGGCCGCCTGGCTGCGTGGTAACGGCAAAGGGCAGTCGGGAAAGCAATTCGGGATGTTTCACCAGCATGCCGTCGGCAGCGACCACCAACTGTGCAGGGCAGCCCACCCTTCGCACGAAGGCCATGGCTTGTTTGTCGGTAAGACGCATCGGCGAAGCCAGGGTCAGGCGGCTGTCGGTGCGCCAGGTGTAACCGCCCGGCACTGGCATCAGGCCGCGCTGGGCCAGCAGTTCGGCGGCTTCACGGCTGACCGCCACCAAGCCTTTCATGCGCGCTTCGACGGCTCGATCCAGGGTGTCATAGACAGGCTTGCGCTTGTCTTGGAGGTTCAATTGCGCCTGCAAGGCCATGCCCAGCCGCTCGGCGGCGTTCTCACCGATGGCCGTCGGCGGGATCACACCATCGATCAATCCCAGGTGCGTCACACGTTCGGGCAATGCGCCGGCCAGCACCAGGGAGACGATGGCGCCAAGGGAGTGACCAAGTAATGCAAAACGTTTCCAGCCCAGTTGTTCGGCGACTTGCAGCACGTCGTAGACGTAATCCCACAAAGCGTAGCCGGCTCCCGCGGGACGATGCGCCGAATGCCCATGCCCCGCCATGTCCAATGCAACGATGCGCAAGCCCTGCAGTTTCGGCGCCAGTCGCGCAAAGCTGTTGGCGTTGTCCAGCCAGCCATGCAGGGCGATCACCGGCAAACCGTCCTCGGGCCCGAACAGATGCGCTGCCAATTCGATGTGCGGCAGGCTCAGGCGCACTTCTTCAACCGGAGTGCTCATGCGCAACTGTTCTCCTGGGCTTGCCATCGGGAGAACAAGTGCTTGATCAAGGTCGCGGTGTCCTGGGGGTGCTCAAGCGGGAACATATGGCCGCCGGGCATGCTGAGCATTTCGCCCATGGGCAGGCGCCCGACACTGCTGGTGTGGTGGCGCATCACCACGCGGCTCTCGCGACCGCGCACCACCGCCAACGGTACTTTCAACCGGCGCACCTGGCCGGGGCTGGTGTGGGGCACGCCGCGGTAGATGCTGATCTCGGTGGCGGGGTCGAAGCGCAGGCGCAGGCGGTCGCCCACTGGGTGCAGGCCATGCTGCAGGTAGGCGTCGAAGCAGTCCGGGTCAAAGCCTCGGAACAGGGTCTTGCCGGCGAAATAACTGCGCGCAGCGTCCAGGTCGCTGAATTCTTCACGTCGGCCGAGTGTGCGCCCGGCCGGGGTCAGTCGATCGATAAAGCCCAAGCGCTTGGCCGCGCGGATCACCCAGCGGTCGGCGCGGGTCAGCACCGGAGAATCCAGCATGACCACACCCCGGTACAACTGCGGGCACCGCATGGCCGCGTGCAGATGCAACACACCCCCCAGGGAATGCCCCACGCCCCATACCGGTTCCGGTTGCTGCTCCAGATGATGAATCAGTTCGTCCACCAGGTTCTGCCAGTTATCGTCCACGGGAAACCTGGGATCGTGGCCGTGCTGCGGCAGGTGCGCCACCGCGTATTCCGGGGCCAGGGCGGCAAACAGCTTGCCGTAGGTGGCCGAAGGGAAGCCATTGGCGTGGGCGAAAAACACAGGCTGTGACATACCGGATCCATCGACAGAAGCAGGGGTTGATTGTCGCCATGCGCGGCGGGTACGGCAATGACTGTAACTGCCAGGAAGGGTGACACTCACGCCATGTCTATCGCGACATGGGTGTCGATACGACTTTCTGCGGTGTGTGGCGAGGGAGCCTTTGGGGTTGACCGTGTACATATCCGTTATTTGGGTAACGGCTGCTTATGGTTTCGCTTTTACAGCGACTCACTTTGGAAAAGCCCCAAAGTAAGCAAAGGGCTCTTGCCCCACCACTCGGCACCTCGCCTAGGCTCGGTGTGCCCTCACTCCGGCTTGAATCCGTGGGCCGCCGTCATGGGCCATCCATGGCCCAGGACGGCTAACCCGGCGTCCTGCCGGGTTACCCACGGATTCAAGCCTGCGTTCGGCCAGCGTGGTTGACGGGGCGCCTAGGATCAAGATCAAAAGCCAGATCAAAAGCGAAAGCACAGCCAGAGCCAGAGCCAGAGCCAGAGCCAGAGCCAGAGCAGATTAGGTGGCACTCCACCTATCTGCTTTTCTGTGGGAGCTGGCTTGCCTGCGATGCAGACAACTCGGTACATCAGGTACACCCAGTTGATGCTATCGCAGGCAAGCCAGCTCCCACATTGAACCGGGACCGGCTCACATTATCGGTCGGCTCTAAGGCCGCCGCGCTTTTGCTTTTGATCTGGGATCGCCCCGTCAACCACGCTGGCCGTAATTCGACAGTGATTTGGGGGGTAAACCGGCAGGACGCCGGTTTAGCCGCCCCGCGCCATGGATGGCGCGTGGCGGCGGCCCCCCAAATCAATGTCGGATTACGGGCATGCCGAGCCTAGGCGAGGCACCGAGTGGTGGGGCGAGGACCTTTTGCTTACTTTTGGGTCCTTCCAAAAGTGAGTCGCTGTAAGAGCGAAACCATAAGCAGCCGTTACCTAAATAACGGATATGTATTCGGTCAAGCCCCAAAAAACACTAGGCCAGAACGCCTGCCTACCGCCCCGGCGGGTTCTCCCCCAACGGCACCACCGCCATGGTCAGTCGCGAGACGCAACTTACCTTGCCCTCGTCATTGGTCAAGCGAATATCCCACACCTGGGTAGTACGCCCGATATGCACCGCCTTGGCCACCGCCGTCACCCGCCCGCTGCGCACGCCGCGCAGGTGGTTGGCATTCACCTCCAGCCCCACGCAATAGAACTTACTCCCATCAATGCACAAGTACGCCGCCATGGAACCGACGCTCTCGGCCAATACCACCGACGCGCCGCCGTGCAGCAGGCCGTAGGGCTGGTGGGTACGGTGATCGACCACCATGCTGGCGGTGAGGGAGTCGTCGTCGAAGCTTTCAAAGCGGATATCCAGCAGTTCACCGATGGTGTTCTTCTGGCTGGCATTGAGTTGTTCGATATTCGGTTGGGTGCGCCACAGGCTCATCGGAGTCGTCCTTTATTAGTTTTATTACGACCCTAATCCTGCCACAAATATAGCCACGCAAAGCAAAAAAAAGCCTACGGATTCCTCACGCTGACCAGACTCATCAGCCCCGCCAGCGGGAAATCTCCTTCCAGCTCCGCCAGGCTGGCGGTGTACATCGGCTGCGGCTGACGCTGATGGCCATGCTGCAGAAAGCTGATCAGGCTGCCCACCAAGGGCTGGTGACTGACCAGCAGCACGTTGTCATCGCTATCGAGATTTTCCAGCACTTGCGACGGATTGCCCTCCGGCGTCAGCCACGGCACCGTACGAATGTCAGCGTCAAAGCCCAGGGCCTCGCGCACCAGGTGCGCGGTCTGCTGCGCCCGCACATAAGGGCTGGCGATGATCGCTCCGAGGGGCTGGCCGATCAGGTGCGCAGCACTGCGCAATACTTCGGCACGGCCGTGCTCGGTAAGGTTGCGTTCGGCATCCGTCGGCGCATGCCCTTCGGCCTCACCATGGCGCAATATCCACACTTTCACAGCTTTGGCTCCTCATCACGCACCGGGTGCGGTGCCGGCGGCACGCTGTGGGCGGCTTCGCCCTCGGGCGCGCGCGGGGTCGGCCAATCGGCGAACGGCCAGGGCTTTTGTTCGCTGTGGAAGCTGCCGAAACGGCCGATCTGCGCGAGGAACTGGCTGAGGCTGTCGCCGAAGTTCATCAGACCCAGGTTCGGTGCGCCATAAATCAGCCTGTAAACCAGCTGCACCACCACCAGTGCGCCGAGCAGGAACTGCGCCACTTGCCACACCAGGGCAAACACCAGCATCCACAGGATACGCAGAGCAATGGATTCGTACTTGGGGGTTGCTTTCGGATCGTTCATGACCGGCTCCTCAATTGAAACCACTGGTGGAAATAAAGTCGACATCGGTTTTCGGCTCGGCCCGCATCAGCAGCTCGATGACCTGGTCCAAGGTGCGCCCTTCAAACAGGATCGCGTGCAGCCCGGCGACCAGCGGCATGTACACACCGGCTTCCTGGGCCTTGGCCTTGAGCACCTTGAGGGTGTTGACCCCTTCGGCCACTTCGCCCAGACGTGTGACCGCGTCGTCCAGGCTCAAACCCTGGCCGAGGGCGAAACCCACCTGGTAGTTGCGGCTTTTCGGCGAGGAGCAGGTGACGATCAGGTCGCCCACGCCCGCCAGCCCGAGGAAGGTCATCGGATTGGCGCCCTGGTTCACCGCAAAACGGGTCATCTCGGCCAAGGCACGGGTGATCAGCATGCTCTTGGTGTTCTCGCCCATGCCCAGCGCCACCGCCATGCCGGCAATGATCGCATAGACGTTTTTCAGCGCGCCGCCCAGCTCCACGCCAAAGCGGTCGCTGCTGGCGTAGACCCGGAAGGTGCGGCCATGCAGCACGGCCTGGACACGTTCGCAGAGGGCTTCGTCTTCACTGGCCACCACCGTGGCGGTCAGTGCGTGCTCGGCTACTTCCCGCGCCAGGTTCGGCCCGGACAGCACACCAATGCGCGCCTGGGGAGCGATCTCTTCGAGGATTTCGCTCATCAGCTTGAAGGTCTGCGCCTCGATGCCCTTGGTCAGGCTGACCAGCAACTTGCCCGCCAGACGCTCGGCGTGGGGTGCCAGCACCGAGCGCAGGGCGCTGGACGGCAGCGCGACAAAGCACAGGTCGCAAGCCGTGAGGGTTTCCAGCAGGTCCGTGACCGGTTCGACCGCCGGATGGATCTTGATGCCTTTGAGGTAACGCGGATTTTCCCGGTGCACCCGGATGGCCTCGGCCTGGTCGGGGTCGCGCATCCACTGGCGTACAGCGTGGCCGTTCTCGGCCAACAGGTTAGCCACGGCGGTACCAAAACTTCCGCCTCCCAGGACCGCGATAGGGCGCTGTTCAGTCATATGCAATCCGTTAATCCATACCAGTGGCGATGGCGGCATTATACGGGCCGACCCGCTCGCGGCCAGCCCCCGTATCAATTCGTGCGTTTGTCGGAAAATGCCACATTTACCTGAAGTAATTGCAAGCCCGTTGACTGGCAAAAGGCCCGACCTCAGTTAACATGGGCGGCTATCCGCAATTATCAAGGCCGTGCCGTGTATTTGGGCCCTCCTCCCCGTTCATCCCTGTGGCTGATGCTGTTGGGCATGCCGCTGTGCAGCAGCGCGGCGCTGGCCGATGACTTGTTCCTCGACAGCCAGCCCCTGCCCCAAGTGTTGACCGCCACGCGCCTCAAGCAATCGGCCGCCGCCGTGCCTGGCAGCATGACCGTGATCGACAGCGAGCTGATCAAGGCCAGCGGCGCGCGGGACATCAGTGAGTTGCTGCGCCTGGTGCCGGGCATGATGGTCGGCTACACCACCGGCAACCAGGCGGCGGTGAACTACCACGGCACCAGTGCCAGCGATGCGCGGCGCATGCAGGTCTTGATCGATGGCCGCTCGGTGTACCGCGCGGGCCTGGCCACCGTGGACTGGAGTGACATTCCGGTGGCCATGGAAGATATCGAGCGCATCGAAGTGTTCCGTGGCCCCAACACCGTCAGTTACGGCGCCAATGCCTTGATGGCGGTGGTCAACATCCTTACACGCTCGCCGGCCAACAGCCACGGCACACGGGTCAAGGTGGTGCGGGGCGAACGCGGCATCAACGACTTCTATGCCAGCCAGGGCGCCGGCTGGGACAGCGGCGACCTGCGCCTGTCCCTTTCCGGGCAACAGGACGACGGCTTCGACAGCGATGCCGCCGGTGCCGACCGCCGTGACGGCCGCCGCCTCAACCGCTTCAGCCTGGCGATCAGCCAGACGCTGAACACGCAACAAAGCATCGATGTGCAACTTGATGCGAAGGAAGGCACCAACCAACGTCCTTATACCTACAGCCCGGTCTTTGCCGGGATTACCGAAGGCGGAAACAATTCCGACGTCTCAGCCAAGGACTACGCCGGCTCCCTGCGCTGGAACTTCGACTTCAACCCTGACCACAGCCTGTATATCCAAGGTTCGGCGCAGCAATGGGACCGCCGGCAAATCTGGAAAGCCTGTGACGCCAAGGTCTCGTTCAGCCCCGAGCTGACCCAACTGTGGCAGATGAACCCCAACTACGCCGAATTACTGGCCCGGCACATGGACACTTACAGCCAAGGCAGCGCGCCACCGGGCAGCGCCGCCGAGCAAGCCTTGGCCAATCAGGTGCTGGACCAGTGGCGCAACGGCGCCAGCCAGAGCGTGTGCGGCAACATCGACCAGAGCACCCGTGAAAGCCGCTACGACCTGGAGATTCAAGACACCCTCAGCCTGTCCGACCGCCTGCGCCTGGTCAGCGGCATGAACTACCGCTATGACCGCGCCGACTCCGACACCTACTTCAACGGCACGCTGGACGACACCACCTGGCGCCTGTTCGGCCAACTGGAGTGGCGCGCCAGCGAGCATTGGTTGCTGCAGGGCGGCGCCATGTATGAAGACACGCACCTGAGCGGCAACTCGCTGACGCCACGGGTGGCGGTCAACTACCTGATCAACCCGCGCCACGGCCTGCGCGCGGTGTACTCCGAAGCGATCCGCTCACCGGATATGTTCGAGAACAACGTCAACTGGAGCTACCGCGTCACCAACCTCAGCTCCCCCGCCTATGGGCAGACCACCGGGCAATACTTCGTAAAAACCCGTGGTCCGGGAAACCTCAATAAAGAGATGATGAAATCGCGGGAACTGGGGTACAACGGCTTCTTCGCCGACATCGGGCTGAACATGGACGTGAAACTGTTCTATGACGAGATCACCGACATGATCAGCTCGCCGCTGCGCAATAACCAGTACATCGCCAGCAATGCCAACAGCGCACGGTTCACCGGCGCCGAGTCCCAGTTCGACTGGCGCGTGAGCAACGCCGACCGCCTGCGCCTGACCTACGCCTACGTCGACGCCACCAGCAGCAACCCGCTGGACAAGGCACAGACCGCACGTAACAGCGGCTCCGCCGGCTGGCTGCGTGAATGGGGCCAGGGTTGGTCCAGCGCGCTGTTCTACTATGGCGATGACGCACTCAACGCGTATCGCTTCGAGCGGGTCGACCTGCGGATGGCCAAGCGTATTGCCCTGGGTAAGGCCAACGTGGAGCTGGCGGGCATGCTGCAACAACGCCTCGATAACCAGCCCACCACCTGGGCCGACAACAATTACGACCATCGCCAGGTACTCTATTTCAGCGCAGAGTTAGAGTTCTGACATGGGCGACTCGTCACGGATGACCTGCTTTTCTCTCCACACGCTCTGGCGGCGCGCGGTGCTGCTCGTCTGCCTGCTCTCGGCCGTGCCGGCCTGGAGCGCCGACATCCTGCTGACCGCCGCCGAAGACAGCGCCGGGGTCCAGGACTTCACCCAGGCCCTGGCGCGGCAGCGCCCCGAAGACACGGTCACCTTCACCGCCCTCGACGATTTGCCGGCCCCCAGCCGACTGCCGGCCACTACCCGGCTGATCCTGCTCGACCTGCCCGGCCTCGACTGGCGCCTGCAGGACGCCCAAGGTCCGCCGACGCTGGTACTGCGCATCAGCCGGCTGCAGGCCCAGCAGCGCCTGGGCGCAACGCAGCATCCACGCATCAGCCTGTTGTGGAGCGACCCACCGCTGGCGCGCCAATTGCGCCTGATCGCCCGCATTCTGCCGCAGGCGCGGCGCATCGGCGTGCTTTACGGCGCCGACAGTGAATTCCTGCTGACCGAACTGCGCCAGCACGCCACGCCCCTGGGCCTGCAGATCGTGCCCCAGCGTTGGGACAACATTAATGACAGCCGGGCGCTGCAAACCCTGTTCAGAAAAAGTGACGTGCTGCTCGGCCTCGACGACCCGCAGTTGTACAACCCGAAAACCGCGAAAAACCTGCTGCTGAGCAGCTACGCCCAGCAATTGCCGCTGGTGGGCCCGAATGCAGGGTTTGTGCGGGCCGGCAGCCTCGCCAGCACCTACAGCGACCAGGCCGACTGGCTGGCCGTGCTCGACCGCCTGCTCGACCACCCGCCCGCCAACTGGCCGCGTTCGCTGTATCCGGAACACTTCAAAATCGTGGGCAACCCGCAAGTCGCGCGCTCACTGGGGCTCGAACAGGTGGACGAAACCAGCGTCGCCACGCGACTGGCCGAAGGAGAAAAACGCCCATGACCTTGCGTCGTCGTTGGGACATCAACACCCGCACGCAGCTCATCACCCTGGGCCCGGCGCTGTTGCTGACGTTGCTGTTGATCAGCTTCTTTACCTTCGTGCGCATCCAGGACCTGCGCCAGGAGCTGGATCACACCGGCCAGTTGATCGCCAACCAACTGGCGCCCGCGACCGAATACGGGGTGATTTCCGGCAACAACGAGGTGCTTGAAAGCCTGTTACGCGCCACGCTGGCGACACCCCATGTGCGCTTCCTGGAGATTCAGGACAGCAGCGAGAACATCCTGGTGTATGTCGAGCAGCCTTCGGAGAAACACGACCGCTCGCTGTCGGTAAAAGTGTTCCAGGCGCCGATCCGCCTGCAACACATCCAGTTGGGCAATGACTTTTTCCAGGACAACCTCAACGAATCCAAGGCGCCGCGGGCAGACTACCTGGGCCGGGTGATCGTGGGCATGTCCAACGATGCCTTCAGCCAGCGCCAGCAGGAGATCCTGTTCAAGGCCGGCATCCTGGCGCTGTTCGCCCTGTTGTTTACCTTCCTGCTCGCCCGGCGCCTGGCCGCCAGCCTGTCGCAGCCGATCAGCGCCATGGGCCATGCGGTAAAAGCCATCCAGCAAGGTGACTACAAGACGCCGCTGCCGATCGTGGATGACTCGGAGCTGGGCGATCTGTCGCGGCACATCAACAACCTCGCCGAAGGGCTCAACCAGGCCAGCCGTGAACAGCAGCAGGCGATGGCCCAGTTGATCCAGACCCGCGAAGAGGCCGAGCGCGCCAACAACGCCAAGTCGGATTTCCTGGCCATGATGAGCCATGAGCTGCGCACGCCCATGAACGGCGTGCTGGGCATGTTGCAGTTGCTGGAAACCACCGAGATGACCGAGGAACAGACCGAGTACGCGGCGCTGGCCTCCGAATCCACCGAGCATTTGCTCAAGGTCATCAACGATATCCTCGACTTCTCGCGGATCGAACGCGCCGCCCTGGAGCTGGAGCATATTGCGTTCAACCTGGCGGACCTGATCAACAGCTGTGCCCAGGCCTTCCAGCACAGCGCCCAGCAGCGCGGGTTGGCGCTGACGCTGTCGATCCCGCAGGGGATGGACGCGCTGTGCGTGCAGGGTGACCCGACGCGTATCCGCCAGATCCTGGTGAACCTGATCGGCAACGCGTTGAAGTTCACCGAGCACGGCAGTGTCAACGTCGAACCGCAGTGGCAGACCCTCGACCATGAACTGCTGTGGTTCACCTGCACCGTGCGCGACAGCGGCATCGGCATATCCGCCGAACGCCTGGAATTGATGTTCGATGCGTTCCAGCAGGCGGACAGTTCCATTTCAAGACGTTACGGCGGCACCGGCCTGGGCCTGCCCATCGCCCGTACCCTGGCCGAGCGCATGGGCGGCACCTTGCGCGCCCAGAGCGAAGAAGGCCGCGGCTCGGTGTTCACCCTGGAAATTCCCCTGGCCATTGACCAGCACAGCGTACCGAGCATCGCCAGCGACGCCGACGGCAAAGCCGGCGCGGGCAACGGCCGCCATGTACTGCTGGTGGAAGACAACCCGGTCAACCGCACCGTGGTCGAAGCGATGCTGCGCAGCCTGGGCTTTGAAGTGAGCCTGGCCACCGACGGTGCCGAGGCGATCCGCAGCGCCGAAAGCCTGATCTTCACGGCGATCCTGATGGATTGCCGGCTGCCACTGGTCGATGGCTACGAAGCCACCCGCCGGATTCGCCAGCTGCCGGGTTGCGCCGATCTACCGATCATCGCCCTGACCGCCAATGCCTTGCAGGGTGACCGTGAAAGCTGCCTTGCAGCAGGAATGAACGATTACCTGGCCAAGCCGTTCAAACGCACGGATTTGCAGAAAATCCTGCAACGCTGGGTGCAATAGCGCGGCGCCATCAGCCAACTCTGACTGGCGTGAAAGGCGAAAGTGCGGCAGTCTTAGGCACCCGAACGAGCCCATAAACGGGCCCGGTTTAACATTTCAGTGAACAGGTGTACATTGAGTACCTTGCCGCTGTGACTTTCACTACAACGCAATAGTCTATGTGTAGGCTGCCGACATGAGGCATGAACGCTTCATTCGGTTCGGGAAGATTTGCCCTACCCTGCCGCATGGGATTATTGAGGAGCTCGCATGACCAAACAAAACGCCTTTACTCGGGAAGAACTGCTGCGCTGCAGTCGCGGTGAGCTGTTCGGACCAGGTAACGCGCAACTGCCCGCCCCGAACATGCTGATGGTGGATCGCATCACCCATATCAGCGAAGAAGGTGGCAAGTACGGCAAAGGTGAATTGGTCGCCGAGCTGGATATCACCCCGGACCTGTGGTTCTTCGCCTGCCATTTCGAAGGTGACCCGGTGATGCCAGGCTGCCTGGGCCTCGACGCCATGTGGCAACTGGTCGGCTTCTACCTGGGCTGGCAAGGCCTGCCGGGTCGCGGTCGCGCCCTGGGTTCGGGTGAAGTGAAGTTCTTTGGCCAGGTCCTGCCGACCGCCAAGAAAGTCACCTACAACATTCAAATCAAGCGCGTCCTCAAGGGCAAGCTGAACCTGGCCATCGCCGACGGTTCGGTGACTGTCGACGGTCGCGAGATCTATACTGCCGAAGGCCTTCGGGTCGGCGTATTCACTTCCACTGACAACTTTTAAGGGTTATCCGCATGCGCCGCGTCGTTATCACTGGTCTGGGCATCGTTTCTTGCCTGGGCAATGACAAAGAGACCGTCACCGCTAACCTGCGTGCAAGTCGCCCTGGCATCCGCTTCAACCCGGAATATGCCGAAATGGGTCTGCGTAGCCAGGTTTCCGGCTCCATCGACCTGCCCCTCGAAGAGTTGATCGATCGCAAGATCTATCGCTTCGTCGGCCACGCTGCCGCCTATGCCTACCTGGCGATGAAAGACGCGATCGCCGACTCCGGCCTGAGCGACGACCAGGTATCGAACGTACGCACCGGCCTGATCGCCGGCTCCGGCGGCGCATCGACCCTCAACCAGATGGAAGCGCTGGATATCCTGCGCGAAAAAGGCGTGAAGCGCGTCGGCCCGTACCGCGTTACGCGGACCATGGGCAGCACCGTTTCGGCCTGCCTGGCCACACCGTTCGCGATCAAGGGTGTGAACTACTCGATCTCGTCGGCGTGCGCCACCAGCGCCCACTGCATCGGCACTGCCGTTGAGCAGATCCAACTGGGCAAGCAGGACATCGTATTCGCCGGCGGCGGTGAAGAAGAGCATTGGAGCCAATCGTTCCTGTTCGACGCCATGGGCGCGCTGTCCACCCAGTACAACGAAACCCCGGAAAAGGCCTCCCGTGCCTACGACGCCAAGCGTGACGGTTTCGTCATCGCTGGCGGTGGCGGCATGGTGGTGGTCGAGGAGCTGGAGCACGCGCTGGCCCGTGGCGCCAAGATCTACGCGGAAATCGTCGGCTACGGCGCGACCTCCGACGGCTACGACATGGTTGCCCCAAGCGGTGAAGGCGCCATCCGCTGCATGCAGATGGCCATGTCCACCGTGGATACCCCCATCGACTACCTGAACACCCACGGCACTTCCACGCCGGTCGGCGATGCCAAGGAAATGGAAGGCGTGCGTGCGGTATTCGGCGACAAGGCCCCGGCCATCAGCTCGACCAAGAGCCTGTCCGGTCACTCCCTGGGCGCCGCCGGCGTTCACGAAGCGATCTACTGCCTGCTGATGATGGAAGGCAACTTCATGGCCGGTTCGGCCAACATCGACGAGATTGATCCGGTGCTGGCCGATATGCCGATCCTGACCAAGACCGTTGAAAACGCCAAGATCGACACCGTGATGAGCAACAGCTTCGGCTTCGGTGGCACTAACGCCACGCTGGTGTTGAAACGCTGGCAGGGCAAGTAAGGCCTGTAGCTTGATCCAATAAAAAAGCCCCGACTGGTTCGGGGCTTTTTTGTGGGTGAATGAACAGAGACCGAGTCGCCTTTATCGCAGGCAAGCCAGCTCCCACATTTGGAATGCATTCCCCTGTGGGAGCTGGCTTGCCTGCGATAAAGCCGACTCGGTGTCCAGCCGCACGCCAAAACCGCGCCACCGTGACGTTCAGAGCTTGGGCAGAACCGCGAGGAAGTTATCCCGCGCCACTTTGCGCGCGACGTCTTCAGGCAAGGCATCCAGGAAGGGGTCAAACCGGCGCATTTCCTTACCTAGCTTGTTGAAACGCCCCACTACATCCGAGCCCAGCATGAACCGGTCCGGGAAGCGCTCCACCAGCTTGACCCATTCAGGCCTGGGCTGACCCGCCTCATCCAGCAGATACGGCGTAAGCATGCTCCAGGACAGGTCGATGTAGAGGTTGGGATACGCCTCCAGCATACGGTTCAAGGTCGGCAGCAAAAAGTCCATCTGCACCTGATGGCGATGGATCTCCTTGCTGGTGCCGGCATGCGCCCAGATAAAGCGCGTGTGCGGATGGTTGCGCAGTGGCTCCTCCACTTCAGCCAGGTACAGCGGGTTACGCTCGCGCTTGGAGGTGATGTTGGAATGCAGCATCACCGGCAGGTCGTTTTCCGCCGCAAGATGATAGATGCGCGTCATGGCCTCGTTATTGGCGCGCGGGGTGTCGCCCGACGTCAGGGCAGTCAGGTCATCGTGGCGGGTGAAGACTTCGCCGATGCCCTGCCACAGGCCTGGGTTGAGGTCGAGCATGCGCTGGATATGGGCGTCCGAGTTTTTGTCATTGGGGTTGAACCCCGACAGGAACGGATGAAAGTGCGCGCGCTGCTCAGGGGTCAGTTTGTTGACCGCTGCTGCGACGATCACGTCGGTGGCGCTGTACCAGTAGGCATCGGCGTCGTCACCGGCGTAATAGCGCGGGCGCTTGGGTTCGTCCTCGTGCCATTTCTTCGCGACCGGTATGCCGGAAATCATCACATGTTCGATGCGGTTGTCGGCCATCGCCTTGAGCAGCTTGTCCATGCCGGCCGTTTCCTGGAAGAAATCGACGTAGTGCAGGTGCGCATCGCTGTAGGCATAGTCACGAGCGTGCACGGCAAGGCTGCTGGCGACGAGCAACAGGGCAAGGGTCAGGCGAGTCCAGGGCACGGTAAAATCTCAATAGGAGCTGATACGGGTAGACCTTGCGCGGCATGCCAGGGTTCATCCACGCACAACATCGCAAGGCGCCTTCAGCCGATAGCGGCAACATCCTACCGAGCGGGTTATGCTCAGCCCTATCCAACCCGCTCAGACTGGGATGCACCATGCCCCCCTTCACCGTGATCCGCCCTCGCCCCGAAGATGTCGAAGGCCAACCCATCCTGCGCCCGCTGCCCTCGCGGGCGTGCCGCAGCGTGGGGCCTTTTGTGTTCTTCGACCATATGCTGCCCACCCGCTACGCACCGGGCGATGGCATGAACATCCGCCAGCATCCGCATATCGGGCTGAGCACCCTCACCTACCTGTTCGAAGGCGCGTTGCAGCACAAGGACAGCCTGGGCTCGGACCAAGTGGTGCAGGCCGGTGACGTCAGCTGGATGACCGCCGGCAGCGCGATCGCCCATGTCGAACGGACCCCCGAAGTGCTCAAGGCCAGTGGTTTCAGCCTGCATGGCCTGCAGGTCTGGCTGGCGTCACCCAGGGACCACGAGACAGGGCCCGGGCATTACAGCCATCACCCCGCCGCGAGCCTGCCCGTGAGTGACAACCTCGGCGTGCAGGTCCGCCTGATCGCGGGCAGTGGGTTCTGCCTCAAATCACCGGTGCCGGTGCTGTCGCCCACGCTGTATGCCGATGTACAGATGCAGACGGCCACCACGTTGCTGATTCCGGATGAGCATGAGGAGCGCGCGGTGTATGTGCTGGAAGGTGAAGCACAATTGGAGGGCGAAGCGTTGGAGGTCCACAGCCTGGTGGTGCTGCCGGCCGGGCAGGAGCTGACGCTGTTCGCCGAGAGTGATTGCCACTTGGTGGTATTCGGCGGCGCGCCGCTGGATGGGCCGCGGCGGATCAACTGGAATTTTGTGGCGAGTGATCCTGCGGTGATCGAGCAGGCCCGGCAGCGTTGGGCGGCTGGGGATTGGCCGACGGTGCCGGGCGAGTCTGAAAGAATTGAGTTGCCGGTGAGATAGCTTTCGCGAGCAAGCCCGCTCCCACAGTTCGGACCGCATTTTCCCTGTAGGAATGAGGTGCAAATGTGGGAGCGGGCTTGCTCGCGAAGAGGCCCGAACAAACGCTGAAGAATCAGCCCTTGAACACTTCATCCAACAAGTTATGCATCGACCGGAAGGCCCGTTCAGCCGTCTTGGCGTCATACATCATCTTGCCCGGCACATTCGCATCAGGATCCGTGAACGAATGCACCGCGCCGCCATAGCTCAGCAGCTGCCAATCCACGCCGGCTGCGTTCATTTCATCTTCGAACGCCGGCAGTTGCTCCTTAGGCACCAATGGGTCGGACGCGCCATGCAGCACCAGCACTGAACCCTTGATGTTCCTGGCATCAGCCGGGGTCGGCGTGTCCAGGGTGCCGTGGAACGAAATAGCAGCCTTGACTGGCGCACCGGTACGCGCCAGTTCCAGGGCGCAGCAACCCCCGAAGCAGAAACCAAAGGTGGCCAGCTTCGACGTATCGACAGGCGCTTCGGTCTGGGCTTGCAGTTGTTCGAAGGCGGCCTGCATGCGCTTGTTCAGCAACGCACGGTCGTTTTTCAACGGCATCATCGCGGCGCCGGCTTCATCGCCGTTCGACGGCCGCACCGTTTGCCCGTACAGGTCGGCGATCAGCACCACGTAGCCTTTGCCGGCCACGCTTTTAGCGATTTCTTCAGCACCCGCACTCACCCCCATCCAGTTCGGCGCCATCAACAGGCCAGGCAACGGGCCCTGATGGCTGGCATCGAACGCCAGACGGCTTTCATAGGACTGGCCATCAATCTGATAGACCACGGAACGCACAGTGACTTGGCTCATCATTTACTCCAGTTGAGGTGCAGTAGAACGAAAAAACGCCCCGAGCAGACTGTGTGAAAACCTGGCAATCTGCGTCGCGGTTTAAGAGAATGCCCCGTATCGAAAGATACGGGGCATTTTTGTTATGGCTTACATCCAGGGTCAAGCGCGCGATCAGACCAGCCTTTTTCCGGTTTCGCTGGAAGATTTAATCCCTGAGGATCACCTCGTTTGCGTGATTGATGCCTTCGTTGCCAAGCTCGATCTCATACGCTTGGGGTTCGACAAGGCGGTACCCAAAAGCACAGGCCGCCCCTCTTACGATCCGGCAGATCAGCTCAAGCTCTATCTGTACGGCTATTTCCAGCGTATCCGCTCCTCTCGTCGTCTCGAAGCCGAGTGCCAGCGCAACATCGAAGTCATGTGGTTACTCAACCGCCTCAAACCCGATTTCAAGACCATTGCCGACTTTCGCAAGGACAACAAACAAGCGTTCAGTGCAACGTGTCGGGTCTTCGTTCAGTTCTGCCGTACGGTCGGTTTGATTACTGGCGACCTGGTTGCCATTGATGGCAGTAAATTTCAGGCGGTAGCCTCTTCGCGGCGCCATCTGAACGTGAAACAGCTTAAGCGCCAGCAGGAAAAGCTGGATAAGCGCATCGTCCAATATCTGGCCGAACTGGATGAGGCCGATAAAGCCGAAGCGGGTGAAACCATTGACCGTAGCGCCATCAAGACAGCGCTGGAGCAACTTGAAGCCCGGCAACTGAACAACCTGACCTGCCAGGCGCTGATGAAGTCGATGGGGATCGAGCAGTTCAACACCGGCGAAAGCGATGCCCGAATGATGCGCACGCCCAAAGGCCCGCGGGTGGCTTATAACGTACAAACCGCCGTGGACGCTGAACACTGCTTGATCCTGCATCACGACGTGACACAAGACGGCAACGATACGCAGCAACTTGAGCCCATGGCCAAGGCTGCCAAAGAACAGTTGCAGCAGAGCGAACTGAGCGTGACCGCCGATGCGGGCTACTCCAATGGCAAGCAGTTCCAGGCGTGTGAAGAGGCGGGCATTACGGCGTATGTATCGCCCAACCGAGCAGTTAACCCCCGTAGCAAGGAGAAGGAACTCTTCGAGCGAGAAGATTTTACTTACGATGCGCAGCAGGATCAGTACCGATGCCCTGCTGGCAAACTGCTGACGCTCAAACAGCTGAATAAATGGAGCAGCGCATGCAGGCAAATCCCGAAATGATGGTGAGCCGAAGGTCAATCGTTGAGCACCCCTTCGGCAACCTTAAGCAATGGCTGTTTGGAAACGGCCGCTTCCTGCTGCGACAGTGCGAGGGGGCAAGAGCGGAAATGGCCTTGGCAGTGAGCGCCTACAACCTCAAAAGAGCGATCAATGTGCTGGGTGTACGTCGAATGATGGAGTTGATGGGCTGAAAAGCCTTTTTTCGCCTGTTACCTGCACAAAAGCAAACGCCCCGAACAAGTCGGGGCGTTTGCTTAGGCCGCCTTCAGCGTGTTTTCACACAGTCTGCGAAGCGGGTTTTTCCTACAACGGTGTTAAACCGACAGTTCAACCAGCAGCTTGTTCAGTCGGCGCACATAAGCGGCCGGGTCCTTGAGGCTGTCGCCTGCAGCAAGTGCCGCCTGGTCGAAGAGGATGTGGGACAAGTCGCCAAAGCGCTCTTCGCTCTGCTCGCCGTCGAGTTTCTCGATCAGCGGGTGAGCCGGGTTGAATTCGAAGATCGGCTTGGAATCCGGCACCTTCTGACCGCTGGCTTCGAGGATCTGGCGCATCTGCATGCCCAGGTCCTGTTCGCCGATGGCCAAGATTGCCGGGGAATCGGTCAGGCGGTGGGAAACCCGCACTTCGCTGACCGCGTCGCCCAAGGACGCCTTGATTCGCTCAACCAGGCCTTCTTTGGACTTGGCGACTTCTTCGGCTTCTTTCTTCTCTTCCTCGGAGTCCAGGTTACCCAGGTCCAGGTCACCACGAGCCACGTCGACAAAGGACTTGCCATCGAACTCGGTGAGGTAGCTCATCAGCCACTCATCGATACGGTCGGTCAGCAGCAGCACTTCGATGCCTTTCTTGCGGAAGACCTCCAAGTGCGGGCTGTTCTTGACCTGGGCATAGGTTTCGCCGGTCAGGTAGTAGATCTTGTCCTGACCTTCCTTGGCACGCGCCAGGTACTCGGCCAGGGACACCACCTGCTCGCCGTCGTCGCCTTGAGTCGAGGCAAAGCGCAGCAGGCCGGCGATTTTTTCCTTGTTGGCAAAATCTTCCGCCGGGCCTTCTTTCATGACCTGGCCGAAGTTTTTCCAGAAGCCTTTGTATTGCTCGGGCTCGTTCTTCGCCAACTTTTCCAGCATGTCGAGCACGCGCTTGGTCAGCGCCGACTTCATGGAGTCGATGATCGGGTCTTTCTGCAGGATCTCCCGCGACACGTTCAGCGACAGGTCGTTGGAGTCGACCACGCCTTTGATAAAGCGCAGGTACAACGGCAGGAAGGATTCCGCCTGGTCCATCACGAAGACGCGCTGCACGTAGAGCTTGAGGCCTTTGGGCGCTTCGCGCTGGTACAGGTCGAATGGCGCACGGGCCGGTACGTAGAGCAGCGAGCTGTATTCGAGCTTGCCCTCAACCTTGTTGTGGCTCCAGCTCAGCGGGTTTTCGTAATCATGACCGATGTGCTTGTAGAACTCCTGGTATTCCTCGTCCTTGATCTCGGTACGCGGACGGGTCCACAGGGCGCTGGCGCGGTTGACCACTTCCCATTCCTGGGCGGGCGCCTCTTCGCCTTCGGCGGCCGCTTGTTCTTTCGGCAGCTCGATCGGCAACGCGATGTGGTCGGAGTACTTCTTGATGATGTTGCGCAGACGCCAGCCATCGGCGAATTCGTCTTCAGCATCTTTGAGGTGCAGCACGATGCGGGTACCACGTTCAGCCTTGTCGACCGTGGCGATTTCGAACTCACCCTCGCCCTTGGAGGCCCAGTGCACGCCTTCGCTGGCGTCAAGGCCGGCACGACGGGTAAACACTTCGACCTGGTCGGCGACGATAAAGGCCGAATAGAAGCCCACGCCGAATTGGCCGATCAGGTGCGAATCCTTCTTCTGATCGCCGGTGAGGTTCTTCATGAAATCAGCGGTGCCGGATTTGGCGATCGTGCCCAAATGGGTAATCGCGTCTTCGCGGCTCATGCCGATGCCGTTGTCTTCGATCGTGACGGTCTTGGCGTCTTTGTCGAAGCTCACACGGATTTTCAGTTCAGCGCCACCTTCCAGCCACTCAGGCTTGGACAGGGCTTCGAAACGTAATTTGTCGACAGCGTCAGAGGCGTTCGAGATCAATTCGCGAAGGAAAATTTCCTTGTTGGAATACAGCGAATGGATCATGAGGTGCAGCAGTTGCTTCACCTCGGTCTGGAAGCCCAGGGTTTCCTTTTGAGTTTCCACACTCATGGTCATCAAACTCCAATTGGATGGCAGTGGCCGCGCCCTTGAGGGTTGGCGGCGGGTTGTCATCAAAGTTGGGGGCTAAGACCAGGATTTCAAGGGCGGCTCGCTTCCTCGATTTTGAAATGCGCGCGAGCGGTAGCGATGGGCTCGGCCGCCGTGCTTTGCCAGGCGGTAATGGCCACGTTTGCCACCCGCCTGCCTTGGCGCCATACCTGGCATTTGGCGTAAGTATCGCGAAACTGCCCTGCGCGCAGGTAATCCAGGGAAAAATCGATGATTTTCGGGATCCCCGGCGCACCGGTAAATACCAGCAAGTGCAGCGCCGCTGACAATTCCATGAAGCCTGCGATCACCCCTCCGTGCAGCGCCGGCAATATAGGGTTACCAATATTGTCCTTGTTGGCTGGCAGCCGAAACAGCAATTCGTCGCCGAGCCGTGTGCATTCGATGCCGATCAGCTTGGCGTAAGGGATCAGGCTGAGCAGCGCCTCGTAATCGCCGCGCTCATGGGCCTGTTCCAATCGGGTCTTAAATCGGTGCGTCATGCCTGATCTCCCTTAAGCGTGCTGCCCAGGCCTTGTGTGCCCTTGAGGTGCTTGCCCATGCGCATGAACGTGCCCACCACTTGGGCAATGGGTTGTTGCGGGTCAGCCTGGTAGGCGAAGCCACGCGTGAAGATCACATCGGTGGTCACCCGGTAGCACTGGGCAAAGCCATATACAGGCTGGTGTGGCGCGGGGGGATGCATATAGTCGATGCGTAAATCGAGGGTCGGGCACACCTCGAATTCCGGCAAGACGCACAGGGTCGCCATGCCGCAGGCGGTGTCCATCAGCGAAGTCAGCGCGCCGCCGTGGATCACGCCGGAGCGGGGATTGCCCACCAGATGCGGTGCATAGGGCATGACCAGCGTCATGCCCTCTTCGGTCGCCTCGTAAGCGCGGATACCCAGGACCTGACAATGGCGCAAGGCGGATACAAAGCGCGTCGCGCGCTCTAACAGAGGATTTTCGGTCATTCGATCCAGACTCTTATTGTGTGTTGATCGAGGAGTAGAGACGTGCAGGTGAAGTTCCTTGGCACGGGTGGTTTATATATCTGAACGCCAGAAGGAACTAATACCGAACGGCCATGCTCGAAAGGCCAGTAGATATCTTCAATAAGGAGAAACACCCATGCGCAAGACTTTAGCTATTTCCATGATGTTGGCCGCTGCCCTCGGCCTCGCTGCCTGCGATAAGAAATCCGAAGACAAAGCCCAAGACGCTGCCTCGCATTCCGAGCAAGCTCAGAAAGATATGGCGAAGGCTCAGGATAAAGTGAACGACGCTGCGAAAGAAAACGCCGATGCTGCCAAAGCTCAGGCTGAATCGAACGAAGCCGCCGCAAAAGAAGCAGCACCTGCTACCCCTGCCACCGGTTCTTAAGACCGCGGCTTGAAATAGCTTAGCTGCAAAAAGAAAGCCCGCTTACATAGCGGGCTTTACTTTGTCTGGGTTTTTATTTGTCAGGTTAATCAGGCCGCGTCTTTAACAGCTTCGGCCGGCGGTGAATCCGTCTGGGTATACACCATCACTTGCAGAACGTCGGAATGAAACTCCCGGCGATACAGCACCAACACGACCCCACTGCTCATCAACATGAACAACCAGGGGCTGACAAACCACGCCAGCATGGTCATGCCGAAGTAATAAGCGCGCAGGCCAAAGTTGAACTGGTTGGCGGCCATGGAAATCACCCGCGCCGCGCGCAGGGCAAACGCGTTGCGCTCCTGCTCCGACACGTGGCGCTCACCGACCATCGGTGCCGAGCCGACCAGCACCGCTGCGAAGTTGTACTGACGCATGCACCAGCTGAACGTGAAGAACGCATAGACGAATACCAGTGCCAGGCACAGCAGCTTGATTTCAGACATGCCCTGGGAGGCCTGCTGCACCAAGGGGATGTCCGCCAACAGCGACACCGCGCGCTCCGAAGCGCCGAGCACGGTGAGAATGCCGGCCAGGATGATCAGGGTGCTGGAGGCAAAGAATGACGCGTTGCGCTCCAGGTTACCGATCACGCTGGCATCGGCGATGCGATTGTCGCGCAGGAGCATGCGGCGCATCCAGTCTTCACGGTACAGATGCAGCACGCTGGCCAGGCAGGCCGTGTCGCGGGCTTTCCAAATGGCGTAGCGGGTGTAGCCGCCCCAGCACAGAACGAACCAGAGCGCGGCGAGCAGGTGGATCTGATTGGCTTCGATGAACGACATGCGGGTCCTCATGCAGGTAAATTGGAGCAAACGCGGTACAAAAGGTGGGAGCTGGCTTGCCTGCGAAGACGGTGGGTCAGCACCTGATGAGCTGACTGATCCACCGCTATCGCAGGCAAGCCCGCTCCCACATTGACCGTGTTCCACACTTTAGAGCTTGTAAGCCATACACACATAAAAAATGCCCCGTATCGATTGATACGGGGCATTTCAGTACTGCGCGAACATGGGTTATGCGATCGCTTCGCTACGCTTGCCGAGTATACGGTCAACCACCACCGCCACGACCAACACCATCACCGATGGCACCAGCCACGCTAGGCCCTGCTCGCTCAACGGCAGATTCGCCAACTGCGATGGCATCCAGCCGGCCAAACCCGCGCCCTTGAGCGCGTCGATGCAGCCAAAGATGAACGACACCAGCATCACAGGCCCCACAATGCGGCCCTGCTCATGCCAGAAGTCTTTGCAGAAGCTCAGCGCCACCAGCACGATGCAGGGCGGGTAGATCGCGGTCAGTACCGGGATCGAGAAGGCAATCAATTTGGTCAGGCCCAGGTTCGACACGAACAGCGAGAACAACGCGAGGATTACCACCAGGGTCTTGTAGGACAGCGGCAGGACTCGGCTGAAATACTCGGCGCAGGCGCAGGTGAGGCCCACGGCGGTGACCAGGCAGGCCAGGGAGATCAGCACGGCCAGGAAGCCGCTGCCCAGGGAGCCGAAGGTATGTTGCACATAGGCGTGCAATACCGCGGCGCCATTGGCGGCACCGGCGGCGACTTCATGGCTGCCCGAGCCCAGGCGGAACAGGCTGATGTACACCAGGGCCAGGCCCACGCCGGCGATCAGGCCGGCAATGATGGCGTAGCGGGTAATCAGCTTCGGCGACTCGACACCACGGGAACGAATGGCGTTGACGATCACGATGCCGAACACCAGGGCGCCCAGGGTATCCATGGTCAGGTAGCCATTGATGAAGCCCTGGGAAAACGGCGCAGCTACGTATTCCGGGGTGGCGACCCCCACGTCGCCAACCGGCAAAGCGAACGCGGCGATACCGAGGATGGCCAGGGCGATGATCTTCAGCGGCGCAAGGAAGCGACCTACGGTGTCCAGCAGCCGACCGGGGTACAGGGAAACAAAAAACACCACCAGGAAGTACACCGAGCTGTAGAGAAACAGCGCCAGCGGGCTTTCGCCGGTCAGCGGCGCCAGGCCCACTTCAAAGGATACCGTCGCGGTACGCGGGGTGGCGAACAGCGGCCCTACGGCCAGGTACGCCGCCGCCGCCAGCAGGCCACCGGCGATCTTGCCGATCGGGCTGCTCAACGCGTCCATGCCGCCACCGACCTTGGCCAGGGCAATCACAGTAACCACCGGCAAACCCACGGCGGTGATCAGGAAGCCCAGCGCCGCCATCCAGACGTGCGGCCCGGACTGCAAGCCAACGATAGGCGGAAAGATGATGTTGCCAGCGCCCACGAACAGGGCAAACGTCATGAAGCCAAGCGCCAGGATATCCTGGCTTTTCAACACTTTCATTTGAGGAAATACCACACTACTGAATCGGAATTTAGAGGGGGATTCCCTATGAATGAGGGAAATACTGCCGGCCCTTATGGGAGCCGACGGGTCCAGCGCGCGGCTTCCTTTTGGGAGGCGGACGCATAAAGAGGCGGCTAGGTTACAGAATCAGGCTGACAAACGCACTGTTGCGGGGCGGGCTGTCCGATAAGCGACACTTTCATGTCGCGTTTTCATACTTAATTTGGCATTACAGGCCTCTGTGAGAGCTGGCTTGCCTGCGAATGCATCGACACGGTTTTCCTGATACACCGAGGTGTCTGGATCGCAGGCAAGCCAGCTCCCACACTGGACCGAGTTCAGTTCAAAGAATGTAAATATCCAGAATGCACAAAGGCCACCCGAAGGTGGCCTTTGTGTGGATGAAGCGTCAGCTAAGCGCGAAGCTTACTTGACAGCCCAGCCCGTCAGCTCGGACAAAGCCTTGCCGATGTCTGCCAGCGAACGCACGGTTTTAACACCTGCGTCTTCCAGGGCAGCAAACTTCTCGTCTGCAGTACCCTTGCCACCGGAGATGATTGCGCCCGCATGACCCATGCGCTTGCCCGCAGGGGCAGTCACACCAGCGATGTAGGAAACAACCGGCTTGGTCACGTGTGCCTTGATGTAGGCAGCCGCTTCTTCTTCAGCCGAACCGCCGATCTCACCGATCATCACGATCGCTTCGGTCTTCGGGTCTTCCTGGAACAACTTCAGGATGTCGATGAAGTTGGAGCCCGGGATCGGGTCACCGCCGATGCCGACGCACGTCGACTGACCGAAACCGGCGTCAGTGGTCTGCTTCACAGCTTCGTAGGTCAGGGTGCCGGAACGGGAAACGATACCGACTTTACCTGGCAAGTGAATGTGACCTGGCATGATGCCGATCTTGCATTCGCCTGGAGTGATCACGCCTGGGCAGTTAGGGCCGATCAGGACTACCCCCAGCTCGTCGCACTTCACTTTAGCGTCCAGCATGTCCAGGGTAGGAATGCCTTCGGTGATGCAGACGATCAGCTTGATGCCGCCGAATGCCGCTTCCAGGATGGAGTCCTTGCAGAAAGGAGCAGGAACGTAGATCACGCTGGCGGTAGCGCCAGTGGTTTCTACTGCTTCTTTCACGGTGTTGAACACTGGCAGGCCCAGGTGCTCGGTGCCGCCTTTACCAGGAGTAACGCCACCCACCATCTTGGTGCCGTATTCGATGGCTTGCTGGGTGTGGAAACTACCTTGCGAACCGGTAATACCCTGGCAGATAACTTTGGTGTCTTTATTGATCAGGACGCTCATTATTTGCCCTCCGCAGCTTTGACAACTTGTTGAGCAGCGTCGGTCAGGCTGGTAGCCGCGATGATGTTCAAACCGCTTTCTGCCAGTACTTTAGCGCCCAGCTCAGCGTTGTTGCCTTCAAGGCGAACAACCACCGGGATTTTAACGCCGACTTCTTTCACTGCACCGATGATGCCTTCGGCAATCATGTCGCAACGAACGATGCCGCCGAAGATGTTGACCAGTACTGCAGCGACGTTGGAGTCGGACAGGATGATCTTGAACGCTTCGGTAACGCGTTCCTTGGTAGCACCGCCGCCCACGTCGAGGAAGTTGGCTGGCTTGCCGCCATGCAGGTTGACGATGTCCATGGTACCCATGGCCAGGCCGGCACCGTTGACCATGCAACCGATGTTGCCTTCCAGGGCCACGTAGTTCAGTTCGAACTTGGCGGCGTGCGCTTCGCGCGGATCGTCTTGCGACGGATCGTGGAAAGTCTTCAGCTTGGGCTGACGGTACATGGCGTTAGCGTCGATGTTGATCTTGGCGTCCAGGCAATGCAGATCGCCGTCAGCCTTGATCACCAGCGGGTTCACTTCCAGCAGGGCCAGATCGTGATCCTTGAACAGGTTGGCCAGACCGACAAAAATCTTGGCGAACTGGGCAACTTGCTTGCCTTCCAGGCCCAGCTGGAAAGCCAGCTCGCGACCCTGGAATGGCTGAGCGCCAACCAGTGGATCGATGGTGGCCTTCAGAATTTTTTCTGGGGTTTCTTCGGCGATCTTTTCAATGTCCACGCCACCTTCGGTGGAAGCCATGAACACGATGCGACGGCTCGAACGGTCAACGACAGCGCCCAGGTACAGCTCTTTAGCGATATCAGTGCACGATTCAACCAGGATCTTGGTGACTGGCTGGCCATTGGCATCAGTCTGGTAAGTCACCAGACGCTTGCCCAGCCACTGCTGTGCGAAGGCCTTGGCGTCTTCTTTGCTGCGAACCAGCTTGACGCCGCCCGCTTTACCGCGACCACCGGCGTGAACCTGGGCTTTGACAACCCACTCGGTGCCGCCGATTTTGTCGCAAGCTTCTGCTGCTGCTTCCGGGGTGTCTACTGCGTAGCCCTTGGAAACTGGCAGGCCGTATTCAGCGAACAGCTGCTTACCCTGATACTCGTGAAGATTCATGCTTTTTACCGTCTTCGTTAGGTACTGCGCATTCGGCGCTGCGCTCATTATGAGTGCCGCACCACCTGTGACTGCTGCTTGCGCAACTTGCGGGGCTTATGGCCCGTAAAGCTGCGCAAGGCTGCGTCCAGCGGATATTCCGCGGTGAGTCTTGCGCGCAAGGCTCACGACGGGCAACTCCGCCGTGGTTTCTTATTATCTCGCTTAGCGCTTCTTGCGGTTGGCGATGTGGATGGCGCCGCCATTCACGGCCAACGCTGCTTCGTGCAACGCTTCGGACAGGGTCGGATGGGAGAAGACCATCATGCCCAGGTCCTCGGCACTGGTGCCGAATTCCATACCGATCGCGCCTTGCTGTACCAGTTCGGCAGCGCTTGGGCCAATCACGTGGACGCCCAATACGCGGTCAGTCTTGGCATCAGCGATGACTTTGACAAAACCACCGGTGTCGTTGGCTGCCATGGCACGGCCAGAAGCGGCAAACGGGAAGGTGCCGACGTTAACTTCAACGCCTTCAGCTTTCAACTGCTGTTCGTTCTTGCCGACCCATGCAATTTCCGGGTGGGTATAGATGACCGATGGGATCAGGTCGTAGTTCATCTGGGTTTTATGGCCCTTGATGCGCTCGACGACCATGATGCCTTCTTCAGACGCCTTGTGCGCCAGCATCATGCCGCGAACCACGTCGCCGATGGCGTACACGCCCGGTACGGTGGTCGCGCATTGATCATCAACGTGGATGAAGCCCCGCTCGTCGATGTTCACGCCACTGTCAGCGGCCAGCAGGTCGGTGGTCACCGGACGGCGACCCACGGCCACGATCAGCTTGTCGAACGTGATGGTCTGCTCGCCATCCTTGTCGGTGTAGGTCACGACCACTTCTTCGCCGTTGACCTTGGAACCGGTAACGCGGGCACCCAGCTTGATGTCCAGACCTTGTTTGGTCAGGGTCTTGTAGGCTTCCTTGGATACTGCGGTGTCGGCAGCCAGCAGGAACGTGTCCAGGGCTTCCAGCACAGTCACTTCGGAACCCAGGCGGGACCATACCGAACCCAGCTCCAGGCCGATCACGCCGGCGCCGATCACGCCCAGACGCTTAGGCACTGCCTGGAATTCCAGGGCGCCGGTCGAATCGACGATCACGTTCTGGTCAACCGGAGCAGGCGGAATGTCGATCGGACGCGAGCCTGGGGCCAGGATCACGTTTTCGGCTTCGATGATTTCTACCGAACCGTCCGGCTTGGTGATTTCAACTTTCTTGCCGGCCAGCAGCTTGCCGTGGCCTTGCAGGGAAGTGACGCCGTTGGCCTTGAACAAGGTCGCAACGCCGGACGTCAGGCCTTTTACAATGTTGGCTTTACGGCCAACCATTGCCGGTACGTCCATGGTCACACCGGCATGGTTGATGCCGTGGATCGCGAAACCATCCTGAGCTTCGTGGAATTTCCAGGAGCTGTCCAGCAGCGCCTTGGAAGGAATGCAGCCAACGTTCAGGCAAGTACCGCCCAGCGCCAGTTTGCCTTCCTTGTCGGTGTATTTTTCGATGCAAGCAGTCGAGAGGCCCAGTTGTGCGGCCTTGATGGCGGCAACGTAGCCGCCAGGGCCTGCACCAATCACTACAACGTCAAATTTCTGTGTCATGAAAATAGATCCTCTATTCAGCGACAAGCTTCAAGCGTCAAGCTGCAAGCCAAGCTGATTTTCCTTACAGCTTGCAGCTCGCAGCCTGAAGCTGCTTTATCAGATGTCCAGCAGCAGACGAGCCGGGTCTTCCAGCAGATTCTTGATGGTCACCAGGAACGTCACGGCTTCTTTACCGTCGATCAGGCGGTGATCGTAAGACAGTGCCAGGTACATCATCGGGCGGATCACGACTTGGCCATTGATCGCCATCGGACGCTGGATGATGTTGTGCATGCCCAGGATAGCGGCTTGTGGCGGGTTGACGATCGGGGTCGACATCATCGACCCGAAGGTACCACCGTTGGTGATGGTGAAGGTACCACCGGTCATCTCATCGATGGTCAGTTTGCCGTCACGGGCTTTCTTGCCGAAGTTGGCGATGCCGCCTTCGATTTCAGCCAGGCTCATCAGTTCGGCATTACGCAGTACCGGAACCACCAGGCCACGGTCGCTGGACACGGCAACGCCGATATCTGCGTAGCCATGGTAAACGATGTCGGTGCCATCGATGGAAGCGTTGACCGCCGGGTAGCGCTTCAGCGCTTCGGTAGCCGCTTTCACGAAGAAGGACATGAAGCCCAGGCGCACGCCGTTGTGGGACTTCTCGAACAGGTCCTTGTACTTCGAACGCAGGGCCATCACTTCGGTCATGTCGACTTCGTTGAAGGTGGTCAGCATCGCCATGTTCGACTGTGCTTCAACCAGACGCTTGGCCACGGTGGCACGTACGCGGGTCATCGGCACACGCTTCTCGGTGCGGTCGCCGGCAGCGAACACAGGCGCAGCGGCAGCCGGTGCAGCCGCCTTGGCAGGCGCGGCGGCCGGGGCGTTTTTCTTGGCTTCAACAGCGGCAACCACGTCTTCCTTGGTCACGCGGCCATCTTTGCCGGTGCCTTTGATGGACGCCAGGTTGATGCCGTTCTCGTCAGCCAGCTGACGGGCAGCCGGTGCTGCGATAGGATCTTCGCCACCCGCGGCCGGAGCGGCAGCTGGAGCCGAAGCGGCAGCCGGTGCGGCGGCGGCAGGCGCAGCGGCGCTGCCCTCTTCGATCGAGCCCAGGACCTGGTTCGACAGAACGGTAGCGCCCTCTTCGGCAACAATTGCGCCCAGCACGCCGTCAGCTTCGGCCAATACTTCCAGCACGACCTTGTCGGTCTCGATGTCGACGATCAGGTCGTCACGCTTGACGGCCTCGCCTGGTTTCTTGTGCCAGGTGGCAACGGTGCCATCGGCAACCGATTCCGGGAATGACGGGGCTTTGATTTCGATAGCCATTATCTGTGGGTCCTTAAAATTCGGTTTCAGTCAGCGCGAAGGCGTTAAACAGTGAAAGCATCTTGCAGCAGTTTTTCCTGCTGTTCGGCGTGCATCGACGCATAACCACACGCAGGTGCAGCAGAAGCGTCACGACCGGCGTACTCCAGGCCCAGGGCCTTGTTGTGATTGCCGATGCTGCGACGCAAGTGATGCTGGCTGCTGTACCACGCGCCCTGGTTCATCGGTTCTTCCTGGCACCACACCACGTGAGTGAGGTTGGTGTAAGGCGCGATGGCCTCCATCAGGTCGTCTTCCGGGAACGGGTAAAGCTGCTCGATACGCACGATGGCGATGTCTTCGCGGCCTTCGGCACGGCGTTTTTCCAGCAAGTCGTAGTAGACCTTGCCGCTGCACAGGACCAGGCGAGTCACCTTGGCCGCTTCCAGCGTGTCGATTTCTGAAATAACGGTCTGGAACGAACCATCCGCCAGATCTTCCAGAGTCGAGACCGCCAGTTTATGCCGCAGCAGCGATTTCGGCGTCAGCACGACCAGCGGCTTGCGCAGCGGGCGGATCACCTGGCGACGCAGCAAGTGGTAGATCTGCGCCGGGGTCGTCGGCACGCACACCTGGATGTTGTGCTCGGCGCACAGCTGCAGGTATCGCTCCAGACGGGCCGAGGAGTGCTCGGGACCCTGGCCTTCATAACCGTGTGGCAACAGCATGGTCAGACCGCACAGGCGACCCCACTTGTGCTCGCCGCTGGTGATGAACTGGTCGATCACCACCTGGGCACCGTTGGCGAAGTCGCCGAACTGGGCCTCCCAGATCACCAGCGCCTGAGGCGTGGTGGTCGAGTAACCGTATTCGAACGCCAGCACGGCTTCTTCGGACAGGAACGAATCGTACAGGTCGAAACGCGGTTGGCCTGCGTACAGGTTCTGCAACGGGATGTAGGTGCCCGCGTCTTTCTGGTTGTGCAGCACGGCATGGCGGTGCGAGAACGTACCGCGGCCAATGTCCTGGCCGGTCATGCGGATCGGGTGACCTTCGAACGCCAGGGTCGCGTACGCCATGGTTTCGGCGTAACCCCAGTTGATCGGCAGGCCGCCGGCTTGCATCTTCTGACGATCTTCGTAGATCTTCGAGACCTGGCGCTGAACCACGAAGCCTTCCGGAATTTCCAGCAGCTTGGCGGACAATTCCTGCAAGGTCTTCAGATCGAAGGTCGTATCGTGACGCGCAGTCCAGGCATGGCCCAGGTACGGACGCCAGTCGACGAACAGCTCTTTGTTCGGCTCTTTAACCAGGCTTTTTACAACATGCAGGCCATTGTCCAGCGCGTTGCGGTATTCATCGATCTTGGCCTGAACACGCGCTTCATCAACAATACCGGCCTTGGTCAGGCTTTCGGCATACAGCTCACGGGTGGTGCGCTGCTTGGTGATCTGCTGGTACATCAGCGGCTGGGTGCCGCTGGGTTCGTCGGCTTCGTTGTGACCGCGACGGCGGTAGCAGACCAGGTCGATCACCACGTCACGCTTGAACTGCATGCGGTAGTCGATAGCCAGTTGGGTCACGAACAGCACGGCTTCCGGATCATCACCATTCACATGGAGGATCGGCGCCTGGATCATCTTGGCAACGTCGGTGGCGTACTCGGTGGAACGCGCGTCCAGCGGGTTGCTGATGGTGAAGCCAACCTGGTTGTTGATCACGATGTGAACGGTACCGCCAGTCTTGAAGCCGCGGGTCTGCGACATCTGGAAGGTTTCCAGGACCACGCCTTGACCGGCGAATGCCGCGTCACCGTGGATGGAAATCGGCAGGACCTTTTCACCGGTGGTGTCATTGCGACGATCCTGACGAGCACGGACCGAACCCTCGACCACCGGAGAAACGATTTCCAGGTGGGAGGGGTTGAAAGCCATGGCCAGGTGAACTTCACCGCCGGTGGTCATCACGTTGGACGAGAAACCCTGGTGGTATTTAACGTCACCGGAGCCCAGCTCGACCTTCTTCTTGCCTTCGAACTCGTCGAACAGATCACGCGGGTTCTTGCCGAAGGTGTTGACCAACACGTTCAGGCGACCGCGGTGGGCCATGCCGATCACGACTTCCTTGGTGCCGTAGGAACCGGAACGCTGGATCATCTCGTCAAGCATCGGGATCAGGCTTTCGCCGCCTTCCAGGCCGAAACGCTTGGTGCCCGGGTATTTGGTACCCAGGTATTTTTCCAGGCCTTCGGCCGCGGTGACGCGCTCAAGCAGGTGGCTGCGCACGTCGGCAGACAGCACCGGACGACCACGCACGCCTTCCAGGCGATGCTGGAACCACTGGCGCTGCTCGGAATCGGTGATGTGCGTGAACTCAGCGCCAATGGTGCGGCAATATGTCTGCTGCAACGCTTCGTGAATTTCGCGTAGGCTCGCTTCCTCTTTGCCGATGAACAGGTCGCCGGCACGGAAGGTCGTATCAAGATCGGCATTGGTCAAGCCGTAATGATTGATCGACAGGTCAGCCGGTGCAGGACGCTGCCAGAGCCCCAGCGGGTCAAGCTGGGCCGCCTGGTGGCCACGCATCCGGTAGGCCTGGATCAGTCGCAGTACTTCAACTTGCTTCTTCTCGTGCTCACTGCTCACGCTGCCGGCGGAAACCGGTTGGGCGCGGCGCTGGTTCTTTGCCAGCAGCACAAACTGATCGCGAATCGTTGCGTGCGATACATCGGTGGCAGCGTTGCCGTCTGAAGACAACGTCTGAAATTTGGTGCGCCATTCTTCTGGCACAGCGTTAGGGTCGTGCAGGTAGAGCTCATAAAGCTCTTCCACATAGGCAGCGTTACCACCTGAAAGATAGCCGCTGTTCCACATGCGCTGCATCACGCTTTCTTGCATGCTTGGTCACCCTCGATTTGGGGACACCACCGGCGAAAACACCGAGTTTGCTTGCAAAAGGCCAAGTGCAGCGACCAAAACAAGCCACTTAGGATCACGCTGATAGTTCGGGTACCAACCCGAATGCCCCTGCTTGTCTCATTTCTTCAAAATAAGAGCCGCGGCTTTGTAAGTCGCTGCTCAAGTTAAAACTACGACGCCGGTTGAAGCCTGCGCCGCAGCATTTACGGGCACAACGGTCCTGCCTTTACTACAACGCCGGTTACACGCCGCTCTGCAACAGCATGTTACGGATGTGACCAATGGCCTTAGTCGGGTTCAGGCCTTTGGGACATACGTTGACGCAGTTCATGATCCCGCGGCAGCGGAATACGCTGAACGGGTCATCCAGCGAAGCCAGACGCTCGGACGTCTTGGTGTCACGGCTGTCTGCCAGGAAGCGGTACGCTTGCAGCAGGGCAGCCGGGCCCAGGAACTTGTCCGGGTTCCACCAGAAGGACGGGCAAGAGGTCGAGCAGCAAGCGCACAGGATGCACTCGTACAGCCCGTCGAGCTTCTCGCGCTCTTCCGGGGATTGCAGACGCTCGATGGCCGGAGCCGGCGTGTCGTTCTGCAGGAACGGCTTAACCTTCTCGTATTGCTTGTAGAAGATGCTCATATCGACGACCAGGTCACGGATAACCGGCAAACCTGGCAGAGGACGAACGATCAGCTTGTTACCCTTGACCACGGCGGACAGCGGCGTGATGCACGCCAGGCCGTTCTTGCCGTTGATGTTCATGCCGTCGGAACCGCACACACCTTCACGGCAAGAGCGACGATAGGAGAAACCTTCGTCCTGCTCTTTGATCAGTGCCAATACATCCAGCACCATCAGGTCTTTACCACCGGTATCGACCTGGAACTCCTGCATGAACGGCGCAGCGTCCTGATCAGGGTTGTAGCGATAAACACTGACTTTCAACATGGCAGCCACCCTTAGTAAGTCCGAATCTTCGGTTCAAACGTCGGAACCGTCTTCGGCGAGAAATTCACGGCACGCTTGGTCACGCGCTTGTCACCCGGGAAGTACAGGGTGTGGCACAACCAGTTCTCGTCGTCGCGATCTTCAAAGTCTTCACGCGCGTGGGCACCACGGGATTCTTTACGAACCTCGGCGGCGATCGCCGTCGCTTCAGCCACTTCCAGCAGGTTTTGCAGCTCAAGGGCTTCGATACGAGCGGTGTTGAACGCCTGGCTCTTATCGTTGATCTTGACATTGGCGATGCGCGTGCGCAGATCGGCCAGCTGGGCGATACCCTTTTGCATGTATTCGCCGGTACGGAACACACCGAAGTAGTTCTGCATGCAGCTTTGCAGCTCGCGACGCAGGGTTGCCACGTCTTCGCCATCCGTGCGCTCGTTAAGAGCGTTCAGGCGCGCCAGGGCGGTTTCGATGTTGGCGTCGGTCGCATCATCGTATTCGATGCCGTCGGTCAGTGCCTTCTCCAGGTGCAGGCCGGCAGCGCGGCCGAACACCACCAGGTCGAGCAGCGAGTTGCCGCCCAGGCGGTTGGCGCCGTGTACCGATACGCAGGCCACTTCGCCAACGGCGAACAGACCGTGGATGATCTCGTCGACGCCTTCGGCGTTCTGGGTGATCGCCTGGCCGTGAATGTTGGTCGGCACGCCGCCCATCATGTAGTGGCAAGTCGGAACAACCGGAACCGGAGCAACCACCGGGTCAACGTGGGCGAAGGTCTTGGACAGCTCGCAGATGCCGGGCAGACGGCTGTGCAGCACTTCTTCGCCCAGGTGATCGAGCTTGAGCAGTACGTGGTCGCCGTTCGGGCCACAGCCGTTGCCGGCGATGATTTCCTTGACCATCGAACGGGCAACCACGTCGCGACCGGCCAAGTCTTTGGCGTTCGGGGCATAACGCTCCATGAAACGCTCGCCGTGCTTGTTGATCAGGTAACCACCTTCACCACGGCAACCTTCTGTAACCAGTACACCGGCGCCGGCGATGCCGGTCGGGTGGAACTGCCACATTTCGATGTCTTGCACTGGCACGCCGGCACGCAGCGCCATGCCAACGCCGTCGCCGGTGTTGATCAGGGCGTTGGTGGTCGACGCGTAGATACGGCCTGCACCGCCCGTCGCCAGCACCGTAGCCTTGGCGCGGATATAGGTGGTTTCACCGGTTTCGATGCAGATGGCGATCACGCCGACGAACTCGCCCTTGCCGTTCTTCACCAGATCGACAGCGTAGTACTCGTTGAGGAACGTGGTGCCGGCTTTCAGGTTGCCCTGGTAAAGCGTGTGCAGCAGCGCGTGGCCGGTACGGTCGGATGCGGCGCAAGTACGGGCAGCCTGCCCGCCTTTACCGTAATCCTTCGACTGGCCGCCGAATGGACGCTGGTAGATGCGACCTTGCTCGGTACGGGAGAACGGCAGACCCATGTGATCCAGCTCGAACACCGCGGCCGGGCCTTCCTGACACATGTATTCGATAGCGTCCTGGTCACCGATGTAGTCGGAACCCTTGACGGTATCGTACATGTGCCAGCGCCAGTCATCGTTCGGGTCGGCGGAGGCGATGGCGCAGGTGATGCCACCCTGGGCCGATACGGTGTGGGAACGGGTCGGGAACACCTTGGTGATCACGGCAGTCTTGTGACCGCCCTGGGCCAGCTGCAGCGCAGCGCGCATGCCAGCCCCGCCGCCACCAATAATGATGGCGTCGAATGAAATAGTTGGAATGTTAGCCATGAATCAGATACCCCAAAGAATCTGCACACCCCAGACGAAGTAAGCGAACATCGCGATGCCGCATACTGCCTGGAAGAGGAAACGGACTGCGGTCGCGGACTTGCCCAGCGCCATTGGCGTCAGGTAGTCGGTCGCGATGGTCCACATGCCGACCCAGGCGTGAGCGCCCAGGGCTACAAGGGCCAGCAGGCTGAAGATTCGCATCGCATTGTGGGCGAACAGGCCGTGCCATTGCTCAAAGCCGATGCCCGGATTTGCGACGAGGTATCCGATCAGGAAAATGAAATAAGCCGCGAGAACGACCGCAGACACACGCTGTGCCATCCAGTCATAGAGGCCCGAACGCGACAGATTCGTAACGCTGGTTACCATATCCAAACTCCTGCCAGAACGATCAGCACCACGGAAATGGCGATGATGATTTTCGAGCCCAGCTTGCCGCCTTCCAGCGTCTCACCGATGCCCATGTCCATGATCAAGTGGCGCACGCCGGCTACCAGGTGATACAGCAGAGCGGACAGGAGGCCCCATGCTACGAACTTGGCCAGCGGGCTGGTCAAGTATGCCTTCACCTCGGCAAAACCTTCCTCGGAACCCAGGGATTTGCTCAATGCATACAGCATGATGCCCAGGCCCAGGAACAGGATGATGCCGGAAACACGGTGCAGGAACGACGTAACGCCGGTGATGGGGAGTTTGATGGTCCTTAGGTCTAGGTTTACAGGTCGTTGGCTATTCACGGCTTTTTTCACACTTAAGAGCCCCTAACAATCAGGGCAAAGTTGTCGGGGAGTGCACTGGTCAGGTAAGCACCACCCAGGGAGTGCGACCCCCAATGAAAGCAAGCCCAAAAGCCCTTGGCGGTCGGTGGCCGAGTATAGACAGTTAGGTTACTAATGACAACGCGCGCTCCTCACCCTAATAGCGGATTGCGCTGGGGGGATAAAAGGCGTAAATGGCGCTCAATTTCGACGAAATAGTAGGGTTAAAGCCTTCTGGAGCAAGACTTTAGGCAAATTGACATCTGAATTTATCTCACTATAGTGGTGCGGGCCCTGCGTGGGGGGTCTGTCTGATGATTTGAAGCATAAATAGGAGGCCACATGGCTGACAAAAAAGCGCAGTTGATCATCGAGGGCGCAGCCCCCGTCGAGCTGCCCATTTTAACCGGCACCGTTGGTCCCGATGTTATCGACGTACGGGGCCTGACGGCCACGGGCCGTTTCACTTTCGACCCAGGCTTCATGTCGACCGCCTCTTGCGAGTCGAAGATCACCTATATCGATGGCGACAATGGCATTCTGCTTCACCGCGGCTACCCGATCGAGCAACTCGCCGAACAGTCGGACTACCTGGAAACCTGCTACCTGCTGCTAAATGGCGAATTGCCAACAGCCGAGCAGAAAGCCCAGTTTGTCAGCACCGTGAAGAACCACACCATGGTTCACGAGCAGTTGAAGACCTTCTTCAACGGCTTCCGTCGCGACGCCCACCCGATGGCCGTCATGTGCGGCGTGGTTGGCGCCCTGTCGGCCTTCTATCACGACTCCCTGGACATCAATAACCCGCAGCATCGCGAAATTTCCGCGATCCGCCTGGTTGCCAAGATGCCGACCCTGGCCGCAATGGTTTACAAGTACTCCATGGGTCAACCCATGATGTACCCGCGCAACGACCTGACGTACGCGGAAAACTTCCTGCACATGATGTTCAACACCCCGTGCGAGATCAAACCGATCAGCCCGGTGCTTGCCAAGGCCATGGACCGGATCTTCATCCTCCATGCCGACCACGAGCAGAACGCCTCGACCTCTACCGTGCGTCTGGCGGGCTCTTCGGGGGCCAACCCGTTCGCCTGTATCGCCGCCGGCATCGCCGCACTGTGGGGCCCTGCCCACGGCGGTGCGAACGAAGCCGTATTGACCATGCTCGATGAAATCGGCGATGTGTCCAACATCGACAAATTCATCGCCAAGGCCAAGGACAAGAACGACCCGTTCAAGCTGATGGGCTTCGGTCACCGGGTCTACAAGAACCGCGACCCGCGCGCCACCGTCATGAAGCAGACCTGCGACGAAGTGTTGAAGGAACTGGGCATCAAGAACGATCCGCAACTCGAACTGGCCATGCGCCTGGAAGAGATCGCCCTGACCGACCCGTACTTCATCGAACGCTCGCTGTACCCGAACGTCGACTTCTACTCGGGGATCATCCTCAAGGCGATCGGCATTCCAACCAGCATGTTCACCGTGATCTTCGCCCTGGCGCGGACCGTGGGCTGGATCTCCCACTGGAAAGAAATGCTCTCCAGCCCGTACAAGATTGGCCGCCCGCGCCAGTTGTACACCGGCTACGAGTCGCGTGACATTACCAAGCTGGAAGATCGCAAGTAAGCACTTGGCTTAGTTGTACCGAGAACGGCCTCCCTTAGTGGAGGCCGTTTTTGTTTGTGTGCCTGGTCTACCGCTATCGCAGGCAAGCCAGCTCCCACATTTAACTGCATTCCAAAGGGTGTACCCGGTCGAATATGGGAGCTGGCTTGCCTGCGATAGCAATGGCCCAGACAGCACCGAACTCCAGACAAAAAAATACCCCGGCCTTTCGACCGGGGTATTTCCTATTCTGCTACAACCTTAGTGATCAACCGCCCCACTCGCCCCCAGGCCAGTCTGCGAACGCACAAACTGCGGGAAGAACAGCGCACGCTCTTTCTCTGCCGCCGCCGACTTGTCGGTGATGGAGAAGAACCAGATGCCGACGAACGCAATGATCATCGAGAACAGCGCCGGGTACTCGTACGGGAAGATGGCTTTTTCGTGGTGCAGGATCGAGACCCAGATGGTCGGCCCCAGCACCATCAGGCCGACAGCACTGACCAGGCCCAGCCAGCCGCCGATCATCGCGCCACGGGTGGTGAGGTTCTTCCAGTACATGGAGAGCAGCAGCACCGGGAAGTTACAGCTGGCGGCAATCGAGAACGCCAAGCCGACCATGAACGCGATGTTCTGGCTTTCGAACAGGATGCCCAAGCCGATCGCCAGCGCCGCCAGGGCGATGGTGGTGATCTTCGAGACGCGAATCTCATCCTTGTCGTTGGCCTTGCCTTTCTTGATCACACTGGCGTACAGGTCATGGGACACCGCCGAAGCACCCGCCAGGGTCAAACCGGCAACCACTGCCAGGATGGTGGCAAACGCCACGGCCGAGATGAAGCCCAGGAAAATACTGCCACCTACCGCGTCGGCCAGGTGCACCGCCGCCATGTTGTTGCCACCGAGCAAGGCGCCTGCAGCATCCTTGAACGCCGGGTTGGTGCTCACCAGCAGGATCGCGCCGAAGCCGATGATAAAGGTCAGGATGTAGAAGTAACCGATGAAGCCTGTGGCATACAGCACGCTCTTACGCGCTTCCTTGGCATCGCTCACCGTGAAGAAGCGCATCAGGATGTGCGGCAGGCCGGCGGTACCGAACATCAGTGCCAGCCCTAAGGAGAATGCCGAAATCGGATCTTTCACCAGGCCGCCGGGGCTCATGATCGCTTCACCTTTAGGGTGAACCTTGATCGCCTCGGAGAACAGCATGTTGAAATCGAAGTTGACGTGCTTCATCACCATCAGCGCCATGAACGAGGCACCGGACAGCAACAGCACGGCCTTGATGATCTGCACCCAGGTGGTCGCCAGCATGCCGCCGAACAGCACGTACAGGCACATCAGGATGCCCACCAGGATGACCGCGACATGGTAGTCCAGGCCAAACAGCAGTTGAATCAGCTTGCCCGCGCCCACCATCTGCGCGATCAGGTAGAACGCCACCACCACCAGCGAACCGCACGCCGACAGGCTGCGGATCTGGGTTTGCCCCAAGCGGTAGGAGGCCACGTCGGCAAAGGTGTACTTACCCAGGTTACGCAGGCGCTCGGCGATCAGGAACAAAATGATCGGCCAGCCCACCAGGAAGCCGATCGAGTAGATCAGGCCGTCGTAGCCGGAGGTGTAGACGAGTGCGGAAATCCCCAGGAAGGACGCCGCCGACATGTAGTCGCCGGCAATCGCCAAGCCATTCTGGAAACCGGTGATCTTGCCGCCTGCCGCATAGTAGTCGGCCGCAGACTTGTTACGCTTGGACGCCCAGTAGGTGATGCACAAGGTGGCGCCCACAAACGCCACAAACATCACGATGGCCGAGATGTTCAAGGGTTGCTTTTGCACGGCCCCGGTCAATGCGTCAGCCGCCCAGACGGCCGGGACAAAAAGCGAAGCGCCGAATACTGCCAGTAGACGCCGGATCATTGCGCAGCCTCCTTGAGAATCGCATTGTTCAGGTCGTCGAACTCGCCGTTGGCCCGGCGCACATAGATGCCGGTCAGGATGAAGGCGGACACAATCAGCCCGACGCCCAGGGGAATGCCCCAGGTAATCGACGAACCGGGGCTGATCTTGGCCCCCAGTACTTGTGGCCCATAGGCGATTAACAGGATGAAAGCGGAGTAAAGCCCTAGCATGATCGCCGAGAGAATCCAGGCGAACCTTTCCCTTTTTCTCACCAGCTCCTTGAAACGCGGGCTGTTTTGAATCGAGAGGTAAATGCTGTCGTTCATTGTTTTTATCCTCGCAGCACAGCTTTTTATTATTTTGGAACATGGCCACTGTATGCGGCTGTGGGGCAGGTTCCAGACGACCTTAGTAGTAGATCGAGTGTAGCGAGGGTTGGCGGGCGTGCAGGAACAATTGCAGGGGCTGGAATTAATGTGGGAGGGGCTTGCTCCCGAAGGCGGTGTATCAGCCAGAAATCTGTGACTGACACACCGCCTTCGGGAGCAAGCCCCCTCCCACAGGGTTGTCTCAAGTGAGTTATTTAGCGATCCACTCGGCCACGCGCTCCGGGTGCTTGGCTACCCAATCCTTGGCCGCGGCATCCGGCTTGGCGCCTTCCTGGATGGCGAGCATGACTTCGCCGATTTCATCCTTGGAGGCCCACTGGAATTTCTTCAGGAAGGCAGCGACTTCCGGCGCTTTCTTCTCCAGGCCCTTGCTGCCGATGCTGTTGACGGTTTCAGCAGCCCCATAAATCCCTTTTGGATCGTCCAGGAAACGCAGTTTCCACTTGGCGAACATCCAGTGTGGCACCCAACCGGTGACGGCAATGGAGTCCTGCTTGTCTTCGGCACGGGTCAACTCGGCGATCATCGCCGCGCCCGAGCTGGCTTGCAGTTTGTAATCGAGGCCGTACTGCTTGATGGCTTCGTCGGTCTTGAGCATGACGCCTGAACCGGCGTCGATGCCGACAATCTTGTTCTTGAAGGTCGTATCGGTCTTCAGGTCTTCGATGGACTTGGCCTTGACGTACTCCGGCACGATCAGGCCGATCTTCGCATCCTTGAAGTTGGGGCCGTAGTCGACCACCTTGTCCTTGTTCTTGGCCCAGTACTCACCGTGGGTCACCGGCAGCCAGGCGGAGAGCATGGCATCAAGCTTGCCGGTGGCGACGCCCTGCCACATGATCCCGGTGGCGACCGCTTGCAGTTTCACGTCATAACCGAGCTTCTGCTTGATCACTTCGGCCGCCACGTGGGTGGTGGCAACGCTGTCCGACCAGCCATCGACGTAGCCGATGCTCAGGGTTTTGCTGTCGGCGCTGGCCAATGTGGAGCTCATCGCAACTACCAGAGTGGCAGCTGCGCCCAAGAGTCGTCGCATCTTCATAGTGCTTCCCCGAAAGTGCTGCGCCCGGCGGATGCCGAGCGGCGTCAACCTGTTGTTATGTGGTGCACCGCGCCCCCTTCACGCGCATCGATCCGGCTGGTGTGACATCAGTGGAGTGCTGACAGTTTGATCATCAACCTGCCGGGGTCTTCGACCTGCTCTGTCAGCGACCTTGCCCAAGCAGGAAACGACATCACCTGGCCAGCAGGGCGTTTTGCCGGGCTTGACGTCAAAATCCCGCCCGAACTTTGCATGTCAAAATTATGCGGCTCCACTGGCACGGAGCAAATCCGGGTAAGATGCGCGCCTTTGCTCCCCCAGATAAGCCGACCATGCCCGCGAATGCCCGCTTCCCTGCCCTGCCCTATTTCTTCGCCTTGATCCTCGGCCTGCTGGCCCTGGTCGGCTACTGGTATAGCCTCGGCCGGCCCGTGGTGCTGCCCGATGTCGCCAGCGCCACGCACAAGATGCAGTGCGCCTCGTACACCCCCTTCGATAAAGACCAATCGCCGTTCGACCAGCCGTTCACGCTGCGCCCGGAGCGCATGGACGCCGACCTCGCCCTGCTTGCCACGCGGTTCGAGTGCATTCGCACCTACTCCATGACCGGCCTGCAGGCCTTACCGGACATGGCGCGCCGGCACGGGCTGAAGGTGATGGCCGGCGCGTGGGTCAGCAGTGACGCTGTGGCGACCCAAAAGGAGATCGAGCAACTGATCGCTGCGGCCAACGCCAGCCCGGACGTCGTGACTTCGGTGATCGTCGGCAACGAAGCCCTGCTGCGCAAGGAAGTCACCGCCGCGCAACTGGTGAAGCTGATCCAGACCGTCAAAAGCCGGATCAAGCAGCCGGTGACCTACGCCGACGTGTGGGAGTTCTGGCTGCAGCACCCGGAAATCGCCCCGGCGGTGGATTTCCTGACCATTCACCTGTTGCCGTACTGGGAAGATGATCCCTCCGGCATCGACCAGGCGCTCAAGCACGTAGGCGATGTGCGCCAGACCTTTGGCCACACGTTTGCCCCCAAGGACATAGTAATCGGGGAAACCGGCTGGCCCAGCGAAGGCCGCCAGCGCGAAACGGCCGTGCCGAGCCGGGTCAACGAAGCCAGGTTCATGCGCGGCTTCGTGGCCATGGCCGAGGCCAATGGCTGGCGTTATAACCTGATCGAAGCCTTCGACCAACCCTGGAAGCGTGCAAGTGAAGGCGCCGTGGGCGGTTATTGGGGACTGTTCGATGCAGATCGCCAGGACAAGGGCATCCTTGCCGGGCCCGTGACCAATGTGCCGTACTGGCCCGTGTGGCTGGGGGTGGGCGGCATTATCCTGCTGGCTACCCTGGCGCTGGGCGGTCGTGTACGCAGCACGCGCGCCGCGATCGCATTGCCCCTGTTGGGCGCGGTGGCGGCGTGTTCCATTGGTACATGGGCCGAACTGACCCGTGTGACCGCACGCTTTGGTGATGAATGGCTGTGGGCCGGCCTGCTGGTGGTCTTGAACCTGTTGGTGCTGGCTCATGCAGCATTGGCCTTGAGCGCGCGCGCGGGCTGGCGTGAGCGGACGTTCAACTGGCTTGAGCAGCGTGCAGGCTGGCTGGTGGCGATTGCCGGGTTCGCGGGAGCGGTGATGATGCTGGCGTTGGTGTTCGACCCGCGCTATCGCAGCTTCCCGAGTGCGGCGCTGGTGCTGCCGGCCCTGGTGTATCTGGTGCGGCCGGTGACCGGGCCGCGTCGGGAGATTGCGTTGCTGACCTTTATCATCGGTGCGGGCATTGCGCCGCAACTGTTCCGTGAGGGCCTGTTGAATCAGCAGGCTTGGGGTTGGGCCATGGTCAGCCTGCTCATGGTTATAGCCTTGTGGCGGTGCCTGCGAGTACGCAAAGCCTGAGACCTCGCATGTAGTGAGCGGGCTTGCCCCGCGCTGGGTGGCGAAGCCGCCCCAAACCAGGCGACTCGGTTTTATCTGAGACACTGCGGTGTAGTTACTGGGGCGGCTTCGCCACCCAGCGCGGGGCAAGCCCGCTCACTACAGCCCCTGCGCCTTCAATGATGAGGCCCGATCAGGCGCCGCGAGACTTCCTGACCAACCGCAACCCCGCAATCACCACGGCAAACACCGCAAAGGTCGTGTTGTACAACGCCAGCGCCGGCAACCCGAACACCAGCGCCAGCACCGCCAGCCACCACCCCGCGCGGCCCGGCACAAAAAACGCCAGCACCGCTGTGATCAGTGCCGACCAGCCCAGCACCTTGAAGTGAATGATCAACCCCAGGTTCGAACGCAACTGGCATTCCCAGCGGCTGGCCTCATCGGCGCAGATCCCCACCCACTGTCCGTCTTCCATGAAGCCGTAGCGCGCGCCATAGCTGGCGGCCAGCCACAGCGGCAAGGCAAGAAGCAGCAGAATCAACGGCAAGCGACGGGACATTGGGGCACTCCGAAAGGTAAAAATGGCGCTCAGCTTAATGCGCCGGTGGCCGTTAACAAGGTGCATACACACAATTAGTGTTCATCCGGACGTGTCAACGTGTATCGTCTGCCTGTTATTACCCCGATTCCGACGTTATTTTCCGACTTTTCGTGCCGATAGCTGGCACTTCGGTGGCAACGCGGTGGTCATAGCCTGCGAATTCATCAAGCACGTTTCCTCTTAGGGATTAAGTCATGCTCCGTTCCTTGCGCTGTGCTGCCTTACTGGGCAGCCTTTTTCTGAGTGCGTCAGCACTGGCCGTCGATATCGACCAAGCCAGCTATGGCTACCCTTTGACCAACCCGTTTGAGGCGACCATCGCCACCACCCCGCCAGACCTTAGGCCGAAACTGCCGAGCGATGACGAGATCAATCAGTCCGACTACACCCTGAACATGCGCCCCGAGCGCGAATTCAGCCTGCCGGACAACTTCTGGGCGGTGAAGAAACTCACCTACCGCATCGCCAAGCAGGATCGCGCCGCGCCGCTGATCTTCCTCATTGCGGGCACCGGTGCGCGCTTCGACAGCAGCATCAACGAATACCTGAAAAAACTCTATTACCAGGCCGGCTACCATGTGGTGCAGCTGTCCTCGCCCACCAGCTTTGACTTCATCGCTTCGGCTTCGCGCTTCGCCACCCCAGGCATCAGCCAGGAAGACGCCGAAGACATGTACCGCGTGATGCAAGCCGTGCGCGCGCAGAACGCGTCGTTGCCGGTGACCGACTTCTACCTGACCGGCTACAGCCTGGGCGCCCTGGATGCGGCCTTTGTCAGCAAGCTCGACGAGACCCGTCGCAGCTTCAACTTCAAGAAAGTGCTGCTGCTGAACCCGCCGGTCAACCTCTACACCTCAATCACCAACCTCGACAAGCTGGTGCAGACCGAGGTCAAGGGCATCAACAACACCACCACATTCTATGAGCTGGTGCTGAACAAGCTGACCCGTTACTTCCAGCAGAAGGGCTACATCGACCTTAACGACGCCCTGCTCTACGACTTCCAGCAATCCAAGCAGCACCTGACCAACGAACAGATGGCCATGCTGATCGGCACTTCGTTCCGCTTCTCGGCGGCCGACATCGCCTTTACCTCGGACCTGATCAACCGCCGCGGCCTGATCATTCCGCCAAAGTACCCGATCACCGAAGGTACCAGCCTCACGCCGTTCCTCAAGCGGGCGCTGCAATGCGATTTCGACTGCTACCTCACCGAACAAGTGATCCCGATGTGGCGCGCACGCACCGACGGCGGCAGCCTGTTGCAACTGGTGGACCAGGTCAGCCTGTACGCGCTCAAGGATTACCTGCACGACAGCCCGAAAATCGCAGTCATGCACAACGCCGACGACGTGATCCTGGGCCCGGGCGACCTCGGTTTCCTGCGTAAAACCTTCGGCGATCGCTTGACCGTCTACCCGCTGGGCGGCCACTGCGGCAACCTTAATTACCGCGTCAACGCCGACGCCATGCTGGAGTTCTTCCGTGGCTAAATATCTTCTGCTGCTTGCCGCCTTGATGTGTGCAGGCGTGGCCAATGCCGACAACAGCAAGGCTCACGCGCCAACGGTGATCGACGCCGACGGTTTCAAGGAGCCGTTGAGCAAACTCAAATTCAACCCGGGCCTGGACCAGCGTGAATTCGAGCGTTCATCGGTCAACGCACTCAACGTCTACGACCCACTGGAAGCGTGGAACCGTCGCGTGTACCACTTCAACTACCGCTTCGACCAATGGGTATTCCTGCCGGTGGTCGACGGTTACCGCTATGTCACGCCCAGCTTCCTGCGCACCGGCGTGAGCAATTTCTTCAACAACCTGGGCGATGTGCCCAACCTGTTGAACAGCTTGCTGCAACTCAAGGGCCACCGTTCCCTGGAAACCACCGGCCGCCTGCTGGTCAATACCACCATCGGCATCGCCGGCCTGTGGGACCCGGCCACCGCCATGGGCCTGCCACGCCAGAGCGAAGACTTCGGCCAGACCCTGGGCTTCTACGGCGTGCCGGGCGGCGCGTACCTGGTACTGCCGGTCTTCGGCCCGTCGAACGTACGTGACACCGGCGGCTTGCTGGTCGACTACACCGCTGAATCGCAGATCAACTTCCTCAACGTCGCCGAAGTCAGTTCCAACCACCCGGAAATCTGGGCGTTGCGCGCGGTCGACAAGCGCTACCAGACCAGCTTCCGGTATGGGCAGATGAACTCGCCGTTTGAGTATGAGAAGGTGCGTTACATCTATTCGGAGTCACGCAAGTTGCAGATTGCCGAATAATTAATTATTAGCAATATAAAATAGAGCCGCCCAATAAACAGGGCGGCTTTTTTATGTGAAGCATTAAACAAAAACAAAATAAGCTGCAACCAACCCTTCTATGACACAGAAGGAACTAGATGGATTGAAACTCTCACACATGGGAAGTAGCGCACGTCGCTGCCTGATCATCAGCGATAACGGGCTACTTACACTACTTACTCACAGGAAGAGAGCCATATTCATGCTAGTTACTTCGAACCTCAATAGTGCACACGCTTCACGCCTCGAAATGCCAGGGCTTCCAACGAGTGACGCCGGTCCGCGCGCACCGAAGAACGATGGCCTGCGCCCACCGAACGGAAACGAGCTAAGCTCGCTGGGTGATCGTCGCACGGCGGAAAAAATTAGCGACAACCCCCTGTTTAATGTGTTCAACCACCTGCCAACTCACGTCGTTGAGAACTTCTACAACCAAATAGGGGGAAACTGGAATGATACAAAGTTTTCCGCCAATGCTCGGGCCAGCTTCGCGCGCAAGGCTGAACATGTGCTGAACTATATCGATAAAGCGGGTGGTAGAAACGGCACGCCTAATAACAAGAAGATAGACGGTATAGAACTCTATATGGCAGGCCTTACGCACACGGCACGTGGTGTTACAGAAACACAGCGGCTTCTGAATTTCACCGACCATGGCTATCCAGGGCTGAGCTTCGAAACCCGCAGGTACCCACGCAACGCGTAAAACAGAGCCTGTATAAAGCAAACAGGCGCCGTCATCAGCGCCTGTTCGCCCAGTCTCAGCCTTTGATCGCCCGCCAGGCTTTGCTCACAACCACCACGCCCAGCAACACGACAGCCCCGGCAATAATCCCCGCCACCGCATTGAGCAACGTCGGTACCAACCACGCCATCGCACCCGCGCTCTGGCTCACCGTTTCAATCCAGTGATGCACCACCGGCACGCCATGGGTAAGAATGCCGCCACCCACCATGAACATTGCCGCCGTGCCGATCACCGACAGGCTCTTCATCATGTACGGCGCCGCCCACAGGATACCGCCGCCGATACCGCGCGCCACGCGGCCAGGCTTCTGGGTGAGCCACAGGCCCAGGTCATCCAGCTTGACGATACCCGCGACCAATCCGTAAACGCCCACGGTCATCACGATGGCGATGCCCGACAGCACGATCACCTGCTGCGTCAATTGCGCATCGGCCACGATGCCAAGGGTGATAGCAATGATTTCGGCGGAGAGGATGAAGTCGGTGCGGATCGCGCCCTTGATCTTGTCTTTTTCGAACGCCACCAGATCGGTCGCCGGGTCAGCCACGGCTTGAACCAAGTGCGTGTGTTCGGCCTGGTCTTCGGCCTTGCTGTGCAGAAACCTGTGGGCCAGCTTTTCGAAGCCCTCGAAGCACAGGTAGGCGCCGCCGAGCATCAACAGTGGCGTCACCGCCCAGGGAGCAAAGGCGCTGATCAGCAATGCCGTCGGCACCAGGATCAGCTTATTGAGGAATGAGCCCTTCGCCACCGCCCACACCACGGGAATTTCCCGCTCGGCGCGCACGCCGCTGACCTGCTGGGCATTGAGCGCCAGGTCGTCGCCCAGCACGCCGGAGGTTTTTTTTGCGGCCATTTTTGTCATCAGGGCGACGTCATCGAGTACCGCGGCGATATCGTCGATCAACACTAACAAACTGCTTCCTGCCATGAATCGGGCTTCCGTATTAGGGGGATGGGGCGAGCATAGCGCGGCGCAACGCTTTGCGGGCACATTGTTGAGGCTCGCGGATGGCCGGTGCTACCATGCGCAACCGCCTGTACTGGCAAGGAAACCCCTGGTTCATGAGCACCATTCGCGAGCGCAACAAACAAAAGATCCTGCGGGCGGCCAGCGAGGAGTTTGCCGAGAAGGGCTTCGCCGCGACCAAAACCAGCGACATTGCCGCCAAGGCCGGGTTGCCCAAGCCCAACGTCTACTATTACTTCAAATCCAAGGACAACCTCTACCGCGAGGTGCTCGAAAGCATCATCGAGCCGATCCTGGCTGCCTCCACACCGTTCAACCGCGACGGCGAGCCCAAGGACGTATTGAGCAACTACATCCGCTCGAAAATCCGCATCTCCCGCGACCTGCCCTTCGCCTCCAAGGTCTTCGCCAGCGAAATCATGCACGGCGCCCCCCACCTGAGCGCTGATCAGGTCGAGCAATTGAATGCCCAGGCCAAGCACAATATCGATTGCATCCAGCACTGGGTAGACCGCGGCCTGATCGCGGCGATCGACCCCAACCACCTGATGTTCAGCATCTGGGCGGCGACGCAGACGTACGCGGATTTTGACTGGCAGATCTCGGCGGTGACCGGCAAGGCCAAGCTCGATGAGGCGGATTATGAGGCGGCGGCGCAGACGATTATTCGGTTGGTGCTCAAGGGGTGTGAGCCGGATTGAGGGACCGGGTGAAGCTATCGCAGGCAAGCCAGCTCCCACACTGCCCTGCGCCGTACACAACATGTATGAATTGCCCAAATCCCCTGTGGGAGCGGGCTTGCCCGCGATAGCGCCCGGCCAGACACATCCAGCCAAAAGCCTGCCGATCAGTCCTAGCCACCAAGATCTAGCCTCTCAGAATCCCCACTGAAGAGAGGCCAAGGAATGCCTGATTTAGCCACTTCACACCGCTTGCGTATCGGGCGGTTCAGCGAAGCGAACCGCATCTACCTGATCACCACCAACACCCATGAACGAGTCCCGATATTTCGCGACTTCCATCTGGGCCGCCTAGTAGTCTGGCAATTCAGGCTCGCTCAGTATCAAGGCTTGGCAAACTCCCTGGCCTGGGTGGTTATGCCCGACCATTTCCACTGGTTGCTCGAATTACAAAAAGGTTCGCTGGGGGATTTGATGTGCCAAGTGAAGTCCAAAAGTACTCGAAGCGTGAACGGGGCTTCCGGGCGTAAAGGAAGGCTTTGGCAAACCAGCTTTCATGATCGTGCGCTGCGCAAGGAAGATGACTTGGTAAAGATGGCGAGGTATGTAGTGGCTAATCCTCTGCGAGCGGGTTTGGTAGAGCGAATTGGCGACTATCCTTTGTGGGATGCCGTTTGGGTATAGAGCCCATACCGAGTCGCCCCCTTCGCGAGCAAGCCCGCTCCCACATTTGCCCATGTACATCCTTTGAAATGCGGTCGAATGTGGGAGCGGGCTTGCTCGCGAAGGGGCCTTTGAAGTCACCGAAGACTCAAGCCAACGCCCCCGCATCCGCCACCAACCCCACCCCCTCAATCGCCGTAATCGCACACTGCTCGTCAATATCCGACGTATCCCCGCTGATGCCGACCGCGCCCAGCACCAGGCCCTGTTGATCCCGAATCAACACACCACCCGGTGCCGGCACCACACTGCCCTGCCCCAGGCTGTTCAACGCCGCGATAAACGCCGGGCGTTGTTGCGCATCCAGCGCCAACAGGCGTGAGCCCTTGCCCAGGGCAATCGCGCCCCAGGCCTTGCCGATCGCGATCTGCGGGCGCAGCAGGCTGGCGCCGTCTTCCCGTTGCAAGGTGATCAAGTGGCCGCCGCTGTCGAGCACCGCAATCGTCAGCGGTGCGGTGCACAGGGTGCGCCCTGCACTGAGGGCCTGGCTGGCCAATTGGGTGGCAATTTTCAAGGTTAAAGCGCTCATGGTGCCGTCCTTCTTTTGTTATTGGGGAAGCGATGGAGGCCTGACTGATCAGAAGCTCGATCAAACAAATAGAACACAATGACTCATTATTTTGTATACAATATTTAGGCACAAAGTCACCGTACGTCGAAAAACCCCCTGTACAAGCCTTCCGACGAACGCTCAAGTCAAAAAATAAAATGAATTGACCTGCGCCGTCCGCCGTGAATACACTTTGGCCAGACACCACTTGTATACAATTACAAAACGCAAGAGGCACCAAAATAATGAGCAAAATGAGAGCAATCGAAGCCGCCGTCCTGGTGATGCGCCGTGAAGGCGTGGACACCGCCTTCGGCATCCCAGGCGCCGCGATCAACCCGCTGTACTCGGCCTTGCAGAAGGTGGGTGGCATCGATCACGTCCTTGCTCGCCACGTTGAAGGCGCCTCCCACATGGCCGAGGGTTACACCCGCACCAAGGCCGGCAATATCGGCGTGTGCATCGGTACCTCGGGCCCGGCGGGCACCGACATGGTCACCGGCCTGTACAGCGCCTCGGCCGACTCCATCCCGATCCTGTGCATCACCGGGCAAGCACCCCGCGCCCGTATGCACAAGGAAGACTTCCAGGCCGTGGATATCACCAGCATCGTCAAGCCGGTGACCAAGTGGGCGACCACCGTCCTGGAACCTGGCCAGGTGCCCTACGCGTTCCAAAAAGCTTTCTTTGAGATGCGCTCCGGCCGCCCAGGCCCGGTGTTGATCGACCTGCCGTTCGACGTGCAGATGGCCGAGATCGAATTCGACATCGACGCCTACCAGCCGCTGCCCCTGGCCAAGCCACTGGCAACGCGGATCCAGGTGGAAAAAGCCCTGGCGATGCTGGACCAGGCCGAGCGCCCACTGCTGGTCAGCGGCGGCGGCGTCATCAACGCCGACGCCAGCGAACTGCTGGTTGAATTCGCTGAATTGACCGGTATCCCGGTGATCCCGACCCTGATGGGCTGGGGCACCATCCCCGACGATCACCCGCAGATGGTCGGCATGGTCGGCCTGCAGACCTCGCACCGCTATGGCAACGCGACGATGCTCAAGTCGGACGTGGTGCTGGGCATCGGTAACCGCTGGGCCAACCGCCACACCGGTTCGGTCGAGGTTTACACCGAGGGCCGTAAATTCATCCACGTCGACATCGAGCCGACCCAGATCGGCCGCGTATTCACACCCGACCTGGGCATCGTTTCCGACGCCGGCGCCGCGCTGACGATGTTCATTGAAGTGGCCCGCGAGTGGAAAGCCGCTGGCAAGCTCAAGGACCGCAGTCCCTGGCTCAACGACTGCCAGCAGCGCAAGGCCACCCTGCACCGCAAGACACACTTCGACAACGTGCCGGTCAAGCCGCAACGGGTCTACGAAGAGATGAACCAGGTGTTCGGCAAGGACACCTGCTACGTCAGCACCATCGGCCTGTCGCAGATTGCCGGCGCGCAGTTCCTGCATGTGTACAAGCCACGTCACTGGATCAACTGCGGCCAGGCCGGCCCACTGGGCTGGACCATCCCGGCGGCCCTCGGCGTGGTCAAGGCCGACCCGAGCCGCCAGGTGGTGGCGCTGTCCGGCGACTATGATTTCCAGTTCATGATCGAAGAGCTGGCGGTGGGCGCGCAGTTCAAGCTGCCGTACATCCATGTGGTGGTGAACAATTCCTACCTGGGACTGATCCGCCAGGCCCAGCGCGGGTTTGAAATGGACTACTGCGTGCAGCTGTCCTTCGACAACCTCAACGCGCCAGAACTCAACGGTTACGGCGTCGACCACGTGGCCGTCGCCGAAGGCCTGGGCTGCAAGGCGTTGCGGGTGTTCGAGCCAGGCGAGATCCAGCCGGCGCTGCGCAAGGCCCAGGAAATGATCAAGGAATTCAAGGTTCCCGTGATCGTTGAGATTATTCTGGAGCGCGTGACCAATATTTCCATGGGCACCGAGATCAACGCCGTCAACGAATTCGAAGATCTGGCACTGGTCGGCAACGATGCGCCCACTGCCATTTCCCTGCTCGATTAAGGAGAACCTTATGCCGCGTTTCGCCGCCAACCTGTCCATGCTGTTTACCGAACAGGACTTCCCGGCTCGCTTCAAAGCCGCTGCCGATGCCGGCTTCGAAGGCGTCGAGTACCTTTTCCCCTATGAATTCAGCTCTGCCGACATCAAGGCGCAACTCGACGCCCATGGCCTGACCCAGGTGCTGTTCAACCTGCCGGCCGGCGACTGGGCCAAGGGCGAACGCGGCCTGGCGTGCCACCCGGACCGGGTCGAGGAATTCCGCGCAGGGGTCAAGCTGGCCATCGCCTACGCCCAGGTGCTGGGCAACACCCAGATCAACTGCCTGGCGGGTATCCGGCCACAGGGTATTGATGACGAAATCCTGGAAAAAACCTTTGTCGCCAACCTCAAATATGCCGCCGACAAGCTGCAAGCGGCGGGCATCAAGCTGGTGATGGAAGCGATCAATACGCGCGACATCCCGGGTTTTTACCTCAACAACACGGCGCAAGCCCTGGCGATTCGCGAGCAGGTGGGCAGCGCCAACCTGTTCCTGCAATACGACATCTATCACATGCAAATCATGGAAGGCGACCTGGCCCGCACCATGGCCGCGCACCTGGGTGAGATCAACCACATCCAGCTGGCGGACAACCCAGGGCGCAACGAGCCGGGCACTGGCGAGATCAACTATCGGTTTCTGTTCGAACACCTGGACCGCATTGGGTACACGGGTTGGGTCGGCTGTGAGTACAAGCCGTTGACCACTACCGAAGCGGGTTTGGGTTGGCTAAAAACTCATGTGGGAGCGGGCTTGCTCGCGAATGCAGTCTGACATTCAGCATTGATGTTGACTGATACACCGCTTTCGCGAGCAAGCCCGCTCCCACATTGGATCTCCTGTGTTTGCGGGACCGTATCTGGCTGCACATCGAATAAAAAGAGGATTTCTTCATGGCTAAAATCGGATTCATCGGCACCGGCATCATGGGTCAACCCATGGCCGCCAACCTGCAGAAAGCAGGTCACCAACTGTTCCTGTCCGAGCACCACGGCAAGGCCCCGCAAGCCCTGATCGAGGCGGGCGCGGTGGCCCTGGCCAACCCGCAGCAAGTGGCGCAGGAAGCCGAGTTCATCATCGTGATGGTGCCCGACACGCCACAGGTCGAAGACGTGCTGTTGCGCGCCGACGGCGTCGCCGCCGGCTTGTCGCCAGGCAAGGTGGTGATCGACATGAGTTCGATCTCGCCCACCGCCACCAAGGCGTTTGCCGAAAAGATCAACGAGACCGGCGCGCAGTACCTGGACGCGCCCGTGTCCGGTGGCGAAGTCGGCGCCAAGGCCGGCACCCTGAGCATCATGGTGGGTGGCGAGGCGCAGACCTTTGAGCGCGCCTTGCCGTTGTTCCAGGCCATGGGCAAGAACATCACCTTGGTCGGCGGCAATGGCGACGGCCAGACCGCCAAGGTGGCCAACCAGATCATCGTTGCCTTGAACATCCAGGCGGTGGCCGAAGCGCTGCTGTTCGCCGCGAAGAATGGCGCAGACCCGGCCAAGGTGCGTGAAGCGCTGATGGGTGGTTTTGCGTCGTCGAAAATCCTCGAAGTGCACGGCGAGCGCATGATCAAGGGCACCTTTGATCCGGGCTTTCGCATCAACCTGCACCAGAAGGACCTCAACCTGGCGCTGGCCGGTGCCAAGGAGCTGGGGATCAACCTGCCGAATACCGCCGGTACGCAGCAGGTGTTCAGCACGTGCACGGCATTGGGCGGTGGGAATTGGGACCATTCGGCCTTGATCAAGGGCCTGGAGCATATGGCGAACTTTTCGATTCGCGATAAATAACTTTCTTTGAAATACAACCCAGTGTGGGAGCTGGCTTGCCTGCGATAGCGGTCTTCCAGTTGAAGATGAGTTGCCTGGCACACCGCTATCGCAGGCAAGCCAGCTCCCACATTTTAGTTGCATTCCAAGCCTGAAATTGAAGCACCTCCAACAATAAGAATCCCCCGGGAGCCCGCTTATGTCGGTCGATCCGCAACACCTGCTTCGCGAGCTGTTTGCCACAGCCATCGACGCCGCCCATCCCCGGCACGTCCTGGAACCCTATCTGCCCGCCGACCGCAGCGGACGCGTGATTGTGATCGGTGCCGGCAAGGCCGCCGCCGCCATGGCCGCTGTCGTCGAGAACTGCTGGCAGGGCGAAGTCACCGGCCTGGTCGTCACCCGTTACGGGCACGGTGCGCCATGCAAGAAAATCGAAGTGGTCGAAGCCGCCCACCCGGTGCCGGACGCCGCCGGCCTGGCCGTGGCCCAGCGCGTGCTGGGATTGATCAGCAACCTCAGCGAAGACGACCGGGTGATTTTCCTGCTGTCCGGCGGCGGCTCCGCTTTGTTGGCCCTGCCCGCCGAAGGCATCACCCTGGCCGACAAGCAAACCCTCAATAAAGCCCTGCTCAAGTCCGGCGCGACCATTGGCGAGATGAATTGCGTGCGCAAGCACCTCTCGGCCATCAAGGGCGGCCGACTGGCCAAGGCAGCATGGCCGGCGACGGTCTACACCTACGCGATTTCCGATGTGCCGGGCGACCAGGCCACGGTGATTGCCTCCGGCCCCACCGTCGGCGACCCCAGCACCTCGCAACAGGCCCTGGCGATCCTCAAGCGCTATCACATCGACGCCCCCGCCTCCGTGCGCAGTTGGTTGCACGACCCGGCGTCGGAAACCGTCAAGCCCGGCGACCCGGTGCTCGCCCGCAGCCATTTCCAGTTGATCGCCCGCCCACAGCAGTCCCTGGAAGCGGTGGCGGTAAAAATACGCCAGGCCTGTTTCAGCCCATTGATCCTTGGGGACCTGGAGGGCGAAGCGCGGGACGTGGCCAAGGTGCACGCCGGGATTGCCCGGCAGATCGTGCAGCATGGCCAACCATTGGCGGCGCCGTGCGTGATCCTGTCCGGCGGTGAAACCACCGTCACCGTGCGCGGCAACGGCCGTGGCGGGCGCAATGCGGAGTTCTTGCTGAGCCTCACCGAGAGCCTCAAGGGCCTGCCCGGCGTGTACGCCCTGGCCGGCGATACCGACGGCATCGACGGATCGGAAGACAACGCCGGCGCGATCATGACCCCCTGCAGTTATGCGCGCGCCGAAGCCCTCGGCCTATCGGCCAGCGATGAGTTGGATAACAACAACGGCTACGGTTATTTCGCCGCCCTCGACGCTTTGATCATCACCGAGCCGACGCGCACCAACGTCAATGACTTTCGCGCCATCCTGATTCTTGAGACTGCCCAACATGACGCCTGACAAGAAGGTCAAAATCCTCGCCACCCTGGGCCCCGCCACCGACGGCATCGATGACATCCGCGAGCTGGTGGAAGCCGGGGTCAATATTTTCCGCCTCAATTTCAGCCACGGTGACCACGCCGATCACGCCCAGCGTTACCAATGGATTCGTCAAGTGGAACGCCAGTTGAATTACCCGCTTGGCATCCTCATGGACCTGCAAGGGCCGAAGCTGCGGGTCGGGCGTTTTGCCGAGGGCAAGGTGCAACTGGTGCGCGGCCAGGCCCTGCGCCTGGACCTGGACGAAACACCGGGCGATCAGCGCCGGGTCACCCTGCCCCACCCGGAAGTCCTCAAGGCCCTGGAACCGGGCATGGACCTGTTGCTGGACGACGGCAAGCTGCGCCTGCGGGTCATCACCAAACACGCGCATGCCATCGACACCACGGTGCTGAACGGCGGCGAATTGTCTGACCGCAAAGGCGTGAACGTCCCACAAGCGCTGCTGGAACTCAGCCCGTTGACCGCCAAGGACCGGCGCGACTTGAGCTTCGGCCTGGAACTGGGGGTGGACTGGGTGGCGCTGTCGTTCGTGCAGCGCCCGGAAGACATCCGTGAAGCCCGCAAGTTGATCGGCGACAAGGCCTTCCTGATGGCCAAGATCGAGAAGCCCTCGGCCGTGCAACGCCTGCGGGAAATCGCCGAACTGAGTGACGCAATCATGGTGGCCCGAGGCGACCTGGGCGTGGAAGTGCCCGCCGAAAGCGTGCCGCAGATCCAGAAAGACATCATCCGCACCTGTCGCCAGCTGGGTAAACCGGTGGTGGTGGCCACGCAAATGCTGGAATCCATGCGCTTCTCGCCGGCGCCGACCCGGGCCGAAGTCACGGATGTCGCCAATGCGGTGGCCGAAGGCGCGGATGCGCTGATGCTGTCGGCGGAAACCGCGTCCGGCGAATACCCGCTGGAAGCCGTGCAGATGATGAGCAAGATCATCCGCCAGGTGGAAAGCGGCCCGGACTACCAGACCCAACTGGACGTCAGCCGGCCCAAGGCGGATGCCACGGTGTCGGACGCCATCAGCTGCGCGATCCGCCGTATCAGCAGCATCTTGCCGGTGGCGGTGCTGGTGAACTACAGCGAGTCCGGCAGCTCCAGCCTGCGCGCGGCGCGGGAACGGCCGGCGGCCTCGATCCTCAACCTCACGCCGAACCTGTCCACGGCGCGGCGGTTGAGCGTGGCGTGGGGCGTGCATTCGGTGGTGAACGACAGGCTGCGCCAGGTGGATGAGGTGTGCTCCACGGCGCTGGAGATAGCCCAGGCCCAGGGCATGGCGCAGCGCGGGGACACGTTGGTGATTACGGCCGGGGTGCCGTTCGGGCAGCCGGGGTCGACCAACTCGCTGCGTATCGAGACATTGATCTAGCGCCTGTTCGGGCCTCTTCGCGAGCAAGCCCGCTCCCACATTCGACCGCGTTTAGTCAGGTAAAACGCGGTCAAATGTGGGAGCGGGCTTGCTCGCGAAGGGGGCAACTCGGCCTAACTGACTTAATCCAATGCCCAACCAGACCTGCCCCGACTGGGCCGAGGCCCTGCTCAACGGCTTCAGCCAGATCTTCCTGCAGCGCCAACCGCTGTGCGGCGTGCTGTGCCTGCTGGCCATCCTGGTCGGCGCCCCGGCGGCCTTCGGCGGGGCGTTGCTGGGCGGTGTGGCGGGCCTGCTTACGGCCCAGCGGCGCGGGTATCCCAAGGTGGAGCGCCAGGCCGGCCTGTATAGCTACAACGGTGTGCTGCTGGGCTTGTTGATCAGCCAGCACTTCGCCTGGTCGGCCTTGTTGCCGCCGCTGATCCTGGCGTGCGGTGGCTTGAGTGCGATCCTGACGCGCCAATGGTTGAAACGCGCCGGCCAGCCCGATGATTTGCCGGCCTATACCGCGCCTTTTGTCGGCCTGGGCTGGTTGCTGCTGGGCACGGTCCCCCAAGGCACGTTGACCTTGAGCGAACCCGACACCGTGGCCCTCTTCACCGCGCCTTTTACCGGGCTTGCCCAGATCATGCTGCTGGACCAGCCCATGGCGGGTGCCCTGATTGCCCTGGGCCTGTGGCTGGCCAACCGGCGCGCCGCCGTATGGGCGCTGATCGGCGCCAGCGCTGGCATGCTCGCTGCGCTGTGTCTGCACGAACCGGCCAGCGCCCTTCTCGGCCTGCACAGTTACAACCCGGCACTCGCGGCGCTGGCCCTGAGCCAGGTACGTCGCCAACCCTGGTGGCCACTGCTCGGCATCCTGCTGGCGATCCTCCTCACGCCGGGCTTTGCCGCCCTGCACCTGCCTGCATTGACCGCGCCGTTCATCCTCGCGTGCTGGTTGGTGCGTGCAGGCGCGCGCGTGCTGCGCAACCCCCGCATGGACAGGCCCTTCGAATCCCCCTAGGCTTGCCCGATATCAGTTTCAGGCGGGATTTATGAACAGCAACAACGACTGGCGCCAGCGGCTCTACGTCATGGTTTTCCAAAGCGACACAGCCGCCGGGCGGCGTTTTGACGGCATCCTGTTGCTGATCATCCTGGCCAGCCTGGTGGTCGTGATGCTCGACAGCATCGACCAGATCCACCAGCACTACGCCGACGTGCTGGCCTATATCGAGTGGGGCTTCACGCTGATCTTCCTGATCGAGTACGGGTTGCGCCTGTACTGCTCGCCGAAGCCGCTGCGGTATGCCTTCAGTTTTTACGGGCTGGTGGACCTGCTGGCCATCGTGCCTGGCATCCTGGCGCTGTACTACAGCGATGCCCAGTACCTGTTGATCATCCGCATCATCCGCATGCTGCGCATCTTCCGGGTGCTCAAGCTCAGCCCGTACCTCAAGCAAGCCAACTACCTGATGGCGGCGCTGCGTGGCAGCAAGCAGAAGATCGTGGTGTTCCTGGTCAGCGTGTGCACGCTGGTCACGGTGTTCGGCACCTTGATGTATGTGATCGAAGGCCCGGAACACGGCTTTACCAGCATCCCCAAGGGCATCTACTGGGCCATCGTGACCCTGACCACCGTGGGCTTTGGCGATATCGTGCCGAAGACGCCGCTGGGCCAGGTGATTTCGTCATTGGTGATGATCACCGGTTATTCGATCATTGCCGTGCCCACCGGGATCTTCACCGCTGAACTGGCGAGTGCCATGCGCGGCGAGCAGCTGCAGACCGATTGCCCGGTGTGCAAGAAGAACAGCCATGAACCCAACGCGGCCTTTTGCTCACGCTGTGGCAACGCGCTGTTCAAGAAAGTGGAATAAGCACAGTACGTTTTAATCTTTAAGCGTCCAGGCCGCGCCCGCTATAGTCGCTGGCATATTGCCCTGAATCGACAACCTTCTCGAACAACAAGGAATGAGCAGTGAAAAAACTCGTTAGCGCCTCCCTCCTGGCCGCCGGCCTGGCCCTGGCCGGCGCCGTCCAGGCTGCCCCCGTCACACTGCTTAACGTTTCCTACGACGTGATGCGCGATTTCTACAAGGACTACAACGCCGCCTTCCAGAAACACTGGGAAACCGAGCACCCGGACGACAAACTGACCCTGCAGATGTCCTTCGGGGGCTCCAGCAAGCAAGCGCGTTCGGTCATCGACGGCCTGCCGGCGGACGTGATCACCATGAACATGGCCACCGACATCAACGCCCTGGCGGACAACGGCAAACTGGTGCCGGACAACTGGGTCACCCGTCTGCCGAACAACAGTGCGCCGTTCACCTCGGCCACGGTGTTTATCGTGCGCAAAGGCAACCCCAAAGCCCTGAAGGATTGGCCGGATCTTTTGAAAGACGGCGTACAGGTGATCGTGCCCAACCCGAAAACCTCGGGCAACGGCCGCTACACCTACCTGTCGGCCTGGGGCTACGTGTTGAAGAACGGCGGCGATGAAGACAAGGCCAAGGCCTTCGTCGGCAAGCTGTTCAAACAGGCGCCGGTGCTGGATACCGGCGGCCGTGCCGCCACGACGACCTTCATGACCAACCAGATCGGCGACGTGCTGGTAACCTTTGAAAACGAAGCGGAAATGATCGCCCGTGAATTCGGCCGCGATCAGTTCGAAGTGATCTACCCAAGCGTTTCCGCCGAAGCTGAACCGCCGGTGTCGGTGGTCGACAAAGTCGTCGACAAGAAAGGTACCCGTGCGGCTGCCGAGGATTACTTGAAGTATCTATGGTCGCCGCAAGGTCAAGAGATAGCAGCCAACAACTACCTGCGTCCGCGTGATCCGACCGTGTTGGCCAAGTACACCGACCGCTTCCCGAAAGTCGACTTCCTGTCGGTAGAGAAGACCTTTGGCGACTGGCGCACCGTGCAGAAAACCCACTTCAATGATGGTGGGGTGTTTGACCAGATCTATTCCGGTCAGTAACTGAAGAAACGCGATCAGTGTGGGAGCTGGCTTGCCCGCGATAGCATCACCTCGGTCTGGCTGATAGACCGAGGCGACAGCATCGCAGGCAAGCCAGCTCCCACATTGGTTTTGTATTTTTGCAGTTACATCGGGGGGGTCACACCATCCTTGCCGGCCGAAATGGCCTGGGCGGTGATGGTCCCGTCCGCGCCCTGCGCGGCAAACAACACCACCTTCGTGCCTACCTTGAGCAAACTGCGGTCCCCAGGCTCCAGGTTGACGATCGGCACATCCTCCGGCACCACGATTTTCTGCTCGCCACCCTTGTACTTGACGGTCAGCGTACGTCCGTTGCTGACCACCAGGTCGCCGACGGTGCCGTTGGTCATGCTGCTGCCTTCTTTCAAGTCAAACGCGCGGTGGCCATCCCCCGTGCCGGCCATGGCCGGTGGGAACACATGCACTTCCAGTGCAGTCAGGCTGCCATCGGCATTGGGCATGGCGGCGGAGCCGATGTAGCTGCCCGGCTTGATCTCATCGATCCTGGCCAGGGTAACGGCGCGGACCTGGGTGTCCTTGTTCAGGTGCACGATGACGTCTTCGCCGCTATTGACCTTGACGTGCATCGCATCGCCCTGCATTGCCGTAATGGCGCCGCGCACGCCGACGCGCGGAGTGTCGGCGGCCTGGGCCAAGCCAGTGGCCATCGCGGCGGCCAGCGTGGAAGCCAGGAGCATCTTGTTCAAAGTGATTTTCATCGCAGTGGATTTCCTGTTTCGGCAGATGTGTCTGAATGTATCATTGCCCATCCAACTGAACCTTAACGTTTCGGTCATCAGTTCCCGGCATGAGTGTTATCACCGCGAGCGGCCTACTCGGCGTTGGGCCTTGTCTTTACTCTCGCTCGCCATCTTCCTCGCCTTTTATGAGAACACCATGAACGCTACCCCACATGCCACAAGCACCATGACCCGCGGGATGGTGCTGCTGTTTGCGTTTTGCTGCGGCGCGATCGTCGCCAACATCTACTACGCGCAGCCGATCATCGAAATGATCGCGCCGGACATCGGCCTCTCGCCCGCCATGGCCAGTCTGATCGTATCGCTGACGCAAATCGGCTACGCCCTGGGCCTATTTTTCCTGGTACCCCTGGGTGACCTGCTGGAAAACCGCAAGCTGATGATCGCCACCACTGTACTCGCCATCGCCAGCCTGCTGGGCGCAGCGGTGACCGAACAACCGAACCTGTTCCTGCTGGTGTCGTTGCTGATCGGTTTCAGTTCGGTATCGGTACAGATCCTGATTCCCCTGGCCGCGCACCTGGCGCCGGCCGAGTCCCGTGGCCGTGTGGTCGGCAGCATCATGGGCGGCCTGTTGCTAGGCATCCTGCTGGCCCGGCCCGTGTCCAGCGTCGTGGCGGATCACTTCGGCTGGCGTGCGATGTTCATGGCGGCGGCGGCGTTGATGGCGTTTATCAGCGTGGTGTTGCTGATGACCATCCCCAAGCGCCAGCCCGACCACAGCGCCAGCTATGGCCAACTGCTGCGTTCCCTGGGCACCCTGCTGCGTGAACAACCGGTGCTGCGTCAACGGGCGTTCTACCAAGGCTGCATGTTCGCCAGCTTCAGCCTGTTCTGGACCGCCGTCCCGCTGGAACTGGTGCGCAACCATGGCCTGAGCCAGACCCAGATCGCACTCTTCGCCCTGGTGGGCGCCATCGGCGCCATCGCCGCGCCGATTGCCGGCCGCCTGGCCGATGCCGGCCACACCCACCGCGCGTCGCTGCTTGCCATGGTTCTGGCGGTGCTGAGCTTCCTGCCGGCTTTTGTACACCCGTTGTACAGCGTGATCGGCCTGGCCGTGACCGGCGTGGTCCTGGATTTCTGCGTGCAGATGAACATGGTCCTCGGCCAACGCGCCGTCTACGCCCTCGACGCCAAAAGCCGCAGCCGCTTGAACGCGCTGTACATGACCAGCATCTTCATCGGCGGCGCCTTCGGCTCGGCGATCGCCAGCAGCGTGTACGAACACGGCGGCTGGCTGGGTGTGATGCTGGTGGGCAGCGCGTTCCCGCTGGTGGCGCTGTTGCGGTTTTTGAGTGCGTCGCGTCAGGCCAGGGTTGCCACGGCTTGAGTCATGGACTTAAGGCTGTTTTTTTCCTGCCGATGCCTGGCCGGACGGCGACGTCAGCAGGCTCAGCAGCCGCGAGAAAGACGCTAACAGGGTAATGGCAAACATTTGGATCAAGCCGACGGTGTCTTCCGGTTTTTTATCCTGCAACGGGACGGGGGCTGGGGCTGGCGTTGGGGTTGGGGTTGGCGCTGGCTGGACCTCAGGCGCCTGTCCATCCCAACGCACATCGTTTGACTTGATCTCCCCCTTGCTGCTGAGCACCAGGCTCGCTTCGCCCTTGCCCTTGAGGTCAATGGCCAGGCTTGAACGTCCCGTACTGGCATCATGCTCGAGCACCGCCTCCCCGGCTCGCCCAGTGAACCGATCCGTAAACACCAGCGCCTGTACACCCGCCTCCCTCACCGCGCCCGACACGTCGATCGTATCGGTGCCGCTGGTGAAGTCCTCGATCATGTCAGGGTCGGACGGCAGGGAGTCACTGGCCTTGTCGTAGACAAAGGTGTCCGCGCCGCCACCGCCTTTGAGGGTATCGCCCCTGCCACCGCCCTTGAGCCGGTTAGCAGCCTCATTCCCCAACAGGGTGTCCCGACCCGCGCCGCCGATTGCGTTTTCAACTCTACAGTCCTTGGCGATGGAGACATTGCCTTTCAAACCGCCGACGTCAGAAAACGACTCGGCGTTCAAATTGATGACTTGGTCTTGGGAAAACCCGGAGAAATCCAGGGTGTCGACACCCCCGCCGTCCCACACACAAAAGACCGGCTGGTCCGTAGCGCTCTTGAGGCTCAACGCCTCCCGCTCGGTGTTTGAATTGAAGCCATAGGTGGTGTCGGTGTGACGGGTTTGATGGTTGGCTCCGTACAAGCGTTGCGCAGCCGCGATATCGTCCATCATAGGCGCAGACGGATTTTGCAACTTGAAGTCGTGACCTTTGTGCTCCCGCTCCGACCAATAACTCATCACCGAGCGCGCTTTCGTATCCTCGGCGTAGACCGCATTCCTCTTGTAACTGAAGCCGCCGCCGTCGTAGTTTCCAGGGTGGTGCAGGCCGATGGCGTGGCCGATCTCATGTATGGTCGTCACCGCAAAGTGACTGCCCAGCCCCGGGGATGCGCTTTCTCCCTTCGTGCCAATCGTGGCCGAGGGGTTGGTCGTGTAACGGCTGGGAAATGTTGCAATCCCCCCCGCTGAGCGTGGATCGTTGCGAATGTTGAGCGTGCCGTCCGAGCCGCCTCCCTGCTCGCGGAAATTGATATTGGCCACATCCTGCCAGGACTGCAGCGCCTGGCGGACGCGATGCTGCTGGGCGCGAGTGAAACTGTTATCCACCGTGTAATTCACATCGATTTTGGAATCGCCGTTTCGGTCATGAAAACGCAGGTTTTGCCGCGTGAGCTGTTTGGCTGCCTGGTCCGTTGTGTAAGAGGGTTTGTTACCAAATCTCACTCCAAACGGACCAGTATCCGACACCAGCAGGTCATTAAGGAAACTGCCACTACGCAGGTCATAGTTATTCATTAGAGGGGCCTTAAGCTTTAATAAAGAGGGCCGAATCAACTCAATCGGCGTTCTTGTCATCAACAACGCAGATAAGCTCCCACACAGAAAAAGCCAACACCAACGTAAATTTGGTACTGAGCGCAACACGTTCGCAGCTCGAAATACGAGGCGATATAATTAAAAAACCACTCGCATTTTAAATACTCAAACACATAACGCGCTGAACGGCATCAAGTTGTTTTCACAAGAGAAAAACAAAAACTAAAGAACATTTTTTTGTTCCACTACTTCATTTTCTGATCGCTCGGGACATATTCGTTAACCGGATATTGAAAACCCAGCTGCTCAACGCTGGAAACACATGACACCCTTCGTTCATCGCCTTAGGCTTGAGCGCCGCCAAGCTAAACAGGGAACACCGATGGACCGCCTCACCGCCATGGAAACCTTCGTTCACGTCGTCGAAACCGGCTCGTTCTCCGCTGCCGCCAAGCGCCTGGGTATCGGTCAGCCCGCTGTCTCCAAAAGCATTGCGCAACTGGAAACGCGCCTGGCGGTACGTTTGGTGCTGCGCTCCACGCGGGGCCTGACGCCAACCGAGGCAGGCCTGGCGTTTTTCGAAAAGGCCCGGCGCGCCATTGATGAAGCTGACGCGGCCGACGCCGCAGCCCGTGGCGCCGGCGCGGGGCTCACGGGCAGTCTGAGGATCAGCGCTCCGGTGACCTTCGCCCGGATGCATATCGTTCCTCACTTGGGGCCCTTCCTTGCGCAATTTCCCGAGTTGAATGTGGACGTGGTACTCGACGACCGCAGCCTCAACCTGGTCGAGGAAGGCATCGACGTGGCGCTGCGCATGGGCAATCTGGTCGACTCGAGCCTGACGGCACGCAAAATCGGCGAATCGCCGTGCGTCATCCTCGGCACCCCGGCCTACTTCGAACGCTGCGGCGAACCCGCCACGCCGGCGGATCTGTTGCGACACGAGGCCGTGATCTACACCCGCGGCGAAGGCTCCCATTGGCACTTCACCCAAGGCGACACCCGATACCCGCTGCTCGCCCATGGCCGCGTGCGCGTCACAGCGGCCGAAGGCGTACGCGCAGCCGTGTTGGGCCACCTGGGACTGACCTTGTCATCCACCTGGATGTTTGCCCCGGAACTGGCCAGCGGCGACGTGAAGCCGGTGCTGACCGATTGGACATTGCCGGCCCGGGACTTATGGGCGGTATTCCCCACCGGCAGGATGGCGAGCGCCAAGGCGCGGGCGTTTGTGGAATATGTGGAGCAGTTGTTGGCCGGGGCCCTGCGCCCAGACTAAATGGCGAAGCTACACACTGTAGTGAGCGGGCTTGCCCCGCGCCGGGGGGCGAAGCCGCCCTAATACAGTCACCGCTGATTTACAGATAAAACCGAGTCGCCTGGTTTGGGGCGGCTTCGCCCCCCAGCGCGGGGCAAGCCCGCTCACTACAAGTTCGTGTCGATACCCATGACCATGTCAGGCGTATGCAGAATGCCCGTGGTCGAGGCAACACAGCAGGCGTTCGACCGTATGTTCCAAAGGCCCGGAGTTATCCAGAACGAACAACCCCGCGCCATTGCCGGTGATCAACCCGGCGGTGAACTGCGCATTGCGCGCCAGCCGCGCCTCGATATCCGCCAGCGCTTCACGACCCCGTGCGATCAAGCGCTGGCGCAGCACCGCCTGGTCCACCGTCAGCAGCAACACCAGCGCCGTCGGGTAACGTTCGCGCGCCTGCGCCAGGTGCGCGCGGGAGCCATTGACCAGCACATCATCACCTGCCGCCAGCCAGTCGTCGATCTGCCGGGGAATGCCGTAGGACAAGCCATTCGCCTGCCAACTGAGCGCAAACGCGCCCTCGGCCTGCATCGCGGCAAACTGCTGCGGGCTGACGCCTTGCGCCGCTTCGCCCATCGCTTCGGCCGAGCGGGTGATAACGCGGCGCACGATGCGGCAACCGCGCTCGGCCAAGCGTGCTCGTGCGGCGTCCAGCAAGCTGTCCTTGCCCGAGCCGGAAGGCCCGATGAGATAGATCAACCTGCCTGCCATCAAAAACACCCTCTTCGCTTGTCGATCGCGGCCACATTACCGGAGTACCAGCCGCCGCGCACTACGTTCGGTGCGCCCATCAAAACAGGTAGTGGCCGTTGTGCAGACCGGTGAGATGGCACGATTACGGGTGAATGAAGTGCTGGATCGGGAGTGTGCCGTGCCTTGATAGCGAGGTGATCTCCTGTGGGAGCTGGCTTGCCTGCGATGGCGGTGTACCGGCAAACGAACCGGCGCCTGACACACCGCCATCGCGGGCAAGCCCGGCTCCCACAAAAAGATCTTCGCTGGACTGAGGCTGTGTTCACAGGCAGGAAAAAGGCGACCCGAAGGTCGCCTTTTGTCAGTGCGCGTACTGCTTGCTCAGCCCCGGTGGCACGCCCTGCACGTCGGTCTCTTCCCAGGGACCGTTGGGGCTGATCGAGCGGCTCCAGCCGTTGCTCCAGCGGTAGTAAGTGCGCTGGCGGTAGAAGGTGTCGGGCTGGTCGTCGAGCACATACACCTGCATCTTGCCGTCCCAGTGGCTGGCCGCGCCCGGTGGTGGAGCGAAGGTTGGGGATTTACTCGGCACCGGCTTCGGCGGTGGGGTCACCGGGCCGGAGGGTTGGGTGCTCGGCTGGGTCGCCGGGCCCGACGGCGGGATGGTCGGGCCGGTGGGCCCCGGAGGTGGGCGGTGGACCGCACAGGCGCTCAGGCCCAGTACCAGGCTGAGCAGGGTGATGCGTGCAAATGCGGTCATGGGCGTTTCCTCGAAATTACTTGTCCGGAGTGTCGATGGTCAGTTGCTGCAGCGCAGTGGTGCCGCTGGCCAGGGGTTGGCTGCGGCCGATCCACTCGCCCGTGGTCGGCTGACCGGCACGGGATATGCGTGCAACCAGTTGGACTTCAGGGAAGTTGGACAGTTTCAACTGCGGCATCATCGCGTCGGCATCGCCCAGTTCGACGGTGACCGGCAACTCGGCGACGCTGACGCGCTTGGCCGCCAACGGCGCCGGCGGGCCGTTCACGGCGCGGGCGAAGATGAACACGCTGTCGGTGGGCAGGGCTTTGGCTTTGACCTCGGCGGATAAATCTACACGCACTTTCATGACGCTTTTTTGCGCAACAGTGCCACCGCTCTCCTTGAGCTTTTGCGCAGCGCGATCAATCCCGCCCTGCAGCGCCGCACGGGAGTTGTCTTGCGCTGGCAGTTGCGCCAACAGACGGTTCCAATAGTCGATCGCTTCCTGATAACGCTGGCCTTCAAAGGCTGCGATCCCCAGCAAGCCGAGGCTGGTGACTTCCTTGGGATCGAGCTTCAACGCCTCGTCGGTCAATGCCTGGACCTTGGGCGACCACTGTTTGTTGTCGGCAAAGTACTGCGCCTGGGCCCATTGGCCGAGCAGTTCCGGCTGGCGCCCGGCCAGGGCTACAGTACGTTCGAAAACGTTGGCTGCATCAGCCGGACGGTCCTGGGCCATATAGGCGCGGCCGAGGAAGTACAGGCCTTCGGCCGAATCCGGCTGGGCAGCAGCGGCGCGTTCCAGGCGCTGGGTCATGTCTTGCATGGACACCGGCGGCTGGGAGAATTCACGGGTCAGCTCAACCTTGTCGCTCGCGCCGAAATGCAGGTACAGGCCGAGGCCAACCACAGGCACCAGCACAGCGGCAAGCAAAGGCAGCGGTTTGCCCAGGCGCGATTCGCGGGGTTTTTCCACGCCTTCGGTATCGGCCAGCAATTCACGGGCCGCTTCGGCGCGGCCGCTGTCGAGTTGCGCGGCATTGAGCACGCCTTCGTCCTGCTGCACTTGCAACTCGGCGACGCGTTCCTGGTAGAGCGCCACGTTCAGCGCGGTGCGGTCTTCTTCGCGCTGGGCACGGCGGCCGCGCAGTACGGGGATCAGCAGGAAACTCAGGGCAATCAGAAGCAGCAAGCCGGCTGCGAGCCAGAAATCAATCATCAGTCTTGGTGTCCAGCAATTGGTCGAGGCGTTTACGCTCTTCAGGGGACAGCGCGTCGGCGCCGTCGGCAGGCGCGGCGCGGCGGCGGCGCACGATCACCGCCATCACCACCACGCCGGCCAGCAGCAGCCCGGCGGGGCCGAACCACAGCAGCGCGGTCTTGCCGGTGAGGGCCGGTTTGTAGCGCACGAAATCACCGTAGCGGTCGACCATGAAATCGATGATCTGCTGGTCGTTCTTGCCCTCCCCCAGCATGCGGAAAATTTCCCGGCGCAGGTCGGTGGCGATGGGCGCATTGGAGTCGGCGATGTCCTGGTTCTGGCACTTGGGGCAGCGCAGTTCCTTGGTCAGGTCGCGAAAGCGCTGGCGCTCGGCGTCGCTGGCGAATTCGTAGGTGTCGATGGCGGCGTGCGCCACGCCGGCCAATCCAAGCGCCAGCACCGCAGCGGCGAGCAGACGCTTCATGGTTTGGCCTCATCGACCAGCGCCTGGTACTTGGCGGCCAGTTGTTCGCGCCATACGGCCTCGTCGATCACACCGACATACTTGTCCCGGATCACGCCCTTGGCGTCGATAAAGAAGGTTTCCGGCGCGCCATAGACGCCGAGATTCAAGCCGAGGCTGCCGTCTTCATCGCGGATATCCAGTTGATACGGGTTGTGGAACTCGGCCAGCCACTTCAAGGCCGCCGCGTTGTCGTCCTTGTAGTTGATGCCGTAGATCACCACGCCCTTTTCGGCCAGCTTGTTCAGCACCGGGTGCTCGACGCGGCAGGAAATGCACCAGGTGCCCCACACGTTGACCAGCGCCGGCTTGCCAAGCAGATCGGCCTCGGTCACGGTCTTGTCGCCCTGCACGGTCGGCAGCGAAAACGCCGGGAACGGCTTGCCGATCATCGCCGAGGGCAACTCGGCCGGGTCCAGGTAAAGCCCGCGATACAAAAACACGGCCACCACCAGAAACAACGCCAGCGGCACGACCATCAACCAACGCTTCATACCGCCGCTCCTTGCATGCCGAGGGCTTCACGCACCCGGCTCTTGACCTTGACCCGATAACGCCGGTCCAACGCCGCGAGCAAACCACCGACGCCTGTGAGCAAACCGCCGAACCAGATCCAGCGCACGAACGGCTTCACATGCACCCGCACTGCCCATGCGCCCTCGCCCAGGGGTTCACCCAAGGCCACGTAGAGGTCACGGGTGAAGCCGGCGTCGATCCCCGCTTCAGTCATCATCGAGCTCTGCACGGTGTACAGGCGTTTTTCCGGGTGCAGCACGGCGATTTCCTTGCCATTGCGCACGACGCGCACGGTGCCTTTGTCTGACGTGAAGTTAGGGCCTTCAAAGTGCTTGGCACCTTCAAAAATGAACTGATAACCGCCCAGGTCCATGGACTCACCCGGCGCCAGGCGCAGGTCGCGCTCGGCACTGTTCTGGCTGGAAAGCACCACGCCCAGGGCGCACACGGCGATGCCGATATGGGCGATCTGCATGCCCCAGTAACTGCGGGTCAAAGTCGGCAGACCTTTGAGCAGGCCTTTGTGACGGGTCTTGTCGAAAATGTCGCGCACGCCCGCCAGCAACACCCACGCAGCAAGCAGGAAGGTCGCAAGCACCGCCCAGTTGAAGTCGCCATACGCTACACCTGCGATCACCGCCAGGGCTACACTGCCCAGCAATACCGGCATCAGCATGCCTGCCAGCCATTTGACCGGGGTGTCTTTCCAGCGCACCAGCATGCCGACGGCCATCACCACCATCAACAGGCCCATCAACGGAATAAACAGCGCGTTGAAGTACGGCGGGCCGACCGACAATTTAGCGCCGCTCAAGGCATCCAGCACCAGCGGATACAGGGTACCGAGCAGGATCATCGACGCCGCCACCACCAGCACCAGGTTGTTGCCCAGCAGCAGGGTTTCCCGCGACCACAGGTTGAAGCCGACCTGGCTCTTGACCACCGGCGCACGCAACGCGAACAAGGTAAGGGAACCGCCGACCACAAACAGCAGGAAGATCAGGATGAACACGCCGCGCGCCGGGTCAGACGCAAAGGCATGCACCGACGTCAGCACGCCCGAGCGCACGAGGAAAGTGCCGAGCAGGCTGAGGGAAAACGCGGCGATGGCCAGCAGCACGGTCCAGCTCTTGAACACGCCGCGCTTTTCGGTGACGGCCAGCGAGTGAATCAAGGCGGTGCCGACCAGCCAGGGCATGAAGGAGGCGTTTTCCACCGGGTCCCAGAACCACCAGCCGCCCCAGCCGAGTTCGTAGTAGGCCCACCACGAGCCCAAGGTAATGCCAATGCCGAGGAATGCCCAGGCGACGATGGTCCACGGCCGCGACCAGCGCGCCCAGGCCGCATCCAGGCGCCCGCCGAGCAAGGCGGCGATGGCAAAGGCGAACGCCACCGAGAACCCCACGTAGCCCATGTAGAGCATCGGCGGGTGCACGATCAGGCCGATGTCCTGCAGCAGCGGGTTGAGGTCGTGACCGTCCACCGGGATCTGCGGCAGGATGCGGCTGAACGGGTTGGAGGTCATGATCAGGAACAGCAGGAAGCCGATGCTGATCATGCCCATCACCGCCAGCACCCGCGCCAGCATGACTTGCGGCAGCTGCCGCGAGAACACCGACACGGCGAAGGTCCAGCCGCCGAGGATCAGCGCCCATAGCAGCAACGAGCCTTCGTGGGCGCCCCACACGGCGCTGAACTTGTAGTACCACGGCAAGGCGCTGTTGGAGTTATTGGCGACATAGGCGACGGAAAAGTCGTCGGTCATGAAGGCGTAGGTCAGGCAACCGAACGCGAACAACAGGAAGGCGAACTGGCCCCAGGCGGCCGGCTGCGCCAGGCTCATCCACAGGCGGTCGCCGCGCCAGGCGCCGAGCAACGGCACCACGGCCTGGACCATGGCAAAGCACAGGGCGAGGATCATCGCCAACTGGCCCAGTTCCGGAATGAACAATGCGGACGTCATCACTTAGCCCTCCTTCGCAGGGGTGGGAGCCGATTGGCCGCTGTCTTTGAGCGCCTTGGTCACTTCCGGCGGCATGTATTTTTCATCGTGCTTGGCCAGGACCTCGTCGGCCACCACCACGCCGTCGGCGTTGAGCTTGCCCAGGGCGACGATGCCCTGGCCTTCGCGGAACAGGTCCGGGAGGATGCCGCGGTAGGTGATGGTCACGGATCTGCTGAAGTCGGTGACCACGAAGGTCACGTCCAGGGAATCGCCGGAACGCTTCAAGGAGCCCTTCTCCACCATGCCGCCGGCGCGGATGCGCGTATCGACGGGCGCTTCGCCGTTAGCGATCTGGGTCGGGGTGTAGAACAGGTTGATGTTCTGCTGCAAGGCGCTCAAGGCCAGGGCCACGGCGATGCCGACGCCGGCCAGGATGGCAAGGATGATCAACAGACGCTTTCTACGCAGCGGATTCACTTTTCAGTCTCCCGGCGCAGACGACGCGCCTCTTGTTGCAGGTAACGCTTGCGGGCCAGGATCGGCGCGGCGACGTTGAGGGCCAGCACCGCCAGGCAGATGCCATAGGCCGTCCAGACATACAGGCCGTGATGGCCCATGGCGATAAATTCACTGAAAGACGCAAAACTCATGCGTGCGCCTCCAGGCTGTTTTGCACTTCGGCCTTGACCCAACTGGCCCGGGCTTCGCGCTTGAGCACTTCAAGGCGCATGCGCATCAGCAGCACCGCGCCGAAGAAGCAATAGAACCCCAGCACCATCAGCAGCAGCGGCGCCCACATCTCCACGGGCATCGCCGGTTTTTCGGTGAGGGTGAAGGTGGCGCCCTGGTGCAGGGTGTTCCACCACTCCACCGAGTACTTGATGATCGGGATGTTGATGACGCCGACAATCGCCAGCACCGCACAGGCCTTGGCGGCGCTGTCACGATTGCTGATTGCGTTGCCCAGGGCAATCAGACCGAAGTACAGGAACAGCAGGATCAACATGGACGTTAGTCGCGCATCCCACACCCACCACGACCCCCAGGTGGGCTTGCCCCAGATCGCACCGGTGACCAGCGCCACGGCAGTCATCCACGCACCGATGGGCGCGGCGCACTGCAGGGCGACGTCCGCAAGCTTCATCTTCCAGACCAGGCCGACGATGCCGCACACCGCCAGCATCACGTAGCAGGACTGCGCCAGCATCGCGGCGGGCACGTGGATATAGATGATGCGAAAGCTGTTGCCTTGCTGGTAGTCCGGCGGCGCGAAGGCCAGGCCCCAGACCAGGCCGATGCCGATCAGTAACATCGCGGCGACACTCAACCACGGCAGCAGCTTGCCGCTGATGCCATAGAACCATTTGGGCGAGCCGAGCTTGTGAAACCAGGTCCAGTTCATTGCTGTTTCCATCACGGGTGCTTCTTGCCGTTGCAAGAAGCCTAGGGTCTTTACTGACCAGGCATAACGCTTGGTCAGACCTCATTATTCGCCGACGCTGATCTTCAGGCCGGCCGCTATAGCAAAGGGTGTCAGGGTTACCGCCAGGGCGGTCAGGCTGCCAAGCCACAAGAGATAACCGGTCGCCGGCATGCCCATGAGCGCGGCTTGCAAAGCGCCGCTGCCCAGGATCAACACCGGGATATACAAAGGCAAGATCAGCAGGGCCAGCAGCAGGCCACCGCGCTTCAAGCCCACGGTCAATGCCGCACCCACCGCGCCCAACAGGCTCAGGGTTGGCGTGCCGAGCAATAAAGACAGGAGCAACACCGGCAGGCACTCGGTGGGCAACCCTAGCATCATCGCCAGCAACGGTGAGAGCAGCACCAGCGCCAGTCCGGAAAAAGCCCAGTGTGCCAGTACCTTGGCCAGTACCAGAAGTGGCAGCGGGTGCGGCGAAAGGACCCACTGTTCGAGGGAACCGTCTTCGAAATCGCTGCGAAACAGCCCGTCCAGCGAGAGCAGCACCGATAAAAGCGCGGCGACCCACACCAGTCCCGGGGACAAGGTTTGCAACAGTTTAGTCTCCGGGCCGACCGCCAACGGGAACAACGCGATCACAATGGCAAAGAATACCAGCGGGTTGGCCAACTCGGCCGGGCGACGACACAACAGGCGTGCTTCACGGGCGACCAACAGACCGAACACACTCATGGCGACCACCGTCCCAGGTCCAGGTCACGGTAACCGGCGGGCACGCGCGCCAGTGTGTGATGCGTGGTGAGCACCACCAGGCCGCCCTGCTCGCAGTGCCGGGCCAGGTGCTCTTCCAACTGGGCGACGCCGTGCTTGTCGAGCGCAGTGAAAGGTTCGTCGAGAATCCACAACGACGGACCCGGCAGGTATAAGCGCGCCAGGGCTACGCGGCGCTGTTGGCCGGCGGACAGGGTATGGCAGGGAACGTCTTCGAAGCCCTTGAGGCCGACGGCGGCGAGGGCCTGCCAGATGGCTTCACGGGAAGCGCGATGATGCAGGGCGCCGAGCCAACTGAGGTTTTCTTCGGCGGTGAGCACGTCCTTGATACCGGCGGCGTGGCCGATCCATACAAGGTTGCGCGCCAGTGCGGTGCGCTGTTGGTCGAGGGGCTTGCCGTTGAGTCGAACCTCACCGGCCGTCGGCTGCATCAACCCGGCCAGCAGGCGCAGCAAACTGGTCTTGCCGCTGCCGTTGGGGCCGCTGACCTGCACCATGTCGCCGCCCGCCAGGCGCAGCTCGAGGTGCTCGAACAGCAGGCGCAGGTCGCGTTCACAGGAGAGCGCTACGGCTTCAAGAAGAGGGCTGGTCAAGAGATCGCGGGCCTTTACGGTTCAAGTCGGCGGTGCAGCGGCCGTTATAGAAAGAAGCACAATAACGGCTTTGGCGACCGATTTTAGAGAGCTGGATCAAATAGTTGTGAGGTTTTTAGCGCTCTCTTTGCAGACGGGCGGCATTATACATGCGATGCCCTACGCTAAAGAGGGCAATTTCCCCAGAGACGATGCGCACGATGACCGGTGAAATCAACCTTCCTACGCTTGCTCCCACGCCGGCCGCCGGGCAAACGCCCGCGCCTGCGGCAGGCGCCTTGCTGAAATTGCTGGAGCCGCAGATCGGCTTGATTGACCCCGGGAAAACCGCGAATGCCGAAGTCATCGCCCTCAAGCAAGGCGGTGAAGCTTTTCAGTTGCTGCTCAAGCTGACCCTGGAAGGCGGCCGCCAGACCCTGGTGCAGGCCAGCAGCGCCCAACCCTTGCCGCTGGGCAGTAACGTGGCGGTGAGCCAGACGCCCGCCGGCAACCTGACCCTAAGCCTGCAACAGGCGTTGAGCGCGAATGTGGCGGCCCTCACGCGCATCGATACCGCCAAGATACCGGAAGGCACTCTGCTGCAAGCCAAGGTGCTGACCACCCAAATGCTGCCCCAGGGCACCGCGCAACCGGCGATCTACCGGTCGCTGGTGACGGTACTCAATAACGCCCTGGCCGGTGCGACGCTGACGGTGGAAAGCCCGCAGCCCTTGCGCGTGGGCAGTTTGCTCAGTGCCGTGGTGCAGAACGCGCAGACCCTGAATTTCGTGCCGTTGAGCGGGCTCAAGGATCAGTTGGCTATCACCCAGCAACTCTCCACCCAGCAAAGTCGCCAAGGCTCGCTGGACGCGGTGTTCACCGCCCTGCAGAACCTGCCGCGCGGCGACAGCACCTCCGCTGAACTGCGCGGCGCTGCCGACCGCTTACTGGCGGCGTTGCCGGACCTGGCACAGGTGAGCAACCCCAAGGTGCTGGCTCAGGTAATCCAGAACAGCGGGGCCTTCCTGGAGGCCAAATTGCTGGCCGGGCAAAATCCGCAAATACCGCCGCTGGACATGAAAGGCGCCTTGTTGCGCCTGGTCGCCGATCTGGCGCCCGCCCTGCCCGCCAGCACCAACCTGAATGCCATTCTCGCCGCCAACACGCTGGCTCAGGTGCTGCCCAATTTTGTCCGCAGCCCCCTCAATACCCTTGGCCAAGTCAGCGCACGGCAGGCGCCGGTCAGCTTCCCGCTGCCCGAGCGGCTGATGGGCAAGCTGGAAGGCGAAGGCGACCTGGAAAACCTGCTGCGCCTGGCCGCCGGGGCGATCTCCCGGTTACAGAGCCATCAGTTATCGAGCCTGGAGCAGACCGGCACCACCGCCGACGGCCGCCTGCAAACCACTTGGCAACTGGAAATCCCCATGCGCACCCTGCAGGACATCGTTCCCTTGCAGGTCAAGTTCCAGCGCGAAGAACCCGCGCCGGAGAAGGACCAGCCCGAACGCAAAGAAAAGAAAGACGCCAAGCAGATGCTCTGGCGTGTCGAACTGGCCTTCGACATGGAGCCGCTGGGACCGTTGCAGGTCCAGGCGCAACTGAGCCAGGGCAAACTGTCCAGCCAGCTGTGGGCCACTCGGCCGTTCACCGCCAGCTTGATCGAAAGCCACTTGGGCAGCCTGCGCGAACGCCTGGTGACATCGGGCCTCAACGTCGGCGATCTCGACTGCCACCTCGGCACCCCGCCACGCGGGCCAAAAACCGGGTTGGAGCAACGCTGGGTGGATGAAACGGCATGAACAACGGCAACCCACCCCGCCAGGCGATTGCGCTTAAATACGATGGACAACAAGCCCCGACCCTGACGGCCAAGGGCGATGACGCCCTGGCCGAAGCGATCCTGAAGCTGGCGCGGGAAAACGAAGTGCCCATCTATGAAAACGCCGAGCTGGTGAAGCTGCTGGCGCGCATGGAACTGGGCGACAGCATCCCGGAAGAGCTGTACCGCACGATTGCCGAGATCATCGCGTTTGCGTGGACGCTGAAGGGCAAGTTCCCGGTGGGGTATGACCCACACGCCGCGCCGGTCGAGCGCGACGTGACCGAACGTGGGGATGATTACTGAGTTTTATCGGACTCATATCGCTCCTACTGTGGGAGCTGGCTTGCCTGCGTTAGCCCTAAGTCCCTAAAACTTTAAAAGGCTGAAAGTCTCCTGTAGTGAGCGGGCTTGCCCCGCGCTGGGTGGCGAAGCCGCCCCAACAAAGCCACCGCCGAGTGTCAGAGAGGCCCGGGTCGCCTGGTTTGGGGCGGCTTCGCCACCCAGCGCGGGGCAAGCCCGCTCACTACAGAGATGTGTAGGTACCCAGCTCCCACCTTGGAGGTGCAGGGTTAGTTGAATACTTCACTCAGGGGAATGAAGTGGACCCGGTCGCCAACCTCCAAGGTCGTGCCTTCCAACACTTCCACAAACCCCTCCGCCCACGCTGCACTTCTCAGCACGCCGGAACTCTGGTTGCGGTAGATGATCGCCTTGCCCTGCTCGATGCGTCCGCGCAGGTATTCGCGGCGGTTGCCCGGCTTGGGCCAGGTGAACCCCACCGGCACTTCAAAGCGCAGTGGCTCGACCTCTTGCACGCCTTGGCGACGCAGCAGATAAGGGCGTGCCAGCAGGGCGAACGTCACCAGGGTCGACGCCGGATTGCCCGGCAGGCCGATCACCGGCACGCCACGGAAATGCCCGAAGGTCAGCGGCTTGCCCGGCTTGATCGCCAGTTTCCACAGGGCCAGCTCACCTTCCTCACGCAGGGCGATACCGAGAAAATCCGCCTCGCCCACCGACACACCACCGGTCGACAGGATCAGGTCGACGCTGCGCAGTTCGGACAGGCGCGTGCGGGTGTGTTCCAGGTCATCGGGCAGGATGCCGGCATCGATCACTTCGCAGCCCATGCGCGTGAGCCATGTACACAGCACCCGTCGGTTGCTGTTGTAGATCTGGCCGGGGCCCAGCGGCAAGCCCGGCTCGATCAACTCGTCGCCAGTAGACAGCACCGCCACGCGTGGGCGGCGGATCACCTCCAGGCGGTCACGGCCAAGTGAAGCGGCGAGGCCCAGTTCGATCGGGCCCAGGCGCGTGCCGGCCGACAAGACACATTCGCCGACGGTGGTTTCCTGGCCCTGGGGACGTATGTTCTGGCCCGCCCGCAACGGCTCGGTAAAGCCCACGCGTTCATCAGCATGGACCACCGTGTTTTCCTGCATTTGCACACAGTCGGCGCCTTCGGGCACTGGCGCGCCGGTGAAGATGCGCGCGCAGGTGCCTGCGGCCAATGGCAGCGGTACGGCGCCTGCGAAGATGCGCTGGCTGACCTCCAGCGGTTCACCGGTCCAGTCCGACAGGCGCAGGGCGTAACCGTCCATGGCGCTGTTCGGCCAGGGTGGCAGGTCGAGGGTGGAGATCAGGTCTTGCGCCAGGACGCGACCGTCGCAATCGGCCAGCGCCAGGGTTTCCCGGTCGCGGATCGGCGCGGCTGCGGCCATGGCCAGCAGTTGCCCCAATGCGTCTTCGACCGGCATCAGCGCGCCGCTCTTGCCCGGCTTACCCACGGGATTCACAAGGCTCGGCCTGTTTGAGGTGCGGCACGAAGTTGCACGGGCGGTGGCGGTTGTCCAACTGCTCGGCGAGGATGCCATCCCACCCGGTGCGCACCGCATTGGTGGAACCTGGCAGGCAGCACACCAGGGTCCCGTTGGCCAGGCCGGCCAGGGCGCGGGATTGCACGGTGGAGGTGCCGATATCGGCCACGGAAATCTGGCGGAACAGCTCGCCAAACCCGTCGACCTGTTTGTCCAGCAGGCAACTCACGGCTTCAGGCGTGCTGTCACGACCAGTGAAACCGGTGCCGCCGGTGATCAACACCACCTGCACCACGTCTTCGGCGATCCAGTGGGCGACCTGGGCGCGGATCTTGTAGAGGTCGTCCTTGAGCAGCACGCGCTCGGCCAGCCTGTGGCCGGCGGCGGTCAGGCGGTCGACGAAGACCTGGCCGGACGTATCGGTTTCCAGGGTACGGGTGTCGCTGACGGTCAATACGGCAATATTCAGGGGTACGAAGGGCGCATCTGCCTTGGCGTTCATGGCACGGTCCGGTTGTCGAAGGAACAGCCTGATGTTATATCACAGGCCCCTCTTTTGCTGCCGCTGCGGAACCGCCATGCCTATCGATTCGTCCCCCCTGCCCTGTTCGGTCCTGCTGCTGTCCGGTGGCCGCGGCCAACGCATGGGCGGCCAGGACAAAGGCTTGCTGGAATGGCGCGACCAGCCCTTGATTGCGCATTTGCAGCGCCTGGTGCGACCGCTCACGGATGACCTGATCATCTCCTGCAACCGCAACCTGCAACTGTACGCGGCGTATGCCGACCGGTTGGTGAATGACGACAGCCCGGACTTTCCCGGCCCGCTCGCCGGTATCCGCGCAGGACTCGCGGTCGCGCGCCATGGGCACCTGCTGATCGTGCCGTGCGACGTGCCGCATCTCGATGCCCGACTGATCGCCGACCTGCGTCAGACGGCACAGCGCAACCCGCTGCTGCCAGTGATGGTGCGCCACGGCGAATTCTGGGAACCGCTGATCTGCATCATTCCGACCGCCTTGCGCGACGCGGTGGACAGCGCCTGGCACGCCGGCGAACGCAGCCCGCGCAAGCTCTTCCTGCAACTGGGCGGCGTGGGCCTTGAGTGCCCGGCGGATGACCCGCGCCTGGCCAACCTGAACACCCCGGCGCTGTTACAGACGCACTCGGGCGTGTCAGAATGAACCTCGCACAAGGAACTTTGTCGGCGCCTCACGCGTCACAAGGTCAGCATTTAAAAAGTACTCTCTCGGAGACACACTCATGACTCAACGGACCATCGCCGCTCTCATGCTTGCACTGGGCATCGCCACCCTCGCCGGTTGCGCCTCGCCGACAGTGATCACCCTGAATGACGGTCGCGAAATCCAGGCCGTCGACACCCCGAAATACGATGAAGATTCGGGTTTCTACGAATTCGAACAGCTTGATGGCAAGCACACCCGCATCAACAAAGACCAGGTACGCACCGTTAAAGACCTGTAGTGAGCGGGCTTGCCCCGCGCTGGGTGGCGAAGCCGCCCTAAACGGGACGCCGCGCAGTATCAGAAAGCCCCAGCTATCCGGTTAACCCAAGGCCCGCCTCGCGCGGGCCTTGTCGTTTCCGGCGGTTACCAGTCGAGGGTGATCCGGCTGCGAAAGCTACGCGCGTGACCTGTGACCGGGTCGATGAATCGCACGCCCTGAGCCAGCAGTTTCAGCGGGTTGGCGTAGTCGTCCACGGCGTCCTTGAGCACGTGCGGGTAGAACGGGTCGTTGCAGATACTCGCGCCAAGGGCGGTCATGTGCACGCGCAACTGGTGTTTCTTGCCCGTCACCGGAAACAAGCCGTAGCGCCACAGGTTGCTGTTCTTTTCTCGCACCTCCACGGCCGTTTCAGTGTTGGCGATACCGTCGCCTTCCTGCATGCGAAAAAACGGTTCGCCATCGACCAGGCGGCTTTTGTGCACCAGGGGGAACGTCAGGTTCGGCAGGGCCGGTGCGATGGCTTCGTAGAATTTATCGATCCTGCGCGTGGGAAACAGTTGCTGATACGCGGAACGACTGGCCGGGTTGGCCGAGAACAGCACCAACCCCGCCGTATGCCGGTCGATGCGATGCAAGGGCACCAGCGACGGATTGTCCAGACGACGAATCAGGCGGCGCAGCAGAGTCTGTTCGACGTACTCGCCGGCCGGCGTCACGGGCAGGAAGTGCGGTTTGTCCGCGACCACCAGATGCTCGTCGGCATACAGGATGCTCTCTTGCACCGGGATTACCTTTTCGTTCGGCACTTCCCGGAAGTAGTGGATGCACAGGCCTTCCTTATAGGCCAGGTCCAGGGCAATCGGGCTGCCGTGGATATCCAGCACGCGGCCTCGGGCGATACGGTCCAGCCAGTGTTCCCGGCCAATCGCCGGGAAGTGGTCGCACAGGCAATCGAGCACCGTCGTCCAGGGGCCGGGCGGCAAGTACAAGGTGCTGGCTTGATGCTGGGACGCGGTAAAACCGGATGTGGACATGAAATGCTCGAAGCCTGGGGAAACAGGCGGGCATTATCCCGCACTGAGCGCGATTGCGCCTAGGCCAGACCTCAGGCCTTGGCCAATTGCGCGCGCAGGAGCTTCGAGGCACTCGCAGCCTCGGTGAATTCCTTGAGCCAGCGCAGTACGTCCACCGCTTCCCAGCGGCCCGGATCGTATAACGCGTACAGCAACCCCTGGTAACCCACCACATCCAGCTGCTTGTGATAGCCGGCGCGCTGGAACAGCGCCTCGATCTCGGCGAAGCAGGTATTGAAATGCACTTTGTTAAACGGCGTCTTGCCTTCCGTGACCAGGCCATCGAGGCGCAGCTCGTTCACCGCGTCGCGCACGACATCGGCGGACATGCGATTGACGCTGCTTTTCAGTTGTTCAACATTCACCACGGGCGTTCCCTCTATTCAATCGCTGTACAAACATACAGTAACGTAATATTCGGAAACCCGCCATCGCATAAATGTCAGCGCAGGAAGGCGACGACCTGTTCAGTGTCGAACGGCCAGTCCAGTTCAGCACCGGTGTCGACCCGGCGAAGCACCGGAATCCGCAGGCCGTAGACCTCGGTCAGGTCGTCGGGGTCGGTGATGTCCACCAGTTCCACCAGCAAACCGTGTTCGACGAGCGGCATGACTTCGGCTTCGGCAATCTCGCAAAGATGGCAACCCAGGGTGCCGTACAACTGGCATTCAGGAAGCATGACGAACAGACCTGGTCAGAAAGTAGGCAGACATTCTAAGCCCGCTGATTGCATGATGCCCACCACCACTTAATCCCTGACCCACGTCACAATGACCTATAACTGACTCAGCAATACTTGCAGGCTTTTGCCTGCCCCTTGCAATGGAGATGCGTGTGTTTGCCAACCTGCTGATCATTCTGGCCTCATCCCTGGTGGTGATTGCCCTGTTTCGCCGGCTGCAATTGCCGCCCGTGCTGGGCTACCTGTGCGTTGGCCTGGCCGTAGGGCCCACCGCACTGGACTGGGTGAATGACAGCGAAGAGCTGCCCGACCTCGCCGAACTGGGCGTGGTGTTCCTGCTGTTTTCCCTGGGCCTGGAGTTTTCCCTGACGAAGATGCTTGCCCTGCGCCGCGTGGTGTTTGGCCTGGGCAGTTTGCAGGTGTTGGGGTGCGGGGCGCTGCTGGGGGGCTTGCTGATGACCCTGGGTGTCGCGCCGGGCATCGCTTTGTTGCTCGGGGCCGGACTGGCGTTGTCCTCCACCGCCATCGTCAGCAAAGAGCTGACCAGCCTGGGTGAAATCTTCAGCAGCCATGGCCAGAACGCGATTGGCGTCTTGCTGTTCCAGGATGTGGTGGCGGTGCTGCTGCTGACCCTGGTGCCGGTATTTGCCGGCACCGGCGAGCAGGCCTGGTACCTGGCGCTGCCGCTGACCCTGGGCAAGACCGTGGTGTTATTTGTCGGCCTGCTGCTGGCCAGCCGCTGGCTGTTGCCGCGCTTGTTCCGTGAAGTCGCCGCCTCCCATTCGGCCGAGCTGTTCGTGCTGCTGGCGCTGGTGATCGTGCTGCTGACCGCCTGGCTCACGCACCTGCTGGGTCTTTCCCCTGCCCTCGGCGCGTTCCTGGCCGGCATGCTGCTGGGCGAGAGCCACTACCGCCACCAGATCGAAGCGGATATCCGCCCGTTTCGCGACATCCTGCTGGGGCTGTTTTTCGTCAGCATCGGCATGCTGATCGACCTGCAGTTGTTTGTCAGCCACAGCCTGCTGATCCTGGGCCTGACGCTGACCTTGATGCTGGTCAAAGGCTGCGTGGTGGCCGCGCTGGTCAAGCTGCGCGGCAGCGACGCCGAGACTGCGTGGCGCAGCGGCCTGGCCCTGGCCCAGGGCGGCGAGTTCTGCTTTGCGCTGATGGCCCAGATGCACCAGAGCCGGCTGGTACCCGACGAATTCAACGGGCTGCTGCTCGCCGCCACCTTCTGTTCGATGCTGCTGACCCCGCTGCTGTTGCGCGCCGCGCCGCGCCTTGCGCTGCGCCTGCACCGCAAACCCAACCAGCAAGTGCAGCTGGAACACATCACCGCGTTGAACGCCGAGCTACGCGGGCACGCGGTGATCTGCGGCTATGGACGCGTCGGCCAATCCATCGGGCGTTTTTTGCGCAAGGAACAACAGGCCTTCATTGCCCTGGATGACGATCCGGAACGGGTTCAGGAAGCCGCCACCGAAGACAGCAGCGTGCATTATGGCGACTGCCGGCGTGGCGCCCTGCTGAGTGCGGTCGGCCTGGAACGCGCGCGGCTGGTGGTGATTGCGGTCGACAACCCCGATGTGGCGCTGGTGGTGCTGAAGGAAGCGCGCCGGATCAACCCCAAGGTGCCGATCCTGGTGCGTACCCGCGATGACAGCCAACTGGCTGAGCTCAAAGCCGCGGGCGCCAGTGAAGTGGTGCCCGAGCTGTTGGAGTCGAGCCTGATGCTCGCCTCCCACGCCTTGATCCTGCTGGGCCTGCCGGACCAACAGGTGCAGGCGCGGGTCGATGAAGTGCGGCAGAACCGCTATCGCCTGCTGCACGGTTTTTACGCACAAACGGATGATGAAGAACAGGCACCGATCAATCCTGACTGACCGCGCCGATCTTGTGCATCGGCAGGTCCGCACCGTAATACGCCTGCTCCTGGCTCAGGTGCAGCCAGTGATGCGCTTGATCACGTCGTACACCCGTAAGCCGACGGCCGCCGATCAATTGGCTGGTCCGGCTGACACCGCCCGGTTGGCAACTGCGGCCTCCCTCTTCAGGGGGGGCGTGAACCGCTTTAGCGCAGCGATCAACGCAAAGGCCATTACCGACAGGGTTTTTCCGCGAGTTTCAGTTATTTAGGGTAAGGTTTTTCAAGGCTTACTGCCCGACCGCCCGGATTCAGCGCAGACTCGTTGGCCCGCGCACCGAGGCGTAGTAAACGCTGTACCAGACAATTGCACTGAACCTTCACCGAACCCGGTGACTCGAAACCACTACATACCGATCAGCCAATCACGGAGATAACCATGGCCCGAAGCACTGCAAAGAACGCTCAGGAAATACTGATGGCGGATTTCCAAACCCTGGTGACTGACACCGAAAGGTTGCTTAACGATACCAAGGTGCTCGCGGGCGACCAGGCCGATGAGCTGCGCGCTAAAATCCAGGAATCGCTGCTGCAGGCCCGTGAAACCCTGAAACTGACCGAAGACTCCCTGCGCGAACGTGGCCAGGCGGCGGTCACGGCCACTGAGGATTACGTGCAGGCCAATCCTTGGCAGTCGGTGGGCATTGCCGCCGGCGTGGGCTTTTTGATCGGCCTGCTGGCTACAAGGCGCTAATACCATGTCTATCGGCGAATCCAGCTCGACCACGAGCTCAACCTCAAGACGTCTGGGCGCGGCCGTGCTGGGCTTGCTGCACAGCCACGTTGAATTGTTTGGCATCGAATTGCAGGAACAGAAGGCCCGCACGGTCAGCCTGCTGCTGTTTGCCGGCCTGGCGTTGGTATTTGCGCTGCTGTTGCTGGTGGGGCTGTCCACGCTGGTGATGATCCTCGTCTGGGACACCGGCTACCGCCTGACCGGGATCATCTGCCTCTGCGTGTTCTATACCCTGGCTGCCGCATTCTGCGGGGTGCGCTTGAAAGCGGCGGTGTTCGATGAGTCCACGCCGTTCCACGCCACCCTCGAAGAACTGGCCAATGACCGGGAGCGCCTGCTGCCATGAGCTCGAATGAAAACCAGCAAACCTCCCGCCGAGAAATGCGCAAGGCTTTGATTCGCCTGCGCATGGAAATGCACCGTCAGGAGATCCGCCACGAGTCCCAGCAATTGATGCTGCCACTGAACAAGGTGCGCAACTTGGGGCAGAGTTTTCAGGGCGGTCTGGGCATCAAGCACGCGCCGCTGTGGGGCGTGGCCGCCGTGACCCTAATGGGGTTCTTCACGGGCAAAGGCGCCAAGGGTGGTGGCATCGGTGGCTTGACACGCCTGGTGCGCCTCAGTGCCGGCTTGATCCCGCTGATCAAATTGGCCATGCAGGGCACTTCGCGTAAGGGCTGAGCCATACCCGCCGCAGTCTTGCCAACAGAACTGGCCCGGCCCTCGTTTTCGAGGGCCGGGCCTTTTTTCGCCAGCTCTCTTAGCAGGCTGCGTGTTTCCTCGACCTACCGCGCCGCGACCCGCAACAGGTATCGCCTCACCGCCAGACACTCTTCGAAAGCGCTCAGCGTTTGCTGCTAATCGATATCGACGCGGCCGGCTTGTAGATTTTCGCTTGCCCAGGCCGCGCTGAACCGGGAAGCTGGGAGGGTCATTCACCCTACGGAGAGTATCCGCCTTGGATTGGCCCACCCTGCTGACCCGCGAACGTCTTGGCAAACCGCTGCACAGCCCGGAAGAACTGGGACGTAGCCCGTTTCACAAAGACCACGACCGTATTATCTTCTCCGGCGCGTTTCGTCGCCTGGGCCGCAAGACCCAAGTGCACCCGGTCTCCAGCAACGACCATATCCATACCCGCCTGACCCACTCCCTGGAAGTGAGCTGCGTGGGCCGCTCCCTTGGCATGCGCGTCGGCGAGACCCTGCGCAGCGCCCTGCCCGACTGGTGCGACCCGAGCGACCTGGGCATGGTGGTGCAATCGGCCTGCCTGGCCCATGACATTGGCAACCCGCCGTTCGGGCACTCCGGTGAAGACGCCATTCGCCACTGGTTCCAGCAGGCCGCGGGACGTGGCTGGCTGGATGACATGAGCAGCGCCGAGCGCAACGACTTCCTCAACTTCGAAGGCAACGCCCAGGGCTTTCGCGTGTTGACCCAGCTCGAATACCACCAGTTCGACGGCGGTACGCGGCTGACCTACGCCACCCTGGGCACGTACCTGAAATACCCCTGGACCGCCCGGCACGCCGATTCTTTGGGCTACAAGAAACACAAGTTCGGCTGCTACCAGAGCGAACTGCCGATCCTCGAACAGATCGCCCACAAGCTCGGCCTGCCGCAACTTGAAGAACAACGCTGGGCCCGGCACCCGCTGGTGTACCTGATGGAAGCGGCGGACGACATCTGCTACGCCCTGATCGACCTCGAAGACGGCCTGGAAATGCAGTTGCTGGAGTACGCTGAAGTCGAGTCGCTGCTCTTGGACCTGGTGGGCGACGACCTGCCCCAGACCTATCGCCAACTCGGCGCGCAGGATTCCCGGCGGCGCAAACTGGCGATCCTGCGCGGCAAGGCCATCGAGCATTTGACCAACGCGGCGGCGCGGGCCTTCGTCGAACAGCAGGATGCCTTGCTGGCCGGCACGCTGCCTGGCGATCTGGTGGAACACATGCACGGCCCCGCCAAACGCTGCGTCCTGGATGCCAAGGACATGGCGCGCAAGAAGATCTTCCAGGACAAGCGCAAGACCCTGCATGAAATCGGCGCCTACACCACCCTGGAAATTCTCCTGAACGCCTTCTGCGGCGCCGCGTTGGAACAGCATGGCGGGCGCACGCCGTCGTTCAAGAACCGTCGCATCCTCGACTTGCTGGGCAGCAACGCACCGAACCCCGAGTGGCCGCTGCACGCCTCGTTCCTGCGCATGATCGACTTTATCGCCGGCATGACCGACAGCTACGCCACCGAAATGGCACGGGAGATGACTGGACGTTCCAGCCCTCAATAAACGAGCACGATCACGCTGCCTGTCTCTTGAAAGGAATCCGCCTACAAAGGGAACAGAGCAGCCTGATCGAATTCGCACAAGCACACGATGAATAATCGCGCACGCTCCCAGCGACACTGGCGAGCTGCTTCTACGCGCCCTCCATCGACGCTTGACTCACCGTATGGCTCCCAATGCCCAGCTATCCACTTCGTATCCTGTTGGTGGAGGATCATCCCTTTCAGCTCCTCGCCACTCAGTGCCTGCTCAGAAGCTTCGGCTTCGCGCGGCTGACCCCGGCCGAAAACGCCGAGCAGGCAATCTGTGTGATGGCGCAGGCCGAGGTCCCCTTCGACATCATCCTGTGTGATCAATGCCTGCCCGACCTGACCGGGCTCGAACTGATTGAAATCGCCAGCCGCAGGCGCTTTACCACGACCGCCATCCTGCTGAGCGGATTGCCGGTGGGGGAACTCGCCAGCTTGATAAGCCAGGCGCTGGACCGTGGCCTGCCACTGCTCGGCTATTTGTCAAAACCGCTGAACAAGGATGAACTGGCGCACTTGCTCTGCCCATTACTGAAGTTACGCATGTAGGAATTAAACATCATCGCCCGGCGAAAAACGTCGGCACCCTCATTGTAAAATTCACGGCTGTCGCCTTTAACGCACTCCCTTCCCAAGTACTGACCTATCGCTTCACGAAGCCTTAGCGACCAGTAGGCCATTACCTTTTTTACTGTAGGAATTTTCCTGTTTTATACCTGCTCCCCCCTGGGCTCATGCGCCCTACTGTGCTTCTGAGCTAATGTGCCCACTTTATTTGCACTGCACGGAATGTGACTATGAACTCAGTTTTTATTATCGATGACCATCCGGTTATTCGACTTGCCATCCGAATGTTGTTGGAGCACGAAGGCTACAAAGTAGTCGGCGAAACGGATAACGGATGCGATGCCATTCAAATGGTCCGCGAATGCCTGCCGGACCTGATTATTCTCGACATCAGCATTCCCAAGCTCGATGGACTCGAAGTGCTCTGCCGCTTCAACGCGATGAACACCTCGATGAAAACCCTGATCCTCACAGCCCAGTCGCCCACGCTGTTCGCCACCCGCTGCATGCGCTCGGGCGCCGATGGCTATGTGTGCAAAGAAGGCGACCTGAGTGAGTTGCTCAGCGCCATTCGCGCGGTGTTGTCCGGTTACAACTATTTTCCGAGCCAGGCACTCACGACCAATGGCGTAGAAGGCGTGGAATCCCAAGAACTTGAATTATTCAAGACCGTCAACGATCGGGAACTAATGGTATTACAACTTTTTGCACAAGGGCGCACTAACAAGGAGATCGCCAAAGGTATGTTTTTGAGTAATAAAACCGTAAGTACTTATAAAAAGAGGCTGATGCAAAAACTTCAAGCCAAATCCTTGGTAGAACTTATCGAGATGGCAAAACGAAACGCGTTAGTGTGAGAAAGCGGATGCCCAGCCGTATAAAGGACTACCTGATTATATTGAGCGCCAGTCTGTGCTTCAGCACTGTCGTGCTCGCGAACCACCAAGCGGGCCCGGAACATTTCACCTTATTGAGCCGTGCCGGCTCGGTTCAACTGGACACCCACCTGAACAAGGCGCAGCGCCAATGGCTGCAGAACAAGCGCGAATTGGTGCTGGGCGCCGCGTCGCCTGATTATCCCCCCTTCGACCTTACCTCCAGCGGGCGCGATTATGAGGGCATTACCGCAGATTACGCCGGCTTGCTGTCCAGAGCCCTGGCGCTGCCGGTAAAGGTGTTGCGCTACGCCTCCCGGGAGGACGCGATTCGCGCGCTTGAAAGCGGGGAGATCGATCTGCTGGGTTCCTCCAACGGCTTCGAGGCGCAAAACCCGAACCTCACGTTGTCCGAACCCTACGCCGTGGACCAGCCGGTATTGGTTACCCGCGAGGGCGAGACCCGCAGCCTGAATGATGGCCTGGCCGGGATGCGCCTCTCCCTGGTCTACCACTACCTGCCCCTGAGCGAGGTGGAAAAGCTGTATCCCAAGGCGATCATCCGCACCTACCCCTCTTATCAAAACGCCTTGAATGCGGTGGCATTCGATCAGGCCGACGTCTTTCTCGGCGATACCATCTCCACCCATTACATGATCAACAAGGGCTACCTGAAAAACATCCGCATGGCTAATTTCGGCAAGCACGAGGCCTACGGATTCAGCTTTGCCATGCCTTCGCACCAGCGCATGCTCTTGAGCATCGTTGACGCTGTGTTGACCGCCGTGCCTACCGCTGAACGCGAGGCGATCGCCAAGCGCTGGAGCGCCGGCAGCGACATCCTGCTGACCGCCGAAAAGCTGCAACTGACCCAACGCGAGGAGCGCTGGCTGAAGGACCACCCAGTGGTCAAGGTGATCGTGAACGAGACCTTCGCGCCACTGACTTTCTTCGATGCGGACGGCAAATTCCGCGGCATCACCGCCGACTTGCTGGAGCTGATTCGCCTGCGCACCGGGCTGCGCTTCGAACTGCAGCGCGGGCGAGACGTGAACGCGATGATCGAACAGGTGGACGCCGGCAACATCGATATCATCGGCGCAATCGTGCCCAGCGCCGAACGGGAAGCGCAGTTGAACTTCAGTCGGCCTTACCTGGAAAACTCCTACGTGCTGCTGACGCGCAATGAGCCTGGTGCGCCCGCAAACCTGGAGCAGATGGCCGGCAAGCGCCTGGCACTGACCCCGGGTAACCCTCTGGAGTCGTTCCTGCGCAGCGACTATCCACAGATCCAGCTGGTCAAGGCCAGCGACACCTTCAAGGCGTCCGAACTGCTGGCCCAAGGGCACGTGGAAGGCGCGGTGAATTCCCTGGTGGTGGCCAACTATTTCCTGTCCTCCCAGGTGTTCCAGGACAAACTGCAGATCAGCACCGGCATCGGCACCTTCCCTGCCACTTTTGCCCTGGCTACGGCGCGCGGCGCCACCGAGCTCAGCGCGATCCTCGACAAGGCCTTGCTGAGCATCGCCCCGGATGAACTGGGGGTCATCAACAGTCGCTGGCGAGGCTACACTTCCGCCTCCGATAGCTACTGGCGCAACTATCACCAGCTGATCGCACGCATCATCATCGTTACCGGGCTGCTGCTGTTGGTCTCGCTGGGCTGGAACGCCTACATGCGTCGCCAGATCAGGCACCGCAAGATGGCCGAACGCGCCCTCAGCGACCAGTTCGAGTTCATGCGCGCGCTGGTCAACGAGACCCCGCACCCGATCTATGTGCGCGATCGAAACGGCCTGCTGCAGACCTGCAATGACAGCTACCTGCAGGTGTTCGACGTCAAGCGCGAGGACGTGATCGGCAAAAGCGCCATCCAGATGAGCGAGGCGCTTGAAACCGAAGCCGTTCAATATCACGACGATTATCAGCGAGTGATGAGCGAAGGCAACCCGCTGATTCTGGATCGCACCCTGCATATCCGCGGAAAAAAACTGACGATCTACCATTGGATCCTGCCGTACCGCGATTCCATCGGAGAAGTACAGGGCATCATCGGCGGCTGGATCGACATCAGCGAGCGACGCCAGCTGTTCGACGAAATTCGCGCCGCCAAAGAGCGCGCCGACGAGGCCAACCGAGCCAAGAGCACGTTTCTCGCCACCATGAGCCATGAAATCCGCACGCCGATGAACGCGGTGATCGGCATGCTCGAACTGACCCTCAAGCGCGCCGACCAGGGCCATCTTGACCGCCCGGCCATCGAAGTGGCCTACAACTCGGCCAAGGACCTGCTGGAACTGATCGGCGATATCCTGGACATCGCACGCATCGAATCCGGACGCCTGAGCCTGGCACCGGAGCGGGTCAACCTGCGCGAAGTCATCGAGTCGGTAGTGCGTGTCTTCGACGGCCTGGCACGCCAGAAAACCCTCAGCCTGTCCCTTGAGTTCAAGCCCAGCCTGGATGACACCGAAGTCCTGATCGACCCACTGCGCTTCAAGCAGGTGCTGTCGAACCTGGTCAGCAACGCCATCAAGTTCACCGAGCGCGGCCAGGTGAAGATCAAGGTGCAGGTATTGCCCACTGAGCAGGCGCAGCAGGTCGAGATGAAACTGGTGGTCGAAGACACCGGGATAGGCATCAGCCGAGATGATCAACTGCGCCTGTTCGAACCCTTTGCCCAGGCTGACAATTCCGGGCAGCTCGCCAGGAGCGGCGCCGGCCTGGGGCTGGTGATCTGCCGCAGCCTGTGCGCAATGATGGGCGGGCAACTGAGCCTGAGCAGCGTGCCCTTGGTGGGCACCCAGGTGCATGTCAATCTGAACATGACGCGCCTGCAGCCGGAACAGGCACGGGTGGAACAGCCACCCGAGGCGCCGGCGACCGCGCCGGTGCTCAATGTACTGGTGGTGGACGATCATCCCGCAAACCGCTTGCTGATGTGCCAGCAACTGGCTTACCTGGGGCACCAGTACACCGCCGCCCAGAACGGCGCCGCAGGTTTCCAGGCCTGGCGCCAGGAACGCTTCGACCTGATCATCGCCGACTGTAACATGCCCATCATGAACGGTTATGAGCTGAGTCGTTCGATCCGCGAGTACGAGCAGCGTGAGCAACTGGCGCCCTGCGTGATCCTGGGTTTTACCGCCAATGCCCAGCCTGAAGAAAAGGAGCGCTGCGCTGAAGCAGGCATGAACGATTGCCTGTTCAAACCCATCAGCCTCACGGCACTGGAGCGGCAACTGGCGCGGATTACGCCTGAACCCACCGACCTGAACCTGGACCTCGGCAACTTCGAGGCCCTGACCGGCGGCGATCCGCAACTGAGCAGGCGTCTGCTGGAGGAGCTGTTGAGCAGCAGCCAACATGATCGTCAGGAACTGACAGCCCTGATTGACGCACATGCCCCGCTTCAGGAAATTATCGAGCAGGCCCACAAGATCAAGGGGGCTGCGCGTATTGTTCAGGCAACGCCGCTCGCCGGGCAATGTGAAGCGGTTGAACAGGCATGCGCGCGGGGCGATGATTGGCCGCTGGTTGAAGCGGGAGTCAAATGCCTGGAGAAGCTAATGCTGGAATTGGAGAGGTTGTTGCGAGTGCAGCTTCACAAGTTGGATTCACAGTAGTGAGCGGGCTTGTCGAATCGTCGCACCGCCCGCGCTGGGTGGCGAAGCCGCCCCAATCGGAACACCGCATTCTGTCTGGAGGATCGCGGTGAATGGTTTTGGGGCGGCTTCGCCACCCAGCGCGGGGCAAGCCCGCTCACTACAGTGGTGTGCATATCCGTGCTTCAGCAATCGGTCAACCGCAGGAAAATCGCCGCCAGGCGTTCAATGCCCGCCTGATCCTCAAGGGTAAACCGCCCCCGCGACGGGCTGTCGAGGTCAAGCACGCCAATCAGTTTGCCCTCCTTGACCAGCGGCACCACGAGCTCGCTGTTCGACGCGCTGTCGCAGGCGATATGCCCGGGAAATTCATGCACATCCTCCACCCGCTGGGTGTGCAGCGACGCCGCCGCCGCACCGCAGACCCCGCGGCCGAACGGTATGCGCACACAGGCGATCTGGCCCTGGAACGGTCCGAGCACCAGTTCCTCGTTACGGTTGAGGTAAAAGCCGGCCCAGTTCAAGTCGTCGAGCTGGTTGAACAGGAACGCCGAGAACTGCGCACTGTTGGCGATGAAATCCCGCTCATCGGCCAGCAGCGACTCCAACTGCGCGCAGAGCATGGCATAGCCATCCAGGCCAGTACCGGCGGTTTGCAGGTCGATCATGGTTGACGCTCCAGCAATTTGAGGCCCACCCAGTAACGGGCGAATTGGTATGCGCAACGGCCGTTGCGGTTGCCGCGTCCGGTGGCCCAGCGCACGGCAAGGATGTCGAGGGCGTCGTCACGCTGCCACTGCAGGCCGGCCTTGTTCGCCAGTTCGCCGATCCAGTGCGCCACGACGTCCAGGAAATGCTCCTGGGTAAAGGGGTAGAACGACAGCCACAAGCCGAAACGGTCGGACAGGGCGATCTTGTCTTCCACCGCTTCGCTGGGGTGCAGCTCGCCATCCACGCGCTTCCAGTTGTCGTTGTCGCTCTGGTTTTCCGGCACCAGGTGGCGGCGGTTGGACGTGGCATACAGCAGCACGTTTTCCGGGGCCTGTTCGAGGGAGCCGTCAAGCACGCTCTTAAGCACGCGATAATCGCCTTCGCCGGCCTCGAATGACAGGTCGTCGCAGAACAGGATAAAACGCTGCGGCAGCTTGAGCAGTTGCTCGACCACCCGCGGCAGATCGGCCAAGTGGTCGCGCTCGATTTCGATCAGGCGCAAGCCGGCCTTGGCGTGCTGCGCCAGCAAGGCGCGCACCATCGAGGATTTGCCAGTGCCACGCGAACCCCACAGCAGCGCATGGTTGGCGGGCAGGCCATCGATGAACTGCTGGGTGTTGCGCGCCAGGGTTTCACGTTGCTTGTCGACACCGATCAGGTCGGACAGGCGCATGTCCAGGCTCACGTCCAGCGGCAGCAGGAAACCACTGCGGCCTTCACGTTGCCAACGGGCAGCCAGGCACTGGTTCCAGTCGATGGTTTGACGGGGTGCGGGCAACAGTGGCTCCAGGCGGGTGAGCACTGCATCGGCCCGCTCAAGAAAGGCACTCAATCGAGAATCCACAATTATTCCTCTGGCAAGTTCTTGCAAAAGATGGCGTATTGGCAACCCTGCGGCAGACCGCACCAGGCTGCGTAAAAAAAATGATTCATGCCGGGTAAGCCAGAGCTTGTGGATGTTCAGCTATGCTTGCCGGGCGAAGGGAAACGTGAAGTGGTTCAACACTCGATGGATATCAAGTTCGCCCACCGCTTGTCTTATAAACAAGCCAGATTGACGGTGCTGGTCGGTTTCGTCTTGGGAACCTTGCTCAGCCTGATCCAGATCGGCATTGATTATGCCAGCGAAGACGCATCCATCAACCGTGAAATTCGCTCGCTGATCGAAATCAGCCACAACCCCGCGTCACGCATTGCCTACAACATCGACGCCGAACTGGCCCAGGAACTGACCCTGGGCCTGCTGCACTCCCCTGCCATCGTTCATGCCCAGTTGATCGACAATAATGGCGTCGTGCTCGCCGATGTCGACCGGCCGCGTCAAGAAAGCACCTACCGCCCTCTCAGCGACTTCCTGTTTGGTGCCAACCGTCGGTTTGAAGACCGGCTGTTCCTCAGCCACCTGCCCGGCGAGTCCCTCGGCATCCTGCGCCTGGACGTAGACACTTATGCCTTTGGCAGCCGCTTTCTGCGCCGTGCCGAGATAACCCTGCTCAACGGTTTCGTGCGCAGCCTGCTGCTGACCGGCATCCTGCTGGGCTTGTTCTACGTGATGTTGACCCAACCGCTGGTACGCATTATCCGTGAGCTGAGCAACCGCAAGCAGGCGCGCCTGGATTGCCCGCCCGGCCACGAACACGACGAAATCGGCGTGTTGGTAAAGGTTGCCAACCAGCAGTTCGAAAACATGGAGACCGAGATTCAGCAACGCCGTCACGCTGAAGATCAACTGACCGAATACCTGGGGCAACTGGAACACATCGTCTCGGCCCGCACCCTGGAGCTCAAGGCCAGCAACCAGCAACTGAGCCAGTCCAACGATGAACTGGAAGCGGCGAAAATGCACGCCGTGGGCATGGCCCAGGCGCGGGCGGCATTCCTGGCCAATATGAGCCACGAGATCCGCACCCCACTCAACGGCCTGCTGGGGATGATCGCACTGTCGCTGGACGGCCCACTCAATGCCGAGCAGCGCCAGCAACTGGCCATCGCCCATGACTCGGGCAAAGTGCTGGTGGAATTGCTCAACGATATTCTCGACCTGTCCAAGTTCGACGCCGGCCAGTTGGAGCTGGAGCGCATCGCCTTTGATTTGGGCTCGCTGGTGGAAGACACCGCCAACCTGCTGTCGCAAAACGCGGCGCCAAGCGTCGAACTGACCTGCCTGATCGACCCGCTGTTTCCTGCCCAGGTGCTCGGCGACCCGACCCGTGTGCGGCAAATCGTCAGCAACCTGTTGTCCAACGCCCTGAAGTTCACGCGCTTTGGCCGGGTGGATGTGCGCCTCAGCGCGCTTGATGGCCGGGTGCGCATCGAGGTCTGCGATACCGGTATCGGCATTGCGCAGGAGGCCCAAGTGAAGATCTTCCAGCCATTCACCCAGGCCGGCGCCGGTATCACACGCCAGTTCGGCGGCACCGGTCTCGGTCTGGCGTTGACGCACAACTTGTGTGAAGCGATGAAGGGCCGGCTGAGCATCAGTTCCGAGGTAGGTTTCGGTAGCCAGTTCTGCGCTGACCTGCCGTTGCCGACGCATTTGCCTGGGGTACAACCGCCGCCGCTCAAGGGCGAGGTGATCGTGATTACCAATACCGGCAGCGGGCTGACGGAGCTGCTGACTACTTTGCTGCCGCATTGGGCGCTGACACCCCGCTGCTATACGCAAGACGACGACTTGACCGGGCAAAACCCAGGCCTGCTGATCACCGATTGCCCGGAATGTTTGTTTCGCCTGCGGCCTTTCATCGGCGCGCCGATCCTGCTGGTGACCGCCTACGGCAATTTCATGCCCAGCGAAGAAGTCGCGGCACTGGCGCCGTTACAGCAACAGGCGCGCCCGCTGAGCCGCAACGCGCTGTATCAGATACTGGAACGCAACTTGCGCAGCGATGCCCGACTGGTGCTGGATCCTGTCCAGATTGAAGCCGCGCCGCTGGCCCACCGGGCGCGCATCCTGCTGGTGGAAGACAACCCGGTCAACCAACTGGTGGCCAAGGGCATGCTCAGCAAACTGGGGTGTGAAGTGATCGTCGCCGCCCACGGGGGCGAGGCGCTCAGGTGCCTTGAAGACCAACGCTTCGATCTGGTGTTGATGGACTGCAACATGCCGGTGATGGACGGCTACGAGGCCAGCCGGCAGATCCGTCGCAGCGGGCGCTGGCCCGACCTGCCGATCGTCGCCTTGACCGCCAACGCCCTGTCCGAAGAGCGCGAACGGTGCCGGGCCGCGGGCATGAACGACTACCTGGCCAAGCCGTTTCGCCGTGAAGAACTCAGCGGCTTGCTGGAGCTGTGGGTGCCGAAGACGACAAATCTCTGACCTGCCGGCTCATTTGAGCAGGGCTTCGATCTCCTGGGTGAGGTCCTGCGGCTTGGTAGTCGGGGCAAAGCGCTTGACCACCTGACCGTCGCGGCCAATGAGGAATTTGGTGAAGTTCCACTTGATCCCCTTGGAACCCAACAGGCCCGGCGCTTGTTTTTTTAGCTGCACGAACAGCGGGTGGGCCGCGCCGCCATTCACGTCGATTTTCTTGAACAGCGGAAAGCTGACGCCGAAATTCAACTCGCAGAATGCTGAGATCGCACCCTCGTTACCCGGCTCTTGCTTGCCGAACTGATTGCAGGGGAAACCCAGCACCACCAGGCCTTGGTCCTTGTACTGCTGCCAGAGTTGCTCCAGGCCCTTGTACTGCGGGGTGAAGCCACACTTGCTGGCGGTATTGACCACCAGGATGGCCTTGCCGGCGAAATCGGCCAAGGTCTTTTGCTCACCGTTGATGGTAGTGCAAGGAATGCTCAGCAGGTTGTCGCTCATGGCCGTGGCTCGATAAGGGATTAAAGAGGAAGAAACATAGTAGCCAACTCGATTGCGTACAATTTAATTGACCGCGATGATGGCGCGATATCAATGTGGGAAGCCCCTCCAAATCTCTGACTTGGCGCTGTCGCTCAGCAAACTGGAACCTCTGTGGCAAGCCCGCTCGCCACACAAAGCCCGCTCCCACATTTTTGACCGGGTTACAGCCTGATAACTAGCGTGGCACCAGGTCCAGGCACACCGAGTTGATGCAATAGCGCAGGCCTGTCGGCGGCGGGCCATCCGGAAACACATGTCCCAGGTGCGCGTCGCATTTGGCGCACGTCACTTCGGTGCGGATCATGCCGTGGCTGACATCACGGATTTCGATCATCGCGCTGTCGGCGATCGGCTCGTAAAAGCTGGGCCAGCCGCAACCGGAATCAAACTTGGCGCTGGAATCGAACAGCGGTTCGTTGCAGCAAATGCAGTGGTACACGCCGTCCGTCCTGGTCTCGTTGTACTTGCCGCTGAACGGTCGTTCGGTGCCCTTGAGCCGGCACACGTTGTACTGTTCCGGGTCGAGCATTGCCTTCCACTCTTCAACGGTTTTCTGCAGCTTTTCCATCGGTACACCTCGGCAACTGAAAAACCCTGATCTGGATCTTTTCCGTGGATCAGGCGGCACGTATGATTGCGCCTCTTCAAAACGCCAGTCTGGCACCCGCGCTACCGGCATTCAAACGTATTTATGGGGGCGGCCCCGGCGGGATTCGCAGTACGGTAGTGTCCACACCGTCTGGATCGTTCATTTTCGGGATCACATCGCCATGCAGGTCAGCAAATCGAACAAGCTCGCCAACGTCTGCTATGACATTCGCGGCCCAGTGCTCAAGCACGCCAAACGCCTGGAAGAGGAAGGCCATCGCATCCTCAAGCTGAACATTGGCAACCCGGCGCCTTTTGGTTTCGAAGCGCCGGATGAAATCCTCCAGGACGTGATCCGCAACCTGCCCACCGCCCAGGGCTACAGCGATTCGAAGGGCCTGTTCAGCGCGCGCAAGGCCGTGATGCAGTACTACCAGCAAAAGCAGGTCGAAGGGGTCGGCATCGAAGACATCTACTTGGGCAACGGCGTGTCCGAGCTGATCGTGATGTCCATGCAGGCCCTGCTCAACAATGGCGACGAAGTGCTGGTGCCGGCGCCGGATTACCCGCTGTGGACCGCCGCCGTCACCCTGGCCGGCGGTCACCCGGTGCACTACCTGTGTGACGAGGGTGCCGACTGGTTCCCGGACCTGGCCGACATCAAGGCCAGGATTACCCCGAACACCAAGGCCCTGGTGATCATCAACCCGAACAACCCGACCGGCGCGGTGTATTCCAGAGAAGTGCTGCTGGGCATGCTGGAACTGGCGCGCCAGCACAACCTGGTGGTGTTTTCCGACGAGATCTACGACAAGATCCTCTACGATGACGCCGTGCACATCTGCACCGCCTCCCTGGCGCCGGACCTGCTGTGCCTGACCTTCAACGGCCTGTCAAAGTCCTACCGCGTGGCGGGTTTCCGCTCCGGCTGGATCGCCATCTCCGGCCCCAAGCACAATGCCCAAAGCTATATCGAAGGCATCGACATGCTGGCCAACATGCGCCTGTGTGCCAACGTGCCGAGCCAGCACGCCATCCAGACCGCCCTGGGCGGCTACCAGAGTATCAACGACCTGGTCCTGCCCCAAGGCCGCCTGCTTGAGCAGCGCAACCGCACCTGGGAATTGCTCAACGCAATCCCGGGCGTGAGCTGCGTGAAACCCATGGGTGCGCTGTACGCTTTCCCGCGGATCGATCCCAAGGTGTGCCCGATCCTGAACGACGAGAAGTTCGTGCTTGACCTGCTGCTGTCGGAAAAGCTGCTGGTGGTGCAAGGCACCGCGTTCAACTGGCCGTGGCCGGATCACTTCCGCGTGGTGACGCTGCCGCGCGTGGATGACCTGGAGATGGCCATCGGTCGCATCGGCAACTTCCTCAAGTCCTATCGCCAGTAGCGCAAACGGCGCTGTACGAACGGCAATCGGTCGTACAGCGCGTATCTGGCAACACTTCTCTGCCCGTGCGGCACTCCAGCACTCCACTGTCCAGGCAAAAGCCGCCCAGCCCCTGTTATTACTGGGCTGCAAGGCACCAGCGCACCGATCACGCCGCCTTTTTCGTGTCGGAAATGCCCTTCAAGCCTCTACATTGTGGCTGTAGGACACAGTTTGAAATAGTCGCTCGGTTGAATCACCCCATGCCGCACCTTATATACCCCGCAGTACGCGACATATTAAGCATGAGGAGAACTCTACAACCATGATGCGCATCCTGCTGTTCTTGGCCACTAACCTTGCGGTCGTGCTGATTGCCAGCATTACCTTGAGCCTTTTCGGCTTCAACGGGTTCATGGCGGCCAACGGGGTTGACCTGAACCTCAATCAGCTGCTGGTTTTCTGTGCGGTCTTTGGTTTTGCCGGCTCGCTGTTCTCGCTGTTCATCTCCAAGTGGATGGCGAAGATGAGCACCAGCACCCAGGTGATCACCCAACCACGCACAAGGCATGAGCAATGGTTGCTGCAGACCGTCGAGCAATTGTCCCGCGAAGCCGGCATCAAGATGCCCGAGGTCGGGATCTTCCCGGCCTATGAAGCCAATGCTTTTGCCACCGGCTGGAACAAGAACGATGCACTCGTTGCGGTGAGCCAGGGCATGCTGGAACGCTTCTCCTACGACGAAGTGAAGGCGGTGCTGGCCCACGAGATCGGCCACGTGGCCAACGGCGACATGGTCACCCTGGCGTTGATCCAAGGGGTAGTGAACACCTTCGTGATGTTCTTCGCGCGGATCATCGGTAACTTTGTCGACAAGGTGATCTTCAAGAACGAAGGTGGCCGCGGCATTGCCTACTTCGTGGCGACTATCTTCGCCGAGCTGGTGCTGGGCTTCCTGGCGAGCGCGATCACCATGTGGTTCTCGCGCAAACGGGAATTTCGCGCGGACGAAGCCGGTGCCCGCCTGGCCGGTACCGGGGCGATGATCGCAGCGCTGCAACACCTGCGCTCCGAGCAGGGCTTGCCGGTGCACATGCCGGACAGCCTGACCGCTTTTGGCATCAACGGCGGCATCAAGCAAGGCATGGCTCGCCTGTTCATGAGCCACCCGCCGCTGGAAGAACGTATCGACGCACTGCGTCGTCGGGGCTGATGGCCTATCAGTGACGCAAAGAGGGGCGATCTGATCGCCCCTTTTTTTGTGGGTGTGGATATCGTCATCGCGGGCAAGCCCGGCTCCCACCAGGATCTTCGTTGGTCCACCTAAGCTATGAACGACGCGGGCAATGTGGGAGCCGGGCTTGCCCGCGATGGCGATGGCAGGGTCAGCGCTTGGTCAACTGATATACCCGCTCATCAAGCCGCGTAACACCGTCCTGCACAAACTTCCAGCTCTCCCCCAGGATGTCTTGCTCTTCCAGCACGTCCGAGCGCCAGTGCGAACCAAACAGCACCTTCACCTCATCATCCATCACCGCAAACGGCGGCCCGGCTTTTTGCGTCTGGTCGTAATCAAGGGTGACCAGCAATCCCTGGCAGCCAGGCCGCAACAGGCGGTTCAGGTGCTCGGCGTATCGCGCACGCATCAACGGCGGCAAGGCGATCAGTGCAGCGCGGTCATACAGCGCAGCGCAATCGGCCAACGACTCGGCCCCCATGGCGAAGAAATCACCGCACCACACTTCGATCAGGGCAGCCTGATACACCTTGAAGGCGCCCCGTTCGGTAATACGCGGCGTAAGGTTCTGTTCGTTGAAGAACGCCTCCACGGCCTGCTGCGACAGCTCCACGCCCAGCACCCGCAACCCATGGCTGGCCAGCCACATCAGGTCCAGGCTTTTGCCACACAAGGGCACCAGCACCTGGGCGCCTTCGGTGAGCGCCAGTTGCGGCCAGTGCCGCTGCAAATAAGGGTTGACCTCAGGCAGATGAAAGCCGATCTGATCGCGCGCCCAGCGCTCCCGCCAAAACTCTGGTTCCATGGATCACCCCGAAAATTCGATGAAAAGGCGTTAAAACTTATATTAGATTTTGATTGATGAACTGATTAAAGATGAGCCCATGTTAACGCTCAGGACCCCTCTTATGCTCCCCAGCCTGTTTATCTCCCACGGTTCGCCCATGCTCGCCCTGCAACCCGGCGCCAGCGGCCCGGCGCTCCAGCGACTGGCCGCAGGAATGCCAAGGCCGAGGGCAATCGCGCTGGTCTCGGCGCACTGGGAAAGCCAGGAACTCCTGGTCAGCGGCAGCGCCGCGCCGCAAACCTGGCATGACTTCGGCGGTTTCCCCCGTGAATTGTTTGCCGTGCAGTACCCGGCGCCGGGCGATCCGCAACTGGCCGGTGAGATTGTCGAGTTGCTGCAGGCCGATGGCCTGGATGCGCGTATCGACGAGCGCCGTCCCTTTGATCATGGCGCATGGGTGCCACTGTCGTTGATGTACCCGGCGGCGGATATTCCGGTGGTGCAGGTATCCCTCCCCAGCCGCATGGGTCCGGCGCTGCAGAGTCGGGTCGGGCAGGCGCTCGCCAGCCTGCGCGAGCGGGATGTGCTGCTGATCGGTTCGGGCAGCATCACCCACAACCTGGGCGAGCTGGACTGGCGCGCCGAACCTGAGAGCATCGAGCCGTGGGCGCGGGACTTTCGGGATTGGGTGGTGGATAAGCTGGCAGCCGATGATGAAGCCGCCTTGCACGACTATCGGCGCCAGGCACCGCATGCGGTGCGCAGTCATCCGACGGACGAGCATCTATTGCCGTTGTACTTTGCGCGAGGCGCGGGGGGCGATTTCAGCGTGGCGCACCAGGGCTTCACCCTGGGCGCCTTGGGTATGGACATCTACCGCTTCGGCTGACGAAACGCCACCCTCTGTGGGAGCTGGCTTGCCTGCGATGGCGGTGTATCAGTGACAATTGTGGTGACTGAGCCACCGTCATCGCAGGCAAGCCAGCTCCCACATTGAACTGAGTGCAGCTCCAAGATCTGAAATCCAAGCCAAAAAAATCCCCGAACCAGTCGGGGATTTTTTAGGTGCGATCAATCAGCCCAACGGCGGATCAATCTTCGCGGTAGCGACGCAGCTTCAGCTGCTTACCGGCAACGCGCGTGTCTTTCAGTTTGGTCAGCAGTTTTTCCAGACCGTCTTCCGGCAGCTCCACCAGGGAGAAGCTGTCACGGACCTGGATGCGACCGATGGCCTCACGTGCCAGGCCACCCTCGTTGAGGATAGCGCCCAACAGGTTCTTGGCAGCGATACCATCACGCGCGCCCAGCGCGGTACGGCAACGCGCACGGCCTTCAGCCAATGGAACCGGAGCGCGACGCTCACGATCACCACGGTCTGGACGGTCGCCGGTACGCTCTGGACGATCACCGCGTGGCGCGTTGTTCGGCACCAGTGGGCGTTCTTTCTCGATGGCTGCCAGTGTCAGGGCCTGACCGTTGGTGGCTTTACGCAGCAAGGCTGCGGCCAGGGCACGCGGGGTGCAACCGATATCGGCGGTCAGGCGGTCCAGCAATTCGCCGTGGGTCGATTCAGCGTCAGCCACCAGCGGCGACAGGCTGTTGGTCAGTTTCTTGATGCGCGCATCCAGAACAGCCTGGGCATCCGGCAGGCGGACTTCGGCAACTTTCTGACCGGTTACACGCTCGATCACTTGCAGCATGCGGCGCTCACGCGGCGTCACCAGCAGCAGTGCGCGACCTTCGCGACCGGCACGACCGGTACGGCCGATACGGTGAACGTAGGACTCCGGATCGTACGGCATGTCAACGTTGAACACGTGGGTGATACGTGGAACGTCAAGACCACGAGCGGCTACGTCGGTCGCCACAACGATGTCCAGGCGGCCATCCTTGAGGGACTCGATCACGCGCTCACGCTGGTTCTGGGCAATGTCACCGTTCAGCGCAGCGGCTTTGTAGCCTTTGGCTTCCAGGGCACTGGCCAGGTCCAGGGTCGCTTGCTTGGTGCGCACGAACATGATCAGGGCGTCGAAGTCTTCGACTTCCAGCAGGCTCAATACAGCCGAGGTCTTCTGGTCAGCGTGAACCAACAGGTGAGCCTGTTCGATCGCGGTAACGGTCTGGGTCTTGGTCTGGATCTTCACGTGTTGCGGATCGCGCAGGTGGCGTTCGGCAATGGCACGGATCGACTGTGGCAGGGTGGCCGAGAACAGCACGGTCTGACGGGTCGGCGGCAGTGCCTTGAAGATGACTTCCAGGTCATCCATGAAGCCCAGCTTCAACATTTCGTCAGCTTCGTCCAGAACCAGGTGGTTCACGGTCGACAGGACTTTCTCGTCACGACGCAGGTGGTCACACAGACGGCCCGGCGTGGCGACAACGATCTGTGCGCCATTACGGATTGCCTTGAGTTGCGGGCCCATCGGCGCGCCGCCGTAGACGGCCACCACGGTTACGCCTGGCATTTGCTTGGCGTAGGTTTCAAAAGCGGTTGCTACTTGCAGCGCCAACTCACGCGTTGGCGCCAGGATCAGGGCTTGCGGTTCGCGCTTGGCAGGATCGATGCAGTGCAGGATAGGCAGGGCGAACGCGGCGGTTTTACCGGTACCGGTTTGCGCCTGGCCAATCATGTCCTGGCCGGCCATGATGATCGGGATCGATTGCTGCTGAATCGCCGAAGGTTCTTCGTAGCCGGTCGCGATGACGGCTGCAAGAATGTTCGGGTTGAGATTAAAAGCGGCGAAGCCGCCGGTTTCCTGGGTCATGGGTCTGCCTCTAAGTGCATCCGCAAAGACCCATGCTCCAAAGCTGCGCATGCCGTGTTGAGACTCAAGAGTCGCCCTGGCTGCTTTGTCGGCGGGGATTTGCGAAAACGAATGAATGAAAAAGATTCGTCAAGGGAGAGTCCGCTGTGCGGACGTGCAGCCGAAGCTGACTTCGGGGAATTGCGCTACCTAAACGCGGCCCGGTTAAAGGCCGGCGCGCACTATACCGGAAATAGCTGAAAAAGGGAGCTTTTTTTATCAGAAAGTACCGATAAACCGTGCTGCGTCAAAGCCTTTGCAGTTAACACCGCCAAGGTCTATTTTTCACAGGCCCGGCCCTGCTGGGTATAACGCTTAAACGGTTCACCTGAATTTTTCCGACCCTTTGGTCTGAAACCCTTCCCCGCGCCCGAGGGCACACTCGATGAATCAAGCCAGCAGCAGCCGCGTCAGCCGTGAACTCCAGGGCCATGTCCTGTTGCTGGGGCTGGACCGGCCGGCCAAACGCAACGCTTTTGACCTGGATCTGCTTAATGATCTGAGCCTCGCGTATGGTGAATTTGATCGAAATACCGAAGCGCGGGTGGCGGTGGTGTTTGCCCATGGCGATCATTTTACCGCGGGGCTCGACCTGGCCAATGTCAGCGGCGTGATGGCCGGTGGCTGGCAACCACCCTTGGGAGGCTGTGATCCCTGGGGCGTATTCAGCGGCCCGCGCGTGAGCAAACCGGTGATCGTCGCGGCCCAGGGTTACTGCCTGACCCTCGGTATCGAGCTGATGCTGGCGGCGGACATCAATCTGTGCGCGAGCAATACGCGTTTTGCGCAAATGGAAGTACAGCGCGGGATTTTCCCGTTTGGCGGCGCGACGTTGCGCTTTCATCAGATCGCCGGCTGGGGCAATGCGATGCGCTGGTTGCTGACCGGTGACGAGTTCGATGCCCATGAAGCCCTGCGCCTGGGCTTGGTGCAGGAAGTGATGGCCAGCGAAGACCTGCTGCCGCGCGCCGTCGAACTGGCTAACCGCATTGCGCGGCAGGCGCCGCTGGGCGTGCAGGCCACATTGATGTCGGCGCGGCTGGCGCGCATGGAAGGTGAAGCCGTCGCCGCGGCCGGGTTGCAGCCGATGGTGGATAAACTGTTCAACAGCGAGGATGCCAGGGAGGGTGTGCGGGCGATGATTGAGAAGCGGCCTGGGGTGTTCAAGGGGATTTGAAGAGGCTGAGTTAGCCGTCGGCAGTGATGGCCTCTTCGCGAGCAAGCCCGCTCCCACATTCGACCTCGTTTAACCTGTAGGAATAAGGTCCCAATGTGGGAGCGGGCTTGCTCGCGAAGGCGTCCTGACAGGCGCCTAAGTTGCCGGGCGTATGGCCTTGATCAACGCCTGCAACGAATACCCCAGACGCGGCGCCAGCCCTTGCGCCCGAGCGGACAGTGCTTCCAGGTCCAGCTCCTGATCCAGCTCCGCAGGCACCAGTAAAATCACGTTACCCTCCTTCACCGGCAGTTCCCAGTAATGCCGGTGGTACAGCCCGCGCAACAACGCCGCCCCCAGGGGTTTGCCATCGTCGGTGGCCCACTGGTTGATCACCAGCCAGCCGCCGGGGTTGAGCTTCTTCTGGCAGTTTTCCAGGAAGGTCCAGGCCAGGTGCCCGACGCCGGGGCCGACGTCGGTATAGAGGTCGACGAAGATCAGGTCTGCCGGCTCGGCGCTCTCCAGCAATTGCAGGGCGTCGCCGATGCGGATATACAGCCGCGGGTCGTCGTCCAGCCCCAGGTATTCAATGGCCAGGCGCGGCACATCGGGGCGCAGCTCGATGGCTTCGACATCTTCCAGCGGCAGGAACTTCAGGCACGCCTGGGTCAGGGTGCCGGCGCCCAAGCCGAGGAACAGCGCGCTCTCGGGCTGCTCATGACACAACGCGCCAATCAGCATTGCGCGAGTGTAGTCGTACTCCAGCCAGCTCGGGTCAGCGGTAAATACGCAGCTTTGCTCGATGGCGTCGCCGAACTCGAGAAAACGGTAATCGGCCACTTCGAGCACACGGATCATGCCGAAGTCATCATGGACCTCGGCCAGCACGCGCTCGACACGCTCCTCTGTCATCACTGCTCCTAACGGGTGGCTGCGGCAAAGGCGCGATTGTCGGCCAAGCGGCGGCAACAGGTCACGCACTAATTGCTGATAACATTGGCCCCCGACCGTCAATCAGCCAATCGAGTTCATGATGAGCCAACCCTGGAGCCCCGACAGCTGGCGCGCCCTGCCGATCCAGCAACAACCCCAGTACCCGGACGCTGCGCACTTGCTGCAGGTGGAGCAAAGCCTGGCCAGCTACCCGCCGCTGGTGTTTGCCGGGGAAGCCCGCGAGTTGCGTCGCCAGTTTGCCGAGGTCACCCAAGGCCGCGCGTTCCTGTTGCAAGGCGGCGACTGCGCCGAAAGCTTTGCCGAATTCTCCGCCGCGAAAATCCGCGACACCTTCAAGGTGCTGCTGCAGATGGCGATCGTGATGACCTTTGCCGCCGGCTGCCCGGTGGTGAAGGTCGGGCGCATGGCCGGCCAGTTCGCCAAGCCGCGCTCGGCCAACGACGAAACCATCGACGGCATCACCCTGCCCGCCTACCGTGGCGATATCGTCAATGGCATCGGTTTCGACGAAAAAAGCCGTGTGCCGGACCCGGACCGCCTGTTGCAGTCCTACCACCAGTCCACCGCCACCCTGAACCTGCTGCGCGCCTTTGCCCAGGGCGGGTTTGCCGACCTGCATCAGGTGCACAAGTGGAACCTGGACTTTATCGCCAACTCCGCCTTGGCCGAGAAGTACAGCCAACTGGCCGACCGCATCGATGAAACCCTGGCGTTCATGCGCGCCTGCGGCATGGACAGCTCGCCGCAACTGCGCGAAACCAGTTTTTTCACCGCCCACGAAGCGCTGCTGCTCAACTATGAGCAAGCCTTCGTGCGCCGCGACAGCCTGACCAACGACTACTACGATTGCTCGGCCCACATGCTGTGGATCGGCGACCGCACCCGCCAGCTGGACGGCGCCCATGTCGAGTTCCTGCGCGGGGTGAACAACCCGATCGGGGTCAAGGTCGGCCCGAGCATGAACCCGGACGACCTGATCCGCCTGATCGACATCCTCAACCCCAACAACGATCCCGGCCGCCTCAACCTGATCGCGCGCATGGGCGCAGGCAAAGTCGGCGATCACCTGCCAGGCCTGATCCGCGCCGTGCAGCGCGAGGGCAAGCAGGTGCTGTGGAGTTCGGACCCGATGCACGGCAACACCATCAAGGCCAGCAGCGGCTACAAGACCCGCGACTTTGCGCAGATCCTGGGCGAAGTGAAGGAGTTCTTCCAGGTACACCAGGCTGAAGGGACCTACGCCGGCGGTATCCACATCGAGATGACCGGGCAGAACGTCACCGAATGCATCGGCGGCGCACGGCCGATCACCGAGGATGGCTTGTCGGACCGCTACCATACGCACTGCGACCCACGAATGAATGCCGATCAATCGCTGGAATTGGCGTTCCTGATTGCCGAGACGTTAAAACAGGTCAAGCGCTGAGGTTTCAGTCGCCTGGGCTGACGCCATCGCGGGCAAGCCCGGCTCCCACAGGGGAATGCATTCCAACAGGAGGAATGCTATCCCTTGTGGGAGCGGGCTTGCCCGCGAAGGGGCCCTAACGGCCACTATCCCTATTGATCATTGCCATCCTTAACCGCCCCGCACTCGGCCGCTGGCAATTGAGCTGAACCTGCTCCAGCCCCAGCCAATCGGCCAACTGCCGCAAATTGCGCGCCAGCGCCAGCATCCCCTCCTCGTCCAGCCCCGGCTCTTCCTCGTGCACCGCATGCACGGCCAAACGCCCAAGGGCACGTTCGGCGCGCAGGTCGATGCGCGCGGCGATGCGTTCGTTGTGCAAAAACGGCAGCACGTAGTAGCCGTACACCCGTTTATCCTGAGGGGTGTAGATCTCCAGGCGGTAGCGAAAGTCGAACAGGCGTTCGGTGCGGCTGCGCTCCCAGACCAGTGAATCGAACGGCGACAGCAAGGCGCTGGCCGGCACTTTGCGCGGCACTTTTGGATCGGGCAGGCAGTACGCCGGCTGTTTCCAGCCTTGCACTTGGCAGACTTGCAACCGGCCGTCTTCCACCAACTCGGCGAGGCGACTGCGGCTGTCGCCAGGGTCAAGGCGAAAGTAATCGCGCAGGTCTTTTTCGGTGCCCACGCCCAACGCCGTGGCGCTGTGCAGCAGCAAGCCGCGCTGGGCCTCGGCCTCCGTCACGCGGGCTTCAAGGCTAGCGCGCGGAATGACCCGCTCGGGCAAATCATAGAGGCGTTCAAAACCACGCCGGCCGGCCACCGTGACCAGGCCGGCGCCAAACAGCCATTCCAACGCATGTTTCTCATCGCTCCAGTCCCACCATGGACCTGCGCGCTCCTCGCGGGTCGACAAGCTGCCGGCGCCCAGCGCGCCCTGTTGCTCGACCGTCCGTAACACCCGCTGAATCGTCGCCTGCTGCTCACGACCAAACCGCGCCATCTGCGAATAGATGCCCAGGCCCTGCTGCGCCCGCGCCATGCGCCAGCGCATCAACGGGTAGAGCGCCATCGGCAGCAAAGAGGCTTCATGCCCCCAGTATTCGAACAACGAACGCCGCCGCCCCTGGCTCCAGGCCGCCTGCTCAAGCATCGAAGGGGGGTAGCTGCCCAGGCGGGAAAACAGCGGCAGGTAATGCGAACGCACCAGCGCATTGACCGAATCGATCTGCAACACGCCCAGGCGTTCGATCATCCGGTTGAGGTGTGCCGCCTTGATCAGTGCCGGCGCCTGGCGTCCGGAAAAACCCTGTGCCGCCAGCGCCATGCGTCGCGCTTGCTTGAGTGAAAAAGACAGGTCGGCGGGCATGGGGTTCTCCGTAGTGGCGCACCGACTACCCTACCGCATCCACGATCATTTTCGCAGCGGGTCCTGCCAGAAATGCAGGTGGCGGTCCTGCTCCACGTCACCGCGATTGAGCCCGATGTCTTTGAGTGCATCGTCGCTCAGGCTCGCCAGCAGCTGGCGCTCTTCATGCAGCGCCTGCCAACGCGCCATCCGCTGAAACAGCCCGGAAAACGGACGTTTCGCCATCAACACAAAACCTCTTTGACCTTTCATCTTCTCGCCCTCCATTGGGGATGACGCGAGTGTGTGCCTGGCCTTATGATCAATCCAACGAATGTTTCTTATGCAATACATCTCAGAGATTGATCAATTGCCAGGCTACCCGAGCATCGACACTGAAGTGCTGCGCACCTTCGTCGCCATCGCTGATCAGGGCGGCTTCACGCGCGCAGGCGAAGTGGTCAACCGCACCCAATCGGCGGTGAGCATGCAGATGAAGCGTCTGGAGGAAGACGTGTTGCAGCGCAAGTTGTTCGAGCGTGATGGGCGGCAAGTGCGGCTGACCCCCGAAGGCCAGGTATTGCTGGGGTACGCGCGCCGCATCCTGAAACTGCACAGCGAGGTGTTCAACACCCTGCGCGAACCGCACATGGTCGGGTTGGTGCGTATCGGCACGCCGGACGACTACGTGATGCGCTTCCTGCCGGGGATTCTCAAGCGGTTCTCCCAGGCGTATCCGCTGATCCAGATCGAAATGCACTGCGAGGCCTCGACGGTGCTGATGCAACGTCGGGACCTGGCGCTGACCGTCATCAGCCGCGAGCCCGGCAATGAGATCGGCGAGTTGCTGCGCACCGAGCCCTTGGTGTGGGTGGCATCTCCGTGTTTTTGCGCGGACGAACACGAGGCCCTGCCGCTGGCGGTTTCCGGCGTCGACGCTTTTTGTACCCAGTGGACCTGCGCGGCGCTGGACGCGGCCGGGCGCGAGTACCGGCTTGCCTACCACAGCTCCAACGTGGCGGCGATCCAGGCCGTGGTGAGTTCCGGCCTGGCGGTGATGGCCAGCATGGAAAGCCTGGTGACCGAAGACCTGCGCGTACTGGGCCCCGAAGACGGCTTTCCGCCCCTGCCGTCGATGAATCTTCGACTGCTGCGCAACCCGGCGATGAGCTCGCCCATCACCGAATGCCTGGCCGAGTACATTCTCGAAGGTTTCAAACTTTAAAGGTCAGCATCACCGCGCACACCGCCAGAAAGCCGCAGAACAGGCCGCGCAATACGCGCTCCGGCAGCGCATGGGCAACCTTCACCCCCCAACTGATACTGAGCAGACCGCCGACGGCCAACGGCACGCCGATCAGCCAGTCCACTTCCTGGTGCCAGGCGTAGGTGACCAAAGTCACGCCCGTGCTGGGCAGTGCGAGGGCCAAGGACAAACCCTGGGCCACCACCTGAGTGGTGCCGAACAGGCTGGTGAGCACCGGCGTCGCCACCACCGCCCCGCCAACACCGAACAAACCGCCCATGGACCCCGAAGCAGCACCGAGCACCCCAAGCCACGGCCAGGAATAACGCATCTGCGCGGTCGGCGGCGCATTGCGCGTGAACATGCGCAGCAGGTTGTAGGCGCCAAGCGCCAGCAGGAAGGCGATAAAGCCGATGCGCATGGCGCCCGCGTCCAGGCCTACCGCCCAGATCGAGCCGAGCCAGGCGAACACGAACCCCATGACGCCCAAGGGCAACGCATGGCGCAGTTCGATACGGTTGCGCTGGTGATAGCGCCACAACGCCAGCATCACGTTGGGCACCACCATCACCAGCGCCGTGCCTTGGGCCAATTGTTGATCCAGGCCAAACAACACGCCCAGTACGGGTATCGCAATCAGCCCGCCACCAATGCCGAACAGGCCGCCTACCGTGCCAAGGGCCGCGCCCAGGAGCAGATAAATCATTAAATCCAACACTGCGTGTTACTCCACAATCCCAGGCCTCGCATGCTACGCAGTCGACTATGGCGCGCAAAGGCACAGCAACGCACAATGGCTGTGCCAATCTCGCATAAGCGACGCTTCGATGAACCCGAATACCTTGACCGACCAGTTGGGCCTGTTTCTGGATGTGCTGGAAACCGGCAGCTTTTCCGCCGCCGCACGCCGTCATCCGCTGACGCCCTCAGCGGTAGCGCGGCGCATCGACAGCCTGGAACGCTCGGTGGGCAGCCGCTTGTTCCAGCGCAGCACCCACGCGGTGGTGCCGACCCCGGCGGGCCTGGCGTTTGCCGAGCGCGCACGGCGGATTGTCAGCGAATTGCAACTGGCGCGGGCCGAGGCGGTGTCCCTGAGCCATGCGCCGGAAGGCCTGATTCGCGTGGATGCGCCCGCAGCGTTTGGTCGGCGGCACCTGGCGCCGGTGATTGCGGACTTCCTCAGCGTGTACCCCGGACTGGATGTGCACCTGCATTTGATCGACAGCTTTGTGGACATGCAGGGTGCGCATCTGGGCAAGGTCGACTTGGTACTGCGTGCCGGGCATATCGTCGATACGCGGCTGATCGCCACGCCGCTGGCCAGCATCGTGCGCATCGCCTGCGCCAGCCCGGCCTATTTGAAAAACCGTGGCACACCGCGCCATCCCCAGGAGCTTGGCGAGCACGACGGACTGGACTGGGACGGCCTGGCGCCGATGTTCGCCTGGCGCTTCGAGCAGGATGGGCGCCGCGCGACCTATCGCCCGCGTCGTATACGCCTGAGCGCCAATAACGCCGAAGCCTTGCTGTCCGGTGCCCTGGCCGGGCTGGGTATTGCGCATTTGCCGACCTGGCTGGCCAGCGAATACCTGGTGCGCGGCGAGTTGGTGCCGTTGTTTTGCGAAAACGGCCTGCCCAGCCCGGAGACCACCGGGATCTATGCGCTGCGCCTGGAACAACAACCCAATGCGCGCAGCCGCTTGTTGCTGGAGTACCTTAAAACCCGCTTCAGCCCGGTACCGCCCTGGGACCTGGCACTGCAAAGCGGCTTGGTCTGACCGCTCGGAGAGAATTATCTGGCGCATTAAAGATTTGCCCGCTAGATTCCAGCCCAGACACGCTTTTTCGAGGTACCGCCATGAGCAAGAATCCCGATCCGTGCGAATCGCTGATGCTGGACAACCAGCTGTGCTTCGCCCTGCACTCCACGTCGCTGCTGATGACCAAGGTCTACAAGCCGCTGTTGCAAGCCCTGGGCCTGACCTATCCGCAATACCTGGCGATGATGGTGTTGTGGGAAGAGGATGGGTTGACCGTCGGCGAAATCAGTAGCCGCCTGCTGACCGATCCGGGTTCGCTGACGCCGCTGCTCAAGCGCCTGGAAGGCGAAGGCCTGCTCAGCCGGACTCGCAGCCGTGAGGACGAACGGGTGGTGGTGGTGGAACTGACCGACGCGGGGCGTGCCTTGCAGGCGAAGGCCATGGGGATTCCGCACTGCATCCTCGGCGCCAGTGGCCTGGAGCTGGAACAACTGCGCAAGCTGCAAGGCGACTTGATTGCGTTGCGCGCCAACCTGCAAGCCAGCCTCTAACGCGGTAGACCAAACACCAAAAATCTAAAATGTGGGAGCGGGCTTGCTCGCGAAAGCGGTATGTCAGTCGGCTGATTCAGCGGCTGATCCACCGCTTTCGCTAGCAAGCCCGCTCCCCACATTTGGTTTTGCGGCGTGTCAGAAAATCACATGTTGAAAACTTTTTCGTAAATTTATCTTGCGCACTAAACATTAGCGCTATACATTCACCCCACCAACTACTTAGCGCACAAACATTTAGCGCAAACACCCCTGAGGAAACTACCATGCAAACGCTCTACACCGCAGTAGCCACCGCCACCGGCGGCCGTGATGGTCGTGCTGTTTCCAGCGACAACATCCTCGACGTGAAACTCTCCACCCCCAAGGAACTCGGCGGTGCCGGTGGCCAGGCCACCAACCCGGAACAACTGTTCGCCGCCGGCTACTCGGCTTGCTTTATCGGCGCGCTGAAATTCGTCGCCAGCCAGACCAAACGCAAAATCCCGGATGACGCCTCGATCACCGCCCACGTCGGCATCGGCCAGATCCCCGGTGGTTTTGGCCTGGATATTGACTTGCACATCAGCCTGCCGGGCCTGGCCCAGGACGACGCGCAAAGCCTGGTCGACGCCGCTCACCAGGTGTGCCCGTACTCCAACGCCACCCGTGGCAACGTCGATGTCCGCCTGCACATCACCGTTTAATCAACCGCTGCCGCTCAAGGAGACGAACATGAACACATTCGCTAAAGCGCTCACCGGCACCCTGCTCGCCCTGTCCATCACCCAAGCCTCCGCGGCGACCGGTGATGTGGAACACAACACCCAGGCCTTCCTGGACGTGTTGAACGCCGGCACCGGCAAGCCGATAGAACAGCTGACGCCAAAGGACGCCCGTGCCGTTTTGACCGGCGCCCAGGCCGGTGTGAAGCTGACGCTGCCGGCAGCGGATGTGAGCCACAAGACCATTCAGGTCGACGGCAAGCCACTGGATCTGACCATCGTGCGTCCGGCCGGGGTCAAGGGCACATTGCCGGTGTTCATGTTCTTCCACGGTGGCGGCTGGGTGCTCGGGGACTACCCGACCCATGAACGCCTGGTGCGGGATTTGGTGGTGGGCTCGGGTGCGGTGGCGGTGTTTGTCAACTACACGCCTTCGCCGGAGGCGCATTACCCGGTGGCGATCAACCAGGCCTACGGCGCGACCCGATGGGTGGCCGAGCATGGCAAAGAGATCAATGTCGACGGCAAGCGCCTTGCCGTCGCGGGCAACAGCGTCGGTGGCAATATGGCCGCAGTGGTCAGCCTGATGGCCAAGGATAAGGGCACGCCGGCGATCAAGTTCCAACTGCTGCTGTGGCCGGTGACCGACGCCAACTTCGACACCGCGTCCTACAACCAGTACGCCGAAGGGCACTTCCTCACCCGAAACATGATGAAGTGGTTCTGGGACAACTACACCACCGACGCCAAGCAACGTGCCGAGGTCTACGCCTCGCCGCTGCGGGCAACTACCGATCAGCTTAAAGGCTTGCCGCCCGCGCTGGTCCAGACCGCAGGCGCCGACGTGCTGCGTGATGAAGGCGAGGCCTACGCCCGCAAACTGGATGCAGCCGGCGTGCCGGTGACCGCGGTACGCTACAACGGCATGATCCACGACTACGGTTTGCTGAACGTGATCAGCCAAGTGCCAGCCGTACGTTCGGCGATGCTGCAGGCTTCGGACGAGTTGAAGCAACACCTGAAGTAAAACGTAACGCCCATGAAAAAGCCCGACGCAAGGTCGGGCTTTTTTCGTATCGGCGGGCCAGGATTACTTCTTGGCGCGACCTTTGTACGAACCACCTTCGCGGGTGTCGATCTCGATCAGGTCGTCGATTTCGATGAAATCGGCCACTTGCAGTTCGGTACCGTTGCTGAGTTTGGCAGGCTTCATCACCTTGCCCGAAGTGTCGCCGCGAGCGGAACCTTCGGTGTAGGCCACTTTACGCACGATGGTAGTCGGCAGCTCTACGGAAACCAGGCGCTCTTCAAAGAAGATCGCTTCGCAGACGTCTTCCATGCCTTCTTCGATGAACGGCAGAACGGCTTCGATATCTTCAGCGTTCAGCTCGTACATGGTGTAGTCGGTGGTGTCCATGAACGTGTAGGTGTCGCCGCTGATGAAGGACAGGGTCGCTTCCTTGCGGTCGAGGATCACGTCGTCCAGTTTGTCATCGGCGCTGTAGACGATCTCGGTCTTGTAACCGGTCAGCAGGTTCTTCAGCTTGGTCTTCATGATTGCGCTGTTACGACCAGACTTGGTGAACTCAGCTTTCTGAACCAGCCAAGGGTCGTTTTCGAGACGGATCACTGTACCGGGTTTCAGTTCTTTACCAGTTTTCATTGCATATATCCGAAATTTGGATGGGATTTACAAAATTCAAGGTGGCGTATCATATCCAACTTTCATAAAACTGCACCAGCGCCGTCGCAAGATCGGCCTGCAAACCCTGTTCCAGACACCATGTTTCGGCGTGCAGATTGACCTCGGGCCAGTGTTCCAGCAGCCTTTTCCACGGTTGCGCCATATCGCCATCGGTATTCCAGGCGTGCCAGAGCCCGATCAGCGCAACCCTTGCCGCCGGTGACAAGCCAGCAGTGTAGAGCTCGAGGAACGCGTCGAGCTTGTCGAGGTGGATGTCTTCGTCCTGCCGGTAGATGTGCCACAGCAGCGGGCGCCCGGCCCACTGGGCACGCACGAACGAATCTTCGCCGCGCACCGCATTGAAGTCGCAGCACCACAGCAGGCGGTCATAGTGCGCCTGGGGCACAAAGGCGATGACCTGCACCGTCAGCGCGCCGCGCTGCCGGATGTCCCCCGCAGCCAGGCGTTCCAGACCCAGCCAGCGCTGCACATCACCCAGGATGCGCCCCTCCGGTACCAACAGATGAGTGGCACGCCCGTCCGTCGATAACAGCTCCAGCCAACTGGCCAGCCCGGCGTTTTCGTAGGCGAACAGCGAGATAAGCCGCGCATCGGCTGCCGGAAATATGCCCAAGGCGTGCAAGAACTGTTGCTGCGCGCCGGCATCCCGTTGAAAAGCCTGACGCTGCTCCAGCAACCCAGCCTCACGCAATAAGCCTCCGGTGCCGGGCCGGAAGCCGGGAAAGAAGAAGTACTTCTGCACGCCCTTGAACGTCACCGACGGCAAGCGATGACAGCCCACCACCCATTCCTCGGCACTCAGATAATCCAGGTTCACCCACAACGGCACGCGATCGCGTGCGGCCATGGCCTCCATATAGTCCGGCGGCAACTGGCAGGCAAACGCGGCAATCACCACATCCGCCGCTGTCGCTCCCGGCCATTCGGCCGGCCAATGCCGCACGTCGACCCCTTCCTGCCATTGGGCGTCCCGCCGCACATCAATCTGCGGGCACAGGCGCTCGAAAGCGCGCAGGTCATCAACCCACAGGCGCACAGCGCACGCGTGCTCCACCACCAATTGCCGGGCCAGGCGCCAGGTCACGCCGATGTCGCCGTAGTTATCGACGACGCTGCAAAAAATATCCCAGCGGGCTTTCATTCCGGGCTCCAACGATCAAAGGCTCGATTGTCCGCATAAATGCGCGGATGCAGAAGGCTTGATCGCGATTATTATGCCCACTGGCGTGCGACAATCGCCGTCACGCTGCAAATGCCTGCCAGGAGGCCATCATGGCTGATCGTCCGTTGTCGCTATTCAAACTGATTGTGGGTATCGCGTTTGGCGTATGGCTGGGGTTTATCGCCATCGTGCTGAGCACTTGGCTGGCGTCGCGCTACCTGTTCCCGCAAAGCCTTGCGCCAGTGGCCCAGGCCGTCGAGCAACTGGGCAAGCCGGCTGTTGTGGTACCTGAGCCGCCAAACCGCATGTTCGAGCAATACCAACAGAACCTGCACAAGCAGGAACAGCAACAGACCCTGGACCAGGCCCGCAACAATGCGCGCAACCTGTCCAACCCCAAATGCCAGTTCTGGCTGCAACAGGACCAGAACGCCCCCAACGAAAAGACCCGGGCCAATGTCCTGCAATTCTGCGATTGACGACCATGAATAAACACGCCGTCCACCTGCTGATCCTCGAAAAGCTCAGCGTCGACCTCGACATTGCCCAGCGCGCCGCGCAGACCGCTTACGAAACCGCGACCCACGAAGAAAACATCGCGGAAAACAAGTACGACACCCTTGGGCTCGAGGCCTCCTACCTGGCGGCCGGGCAAGCCAAGCGGGTCGAGGAAATCAAGCAGGCGTTGGCACGGTGCCAGAACATGGCAGTGCGCGCCTACGATGAGCAACGGGGTATAGAAATCGGCGCGCTGCTGGGCCTGGCAGACGAGAACGACCGCCAGCAGTGGCTGTTCCTCGCGCCGGACGCGGCGGGCCTGAAGGTGGACGTGGTCGGGCAACCGGTGACCGTCATCACCCCGCGCTCGCCCCTGGGCAAAAGCCTGCTAGGCAAGTTCGAAGGCGATGAGGTGGAGATTCTGGTGGCGGGCGCCCGGCAACATTTTACGGTTACCGAGGCCAGGTAATCGACTCAGTGAACCGGTAGTTCCACACCGTCGAACAGCGCTTCCAGTTCCTGCTTGTTATGGCACTGGATCGCCTTGGCCATGACTTCGCGGGTCAGGTGCGGCGCGAACTTTTCGATGAAATCGCACATGAAGCCGCGCAGGAACGTGCCGCGACGGAAGCCGATCTTGGTCACGCTGGACTCGAACAGTTCGCTGGCATCGAGCACCACCAGGTCTTTGTCGAGCGCGGTGTCGACCGCCATCTTGGCGACGATCCCCACGCCCAGGCCCAGGCGCACGTAAGTCTTGATCACGTCGGCGTCGGCCGCGGTGAACACCACTTTTGGCGTGAGGCCGCGATGGCTGAAGGCTTCGTCGAGCTTGGAACGGCCGGTGAAACCGAACACGTAGGTGACGATCGGGTATTCCGCCAGGGCTTCCAGGGTCAGCTTCGGCAGCTTGGCCAGGGGGTGGCCCTGGGGCACGACCACGCAACGGTTCCAGCGGTAGCACGGCATCATCACCAGGTCACCGAACAACTCCAGGGCTTCGGTGGCGATGGCGAAATCAACGGTGCCATCAGCAGCCATCTCGGCAATTTGCATCGGCGAACCCTGGTGCATGTGCAGGGCCACGTCCGGGTACTGCTTGATGAAATCGCGGATCACCGGCGGCAACGCATAACGCGCCTGGGTGTGGGTGGTGGCGATCGACAGGGTGCCCTTCTTCTCGTTGGAGAATTCCTGGGCGATCTGCTTGATGCTTTCGACCTTGCGCAGGATCTCACCGGCGGTGGTGATGATGCGTTCGCCGGCCGGGGTGACGCGGGTCAGGTGCTTGCCGCTGCGGGCGAACACTTCGACGCCCAACTCATCTTCGAGCAGGCGGATCTGCTTGCTGATACCAGGCTGGGAGGTGTAGAGGCTTTGAGCGGTAGCGGAAACGTTGAGATCATGGTGCGCCACTTCCCAGATGTAGCGCAGTTGTTGAAGCTTCATATGTGTCCCTCAAAGCAGATAGACGCCACGGGTATCAGCGACGGTATATAACTATATTAAAGGTTTTATTGATAAATCTAGAACTTTTTATCGTTCTCGCCTCTCACACGTCATCACTGCGGCAACGGTGCAGCGAAGGCACCAGGTAAACCGGCACCGTAGACAGCTGCAGCACCCGTGCGGCGGTACGTCCCAAGGGTGTAGCCGCCGCGGCTGCCTGGCTATGACTGCCGACGATCAGCAGGTCCACGGACAATTTGCGCAACTGGTCGAGGATCACCTCGCACGGGTCGCCCTGGATCACCCGTACCGAGCGGATCAACTTCAAGTCTTGTTCGCCCTCCCCCAACTCCTCCCTGAAACTGTCCAGCACCCGTTGTTCGATCGTCGCCATCACCGTGGTCAGGCCCTGGCTCTGCCATTCACTCAGGGCTTTCTCATCCAAGTAGCTCTGCAACACCGATTCGGCGAACAGCCCGATGGGCTCGACCACGTGGACCACATACAGGTCCGCCTTGAATGTTCGGGCCAGCGCCAGCGCATGCTGCATCACATACGGCGCGTACAGGCCGAGGTCCGTGGCGTACAGCATCGAACGAATCATGGAACCCCCCGGACTGCCAGGATGGCGGAGATTAACTGAGCTTAGCAGCGCATCGGCGAACCCGACTGACTTAGCGCTTGACCTCATTACTGATGCCGTGGGGCACATGCCCGGTGGCGACAAACTCCATGGCTTTTTCGCAATGCCCGGCCTGATCATCGAAAAACACATCGGCGGCAAACGCTTCCAGGAACGCTGATTTTTCCAGGCCGCCGAGGAACAATGACTCGTCCAGGCGGATATCCCATTCACGCAGGGTGCGAATCACCCGTTCATGGGACGGCGCGGATCGGGCCGTGACCAAGGCGGTGCGGATCGGGCAGGCGTCGTCCGCAAACTCGCGCTGCAACAGGTTGAGCGCCGCCAGGAACCCCTTGAAAGGACCGCCGTGCAAAGGCTGGCGTGCCGACTCCCGCTCATTGGCCTGGAACGCTTCCAGACCGCCGGCCTGGTACACGCGCTCCGACTCATCGGAAAACAGCACCGCGTCGCCATCGAAGGCGATGCGCAGTTCACCGCTGCAGGCACGGCGCGCACCGCCTGACAGAATCGTCGCCGCCGCGAAGCCGGCGTCGAGGGCACTGCGCACATCTTCGGCGTGAGTGGACAGGAACAGGTGGCAACCAAATGCGGCCAGATAAGGATAAGGACTACGCCCGCCGACGAAGGCGGCGCGGGAAATATCCAGCCCGTAATGCTGGATCGAGTTGAACACGCGCAAGCCGGTGTCGGCGCTGTTGCGCGACACCAGCACCACCTCGACCCGGGCACGCCCCAGGCTGGCGTTCAGGCTCAGCAATTTCTTGACCAGCGGAAACGCATCGCCGGGCTCGAGGATTTCCTCCTCGTGTTCGATCTGGTACTGGCGGTAGGTCTCGACACCTTCGGCCAGGTACACCTTGTGGCTTTCACTCAGGTCAAACAGCGCACGCGATGAAATCGCCAGCACCAATTTGTCGCCCATCCCCTTTGCCATGCTCTGCTCCTCGGCTCAGCGATTATGCCGATCAATAAAACTCAAGGCTTGGTAGAGCGCTTGCATCCGCGGCAGTTCACACCCCGCGGCTTTTGCGGCGGCCAGCGGCCGGGCGTAGATCGCCGCCAACTCCAGCGGGCGTTTATGCACGTGGTCGTGGTACATGCTGGGCAGGTAGTCGTCCATGGTCTGGGTCATGGTGAACATTTGTTCGGCATAACTCTTGGGGATTTCATGGCCGCAGGCGTGTGCGCCCTGGATCACTTCGGCCATCAACGCCCGGATCAGTTCGCAGCTGGATTCGTCCGCCATCAGGGCCGTGGTGCCGGTGCCCAATAATACCGAGAGCCCGTTGAAGGGCACGTTCCACACCAGTTTGTGCCACCTTGCCTGATGCACATTGGCCATCGCTTCGGATTCGATACCGGCCTGATGAAACAACGCGGCGCCGGCTTCCACAATCGCCTTCTGCCGGGCTTCATCGTTGGCCGCCGTGCCACTGTGATAACCCAGGTTGACCCGACCCAGGGCCTGATGCTCGACAACGCCGGGCGCGGAGCGGTGGACGCCGATGTAGCACAGCCCGCCGAGCAGGTGCAGCGAAGTGGGCAGGTGTTCACGCAAACTGTCTTCCACATCGAGGCCGTTCTGCAGCAACACCACCTTGGCGTCCGGCGCCGCGACCTGGGCAAGGGTCGGGGCCAGTTCGACATTTCCGGTCGACTTGGTGCCCACCAGCAACCAGTCGCAGGGCGGCATATCGGCGGCGCGGGCATAGGCCTGCACCGGGTGCAGGTGCAAGTCGCCGTGTACGGTGCTGTTGATGTGCAGGCCGTGCTCGCTGACCGCTGCGTACTCACTGCGCAGCAGGAAGTGCACATCGAAACCGGCGCGCGCCAGCATCACGCCGTAGAAGCCACCGATGGCACCGGTGCCGATGATACCAATGCGGGGCGATTGTGCGGTCATGGCAGTTCCTCTGGAGTACGGGTAAGCGCTAGGTTGATGGCGTCAGACAGGTCAGAAGAAGTAAGACACGTCTGCAATTGCCCTAGGAATTGACCCTCGCACACCACGAACAACGCCGGCAAATGAAAGATCTGGTAGCGTTCGACCGCACCGCCGTTGTGGCCGGCATCCACCCAGCACACGCGGTCCACCGGCAACGGCCAGCCGGGTAATTGCTGGCGTGCCCAACGGCAACTGGAACACCCCACGCTGGTAAATACGACCAGCGAAATGCCTGGCAATCCCAGCAATTGCTGGTCAATATCCAGGTCGGTCAATTCCAGATGCTTCACTCTACTGCTGCCACCGCCATCAATTGAACGGTGCTCGGAGTCCGTGTACATGGGTCGTTTTCTACCTCACCCTGATGATGTCGCTGTCTTGTTGACCCAACGCCCCGCTCCCGCCTTACCCCGCCAACGCCTGCATACTATCGGCCTGGGCGGCGTCGCGTGCAATTGGCCGCGTGCCTGGCGCGAGGGCACGGCGGTTGAACTGCACATCCCTTCCCTGGGCGCCGGCGCGCGTTATCCGGGCTACGTGGCGTGGTGCCGCAAGGTGCCAGACGGCTACCGCGTCGGTGTCTCGTTTACCGATGACCATGCGCTGTTCGGTGCGCGAATGGGTGAGCAAGCATGCCGGATAGAGCGCTACTGCCGCCAGCATGAAGACGCCAGACCGACTCCAGAGCAATTCGAAACCCTGGCCCGCGAGTGGGTATCGCGCCACGCCAGCGAATTCTCCCATGAGGCCTTTGTGGCGCCAGCACTGGATTAAAGCGGGCTTTGCCCATTGTCGCGGGCCGGTATTACGCGCTAAGGTTCCTCCCCCCTGCATCCAAATCATGCTGTGCTCCGCCGCACGGGGATGGCTGGCGGCCAGCACCCGTGACCCTGACGAGTAACACGATGGCTGATTTACCGATCAATGACCTAAACGTCGAATCCAACGAGACCCTGATCACGCCCGATCAGCTCAAGCGCGAAATCCCTTTGAGCGACGCTGCCCTGCAGACCGTCACCAAGGGCCGCGAAGTCATCCGTGACATTCTCGACGGCACCGACCACCGCCTCTTTGTCGTTATCGGGCCTTGCTCGATCCACGACCTCAAGGCCGCACACGAATACGCCGAGCGCCTCAAGGTGCTGGCGGCAGAAGTGTCCGACACCTTGTACCTGGTGATGCGCGTCTATTTCGAGAAACCGCGTACCACCGTCGGCTGGAAAGGCTTGATCAACGACCCCTACCTGGATGACTCGTTCAAGATCCAGGACGGCCTGCACATCGGTCGCAAGCTGTTGCTGGACCTGGCTGAAATGGGCCTGCCCACCGCCACCGAAGCGCTGGACCCGATCTCCCCGCAGTACCTGCAGGACCTGATCAGCTGGTCGGCCATTGGCGCGCGCACCACCGAATCCCAGACCCATCGTGAAATGGCGTCCGGCCTGTCCTCGGCCGTGGGTTTCAAGAACGGCACCGACGGCGGCCTGACCGTGGCGATCAACGCGCTGCAGTCGGTCTCCAGCCCGCACCGGTTCCTGGGCATCAACCAGGAAGGTGGCGTGTCCATCGTCACCACCAAGGGCAACGCCTACGGCCACGTGGTGCTGCGCGGCGGCAACGGCAAGCCCAACTATGATTCGGTCAGCGTCGCACTGTGTGAGCAGGCGCTGAACAAGGCCAAAATCAAGCCGAACATCATGGTCGACTGCAGCCACGCCAACTCCAACAAAGACCCGGCCCTGCAGCCGCTGGTGATGGAAAACGTCGCCAACCAGATCCTGGAAGGCAACCAGTCGATCATCGGCCTGATGGTCGAGAGCCACCTGAACTGGGGCTGCCAGGCGATTCCAAAAGACTTGGCCGACTTGCAGTACGGCGTGTCGATCACCGATGCCTGCATCGACTGGTCCGCCACCGAAAACACCCTGCGCAGCATGCATGCCAAGCTCAAGGACGTATTGCCCAAGCGCAAGCGCACCTGAGTTTTTAAATTGCGCATACAAAAACGCCGGGCTGAGCCCGGCGTTTTTTTATTCTGTCATAGGTGCTTACAGCTTCGCGGCATGGCGCTGGTGGCGCTCCATGTAGCGTTCGACGTAGGAGCAGGACGGGATCACCGTGTAGCCTGACTCTTCGGCGAATTTAAGGGCCTCTTCGGTCAATGCCGCCGCGATACCACGACCCCGCAGTGCGTTGGGCACGAAGGTACGATAGATATCCAGGGTCTGTTTGCCGAGGTCCATGTAGGTCAGATAGGCACGATGACCGTCCACATTGGTCTCGAACTGATGACCAGCCTGGTCATGGTGGATGGACAACGCCTCGCTCATCACTACTCCTCGCGGGTCTTGAATTCTGACCCCTACCTTACCGATGTTTTTCCGGCGAAGGAACATCTACGCCACCCCGTGCCGGTTTCGACAGCGAGAAAACCCTGAGCGCTCACAGCCAGCACGTAGGGAATAGTAGGCACCAATCCTGCGATTGCTCAAGGCGCACTCGTCATTCCCTGCCGCTGGCGGATATAGAAAGGGCTTGCGACCAGCCGATGATCGAAAGCCTGAACATTGCCGGCAGTTGAACCTTGAGACGAACTCGCGCTCTTAAAGTCACCTCTATATGCGTAAAAGATGCCGGGTCGGCTAAACCCAAGCGGAACGTAAGTGTCGACATGGATATATAAAATTTCATCTGCCCGCAGGGCCTGAGGCATGCGGGCCGGCCCTCTTAGCCTGGATCCAATGCGCGACCGATCGAAAGAAACTGGACGGTTTTTATACAAACCTGCACAAGATCAGCCAAAAAAGATGCGCCGCAAGAATTTTTTTTACTTCTTGCGCTACGTCAGTTTACTTACTACAAGTAATGGGTAGTATGTACGCCGGCTATTAGCTCACTCTGGGCGAACTAGCCATCTAATAGAAAGTCCTTGAAGGGGAACACGATGAACAACGTTCTGAAATTCTCTGCACTGGCTCTGGCCGCAGTTCTGGCCACCGGTTGCAGCAGCGTCTCCAAAGAAACCGAAGCACGTCTGACTGCAACTGAAGACGCAGCAGCTCGCTCCCAGGCTCGTGCAGACGAAGCCTACCGTAAAGCTGATGAAGCGCTGGCTGCTGCTCAAAAAGCACAACAGACTGCTGACGAAGCTAACGAGCGCGCCCTGCGTATGCTTGAAAAAGCTAGCCGCAAGTAATAATCCTTCGGGGTTGTTATCAAGCCGACCCATTTATGGGTCGGCTTTTTTATTGCGCGCGATTCCTTGTGGGAGCGGGCTTGCCCGCGATAGCGGTGGGCCAGTCAAGATCAATGTTTGCCAGGCTGCCGTCTTCGCGGGCAAGCCCGCTCCCACAGGGGATCTGCGCTTAACGCCCACGCGCCTACAGGGGATCCAGAGGTACGCTTGCGGCTACCGAGGCTGCGCCGGGCACGCCGATTTCCGTCGGCAGCCCGTCTTCCGCCGCGACCACGTCACGTACCTGGTCCCAGTTAACCCGCAATTGGTTGGCCAGGTCTTCACGTTTGAGCAAGGCGTTGATCACCGCCGTGTGCTTATCGACCACCGACGGCGTGCCGTCATCATTTAACGGCGTATGCGCTTCCAGGTAAACCTTGCCGCCGCTGCTGCCGAACTTGTAGGCGTCGTTGATGATGCGCACCGACGTGCCCACCGGCACCATGCTGGCCATCTCCAGCACGTTATTGTTGAACATGCGGAAGCAGCCGTGGCTGGTACGCGTGCCGATGCCGAACTTCGCATTGGAACCGTGGATCAGGTAACCCGGCGTCCCCAGGGTGAACTTGAACGGGCCCAACGGGTTGTCGGGGCCGGCGGGCACCACATTGGGCAGCGGATCGCCGTTGGCGGCGTGCTCAGCCTTGATCGAGGCGGGCGGGGTCCACGTCGGGTTGGGTGTCTTGGCGATAATGCTGGTGTGGGCAATAGGCGAGCCCCAGCCTTCACGACCGATCCCCAACGGGAACGTGTAGACCACGTTCTGGCCCTTGGGGTAGTAGTAAAGCCGGTATTCCGCCAGGTTGATCACGATGCCTTCGCGGGGCCCCGGCGGCAGGATGAAACGCGTCGGCAGCACGATGTCGGTGCCCGCCCCCGGCAGCCAGGCATCCACGCCCGGGTTGGCCGCGACCATCTCCGAATACCCCAGGTCATAGGTGGTGCCCAGGTCGGCAAAGGTATCTTCGTACTTGGCCTTGATCACCTGGACCTGGCCGACGATGTCTTCACCCGGTGGCGGCAAGGGCAACTGCAGGGCTGATGCGGAACCGGCCGCACAGAGTGCAGCGAGAGACAGGCAGCAGGTGACGACGGAAAGGCGCGACAACATCCGGGTAATCCTTCGCAGAACGACGGGTAGGTAAAAATCGATTGTATACGTGAAGCGAACCTCTAGCTGCAAGCTTGTCGCCACCCTAGAGTTCGAAACGCAGCTCCGGCCAGATCGGCGGCGTACCGCGTTTCTGGGATTCCAGGATGGCCCGGCATAACGGGCACAGGCGCTGGTCCTGGAAAATCGAACGGTCCACCCGCGACCAGCGTGGCTGCGCCGGCAGTAGCGTGCCGCACAACGTGCGATCGATGGAGCCGCCCAGTTCCAATTGACGCGCCACCAGATGCACCCGCACTTCCTGGCAGGCGAACAGATCCAGCTGCTCGTCCGGCTCGATCAGTTGGTAATTAAACAGGGACCAGGCAGGACGCGACATCAGGGGCTCCAAATCGGGGGGGCGCCACCTTAGCCGAAAGCCTGCCGGTAGAAAAGCGTCAAAGCAGCGGTTTGAGCGTCGGCCAGACATTTTCCAGCAACTTGCCCTGGGCGCCGACCGCCGGGTGCAGTTGATCGGCCTGCATCATGTCGGGATGCCCGCCCACGCCCTCCAGGAAAAACGGCACCAGCGGGACGTTTTTTTCCTTGGCCAATGCACCAAAGACTTCGGCAAATGCCGAGGTGTATCGCGGGCCGTAATTGGGCGGCAACTGCATGCCCAACAGCAACACCTTGGCGCCACCGGCCTTGGACTGGTCAATCATCGACGCAAGATTTTGTTTCAATTGCGCAGGCGGCTGCCCGCGCAAGCCGTCATTGCCGCCCAACTCGATGATCACGACCTCCGGCTTATGCTCTGCAAGCGCCGCCGGCAGCCGCGCGAGGCCTCCGGCACTGGTGTCGCCGCTGATGGACGCATTCACCACTCTATCGTCGAAACCTTCCTGCTTGAGCCGTTGCTCCAGCAAGGCGACCCACCCTTTACGGGTATCCAGGCCGAAACCGGCACTGATACTATCGCCAACGATCAGGACTGTACCCGCCGCTGCGTTCTGGGCCATGCACATCAAGGCCAGGCCAGCACTCAAAAACCACATTCGCATCGGATTCTCCATGGGCGCAAGCATTCTCACCGCGCGAAACCTTAGCAAAGTGGTTCCCAGCGCGGAAGGTGAACTGACTATCCTGCACGAACTGAGCCTGGAACTGAACAAGGGCGATAGCCTGGCTATCGTCGGCAGTTCCGGTTCCGGCAAATCCACCCTCCTGGGCCTGCTGGCCGGTCTCGACCTGCCCAGCAGCGGTGAAGTCACCCTCGCCGGCCAGGCCCTGAGCACCCTCGACGAAGACCAGCGCGCGCGCATCCGCGCCGAACACGTAGGCTTTGTATTCCAGTCGTTCCAACTGCTCGACAGCCTCAACGCCTTGGAAAACGTGATGTTGCCGCTGGAGCTTGATGGCCGCAAGGACGCCCGCGAGCGAGCCCGGCACCTGCTCGAACGCGTAGGCCTGGGCCAGCGCCTGACCCACTCCCCGCGCCAACTCTCCGGTGGCGAGCAACAACGGGTGGCGATTGCCCGCGCCTTTGCCGCCGAGCCGGACGTGCTGTTTGCCGATGAACCCACCGGCAACCTCGACAGCCACACCGGCGAGCGCATCAGCGACCTGCTGTTCGAACTCAACCAAGAAAACGGCACGACCCTGGTGCTGGTCACCCACGACGAGCGCCTGGCCCACCGTTGCCGACGCCTGATCCGCCTTGAAGCCGGCCTGATGGTCGCGCCCCTGGAGCCTTGATGGCACGTTTGCCGCTGTTGCGCCTGTTCAGCCTTGCCATGCGCCAATTGCTGCGCGATGCCCGCGCCGGTGAACTGCGCGTGCTGTTCTTCGCCCTGCTGGTGGCCGTGGCCGCCAGCACCGCCATCGGTTATTTCGGTGCCCGCCTCAATGGCGCCATGCTGCTGCGCGCGACTGAGTTCCTGGGTGCCGACCTGGTGCTTGAAGGCAGCTCGCCGGCCCGCCCCGAGCAAATCCAGTCCGGCGTCGAGCTGGGCCTGGATCACGCCCGGGTCGTGGAATTCTCCAGCGTGATTGCCACCGATAACGGCATCCAGCTCTCCAGCATCAAGGCGGTGAACGAGCAGTACCCGCTGCGCGGTGAACTGAAAAGCGCGGGCGCCCCCTTTGGCGATGAAACCCCGGGAGGCGGCCCGAAACCCGGCGAAGCCTGGGTGGAAGCGCGGCTGCTGACGGCCCTGGACCTCAAGGTCGGCGACAGCATCGACGTGGGCATGAAAACCCTGCGCCTGGCGCGCGTGCTCACTTATGAGCCGGATCGCGCCGGCAACTTCTACAGCCTTACGCCCAGGGTGATGATCAACCTGGCGGACCTGGACGCCACTGGCGTGGTCCAGCCAGGCAGCCGCGTCAGCTACCGCGAACTGTGGCGCGGGCCACAAGGCAGCAGCGTGCTGCAAACCTATCGCGACCTGATCAAGCCGGGCCTTGCCCCCAACCAGCGCCTGCAGGATTCACGGGACGGCAACCAGCAGATCGGCGGGGCCCTGGGCAAGGCCGAGCGCTACCTGAACATGGCCAGCCTGGTGGCGGTGCTGCTGGCCGGCGTGGCTGTGGCGCTGTCGGCGAACCGCTTCGCCACCCGGCGCTTCGACGCCAGCGCATTGCTGCGCTGCCTGGGCTTATCACGACGTGAAGCCATGTTGCTGTTCACGCTGCAACTGACTGTACTGGGGCTGCTGGCCAGCCTGGCCGGTGCCGTGCTCGGCTGGCTGGCGCAGTTTGGCCTGTTCTACTTTCTTCATGACCTGCTGCCGGCGGACGTGCCGCCGGGCGGGCTGTTACCGGCGATTGCCGGGATCGGCACCGGGTTGGTCGCTCTCGCCGGTTTCGCCTTGCCACCGCTGGCGGCACTGGGGCGTGTGCCGCCGTTGCGAGTGTTGCGACGCGACATGTTGCCAATCCCTTCCAGCACCTGGATGGTCTATGGCGCGGCGCTGTTCGCCCTGGGCTTGATCATGTGGCGCCTGAGCCTCGACCTGGTGCTGACCTTCGCCTTGCTCGGTGGTGGTGTGGTGGCGGCACTGGTGCTTGGCGGGCTGCTCCTGCTGCTGCTGCAAAGCCTGCGTCGCCTGCTGGCACGCGCCTCACTGCCGTGGCGCCTGGGCCTGGGCCAACTGCTGCGCCACCCGTTGGCGGCGGCCGGTCAATCCCTGGCGTTTGGCCTGATCCTGTTGTCCATGGGCTTGATTGCGCTGTTGCGCGGCGAGTTGCTCGACACCTGGCAGAACCAACTGCCCAAGGACGCGCCCAACTACTTTGCCTTGAATATCCTGCCGGCCGACAAGGACGCCTTTGGCGCCCGCCTGCTGGAGTTGCAGGCTCAGTCCGCGCCGCTCTACCCGGTCGTGCCCGGCCGGTTGATCAGCATCAATGGGGAGCCGGTGCAAGAGATCGTCAGCAAGGATTCCAGCGGCGACCGTGCGGTCCAACGCGACCTGAGCCTGACCTGGGCCGCCGACCTCCCACCGGGCAACATGTTGACCGCGGGTTCGTGGTGGACGCAGCAGCCCACCGAGGACCTGCCTGGGGTTTCGGTGGAGGCCAAGGTCGCGGAAAGCCTCAAGCTCAAGCTCGGCGACCACCTGGTGTTCACCATCGCCGGGGAAAATCGCGAAGCGCGGGTGACCAGCCTGCGGACCATCAACTGGGATAACTTCCAGCCCAACTTCTTCATGATTTTCCAACCGGGCACCTTACAGAATTTGCCGGCGACCTACCTGACCAGCTTCTACCTGGCGCCTGGGCATGACCAGCAAATCGTCGACCTGTCGCGGGCCTTTCCGGCCGTGACCATCCTGCAGGTCGAGGCGCTGCTGGAGCAATTGCGCAGCATCCTCGCCCAAGTGACCCTGGCGGTGGAATACGTGCTGCTGTTTGTCCTGGCGGCGGGCATGGCGGTGCTGTTCTCGGGCCTGCAAGCCACCCTGGACGAACGTATCCGCCAAGGCGCGCTGCTGCGCGCACTGGGCGCCGAACGCAAGCTGCTGGTCAAGGCCAGGCGCATCGAGTTCGGCTTGCTTGGCGCCGTCAGCGGGCTATTGGCGGCACTGGGGACAGAACTGGTGACCTTCGTGCTGTACCGCTACGCGTTTGACCTGGCCTGGCACCCCCACCCCTGGCTACTGCTGCTGCCCGTAATCGGAGCCGTACTGATCGGCGGCGCCGGCGTGTTCGGCACCCGTCGCGCCCTCAACGCCAGCCCGCTGACTGTGTTACGCGAAGGCTAGAACGCTGCTGGCCGCATGCGTCAAAGCGTGCGGCCGGCTCGGTGGGCCAGGTGATAAAGATCTTCACAGTACCGCCGCCTTCGCAGCCTCGCCGGGGCTCGACAGCTCCCACCGTTGAGCTGCGTTGCTGCGGGGATTGTGTTCGCAGGTACAACCGAAATTCCGCCGACACAGCAGATCTACTGTGGGAGCTCCCGAGCTTTAGCGAGGCTGCGATAGCGGTGGGCCAGGCGAGGAAAATGCCGGCAGTACCGCCGCCTTCGCAGCCTCGCTGGGGCTCGACAGCTCCCACACTTGAGCTGCGTTGCTGCGGGGATTGTGTTCGCAGGTACAACCGAAATTCCGCCGACACAGCAGATCTCCTGTGGGAGCTCCCGAGCTTTAGCGAGGCTGCGATAGCGGTGGGTCAGGCGAGGAAAATGCCGGCAGTACCGCCGCCTTCGCAGCCTCGCTGGGGCTCGACAGCTCCCACAGTTGATCGTCGTCGCGCCTGGACTCTGCTCACTTTACATACTCGATTCCGGTGATCCACCAGCACACTTCGCCACTCGGCGTCTGCACAATGGCCTCGTCGTCGACTTCCTTGCGCAGCAGCGCTCGGGCCATGGGGGAGTCGATGGAGATGTAGTCCATGCGGTCGTAGATCTCGTCATAGCCAACGATGCGAAAACGCTTGGTCTCGCCCTGCTCGTTTTCGATGTCCACCCAGGCACCGAAAAACACTTTGCCCTCTTGCTCGGGCATGTACTCCACCACACGCATGTCTTCCAGGCGCTTGCGCAGGTAGCGCACGCGACGGTCGATCTCGCGCAGTAATTTCTTGTTGTACTGATAGTCGGCGTTTTCGCTGCGATCCCCCAGCGAGGCCGCCCACGTCACTTTACGCGTGGTGTCCGGGCGCTTTTCGCGCCACAGATAATCCAGCTCTTTCTTCAGCGCTTCATGACCTTCTTTGGTAATCAGCTTGGTACTCAAACGCTTGCATCCCCAGGCAATGTCCATAGGTGCCGATACGCCTGGGCTTCAAGCCCATGCATCGGCTGGCTGGCGTTGATAATAAATGAACCCGAGAAAGTAGCCAGGCCAGTCTAGCTATCCAATACTCCATCCAGCTCCAGCAGCATGCCTCGCAGACTCTGGCGCAAACCTGACACCTGTGCCGCCATCACCTTCAAGGCTTCGGTCCTCTGGCTGACCGCCAGCGACTGATCATGCAATTGAGTGGTGCGATGCTCAAGTTCTCGAGCCTTTTCGTCCAGTTCGTTTTGCGCCTGCTGCAAGCGCGCCTGCCACTGTTCAAGAGCCGCTTCCCGTTCGATTACCGCGCGTTTCTGCTGGGTCAGGTCCTGAGACACACGCGCAAGGTTGGTCAACGTACTGTCCACTTCGAACAAAGCGTTATCGTTACCTGAGGCCGCACGTGTCGGTTGTGCCGGCGCAACGGGTTCCCGCTGGATAGAGGGTGCGGCCTGCGTCATCATGATGGGTGCTTCGACGGTCGCTTGCAGAGGGGCTTCAACAGGCTGTTCATGTATCGGCAGTCGCGGGGGCTCAGTAGGGTTCGCCACCTTGGGGGGAGAGGTCATTTGCGATGAAAAACGAATAGACGGCACGATCAATGATGCACTCTCGATAGCCGGCAGCGTAGCGGCAGACATGCCCAACGTGATCACTTTCATCACCAGCGCTTTCTTGATGATCACAGAGTGGTGGTCCTCGGGCCTGGCCGGCGGTAGTTTGCAACCTTTCAATTCGACAAAGTGATAAGGCACCTGGGTTTCAGTCACCCCGCCCGCCTTTACCCCCGAAGCCGCCAACGTCAGTATTTGCTTGAATACGTGCAGCGCCACTTGCAGATCTTCCTTGGACTCAACCCCACTCAGGAAATACCGGTCCTGTTTCTTACGCAAAGCGGCGATATATACCCGGGAACTTCCCGGTTCAACCTCTTCATCCAGGCTATAAACCAGAAAGTTGGAAGCCGTCTGACCTACAGCAAACCCACAGAGCAGTGCACCGTTAACCGGAGCATCTTGACCATCGCGTTCAAGAACAAGGGTACGTAGCAGCATCATGGCATTCAGGCCTCTTATACGGGCAGAAAGTTTAAATAGACAGCATATAAACATTCAGAAAATTGGACATCAAAAACACAACGCATTGTTTCAGCGGCCTGCTTGCCCTGCACGTAGGAATTCTCTGATTAATACTTATCGACGTTCCCAAAACCCGCCATTCCCCGTACCCTTTTTTCACGCCCCCTACGTCATGCCTAACTTATTCGGTAAAAAAATGATCGAAATAAGCAATCTGACAAAACACTCGGGTAACACAACTATAATCAGTGATGTTTCGTTCAGCGCTCATCAACAGGAATGCCTGGGCTTGTTCGGGCAAGATCATTCAGCCAAGACCGTCCTGCTCGATCTAATAGCCGGATCGATGCAACCGTCCAGCGGACATATAAACATCCAGAGCGTCAATACCCACACCGATGCTTTAAAAGCGAGACAACTTGTCGGCTACCAACTGTCGAAGGACATCGGTCATCCAACAATGTCCGTCAAAGTGTTCCTTGACTTCATCGCCACCGTTCGCGGCTACCACGGCGCCGAAAAGCGCGCACGGTTGGAGCAGGTTATCGCACGACTGGAATTGTTCCCGGTGCTCGGTATACCCCTCGATGCGCTCTGCATCGGCTGGAAACGCAAAGTCGCCATTGCCCAGGCTGTCCTGCACGGCCCCGCCCTGTTACTGCTGGATGAGCCAACTGAAGGGCTCGCACCTGAACACAAGCATGCGCTCATGGCACTTATCCATTCATTGGCGCAAGAGATGACCGTGATCATTGCTTCTCGTCACTGTGAAGAACTGGCGCAGCTGTGCTCCCGTGCATTGGTCATGGCAGGCGGTCGCCTGGTGGCCGATACCTCATTGCCAAATCTACAGCGCGATTCGCGTCACTTCCAGGCAGTCACACTTGCTGCGGATAACCCGCTGGACCTGCTGGCACTGGCCGTGCTGCCGGGCGTGGCAGGCATTGAGGAACATCGACACGCACCCGGGACAGTGACCGTTCTCGCCATGCCCGGCCACACCATCTATCCCCATATCAACACGCTGATTGCCAGTCGTCGCTGGAAAATCAACTCGATGAACCTGGAACCGGGTCGTCTGAATGATGTGGTCCACCATCTGAGCAAGGAGGCGTCCCTTTGAAATTAATGCCCATCATTTTAAAGCGTCAACTCGCCAGCTATGCCGGCACACCCGTTACTTACCTGAGCATTGCAATCTTCCTGACACTGTCGGTGACGCTGGGCAGGTACATAAGCCCGTGGCCATTACACAACAGCAGTGACTTGCAGGTATTTTTCCAATTCCATCCCTGGCTATATCTATTTCTGGTTCCTGTCCTGGCGACGCAACTATGGTCGGACGAAACCAATGCAGGCTTTTTCTACCTGATGAGAACCCTGCCCATTACGACCTATGAATGGGTCATCGGAAAATTTCTAGCCGCCTGGCTCGTAGCAGGCATCGCCCTGGTTCTGATGTTTCCTCTGGTCATCACCGCCAACTACTTGGGCCGGGCGGACAACAGCGTTATTGCTTCACAATTTATGGCAAGTTGGCTGCTGGCAGGCAGTTACCTGTCTATCGGTTGCTTTGTTTGCACATTCGTGCATCAGCGTACTGTGATTTTCTTGCTGACCCTGGGTTTGCTATTGGCGGCCAGTGGACTTTCTACGGTATTGGATGCGCTGGAGCACCAAGTTCCAATCGGATTGATCGACAGGCTGGCGTCAATCAGTCCGACGTTGAGATTCAGCAGTATCGATGATGGGAAGCTCACCCTTCACGACACGCTTTACTTCATCAGCATGATCCTCGCCTTTCTCGCTGCGACGACAGTCACGCTCAACTACAAACACAGCTGAGAAGGGAAACCCTTAATGCGGTCCACTCTGCGCACCGGCATGGCACTCACCGTGACTTTCCTGCTTTTCCTGGCTTTCAATCTGGTTTGGATAAGTAAACTCCCTGATATACGGTGGGATTTTTCTCAGCACAAAACCCACACCTTATCAGCTGCGGTACAGCAGATGCTCGCCACTTTGGAAAGTCCAGTGGATTTGTATTATTTCAACTCGAACAACGACCCGAAAAGAACCCACGCAGTGCAACGCTACAGTAAGCGTATTGAGGATCTGCTCAAGGAATATGAAAAAGCGGCCAATGGCATGGTCAACCTGCACGTTATAGAACCTGCACCTTTTTCGGAAGACGCCTACAAAGCCCGGCTATCGGGCCTCGATGACAACGCGGGGTTTCTCGGCCTGATCGGCACCCGCGCCGGTCACGGTGTGCGACGAATCGGTTCCTTCAGCGTCGACCGAGAGTCCTTGCTCGAATATGAAATCGGCCACTTGCTCCATAAATTGCAGCACCCGGAACGCCCGGTCGTTGCGCTGCTCTCGGGCCTGGCACTGGATGATTCTGCAGGTCGGTTGCTGCAGGAACTGCGGCGGGAGTTCGATCTGGTCCACCTGGAGCCGACTGCCGCACCGGTCCCCGAGCACATCCGGACGCTGATGCTCGTGCACCCGCAGGCGTTACCTGAGCGGACCCTGTACTGGATCGAGCAATTTGTATTGAGGGGAGGCAAATTGATGATGTTTATCGACCCCTTGAGCGAACACCGTTCAAACGCCACCCCAGTCAATACGCGGCTGGACGAACTGCTGGCTGCCTGGGGTATCCGGATGCCAGCCGACAAGCTGGTGGTGGACGCCCTCTACACACCCTGGGAGACACCGGGCAAGCCAAATCAGATGCGGTTGAACCTGCCTCGGCCGGCGATGAACACAAACGATATCAGCACGTGGAACCTTAACAGGGTGACGGTATCGAGCAGTGGTGCGCTCTTGCGGCTGAATAAAGGTCGCACGTCCTTCACGCCGCTCCTGCAAAGTTCCGAGCAGTCCTTCCTGCTGGATGCCGATAGCCTCACTGGCGCCAGCACGTTCGAGTCATTGATCGAACGAGCGACGAACCAGGAGCAACGTCAGGTGATTGCTGCGCGTATAGAAGGGCCGAGCTATTCGGTGTTTCCCGAAGGACTCAGGGAGCAACCTCCCGGCTTGCAGAAAGCCGCGCAGATCCATGTCGTGGTCGTCGCTGACACGGACCTGCTCATGGACAAAGTCAGTCACCCGGCGCCTGACGGCAACCCGCTGTTTGTCTTGAATACGTTGGATAACCTGTCGGCCCCCGACACACTCGCGGCCATTCGCCCCCACGTGCCGCCGCGCACCGCACCCACGGTATTGGAGAGCATGCGCGGTGTCGCGAAACAGGCCTATCGTGCCAAGGCCAGCGAACTGGAACGGCGCCTGCAACGCACCGAACAGGAATGGCAACGACTGAGCCCATGGACAACCGCCCTGGGCACCCAGGCAGTGGACACCACTACCCAGCTGCAAGCGCTCAATAAAGAACGTCTGCGTTTGCCCATGGAACTGCATGCCTTGGAGCGCGAAGCCTATGCGCAGGTGCGTCGCCTCGAATTGGCGATAGCGCTGATGGTGACCTTTGCGATACCGCTGATGTTATGCCTGATCGCCTGGGTGGTCTTCGTGGGCCATCGCCGGCGCCGGCTGCAAGCGGCCAGCCTGGCCCAGTGAACGCTCAGCGACGGGCGATCAGCCCTTGTCGGGCAATGCGGGTCAATTGACGAATAACATCGTCGGCGTCGTCAGCCGTAGGCGCCTGGATCACCGCGAGGTCAAAACTGTTGCTGGCAAAACGCGCGAGGGAATCGCCATCTTCGACAAACTGGATCAGGAACGCCGAAGGTCGGCCAGTACGGCGCGGCCAGCCATCCAGGTAACGCAGCAGCGTCGGCTGGTGCTTGCCGCCCAGGAGGATCTTGGGATTGCGTTGAGTGAGGTCCGCGGTGATCGGGGCCAGGCGTATCAGGGGGCGTGGTGCATTCATCGTGTCGTGTCTCTGCCTCAAAAGTCTGCGGGCAGGTGAGAGGCAACACCGAACCAGCGCTTTAGCGGAATTTCGAAGCATGGAGCATGCTTCTGTCGGGACCGATAACGATCACCCATGGCGCCCCGCAATTAGCTGTTTAAATCGGCGCATGAGCGGCATCCTAGAGAAGCCGGTAGGGCGGTGTCAAGAATCCAGAGCAACGAAAAGGCCCGCGCAGGGCGGGCCGATTCAGGGTGTGGCGCAAGCGTCAGCGGGCGATGGCGCGGTCGGCAGACAGTTTGCCGGCACCTTCCAGCAGCACCGCGAGTGAGCCGCCGAGCAGGGCCAGGGCGAACTCGTAACCATTGTTGGCCATGAACAGACCGTTATGGATGTGCACCGAGAAGATCGCCACCAGCGACAGGATCGTCAGGCCCAAAGCCGCAGGGCGAGCCAGCAGGCCGATGATCAAAGCCAGGCCGGCGAAGAACTCAGTACCGCCCGACAGCAGCGCCATCAGCGTACCGGGCGCCAGGCCGATGCTTTCCATCCACTGTGCAGTGCCCGCCAGGCCATAGCCGCCAAACCAGCCAAAGAGTTTCTGCGAACCGTGGGCGGCGAAGATGATGCCGACCACGATGCGCAGAATGGTCAGGCCATAACCGGCGCGGGTGGACAGGATGCTTTTGATCAGTGGGCTCATGGTGACAATCCTTTTCAAAGTAGGGGTTGGTTGGCCGCCATAATAATCAGATTAAACAATGATAAAAGCCGAAAAAATGCCTAATTAATATCGATTAAATAGATCACTTGGCTAAAGCAATTTTGGTCGGCGGCGGCTCCAGGGACTCCCGCTCCCGATCGAACGCCAAATAGTACTTGTTGACACTGTTCACATAGCTGACGCCGCCCATACCGACTTGCTCCATGGCGATGCGTTCAACCTGGAAAAACCACTGGTTGGGGTTCAACCCTCGACGCTTGGCTTCGGTACGCATGCCCTGCACCCGCTCCGGCCCCATGTTGTAGGCCGCCAGCACGAACGCCATGCGCTCGCGCTCGTTGAGCTTGGGGCTGGCGAAAAACTTACGGCGGATCATTGCCAGGTAGCGCGCGCCCGCCTGCACATTGCTATCAAGGTTTTCGATATTGTTGACGCCCACACGCTGCGCTGCCGACGGGGTGATCTGCATCAGGCCGGTCGGCCCCCCGTTACTGCGTGCGCCAGGATCAAGCGCCGATTCCTTGAATGCCAGTGCCGCAAGGTTCAGCCAGTCCATGCCCTGCTCGCGGGCGTGCTTTTGCAACACCGGACGCAGTTTTTCCAGGCGCTGGCGGTCAATGCGTGCCAATGGGTTACGCACTTGGTACAGCCGACGATAAATACGCTGGAACACCACATCCTGGTCGGAGGGGGTTCGATAGGTCTTGAGGAAACGATCAATGCTCGCCCTCAGCATCGAGGCATCCTGGCGCACGAACCAATACTCGTCGCCCGGTTCGCTGATCACCACCTGCTTATCGAAGCGCAACTTGGGCAGGATCTTCGACCAGCGCTCGGCAATCGGCTTTTCGACAATGGTCAGGTGGAAAATACCGGCTTGGACCATCTCCAGCACATCTTCCACGGCCAGGGTCGGGTCCACCCATTCCACCTTGATCGGTGGCTGCTTGTGCAGGGCCAGTTTCTGGTTGACTTGGCTGATGGCATCCGCCGCCGCACTGCCGGTGGTCAATGCCAGGGTGCGTCCGGACAGTTGCTCCAACGTGGTAAACCGTCGCTCGCCCTTCACCCCCACCAGCCACAGCGGCACGCCGCTGGCAATCGGATCGCTGGCGCTGATCTTGTGCGCGGCCTTCACATCGAGCAGTTCACCGGGCGCCACCAGGTCGCCTTCGCCACGGGCCAGCGCGCCGAGCAACTGGTCCTTGGCCTTGGGAATGATCTTGAGCGTGATGTCGCGCCCATCCTGGGCATGACTATTGAGGTACTGCTCAAAGGCGCGCAGGCGGTGGTACTCGACGCCGATGGCCTGGCCCTGGACTTCACCGGAGCTGTTGCGGCTCTGGTTGACCAACACACGCAGGGTGCGGCTGGAGCGAATCTGCGCCAAGTCGCGAACCTTGCCGGGCTTGGTCACTTCCAGCGGCCCGTCCAGACGCGCAACCGCAGCCATGGGCAGCAGTAACGTCAGGCACAACATAAGCAACGCCGAGGGTCGGATCATCCGCTCTCCGGAAAGAATACTGGCCAGCGCCGTCGCGAAAAACGAGGCGGTGGACGTCAGAAACAGAGCGCTTTATGCGCAGGCTTTGCGCGCAACGGTGGCACAGGGCAAGGCGTTCGGCCAACCACAATGTCACTTGCGACGTTCAAAGACAGCTATAACTCTTTGTAGTTCTTCGTTTTTCTTATAAATCTACAGCTCTGATATGCTTTCCGGCCGCAGGCGGAGATAGCACCATGCAACTCATTGATATCGGCGTCAACCTGACCAACCCCAGTTTCGACGAAAAGCACCAGGCCGTGCTCGACCGTGCCTATGCCGCCGGCGTGCAACAATTGGTGCTCACCGGTACCAGCGTCGAGAGCAGCGAACAGGCTCTGGAGCTGTGCGTAAAACTGGATGAAAGCGGCCAGCGCCTGTTCAGCACCGCCGGCATCCACCCCCACTCTGCCAGCGACTGGAACGGCGACAGTACCCAGCGCTTGCGCAGCCTGCTCAACGAGAGCCGCGTACGCGCAGTTGGCGAGTGCGGGCTGGATTTCAATCGGGATTTTTCACCGCGCCCGCAGCAGGAAAAAGTCCTGGAAGAACACTTGGCCCTGGCCGTCGAGCTGAAACTGCCGGTGTTCCTCCATGAGCGTGACGCCAACGAACGCCTGCTGGCCGTCCTCAAGGACTACCGCGACCACCTCACCGCCGCCGTGGTGCACTGCTTCACCGGCGAACAAGCGGCACTGTTCAGTTACCTCGACCTCGATCTGCATATTGGCATCACCGGCTGGATCTGCGACGAACGCCGTGGGACACACTTGCACCCGCTGGTCAGGGAAATTCCCCGCGGGCGCCTGATGCTGGAAAGCGACGCGCCCTACCTGCTGCCGCGTACCTTGCGTCCCAAACCGAAAAATGGTCGCAACGAACCCGCGTATCTGGCGGAAATACTGCGCGAAGTCGCCCTGCATCGCAACGAAAGCGTGGAAGACCTGGCCAGCCACAGTACCGCCTGCGCCCGCGCGTTTTTTGGGCTGCCCGTGGTGGATTAATGCGGCGCATTGACCCATGTCAAAACGGTTTTCATCGATAGCGGCACAATAATGGCACCTTGCCAATGCTGTTTCCGCTATCAGAGAAAACCTTCCATGGGTGCCTGGCTTAGCAATATCTCGCTGAAGTACAAATTCTGGGCCGTCAACGCGGTCGCTTTCATCACCACCCTGCTGCTGGTGCTCTATGCGGTGCAGCTGGAACAACAGGCGCGCAGCGATGCATCGCGAGCCTCGGCTCAGGCGCAAGCTCACTTGCTCAGCGCATGGCCGGCCGGCGAAGCATTGCCCAAGGGCGAGCACTGGCTGACGTTCAAGCGCGGCCAAGTCCCACAAATGGCTGGACAGGATCTGTCAGTCCTGGCCAGTACCCTCGGCTGGGTCGAACTCAACCCCATGCCGGTGTTCGGTGAAAACCCGCTGATGGGCGCTGAAGTCATCGCCCGCACTGACGGTCAATACGTCGCCATCCTGGCCTACGCGCCAAGCCTGAGCCAAGTGTTCGGCGAACGCTTCGCCAACTACGCCGTGGCGGTATTGATCCTGATGCTGGCGATGCTGGGCGCTTCACAACTGCTGATCCGCTTCCTGCTCAGCCAGCTCAACACCCTCAAGGACGTGATGCTGCACGTGGAGAAAACCGGCGATCTGTCGGCGCGCGTGCCATTGGCCTGCAAAGATGAAGTCGGCCAGATGGCCAGCGCCTTCAATGCCATGCAGGCCGGCTACCAGCGTGTGGTCAATACCGTTGCGCGCACCGCCAAGCAACTCGACGAAGGTGCCGCGCGGTTGGCCAGCAGCATGAACGAGGTGCGGCACGGCATGCTCGGCCAGCAAAGCGAAACCGACCAGGCCGCCACCGCCATCAACGAGATGACCGCCACCGTCCACCACATCGCGCAGCACGCCGGCGCCACCCGCGACCTGTCGCAGACCGCCGACACCCTCGCCGGCAGCGGCCAGGAAGTGGTCAGCCGGGTACAGCGCTCGATCGCCGGTCTGTCCACCGGCGTGCAACAAACCGCGGAAATGATCCAGAAACTCGCCGAAGACAGCCAGAAAATCAACGGTGTGGTCAGCGTGATCCACAGCATCGCCGAGCAGACCAACCTGCTCGCCCTCAACGCCGCCATCGAAGCTGCCCGCGCCGGCGAAATGGGTCGTGGCTTCGCCGTGGTCGCGGACGAGGTGCGCAACCTGGCCAAGCGCGTGCAAAGCTCCACCGACGAAATCACCCGCATGGTCTCGGCCCTGCAAGCCGGCACCCGCGACGCGGTGGACTTCATGCAGGAAAGCTCATTCAAGGCTGACGACTGCGTACAGCAAGCCCAGGAGGCCGGTGCCGCGCTCGCCGAAATCACTGGCGCCGTGGCGCAGATGCGCGAAAGCAACACCCAGATCGCCGTCGCCGCCGAACAACAAAGCCACGTCGCCGAAGAGATGAACCGCGCGGTGGTGAGCATTCGCGATGTGACCGAGAACACCGTGCAGCAGACCGTGGACTCTGCGACCACGAGCAATGAACTGGCCACCCTGGCCGCGGAACTGAGCAAGGCGATTGGGCAGTTGAAGCTGTAGGATTGTTCAACCTGTAATCCTTTGCCTACTACAAACCCTCGGTTTACCCGAGGTTTTGGCGAAACGTCCTAGACATCCCGGCGAATAACGCCGACTTCTTTTACCCGCCAACCTCTCCAAAGTCTCTCGCCTGATCAATCAGCGCGAGGGACCGCCGATGCACTTCTCCATCATTGCCCCGCTCAATGGGGCTGCCTCTTGATTCCGGTTATCGGCAAGTTCGTCCTGTCCCCCCTGGACGCCAGGCAGCCGGACGTCGACAGCGTTTTTCGTGACTTGCGCCAGTGCCTGAACACCTTTGACGCCTGGGCCGAAAGTTTCTGGACGGGTTCGGCGCTGGAAGTGGAGCAGGTGTTCAAGGTGGGTGACGAAGTCTCCCTCGTCACTCCCGCGTCGTCTAAAGAACCCAGTCGCACCGTTGCCGTGTGCAAGGCCCAGGGCTCGCTGACGCTGGTCCATATGTTCGAAAGCACGCGGTTTGTGCCCATCGGCAACACGCCGGTGATGCTGCAGGCAATTGCCGCCGACGGCAGCCCGACAGGTGCGCCGATTCATCGAATGATTGGCCCCAGCGGCATGCTTCACATCGACGATTGCACCCGCGATCAGCCATACCAGATCACTTTTTATCCCAACGTTTCCAAGGATCACGTCAAGGCGCTGTATGCGTCTTATCAGGCGCTGATCGCGGGGCTGGACGAGCGCCTGCGCGAGGAGTGGAAAAAGACCTTCAAGCCGCAATGGGACGACTTTGCCAACGCCACGCCCTTCGAGCGCAGCGCGATGCAAGGGTTGGCGTTCTCGACCGGGATCGGCAAGGCGCTCTACAACCTGTGGGACGACCTCACGCAGTTGTATGAACTGCTGGCGGACCTCAAGGCCAACAGCCGGAAGCTGCTGCAGTACGTCTCCCAGGCCGAACTTGATGAGCTGCTGAAGCTGGGCAAGGACGCCGTGGCCAAAGGCCTGCTGGTGCTCAGCGATGAGCCGCTGTTGTTCATCTACCTGTCAGCCATGGTGGCCTGGATACGCCTGCTGCCGCCGCCGCAGATGTACGAGTTGCTGGGCGAGATAACCGGCGAGGTGCTGATCAATCTGTTCCTGGCCTGGGCGACGCGGGGCATGGGGGTGCAGGTTCGGCTGGGGGTCCAGACGCTGGGGCATATCAAGTCCGGGTGGGTGCGCACGTGGCTGCAAAGGCTGGCGGATCAGCTCGTGGGGCCTGGGTTGGAACCGCATGTCGAAGTGGCCAAACCGTTGTTGCTGGGGAGCGCGGCGACGCCGATCAAGGCCGTGCCGGTTGCGCCGTTGAAGGCTGGGGATCAGTTGGTTTCCAACCCGGTGCCGGTGGTGCGCAACAAGTCCCAGCGGACGGTGTTGGTGCGGCAGGAGCCTGTGGACGATGTGCCTGCTGTGGCTAAGAACCCGGCGGGGGATGCGGCCACTTCTGCGGATAAAACCGCCACCAACGGTTGCCCCGTGTCGATGGTCACTGGCGAGGAATTACTGACGCTGACCGATGGCGCTCTGGACGGGGTTTTGCCGTTCGAGTGGGCCCGGTTGTACCGCACCAGTGCGGTGGAAGTGGATGGCGGGTTGGGGTTTGGCTGGAGTCATTCTTTATCGCATCGGCTGAGTGTTTCCGCTGATTCGGTGGTGTGGACGGACCACGAGAACCGGTCTACCACCCTGCCCTTGCCCACGGTTTCTCGGCCCGCGATTACCAATAGCCTGGCCGAAGCGGCAATTTATTTGGGCTCGTCGCCGGATGAGTTGGTGCTGGCTCAGGCATCACGGTTCTACCACTTCCGCGACGGTGTGCTGTTCTCGATCAGCGATGCGTACGACAACCGGCTGCGGATTTCCTGGGATTTTTTGGGGCGCATCGAGCGGCTGGATAACGGTGTCGGGCGTTCGCTGTTTTTGCGCTACGCGTCGGGCCGCATTGTGGCGGTGGAGTACCAGATTGAGCGGGCAGTGGACGACGGCCCGTTTGTCTGGGTGACGGAGCAGAACGTTGTTTCTTACGCCTACGACGACCTAGGACGGTTGGTCTCGGCGACCAATGCCGTAGGCGAAATCGAGGTTTATCGGTACGACGAGCAGCACGTCATTCTTGAGCGTGGGTTGGCTGGTGGGGCGAGCTTCTATTGGGAGTGGGAAAGGTCTGGCAAGACGGCGCGATGTGTCCGGCATTGGGCCAGCTTTTCGCAGATGGACACGCGGTATGTCTGGGGTGATGACGGCCGGGTCACAGTTTTTAACGCCGATGGCAGTCAGGAAGTCTATGTCCATGATGATCGTGCGCGGCTGGTACAGCGGGTGGATCCGGATGGCGCCCAACACTTCAAATCCTACGACGACAAAGGCCGGCTGACGGTTGAGCAGGACCCGCTCGGGGCGATCACCGCGTATCAGTACGACGAAGCCGGGCGCTTGGTGGCGTTGTTTCCGGGGGACGATGAACCGACGACCTACGAGCATGACCACGGTTTCGTACGGGTTGTGCGGCGTGGCAAGGCAGTCTGGAAATACGAGCGTAATGAACAGGGCGACGTTACGCGCAGGACCGATCCCGACGGTAACTCTACGGACTACAGCTACAACAAATACGGACAACTGACACAGGTTTGGTACCCGAATCACAGCTGTCATCGCTTGGCATGGAATGCGCGCGGCCAGTTGCTTGAAGAGCAATTGCCAAATGGCGGCGTGAAGCGCTATCGCTACGACGAACTGGGCCGCCAGATTGCGCGCGAAGACGAACACGGCGCGCTGACGCAGTATCAGTGGGATGCCGCAGGCCGTTTGCTGAAACTGACTCAGCCCGGTAGCGCCACACGGGAATACAGCTACAACGCCTACGGAAAAATCACCTCTGAACGCGATGAACTAGGCCACGTCACCCGCTACGAATACGCCGACGGCCTGCACCTGATCAGCCGCCGCATCAACGCCGACGGCACCCAGGTCAACTACCGCTACGACAACGCCCGGCTACTGCTGACCGAGATCGAAAACGAATCAGGCGAAACCTACCGACTCCAGTACCACAACAACGGCCTGATCCAGCAGGAAATCGGCTTTGACGGCCAGCGCACCGCCTACGTCTACGACCTCAACGGCAACCTGCAGGAAAAAACCGAACACGGCGACGACGGCAGTCAGCTAATTACCCGCTACGAACGCGACTATGCCGGTCGCCTCGTCAGAAAAACCCTGCCCGACGGCAATATCATCGATTACGCCTACGACCGCCAAGGCAATCTCCTCAGCGTCGACGACGGCCATTGGTTTTTAGCCTACGAATACGACCCACAAAACCGCCTCACCGCCGAACACCAAGGCTGGGGCACCTTGCGCTATGGCTACGACCCCTGCGGCCAATTGAAGAACCTGCGCCTGCCGGACAACAACCGACTGGCGTTCAACTACAGCAAAGGCGGCCAGCTCAGGAAGGTAGCGCTAAATGGCCACACACTCACCGAGCACCAGTTCGATGCCGGTCGAGAGCGCAACAGAGGCCAAGGCAAGCTGCTCAGCAGCTACCAATATGACGACCGGGGGCGCTTGTTCAACCACGGCCTGTGCGACGTCAAAGGTGCGGTTTACCAACGCCACTACGACTACGACAAATCCGGCAACCTCACCCGCCTGAACGACACCCGCAAAGGCGAACACCGCTACCACTACGACCCACTAAACCGCCTCACCCGCGCCGACCACGCCCAAGGCGAGCAGGAACGCTTCGCCCACGACCCGGCCGGCAACCTGCTCATGCAAGACCGCCCCGGTCCGGACATCGTCGCCGGCAACCGCCTGATGATCCAGGGCGACCGCCACTACGACTACGACGCCTTCGGCAACCTCATCCGCGAACGACGCGGCAAAGGCCATCAACTCGTCACCGAATACCGCTACGACTGCCAGCACCGACTGATCGGCATCACCCAACCCAACGGCCAAACCGCCAGCTATCGCTACGACCCGTTCGGCCGCCGCATCAGCAAAACCGTCGACGGCATCACTACCGAGTTCTTCTGGCAAGGCGAAAAACTCATCGCCGAACACCATGCGGATCGTCACCGCAGCTATCTCTACGAACCGGACAGCTTCCGCCCGCTGGCGCTGCTGGAAGGTTTCGGTCCAAAAGAGACAAAGCCTTACCACTACCAACTCGACCACCTGGGCACGCCACAGGAACTCACCGCACCGGATGGCGAAATCGTCTGGTCCGCGCAGTACCGCGCCTATGGCGAAATCAGCCGCCTCGATATAGGAAAAGTCGACAACCCGCTGCGCTTCCAAGGCCAATACTTCGATCAAGAAAGCGGCCTGCACTACAACCGCCATCGCTACTACAATCCGGATATTGGTCGTTACCTGACACCGGACCCGGTAAAGCTGGCGGGTGGGATCAATGCGTACCAGTACGTGCCTAATCCTACTGGGTGGGTGGATCCGCTAGGGCTGAGCGCCAACTGCCCGCCGAAAGGGAAATACCCGTCATCCTGTAAAGCATCGGATGAACCAGAAGCACCCGATGTTTCACGCAAAGGCGCCTTCAGAGAAGCGAAAAGAGATGCCGGTATACCAATGGCCCAGAGCCCGGACATGGTAGTAGACCCAGACACAGGAAAGACCAAACAATACGCTATCGAAAAAATGACGGACAAAAATGAAAAAAGAATACTGGATGATAACGGTATGCCCATCGACACAAGGGTTTATCAATTTACACGGTCGGACGGTTCAAAAATACTTATTCAAGACCACTCGGCTGGTCATAAATTCGGTCGGGTAGATGGCATTGGGGATCACCCTCCGCACTTCAACTTGCGACCAATCGATAAGCCTCGAAAAGGCTATATTGAAGGCGCAAAAAGACATTATCCATTCAGGAAGTAGACATGAAATATTGGAATGATTTAGATGGAAGCATATTTTTTAACAAGCTTTTTAGCTTTTCTGTCGAAATTGGAAAAATAGCTCTTTTTTCCATAAGAATAGAAAATGACCAACCTTGCATTGGCATGGGTTTCGATATACCTGAATTTCCAGATAACTTACCAGAAAAATGGAAAAATAAAGGATATAACATGTGTAGAGTAGGTCTGACTTTCCATGAGATCAAAAACCTGAAGATTTCAAATATTCCAGCACATGAGGTTTTTACCGTAAAGATCAACAAAGACAGTGACTATTTTACATTTGAAGCCATCAGCGACAACGCATCCATAAAGTTCAATGCAAAATTCATATCACTTAAAGACCCTAGCGTTTACATTAACGGGCCGGACGACTACTACTTCAAATAATCCGAACATGAAACCATCGGATAACCATTCTGGCTGGCCGATAGCAAGCTCACTTTTCTGGTGCACATGGATGACCATGACTGCGTGATTTGGGCATAAACACGGCTGGCCACAACTTGTGCTCTATGCCCCCCATAGCCAACCCCAATTCGCCCCCTCCGCCCCACCCCACCTAAACTCTGCCCAAGCCACTTCAACGGACAGAGGATTCACCATCATGGGCAAACGTCACCCCAATCTCCCCGCCTGGCAATGGCGTACCCACCCGCAGAACCACCAGCACCCGACCAACCAGGCTTTGCGCCTGATTGCCGTGCCGCTGTTCGTCATCGGGTTTCTGTTGATCGTATCCGGGGTATTCAGCCTCAGCCCCGCCAGTATTGCCGTAGGCATTGTCGGCATCCTGGCTGGCCTGGCGTTGCAGCGGCAGGGTCATCGCGTCGAAGCACAGACCGCTTTGTGTTGAACAGCAGCGCCACCCGACACTAAGGTCAGGCAAAGACCACCACGGTCTGGCGGCTAAGGGCGATCAGTTCGCCGGTCGGGCTCCAAAGTGAGGCAGCGGCGTGGCCGTAACCGTCGCGGGCGTGCTCGATAATGACGTGGTACTGGCACCAGTCGAGTGTCGTGAGGGCTTGCAGGGGCTGGATGAATTCTATGGTCCAGGTCAACGTGCTGCCCGGTGCCGGCTTTTTCAGGTGCGGCAGCAAGGCCGGCGGCCAGGCATCGACCAGGGCGAGGATGTGCGCCTCGGTCAGCGGCTCTTCTTTGACATCCCCTCGCAAACGCACCCAACCGCCCATGTCGCGGGATTTATTCCCGGTGAACGGCAAGCCGCCGACGCTCCAGCGCATTGCCAAGTGGCGCATGAACTCGGGAGTGACGCCCTTGATGTAGGGCAGTTCCTGGCACTCATCCCAGTGTTTGAACACCGGTGGTGCTTCATTCTCGACCGCAATTTCCGATGCTCGGGGCGCGCCGAAGCTGGCTTGTACCAGCGTCGCCACTTCACCGTTCTGTACCACCCGACCGAGCAACTGGCTGACGGCCTTGCCTTCTCGCAGCACTTCGACTTGATAACTGGCGGGAACGTCCGGCGCTACCGGGCCGACAAAGGTGATTGCCAGCGAGCGCAATGGGCGATCGGCCGGCACCTGGGCACGCAGGGCTTCGTACTGCAAGGCGGCAACCAGGCCACCAAAGGTCGCGCGACCCTGGGCCCATTCGGCGGGGATGGTGACGTCCAGCGGGTTGCTACGGGCGGCGTCGAGCAAATCACTAAAGCGCATGGCGGTCTCACATCAAAGAGAACAGATGGGAGATATTAACCATCGGGCCCGCCAGGTACAGCGTTTATCCGGCCAAAAGCCGGACCCGCTCAGAAACAGTCGCGGCTGAGTTTATCCAGCACCCGATCCGCCTGGCGCTCGGCCTTGGCCATGGTGCGGTGCCACACCGCAACGCAAGGTTGCAGATCCGCCTGGTGCTCGGCCTGGGCCAACCATTGCCAGCAGTCGTGCCAATCGCCCAGCGCACCTTGGGCTTTTTTCAGGTGCGACATGGCGTTGGCGGGCAACCTGTTCAATGCGGGGTAGGCCTCGGCGGCGTAGCGCACGCGCTTGATCAGCAAACGCAGGCGGTGGCGATCATGGTCGGGATCTTCCAAGGCTTCATCGAGTTTCTGCCATTGCTTGGCCAAACGCTTTTCGATACGCGAGCGCAGGCCCTTGAGCAACTTCTGGTGTTCGCAGGCACGGACAAACCGTGGGAAAGCATCGAGGATCAGCAGCAGATGCGCGAGCTCCGGGCTTTGCGCCACCTGGCGATAGGCATCGGGCTGCAGACGCAGGCGCCGGTCAGCGGCCTCGTGATGGCCATGCTGGTGCAAATACGCCGCCAGCACCTCGCGGTCACGTAGCGGCGTCGTCAATTGGCCGACCGCGCTGGCGCACGACTCAAGCTGTTCCACCCCCGGCAACCCGCGCAAGGGGCGCAACAAGCTGCGCAGCCGGCGCACCGTGGTGCGCAGATCATGCAGGGCTTCATCGTCGGTGACGGCGGCGAGGCGAGCCTGGCAGCTCAGTAACCCTACTTCCAGGCCAATGACCTGAGCGACTAACTGATCGACCAACGCTGACATCCTGCCCCCACTCTCTGATGAAAAATCCTGCTCACCACTCTAGGTCAACGCCCGGCGCGCGACTCACGAATATAGAACCGTGCTTTCTCGGCCTTGTTTGAGCAGCCTTCAAACGCTTCAAATTGTTGCTGGGTCTTGGCACCCGTCAACAATGAGAGTGCTTTAGAGTAGCTCACGGTGCCGGCAAACCCTTCGGCCTTGGCCAGGTCGAGTTCTTTCCAGGCGGCGTCCAATTGGCTGCCGCAGCTGTCGCGGTACGCGGTTTTACCGGCACAACCGGCCAGCGCCAGCATGATCACAGGCACACACATCCAGGCTTTCATTGATGACACCTCAAAATAAAAAAGAAGAAACAGTCGTACGTTGTAGACGTTGCCTACAGGGAAAAGTGCCTTGTCCGAGCCCGAAATTGACAGTACCTATTGGCCCAAGCATCGCCAAGCATACCCGAGCACCACGGCTATCCCGGAATAATATTGTGGGACCCCGCGACGATTGAAGCCACCCCCTCAATGGGTGCATTGTGGGCACCTGTTTTTGGGGAGTAAATCGACCATGAAAAAGCGTGTTGCCTTGGTGCTGGGTTCCGGCGGGGCCCGGGGCTACGCCCATATCGGGGTGATCGAAGAGATAGAACGGCGCGGCTATGACATCGCCTGTATCGCTGGCTGTTCGATGGGCGCCGTGGTGGGCGGGATCTACGCCGCCGGCAAGCTGGATGAATACCGCAACTGGATCGAAAGCCTCGACTACCTCGATGTACTGCGCCTGGTGGACGTGAGTTTCCGCCTGGGGGCGATTCGCGGCGAAAAGGTCTTCGGGCAGATCCGCAAGATCGTCGGCGAGATCAACATCGAAGAACTGCGCATTCCCTACACCGCCGTCGCCACCGACCTGACCAACCAACAGGAAATCTGGTTCCAGGAAGGCTGCCTGCATCAGGCCATGCGCGCATCGGCGGCGATTCCCAGCCTGTTTACCCCGGTGATGCAAGGCAACCGCATGTTGGTGGACGGCGGCCTGCTCAACCCGCTGCCCATCGTGCCGGTGGTGTCGAGCCATTGCGATTTGATCATCGCGGTCAACCTCAACGCCACCAACCAGAAACACTACCAGTTACCGGTGATCCAGCGCCCGCCGGCGTTCAAGAGTCGCTTCAACAACCTGGCCAAATCCCTGGGATCGCACCTGCCGTTTCGCCGCAAGCAGGCCGAACAGCTGATGAAGCTGGAGCAAGAGGCACTGGAGGCCCAGGCCGCGGAGATCAACCCGTGGCTGGAGTCCGCCGAGCCGGAATCCCAACAACCCGCCGCCGCACCGGAAAAACCCGGCGCGCCGAAGTCGGCGACCGGGTCGTTCATCATCGACAACGTCGGCCCGGCGTCACTGCTGGACCTGATCAACCAGAGCTTCGAGGTGATGCAGACCTCGCTGGCGCAGTACAAGATCGCCGGCTACCCGCCGGATGTACTGATCAACGTGCCCAAGCGCGTGTGCCGGTTTTTCGAGTTCTACAAGGCGCCGGAGTTGATCGCGCTGGGGCGGGAGATTGCCAGTGATACGCTGGATCGCTATGAAAGTGAGCAAGGCTGAGATTTTGCGTGTTACACATTTTTGTAGTGAGCGGGCTTGTCCCGCGCTGGGCGCGAAGCGGCCCCAAACATAAAGCCACCGCGAGTCCAGATAGAATCAGGTCGCCTGGTTTGGGGCGGCTTCGCCGCCCAGCGCGGGACAAGCCCGCTCACTACAGGGAGATTTGTCAGCCGTTGAAAATTGTGTAGACACCCATGCCTATCGCAGGCCAGTTCAAGCACAGCCCCACTCAGGCACTTAACAACCGATACCCCACCCCCGCCTCGGTCACGATAAACCGCGGCTGCGTCGGATCATCCGCCAGTTTCTGCCGCAGATGCCCCACCACAATGCGCAGATAGTGGCTGTCCTCGGTATGGGTCGGCCCCCAGATGTCCTTGAGCAATTGTTGCTGCGTAATCACTCGCCCTGGGTGCCGAGCGAGCTGTGCGAGCACGGCGTACTCCTTGCGTGTCAGCGCCACTTCGGCACCGTCCAGCAGCACCCGGCGATAGGCCAGGTCCACCGTCAAGGGGCCAAACCGCAAGGCCGCTTCCTGGGCTTCACCGGCCGGCGCCTGGCGCAGCAACGCGCGCACCCGGGCCAGGAATTCCTGAATGCCAAAAGGCTTGGTCACGTAGTCATTGGCGCCGCCGTCGAGGGCCTCGACCTTTTGCCCTTCGCTGGCCCGTACCGACAGCACCAGCACCGGCACCGTCGACCATTCGCGAAATTCGCGCAGCACCTGCTGGCCATCCATGTCCGGCAGGCCAAGGTCGAGCACCAGCAGGTCCGGCTTGCTCAGTGCGGCTTGGGCCAACCCTTCGGTGCCAGTGCCGGCTTCGATCACCTTGTAGCCTTGGGAGGCCAGGCTGATGCGCAAGAATTTGCGGATCTGCGGTTCGTCATCAATGACCAAAATCGTCGCGGTCTGGCTCATGGTGTTCCATCAAAATCCGTGAAGAACCCAGGGTAGCTCATGCCTCGCGCTCCAGGCCAGGCTGGGTCGGCAACGGCAGGAACAACGTGATGCAGGTGCCGCGCCCGTCAATGCCGTCGGCCACGCGGATATGCCCACCGTGGGCACCGACCATGCCCTGGCAGATCGCCAGGCCCAGGCCGGTGCCCTGCCCGCCCCGGTCGCCTCGCGCAGCGGTGTAGAACATATCGAAGATCTTCGCGCGCTCGTCCTCCGGAATGCCCGGCCCCTCGTCGGCCACCGCGAAGAACAACTGATCTTCGCTGACGCCGGCGCTCAGTTGCAGGCGGCCCTGCAGCGGCGAAAACCGTGCGGCGTTTTCCAGCACATTGACCAGTGCCTGCTCGATCAACGCGGCATGCACATACAACAACGGCAACTCAGGCGGCACGTCGGTACTCACCCGCAACGGCGCCAGCACCGCGCGCAGGCGGCCGAGGGCGCTGCCGACGATATCACCCGGCGACACCCAATCCCGCGCCAATTTCAACGCGCCATGGCCAAGGCGGGTCATGTCGAGCAAGTTCTGGATATAGCGGTCCAGACGCTCGGCCTCATCGCGGGTGCCTTCAAGCAGCTCGCGGCGATCTTCCAACGGAATGGCTTCGCCAAGGGCCAGCAGGCTGTCGATGCTGCCGCGCATGGAGGTCAGCGGCGTGCGCAAATCGTGGGATACCGAGGCCAGTAAAGCGCTGCGCAGTTGCTCGGTTTCACCGTGCAGCCGTGCCGACTCCAGCTCCTGGGCCAGCTGCGCGCGTGCCAGCGCCTGGGCCAGAGGTTGGCTCAAGGCCGTCAGCAAGCGACGGCGCTGGCCGCTCAACTCCAGGCCGGGTTTGGGACTGACACCGAGCAAACCCATCGGCCCCTCTTCGCCCGACAGCGGCCACCACCACCAACGCCCGAGCGGCAAGGTACCGGTGCCCTTGCCCGCCGGCTGGTCATGTTGCCAGGCCCAATCGGCGGCGGCGCGCTCGGCGTCGGTGAGGGTCAGCGGGCCGCCGGTCTCGATCGTCCAGCCGCCCTGGCCGTCGCGATTGACCAGGCACAGGTCCAGGTCGCTCCAGCCTTCCAAGTGATGGGCTGCGGCGCTGACGACCGCCTGCCGGTCGGTAGCGGCGGTGAGTTTGCGTGACAGGTCGAGCAGTTCGCTGGTTTCTTCCTGAGTGTCGCGCAACGCCTGCAACTGACGACGCTGGCGGGCGGCGAGGTTGCCGGTCAACGCCGCCATGAGCAGGAAGAACAGCAGGGTCAGTACATCTTCTTCGCGCTGGATGGCGAAGGAAAAATTCGGCGGGATAAACAGGAAGTCATAGGTCATGAACGACAACGCCGCGCACACCAGCGACGGCCCCAGGCTGCTGCGCACCGCCACCAGCAAAACGGCCGCCAGAAACACCAGCGAGATATTCGGCAGCGGCAAGACGCTGGACACCGCCCAGGCCACCGCCGCCGCAACCACCGTCGCCAGCACCGCCAGCCCATAGTCGAACCACACCAGCCCACGCACCTGCGGCATGCGTGGCGGTGCGGGAGTATCATCGCTGTCGAGGACGTTGATTTCCAGGCCGCGCGCACTGCGCAGCAACCGCGCGGCCAGGCCGCCACCGAACAGCCGACGCCGCCAACCCATCCTCGACTGCCCCACCAGCAGCAGGCTGGCGCGACGTTCGCGCGCATGCTGGATCAGCGTCTTGGCGACCTCCCCCGCGCGCAGCAACACCACCTCGCCGCCCAGGCGTTCGGCCAACTGCTGGGCAGCTTGCAGGCGCGACCGCGACTGTTCATCCCGTGCACGGCCGTTATCGATATGCACCAGGCTCCACGGCAAATGCCGGCGCTGGGCGACGCGGCTGGCGTGGCGCACCAGGCGCTCGGCCTGCGCATCGCCGTCCACCCCGACCAGCAAGCGTCCGCGCACCGCCGGCGCGGCCTGGCCGAGTTGGCGGTAACCTTGGGCCAAATCGTCATCGACATGAGCGGCGGCGGTTTGCATCGCCAACTCGCGCAAGGCCATGAGGTTGGTCTGGGTAAAGAATGCATCGATGGCCGCGCGGGCCTGTTCCGGCACGTAGACCTTGCCGTCGCGCAGGCGCTCGAGCAACTCGCGGGACGGCAGGTCGATCAGCAGCAGTTCGTCGGCTTCCTGCAGCACCCAGTCCGGCAAGGTTTCGCGCACCTGTACGCCAGTGATGCCGCGCACCTGGTCGTTGAGGCTTTCCAGGTGCTGGACGTTGACGGTGGTGAATACGTTAATGCCGGCGGCGAGCAATTCCTGGATGTCTTGCCAGCGCTTTTCGTGGCGGCTGCCGGGGGCGTTGCTGTGCGCCAGTTCGTCGACCAGCACCAGCTTGGGCTTGGCAGCGAGCAGGCCGTCGAGGTCCATTTCTTCGAGCAACACGCCACGGTATTCACTGCGCAGCAAGGGTTGCTGCGGCAGGCCGCTGAGCAAGGCTTCGGTTTCGGCGCGGCCGTGGGTCTCGACCACGCCGGCAACCAATTTGACGCCCTGGCGCAGTTGCGCATGGGCGGCCTGGAGCATGGCGTAGGTCTTGCCCACGCCCGGCGCGGCGCCGAGGAAGACTTTGAGCCGGCCACGGCCGTTGCGGGGCAGATCGGCTAACAGGGCATCGGCGCGGCCGGAGTCGCTCATGCTGTGGGGTTCCTTCAGGTGTTTATATGGAGTCTTTGATGCCGCCATCGCGGGCAAGCCCGGCTCCCACAGTTGGAATGCATTTCCTTGTGGGAGCCGGGCTTGCCCGCGATGGCGGTGTCACTGCCTACAACTGTTCCAAAGCCATGTTCAGCGCCAGCACATTCACCACCGGCGGCCCCACCAGCGGGCTTTCGATATGCTCATCGAGCAACCGTTGCAAGCTCGACACCGGCACATTCCGCGCCGCAGCCACCCGCGCCAGTTGATAGGCAATCGCCTGCGGTGGCAAGTGTGGATCAAGACCGCTGCCGGAGGTAGTCAGCGATGCCAGGGGCACCGGACCCTGGCTGGGCACTAACTGTTTGTGCGCGTCATCGAACACGCGTGTGGCCAGCGCCGGGTTGCTGGGCCCCAGGTTACTGGCGCTGCTGGAAACCGTCGCAAAAGCGCCGGCCGATGGGCGCGGGTGGAACCAGCCGTCACCGGTGAAGTCCTGGGCGATCAGGCTGGAGCCACGCACTTTGCCGCTGGCATCGCGTACCAGGCTGCCATTGGCCTGGTCCGGGAAAGCGACTTGGGCGACGCTGGTCACCACCAGTGGGTAGGCGACGCCGGTGATCAGGGTCATGAGCACCAGCAGGCTCAGGGCCGGGCGGATGATGTTGGACATTTTGGATTCCTCAATGGATTGGGTGCATCGCTGTATTGCAATGGGGCTGCTTCGCAGCCCAGCGCGGGGCGAGCCCGCTCACTACAAAGAACGGTTGGGTTACACCAGATGCAGCGCGGTCAGCAGCATGTCGATCGCCTTGATGCCCACGAACGGCACCACAAGCCCGCCCAGCCCGTAGATCAGCAGGTTGCGCCGCAGCAACGCCGCCGCACTCGCCGCCTGCACGCGCACACCGCGCAGCGCCAGTGGGATCAGCACCACAATGATCAGCGCGTTGAACACGATGGCCGAGAGGATCGCGCTCTGTGGGCTCTGCAAATGCATCACGTTGAGCACGCCCAGTTGCGGGTAGATCGAGGCGAACAGCGCCGGCAGGATGGCGAAGTACTTGGCCACGTCGTTGGCGATGGAAAAGGTGGTCAGCGCGCCGCGCGTCACCAGCAACTCCTTGCCGATCTGCACCACGTCCAGCAGCTTGGTCGGGTCGCTGTCGAGGTCGACCATGTTGGCGGCTTCGCGAGCGGCCTGGGTGCCGTCGTTCATCGCCATGCCCACGTCAGCCTGGGCCAGCGCCGGGGCGTCGTTGGCGCCGTCGCCGCACATCGCCACCAGGCGACCGTCATTTTGCTCATGACGAATGCGCGCGAGTTTTTTCTCCGGTGTGGCTTCGGCCAGCACGTCATCCACACCGGCTTCGGCAGCAATCGCGGCAGCGGTCAGCGGGTTGTCACCGGTGACCATCACAGTACGAATACCCAGTTTGCGCAGCTCGGCAAAGCGCTCGCGGATGCCGGGCTTGACCACGTCCTTCAGATGGATCGCACCGAGCAACTTGCCATCGGCACACACCAGCAACGGCGTGCCGCCGCTCTGGGCGATCTTGTCGATTTCCCGCGACAGTGCCGGTAAAAGGTCGCGGCGTTGTTGGCCGATAAACGCCAGCAATGAATCCACCGCGCCTTTGCGAAATACACGGCCCTGGTAATCGACACCGGACAAACGGGTCTCGGCACTGAACGGCACGACCGTCAACTCATCCGCCGAGGGCTCGGCCTGTGGATGCAACGCGCGCAGGTATTCGACGATGGATTTACCTTCCGCCGTGTCATCCCCCAGGGAGGCAAACAGCGCGCCTTCGGCCACTTCCTTGCCACTCACGCCCGGCGCCGCGACCACCGCCGTGCAGCGACGGTTACCAAAGGTGATGGTGCCGGTCTTGTCCAGCAGCAACACATGCACGTCACCCGCCGCCTCGACGGCACGCCCGGACTTGGCGATCACGTTGAGGCGCACCAGGCGGTCCATGCCGGCGATGCCGATGGCCGACAACAAGCCGCCGATGGTGGTAGGAATCAGCGTCACCAGCAGTGCGACCAGGAACACCAGGGGCAAGCTGCCATCGGCGAAGTGGGCGAACGGTTGCAGGGTCACCACCACCAGCAGGAAGATCAGCGTCAGGCCGATCAGCAGGATATCCAGCGCGACTTCGTTGGGGGTTTTCTGGCGTTTGGCGCCTTCCACCAGGGCGATCATGCGGTCCAGCGTGGACTCACCGGGGTTGGCGGTGATGCGGATCAGCAGCCAGTCCGACACCAGGCGAGTGTTGCCGGTGACCGCCGAACGATCACCGCCGGATTCACGGATGACCGGTGCGGACTCACCCGTGATGGCGGCCTCGTTGACCGCCGCGATCCCTTCGATGACTTCGCCGTCACCGGGGATCATTTCCCCGGCGGCGACGCGCACCACATCGCCTTTGCGCAGGCTGGTGGCCGGTACGACCTTGAAGCTGCCGTCGCCTTCCTTGCGACGTGCGCTCAGGCCTTCACTGCCGGCCTTGAGGCTGTCGGCGCGCGCCTTGCCACGCCCTTCGGCCAAGGCTTCGGCGAAGTTGGCGAACAGCACGGTGAACCACAGCCACACGGCGATCTGCACAGCGACAGAGGTCGGCACGGCGGTATCAGGCACAAAGCACAGCACTGTGGTGAGAATGGCGGTCAGCTCGACCACCAGCATCACCGGCGAGCGCTGCAACTGGCGCGGGTCCAGCTTGACGAACGCCTGGACCAGCGCCGGGCGCCACAGGGCGGAGACGGCAGTTTTGGCGGGCTCCCGGGTTTGCACCGGAGCGGCATTTTTTGCAGGCATATTCATTTTCATATCCCCTTGGCTCTTCATTTAGAGGCAGCCATGCTCAGATGTTCAGCAATGGGGCCCAGCGCCAGCGTCGGCAGGAAAGTCAGGCCGCCCACCAGCAAAATGGTCACGGTCAACAGGGTCACGAACAGCGGACCATGGGTCGGGAAGCTGTTCTGGCCGATGGGTGCGCCCTTCTTCATCGCCAGGCTGCCGGCCAGGGCCAGTACCGGGAGGATGTAGCCGAAGCGGCCGATCAACATGCCCAGGCCCAGCATCAGGTTGTGGAACGGCGTGTTGGCGCTGAAACCGCCGAACGCCGAGCCGTTGTTGGCACTGGCCGAGGTGTAGGCGTAGAGCAACTGGCTGAAGCCATGGGGCCCAGGGTTACTGATGGCGCCGGCCGGGCCAGGCAGGCTGGCGGCGATGGCACCGAGCACGAGCACGCCAACCGGCATCACCAGCAGGGTCACCACCAGCAGTTGCACTTCCTTGGCCTGCAGCTTCTTGCCCAAGTATTCCGGGGTACGCCCGATCATCAGGCCGGCGAGGAACACCGCAATCAACACATTGAGCAACATGCCGTACATGCCGGCACCGACGCCGCCGAAGATCACTTCGCCGACCATCATGTTGACCATCGCCACCATGCCGCTGAGGGGGCTGAGGCTGTCCTGCATGCCGTTGACCGAACCGTTGGACGCCGCCGTCGTGGTCACCGACCACAGCACGGTGCCGGTGGTGCCGAAGCGCGCTTCCTTGCCTTCCAGCGGCGCGGTTTGCTCCACGGCCGGGTTGTTCAGGGTCGGGTTGGGCTGGTATTCGGACCACAGCGAGGTCGCGCCGCCGATCAGGAACAGCGCCAGCATGCAGCCAAGAATGGCGCGGCTCTGGCGCAGGTCCTTGACGTAATGGCCGAAGGTAAACACCAGCGCCACCGGGATCAGGATGATCGAGGCCACTTCAAACAGGTTGGCCCAGGCCGTCGGGTCTTCAAACGGATGCGCCGAGTTGACGCCGAAGAAGCCACCGCCGTTGGTGCCCAATTGCTTGATCGCAATCTGGCTGGCCGCCGGGCCCAGGGGGATCACCTGATCAACGCCTTGCATTGTCACGGCATCAACGTAATGGGCGAAGGTTTGCGGTACGCCCTGCCACACTAGGAACAGCGCGAGCACCAGGCACAACGGCAACAGCCCGTAGAGGGTGGCGCGGGTCATATCGACCCAGAAGTTACCCAATGTCTGGGCGGATTTGCGACCGATCCCACGGCATAACGCGACCAGCACTGCAAGACCGGTGGCCGCACTGACGAAGTTCTGCACGGTCAAGCCGGCCATCTGGCTGAGGTAGCTCAGGGACGCTTCACCGCTGTAGGACTGCCAGTTGGTGTTGGTCATGAAACTGACCGCCGTGTTGAAGGCCAGCGTCCATTCCTGGCCCGGCAACTTCTGCGGGTTCAGTGGCAGATAGTCTTGGAACAACAGGATCGCAAACAACAGCAAAAAGCCCGCGAGGTTGAACGCGAGCAACGCCAGCATGTACTTCTGCCAGCTTTGTTCCTGATGCTCGCTCACGCCGGACAGGCGATAACAGGCTTTTTCCACAGGGCCCAGCACCGGGGTGAGCCAGGTGCGCTGCCCCTCCATCACCTTGTAGTAGAACCGCCCAAGGAACGGCGCTGGCACCAGCACCACCGCGAAGAAGGCGATGATCAGCCAATAGTCATAACTGTGCATGGCCCAGCTCCTAGTTCCGATCCGCGCGTAACAGCGCAACCAGCAGATAAATGAACAGCGCCACGGCCAATAGCAGTGACACCCCGTCCAGAACACTCATGGAAGTCTCTCCGTTCAGCGGCGAGTGCCGCGTGTGGGGCAATTGTCCGCAGGAGTGGTGTAAAGGAACGAGAGCGAGGGAGCGGGCGGGGCGTAAAGACGGCGTAAAGAGTGGGTTTATGCGGGGTTTACAGGGGGATTTTCAGTGGCTGGTCGGGCGTTATCGCGGGCAAGCCCGGCTCCCACATTTTGATCCGCGTTCGGCATGACAACTCGGTCAAGTGTGGGAGCGGGCTTGCCCGCGATGAGGCCCGCCCAGCCAACACCGCACCCAACTGGTGCAACCCCGCCGATATTCAAACGCCAAACCATCCCCCAGACGACGCTTGCTCCGCTTTACGACACCGATTCCCAGCCTGGCATGCCCGCTGCAACACCTTGAATCATTCCAAACCGTTCAGGGAGCAACACAATGAACACACAACTCAAACCCACCTTGGGCACCCTGCACTTATGGGGCATCGCCGTCGGCCTGGTCATTTCCGGCGAATACTTCGGCTGGAGCTATGGCTGGGGCGTGGCCGGGACCTTGGGGTTCCTGGTGACCTCACTGATGGTCGCCGCGATGTACACCTGCTTCATCTTCAGTTTCACCGAGCTGACTACTGCGATTCCTCACGCGGGCGGTCCGTTTGCCTACAGCCGGCGCGCCTTTGGTGAGAAAGGCGGCTTGATCGCCGGCCTCGCGACCCTGATCGAATTCGTCTTTGCGCCCCCCGCCATCGCCCTGGCCATCGGCGCTTACCTGAATGTGCAGTTTCCGGCACTCGACCCCAAGCACGCAGCCGTCGGTGCGTATATCGTGTTCATGGGCCTGAATATCCTCGGCGTCAAACTCGCCGCGACCTTCGAGCTGGTGGTGTGCGTGCTCGCCGTCGCGGAGTTGCTGGTGTTCATGGGCGTCGTCGCGCCCGCCTTCAGCTTCAGCAACTTCGCCCTGAACGGCTGGGCCGGTTCCGACACCTTCGGCGCCCCGGCGATTGCCGGCATGTTTGCCGCGATTCCCTTCGCCATCTGGTTTTTCCTCGCCATCGAAGGCGCGGCCATGGCGGCCGAAGAAGCGAAAGATCCGAAGCGCACCATTCCAAAAGCCTACATCAGCGGCATCTTGACCCTGGTGATCCTGGCCATGGGCGTGATGTTCTTTGCCGGCGGCGTCGGTGACTGGCGCACCCTGTCGAACATCAACGACCCCTTGCCGCAAGCCATGAAAACCGTGGTCGGCGACAGCTCCGGCTGGTTGCACATGCTGGTATGGATCGGCCTGTTCGGCCTGGTGGCGAGTTTCCATGGCATCATTCTCGGCTATTCGCGCCAATTCTTTGCCCTGGCCCGCGCCGGTTACCTGCCGTCTTTTCTCGCCAAACTGTCGCGGTTCCAGACACCGCACCGGGCCATCCTCGCCGGCGGCGTCGTGGGTATCGCCGCCATCTACAGCGACGGCCTGATCAATCTGGGCGGCATGACCCTGACCGCCGCCATGATCACCATGGCGGTATTCGGCGCCATCGTGATGTACATCATGAGCATGCTCAGCCTGTTCAAACTGCGCAAGACCGAACCGCTGCTGGAACGCACCTTCCGCGCGCCCGGCTACCCCATCGTGCCAGGCATTGCCTTGGTGCTGGCGCTGGTGTGCCTAGTCGCCATGGCCTGGTTCAACACACTGATCGGGCTGATCTTCCTGGGCTTCATGGCCGTGGGCTTCGCCTACTTCCAGATGACCGCGCAAGACCGCGCCGATGCACCAGCGGATGCGATGTTGACCGGGCTCTGATCCATTGGAGGCAGAACGGGCCTACACTGAACTAGTAAGAAAGCCCGTCACTCAAAGCAGTCGTTCCCGTGGGAAAGTTCTCCCACGGCAATCTGCCTCAAGGAGAGCCTTATGCCGTGGTACGCGTGGTTGATAATGGTGGTCGCGATCGGTTCGATCGTCGGTGGATTGATGATGCTGCGTGACAGCGCCAACAAAGTGGAACTCACCGACGAACAACGCAAGCGCGTGGCCGAACGCAACGCCCAGGCGGATGCCAAGGACGCGCAGGATCGCTGAGCCTTGGGTTACTCCCAATCCGCCTTGGCGATCTGCAACCCGTGCTGCCCCTTATAGGCAGCACGCTCCGGCTGGCTCCAGCCATTGAGCAACGCCTCTTCCAGCTTGTAGACCTCGACCCCCAGCGGACGGCACACCGTCAACGGGTCCTGCGCGTCCGGCCCCCACATCGGCAGCGACAAATCCCCACCGGGACAGGTCGACAACGCACACAACACATCGATCTCGGCAAAAAACTCCAGGTAATCACCCTTCTGCGCCGGGCAGGCTTTCATGAAATACATGTCGTCATGATTCAAGCCCGTGCACTGGAAAATATTCAGCACGTCATGCACATCGAACTCCGTCAAACCGTGGGGTAAAACCGCCCGTGTCAGGTTCGAATGACAATGATGATGGAAGTCCTCACCGGTCAGCATCCGGTTCACATACGGATCACACCGCGTGCCGAGCAAATCATGCAGACGCCCACCATGCTCATCGATGCCATAACTGGCCAGGCTGTCATCGGTGATCGTCAGCAAAGGCCGCAGAAACGGCAGGTTCGACCACAACCGATCATGGGTGCTCACATGCGCGCCCTGCAACTGACGCGTGCGCGCCGCCCACAAGCGCTCGCGCGGGTCGTTGGCGTTCCACACGTTGAAGTCCCCCACCTGCGGGCCCACCGGCGTAGTCACACGAAACACATGCCCGGCAGGTACTTTCCATGCCCTGCCCGTGCGGATCGGTACTTCGAATTGTTCGATCAGGGTGCGCTGCGCCTTCTGGTCACGAACACGCTCATAAAAGGCCTTGTCGACCTGCAGCGCCGAACCTTTACTGACCTGATATGCGGCAGGATAGTTTTTGAACATGATGCAGATCCTCGATCAAGGGTGAGTAAACAAAGCCAACGACAGGCGCTCCGAATCGTCCAGGTACAGGCTCATCGCCTCCCCCGCCGCAGGCTTATTATTTTCGAGCAGAAGTTGGTAGATCTCACGATCACGCTCCAGCCAAGGCGACTGGAAACGCTGCTCATCGGGCGCCGCACAAAACACCAGGCGCAGTTGCGCGATCACCTGGGCAAAAAACTCGTCGAACAACGGGCTGCGCATCAATCCGACAATCTGCTGATGAAACACCAGACTGTGGGTAGCAACCGCCCGCCAGTCCTCACGCTCACGGGCCAGCGTCGTGGCGTCGATTGCATTCTGCATACCCTCGGATTGATCGTCTGTCAGAGCGCCACTCTGAGCGATAGCCTGCAACTCCAGGGTGCGGCGGACCACAAACAAATCACGCACCTCCTCCCGCTCTAATCGCCGGACCATTACGCCTTTATTGCGCACGTAGCGAGTCAACCCTTCCTGGCCGAGACGGTGCAACGCTTCGCGGATGGTATTGCGTGATGCGTTGTAGGCGTTCACCAGTTCGGCTTCGATCAAAGGCATGCCTGGTAGAAGCCGCCCGCCAATGATGTCGGCGCGCAGTTCCAAGGCGATTTGGTCGGCTAGGGATAGGCTGAGGGTCATGGCTACCTAGTGATTGTTGAACAATCTGTTTGGTAGAGGTAATCACTTTTCGTGCCAAGGCGTTTGAGTTTCAAACGCAGAATCCTGACTTAAAAAAGGCCGGTCAGTGACCGGCCTCCTTGGCTGACTTAATTGAGCACCAGCCTCTCGCGATTCTTTTCCAACAACGCCTTGCCGATCCCCTTCACTTCCAACAACTCATCCACCGCCGTGAATGGGCCATTGCTCTCGCGGTAGGCCACGATCGCTCTGGCTTTCGCGGCACCAATGCCGAACAGGTCACGGCGCAGGGTTTCAGCGTCGGCGGCGTTGAGGTTCACCTTGGCGGGTTGCTCGGCCTTGGCCATTTGGGCGGTGATAGGGGTTGGGGCTTCGGGTTTGATGGACGGGGCTGCGGTGGTGGTGACGGACAGGGTGGTGAGGAAGGCGAAGATGAGGGAGGTGAGGTAAGTGTTTTGCATTTGACGCTCCATGGCATAAGTGGGGGAAAAGCAGCTTTTCCGAAGCTGCTTTTCAAACTTAGGTCATGTTGGAGATTCGTCAAAAATGCTTGGGTTACAGAGTGTTAAATCGTAGCGCCATGATCTTCACATTCAACGATCAAGACTGATCGCCGATGCGGATCTCCGACTTTTCTCTGAAGCTAGGATTCCAAGAGGCAAACTGACGCCAACGTCGAAAGGCCTACCTCTGTCCCAGCCAGCGGATTCCCGAAAACCCACCGTCGACTTCGCTGCGCTGGTCGAGCCGTTATTCGACCCTGTCCTTCTGGTCTCTTTTGAATCGCCATTGCACTCCAGTGAAAATCCCCTGTTGGGGGCTCAACGGCGTCTGCCTTTGGCTCAAACGCTTGGAGACCGAGCGCTGTAAAAGATCTCCTGGCGCGACCGACGAAGCCATTGTGCTGACGGCTTAGGGACGTGAATGGTTGCTCGACGGCTTTGAGGCCGTGTCTGATGCCTGTCAAAACGGAGGGGCACACGGGTAGCCTTACAGCCCGTTCGCGTATGTGAGTAGATATCATTATGATGATAAGTGATAAAATGAAAAGACTCATTTTTCCATTAGAAGGTCAAAGTGTGTATAACCGCTATTTAAATCTGGTTGGTTTGGCGTCGATCATCTTTTCGGTCGTCTCTGTTGCTGCTTTTTATCCAGGCGCGATGACGTGGGATAGTATGGATCAGCTAAGACAAGCCAGAGCAGGCGAATATACTGACTGGCAACCCCCCGCAATGGCTTTTATTTGGAGCCTATTGCTTAATATAAGCGATAGTCCGGGTGGAATGTTGATATTTCACTACACCTTATTGTGGGCCACTGCCTTAATCCTATTTAAATGGTGCATCAGAGAAGAGTACCGTTTTGGTTTTCTGTTCTTGCTTTTACCGATTCTCCCATGGATCTTGAACTTCCAATTCACGATCTGGAAAGATGTTGGCATGGCATACGCCTGGGGACTCGCTATTGCGATATGTATTTATTTCAGGGACCAGAATAAATTCCCGAGAGCCGCAGCCATCTTTGTAATGATTTTATTCGTTTATGGCTCACTCGTTCGCTCGAACTCACTCAGCGCAAGTGCATTCCTAATGCCCTTCCTCGCAATGAGCATATTCAAACTCAATACAATAAAAAGCACTATCGCGTTTATGGTCTTGGGCTGCGCAATCACCATACTGGCACACTTGTCAGTGGGAGCGTTATTGCAGGCAAAGAAAACCAACTCTGTAAGCTACGTCATGTTCGATGATGTAATGGCGCTGAAACTCAGGGCGGTCGACGTACCTCTAAACTTTCTAACCGTTCAGGAAGTGGACGCAATTAGGCACTGTGAATACCTCAACACTCATGAAATCGGGGCTGCCTTTTGCATAAGTGATGAAAAATTCACCTCTATCACCCGTGAGCATTATGCCGCCTTAAAGGCCGCCTGGCTTGAAAGCGTACCTAGCAACCTTTCTGTCTACGCCTCTTTCAGAGTGAATGCATTCTTGAACCTAATTCGCTCCCCGTCGCTACTGCCTTATTATTACAATGAATTCCATGTAAAAAACCCACCATTCACCGTAGGCTCTGAAACTAGGACACCCTCAACAGTTGAGCGTTTAGTAAACGATTTTGTTAATTATTCTGCGCAAGTAGCTCCAAGCTTCTTCAAACCTTACGCTTGGCTTCTGGCTTCAATGATATTGACACTCTATTTCAAAGTCAGCCGTGTCTTTCGCGGCACCTCGCTTTGGTTACTACCCATGTCAGGTCTATCCTATGTATTGGCCTATCTCCCCATAACACCCGCGGCAGACTTAAGGTATGCTTACTGGCTATGCTTCATCACAACTATCTCATTTTTCGCTCTGATAAATATCAAATCTCAAAAAAAGACAAAACCAATATGACTAAAACACTTACAGATCGCAAATCCAGCCGCACCAAATGACTTTTTAAATGCGTCTATTGCCGAATGATGCAGAAGGCAATAGAGGCATCTGAATTCGCATCCAAAAGCTGCGCTGCTTTCAGGGTTGTGGATTATAGCTCCCAAAACACGTCTTGAACAAAACAGACAAAATTGAAAGATTTCCCCTTACGCTACTAATCTTAGTAGGTACCTCTCCTTTTGGATAACGCCTCGCCGTTGCGAGTTCCATACAACGATATCCTAACTTCGGAGCCCGATATGAAAGGTAAGCCAGCAGCTCATATGTTGTAAATATATCGCGAAACGGGGCGATTCTTGGATCCAATAACAGCGCACGGCTGTAGGCACGAAAGCCTTGCGTAGTATCAGTCCAGTTGAACCCTGAAAAAAGACTGAGCATCGGCGCGTGAATAAAGCGAATGGCAAAATCCCGAGACTTGGGCGTATTCTCCGCCACACCGCCCATCACAAAACGCGATGCCTGTACAAAATCTACCCCGCTCTTCAAAGCCTCTATAAATCGTGGGATGGCTTCCGGATCATCTTTATCATTTCCGTCAATGGTGATAATCCCTTCGTACCCTTGATCCAGCGCGAAAGCATAAGCACAACGAAGCTGTGCGCTCAGCTTACCGGCCGCCGTCTTGACCAGAAGCCCCCTCACCTCCACCTCCTGCAAGGCGCGAATGTCCAGCGAGCCGTCGCTCGTACCACCATCGACGATTATAATGTCAGCCCTATCAGAAATATTGAGAACTGCCATTCTGCTCAACATATTCTTGATGCGGTCCCCCTCATTGATTACTGGGATAACCACACACCAGGGATGCCGACGCCCGAGCCATAGAGATACTTCGAAGGATGGAACCTCCCATTTTTCACGCACCGAAACTGGAATATCAGAGGAGCCCATAATTTTGTATGCCTTTAAGCCACTCGAGCGGTAATTAAACCGACTCCAACGATCACCAATAAGATCCCAGCGGCTGTTGTCCAGTAGAAGGGTTCACGGAAAAACACAGCGGAAGACACCGCCACCGTCGCTATCGCTCCGGCAGTCAGAACCGGATGCGCCACATTCAACGGAAGGCGTGCCAAAGCGCCTGCGTAAAGTAAAAAAGCACACCCGTACATTCCCAGGCCTAGCCAAAAAGGCCAATTACCAAGCGCTGCGCCAGGATCGTTGAGGGAGGGAAATTTTCTGGGGGCCATCATTGCCATCTTCACCAAAACACTGGCAGATGCATTGGATAAGATCCCAAGGACCAAGATCAACCATTTGATACTCATATGATGTCCCCCGCCAACGCATCCCGGTAGTGATGGACCGCTACTTGAATAGCTTTCTCAATAGAAACGTCATGTCGTTCATTCTCAGTCGCGACCATTTCGACCGTCACCACGTGATTAGGCAAATATCGATCCAATACCTGTGACATCAACCCGTGAGCAGTTCTGCCTCCCCCCAAGGGTAATAAATCGGGCTCACTAATATGAACATGACCAATCAGAGCCGCAAAGTCTCGCAGAATCACAGAAGGGTCCTCCCCATTGATAGTGAGCGCACCGGTATCCAACTGCATGAATATCGCAGGGTGTGCAACCTCTTTCACAACCTGGGCAGTTTGAACGCTATCAACCATAAAGTTTGCACCATAACAGACAGGGTTTGGTTCCAGACAGATCGTTACACCATAGGTTTGGGCAACATCTCCTAACTGTCGGAAAAAAGGTACCGCAACCTCCAACGCCTGCTGATCATCTAACCCTGCACGATCCCGATTTTTAGGGGAACCAAAGACAATTCGAGTCGCCCCCAGCCCCGAACCTATTCGGCATACCGCAGCCAAGTGCAACTGCAACGCTGCCCGGCTCTCGGATGAGCCAAATACATTCAACCCGGTCGTACCGTATAGAAGTGCTTGCAAACCTGTGACCTCGATCTCTCGATCAGCCCACCACTTTTTAACCCGTGCAATTTCAGCATCGGTAGCTGCAATAGGGTTTTTGAAGTATTTTCCCGGTGCGACATCAATCGCATCAATAGCATAGCGATATAAGAGCGCCGCGATGACCTCGTCTTCCGACACATCCCATGCAATATTTGAAACCGCAAGTCTCATAAAGCCCCGCCCTTGGCCTTAAGCGGTTCCGACTGGGCGTAGAACCTGATAGCTTGGACAGTTTCCCGGTGACTGTACTGATAACGCCCTGACCCTCCAAACACTTCAGCATGTTTGCTTTGGAAGTCGTATTCGGCTGGAGCGGGAGACAACTGATTGGAGAAAAATTGTCCAAACCCGAGCAAAGAAATATCACTTACGCTAATCGGTTCCGACGTCAGGTGAACTAACTTCAGACCCGCCTTAAGTGCGCAGTGAACGTCATACCAAAGATTGACCATAGGATAAAACTGAAACACCCCCCGACTGTCGATAGAACTGACATTGTTATTGTTAAGAAAATCAAAAATGACATTTTTTTGTAATCCTGGCCCGACCAAACCGGGCAAACGAACTACCAAATTATTTGTGAAATTATCTTGAACAAACACCTCCAGCATTCTGCGGTGCAGTCCGTACGCGTGCAGCCCCTCTTCAGCGACAATTGAATCTTCGTCAACACCGAAAGGCTGTTTAAACACATCAACAGTGCTGATCAAGATAAACATCTTACAACTGATGGTTTTCAAGCGAGCGATCAGCATTTCGATTTTTTGAAGGTCGCCTTCGGGATCTTTATTGGCAATCCACTTTTTTGCCGGAGCACCTGCGCACACTACCACGTCAAAATGCCTGTTTTCGATCTCACCGATATTGGTTGATCTATACAGATGTTCAAAGGCGGCTTGCCTAAGCAGTGTACCCCCTACAAACCCTGAGAATCCAATCAGAGCGTCCAATTGAACCTCCGAGACCGGGCGGCTATAGGGCGTAACATGGCGGCAATTGTCAGTGTGTCAAATGACCTCATCCAACTTCTCCAAGACATCATATATATTATCGATTTTACCGCCGAGAACAGAATAACAACCAGGCAGGTCCATATGCTTTTCGAAAAGAATTGGCCGACCATCGTCACTTTCATTTTTATTTAAAATAGTCTTTACCTCAAACAAGGACTCTTTATACTCTGCCTTCAATAGCTCAGGCATATAACGAGCAGCGTCTCTCACCATGCGATCAACTCGGGTTTCCTTATGATAACCCCTTAGTTTTTCGTACGGGTCAATTCCGCGTTGATCACTCCAATGCATGTGAGGAGTATAGCGAACATGCGATAACGTATGCAGTCCACAGGAGGGGAACGGCATCAATGAAAAAAATGGGCCGTCCATGACTGTCACGCCTAATCCGCAGAGTGATTCAGGCATCTGCATCAACGCCATTTCTGTTATCTCCTGCTTGAGTCCACTACATACTCCAGAAAAATCACCAGAAAGCTGATTGAGACCACTGTACGTACAGTTAAAGACAAATTGACTTGTCAGGAGTTCCTGTACGCCTTGCTTGTTGTGTAAGGCCACCTGTAAAGGAATGTCCACGCCTTTTGAAACCGCCGTAACAGAGGTGTCGTAAATAAGTTGAACACCGGCCTGCCTCAACTCTTGCTCCGCCAAACGAGCAAGCTTGGTGGCGTCAAACACATACTCTTTTACAACATATATTTTTTCAATCAACCGAGGCTCAAATAAACCGCGCAATGCCGGGTCAGCCACTCGAATATCAGCGCCGATATCTCGGCAAAACCGCTCAAACTGCTTGGCAGTGACTTTTGAGTTTCGACGAGCAATGGCATAGAGCTTGGTAAAATCCTGCTTCACTGCCGTTGGCCACTCCTGAACGAACTTGGGCAAATTAATTCGGCTTCGATAAGCTGTGGTAAAACTTCGTGGGTAGTGATAGCCATTATGCACCCGCGCCTGATTATTATAAGAGGCACGGGTCATCAAGGCCGGCTCCCGCTCAATGAGTACAACTCGCTTGAGCCCCCTCTGCCTAACAAGATAGACCGCTATCGCTGCACCATAGAAGCCGCCTCCGATGATGATCGCATCATGACCGATTTGCATCACAGCGTACGTTCATTGACGCCAGACTTGGCCACAGATAAATCTGATGTCACCTCCTCTAAGTTCAACTTCTCAAGTCGGGTAATGTGCACGCTGGTGAACTCCTGACCGACGTGATAGAGCGGCCCCTCATTCGACAGGCTTGCCATGTTCAGGATGTACTCACCTAACACCAGCAACACCAACGAAATTAGAAAAAACATTCCTGATAATTGCAAAGAGAAACTAATCCAACCAGGTGCAACATCTGTCTTTAAAATTGCTATGCAAACCACATAGACGCAGTACAGCAAATTGGCAACGGCACCAAACAGAGAAAGCGAGGTGACAAGCCGCATCGGTGCACGAGTTGTGGATACGAGTAAACGCATGCCTCGATCAATACTATCCCAAAGCCGTTTTGGGGTTGATGCTACTGGCGTGGCACTGTAGTCCAAATAAGCACGTGCGAAGCCACCCGTAGCAGGAAGGTGCCGATAGGTAATCGCTGGCTGCGGATGCTGGAGGATGAAGTTAATGACACTTTTGCTGAGGATTCGGTACTGGGGCGCCTCTCTGGCCAGATGCACACCATTAAACCGATTGTAAAGACTGTGGAAAGCAGTATTCGCCCAACGGTAAGCCAAGCTTTGCTTGGGCTTTTGTGCGTTGTTGGCAAATACGACATCTGCCCCACTGACGGCATGATCAAGCATTTGAGGAATGAATCGTATGTCATCAGCCATAGGGTCAATCACAGCAACGAAGTCACCGAGTGCGTTTTCCAAGCCTACCCAGAATGCAGTGTCTACATCTACTTCCTTGGTCAACGCATAAACCTGCAAATTCGCCAATCCGATCTCGCTGGTGAGCCTCTTCAGTACGCGAATACTGTCGTCATCTGAAGCGTTGTCTACCACAATCAATTCGTAATCACTGACAATGGATGCGATAGCAGATGCAGCCTCGCAAAGGATCTGTTCGATACCATCAGCTCTATTACGGATGACGAAGACCACAGATAAAAAACAAGGGAAAAACGTCATCAGGCACTCTCTTGAAAAATAATTGCTCCGGGCAAAATAAAATCTTAGGTAATGAGCCCGATAAAAGACCACACCCTATGATTCGAGCGCCCCCCAGCACTGTCTCACGAAAAGCTGCAGAGAGAGATTATAGTTGGATCGAAAGGCGGTAACGCTTGACTACCGCATTTTCATCACATGACGCCTGGGCGCCCGTTAACCAATACATTTGAGCTTTAGGGATCGAGGCGGCGTTGCTGATAGATCCAATCGACGATCTCGCCGTCCGGAGTGTAACCACTGACGGTATCGCGCAGCAATTGGCGAACGCGCGCGTAATCATCTTCCTCTACAGCAGCCAGAAGCTCAGCCAACTTGTCCTTGAGCACATCCCACGTAAGATAGTCTTCGTTAGCGCTCATGATCATCGGATGCTGAGTGGCGACCACGTTGTCGCCAATCAATAGCTCTTCATAGAGTTTTTCGCCAGGACGCAGGCCAGAGAACTCGATGGCGATATCACCATGGGGGTTTTTATCAGAACGCACACTCAGGCCTGATAAATGAATCATCTTCTCGGCTAACTCGACGATTTTCACTGGCTCGCCCATGTCCAGCACAAACACATCCCCACCCTGCCCCATGGAACCCGCCTGAATCACCAATTGGGCTGCTTCGGGAATGGTCATGAAATAGCGGGTTATCTTTGGGTGCGTAACCGTTAAAGGTCCACCGGACTTAATCTGTTTATGAAATAGGGGAATGACCGAACCGGAAGAACCCAATACATTACCAAAACGCACCATGGTGAAACGCGTCTTATTGACCCGAGATACGTTCGAATTATCACCGAAGAGTACCGGCGCCAATTCACGACTTAGGGCCTGAAGACTCAATTCGGCAAGGCGCTTTGTGCTACCCATGACATTGGTAGGACGGACAGCCTTATCGGTGGAGATCAGTACGAAGTTCGCCACGCCTGCCTGCAGCGCCGCCTGTGCGGTATTCAGTGTCCCGATCACGTTGTTCAGTACACCTTCGGCGATATTGTGCTCTACCATAGGCACATGCTTGTAGGCGGCGGCGTGGTAGACGGTGTCAACACGCCATGTCTTCATGACATCCAAAAGCTTGGGCTGATTTCGGACCGAACCCAGTATCGGCAATACCTTCACCGGCAATGACTCACGCGTGATGCGTTGCTCGAGCTCCGAGAGAATACTGTAGAGATTGAATTCACTGTGCTCGAACAACAGCAGCGTCATCGGACGCAATGCGAGAATTTGCCGGCAAAGCTCAGAGCCGATAGAACCGCCAGCCCCGGTTACTAAGACGCTCAGCCCTTTGATGCAGTGCTCCAACAGCTCAGATTGGGCGGGGACTGCGTCGCGGCCCAACAGGTCAGCGATGTCCACTTCCTGGATATCATCCACCTTGACTCTACCGCTCGCCAGATCCATGAAGCCGGGCACGCTTCGAACGTGGAGCGGAAAGCCTTCCAGGTAGCCGAGGATTTCCCGCCGACGTCCCCGATTGGAAGAAGGAATCGCCAGCAAGATCTCCTGAGCACCGGTGACGTCGATCATGCGCTGGATGTGCTTAGGCTTGTAAACTTGCAAGCCTGAGATGACGCGGTCGGAAATGCTTGTGTCATCGTCTATGAACGCGACAGGACGCATTACTCGCCCCATGCGTAACGCGGCCACCAACTGATTGCCGGCGGCACCAGCGCCATAAATGGCAACCCGAGGAAGACCATTCTCGCGGCTGGCGAATGGCACATGTTGCGCCGCAGCAAACCAATCACCCAGAAAGTACTGGCGCATCGCCAGACGCAACCCACCCACCATGATCAAACTGAGCCACCAGTAGTTGAAAATGATGGAGCGTGGGACCACCGTTTGGTGGTTGCTGTACCAATACACCAACACGCCAAGGATAAGAGACGATAGGCTTACAGCCTTGATGATGGCGATCAGGGCATCGTTACCAAAGTAACGCATGACTGCACGGTACATCCCAAAACGGACAAATAAAGGAATGGCCACCAAGGGCGCGGCGAGAAACAACCAGGCGTGAGCTTGAAAAGGGTTAACTAGCTCATCCACTCCAAGTCGCACGACGAATGCAAGCCATAATGCGGCCCAGATAACTAAGACGTCAGTGCTTAGTTGAATTAATCGCTTCTTGCGACGTGGCAACCCGACCAAAAAAGCGCGCAATCTGTCCATAGCCCTCTCACCCACGTTAAACTTCCCTCATAGATTTCTTGCCGCATGCATATTCTGCGTTTTTAAGCACATCATGGTTCACAAAAATCAAGCATTTGAAAATTAGCTGACCAAAGGCCGCTCCAGCGCACCCGCCTGAAACTTCACGGCAAGCACGACGAGAGGAAGATACGCCAAAACCAAACCCATCGCGCCGTCCAGCCCAAGATACACAACACACAAAGACATGGGCAGCAGCCAAAACACATTTATACTCGCAACGGCCAACGTCACCGGAAGGTGACGACCGTATCGCCTGCTGGCAAATTGGTAGGCGTGACTGCGATGCGCCTCATACACCTTGTCGCCGCGCAAGAGACGACGAATCAGTGTAAAGGTCGCGTCAACGACAAATACGCCAAGCAAAATCAGCCAGGACCAAAACAACTGAGATGATGCCCAGGCAGCCTGAATCGAGAGCCCTGCCAGAATAACGCCAAGAAAACCGCTCCCCGCATCCCCCATAAATATCCGCGCTGGGGGAAAATTCCACACCAAAAACCCGGTGACGGCAGCTGCTAAGAGTAAAGGCGGCCAGATCAAGTTTTCGAATCCCGTCAACCAGTAGAGCAAACACGCCCCCAGGCATACACTAATAGCTTCAACACTGGCGATACCATCGATACCATCCATAAAGTTATAAAGGTTTAACATCCACACGAGATACAAGGCAGCTGCTAAATGCCCCACCCATTGAAGATCAACCGCCACCCCAAAAAAGTTTACCGGGGGCAGACCGCCCAACCAGGTGAGCGCCCAGATAGCAGCTATGAAATGGCCGAGCAATCGCCATCTGGCAGCAATGTGCCCGTGATCATCCATAAAACCAATCAATGCGACCACCGCGCCGGCGCCGCCCAGTGCGATCACGCCGGACAAAGGAACGAGCTTCGCAATGCCAAATAAAATAAGCATTAGGAGGTAGGTCAGGACGATCGAAACACCGCCCCCGCGAGGGGTGGGAATGGAGTGGGAGCTGCGAGCGTTAGGCACGTCAATGATACTTTTTGCCAATGCGTAACGACGCATTCCTGCCGTGAGCGAAAATGATAAGAGAATAGCTATGAATATCAACCACCACGTGCTCATTAATTATCTCTTTTCATATAATGCGAGGCGGTCAATTTCAATGCTTGATCAACCGATACAGGTGGTATCCAAGACAACAATGAACGTGTTTTTTCAATATCGACCTTCAAAGAGCCGCACAGGCGCTGAGACAGCGCTTTTTTCCCTAGTACGCTAGCGCCGACACTCAGCAGTGTGCTTGGTATAGGCAGCAACAGCGCCCTTTTATCCAAGGCTGCTGCCATTCTGCGAAGCAATTGAGTCGTAGAGAGGTCTTCTCCATCACTCACCAAAAATGTTTGGTTGGCCGCCGATGGATGCGCAGTAGCGACGACGATAAGATCGACAAGATTATCCAGTGCAACCAAACTACGCCTATTATGGATAGCACCAAACGGAAGCGGAATTCCTCTATCCAGCCACCGCATCATATTTAAAAAGTTCGCTTTTACACCGGGCCCGTATACCAATACCGGCCGGATGATGACAACTTCCAAGCCACTTGAGGCAGCGATCTCTCGCAGTCCAGCCTCAGCCTCCATTTTTGAAACACCGTACGGGTCGGCGGGTGCGGGGACATCATCTGCGGTGTAGGCGCGTCCCTGGAACGTTCCTTCACCATTTACCTTGATGGAACTGATAAAAACGAAGCGACGAACCCCGGCAGCCACAGCCTGACGAGCGAGATTCAAGGTCCCCTCGACATTGACCTTCCGAAAAACCGTGAGAGGATCAGAAGCAGTATCGTTCATCACGTGAACGCGCGCAGCTGCATGGACGACCACATCAATTTCTTCAAGGGCCTCAGACCAATCAGTCTCGGGAGAGAGATCACCCACATTGACCTGTTTCACCGCGTCATTGCCGCCGACACCTTGGCGTCGTACAGCGCCGGTCACTTGAACCCCCTGTCTAACGCTCAAAACCTCGACCAATCGATTGCCTACAAACCCGGACGCTCCCGTAACTAATACATGCATCAATAATACCCCAGTGCAAAATTCAGAGCTTTAACTTCCAGCATTGACAGATTAGCTAGAATATGTACTTTTTAAATCAAGCCAACAGCCTATTAATATATAACGACATTTCTTCTATGATTATTGGCTGGGCGAACTCGGTATGCGCTCGGTGGCGGGCGGCCTCAGCTAAGGATCTCCTCAACTCTCTGTCCGAATACAGCTTTACCATCGCATCACTCATCTCATCAATCGCCCCAGGCCGATGAAGAAGACCTGTGACACCTTCTTGAACTGCATCACTTAGACCATATATTCGCGATGCGATAGCAGGCAGGCCTACACCGGCAGCCTGAATGGTTGCCAAACTAAAGCCTTCGCGGTAGCTAGGCAAACTGAAAATGTCGGCCGCCGCCATATAGCCCTCAGGGTCATTGGTGAATCCGATGCGATGGCACCGTCCCTTGAACTTCTCGCTTAACTCAGTAATCACACCTTCAAGACTCTCTTCGTCAGGTCCGACGACCAGAAGGTGGGCGTTGGGAGCGCGCGTGGCGACGGAGGTAAACGCTCGGGCTAAATCGACAATACCTTTAGCGCGGGTCAACCTTGCCATAAACAAAAAAACCAGCGCAGCGTCATCCAGTCCCAGCTCACTGCGAATTCGTGCGCGCGCCACCGCATTCGGTTTAAAGCGCGCCAAGTCCACACCACTGATAGAGCCTTTACCGAGCACTTCTATCTTTGGGGGCTTCACAACATTTTCTTCTATCAAAAAATCACGCTGCGAGGGGCTGTCGGCCAGAAGGTGAGTCGCCGCAAACGCCAGAAGCTGATCAAGTTTCTTCAAGGCAAAGCGTGAAAAACCCTTTTTGGTGTACCACACCTGCCCGGTAAAAATATGAATGCGGCAAGGCACGCGGGCGAAGTAACCCGCCAGCATCGTCAACAGCCCGGACTTGGGCATGATTGACAAAACACAATCGAATCGCTCGACGGAAAAAATTCTAAACAGCCGAATTAAAGACAAAACATCGCTAAACATCGACACTTTGCGTTGGATAGGTAGCGGTATGAATTTTATGCGCTTATCCAAAAAATGATAGATGTCTTCAGACGCAGCATTCGCCATTACGGTGACACTGTAAGTCTCCGCGAGCTTATTGATATGCTCGACCATGAACACCTTCAACGCAACGGGCACCGTAGCCACTACACATATTTTTTGTTGTTTAGTCATTATTAGCCACAATTTTCAAATTTGATTTTTTTACGTATTGACTTAGGAGTGCCGGCATTACTTTTGGTATTGGCGCCTGATATTTAAAACCGATAGTTTCTTCAATTTTTGCTGAGCTATAACCAACTTCTTTTACGAGTTCATTAACGCGATCATCCGTCAGCGGCAATCTGACGAACGGGGAAGCTATTCCCACTAAAAGTCGGACGATACCAACCGGTACTCTCAAGGTTGGCCTTGAAACGTTGTAAGCGTCTGCCATTGAATCAATGACATCGGAAAGCAAGCAATCATTGGACAAAATAAAGATCTGTCCTTTTGCTCTGACGTCGGACGCACACATCACGAGCGCACGGACGACATCATCAACATGAACATACGTCGATACTGCCTTTTTTGACCCTATGTAGAAGAACAGACGCTTTCGCACCATGGCGGATAACTGAAAAAAAGACTGATTGGGCATCTGCGGGCCGACCACGATCGAGGGGCGTATAATCGTGTAGCTGAAAAGCGGCTCGATTTTGGAATAGCTGATCACCAATTCGTCAGAAATAGTTTTCGTGACCTCGTACTCTCCCACTGGCGCAGGAGAGAACGTCTCATCAATAGAAACGGCAGCCTCTGGTCTGGAGAGTGTCCGCTTGCCATATGCACCAGTACTGCTCAACTGGACCCAGTGAAAAGCCTCCCCAGTGAGCTTTATTTTTTCACTGACTGCTTTGAGCAAATTGGCTGTGCCGCGGACATGCAGGTCATACATCAAATCAGTGTCATTGATTTCGCCTGCGCAGTGGTACAGAAGGTTGCAGCCCTCAAGGAAGCCACCAAGCGCGTCATACGGCTGGAGCAAATCACCAGCGAACACCTCGCGCCCAGGCATCGCTGGTTGTTCTCTGCGCGAGAGCATTCTGACCCTATCACCTTGGCTTAAAAGCAAAGCACAAAGCGGGCTGCCGATAAAACCAGTACCTCCAGTTATACAAACGTTCACACGCCACCTCTGAACAGAACTAACAGCTGCCGTCTACTTAAAAATCCACTTGGCGTGGCATTAAAAAATCTGACATTAAGCAAATTGCGAAGTTTCATTCGATTACAACTCGGCAAATGGTTCGCTCAGATGATACGGCAAAAAGGGCGATGGACCCTCGCCGTACTCGGACACAAAATTCCTGTAGCTACTAAACACGGCGATCAACCCTGCAAAAAACAAGAAAATTTTGATGGCACGATCAAAATCCAATTGACATCTGCCGTAGGTCAGTAATATCGCAAGAGGATAGGCAAATGAAATCAAATCTAGGAATCTCAAACCTGCGTAGGAAATACTCGAGACCATCCAGAAGAAAACGGTAAATCCGGTTCCAAGAAAGATGAGCTTGCTTCGCTCCGTACGGGGCAGTTTTGACAATGCTACTCCCACCACGAGCACCAATACCACAGCGATCTTCCCCAAGCCAGAGAATGGACTAGGCGACTCAGAACCCTGATAGGAAAGCAATTTAGCGGAAAAATAGTCTCCGTTAACGCTGAAGATAGCTAGCACTACCGCACTTGCGAAAGGGACAATCAAAATATTAGACGCCCTTGCCCAACGTGCCTGTGAGGCCCAGATAAAAATCAGGGAAACCAGCGATGAATAATGAAACATTAACGCGGACAGCGCCAACGCCAACCCCGAAAGCTTCTGTAGTTTTCTGATTTTTTGTACGGCTAATAGAAGCAACATCGCCGCGATACCTATCCGCAACCCATTCATTGTGTATTGGTAAACAAAAGCGGGCAACATATAAGACAACAATAAAAACTTTTCATTCTTATCGGAGCGAAAAAGGTATAGAAACAAAATAATGAATATAATAACGCTGACAAGCCTGACAGCAATTACGGCTGACCCGGTAAGCTCTCCCAACAGCCAGCTCATAAAAACAAATCCCGGCTCCATTCCCGTCCAAGATAGCCTCTCCATCAAACGGCCGACAACGGTCTCATAGGTGTTGGTATCAGTGCCAACTGCACCACGGAAAACGGAAACAAATAATAAAAATAGTAACGCGACAGCCGAAAATAGCCGGGTTCTATAACCCGAGAGTGCTGTTAACAGCAACATCATGAGCAAAAGAAACCAGCCAAAAATGTATATCATACTGACCCATGACCGAACTTTAACTTAATCGTTCGACGTACATAGCGAGCTAAAGACCAGAATGTAAGAGAGCAATAAGAGACAAACCGGATCTTTTTCTTGGCTCGTAAAACGCTGTATACTCGCAACTCACCCAACTCCATCTTCCACAAATTCCCGCTTAATCCCGCATGACCGTAGAGAGGCTTATAGCAAAACGTCAGCGGTTTATTCATTGAGTAGCATGCAAAGCCGGAGCAACACAGATCGCACCAAAGCTCATAGTCTTCACAAAACCTTTTGCCCTCCGGAAAGCGATATGGAAGATCTTTGCGCAGCATGACTGACGGCGTAGAGAAACGATTAGACATCAACAATTCACGACCTAAAACTTGTGAAAAATTCACATCTTTCTCAATGTAGTGTTTAGTAGCTACTGCGGATGAGACCTCAATAGTAAGCCCAGTCTGTCCTGTTAACGCGACTGTCGGATTGCGCTGCATCCAGCCATACTGAAGCTCTATCTTCTGGCGATGCCAACTGTCATCGGAGTCCAAAAAAGCTATATACAGCTGGCTGGCCGCATTCCAGCCTTCATTCCTCGCAGTTCCTGGTCCGGCATTTGTGGTCAGCGTAATAACACGTATCCAACCGCTCGGATATTCTTCGGCAAGCGATGCCAAGAAAGCCCGTGTGTCATCCGGACTCGCATCATCGACAAGTATAACTTCAGCAGGTCGCAATGATTGCTGATAGACGGAGTCAACGGCACGTCGCACGGTGTCCTTACAGCGATAACAAGGGATAACCACGCTAACCCGTGCAACGCGCGAACTTTGCATATCTGGTTCAGTAACCATTTAACGCTTCCAATCACAAATAACGTGGCTACAACAGCGCTGCAGCCACCATAAATAAAACTCGCAGAACTCATTCCGGAAGTTGCAAATCAACTTTACGGGCCTTTAATTTCCGCCCTAGCTCCTGACTTGCCAGATAGGACGTATCAAGACCGGAAAAGACTTCGATCGTGTTAGTCACATGGCGAGCACGAAACCTGTTGATAATCCGAGAAGCTCCCCATAAAAACTCACCCCAGACAGACCCTACCAACTGACCAATCACCTTCCCTGCACCATATAGGGAACATAGCTTTCTGAACGAAAATAACGTTTCTTTATAAGAGCGGGGAAAGTAGACAAAACACTTGAGCAGCAGTCGGCCGAAATTAGGGCTTAAGCTAACACCCCTGTGTGCTTCAACCTTTTCAACGGCCTTCAATAGCGAGAATGACCACACCGTCGGCACTGAGTAGAATTCAGGTACGCGACTGTCCCATACAAGATCTTTAAAAGGTGCAATATGCGAATTTTCTCGTAATTTGCCATAATGACCGCCGGAACTGCTTTGTCCAGAAGTACTCACGCCTGAGGCGCCGGGAATGATGACAGGATAATCAATCAAGAAGCAGCTCTGCGATTCATTAGCGATCAAGAACGAGCTGTAGATATCTGGGCTGACACCGCCGAATAATCCACCGTACTTACGCTCAATCCTGCGCGCCAAATCAGAGGATATTATTCCAGCATAGGCTCGTGGCATATTAAATACGCCGCCGCCGAAGTTATCGAGCGCATAGTCCATGGAAGCTTTCAAATCATGAAGAACTACAGTGCCATCGAACGGAGCGAGATGCAATGTTCCGAAGTAAGATTCGCCTCGCGTCGCATGCTTGAAATCGTCCCAATAATAGAGTGCAGGAAAATTAAATTTCAATGAATCGACGTTTTTGAATTTCGCCCATGCCGCCACTTTAACGATTTCTGCTGATACGAAATCGTCGTCGCCGATAAAAGCCAAGTAATCCCCATCTGCTGAGCGCAGGCCAAGATTAAAGTTATCAACGACGCTGATACCCTCCCCCGACCTCACAAGCTTCAGTCGTGATTCTGGATATTCCCCCAAGAACTGACCAGAAATATCGTCCACCGGACTTGAGTCACAAACGACAACCTGAATTTGGTCTGAAAGTTCCAGAATCGACCTAATCGATTGAACCGCGTACTTGGCTCGATTATGGGTGGGTATAATAACACTTAATAATGTCATACTTATCGACCGATACTGTGCTTAATATAGGCCAACGTCAAAAGCAGCTCTTTGATTTGTTGAACATTGAGCAAATCGGTATTGTGCGATGTATAATCGTCGACAGCGTTGGCTTCGACATGACCTTCAATAATAAACTTATCATAGTTCAGGTCCCGGTTATCCGCCGGAATGCGGTAGTAGCGCCCCATGTCTTTGGCTTTTGCCATTTCCTCGCGGGAGACGAGAGATTCATACAGCTTTTCACCGTGCCGAGTGCCTATTATGTTTACTGGCACATCACTCGCAAACAATTCTTTCAGGGCTATGGTTAAATCACCAATGGTACTGGCAGGCGCCTTCTGAACAAAGATATCCCCCTGCTCCCCGTGTTCGAAGGCATGCAGTACTAGATCAACCGAATCTTCGAGACTCATCAGAAACCGAGTCATTTTCGGATCAGTCACAGTAAGTGGGACGCGCGCCTTGATTTTTTCCACAAAAAGCGGAATAACAGAACCACGTGAGGCCATCACATTCCCGTAGCGAGTAGCACATAGCACCGGACCGCCTTCGCGGACTGTCCGAGACTTGGCAATCAGAACTTTTTCGCCCATCGCCTTGGAAATGCCCATCGCATTAATAGGATAGACTGCCTTGTCAGTGCTCAACAGAACGACGCGCTGAACGTTATTATCAATGGCCGCATTTAAAACGTTTTCCGTCCCATTAACGTTAGTCAGCACTGCTTCCATCGGGTAAAACTCGCACGACGGAACCTGCTTCAGCGCTGCCGCATGGAAAACATAATCTACCCCCGCCATCGCGCGGTTAATGCTTTCGTAGCTTCTCACGTCACCAATGTGGAACTTGACCTTGGGATTATTCAAGGCAATCCGCATATCTTCTTGTTTCTTTTCATCTCGGCTAAATACGATAATTTCTTTAACATCGGTACTTAAGAAGCGATTCAGTACGGTATTACCGAATGACCCGGTGCCACCGGTAATCATTAAAACCTTGTTATCAAACATGATCAAACCCACCAATCAAATAAGTATATATAGAGCCATTGCGAGAACCGTAATGGACGCTAGCATCAACGTCGATACCAGCAATGCAGTACTCCTAGCGTACAACGCCACATCAGGTAACGTCGAAGCCCGGATCCAGGAGACAACTGTTGAAGCCGTGTGGTACGCAGAGTAGACGTAGCATACTGCTTCGACATTCTTCCCTACCGCAGCGACGGTAGCCAGCAGCAAGGTTACGACCGTCAAGCATGCAGACATCACAGCCTGAAACCGGTAGTCTTTTGCATAAATCAATTGACTGTAAGGTACGAAACCAAATGCGCCAATAGCCAAGCCAGGTAGAAGTATTGCGACGTAGTTAGCTATTATGCGGTTGTTAGTCCCCGGCCCCATCCACAGGTCGATGATTGGTACGCGGAACCACCACAGAATCAGAGTAGGTACTGCGGTAACTATAAAAACCGACAGCGCAAATCTGAGTGCCGTTTTTTTTGCGCCACCGCGGACTTTATCCTGAGCTGCTTCACGTAGAAAAATCGGTTGAAAATACTGGCTGACGGGACCGGCAAGAATAGAAATCGGAGTCATGCATAACAAACTCGCCAGGTAGTAAGGCGCAACGCTACTGGCAGAGGCGAACATTGAAATAATCGGCTTGTCTAATTGAGTTACTGCAGCACCCGCTGCAGAAAACAAGACCAGAGCGCCCCCCATTTTAGTCAACGCCAACGCGTCAGCCAATGTCGGCCGCTTTATTGATAGTTCTCTGTCGACTCCTTCGGAAAGAGCAGACGTCAAAATATAACGGGACCAGCCCCAATGCAAGACAGTCACGATCAATTGAGTCATGATAAAGACTTCAAGCGTCGCCGACAGCCGGCTTAATGCAACGGCGGTTACACATGCTCGAACGACTACACCTACTATTTGTAAACCACTGCCCATAGTGTAGCTACGACGTGCTATTAAGCTGCAATAATATAGATTCTGCATCACTAATAACCAGAACAAGAGCACGGCGCCAATGACAACTACCCAAGATACTGACTCGCCAAAATAAAGCAGCTTTAACGTGACTGCGATGATCAGCAATAGTGCATAAAAGCCGGTCAAGCTTAATTCGGAAGTGCGCACCAACGTTAGCAGTGACTCGTTAGTACTAGTCGCAACAGACACCTCCCTGCTTGTCAAGGTAGACATGCCGAGATCCATCATGACCAAAAGCGCTTGCAGCGAAAGCATAACTGCTACGATGCCAAACTGTGAGCTACCTAACAAACGGCTATACAGAGGTAAGAACAAAAAAGCCACCAGCAAACTGGAAGACCTTCCTGCGTATAACATCAACATTCTCCCAATCGCAGGAGTCCGCCAGTTCATCGGTGCCGAACAACTTGATTGATAGGCGTCGCAGCAATAGCATCCTTTAAAGCATTGGCAATAAACACAAGATCAGCCTCTTCAAGCCACCAACCGCACGGCACCCCGAGTATATTGCTTTGCAAATAGTCAGTATTCGGCAAATGCACAGCCTGGCTACCAAAGCCCGTGTATGTGTCATTTCGTTGATGCACTCGTGATGCCATTATTCCCTTGCCCTTCAGTTCAGCTAGCACGTGCTCCTGCTCTTCAACGAAAACTAAGAAAACCCAATAGGCCGGCACGTCGGTTGGCTGTACCGGTACCGCTCTAATCCCATGTACATCCGATATAAGGCGCTCTAGCTTTCGAGCATTCTCTAAGGTAGCGCTTTGCCGCGCTTCTAAAGTCGCAAATTGTGCACACGCCAAAGCGCTACACAGGTTATTCATCGCTATTCCCCAACCAATCTCGGGGATATCAGAAAGCGGGTTGATTTCTCCAGCCTTCGTTCTAAAGGTTTCGAAATCAATTCCAAAGCGCCTCAATCGCCGTGCTTTCTTAGCCATTACCTCCGTACGACAGGCCAAGGCACCACCCTCAGTCGCATTAATCTGGCGATTTGGATAAAAGGAGTAGACCGCGAAATCGCCGTAGGATCCGATCGGCTCGGAGCCTTGCTTAGCCAACAGTGCGTTGTCGCAATCTTCTATCAGTCCAAGGTTGTGCTTCCTGCACAGCTCGCTGATTTCCTTCGAAGGCCCTGGATATCCGGCAACGTGGTACAAAATGACCGCTTTGGTTTTCTCGCTGATTTTCGATTCCAGATCAACAACATCCATAGATACGGAGCCGACGCTCACATCGACCCATACGGGTGTAGCCCTTAACTGAGCAATCGCTGAGTTTGTGGAAAGGCATGCGAAAGCCGTGGTCAAGACCTCATCGCCCTCTCTCACCCCCGCCAAATACAACGCAAGAAAAAGAGCACTTGTCATGTCATACGTCGATACAACATAAGGCAGTCCAATGATGTTCGTTAAACCCCGCTCAAACTTTTCGACCCATTCTCCACTCGCAATCTTACCGGAGCGCAAAATGTCAAGCGCCGCCTTTTCCATTTCCGGGGTAGTGACTGCACGGTAGAGTGGAAACACCTTAGACATAAATACCTCCGTCTTCAACCACGCTTTAGCGTGTCAACAATTCGTGCACGGTCCTCATCGGATACCCACCAGCCACACGGAATATGAATCAAACGCTTATAGAATTCGTCGAGACCCGGCATAGGGCCAGCAAATGATTTGAAAACAGAGTGCAGGTGATTCGGACGGTGCAGCTTTGACGCCATGACCCCCCTCGCAGCCAGTAACCTTTCCACTTCATCTGCATCGTCTGCTAGTAATGTATAGAGCCAATATGCGGGCTTAACGCCGGGCTGCACAGGCGCAGGCGACAAGCCGGAAACGCCTTCAAAAACACCGTCAAAATAACGCCCATTCTCATAGTGCCGCTGCAACAACGGCGAAATACCGTCCAGTTGCTTCAGGCCAATCACGGCTGCGACATTATGCATATTGTACTTGTAACCGACCCTCGTGATATCCACTTCAGTTCGAGGAACGCCTTTAGCCAAGCCAAACCAACGCAACTTGCGCGCCTCCGCCATTTGGCTAGGGTCTTTCATCATCAGCAGACCACCATCTACAGTTGTCATGTGCTTGATGGCTTGAAAAGAATAAATAGCGTAGTCACCGATTGAACCAATAGGCTGACCATTATATTCAGCGCCCAACGCGTGAGCGCAGTCCTCAATCAAGGCAAGATCATGGCGATCAGCAATCTCTCTAAGTTCATTTAGACGCGCCGGGTAACCCGCGTAATGCACGACACAGATAGCGCGGGTCCTATTTGTGATTGCTGCTTCTACTGCGACCGGACTTAGATTTCCGGTAAGAGGATCAACGTCGGCGAAAACAGGGATGGCCCCCATTTGCAAAATGGTCGTATTAGTCGGCTCCGCGGTCATTGACGTAGTGATAACCTCGTGGCCTGCTTCTACGCCAGACAACAGCATTGCTAGGTGTAGAGCAGCGGTGCCGCTACTAGTGGCCAACACGTTATTCAGTTTGAACATCTCTGCGAATCGATCTTCAAAACGATAAACGTACTCCCCTTCAGAGATCATTCCGCTGTACAACACAGCCTCCAGAGCAGGGAGCAAAACCTCGCGTGGAGGCATCGCCACCTTGACAAGAGGAATGGTTGAAATTTCCTTTGACATTTTCAGATCCGATTAAGAAATTTAATGTGTGGTACTTTTACAGAAGCGCTGGAGTTCAGATAGTTAACCATTCTGACGGCGGCGGGCCCCAAATTACACTCCACGCCCTTTTCTTCTAGCTCGGATATCAGAGAGTTTTCTTCTCCAATGTTGAGAGAGCATCTTCCGGGCATTGAGCACATAATCAAATCAACTACATCTTCCTCCTTACCACTCCACTCCGCTATGCTGTGACCGCCACTGGAAACAAGCACAACAATTGTTGCGTTCTTGCTTGAGATCACCTGCCCCCCGGTAGCGAAAGGTGGAATGCCGTGCTCACTCGGCCGAGATAAATCTGGCCAGTTCCGCACTGTGTAATCCAACTTGACGCATTGATCTGGCGTCCACTCGATATAACCAAATCGATTGCGCTCATCCGTGACAAACCCTTTACCAGCATAAACTTCAGGTTTCTGTGTCCAAAGCATCAGAGCAGCCAGTCCTTTGTTAACTGCAAGATCTGTAGCGGCGGCCATCAAGCTTGACACGAATCCCTTCCCCCGTAAGGCCTCCTCCACGCAGACCAGCCCAACGAGTCCAACCGAAGAATTTTGGTTGATAGGCAGGGCCTTGATAACCAACGCAGCGATAGTTTCATCGGAGCCTGCAGTAGACTTGATTTCGACACAAAAGACGTTCTCATCACAAGACATCCAAGGGAAGTGGGTGAGCAGGTCGACCCCCCTTCCTCTGGAGGAGAAAAAAACCTCCCAAAACAGCTGACGTGCGGTCTCCGGAACTCCCGAAGAAATAACTGGACTGAACGTGAGACCCATCCGGCGAAACTCCATTTTTCGAGGTGCTACGAGACAAACCCACAGAAATCATCCAAAGACTCTACCGTCTTTAAGGTTGTTCCGCATCAAAAGTCCGTAGAGCAAAGATATCCGGGAAACCACAAGCATTGCCGCAAGCTCGCACGTTGGCAATTTTTTGCGTCTTGACGCTGTCCATTCCGATCCTGACAGGAAGGCCTCTCATTACCTGGGCTCCATGGCATGCAGGCCTAAGACGAATGGCATCGCAATGCACTCTTTGCTAGCGGGTTAGGCATATGAACAAGTCATCAGATTTGCGCGCCACAACCGCCACTGGCTCAGTCTGAAAGCGCGCCTACCATCGTCAAAAAAGGACCTGTTGATAATCAATTTTTCCAGCATGGCTCTCTCGTCATGGAGCGCCGAATCACCGCGGGGGTAGGCGTAGTGGCCTATCATTGCCCGGATGAGATGAAAAGCCATTAGTCTCCTTCAACCGGGGAATACTATCAATGCGCTGAGCTTAAGCTGCACAAGGATATCAGTACATCGGACAGCTGAGCACGACGCAAGGTCATCTTTTTTCAAAAACCGAGGCAGCTTGCGTTGCTTGCCATCAATAACTTAATCGCGCGAACTTCATTTTTACTTAATGCTCATTGATCCTTACCTTTTACGTTGACACTTACATCTGTGAAAACTTTCTGCGCCCACTTACCTAGGCACAGGTCACGAAAACATCAGGGACCTTGACGTCATCGATTCCTTGAGAATTATTCATGCTGACGTTGATGGATGCGCGCACTGCTCAGCTTTTTCCCTCAAATTGGACCTAACCGGACAGACGCGTTTTACAGCTTTTGATTTTTTGAAGGAAGCCCCAAGTTGCCTCATAGCAATCAAACGAAGTGCAGCATTTGGGGGGTATCGAAAAACGTCTGACCGATTCAGAGCGCTCAGTTCATGCATAGCTACGCGGCGCGAGACACTGCTCACCTGGCACACTGCCGTAACCGTGAGACCTGCAGCCCGCACGCAAGCTGGAGCAACTACGACCATCACAAGTATTTTTGACATCTAACAGCTTGAAATAGTGCGACGATGCCGATTTCGCCGAATGCAAGAGCCGGCAAGACGCAGAATTTCTGCTGAGTCAATCATCGTAGCCTCGTAGGGCGAAGGAGTTTTTCTAGACAATTTATCTGACAGACAGACGCCTACGATCTGCGTATCGATTTCTTAGGCGACGTAAATCTTCAGTCCAACGCCTTATAGCGACGAGTACGGACCAAAAAACCCAACAATGGGCCTATTAGCATTCCCACAATTAAAGCGACTACGACGAACACAGATATTGGCATCTGCCCGGAGGAAAAGCCTAGAAAAGAGAGAGACACGCTCTGCTGATTTTCCAGCACAAAAACTAAAGCCACCAGCATAACCACCAAAATCATCAACGCTGCTAAAATGCGGCTGAGCCTGCGCATTATCTTCTCCTTACTCTCAAATACACTCAGACGCCCTCCTCCTCTTCTTCGTTCACCCGGTCACGCAATTCCTTGCCGGGCTTGAAGTGAGGTACGAACTTGCCGTCGAGGCTGACCGATTGGCCTGTCTTTGGATTGCGGCCAACGCGCGGTGCACGGTAGTGCAGGGAGAAACTGCCGAAGCCACGGATCTCGATGCGATCTCCGGTCGCCAGGCACTGGGACATTTGTTCAAGCATGGTCTTGATAGCCAGCTCTACATCCTTGGATGAGAGCAGCCCTTGATGGGTGACAATTCGTTCGATCAACTCCGACTTCGTCATATTTTTCCCTTCTTTTTCAAGCAGCTAGGAAAAGCGCTTCGAAGGTTTTAGCATGACTTGATGGATTTGAACAGCCCGCTCGATAACTTATCTTTGGGATACACGGCAACTTGCCAAGGGCACATTCCCGGGTCAATTGCAGATCACTAACATCGTCCGGGTCACCGCCCCGGCGGGGTTCCACCCGAACGGGTAGTCGCCTTCTTCATCCTTGGCGTCGCTGGACCGGGTGACGACCTTGTAGCCTTGCATCTTGCACTCTCGGGCGGCGCGCTTCTCGCACTTCTCCCATTTGTTGCCCAGGCCCGAGCAGTCGATCTCGATGCCGCTGGCGCCGCGCTTGGCGTGAGTCTTGGCGCTGGTGGTCGAGCAACCTGTAATCACTACCAACGCGAGTATTACGATCAACCTTTTCATCCAAATCCTTAATGAAGCCCAATAGGGGAAGAGTCTGTTAAAACTATAGCCAATTCCGACATTAAGCTGCATGCCTTGGTTCTAACGTGTTGATTCAGCAAATTTCAAGCGAAAAAAAGGGCGACCGAAGTCGCCCTTTTTTACAGCCTTACAGAACTTAGTTCTGCTTAGCCATTGCTTCGCGCAGCAGGGAGGCCATGGTGGTCTCGCCTTTTTCAGCTTCCGGAGCAGCTTTCAGGCTCTGGATGGCTTCTTTCTCTTCCACTTCGTCTTTCGACTTGATGGAGAGTTGGATTACGCGGCTCTTGCGGTCAACGCTGATGATCTTGGCTTCTACTTCCTGGCCTTCTTTCAGCACGTTGCGCGCGTCTTCAACGCGGTCACGGCTGATTTCGGAGGCTTTCAGAGTCGCTTCGATATCGTCGGCCAGAGTGATGATGGCGCCTTTGGCGTCAACTTCTTTCACAGTGCCTTTAACGATGGCGCCTTTATCGTTCTCTTGAACGTACTCGGAGAACGGATCGCTTTCCAGTTGCTTGATACCCAGGGAGATGCGCTCGCGCTCTGGGTCAACCGACAGGATAACGGTGTCCAGCTCGTCGCCCTTCTTGAAACGACGAACAGCTTCTTCGCCCACTTCGTTCCAGGAGATGTCGGACAGGTGAACCAGGCCGTCGATGCCGCCGTCCAGACCAATGAAGATACCGAAATCGGTGATCGACTTGATGGTGCCGGAGATCTTATCGCCCTTGTTGAACTGGCCAGAGAAATCTTCCCATGGGTTGGATTTGCACTGCTTGATGCCCAGGGAGATACGACGACGCTCTTCGTCGATGTCCAGAACCATAACTTCCACTTCGTCGCCGACTTGTACGACTTTCGAAGGGTGGATGTTTTTGTTGGTCCAGTCCATTTCGGAAACGTGTACCAGGCCTTCAACGCCTTCTTCCAGCTCAGCGAAGCAGCCGTAGTCGGTCAGGTTGGTAACACGCGCGGTCACGCGGGTGCTTTCTGGGTAACGGGCTTTGATAGCGACCCATGGATCTTCACCCAGTTGCTTCAGGCCCAGGGAAACACGGTTGCGTTCGCGATCGTATTTCAGAACCTTGACATCGATCTCGTCGCCAACGTTGACGATTTCGGAAGGATGCTTGATACGCTTCCAAGCCATGTCGGTAATGTGCAGCAGGCCATCGACGCCACCCAGATCGACGAATGCGCCGTAATCGGTGAGGTTCTTGACGATACCTTTGACTTGTTGGCCTTCCTGCAGGGATTCCAGCAGAGCTTCACGCTCGGCGGAGTTCTCTGCTTCCAGGACGCTGCGACGGGAAACGACAACGTTGTTGCGCTTCTGGTCGAGCTTGATGACCTTGAATTCGAGTTCCTTGCCTTCCAGGTGCGTGGTGTCGCGCACAGGACGAACGTCGACCAAAGAACCTGGCAGGAACGCACGGATGCCGTTAACGTCGACAGTGAAGCCGCCTTTAACCTTACCGTTGATAACGCCCTTGACCACTTCTTCAGCTGCGAAGGCTGCTTCGAGAACAATCCAGCATTCAGCGCGCTTGGCTTTTTCACGGGACAGCTTGGTTTCACCGAAACCGTCTTCAACCGAGTCCAGAGCAACGTGAACTTCGTCACCGACATTGATTGTCAGATCACCAGCATCGTTGTAGAACTGTTCCAGCGGGATCAGAGCTTCAGACTTCAGACCAGCGTGAACGGTTACCCAGCGAGCTTGGTAATCGATATCAACGATAACACCGGTGATGATGGAGCCTGCCTGAAGGTTCAGGGTTTTTAGGCTTTCTTCAAAGAGTTCCGCAAAGCTTTCGCTCATTTTAATTCCTGTTGATAAGGGCGGAGAATACGCCCATCTCCACACCCCAGACGGTGTGGGTCAGTTTCAATTAAAAGAAGCGCCACAGGACTATGACTGGTCCCCTGCGGCCTTCTTGGTCACCCGGCGATATCGCGAATGGCGATCTCGCTCATGATGCGTTCCAGCACCTGCTCGATGGACAACTCCGTGGAATCCAGCTGTATGGCATCAGCCGCCGGCTTGAGCGGGGCTACCGCACGCTGGGTATCACGCTCATCGCGTGCACGGATCTCATCTAGCAGACTCGACAGACTAACACCATCGACTTTGCCCTTCAACTGCAAGTAGCGGCGGCGCGCCCGCTCCTCGGCACTGGCGGTGAGGAAAACCTTCAGCGGCGCTTCGGGAAACACCACGGTGCCCATGTCGCGGCCATCGGCCACCAGGCCCGGATGCTCCTGGAATGCACGCTGACGCTGCAGCAAGGCGTCGCGCACCGCCGGCAGCGCGGCCACCTGGGAGGCCCAGGAGCCGACTTGTTCGTTACGCAGGTCATCGGTCACATCGTCGCCTTCCAGGATGATGCGCTGGGGATGACCTTCCGTCGCGCCGACGAACTGCACGTCAAGGTGCGCCGCCAGCAGCTTCAGGGATTCTTCGTTGGTCAGGTCGACGCCATGGTTGCGCGCCGCGAACGCCAGCAGGCGATACAGCGCGCCGGAATCCAGCAGGCACCAGCCAAGGCGCTTGGCCAGGATGCCGGCGATTGTGCCTTTGCCCGAGCCGCTTGGCCCGTCGATGGTAATCACCGGTGCTTTGATATTCACAGTTGAGCCTCTTGGGCTACACGCATGCCGACATTGGCACACAGTGTAAGAAAGTTCGGAAAAGATGTAGCGACGTTGGCGCAGTCACGGATACGAATCGGTGCCGCCGCTCGCAAGGAGGCCACACTGAAAGCCATGGCAATCCGGTGATCGCCGTGGGCATGAACTTCGCCGCCGCTGATCGGGCCGCCGTCAATGATAATCCCATCAGGTGTCGGTTCACACTTCACGCCCAGCGCCACCAGACCGTCGGCCATGACCTGGATACGATCGGACTCCTTCACCCGCAGTTCCTCGGCACCGCGCAGCACGGTTCGCCCGGTAGCGCAGGCGGCGGCCACGAAGAGTACGGGAAACTCATCGATCGCCAGCGGCACCAGCGCCCGGGGAATCTCGATGCCTTTCAGCACAGCGCTGCGTACACGCAAGTCGGCAACCGGCTCACCGCCCACTTCACGTGGATTTTCCAAGGTGATGTCCGCGCCCATCAGCCGCAGGATATCGATCACCCCGGTGCGCGTCGGATTGATACCGACATGTTCCAGCAACAACTCGGAACCCTCGGCCACCGTGGCCGCAACCAGGAAAAACGCCGCCGATGAAATATCCCCCGGCACTTCTATATGGGTAGCCGTCAATGCATGGCCCGACTCCAGCGACGCCTTCGCGCCCTCCACCACCACGGGGCACCCAAAGCCGCGCAACATGCGCTCGGTGTGGTCGCGGGTCGGTGCAGGCTCGGTCACCGCGGTTCTGCCTTCGGCATACAGTCCGGCCAACAACACGCAGGATTTCACCTGAGCACTGGCCATTGGCAGTACGTAATTCAAGCCTTTGAGCGCCTGACCACCACGAATGGTCAGCGGTGGACGCCCGTCCGGCCCGGTCTCAATCACGGCGCCCATTTCACGCAGCGGCTTGGCCACGCGATTCATCGGACGCTTGGACAAAGATGCATCGCCGATCAATACACTGTCGAAACGCTGCGCCGCCAACAGGCCGGACAACAGGCGCATGGAGGTGCCGGAGTTCCCCAGGTAAATCGGCCCCGGCGCCGCTTTCAAGCCATGCAAACCCACGCCATGAATGGTCACGCGCCCATGGTGCGGGCCTTCAATCACCACGCCCATGTCGCGGAACGCCTGCAAGGTCGCCAAGGCGTCTTCGCCTTCAAGGAAACCTTCGACTTCGGTCACGCCGTCGGCCAACGAACCGAGCATGATCGACCGATGGGAGATCGACTTGTCACCCGGCACTCGGATGCGCCCGCTCAAGCGGCCGCCCGGGTTGGCGAGGAAGGTCAGGTCGTCGGCGTTCACAGCGGTTTCCATGTAGGCCCGGCGTGCCAGGATCTTGCTGAAATGTTCACGCGCCACCCGCGCTCGGGTGAACACGCCCAATAATTGATGGCCATCCCCAGCATCGACCGCGTCGCGCAAGGCGTCGAGGTCGCTGCGAAAGGTGTCCAAGGTGCGCAACACCGCTTCGCGATTGGCGAGGAAGATGTCGTGCCACATCACCGGGTCGCTGCCGGCAATCCGCGTGAAATCGCGGAAGCCACCGGCGGCATAACGGAAAATTTCAAGGTTCTCGTTGCGCTTGGCCAACGAATCCACCAGGCCAAACGCCAGCAAATGCGGCAGGTGGCTGGTCGCCGCCAGCACTTCATCGTGGCGCTCGACCTGCATGTGCTCGACATCCGCGCCCAGTTCACGCCACAGACGATCCACCACCGCCAGCGCAGCCGGGTCGGTTTGCGCAAGCGGCGTGAGGATCACCTTGTGGCGACGGAACAGTTGCGCATTGGACGCCTCCACCCCGCTCTGCTCGGAACCGGCAATCGGATGGCCCGGCACGAACCGCGCCGGCATGCCGCCAAAGGCCTGTTGCGCCGCACGCACCACATTGCCCTTGGCGCTGCCGACGTCCGTGAGGATGGCCTGGCCCAAATCCATGCCGGCCAGTACGGCGAGCAATTTCTCCATGGCCAGGATCGGCACGGCAAGCTGGATCACGTCAGCGCCTTGGCACGCGAGCGCCAGGTCCGCCTCACAGCGGTCCACCACGCCCAGCTCAACCGCCAGCGCGCGCGAACGCGGGTCCAGGTCCACGCCAACCACTTCGCCACACAGCCCGCTCTCACGCAGGCCTTTGGCGAAGGAGCCGCCGATCAACCCCAGGCCGACCACCACCAGGCGACCGATCATAGGCACAGCAGGTTGCAATGCGGTGACATCAACCACGAGCCAGGACCTTGGCCAGCGCCTCCAGGAAGCGGCTGTTTTCACCCGGCAGGCCGATGGTGACACGCAGGTGGTTCGGCATGCCGTAGTTGGCCACCGGGCGTACGATCACGCCTTCGCGCAGCAGTCCCTGGAATACCGGGGCGGCCACCTGGCCCAGGTCGACGCAAATGAAGTTGCCCTTGGACGGAATCCAGCCCAGGCCCAGCTCACGGAAGCCTTCCTGCAACTGCCGCATGCCGCTTTCGTTGATGCGCCGGCCTTCTTCCAGGTACCCGGCGTCCTTCACCGCCGCACAGGCCGCCGCAAGGGCGAGGCTGTTGACGTTGAACGGTTGGCGCACGCGGTTCAGCACATCGGCGACGATGGCGCTGGACAGGCCGTAGCCGACCCGCAGCGACGCCAGGCCGTAAGCCTTGGAGAAGGTGCGCGAGACCAGCAGGTTCGGGTAAGCCGCCAGGAAATCCAGACCATCCGGCAGGTCACCGCCTTCGGCGTACTCGATGTAGGCTTCGTCCAGCACCACCAGCACGTGCTCGGGCACCTGTCGCAGGAAGTCGCCCAGCGACTGCGCGTCGAACCAGGTACCGGTCGGGTTGTTCGGGTTGGCGATGAACACCACGCGCGTCTGTGCATCGATGGCCGCCAGCATCGCCGGCAGGTCGTGGCCCCAGTTTTTCGCGGGAATGACGCGTGCATCGGCGCCAACGGCCTGGGTCACGATCGGATAGACCGCAAACGCGTGCTCGCTGAACACCGCGTTCAAGCCCGGCGCCAAATAGGCACGGCCGACCAGTTCAAGGATGTCGTTGGAACCGTTGCCCAGGGTCACCTGGTTCAGCTCGACCCGGCACTTTTGCGCCAGCAGGCATTTGAGTGCGAATCCGTTGCCATCGGGGTAACGCGTCAGCTCGGCCAGCTCTGCATGAATCGCCGCCAACACTTTAGGGCTCGGGCCCAGCGGGTTCTCGTTGCTCGCCAGCTTGACGATCTTCGCCGGGTCCAGATTCAACTCACGCGCCAGCTCGTCCACAGGCTTGCCCGGAACGTAAGGCGACAGTTGTTGCACGCCCGGCTGCGCCAGGGCGAGGAAGTTGCCACTCATGTTAAAGCCTCACAAAACCGCTTTCGGGTAAGAGCCCAGCACCTTGAGTGCCACGGCTTCCTGACTGATTTTCTCGAGCACGCCCTTGACCAGCGGGTCGCGGTGATGGCCGATGAAGTCGATAAAGAACACGTAGGTCCATTTACCGCTGCGCGAAGGACGCGTCTCGATGCGCGTCAGGTCAATCCCGTTGTCGTGGAACGGCACCAGCAGTTCATGCAGCGCGCCGGGCTTGTTGCTCATGGAGACGATAATCGAGGTCTTGTCGTCGCCGGTCGGCGGCACTTCCTGGCTGCCGATCATCAGGAAGCGCGTGGAGTTGTCCGGGCGGTCCTCGATTTTCTCGGCCAGGCGCGTCAGGCCATACAGGCCCGCCGCCATATCACCGGCGATCGCCGCCGAGTTCCATTCACCCTTGACCCGCTTGGCCGCCTCGGCGTTGCTGGAGACCGCCACGCGTTCGACATTCGGGTAATGCGCGTCCAGCCATTTGCGGCACTGAGCCAATGACTGGGCGTGGGAGTAGATGCGGCTGATGCTGTCGGTCTTGGTGTTCTCGCCCACCAGCAGGTGGTGGTGAATACGCAGCTCGACTTCACCGCAGATCACCATGTCGTGTTCCAGGAAGCTGTCCAGCGTGTGGTTGACCGCGCCTTCGGTGGAGTTTTCCACCGGCACCACGCCAAAGTTCACCGCGCCGGCCGCCACTTCGCGGAAGACCTCGTCGATTGCCGCCATCGGCTTGCTGATCACCGCGTGGCCGAAATGCTTCATGGCCGCCGCCTGGGTGAAGGTGCCTTCCGGGCCGAGGTACGCCACTTTCAGCGGCTGCTCGAGCGCCAGGCACGAGGACATGATTTCGCGGAACAACCGCGCCATTTCTTCGTTGCCCAACGGGCCCCTGTTGCGCTCCATCACGCGCTTGAGCACTTGCGCTTCACGCTCAGGGCGGTAGAACACCGGCACTTCGCCTTCTGCCAGGGAAGCCATTTTCACGCGGGCCACTTCCTGGGCGCACCGCGCGCGCTCACTGATCAGCTCCAGGACTTTCTCGTCCAGGCTGTCAATGCGTACGCGCAGGGCCTTGAGTTCTTGCTCGGACATTAGCCGTGTTCCTTTTCGAACGCTGCCATGTAGGAAACCAGCGCATTGATCGCGTTGATATCGACAGCGTTGTAGATGGAGGCGCGCATGCCACCGACCGAACGGTGGCCCTTGAGGTTGAGCAGGCCGCGCTCATCGGCGCCGGCCAGGAACGGCTTGTCGAGGCGGTCGTCCGCCAGGCGGAACGGCACGTTCATCCAGGAGCGGTCGCTGAGGTTGATCGGGTTGCTGTACAGGCCGCTGGCGTCGATGAAGTCGTACAGGGTGCGTTTCTTCACTTCGTTGAGCTTGCCCATGGCGGCGACACCGCCCTGCTCTTTCAGCCATTCGAACACCAGGCCGGACAGGTACCAGGCGAACGCCGGCGGGGTGTTGTACATCGAACCGTTATCAGCCGCGACCTTGTAGTTGAGCATGGTCGGGCACAGCGAACGGGCGCGGCCGAGCAGGTCTTCACGGATGATGTTGACGAGGATGCCGCTCGGGCCGATGTTCTTCTGTGCGCCGGCGTAGATCATGCCGTATTTGGACACGTCGATCGGGCGCGACAGGATGTCCGAGGACATGTCGCACACCAGCGGAACGTCGCCCACTTGCGGCACCCAGTCGAATTGCAGGCCGCCGATGGTTTCGTTGGCGACGTAATGCACGTAGGCCGCATCCTTGGACAGCTTCCACTCGTTCTGGCCGGGAATGGCGAAGTAGTCGTAAGGCTTGGCGGTGCCCGCCACATTGACGTGGCCGTAACGGGAGGCCTCTTCAATGGCTTTCTGCCCCCAGATACCGGTGTCGATATAGTCGGCCGTGCCGCCTTCGGGCAGCAGGTTCAGCGGGATCTGCGCGAACTGCTGGCTGGCGCCGCCCTGCAGGAACAGCACCTTGTAGTGGGAGGGGATGTCCAGCAAGTCGCGCAGGTCCTGCTCGGCTTTGGTGGCGATGGACACGAACTCATCGCTGCGATGGCTCATTTCCATCACGGAGAGGCCTTTTCCATGCCAGTCGAGGAGTTCACCCTGCGCGCGCTGCAGGACTGCTTCAGGAAGCGCCGCGGGACCGGCACAGAAGTTATAGGCTCTCTTGCTCACATCCAATCTCACTTTGATTTGGTGGGGCTGCAATCATGTTCCACAACACCCTTTCGCTGGAGCGAACCCTTGTGGGAGCTGGCTTGCCTGCGATACAGGCACCGCGGTAGTTCCAGTAATACCGCGGTGATGCTATCGCAGGCAAGCCAGCTCCCACAGGGATCGGTGCCAGACCAAGGACATGTTTCATACGGGACAAACAACAAGGGGGCGAATCTTCATCCGCCCCCTGTGTGTCCGCTTATTCCTGCGGTTCTTCTTCGTCTGCGGCTGCATCGAGGGTTGGCTCGTCGACGTGGTCATCGCCGGCTGCGATCACCTCGCCTTCAACGTCGTCACCTTCAAGCTCTTCGCCTTCGACTTCCGATGGTTCCTGCACACGCTCCAGGCCCACCAGTTTTTCGTCCTTGGCCAGCTTGATCAAGGTCACGCCCTGGGTGTTACGGCCCAGGCTCGACACTTCGGCGACGCGGGTACGCACCAGGGTGCCCTGGTCGGAAATCAGCATGATTTCCTCGCCGTCGAGCACCTGGACCGCGCCGACCAGACGGCCGTTTCGGTCGTTGCTGACCATGGCGATCACGCCCTGGCCGCCACGCTTGTACTCCGGGAACTCGCTGATGGCCGTGCGCTTGCCATAACCACGCTCGGAAGCGGTGAGGATCTGGCTGCCTTCTTCCGGGATCAGCATCGAAATCAGCTTCTGCCCTTCCGGCAGGCGCATGCCGCGCACACCGCGTGCGGTACGGCCCATGGCGCGCACGTCGGATTCCTTGAAGCGCGTGACCTTGCCGCCGTCGGAGAACAGCATGACTTCACGCTCGCCGTCGGTGATGGCGGCAGAGATCAGTACATCGCCTTCATCCAGTTCCAGGGCGATCAGGCCCACGCTGCGTTGACGGCTGAAGGATTCCAGCGGGGTCTTCTTCACGGTGCCCTTGGCGGTGGCCATGAAGATGAAGTGACCTTCGGTGTAGTCCTCGACCGGCAGCATGGTGGTGATGTATTCATCACTGTCCAGCGGCAGCAGGTTGACCAGCGGGCGACCACGGGCGGCGCGGGACGCTTCCGGAATTTCGTAGGTTTTCAGCCAGTACACCTTGCCCTTGCTGGAGAACAGCAGCAGCGTGGTGTGGCTGTTGGCGACCAGCAGGTGAGCGATGTAGTCCTCGTCCTTCACGCCGGTAGCCGATTTACCTTTACCACCACGACGCTGGGCCTGGTACGCCGCCAGCGGCTGGGTCTTGGCGTAGCCGCCGTGGGAGATGGTCACCACGCGCTCTTCTTCCGGGATCATGTCGCCCAGGGTCAGGTCGAGGCGGGCATCGAGGATTTCGGTGCGGCGCACGTCGCCGTATTCGGCGCGGATCACTTCCAGCTCTTCGCGGATCACTTCCATCAGGCGCACGGCGCTGTTGAGGATGCGGATCAGCTCGCCGATCTGGTTGAGGATCTCCTGGTACTCGGCCAGCAGCTTCTCGTGCTCCAGGCCGGTCAGGCGGTGCAGGCGCAGTTCCAGGATGGCCTGGGCCTGTTCCGGGGAGAGGAAATACTTGCCGTCACGCAGGCCGTATTGCGGGTCCAGGGTCTCGGGACGGCAGGAATCGGCGCCGGCGCGTTCAACCATGGCCACTACGGCGCTGGATTCCCACGGCATCTTGATCAGGGCTTCTTTAGCTTCCGACGGCGTCGGCGAAGCCTTGATAAGGGCGATCACCGGGTCGATGTTCGACAGCGCAACCGCCTGGCCTTCCAGGATATGGCCGCGCTCGCGGGCCTTGCGCAGTTCGAACACGGTACGGCGGGTGACCACTTCGCGGCGGTGACGCACGAATGCTTCCAGCAGGTCCTTGAGGTTCAGGATGCGCGGACGGCCGTCGATCAGTGCAACCACGTTGATACCAAACACGCTTTGCAGCTGGGTCTGGGCGTAGAGGTTGTTGAGGATCACCTCGGGCACTTCGCCACGACGCAGCTCGATCACCACGCGCATACCGTCTTTGTCGGACTCGTCGCGCAGTTCAGTGATGCCTTCGAGCTTCTTCTCTTTAACCAGCTCGGCGATCTTCTCGATCAGACGCGCCTTGTTCAGCTGGTACGGGAGTTCGGTGATGACGATCTGCTGGCGGCCACCGACCTTGTCGATGTCCTCGATCATGGAGCGGGCGCGCATGTAGATGCGGCCGCGACCGGTGCGGTAGGCTTCGATGATGCCGGCACGGCCGTTGATGATCGCGGCGGTCGGGAAGTCCGGGCCGGGGATGTACTGCATCAGCTCATCGACGGTCAGCTCGGGGTTGTCGATGAGGGCCAGGCAACCGTCGATGACTTCACCGAGGTTGTGCGGCGGGATGTTGGTGGCCATGCCCACGGCGATACCGCTGGAACCGTTGACCAGCAGGTTGGGAATACGGGTGGGCATGACGGCCGGGATCATTTCGGTGCCGTCGTAGTTCGGCACCCAGTCCACGGTTTCTTTGTGCAGGTCGGCCAGCAGCTCGTGCGCCAGCTTGGTCATGCGCACTTCGGTGTATCGCATGGCCGCGGCGTTGTCGCCGTCGACCGAACCGAAGTTGCCCTGGCCGTCTACCAGCAGGTAGCGCAGGGAAAACGGCTGGGCCATCCGAACGATGGTGTCGTACACCGCAGTGTCGCCGTGAGGGTGATACTTACCGATCACGTCACCGACAACACGGGCAGATTTCTTGTACGGCTTGTTCCAGTCGTTACCCAGCTCGCTCATCGCGAACAGCACACGCCGGTGCACGGGCTTCAAGCCGTCGCGCGCATCAGGCAGTGCCCGACCGACAATAACGCTCATCGCGTAGTCGAGGTAGGACTGTTTCAGCTCGTCTTCGATATTGACCGGGAGGATTTCTTTGGCCAGTTCGCCCATGAGAAGCCTGATTCCTTTTTCGGGTGAAACCTCGTCACATCCATTCGGGACGAACGAAGCTCGCCGCCGCCGGCAAAGTGCCTGACAACGACTTACGACAAATCAACGAGTTATGACACGGATCTGCGCGTTTAAGGCAGCCCCTCGGGGCGGCCCTGGAAACCGCCGGATGTTATCACAATCGCCGCCACGCACCTATCCCCCTGATGCGCATGGAGGCTAGTAATTTGACCGGTGACAGGCTTGAGAGGGACGAGAGAGGCTCAGAGGTGGGGTGGTGCTGTTTTTGGAGGGTGGATCCGAGGGTTTTGTTGACGCCTGAGGGCCAATCGCGGGCAAGCCCGCTCCCACATTTTGACGTGTGAACACAGTCAGTGTGGAAGCTGGCTTGCCTGCGATAGCGATTTCCCAGGCGCCAAAGGCCTCAATGCAACCGCTTACGGCACATCAACTTGGCCAGCTTGGCCGTATCCGGCCGCTCGACAACGCCCTTCTCCGTCACGATCACATCGATCAGATCCGCTGGCGTCACGTCGAATACCGGGTTGTAGGCGCTCACATCCGCGGCAAAACGCTGGCCGGCGACTTCCAGCAGCTCGCCGGCATCGCGCTCTTCGAGGGCGACATCATCGCCAGTCGCGATCATCAGGTCCAGGGTCGAACTCGGCGCCACCACCATGAACCGCACGCCGTGATGCATGGCACACACCGCCAGTTGATAGGTGCCGATCTTGCCGATCACATCACCATTGGCGGCAATGCAGTCAGCGCCGACGATCACCCAGGTCACGCCCTTGGTCTTGAGGATATGCGCACCGGCCGAGTCGGCATTCACCGTCACCGGGATGCCATCGCCCGCCAGCTCCCAGGCGGTCAGGCGCGAGCCTTGCAGCCAGGGCCGGGTTTCATTGGCGTACACCTGCTCCACCATGCCTTCCAGATAGGCCGCGCGGATCACCCCGAGCGCCGTGCCGACACCGCCGGTCGCCAGGGCGCCTGCATTGCCGTGGGTGAGGATCGCCTGGGCATTGCCCTGGTGCTTGCGGATCAGCTCGACACCCAACTGGGCCATGGTGAGGTTGGCTTCGCGGTCACTCTCGTGGATCGCGATCGCCTCGGCTTCCAGCACCGCCAGTGGATCGGCGTGCTTCTTGACGCGGTCCAGGCGGTCGCGCATGCGCTTCAACGCCCAGAACAGGTTCGACGCGGTCGGTCGGCTGTCGGCCAGCAATGCGTAGTCTTCTTCCCACGCGGCCTGCCAGTCGCCGCCTTCAGCAATGCGTTCGCGCGCGGCCAGCACCAGACCATACGCAGCGCTGATACCGATGGCCGGCGCACCACGCACCACCATCGAGCGAATGGCCGCAGCCACCTCATCGACCGTGACGCAGGCCACCCAGCTTTCGCGGGACGGCAAGGCACGCTGATCGAGCAGGTACAGCGCGCCATCACGCCAATCGATGGCTTTCACTTTCTCCGCTGCCAACAGTCGATCGCGCATCCGTTACTCCGCACTCATGAACAAAGCCGCCGATTATAGCGATCCGCCAGCCAGGACGCTCGGGTATACTTCGCTCTTCTTTTATAGCTGCCTGGGAAGAAGCCCGCGATGACTGCCTCTGCCGCCCCGCTCGACTTATTGTTGCTGCCAACCTGGCTGGTACCTGTCGAACCCGCCGGCGTGGTGCTCAAGGAGCACGGCCTGGGCATCCGTGATGGGCGCATTGCCTTTATCGGGCCACGGGCCGCGGCCTTGAAGCTTGCGGCCGTTGAGGTGCGCGAACTGCCCGGCATGCTGCTCAGCCCCGGCCTGATCAACGCCCACGGGCACGCGGCGATGAGCCTGTTTCGCGGGCTGGCCGACGATTTGCCGCTGATGACCTGGCTGGAAAAACACATCTGGCCCGCCGAGGCCAAATGGGTCGATGAAGCCTTCGTACGCGACGGTACCGACCTGGCCATCGCCGAACAGCTCAAGGGCGGCATCACCTGCTTTTCGGACATGTACTTCTACCCCAAGGTCGCCAGCGACTGCGTGCACAACAGCGGCATGCGCGCGCAGATCGCGATTCCGATCCTCGACTTCCCGATTCCCGGCGCCGGCAGCGCCGATGAGGCGATCCGCCAGGGTATCGAGCTGTTCGGCGACCTCAAGCACCACTCGCGCATCAAGATCACCTTCGGTCCCCACGCGCCCTACACCGTGTGCGACGACAACCTGGAAAAAATCCGGGTGATCGCCGAAGAACTGGATGCCGCAATCCATATGCACGTGCATGAAACCGCCTTCGAAGTGCAGCAAGCCGTCGAGCAGACCGGCGAGCGCCCACTGGCGCGCCTGGGACGCCTGGGCCTGCTGGGGCCGCGCTTCCAGGCCGTTCATATGACCCAAATCAGCGAGGATGACCTGGTTTTGCTGGTAGAAAGCAACACCAGCGTCATCCATTGCCCGGAATCGAACCTGAAATTGGCCAGCGGCTTCTGCCCGGTTGAACGCCTGTGGCAGGCTGGCGTCAATGTGGCTATAGGCACTGACGGTGCCGCCAGCAACAACGACCTCGATCTGCTGGGCGAAACCCGCACCGCCGCGATGCTGGCCAAGGCCGTCGCCGGTTCGGCCACGGCGCTGGACGCCCATCGCGCGCTGCGCATGGCGACCCTCAATGGCGCGCGGGCCATGGGCCTGGAAAGCGAGATCGGCTCGCTGGAAGTCGGCAAGGCCGCGGATATCGTCGCCTTCGATCTGTCGGGGCTGGCGCAACAACCGATCTACGATCCGGTCTCACAGCTTATATACGCCACCGGTCGCGATTGCGTGAAACACCTTTGGGTCGCCGGCAAGCAGTTGCTCGACGACCGGCAATTGACCCGCATGGATGAAGCACAGTTGACCGCCACGGCCATCGCCTGGGGACGACGCATCAGCGGGCACAGCGAATAAACCGATTTATCAGCTTTAGAGGATTCACCATGAGCAACGTCGACCACGCCGAGATCGCCAAGTTTGAAGCCCTGGCCCACCGTTGGTGGGACCGCGAAAGCGAGTTCAAGCCCCTGCACGACATCAACCCGCTGCGGGTCAACTGGATTGACGAACGCGTCAACCTGGCCGGCAAGAACGTGCTGGACGTGGGTTGCGGCGGCGGCATCCTCAGCGAAGCCATGGCCCTGCGCGGCGCCACCGTGATGGGGATCGACATGGGCGAAGCGCCATTGGCCGTGGCCCGGCTGCACCAGCTGGAATCCGGCGTGAGCGTGGAATACCGCCAGATCACCGCCGAAGCCCTGGCTGAAGAGATGCCCCAGCAATTCGACGTGGTCACCTGCCTTGAGATGCTGGAACACGTGCCGGACCCGTCCTCAGTGATCCATGCGTGCTTTCGCATGGTCAAGCCGGGCGGCCAGGTGTTTTTCTCCACCATCAACCGCAACCCCAAGGCCTACCTGTTCGCGATCATCGGCGCTGAATACATCATGAAGCTGCTGCCGCGCGGCACCCATGATTTCAAGAAATTCATTCGCCCGTCCGAGCTGGGCGCCTGGAGCCGCCAGGCCGGGCTGACCGTCAAGGACATCATCGGCTTGACCTACAACCCGCTGACCAAGCACTACAAGCTGGCCAGCGACGTTGACGTCAACTACATGATCCAGACCCTGCGCGAGGAGTAAGCCTGTGAAGTTGCGAGCGGTTATCTTCGACATGGACGGTACCCTGCTGGACACCGCGCCGGACTTTATCGCCATCTGCCAAGCGATGCGCGCCGACCGCGGCTTGCCACCGGTCAATGACCAGCACATCCGCGATGAAATCTCCGGCGGTGCGCGGGCGATGGTTGCCGTGACCTTCTCGATGGACCCCGAATCCCCAGGCTTTGAAGAACTGCGCCAGGAATTCCTCGAGCGCTACCTCAAGGGCTGCGCGGTCCACAGCAGGCTCTTCGACGGCATGCCCGAACTGCTCGAAGACATCGAGAAAGCCAACCTGATCTGGGGCGTGGTCACCAACAAGCCGCTGCGGTTTGCCGAACCGATCATGCAGCAACTGGGCCTGGCCGAGCGCTCAGCCGTGCTGATCTGCCCGGACCATGTGAAAAACAGCAAGCCGGACCCGGAGCCGATGATCCTGGCGTGCAAGATGCTCAACCTGGACCCGGCCAGCGTACTGTTCGTGGGGGATGACCTGCGCGATATCGAGTCCGGCCGCGACGCCGGCACGCGCACGGCGGCGGTGACTTACGGCTACATCCACCCGGACGACAACCCGCGCCATTGGGGCGCCGATGTGGTGGTGGATCACCCGCTGGAATTGCGCAAGGTGCTGGATAACGCGCTGTGCAGTTGCTGAGATCGCAAAAAATCTTACAAACACTGAGGTCAATGTGGGAGCTGGCTTGCCTGCGATCGCGGTCTGTCAGCCAGCACACATGCCAACTGACAGGCCGCGATCGCAGGCAAGCCAGCTCCCACAGGAATTGGATTCCACATTGAGGGCTGTTTCACTGTGAATTTTGTCGAGGCTATTTATGTTTGATTACTGCGCACCTCCAGATCTGCTCAAAGACCGGGTGATCCTGGTGACCGGCGCCGGTCGCGGGATTGGCGCGGCGGCGGCGAAGGCCTACGCTGCCCATGGCGCGACCGTGCTGTTGCTGGGCAAGACCGAAGCCAACCTGGCACAGGTGTATGACGAGATCGAAGCGGCGGGCCAGCCGCAACCGGTGGTGATTCCGTTCAACCTGGAGACCGCCCTGCCTCATCAATACGATGAGCTGGCGGCGATGATCGAAAAGGCATTCGGCCGCCTCGACGGCCTGCTGCACAACGCGTCCATCATCGGCCCACGCACGCCGATCGAGCAGTTGTCCGGCGAGAATTTCATGCGCGTGATGCACGTGAACGTCAACGCAATGTTCATGCTGACCAGCACCTTGCTGCCGCTGCTCAAGCTGTCACAGGATGCGTCGGTGGTGTTCACCTCCAGCAGCGTCGGGCGCAAGGGCCGGGCTTATTGGGGGGCTTACGGGGTGTCGAAGTTCGCCACTGAAGGCCTGATGCAAACCCTCGCCGATGAGCTCGAAGACGTCGCGGCGGTGCGCGCCAACAGCATCAACCCCGGCGGCACACGCACCAGCATGCGGGCCCAGGCGTATCCAGGGGAAAACCCGATGGAACGGCCGGCACCGGAGGAGATCATGCCGGTGTATCTGTACCTGATGGGGCCGGACAGTACTGGCATCAATGGCCAGGCGTTCGACGCGCAATAACCCCTGACACACCGCAGAACCAAAAATGTGGGAGCTGGCTTGCCTGCGATAGCAGTGTAGTGAGCGGGCTTGCCCCGCGCTGGGTGGCGAAGCGGCCCCACACCAAGCGGCTCGGTTCCACCTGGAGGTTGGCGGTGTCTTTATTGGGGCCGCAGCCCAGCGCGGGGCAAGCCCGCTCACTACAGACCGCCTTCGCGAGCCAGCTCCCACATTTGATTTGAAATGTTAGTTTTTCACCACTTCCTCAAGCGTGAATCGCCCCAGCGGGTTTTGCAGGAAGTTGCTCACATTTTTGCGTGAGATGTTGATGTACGGGCTGTAATACAAGTCGATCCAGTTCACATCCTGTTTCGCCAGTTTCTGCAGTTCGACATACATTTGCTCGCGCTTGGCAGGGTCGGCCTCGATCCGCGCGGCGGCCACCAGGTCCTTGACCTTGTCGTTCTTGTATCGGGTCATGTAATTCTGGTTGGTGTCGTGGCCCAGCACGAACGTGGTCTTCTGGTCCGGGTCGAGGATGTCGTTGGTCCAGTACATCACCGAAATATCGTACTCACCGTCCACCAGCATCTGCCAGCTCTGGGTCGGGTCGACCTTTTGCAGGTTGGCGGTCACGCCGACCTTGGCCAGTTGGTCCTTGATGATCACCGCGATCTGCTCGTCGGCTTCGTTGCCGGCGTTGACCACGTAGTTGAGTTTCAAGTCCTTGGCGCCGGCCTGTTCCAGCAGCTTCTTGGCGGCGGTCGGGTCATACGGGCGTTGCAGGTTGTTGGCGTAGTGGTACAGCGAGCCCTTCGGGATGTAGGAATAGGCCACGGTGCCCTGGCCGTAAGTGGCGGTCTTGACCAGCGATTGCTTGTCGATGGCCATGTCCAGCGCCTGACGCACTTCCGGCTTGGCCAGCAGGCCGTGTTCGTGGTTGATCAGCAGGTGATCTTCACGGGTGGACGGGTCGGCGTGGATCACTACGTTCTTGTCTTTCTTCAGCTCTTCAACCCGCGAGAAAGGTACGAAGATCGCGGTGTCCAGCTCGTTGTTCTGCACCATGCGCATGCGCGTATTGTCATCGGTGACCGACACCCACTCCACGCCATCCAGGCTCACCTGCTTGGCCTGCCAGAAGTTCGGGTTCTTCTTGAGGATGACGCGATCGCCCTTGCGCCACTCGTCCACGGTAAACGCGCCGGAGGTCACCGGGTTTTCCGAGTAGGCGTCTTCGCCCATCCTGGTCATGGCTTTTTCCGACAGGATCGACACCGTCGGCGACGCCAGTTGCGAAAGGAAGGCGACGGCCGGGGTCTTCAGCGTGACCACCAGGGTCTTCGGGTCCGACGCCTTGGCGGTGCTGATCAGGTTGAACGGGTCGGCCCACAGCGAGGCCTTGTTGTCGCGGATGCGCAACAGGCTGAACGCCGCATCGTCAGCGGTGATCGCCGAGCCGTCGGAGAACTTGGCATCACGCAGCTTGAAGGTGTAGGTCAGGCCGTCCTGAGAAATATTCCAGCTTTCGGCCAGGCCCGGTTCCATCTTGGTCCCCAGGTTGTCCACGCGCACGAGGGTGTCGTAGACGTTGGCGAACACCCAGGTGTCGCGGTTCTGCGCGCTTTTGATCGGGTCGAACGTGGTGCTGTCTTCACGGCAGCCGATGGTGAGAACACCAGCGGCCTGTGCCAGCCCTGCAGTCAGGGACCAGGCGGTCAACGTAGCGGCGGCGAGCAACTTCAAGTGGCGCGATTGCATATCACAACTCCTTGTTAATGAATGGCAGAGGGTCAAAGCAAAGGTTCTTCAAGCACGCAACTGTACCGATGCTCGTGCAGGAAATGGGTCGGCGGCAATACCACGGAACACATTGCGCGGGCGTGCCGGCAACGCGGGTGAAAGGCGCAGCCCGTAGGCAAATTCAGTGGGCTCGGGGGCTCACCCGGCAAGGGCTCCGTAGGCAACGGCCGATGCGGATCGATCTCGGGGATCGCCTGGATCAACGCCGCCGTGTAGGGATGGCGCGGCGAGGTGAAGACCGCTTCCACCGGCCCCTCCTCGACGATCTTGCCCAGGTACATCACCGCCACGCGGTCGCACAAGCGCCGCACGATGGCCAGGTCATGGGCGATAAACAGGATCGCCAGGTTCATGCGCTGTTGCAATTCCAGCAGCAGGTTGATGATCTGGCCCTGGATCGACACATCCAGCGCCGCCACGCATTCATCGGCGATGATCAGCCGTGGCTCCACCGCCAGCGCCCGGGCGATGCCGACGCGCTGGCACTGGCCGCCGCTGAGGGAGCCGGGTTTACGGCTGGCCAGTTCGGGGCGCAGGCCGACCAGGTCGAGCAATTCGTTAACGCGGGCGGGGATCTGCACCGGCGCAACCTTGCGCTGCACGCGCAGCACTTCGGCAATAATTTCGCCGATGGTCTGGCGCGGGTTCAGCGCGGCGTAGGGGTCTTGGAAAATCATCGCGGTTTCATGCCGCAATCGGGTGATGTCGATGGCGCTGCCGTGCGCCATGTCGACGCCATCGAACAACACCTGGCCGGCGCTGATCGGGTTGAGGTGCAAGACCGCCCGGCCGAGGGTGCTCTTGCCGCTGCCGGACTCGCCGACCAACCCCAGGGTTTCACCCGCCGCCAGGTCCAGGGACACGCCGTTTACCGCCCTCACCCACTGCTTGTTCAAGCCGAACACGCCGCTGCCGGACGCGGCAAACTTCACCTCAAGGTCCTTGATCTGCAACAGGCTCATGAATGCGCTCCCAAAGGGTAATGACAGGCGACCCGCGAACCTTGCGGCAGCGCCTCGGTGCACAAGGCGCCGGCCTGCGGGCAACGCGGGTTGAATCGGCAGCCGGCGGGCAATGCGTCGAGCAACGGCGGCTGTCCGGGGATGGTGCGCAACAGCGCGTGACCGCTGCTGTGGGCGGGCTGGCAATCGATCAGGCCCGCGGTGTAAGGATGCTGCGGATGCGCCAGCAACTCATATTTGCTGCCGTGCTCACACAGGCGCCCGGCATACATCACGGCGATGGCATCGCAGGTTTGCGCGACCACGCCGAGGTCGTGGGTAATCATGATAATCGACAGGCCGCGTTGATCACGCAGCTCCAGCAACAGCCGCAGGATTTGCGCCTGCACCGTCACATCCAGGGCCGTGGTCGGCTCGTCGGCGATCAGCACCTTGGGGTTGCAGCCCAGGGCCACGGCGATCATCGCGCGTTGACGCATGCCGCCGGAAAACTCGTGGGGGTAGTTGTCGACTCGCGCCTGGGGATCGGGAATGCCGACCTGGCGCAGCACGTCGATGGCCTGCAACCGCGCGTCCTTTTTCGACGCGCCCTGGTGCAGGCGAATGCCCTCGGCGATCTGCTCGCCGATGCGCATCAGCGGGTCGAGGTGGCTGCTGGGGTTCTGGAAGATCATGCCCAACTGACCGCCGCGCACGGCGCGCATACCGGCCTCATCGAGTTGCAGCAAGTCCTCGCCCGCCAGCCGAACCGCGCCGCCCTGGACGCGCAAATTGGGCGACGGCAGCAGGCGCATCAGGCCGCGACAGGCCATGGTCTTGCCGGAGCCGCTTTCCCCCACCAGCCCGAGGATTTCGCCTTCGGCCAGGTCAAAGGACACGCGGTCTACCAGCGTGAGATCACGCCCGGCGTTATTGGCGATCACGCTGAGGTCGCGCACGTGCAGCAGGCTCATGAGCGGTCCCCCAACACTTGCGCCACACCGTCGGCCAGCAGGCTGAAACCCATGGCCAAGGTCACGATGGCCAACCCTGGAAAGGTGCAGATCCACCAGGCGGTGGTTATAAACGCTTGCCCTTCGGCGACCATCGTTCCCCATTCGGCGGTCGGCGGTTGCACACCCAGGCCCAGGTAACTCACCGCGGCGCCATTGAGCAGCACCAGCACCGCGTCAGACATGGAAAATACAATCGAGCCGAACATCGCATTGGGCAACAGGTGCCGGAACAAAATGCGCCCGTGGCCAAAACCCAGGCTCTTGGCGGCCAGGGCAAAGTCGCTTTCCTTGAGCACCAGGATCTGCGAACGGATCAGCCGCGCGTACGACACCCAGCCCACCAGCGCCATGGCGATATAAAAACTCTGCAAGCCCGGACCGAGGATGGCCATGATCGCCAGCATCAGTACCAGGAACGGGAACGCCAGGATCACATCGATCACGCGCATGCAGACACTGTCGAAACGACCGCCGATGTAGCCGGAGACCGCGCCGATAAAGGTGCCAATCATGAACGGAAAGATCACCCCGACGATGGCCAGTTGCAGGTCGATGCGCGCGCCCCAGATCACCCTCGAAAGGATGTCCCTGCCGTAGTTGTCCGTACCAAATGGATGGGCAAGGCCGGGGCCGAGCAAACTGGCATCGGTGTTTTGCGCAATCGGGTCATAGGGCGCGATCCACGGCGCAAACAGCGCGAGCGCCAGCCACATCAGCAGAATCAACAGGCCCCACGCAGCGGTCAGGCGACCGTTGCGAAAACCAAAACGCAGGCGCAAGCGCCACGGGGCAATCATCGGGCGGCTGCTCATTGCATCTTCACTCGCGGGTCGAGGGCCACCGTCACCACGTCGGCGATAAAGTTGACCACCACCGTCGCACAGGCCAGCACCATGGCCACGCCCTGCACCACCATGTAATCGCGGGTGAAAATGCCGCGCACCAGCAGTTGGCCGATGCCGGGAATGGCGAACAGGCTTTCGATCACCACCGTGCCGCTGATCAGCCAGCCGATATTCACCGCCAGCAGGTTGACCGCCGGCACCAGTGAATTGGGCAACACATGACGGCGGAACACGGCGGCTTCCGACAGCCCACGTGCGCGGGCGGCGGTGACGTGGTCGGCCTGCAGCTCCATCAACATGCTCGCGCGCAGGTTACGCACCAGCACCGCCGACAGCGCCAGGGCGATGGTCAGGCACGGCAGCACCATATGGTGCACCTTATCCAGCCAAGTGCGGCCGTAACCGGAGACCGGAAACAGGCCCCACTGCACGCTCAGCAACAGGATCAGCATCAGGCCCAGCCAGAACGCCGGCATGCCCAGGCCGACCGTGGTGAACACGCGGATCAGGTTATCCGCCCAGCCGCCTTTGTTGCGCGCGGCCAAGGTCGCCAGCGGCACCGCGATCAACAGCGCCAGCACCACGCTGCCCAGCACCAATAACAGGGTGGGCTCGATGCGGGTGACGATCAGCTTGAGGGCGTCGACCTTGTACAGCAGCGATTGGCCAAGGTCGCCCTTGAGCAGGTTTTTCAGGAAGTAGAAGTATTGCAGCCACAACGGTTGGTCGAGGCCGTACTGCGCCCGAATCTTCAGCAAGGCATCCGGCGTGCTGCGCGACCCCAGCAGGGCGCGCGCCGGGTCGCCGGGGATCGAGCGCACCAGCACAAAGGTGATCAGGCTGATGCCAAGCAGCACCGGCAGCAATTGCAGCGGCCGAGACAGCACAAAACGATAGCGCGCCAGGTTCATCCGTCAGCCTCGGTGACGTGCAAGGAAGTCCAGCAACACCGGGAAATACGCCTGGGGCTCCTCGTAAAACGGCATATGGCTGCTGTTGGGGAAAACGTGCAGTTCAGCATGTGTGGCCGCAAGCTTCATGCGCAGGGCGCACGCCGGGGTAAGTTCGTCGTGCTGGCCGGTGGTGATCAGGATCGGCATCTTGAACCCGGCCATCTCGTCGAGGCGGTTCCAGTCCTTGAGATTGCCGATGTAGAGGAATTCGTTGGGCCCCTGCATGGTTTCGTAGGGGCCCATGTTCCAGTCACCGAGGGAACGCTTGACCGGCTCGGGCCATTCGTCGAGGCGGCACACGTGGCGATAGTTGAGCAAGGTGATCGCGGCCTGGTATTGCGGGTGGTCGAGGGTGCCCATGGCTTCGTGGCGTTGCATCATCGCCACGGTTTCGCTGCCGAGGGCGCCGCGCAGGCGCTCCAGCTCCCGGGACAGGTGCGGAATATCGCCGACGGTGTTTTCCAGGATCAGGCTTTTCAGCGCATCGGGGTAGTGGATGGCGTATTCGATACCAAGCCAGCCGCCCCAGGAATGCCCAAGCAAATGCACGCGCCCCAGGCCCAGCGCCTGGCGCACGGTTTCGACTTCTTCGACATAACGGCTGATTTCCCACAACGAAACGTCGGTGGGCCTGGCTGAAGCGCCTGTGCCAAGCTGGTCGAATGCAACCACTCGCAGGTTATGGTCTTTGAGCCAGCCATGGGCGTCGCGCAAGTAGTCACACGGCAGGCCCGGCCCGCCGTTGAGGCACAGCAGCACCTCATCGCCTTGGCCGAAGCTGTAGACCACGAGTTCATGGCCATCGACTTGCACGCTGTACTGCTGGTCGGGGGCAATTTCACGCCACATGCATACCTTCCTTGTGTTGTGTCGGCCTGGCAGGTAGCAGCCGTTTATCAGGCCAACACTACCGAGGATGCCGCGCGTCCATAACCTAGCATTTCTTATAGGTTTGGCCTGGCAGTCCTTCGCCGGGGCGTGGCATTCTACTTGCAGCAAGTCGAGATTCATATGAATTCGGGAGCAGAAAGGATGCTGGCCAAGCTGACTGCCTTAAATCACCGTCTGATGCCGGGCAGGAGCCTGGATGAGCAGATGGACAACACGTTTATCCTCGCCCAGCAGTTGGGTTTCGATGCGCTGGTGTATGACTACAGCCCGGTGCCGATTGACCAGGATGGTGCATTGATCACCCCTTCGGTGCTCGAACTGCGCAACACCCCGCCAGACTGGCATGCCTTGTGGTGCAGCAAAGGGTTCTACCAGATCGACCCGGTGCAACACCTGGCCCTGAGCACGGTGTCACCGTTTGTGTGGTCCTATGACGTCAAGGTCGACACGCCTTTGCAGAGGATCATCGACCCCTGCCACGCGCCGGTGTCTTCCTACCTGCACGACCAGCAATTGACCTGCGGCGTCAGCGTGCCGATCCACCTGCCCCGTGGCGGCTTCGCCTCGCTGACCGGCCTGCGTACCGGCAAAGCCGGCCACGTATTGCAGGATGCGCAGCGTACCTTGTCGGATTTCAGCCTGATTTCCCATGCGTTGCAGGAGGCAGCCTACCCGCTGTTCAGCAAAGAGCTGCGCACCTACCCGCACATCCACCTGACCAAACGCGAGCGCGAGTGCCTCAAATGGGCCGCCGACGGCCTGACCGCCGCCGAAATCGCCACGCAATTGAGCCGTTCACTGGCGGTGGTCACCCTGCACCTGGCCTCGGCGATGCACAAGTTGGGCGCCAAGAATCGCGTACAGGCCGTGGTTCGCGCCACCCACTACCGCTTGCTTGAAGACTGACCCACCGGCAAAACCTAGCTGTTTTGCTAGTTACCTGAATATCCCACACACATTATCGTGTGCCTGATCCTTTTTTTCAGAGCAGGGCACGAAATGGAATTCATCGAAAAAATCCGCGAAGGGTATGCGGCGTTTGGCGCCTACCAAACCTGGTACCGCGTCACCGGCGACCTGCGCAGCGGGCGCACGCCCCTGGTGATCATCCACGGCGGCCCCGGCTGCACCCATGATTATGTTGATGCCTTCAAAGACGTTGCCGCCAGCGGCCACGCCGTCATCCATTACGACCAGATCGGCAACGGCCGCTCGACCCATCTGCCGGAAAAAGACCCGTCTTTCTGGACCGTGGAACTGTTCCTCGCCGAATTGGACAACCTGCTGGACCACCTGCAGATCAGCGACAACTACGCGATCCTCGGCCAATCCTGGGGCGGCATGCTCGGCAGTGAGCACGCGATGCGGCAGCCCAAGGGCCTGCGTGCCTTTATCCCGGCCAATTCGCCGACCTGCATGCGCACCTGGGTGAGCGAAGCTAACCGTCTGCGCAAATTGTTGCCCGAGGGTGTGCATGAAACCCTGCTCAAGCACGAAGCCGCCGGTGCTTACCAGGACCCGGAATACCTCGCCGCCTCGCGCGTGTTCTATGACCATCACGTGTGCCGGGTCAACCCGTGGCCTGAAGAGGTCGCGCGCACGTTCGCCCAAGTCGATTCGGACCCGACGGTGTACCACGCCATGAGCGGGCCCACCGAGTTCCATGTGATCGGCAGCCTGAAGGACTGGAAATCGACGGGCCGGTTGTCGGCGATCAAGGTGCCGACCCTGGTCATTTCGGGCCGCCACGACGAGGCCACGCCGCTGGTGGTCAAGCCGTTCCTGGATGAAATCGCCGATGTGCGCTGGGCGCTGTTTGAGGACTCCAGCCACATGCCCCATGTGGAAGAACGCCAGGCGTGCATGGGGACGGTGGTGAAGTTTCTGGATGAGGTGTGTTCTGTAAATTACAAAAAACTGAAGGCTGATTAGATCAATGTGGGAGCTGGCTTGCCTGCGATAGCGGCAGTGGATTCACTATCGTAATCGCAGGCAAGCCAGCTCCCACAGTTGGTCCCAGTGCAACTCTAGACTTCAGTGGCCTCAGGCTTGGCTGCTTTCCTCGGCGCATCCGCCACCACCGGAATCTCCTTACCCTCGGCATCAAACAACTTGCCGCCCCTGAAGTAATCCCCGTCACGCAGTGCCGCCACGTCGTGGAAACACAAACTGCGCTCCGTCCCGGCCACAAACACCGATTGCTGGTCCGAGTTGCCGACGGTGAAATGGTTGAACGCCAGGTTCAGCAGGATCGCCATGATCGCCGACGAGCTGATTCCCGAGTGGAAGATGGTCGCGAACCAGCTGGGGAATTGATCGTAGAAGCTCGGCGCGGCAATCGGGATCATGCCGAAACCGATGGAAGTGGCGACGATGATCAGGTTCATGTTGTTACGGTAATCCACCTTCGACAGTGTGCGGATACCGCTGGCGGCCACAGTGCCGAACAGCACGATCCCGGCGCCGCCCAGCACTGAGGTGGGCACGGCCGCGATCACGCGCCCCATGAACGGCAACAAGCCGAGGATCACCAGGAACAGCCCGCCCGTGGCCACCACAAAGCGGCTCTTCACCCCGGTAACCGCCACCAGCCCGACGTTCTGGGCAAACGCGCTCTGTGTGAACGAACCGAAGATTGGCGCAAACATGCTCGACAGCATGTCGGCGCGCAGGCCATTACCCAGGCGTTTGGAATCGACCTTGGTGTCGATGATTTCACCCACCGCCAGAATGTCGGCCGAGGTTTCGACCAAGGTCACCATCACCACGATGCACATGGAAATGATCGCGGCCACGTGGAAGGTCGGCATGCCGAAATGGAATGGCGTCGGGAAACCGAACATCGGCCCTTGGGCCACGCCGGAGAAGTCCGCCATGCCGAGGAACACCGCGATCAGCGTGCCGATCACCATCGCCAACAGGATCGACAGGCGTGAAATGGTCGCGCTGCCGATCTTGCTCAGCAGCAGCACCAGCACCAGGGTCAGCGCCGCCAGGCCGATATTGGCCATGCTGCCGAAATCCGCAGCGCGGCTATTGCCGCCCATGGCCCAGCGCGCCGCGACCGGCATCAGGGTCAAGCCGATGGTGGTGATTACGATACCGGTCACCAACGGCGGAAAGAACTGGGTGATCCTTGAGAACACCGGGGTTATCAGCAACCCGATGAACGACGCGGCCATCACCGCCCCGAGAATCGCCGGCACGCCGCCGGCGCCATCACTGCCGACAATCGCCACCATGGTTGCCACACCGGCAAACGACACGCCCTGCACCAGCGGCAACTGGCAGCCAAAGAATGGCAGGCCGAGGGTCTGCAACAGCGTGGCCAGGCCACCGGCAAACAATGACGCCGCGATCAACAGGCCGATGTCCGCCGGCGACAACCCGGCCGCCTGGCCGACGATCAACGGTACCGCGACGATGCCGCCGTACATGGTGAGTACATGTTGCAGGCCGTAAGCCATGTTGGCGGCGACGCCGAGATTCTCATCTTCTGGCCGCTGCGGTGACGCCTTCGGGTTAGTCATGGTGAGGGGTTCTCTGTTTTTGTTGTGCGGCCACTGTATGCAATGTTAGGACTGGATGTCCATAGAGTTGTATACAATCTGTCGGACAAGATACCCTCCCTCGGCGTTACAAAAACAATTCGGCCGTGATGAGCCAGAACGCCAAAGGACCCAGGACAATGAAAAAGGCACTACAGGGCGCAACCGTTGCACTCACCTTGCTCGGCGGTGGGGAGGCCGTCGCGGTGGAATGGATGAACAACAGCGTAGGTTTTCGCTACGGCCAGCAGTTCACCAATCCGAATAACCCCGATGAATTCAGCAAGCGCATCTACAGCTTTACCCACGCCAGCGGCTACCGGTATGGCAGCCATTTCCTCAACCTCGATGTGTTCCTGTCCGACAGCCGCGACCCGCGCAAGGGCACTGACCGGGGCGGGAGCGAGGTCTACGCGGTGTATCGGCACCAGCTGTTTGCATCGCGGGTGTTCGATCTGCCGCTGGGCAGCGGCCTGGTCAAGGATTACGCGCTCACGTTGGGTTTTGACGCCAACCGCAACAACAACCTCGCTTCAGCGAAAAAACGCGCGCTGGTGATCGGCCCGACCTTGAAGTTCAACACCGTCGGTGTGCTGGACTTGAGCCTGATGTACTACAAGGAAAGGAACCACACCGGCATCCCCGGCGCGCAGGAGATGAACCACACCTTCGACGACACCTACATGCTCAACCTGACCTGGATGCGCCCCTTTGAAATCGCCGACCACGCAGCGAAGTTCCAGGGGTTCATCAACTACGTCGGGGAGAAAGGCGATGACTACCACGGCCGCGATACCGCGCCGGAAGCGCTGATGCGCACAGCGCTGATGGTGGCGGTACGACCGGGCAAAAGCGTGAAGCCGAACCTGTACCTGGGGGTGGGTTATGAGTACTGGCATAACAAGTTCGGCGTGGACGGCGGCCGGGGCAGCCGTACATCCACGCCGACGGTGAATATGGAAATCACCTTTTAGTAGTAGCTGACGGAACCGTCTTAACTGTGGGAGCGGGCTTGCTCGCGAATGCGGTGTATCAGTCGAAATATCTGGTGACTGACACACCGCATTCGCGAGCAAGCCCGCTCCCACATTTTGAGCCGATTATCACTTCAAGTGCGCACCAGCTCCGAACGACCGGTTTTAGGCCGCGCCAGCCAATAGCCGAACACAGCCACGGGCGCGGTCGCCAGCATCACGATCACGGTAATCAGCAGCGGCTGGTCGATCATCGATGACACCAACAAGCTGCTCAAAAAGCACAGCCCCAGTTGCAGTGTGTTTTGCAGCGCCGCCGCCTTGCCGGAATTTTCTGCAAAGGGCATCAGCGCATTCGCCACGACGATGGGGTAACTGGCACCGTTGACCAGCGCCATCAGGCAGAACGGAATCAGCAGGGTGGTCAGCGTCGGTACGCTCAAGGTCGCGACCAGGTACAACGCCAGCATGCTGATGCAATACGCCAGCAGCAACCACGGCAAAAGTGTCTTGCCCTGAACGCGCTGCAGGGCACTGCGGCAGCTGTAGCCGCCCACCAGGAACGCCAAGGTCGGCAACACATAGCTCAGGCCGATATCATTCGGGCTGTAGCCCATGTCGCCCAGGATGAAAGGCGACGCGGTCAGCCAGGCGAAGAAACTGGCCGAACACGCGGCGAAGATCATCACGTTGCCGGTGAACACGCGGGACTTAAGTAACTGTCCATAACCCAGGCGCGAACGTTCGCCCTCCTCCGCCCGGCGTTTCGGCGGGGTGCGCAGGAAGGCTGTCGGCAACAGCAATAGCAACGATACCCCGAGCAAGACGCCGAAGATCGCCTGCCAGCCAAAGTGATTCAGCACCATGGCCCCCAACAACGGCGCCAGGGCCGGCGACAGCGACATCAGCGGCATGATGCTGGCGAACACGCGGTGCGCCTTGTCGGCCGGGTAGCGGTCGATCACTAGCGCCTGCCAGCTCACCGCGGCGGAACACACGCCAAGCGCCTGGACAAAACGCAATGCCAGCAGTTGCGGCGCGGTCTCGACCCAGAACATCCCCGCGCACCCCAGCACAAACAGGCCAAGGCCGGCGAGCAGGATTGGCTTGCGTCCCAGGCGGTCGGACAGCGGCCCCCATAACAATTGCCCGAGCGCAAAACCGGCGAGGAAGATACTCAAGCTGGCACCCACCGCACCGGCGCCAATCTGCAACTGTTCGCCCATGGCGCCGAACGCCGGCAAGTACATGTCCATGGCGAGATAACCGAGCATGCTCAGCCCCGCCAGGTACCCGGTAAAACCAAAAGAATTTTTCATTGAAGCCTTGTTAACCCTGCCGTCAAACTATTTGCTGACTGGCGCCCATTATGAAGCTGACAGTTTGGGTGTGAAGCGATAATAATTGGATATCCCTATCAATAAATTTGAAGGCAGCGCTCATGTGGTCCGAATATTCCCTGGACGTGGTCGACGCCGTGGCACGTCATGGCAGCTTCAGCGCCGCCGCCCAGGAACTGCACCGCGTGCCGTCCGCCATCAGCTATACGGTACGTCAGCTGGAAGAGTGGCTGGCAGTGCCGCTGTTTGTGCGGCGGCACCGCGACGTGGAACTCACCCCGGCCGGCCGCCTTTTCATAGACGAGGCCCGTGGCGTGATGAAGAAAATGCTCGGCACCCGACGCCTGTGTCAGCAGGTCGCCAATGGCTGGAGTGGCCAGTTGAAGGTGGCGGTGGATTCCATCGTCAAGCCTCAGCGGTGCCGGCAGTTGGTGCTGGATTTCTATCGGCAGTTTCCCGAGGTGGAATTGCTGCTGGAATACGAGGTGTACAACGGCGTATGGGATGCGCTGGCGGATGAGCGTACCGACATCGTGATCGGCGCCACCAGCGCGGTGCCGGTGGCCAGCCGCTTTACCTTCCGCGACATGGGCTTGTTGAACTGGCTGTGCGTGGTCAGTACGCGGCATCCGCTGGCCAGTGTCGACGGGTTGCTGAGCGACGATCAACTGCGCCCCTTCGCCTCGCTCTGCATGACCGACACCTCGCGCAACCTGCCCAAGCGCGACACCTGGACCCTGGATAACCAGCGGCGGCTGGTGGTACCGAATTGGGCGTCCGCGCTTGACTGCCTGCGTGACGGACTGTGTGTCGGCATGGCGCCGGCGCATCAGGTGTTGCCGTGGATCGAACGCGGTGAGCTGGTGGCGCTGCAACTGTCGCGCCCCTTCCCGGCCAGCCCGTCGTGCGTGGCCTGGGCGCAGAGCAAGCTGTCCCCGGCCATGGCGTGGTTGTTGGAGTATTTGGGGGATAGCGAAACCATGAACCAGGAGTGGTTGAATGGGGATGATCTCTAGCAGTCACGAATATCCCCCTGTGGGAGCGGGCTTGCCCGCGATGGCGGTGTATCAGTCGAGACATTGGCAAGCTGACACTGCGCTATCGCGGGCAAGTCGAATCGTCGCACCGCCGCTCCCACAGAGAATCGTATTTCAGTCCAATAGACGAGTAATACCCCGTACGATCATCTCGACCTCCTTGGCATCCAGGATCAACGGTGGCAACAACCGAATGACCTTGCCCCGCGTCACGTTGATCAGCAGGCCGTGCTCCTCGGCGGCGCGCTGCGCCAGGTCGCGGCAAGGGCTCGCCAGCTCGATCCCGATCATCAAGCCCTGGCCCCGAATCGCCAGCACCTGCGGGTGTTCACTCAACTCCACCCGTAACCGCGCCAGCAAACGCTCACCCTGTTGCGCAGCGTTTTGCAGCAAGCCTTGTTCTTCGATGATGTCCAGCACCGTGCAACCGACTCGGCAGGCCAGCGGGTTGCCGCCAAAGGTGCTGCCATGGCTGCCCGGCGTGAACAACTGGGCCACGGCGGACCGCGCCAGGCAGGCGCCGATCGGTATGCCGTTGCCGAGGCCTTTGGCCAGGGTCATCACATCCGGCACGATGCCTTCATGCTGGAAGGCAAACCAGTTGCCGGTGCGACCGATGCCGGTCTGGATTTCATCCAGCATCATCAGCCAGCCATGACGCGTGCAATGATCGCGCAACGCTTGCAGGTAGCCGGGTGGTGCCGGCAACACGCCGCTTTCCCCCTGGATCGGCTCCAGCAGGACCGCCGCGATGCGCGTGCCGAACGCTTTAGTGATTGCCTCTATTGCGGCCATGTCACCAAAGCCGACCTTGAGAAAATCTCCCGGTAAGCGTTGGAAGCCCAAGCGCACCGATGGCCCGTCGCTCGCGGCCATGGTCCCGAGCGTGCGGCCATGGAAGGCGTTTTCCATCACCACCACCAACGGCGCCTCGATGCCTTTTTTCCAGCCATGCAGCCGCGCCAGTTTCAGCGCGGTTTCGTTGGCTTCGGCGCCGGAATTGTTGAAGAAGGCGCGGTCCAGGCCAGACAGCCGGGCAAGGCGCTGGGCCAGCCGTTGTTGCCAGTCAATGCTGTAGAGGTTGGAGGTGTGCAGCAACAGCCCGGCCTGTTCGCTGATCGCCGCCACCAGCCGGGGGTGGGAGTGGCCGACATTGGTCACCGCCACGCCGGCCACTGCATCCAGGTATTCACGGCCTTGCTGGTCCCACAGGCGTGTGCCCAGGCCGCGGGTAAAGCTCAGGGCCAAGGGTTGGTAAGTGGTCATCAGGCAGGCGGCGGTCATGGCAGAGGCTCCAGTGCTTCGTTGTGATGGCTGCAGTATCGTTAACCACCCGAGCTGGATAAACTCTGCATTCCTGCAATGACTTTAAACCAAGGCTTTATAATGGATTTGTTCCAGGCAATGTCGGTGTACGTAAAGGTGGTCGAGACCGGCAGCATGACGGCGGCGTCACACGCTTGCGGCATGTCGACCACCATGGTCGGCAACCACCTGCGCGCACTGGAGCAGCGCCTGGGCGTCAGCCTGCTCAAGCGCACCACGCGCAAGCAAAGCCTCACGGAGTTTGGCGGCCAGTATTACCAGCGTTGCCTGGAAGTGCTGGGGCTGGTAGCCGACTCCGAGCAATTGGCCGAACAGGCCAAGAGTGACGTGCCCAAGGGCACCCTTCGCATCACCGCGCCTCCGGTGTTCGGCACCGAACGCCTGACCCCGGCCTTGAGCGAATTTTCCCGGCGCTATCCACTGATCAACTTGTACGTGGTGTTGAGCAATGAGCGCATGGATCTGGTCGACAGCGGCTTCGACGTGGCGATCCGTCTTGGCGAGCTGGAATCGTCCAGTCTGATCGCCAGGCCACTGCAGGATTACACCCTCACGCTCTGCGCGTCACCTGCCTACCTGGCGCGACGCGGCACGCCTACCACGCCCGATGACTTGAAACAGCACGACTGCCTGGCGTTCGCCTACCCGGCCAACGACAATTGGCGCGACACCGAAAAACTGTGGCGTATGACCGGCGACGGCGGCGAGCGGGAGGTGCAGGTCTGCGGCTCATTGACCATCAACAGTTCGCAAGGCTTGCGCCAGGCGGCGGTCAACGGCATGGGCATCATCATGCTGGCCGACGCCCTGGTGCAGCCGGACCTGGAAAGCGGCAAGCTGGTGGCCTTGTTAACCACTTATCGATTGCCCAGTCGCCCCATGCACCTGCTCTACGGCCAAGACCGTTATCGCCTGCCCAAGCTGCGCGCCTTTGTGGACTTCGCCATGGAGAAATGGGCGCGCTAGAAGCCCACGCCCAGCTCACGCAAACGGGCGGCCGTGTGCTCAGCCGAGACGTGATGGATACCTTGCCAACCCAGGGCGACGGCCGCTTCGATATTGCCGGCGACATCATCGATAAACACCACTTCCTCGGGATGGATATCCGGCAGATGGGCCCGAACCTGGCGCAGGCTCGCGTGATAGATCGCCGCATCCGGCTTAATCAGCTTCAACTCGCCTGACACCACGATGTCGCGAAAGCACTGCAGGAACGGGTAATTGGCCCGCGCATAAGGAAAGGTTTCGGCCGACCAGTTGGTGAGCCCGAACAGAGGCACGTTGGCCGCGTGCAGCGCCTTGAGAATCGCCACGCCGTCCGGCAGCGGGCCAGGCAGCATCTCGTGCCAACGGGCGTAATAGGCCTGGATCAAATGCTCATGCTGCGGGTGCTGTTCGATGAGGCTGCGCGTGCCTTCAGCCAGGGAACGGCCGGCATCCTGCTCAGTGTTCCAGGCCTGGGTACAGATGTTATCGAGAAACCATTGCCGTTCTTGGTCGTCGGCAATCAGCTTGCGGTACAGGTGGTGCGGGCTCCAGTCGAACAGGACACCGCCGAAATCAAAAACTACTGCGCGAATGGTCATCGGATCCTCCGTTGGCATGCGTTGATAGCCGCAGGAGTTTGGCAGATTCTGGAAGAGAGGAGGCACGCGACGGCGTGTAGGAGGGTTCTGAAAAAACGCGGGTCAAATGTGGGAGCTGGCTTGCCTGCGATAGCATCACCGCGGTCTGACTGATCGACCGGGGTGTCTGTATCGCAGGCAAGCCAGCTCCCACATTACTCAGGCTTGAATCAGACCATTGATTTTCACGGTGGGGTTCACATCGGCGTCGTAATCCACGCCGTCGATTTCAAAGCCGAACAACCGCAGGAATTCGGCCTTGTAGCCGGCGAAATCGCTGATCTCGTTGACGTTGTCGTCGGTGACCTGGTTCCACAGGGCAGCGACGGCGTCCTGGACCTTGGGTTCCAGCTCGGCCAGGTCGGCACGCAGGCGGCCGTCGGTGTCGAGTTTCGGCTGGGCGCCGTACAGGCTGTCTTTGAACAGGCCGTAGACCTGTTCGATGCAACCTTCGTGAGTGCCCTGCTCTTTCATCACTTTGAACAGCAGCGACAGGTACAGCGGCATGATCGGGATGGCCGAACTGGCCTGGGTCACCACCGCCTTGAGCACCGACACGCGGGCGTCGCCCTTGAGGGCAGCCAGGTTGTCGCGCAGCGTCAGGACTTTCTTGTCGAGGTCTTTCTTGGCTTCGCCGATGGAGCCATTCCAGTAGATATCCTGGGTCAGCTTCTCGCCGAGGTAAGTGAACGCGGTGGTCTTGGCGCCTTCTGCCAGCACGTCGGCGTCACGCAGGGCGTCGATCCACAGCTGCCAGTCTTCGCCACCCATGACTTTCACGGTGCCGTCGATTTCTTCCTGGGTCGCGGGCTCAAGCGTGGTGTCGACGACAACACCCTTATCGGTGTTGATACCGCGCAGGGTCACGGCCTTGCCGATCGGCTTGAGGGTGGAGGTGTGCACCACGCCTTGCGGGTCGGTACGGCGTGGCGCGGCCAGGCTGTAGACGACCAAGTCGATCTTGCCCAGGTCTTTCTTGATGGTGTCGATGGTCAGGCGCTTGATCTCGTCGGAGAACGCGTCGCCGTTGATGCTCTTGGCGTACAGGCCTTTTTCGGCGGCAAACTTCTCGAACGCAGCGCTGTTGTACCAGCCGGCGGAGCTCAGCTTGCCTTCTTCGCCTTCTTTCTCAAAAAACACGCCCAGGGTGTCGGCACCGCAGCCAAACGCAGCGCTGATGCGCGCGGCCAGGCCGTAGCCGGTGGATGCGCCGAGGACCAGCACCTTTTTCGGGCCGCCTTCGATGGCGCCGTGTTGAGTCACGTAGTCGATCTGTTGCTTGACGTTCGCTTCACAGCCAACAGGGTGAGCGGTCACACAGATAAAGCCACGAACCCGCGGTTTGATGATCATAAAATTTCTGCCTCTTCCAAGGTGCCGAAGGCCAGTGGTGGCCATTCAACTTCAATCGTACCGGTCTATGACGTCCAAAAAACCGAAGCGTCACGATAGTCGCAAATCTTCTGATTACAAAATTCAATCGCCGAAACGCAGGATCGGGTGCAAAGGTCATTACCCTGCGTCGGTTTTTCTACAAAAACTGGAAGCTGATTCAGTGGGTTCTGCGGCATGATGGTGCTGGACGGTATTTGCGCTCGGCCTTGCGCCTGAGGTAAATATCCGTCTCGTGCGACCGAATTCGGCGCCCACCCTTCTCAAGCTATCGCGGCCCCTTGCGGGCGCGGTGGCTGCGCTTTCAAGGAACCGGAATGCCCCAACGTCAAGTCATCAATGCCTCCGTCAGCCCCAAGGGCAGCCTCGAAACCCTGTCCCAACGTGAAGTCCAGCAACTGAGCGAAGCCGGCAGCGGCAGCATCTACACGCTGTTTCGGCAGTGCGCCCTGGCGATCCTCAACACCGGCGCGCACATCGATAACGCCAAGACCATCCTGGATGCCTACAAGGATTTTGAAGTACGTATCCACCAGCAGGACCGCGGCGTGCGCCTGGAACTGCTGAACGCCCCGGCCGACGCCTTCGTCGATGGCGAAATGATCGCCAGCACCCGCGAAATGCTGTTCAGCGCCCTGCGCGACATCGTCTACACCGAGAACGAGCTGGACAGCCAGCGCATCGACCTGAGCAATTCCCAGGGCATCACCGACTACGTGTTCCACCTGCTGCGCAACGCCCGTACGCTGCGCCCGGGCGTGGAGCCGAAGATCGTGGTGTGCTGGGGTGGGCACTCGATCAATACCGAAGAATACAAATACACCAAGAAGGTCGGCCACGAGCTGGGCCTGCGCAGCCTCGACGTGTGCACCGGCTGCGGCCCTGGCGTGATGAAAGGTCCGATGAAAGGCGCGACCATTTCCCACGCCAAGCAACGCATCACTGGCGGGCGTTACCTGGGGCTGACGGAGCCGGGCATCATCGCCGCCGAAGCGCCGAACCCGATCGTCAATGAACTGGTGATTCTGCCGGACATCGAAAAACGCCTGGAAGCTTTCGTACGTGTCGGCCACGGCATCATCATCTTCCCCGGCGGCGCCGGCACCGCTGAAGAGTTCCTGTACCTGCTCGGCATCCTCATGCACCCGGACAACCGCGACCTGCCGTTCCCGGTCATTCTCACGGGGCCGAAAGACGCAGCGCCGTACCTGCAGCAACTGCACGCCTTCGTCGGCGCGACACTGGGCGCGGCCGCGCAGGCACACTATCAGATCATCATTGACGACCCGGCCGAAGTGGCGCGCCAGATGACCGCCGGCCTCAAGGCGGTGAAGCAGTTCCGCCGCGAGCGCAACGACGCTTTTCACTTCAACTGGCTGCTGAAGATCGATGAAGGCTTCCAGCGCCCGTTCGACCCGACCCACGAAAACATGGCCGGCCTGCAACTGAGCCACGCGCTGCCACCCCATGAGCTGGCGGCCAACCTGCGCCGCGCGTTCTCCGGGATCGTGGCGGGTAACGTGAAGGACAAGGGGATTCGCCTGATCGAGGAGAACGGCCCGTACCAGATTCACGGTGACCCGGCGATCATGAAACCGCTGGATGAGCTGCTGAAGGCGTTTGTCGCCCAGCACCGCATGAAGTTGCCAGGCGGCGCGGCGTATGTGCCGTGCTACCGCGTGGTGCAGTAAGCCAGCGGCGGTCGGTCATAGTTTGTATCTGTTTGGGGCGCGGCCGAGGGTGTGAAGATCAGGAACCCGGTCTAGGGTTTTTACTGTTTCCCGCACCCACCTCTGCGAGCAATCTATGGACCAACGGATATTGTCCTCTGTCATTCCTTACCCTAAGGTAAGGAATATCACGATGGAGATCTTCACTATGGCAACCGCCACACTCACTTCAAAAGGGCAAATCACCATCCCTGTCCAGGTCCGGACTGCCCTGGGCCTGGAGGCAGGCGACCGGGTGGAATTTGTCGAAATGGAAGACGGCAAGTTTTCCATCATTGCCGCGAGCAAAACCGTCCTGGACCTGAAGGGGCTGATCCGCAAGCCGGCCAAGGCTGTGTCCATCGAAGACATGAACAGCGCCATCGCGGCCCAGGGAGCAAAAGCGCGATGATCGGCCTGGATACTAACGTGTTGGTGCGTTATGTGACCCAGGATGATCCCGCTCAATCAGCCAAGGCGTCCCAACTGATCGAATCACTTACCGCCGCGTCACCGGGCTTTGTCAGCCTGGTGACACTTGTGGAGTTGGTGTGGGTACTGCAGTCCTGCTACCAATCGGCCAAGAGCGACGTGGTGATGGTGCTGGAAACCCTGTTGCACACGCGCGAACTGACCGTGGAGCACGCCGATATCATCTGGCAGGCACTGCGCAAGTTCATTGCGAGCAAGGCCGACTTTGCCGACTGCCTGATCGAGCGCTGCGCGCATGCGGCCGGCTGCGAATACACCGCAACCTTCGACGTCAACGCGGCCAAGGCAGCGGGCATGAAACGACTGGCTTGAGGTCTACCGATGCGCCGCCGCTCCCAGGATGTGGGCGCCAATCAGCTCGGCGCCCTCCTGTCGGGTGAAGTTCGGTTTCCAGGCAGGCAAAGACGAATCCAGCCAAGGTTCACCGAATCCAGCCGCCCACCTGCCAATGGTAACCGTCGTTACGCTGCACCCAGTGCGGATGCACATAGCGATAACCCTCGCGCACCGGCTCCCAATGGCCATGCACCGCCACATAGCGTCCGCCTTCCCAACGCCAGTAACCGCGCGACCACACATAGCCGTAACGTGGCGCCGGCTCGACTTCGACCACTTGCACCGGCGGCGGTTGCGGCGCGACAACCTCGACGTATTCACGTTGCACCGGCCTGCGCTCATGCACGACGCGCTCTTGCACACACCCGGATGCTGCGACGACCATGGCCGCCAATGCCGCATAACGTAACAACATACAAAACCCTCGGGCGCTGACGCCCACTGCTGTAAAAAAGCCCCCTTGTCGCAGCCGCGCTCCTGCGTGGCCCTGAGTACTTTTTAACAGGCGGTGTCTGTCTACTTGCTGAACCCGCAGGCCTCAAGAGGTGCACGCGACGGTCGGTCGCTTGCAGCGCACCAGCAGCAACCCGGCGCCCACCACGGCCATGCCGGCGTAGGTTGATGCGTGGATGACGTCGCCAAACATCAACGCTGCCCATACCAGGGTGACGGGAGGTTCCAGGTAGACCAACGCAGCCACATGGGTGGCGGTCATTACCCGCAGCAACATCCACAGGCTCAAGTAGGCGACAAAGGTGGAAAACACCGTCAGCCAGACAATCGAGACCAGCACCTCGGGTTCATGGGGAATGCTCAACGTATCGGTGTAGAGCACGGCGCCGGTGAAGCCGATCAAGGTCAGCAACGATTGGATGAACAGCGGCAGCACCAGGCCCGCCTCCTGGCGCTGTGCACTGCGGCGTTCATACAACGTCGCAAGCGTCAGCCCCAAGGCGGCGGCCAATGGCAACAGGTACATCACCAGGCTTACACCCCGACCACCGCTGCCATATTGGCCAGCGATAACAATGGATACCCCGGCGAAGCTGATCATCAGCCCCACCCATTGCCAGCCGCCGCTGCGTTCGGCGGCGTTGCCCGTCGAGAGCGCCGCCGTCATCAACGGCTGCAGCGCTGCGATAATCGCAGCGATGCCGGGAGGCAAGCCATTCTGGATCGCTACGTAGATGCAGCTCAGGTAAAGGAACTGCGACAGGAAACCAATAATGGCGTAGTGGCGGATCAGCACCCACGAAACCCGCAGCAACCTGACGTTCAAGTACAGGCCCAGACACACCGCGACCAACAGGAACCGCCAGAACAGCAGATTAAATGCGCCGCTGCCTTGGGTGCCCAGCTTCGCGCCGATATAGCCTGAACTCCACGACAACACAAACGCCGCTTGCACGGCGAATAGCCCCAGGGTAGATCGCTTCATGACGCCTCCTGCCTTGTAAGTTGACTTAAAGGCTAAGGCGCACGCATGATTCTGTATATTTGAATAATATGCACAATCAATTCTGCAAAGTGAAATCATGGCCAAGCAGCTGAATATCGATTTATTGCGCACCTTTCACGCCGTGGCGCGCTTTCAGCGTTTCAATGAGGCGGCTGAATATGTGCATCGCAGCGCGTCGACCGTGACGACACAAATCCAGAAACTTGAGGATCAGATCGGGCAACGCCTGTTCAGCCGCAGCAACCAAGGCGTGGAGCTGACGCTGTACGGCAAGAAACTGCTGGGCGAAACCACCGAGTTTCTCAAGAGCCATGACCGCCTGCTGATTTCACTGATGCCGCAACGCATGGAAGGCAAGATCCGCCTGGGGATACCCGACACCTATGCGCCCGCCTTCATCCAGCAGTTTTTGCCCAGATTGATTGCGGACAATCCGTTGCTGGAGCTGAAGGTCGAAGCGCGCACCAGCGGTGAGTTGCTGAACCTGTTCATGGCAAACCAGCTGGACCTGACCATCACGGTCAGCACACACCCGCTGGCACAAGGCGAGCGACTGGGGTTTGTGCAACCGCTGTGGGTCGCCGCCGAGCAGTTCAACTACCCTGCAAACGCGCCGCTGCCCATCACCGTGCCCATCGCCGGTTGCCCGTACCGGGCAGCGGCCTTGCAGGCGTTGAAGGATCACGGGATTTATCACCGGGTGCTGCTGGAAAGCCCGAATACCTTCGCGGTTGAAGCCTGTGTGCGCAGCGGCGTGGCGGTGGGCCTGATGGAGCACAGCCGCATGGGCGAGGGGTTGGTAGAAATGAAAGAACTGCCGCCCCTGCAAGCGCAGCATCTGTACCTGCTGTGCGATAGCAGCAATGCACTTGCGTTGCATCTGCATGAGCAAGTCAGGCAGTTCAAGGTCTGAAACGTCGGCGAGCTTGTTATGACTGTGGCGAGCGGGCTTGCCCCGCGTTGGGCTGCGTAGCAGCCCCATTAAAGCCGCCTCGTCGAATCAGGCAAATTGCGGCATGGTTTTGGGGCCGCTTCGCGGCCCAACGCGGGGCAAGCCCGCTCGCCACAGAAAAGCAGATTTCGGTAAAAATCGGGGCACAAAAAAGCCCGCTGACCGTCACCGGTTCAGCGGGCTTTTTACTGCGTGTTGCTTACAGCGCCAGGTCAGACGCCGGCTTGCTCGGCGCAGCCGCAGGCTTGGCAGCCTCGGTCGCCTTTGGCGCGGCCATTTGCGGGATCGCAGGCGGCGGCGTCAGTTGCAGCACGCCGGCGGTGTAGGCCCATTCCTTGGCAACAGCTTCAGGGCTGTCGTTCAGCTTGGTGCCGTAGCTCGGTACGATCTGGTGCAGTTTTGCCTGCCACTCAGGGCTCGCCACCTTGTCCTTGAACACTTTCTGCAGCACGGTCAGCATGATCGGAGCCGCGGTGGAAGCGCCTGGCGATGCACCCAGCAGGCCGGCAATGGAGTTGTCGGCGGAGCTGACCACTTCGGTACCAAGTTTCAGGACGCCGCCCTGCTCTTCGTCACGCTTGATGATCTGCACGCGCTGACCGGCTTGCCACAGGCGCCAGTCGGACTGCTTGGCGTTCGGGAAGTACTCTTGCAGCGCCTTGAAGCGGTCGTCGTCCGACAGCATCAGTTGACCGGCGAGGTACTCGACCAGCGGGTATTCACGAACACCGACTTTGGTCATTGGCCAGATGTTGTGAGTGGTGGTGCTGGTCAGCAGGTCCAGGTACGAGCCTTCCTTGAGGAACTTGGTCGAAAAGGTTGCGAATGGGCCAAACAGGATCACGCGCTTGCCGTCCAGCACGCGGGTGTCCAGGTGCGGAACCGACATCGGCGGCGAACCCACCGAAGCCTTACCGTAGGCCTTGGCCAGGTGCTGCTCGGCGATGGTAGGGTTGTCGGTCACCAGGAACGAACCGCCCACAGGGAAACCGGCGTATTCCTTGCCCTCAGGAATGCCCGACTTTTGCAGCAAGTGCAGGGCACCGCCGCCGGCGCCGATGAACACGAACTTGGCGTCGGTTTCAGTCTTGGTGCCGTCCTTGAGGTTTTTGTAGCTGACACGCCACGAACCGTCGGCGTTCTTGGTAATGTCCTGCACTTCGCTCGACAGTTTCAGGTCGAACTTCGGCGTGGTTTGCAGGTGCGCGACGAACTGGCGGGTGATCTCGCCAAAGTTCACGTCGGTACCGATCGGGCTCCAGGTGGCCGCGATTTTCTGGTTCGGGTCACGCCCTTCCATCATCAGCGGGACCCACTTGGCGATCTGCGCCGGGTCTTCGGAGTACTGCATGCCGGCGAACAGCGGGCTCGCTTGCAGGGCTTCGTAGCGTTTCTTCAGGAACTTGATGTTGTCATCGCCCCACACAAAGCTCATGTGCGGTGTGGAGTTGATGAAAGAACGCGGGTTCTTCAGCACGCCCTGCTGGACTTGCCAGGACCAGAACTGACGGGAGATCTGGAACGCTTCGTTGATCTCGACCGCCTTGGGGATCTCGACGTTGCCGTTCTTGTCTTCCGGGGTGTAGTTCAGCTCGGCCAGGGCCGAGTGACCGGTACCGGCGTTGTTCCAGCCGTTGGAGCTCTCTTCGGCCACGCCGTCGAGGCGCTCGACCATTTCCATCGACCAGCCCGGCTCCAGCTCGTTGAGCCAGACACCCAGGGTCGCACTCATGATGCCGCCGCCGATCAGCAGCACATCGACTTTCTTTGCCTCTTCCGCGTGAACGGACGTGATCCCCATCGACAAAGCCAGCCCCAGCAGGGCAGTGTTTACTTTCTTAAACATCAGTAGCACCTATGATAAAACGCCATCCGCCCTAGCGCCCCTGAGTGTTTCAAGGCCGCGGGGTGGGCACACAAGGCCGACGTATCGACCTCACTTTTATGTCCCTTCTGCGCTGACTTCTTATCATTATTGGCTTCAGCTACCTGGGCGGCAGCCACTCGCAGGGGCGTATACGGATGTACGCACCCGGGGAGGCCGGTCCAGGACGGCGCGCAGAATATCACGGCAAACGGCGTTTATGCGCCGTTTGGCCAATTGACAGCGCTAAATCGCGGCTTTTAACCCGCCGCTGTCAAGGCCGGCAGGCGCGACCTGGGGTCACAGGCGTGGAACTCTCAGGCAAAAGGTCGTTCTAGACACCTTCGCCGCTGCTTGCGTAGCATCCGCGGCGGCCTTTTCGTGCCACCCTCCACACAGAGCGTTCCATGACTCTTGAGCAAATATCCGGGCACGTGCTGCCCGCGCGCAGCGCCGCCAAAATGGAAGCTGCCATGGCCGTGGGCGCTTTCGCGATCGGCACCGGTGAATTCGCCATCATGGGGCTGATGCCCGACATCGCCCAGAACCTGGGTTTGAGCGAACCTCAGGTCGGCCACGCCATCAGCGCCTACGCGCTGGGCGTAATGGTCGGCGCCCCGCTGCTCGCCATCCTCGGCGCCAAGCTGCTGCGCAAACATCTGCTGCTGCTGTTGATGGGGCTGTATGCCATGGGCAACCTGGCAACGGCCTTCACCCCGACCTTTGGTTCACTGGTGGCCTTCCGCTTTATCAGCGGCCTGCCCCACGGCGCCTACTTCGGGATTGCCGCCGTCGTCGCCTCCAGCATGGTGCCCAACGACAAACGCGCCGGCGCCGTCGCCCGCGTGATGATGGGCCTGACCCTGGCGATGCTGCTCGGCAACCCCATCGCCACCTTCCTCGGCCAACACCTGGGCTGGCGCTCGGCATTCGCCCTGGTCAGCGTGATCGCGCTCATCACCATCGCCCTGGTCTGGCACTTCGTGCCCCACCGCCACGACGAACAACGCAGCGACCCGCGCAAGGAACTGCGCGCCTTCACCAAACCGCAAGTGTGGATGGCCCTGGCCATTGGCGCGATTGGCTTTGCCGGGATGTTCTGCGTGTTCAGCTACCTGGCGCCGACCATGCTGGAAGTGACCAAGGTGTCGCCCCAGTGGATACCATTTGGCCTGGCGGCGTTTGGCATGGGCGGGATCATCGGCAACATCGCCGGCGGCAAGCTGTTTGATCGCCTGCAGTTTCGGGCGATGGGCTGGATCCTGGTGTGGTCGATGGCCGTGCTGATCTTCTTCACCTTCGCCGCCAGCTCACTGTGGGGCGTACTGCTGGGTATCGGCCTGGTCGGCACCATGATCGCCATGGCTGCGCCACTGCAAATCCGCCTGATGGATATTGCGCATGAAGCGCCAAGCCTGGCGGCGGCGTCCAACCATGCGGCGTTTAACCTGGCGAATGCGTTGGGGCCGTGGTTTGGCGGGATGGCGATTACGGCTGGGCTGGGGTGGACGAGCACCGGGTATATCGGCGCGGCTACGGCGCTGGTTGGGCTGGGCATCTACCTGATTGCACGCCGCATGAAGGGTGGGCACTAACGCCCACGTCCTGCTTCACTGGAGATAAAACTGTGGGAGGGGGCTTGCCCCCGATAGCAATGGGTCAGTCACCACCCCAATGACTGACCCACCACCCATCAATCATCATGCAACAACCCCGCCCCATACTCCCCATAACTACTCCCTAGCCCACTGCCACCGAAATTCATCTTGGCGGCTTTGCTGGGGCTGTGGTCCCCAAATGCCTGGCATCCACCTGAAAAACACGGGTCACTGCTCACGGCGGGTGAGGATGAACAGGCGCTCAACAGCAACGTGCCGGTGATCACTGCGACTTTGACGAGGTTTGAGATCATGGTTTCAATTACCTGTAGGCTGGAGGCGCGGGGGCCCTTCTTGATAAGGATCGTAGACCTCAACGGTGCGGGGAATTATGAAACATTGCAGCGGGACAGGATGAGTTCAGGTTGCCGCCTTGGGTGAGGCGGCAGGGTTGGTTGTCAGGCTTTAACTGAGGCGGTTACAGGCGCAACTTGCTCCTGAGCTCGGTCGACGAGCAGCGAGCTCAACTCGATTAGCTGCTGAATGCCCAGGGCGATGGCGCGTTGGGAGTCGTCGAGGTCGAACGCCAAGGTGGCGGCCATTTCGTTGGCGGACGCGAGGTTTTCGGCAGCGTTGGCCAGGAGGGTTTCGGGGTCGAGGGTTGGGTTGACGAGGAATAGATTGTTGCTTGGGCGTTCCACGAGTGCCGCGTCGTCGGATGGGGGCAAGTGATGATGGATTGCTCGCTGGGCTGCGGCTTGAAGCTTGGGATCAGAGGATGCAGCGTTTGAAGCATAAGGCGGATTTGGTGTGACCTTGTACATGGCGAAGCTCCTTAACTATTCAGGAACTACCAGTCTCACTTCCACATGAGAGGTGGCAGCTGTACGCAGGTGTGGAAGACCAGGGCTAAGGACCCGGCGCACCGAGGTGCCCCGCGCACAGCCGCCGAAACACATGATACAGACGTTAAAAAGCGCCGGTAGGTGTTTATGACGATTGCGTCTTAGCTTGGTACGGACTTCCACATCCGACCGCTGGATTGGCAGCGGCTTGAGGAGGTTAGCTAGGGGTGGTCTTAGGGGCAAGCCGAGAAAAGCGTGGGAAATTTCCTAGACGATTTAACCTGTTCCCGAAATCACCCCACACTCGGTAAGTCGTCCCGATGATGGATTGGAACGATTAATGACAAGAGCCTCTAAAACTAAGGCTTACAGCAACAATGTGCTTTCCGCGTACCAATTCTGTACCACTCCCTCTCATACCTAGCTTTTTCGCTACAGCAATATGCTTTTATATCCGGCAGATAACGACCTTACGCTGCCGCTTATGACTTGCGACGTTGAGAGCCCGGCAGCCTTGCGCATGCCTTCCCATGCAGTCCACCAAGGGCCGCTTCGGCGTCGACATTTAAGCCACCGTTTTTGGGTCCAATCTCGAGCTCTGTCGACGCGGTTCAAAAGCCCTAAAATTAGAAGCGGCTCTTAATCCCTATCATGTGTGTTGAGCTGCTACGCTTTTCCTGCTTATGGAGGAAATGCAATTCCAAATTCGGACCTGATCCCTTCCCTGCTCTACAAGCTCAACGAAAATCAGCTGGCCCTAGAAGCCGCAATCATGGAGCTCACTCTGTGGGTCGAGCAGCACGAGTCGGGGGATGTCGCCGATAACGTCCGTGGTGCCCTGGTTGCAATCGACCGAAACGAAGAGTTCATCAAAATGACTATCGCAGTGCTAATGACGCCTGAGTGAGTGCGATCGGCTGTCGATTGCTGCCAGTCACGACCTAAAATCATCAGCTTTCTCGGTGCTGGATCGGACTGCTTGAGGCTATACTAATATTTTTAGTTGTTGCGCAAATCACTTCCGGCGATGGAAACATTCAAATGCATCTGGCCTTGATTTGGACAAAAGAAAACTTTCCCTATAATAAAAATTACAATACAAAAGATAAATTCCTCTCCTTATCTTCCAAGGACACATCAAGTATCATGCTCAACATATTCCATTAATCATTAAACTTAAAGCAACAGAACCAGCTTAATTCTGCCCTTAGAGGGGCGCCAACTGCTAAGCGAATAAGGATTTTTAAATGGCTACTTTGACGACCGCAATCTTAACAACTGCCCTAAAACCATTAATTACAGAAATTTACAGCACTGCGAAAGCGTCCGTTAAAGATAAATTAAAAAAACTTAGCCTTGTACAGATCAGCAAGAAGATCGCAAATCAGTTGATCAAACTAGACAAAGTGAAAACCATCTGGTCGCCCGAATCCGAACTCTCATTGCAAAATTTTTACTTCCCTTCGAGACTTTATATTGCTGGCGCCCCTAGTAAAATATCCAGCTTATCAGAACTACCAGAAGGAAATTTGGTAATCGAAGGTATTGTGGGACAGGGTAAATCAATTTTTATGCGTTATTTAGCCATGTCCGTTCTCAACGACCAAGAAATCACCGTAGTGCCTATATTGGTAGAGCTTCGAAAAATCTCAGAGCAGCGAAGTTTAGCGAGTACTATTTACACTTTTTTAGATACATTAAGCCTGCCATCTGATGCAGAGGCCTTTGACTATCTAGCTAGCACTGGAAAAATAGTACTTTTACTGGATGGCTTCGATGAAATTCCAGCAGAGTGCGTCAATGATACAATCGTTGAACTTGAGACGATTCAAGCAAAGCATCCTAATCTAAAGATTGTCATCTCAAGCCGCCCAAAAAGCTCTATCCAAAACACAACAGGATTTCAAGTTATATCTTTAGTTCAGCTTTCAAAAGATGATTATCCTCCTTTCCTCAAAAAACTCATTAGCTCGACAGCTAAAAGGTTAGACATAATTAAAGCGCTCGACGAATGCTCTACCCATATTTCGGGCGTAATCTGCACGCCATTGATGCTTACACTGGTGGTCATCGTTCACCAAACCGAGCAAAAAATCCCTGCAACTTTACCTGAGTTTTTTGACAAGCTATTTGGTACCGTATTTAGCAAACATGACCGGTATAAGGCAGGATTTAATAGACAGCATTACTCAGGTTTATCCGAGAGCGAACTAAAAAAATTATTCGATGCATTTTGTTTTATGGTAGTTCAAGGAGGAAGTGGGCGCTCCCTCGACACAAAAGCTTTCAACAAACACTTTGAGAAAGCATCAAAGTACATGAATACTGAGAACTGCGGCGTAGAAAATTTTCGTAAGGACATTGTCAAAATTGCATGTCTAATGCTTGATGAAGGATATGATACAACTACTTTTTTGCATAAGAGCATCCTAGACTACCACGCCGCTGCGTTTGTCAAAGCGCTACCGGACAATACCGCAAAAAGCTTTTATAAAGCTGCATTTAACTCATATGACACCTGGAAATACCCATTAGATTTCCTTCAAACAATTGATAAAACCAGATATTTGCAAGATTACGTTGTAGCCAACCTCTCCACGCAAATTGACGAAATAACAAAACTCATAAATTCAAAAAACGAAGATAGCCTAATTGCATTCCTTGAATCAATCCAACCCGAGTTTAATTACTCGATTACCGCTGAATATGATTTTTTACAAGCAGGTCCATTTAATCCAACTCGTATAGAACTATTTGAAACCATCTCAAATCGTGTTTTTGAAGCACTAATGGATTCAGTCGACCATTCTCAAAAAGATAAAATTGATTGGGCGATCAAACACACACAAGGCCTAGAGAGTTTTCCCGACGAATCACAATCCATAAGCATTCGAACAATTATCAAATCATTCGGCGCGGACTTAGTGTGGAGAGAACTACAATCTTTAGAGACTGATACCCTGCTTGAATTGAGTAAGGCAAAAAAATTTTTGACTGAAGAGCGCGACAAGAACCAGTTCCTCGAGGACATACTTTGTCCTAGCGCTTGATTATTTTCGACTCCACTCCATTTCTCTCCTCATATGATGCCTCGTTGTCAGCTTCCCAAGCTGATAACGAGGGTTCGATTCCCTTCACCCGCTCCACTACTTTCAAGGCTTCCAACGGTATCGAGGCGACGTTGCGTAGAACTGGTGACAGTTTCGGTGACAGTTACTGGATCCTGGGAGTGTTTGCGCACCAACGTGAGTGCACAGCAGCTGACGGACCTGAGCCAGCGCCCTCCCCTAGGTGCTTTCTGCTTTTCATGTTGACCCATCGGAAAACGGTTAGGAAGGTTAGTTTTTGCTGACTGCCCTGAAAGCCTTGTGCTGCGCGGCTTTCGGCGATTGCCGCAAGTTAGGTTTTGGTTAGCAGAAGATTATTTCCTAACCTTTATAAATGTTAAAAACTCAAAAAATAAAAGCCTTATAGATCAATATGTTACAACTTACTAACCTCAGACCTAACCATAACTAACCCTCCAAAGTTAGCTCCCAAGCCCAGTAAATACGGGCGTTTCAGCCGCTCTCAGGCTGCCATTTTAAAAACTAACCCTTTTCCCGAGCCACCGCTCAAAACCCATCCCCCACTGCGCTTCAGAAGTCTTCTCAAAACAGCCCACCCTTGCAGGGATTCGCAGGCTTTTTCACTTCCAGCAATGCCAGAGCAAGCCCAGCCGGGCCCGCGCCGAGGCAACTGCAGGAGTGCAAGAACAAAAGGGGACAGATTTATTTATCCGCCATATCGGGTTTTGAGTTGGCAAAGGAAAAGCGAACGACTCACTCCCTGACACACCTCGCGACGGCCTGCTGCTTCAACCCGACGCTTCACGGTGTAAGATGCCTCACAACCGTCCACCATCGAGACCGCCATGACTGGGATATCCCTAAACCTGCCGGAAGACCTGTCCAACTCTCTCGCCGACCTGGCCAAAACCAACGGTCAGACCGCAAGCTACCTGGCGATGGACGTTCTTCGCGACTACATCGAGCACGAAAATACGCTGACTGCTCAGATCGAGCTGGCGGTAAAAGACGCCGACGAAGGCAAATTCGCCACCGATGACCAAGTGGCGGCCATGCGCGCTAGGCGCTGGAGCCGGAATGCGGGTTGAGTGGCTTGAAAAAGCACTCAAAAATCTGGAAGACGAAGCAAACTATATCGCTCTCGAAAATCCGAAGGCAGCTGACGACTTCTCCGATGCCATTTTCGCTAGCGTCGACAAGCTAGCTCAGTTTCCTTCCATGGGCCGTGAAGGTCGGGTAAAACACACCCGAGAATGGGCGGTACCCAACTGGTCCTATCTGATCCCGTATCGAGTACGCGGAGATCGCCTACAAATTCTTGGCATATTCCACACAAGGCAACGTCCGCGCTCGAAGTGGTGAAGGTCGCAAAAACGCACCTCCGCCCCCAAGACCCATCCCTGATAAACTGCGCCCCATTCGCCTCGCTGACTCAGATTCCCCAATGCCCCTACAAACCGCTCCCCTCTCCCGCCGTTTCTCCGTCGCCCCCATGATGGACTGGACCGACCGCCACTGCCGGTACTTCCTGCGTCTGCTCTCCAAACACGCCCTGCTCTACACCGAGATGGTCACCACCGGCGCCATCCTCCATGGCGACCATGACCGCTTCCTGCGCCACAACGAAGCCGAGCATCCGCTAGCGCTGCAATTGGGCGGCAGCGTCCCCGCTGATCTGGCCGCCTGCGCACGCATGGCCGAGGCCGCCGGGTACGACGAAGTGAACCTGAACGTCGGCTGCCCCAGTGACCGCGTGCAGAACAACATGATCGGCGCGATCCTGATGGCGCACCCTGTCCTGGTGGCGGATTGTGTGAAGGCGATGCGCGATGCGGTGTCGATTCCGGTGACGGTGAAGCATCGCATCGGCATCAATGGCCGGGACAGTTATGCCCAGCTGTGTGATTTCGTCGGGACGGTGAAGGATGCCGGTTGCACCAGTTTCACCGTGCATGCGCGGATTGCGATTCTGGAGGGGTTGTCGCCCAAGGAGAACCGGGATATTCCGCCGTTGCGCTATGACGTGGCGGCGCAGTTGAAGCGGGATTTTCCTGAGTTGGAGATTGTGCTGAACGGCGGGATCAAGACGTTGGAGCAGTGCCGTGAGCATCTGCAGACGTTTGATGGGGTGATGTTGGGGCGCGAGGCTTATCACAATCCGTATGTGCTGGCGCAGGTGGATCAGCAGGTGTTTGGCAGTGATGCGCCGGTGATTGGTCGGGCCGAGGTGTTGGCGCAGTTGCGGCCGTATATTGTGGAGCATGTGGCCAGTGGTGGGACGATGCATCACATTACTCGACATGTGTTGGGGTTGGGCACAGGTTTCCCGGGGGCTCGCAAGTTCAGGCAGTTGTTGTCGGTGGATATTCACAAGGCGAGTGACCCGCTGGCTTTGTTGGATCAGGCGGGAGCGTTGTTGGAAGGGCGGTGATGAGGGCGTGTCAGTGGGGGCATTAGGGGGGGCTGGACCATTGCTTTCGCGAGCAAGCCCGCTCCCACAGTTGGATTGATGTACGTCTGGTAGATATCGGCGACGGTGGGGCCGCCATCGCAGGCAAGCCAGCTCCCACAGGTGTACATCAGGAAGATTTCGGCGGCTTTGAGGCCGGCATGGCTGGCAAAGCTACTCCCACCGTTGGATAAATGTACACCTGGTAGACATCGACGACTGTGAGGCCGCCATTGCAGTTCAAGCCAGCTCCCACAGGGGACAGTGTTGTGCCTGTGTCATTCGGGTTGAACCTGGCGGCGGTTTTGGCCTCCTATTGAGCAGTACGGCCGGGTATTCAAACGGCTGTTTCCAGGTTGTTGCCCTCGCAAACGATCGAACCCATTTGCGCCCTTGAGCGCCTGTCGGCGCTCGGGTAATGTCATCAGACCCACAGGACAGAGCACGCCCATGACTTCCAAGCTGGAACAACTCAAGCAATTCACCACCGTTGTAGCCGATACCGGCGATTTTTCCACACTCGCCAAGCTCAAGCCGCAAGACGCCACCACCAACCCTTCCCTGCTGCTCAAGGCCGCGTCGATTGCGGGCTATGCCAAGCTGCTGGACGAGTGCGTGCAGGACTGCAACGGTGATGTAGGTCTGGCCAGTGACCGTTTTGCGGTGGCGGTGGGCCAGGAGATTCTCAAGGTGGTGCCGGGGCGTATTTCCACTGAGGTCGATGCCCGCTTGTCGTTCGATGAAGACGCGATACTCAAGCGTGCGCACCGTCTGATCGATCTGTACGACAAAGCCGGCGTTGGCCGTGACCGGGTGTTGATCAAGATCGCTTCCACCTGGGAAGGCATCCGCGCGGCGGAGAAGCTGGAAAAAGAAGGCATCCAGACCAACCTGACCTTACTGTTCTCCTTCGCCCAGGCCGTGGCTTGCGCTGAAGCCGGCGTGTTCCTGATCTCGCCGTTCGTGGGCCGTATCTACGACTGGTACAAGAAGGCCAACGGTAACGACTACACCGGTTCCGATGACCCGGGCGTACAGTCGGTCACGCGCATCTACAACTACTACAAGGCCAACGGCTACAAGACCGTGGTGATGGGTGCGAGCTTCCGTAACCTCAGCCAGATCGAAGAGCTGGCGGGGTGTGATCGCCTGACCATCAGCCCGGACCTGCTGGAGAAGCTGGCGGCGGATGAAGGCACGCTGGAGCGTAAGCTGTCGCCTGGGCACGCTGGCGAGGCCCGTGTGCATATGACTGAAGCGCAGTTCCGTTGGGAGTCCAACGAAGATGCGATGGCGACTGAGAAGCTGGCGGAGGGGATTCGTCAGTTTGCTCGGGACCAGGAGAAGCTGGAGGCGTTGTTGTCGGCCAAGCTGTAAAAAGCCGGCGATTGCAAAAAGGGCGGCACCTTCGCGGGTGTCGCCCTTTTTTGTGTTCGCCGATCGCAAGCCAAACTCAAGTCAAACTGTGGGAGCTGGCTTGCCTGCTCCCACAGGGGACCGTGTTTCGACAGTGGTGTCAGTGACGCTCAAGCGCATTGACGAGGTCGTGGAAGGCTTCGCGGTTGGACTCGTTCAAGCCCATCAGGATCTTGTGCGCTTCCAGCACCTTGATCCGCACGATTTCTTCGGACTGGTCCTGCGAAGGCAAGTCGGTCAGGCATTCCGGGCAGGGGATCGGACGGTCAACGATGTTGAACACCTGGTCGAAGCCCATGGATTGCAGCAGACGGGTGATGTCTTCGTGGGTGGTCACGACCGTCGGCAACAGGCCGACCTTCTGCCGAGACAGAATGGACAGCTTGGCCAGCAGCCCCAGGGTGGTGCTGTCGATGCTGCGGGTTTCGGTCAGATCGATCACGATCGCCGAGAAGTTCAGCGCGGTGAAAATCCGCTCAATCGTCGCATCCAGCGCCGAACACAGGGTCAGGCGCACTTCACCGACAAATTTCAGGACGAAAGTCCCGTCTTGCTCGGCGAATTGGATTCTTCCGGTACTCATCAAAGATTCCTGCTCAACACCAATAGGGCGATATCATCCGGCATCTCCCCTAGCGTGGCCAATCCAAAAACCTGCCGCAGGCCATCCAGGCTGCCGCCCGCCGACTTGACCTTTTGAGGCAAGGCAGCTTCTTTCTCTTTAAGTGTAGGCTCTGGAAGAAGGTCCAGGATGCCGTCGGACATCAGCGTCAGGCTGAACGTCGGCGGCAGCTCCAGAATGTGGTCTTCGTAGGTGGCTTCATTGAACAAGCCTACCGGCAGACCACGGCCTTCCAGGTAACGCACACTGTCAGGAGTGTATAAAACAGGCATCGGCAGGTGACCGCCGATGCTGTAGGTCAACAGACCGGTTTCTTCGTCGATCACGCCGCCGACCATCGTCACGTGCTTGCCCAGCTTGCAGCTGATCAGGCCCCGGTTGATGTGGCCGAGCACTTGCGACGGGGTGAACTCCGGCAAGGTGCCATTGCGCTTGGATTCGAACAACAGCCGTGTGGTCATGAACTTCAACAACACGGTGACAAAAGCAGAAGATGCGCCGTGGCCGGACACGTCAGCGAGGTAGAAGGCGACACGCCGTTCATCCACACGGAAATAATCGACAAAGTCACCCGACAAGTACAGCGACGGGATGATCTGGTGAGCAAACTGGAACTCGTCGATGGTCCAGGGACTGACCGGCAGCATGTTCATCTGCACCTGGCGACCGGCGTTCTGGTCTTCCTGAAGCAGGTTGAGGCTGGCTTCGAGCTCGCGGTTGGCGGTTTCGAGCTTCTCGCGGTAGCGCTGGTTTTCTACCATCAGCCGTGCACGATCCAGGGCACGGCGCACCGAGTGCTCCAGCACCGCCAGGTCTTCCAGGGGTTTGATCAGGTAGTCGGCGGCACCCAGGCGCAGGGCTTCGACGGCATCGTTCATCACGCCGGCACCGGACACGACAATCACCGGCATCTCGGGGGCGAGCTCGGTTACCTGGCGAATCAGCTCGAGGCCGCCCATCTGGGGCATGCGCAGGTCGCAGATCACAAGGTCGGGCTGGTCGCGCTCGAATACCTGGAGACCCTGTTGGCCATTACTGGCCTGCAGGACGCTGAAGCCACTGTCTTCCAAATAGGCCGCGAGGCTCGCGCGCACTACTTCGTCGTCATCGATTATCAGCAGCGTGGCACTGGTTTTTTGCATGTGGGCAAACGGCGCCAGAATTAGGTTGGCGTAGGCGGCTCGGCAATGGCCGGGCGCACGTACTGGATTCGCTTTCTAGCCTCTCTGTCCTACAAAGCATTGGGATTTCGCCCATGCACAACGGTAAAGCAGAGGTGCCCTTCTAAGGCGCAGACGGTACTCCCATCCGTGAGGGGTTTCAAGCTCATGCCGATGGTCGCCGGGCGTCTTTACACCGCAAATCACCCGGAGTTATAAGAACAAGCGCGACCACAACACAAAGTAAGGATGTAGTCCTAGTGATCACGCACAAAAAAGGCGACCACTGGGGGTCGCCTTTTTCATTTCAAAACGTCACGGCTTAGAAGTCGTCGACGACCTTGCCATCCTTGACCTTGAACTCGCGGTTCTGCAGGTAGGCGTTGCGGATAAAGGTGTATTTGTCACCGGTGATCAGCTTTTCGCTGTCGAGCAGGCTGGCGCGGGTGTCAACGAGGTTGAGGCCCATGACGCTGTTGCGCAGGGACACATCGTCCATGTAACGGTACGGCTGAGTGTAACTGTCCACGTACTTGGAGGGCGCATCACGCAGGGTGCTTGGGCCCAGCAACGGCAGCATCACGTAGGGACCACTGCCTACGCCCCAGTAACCGAGGGTCTGGCCGAAGTCTTCATCGCTGCGCTGCAGCCCCATTTTGGTACCCACATCGATAAAGCCCAGCACGCCGAATGTGGTGTTGACCAGCAAACGGGCGGTGTCGACGCCGGCATTGTGGGGCTTGAGCTGCAGCACGTTGTTGGCCAGGTTGCCGACATCGCCGATGTTGCGGAAGAAGTTGTGGATGCCGTCTTCGACAAACTGCGGAGTGATCCACTCATAGCCTTGGGCCAATGGCTTGAGGGCATAGGTGTCAACGGTGTCGTTGAAGGTGAAGATCGGGCGGTTGACGCTTTCCCAGGGGTCATCCTCTGGCGCTGCTTGGGCGGCAAACGGCGCCAGCAGGAAAGTGGCACACACCGATAGCTGAGCGAAACAGTGGCTCCAGCGCATAGCTTTTGCTCCTTGAATGGTCTGTCATGGGCGCTATGCCCTGAATAAGGCGTGCAGTATATGACGGAAGTGTCCAATTAGGCATCTTCCAGCAACTGTCGCACTCGAAATGCACAAAATTCCTACAATTAACAATCCTGTCACGGACTTGTCATCTGGCCCCGATAGCGTTGGAGCTATTTCAGGGATGTCGACATGCCTCACGCCGAAATAGCCATCGCCAGCGCTCCCGCCTTGACTGCCGTTCTGTTTGGCCTGAGTGGCTGCCTGGTGGACTTCGGTTCCAGGGCGCGCACCGATTCGCCCGCGCCCGACTCCCAGGCCACGCCTGGCGCGCTGAAGATCCTGCGCAGCCTGAAGGAGCAAGGCGTGCCCTGCGCCTGGCTGGACGAACTGCCCCCGTCCGTCACCACGCCTCTGGCCGCCACGCTGCCGGCCTGGGTCAAAGCGGCATCGCCCTCCTCCATTCGCTGGCCGGCGCCCCATGCCTGCTGGCAAGCCCTGATGGAGCTGAACATCCAACGCTTGGAAGGCTGCGTACTGGTCAGCGGCGAACCGCGCCTGCTGCAATCAGGCCTCAACGCCGGGTTGTGGACCATTGGCCTGGCCTCCTGCGGCTCGCTGTGCGGCCTGGCGCCCGAGCCATGGCAGGCGCTGAGCGAACAAGAGCGCGAGCACAAGCGCGGCAAGGCCACGGTTGCCCTGTATGGGCTGGGCGTGCATTCGGTGATCGATCACCTGGGCGAGCTCGGCACGTGCCTGGCCGACATCAGCCTGCGCCAGCTCAAAGGCGAGAAGCCCTGACACGGATCATGCACAGTTGACGCGGGTGGATTAATCTACAAGCCAGCCCGTAGACCTTTCTCGGCGTGCCGCGGTCTATGCCAGTGCCTATTGATAAGAAGGAAGAATGTCATGCCTGATCGCAAAAAACTTGAAGAACAGGTCGAGATCCTGCGCGGGCAGTTGGAACAGGAACCGCCGCTGCCTGCCGAAAAACGTAAAGCCCTGCAAGAGTTGATCGCCAAGTTCGAAGTGCAGCTTGAATTGGAACCGGCCACCCAGACACCCAGCATCGCCGACGATGTAAACCGGGCGGTGGAAGGCTTTGAACTGGATCATCCAGGCATTGCCGGGACGCTGCGTAATATCGTGATCACCTTGGGCAACATCGGGATCTGATTCGATCCCACGCCAAGCACAGAACCCAATGTGGGAGCTGGCTTGCCTGCGATAGCGGTGGATCAGCCAGCCGAGAGGTGACTGACCCACCGCATTCGCGAGCAAGCCCGCTCCCACATTTGGTTTGAGTGAAGGCTACTGGCGGGCCAGGCGTACGTTTTGGAACGCCATATCTTGCGTACTGCGATACGGGTTGATATCCAGCCCGCCACGTCGCACATACCGCGCATACACCGTCAATTTCTCCGGCTTGAGCAAGCACTGCAGGTCGAGAAAGATGCGCTCCACGCACTGCTCGTGGAAGTCTGAGTGCTGGCGAAAGCTCACGATATATTCCAGCAGGCTGGCGTGATCCAGTGCGTGCCCCCGGTATTGCACCACCACACTGCCCCAATCCGGCTGGCTGGTGACCGGGCAATTGGACTTGAGCAGATGGCTGTGCACGCTCTCCTCAACAATGCGTGAAGCGTCACAACGCAACAGTTCCGGACGCGGATGCTCGTAGTTGCTGACGCTGATATCCAGCTCATCGATGCACACGCCCGGCAAGGCCATCACGCCTTCGGCTTCGATCTCGCCCAGACTGCGGATGCGCACACTCACCGGTTTGCCGGCAGCGGCGCTGAGGTCGGTGCGCAGGGTGGCTTCAAGACTGGCCGTATCGGCGAACGCGGTCTGGTTCAGCGAGTTGAGGTAGAGCTTGAACGACTTGGACTCGATGATGTTCGGCGAGTCGGCCGGGATGCAGAACTCACCGATGGCCACCACCGGCTTGCCCGACGGCAGCAGCCAGGACAGTTCGAAGCAGTTCCAGAAATCCACGCCCTTGTAAGGCAGGGTTTCGGCGCTCAGGCCCAGCTCGGCCCATTTGGCGGCACGCGGGATCGGGAACAGCAACGAAGGGGTGTAAGTGGAGATGTATTCACTGGACTTGCCCAGCGGCGAATGTTCGGCTGCGGGATGCATGGCGGAAACCTGGCTGAATAAAACCGCGCCAGTCTACCAGCCTTTGCCCGCGCGCCTAAGCGCCAGCGGATCAATCGACGTTGAGTTTGCCGACCATGCCCGCCTGGTAATGCCCCGGCAGGTTGCAGGCGAACTCCAGGCCCTTGGCCTTGGCGAACGTCCAGGTCAGCTCGGCGGTTTTGCCGGGCTCGACCAGGACACTGTTGGGATCATCGTGTTTCATTGCACCATGGCCCATGGCGCTGTGGTCCATCGCGCCCATGCCGGTGGCGGTGAGCATGCCATTGGCTTGCATCTTTAACATTTCCTTCTGGTGTTCGGCATGCATCGCCGCGTCGCCCAGGTTGAATTCGTGGAGCAACCGGCCTTTGTTGACCAGGACAAAGCGCACGGTCTCGCCGTCTTTTACATCCAGGGAGTTGGGCGAAAAAGCGATGTCCTGGAGCGTCATTTCCACGGTACGCGTGGCTTTGTTCGCGGGGGCCGGCTGGCCGAAGGCGTAGGCGTGGGCGGCATCAGCCATCGCATCGACACTCGACACCAGCAGGCAAGCTGCCAACAACAAAGGGGTACGCAATGTCATCTCTTTTCTCCAAAAATGTATATGACTGGCGAAGGAGCCCTGTAGTGAGCGGGCTTGCCCGCGCTGGGTGGCGAAGCCGCCCCAATAAAAACACCGCAGACCTCCAGCTAGGCTCCGGTCGCCTGGTGGGGCGGCTTCGCCACCCAGCGCGGGGCAAGCCCGCTCACTACAGATGGTGGATACCTCAGAGCTTACGAATATCTTAGAGCATGCGCCGGCTCAATCTTCGCCGCCCGATACGCCGGATAAATCGTCGCCAGGAAGCTCAGCACAAACCCGGCCGAACAGATCAGCAGCACATCCCCACCTTGCAGTTCCGAAGGCAGGTTGCTGACAAAATACACGTCCGAACTGAAGATATGCTGCCCGGTGACCCGCTCCACCCAGCCTACCAGTTCACTCACGTTGAGCGCCGCAATCACGCCCAATATGCCGCCGATCAAGGTGCCGACGACGCCAATCACCGTGCCCTGCACCATGAAGATCGCCATGATCTGCCCTGGCGTGGCGCCGATGGTGCGCAGGATCGCGATGTCCGCGCCCTTGTCGTTCACCACCATGATCAAGGTTGCAATGATGTTGAACGCGGCCACGGCGACGATCATCAGCAACAGCAGGCCGATCATGGTCTTTTCCATCTTCATTGCGCTGAACAGGCTGCCCTGGGTGTGGGTCCAGTCATCGGGCTTGTAGCTTGCGCCCAGGCTGGCGGCGATATCCGCCGAGACCTTGGGCGCCGCGTACAAGTCCTTGACCGCCAGGCGCACGCTTTGTACCTGGTTCGGCTGCCAATGTTGAATCTCTGCCGCGTCGGCCATGTGGATCAGGGCCATCGAACCGTCCAGCTCGGCGCCGACCTTGAAGATGCCCACCACGTTCAACCGCTGCATGCGCGGCGTGATACCGCCGGGCGCGCTGCTCAGTTCCGGCACGATCAGGGTCAGCTTGTCGCCCACGTTCAGGCGAAAACGCCGCGCGGTGATTTCACCGACCACCACGCCGAACTCGCCGGGCTTGAGGTCATCCAGTTTGCCTCGCACGATGTGCTGGGCCACGATCGACACCTTGCCTTCCTGGGCCGGGTCGATACCGCTGATTTCGATCGGCTGCATCGCGCCCTTGTAGGAAAACATGCCGTCCATCTGTGTGAAGGGTACTGCGGCGGTCACTTGCGGATTTTTCATCGCGGCGGCGGCCACCGGTTGCCAATCGTCGATCGGGTTTACGCCAACGATGGTCGCATGGGGCACCATGCCGAGGATGCGCGAGCTCATTTCGCGCTGGAAGCCGTTCATCACCGACAGCACCACGATCATCGCCAGCACGCCCAGGGCGAGGCCGATCATCGAGGTCATCGAGATAAACGAAACAAAACGGTTGCGGCGTTTGGCGCGGGTATAGCGCGTGCCGATGAAAATCGATAACGGTCTGAACATTCGCGGGCACCGTTGGAAAAAATAGAAAACCCGGCGTCAGCCGCCGGGCTTGAAACGGGTCAGATGGCGACCAGATGACCTTCCTGCAGGTGCAACACGCGGTCCATCTGCCGCGCCATGCTCATGTCATGGGTTACCACCAGGAACGCGGTGCGCATCTGGGTGCTCAGTTCCAGCATCAAGTCCTTGATGCCTTGGGCGGTGTGGGAGTCGAGGTTGCCGGTGGGCTCATCGAGCATCACCAGGCCCGGGTTGTTCACCAGGGCGCGTGCGATGGCCACACGCTGACGCTCGCCGCCGGACAATTCGGCCGGTTTGTGCTCCAGGCGATGGCCCAGGCCAACGCGTTCCAGCAGGGCTTTGGCGCGCTGGCGGGCTTGCGGGATCGCGGTCTTGCCGATCAGCAACGGCATGCACACGTTTTCCAGGGCGGTGAATTCCGGCAGCAGGTGGTGGAACTGGTACACAAAACCGAGCGAACGGTTGCGCAACTGGCCACGGGCCTTTTCATTCAGGGCAGACAGTTCTTCGCCGGCCAGCCACACGCTGCCCTGGGACGGCGTATCAAGGCCGCCCAGCAGGTTCAGCAAGGTACTTTTGCCGGAACCGGAACTGCCGACGATCGCCACGCGCTCGCCAGGGTGCAGTTCAAGTTGCAGGTTGGACAGCACCACCACCGACTCAGGGCCTTCCTCGTAGGATTTGCCCAGATTGCGGCAGCTCAGGATTGCTTTTTCACTCATGCCCGATTCACTCATAACGTAAGGCCTGTGCTGGCTGGGTACGTGCCGCGCGCCAGGCTGGATACAGGGTGGCAAGGAAACTCAGCACCAACGCCGCGCCGCCCACCATCAACACGTCCTGGGCCTGAACCTGGGACGGCAAGTAGTCGATGAAGTAGACGTCGGCGTTGAGAAACTTGTGGCCGATCACTTTCTCAAGCAAGGCAATCGCGGCACTGACGTTCAGCGCGGCCAGAATCCCGACGGCGGTGCCGATCAAGGTGCCGACCACGCCGATCACCGTGCCTTGCACCATAAAGATCGCCATGATCTGCCCCGGCGTGGCGCCAAGCGTGCGCAGGATGGCGATATCACCCTTCTTGTCGTTCACCACCATCACCAGCGTGGAGATGATGTTGAACGCTGCGACGGCGACGATCAGCAGCAACAGCAGGCCGATCATGGCTTTTTCCATGCGGATGGCCTGGTACAGGTTACCGTGGGTACGGGTCCAATCGCGGGCGTAATACTGGGATTCGCCCAGGTGCTGGGCGATTTCCCAGGCGCCGCGCGGTGCGTCGAACAAGTCGTTGAACTTCAGGCGCAGGCCTTGCACCTGGTCCGGCTGCCAGCGATGCAGGCGCGCCAGGTCGGTGAGGTTGGTCAGGCCGAGGTAGCCGTCGATCTCGCCAGCGCCGACGTGGAAGATGCCGACCACGGTAAAGCGCTTCATGCGCGGGAACATGCCGGCCGGGGTCACGGTGACTTCCGGCGCGACGAAGGTCAGCTTGTCGCCCATGCCCACGCCGAGCTTGGCCGCGGCCTTGTCGCCGATGACGATGCCGAAGCTGCCCGGCGCAAGGTCATCGATCTTGCCCTGCAACATGAACTTGTCGATGATCGAGACGTTGCGTTCCTGGGCCGGGTCGATGGCATTGAGCAGGATTTTCTGCACCTTGCCGTCGTTGGTCAGCAGCCCCTGCATCTGGGTGAACGGCGCCACGGCCAGCACCTTGGGGTTCTGCTTGACCTTGTCGGCCAGGCTTTGCCAGTCGCTGATGGGCGCATCGCCCTCGATGGTCGCGTGGGGCACCATGCCCAGCACGCGGGTGCGCATCTCATGATCGAAGCCGTTCATCACCGAGAGCACCACGATCATCACGACCACGCCCAAGGCGAGCCCGATCATCGAGGTCAGGGAAATGAACGACACAAAATGATTGCGACGCTTTGCACGGGTATAACGCGTGCCGATAAATACGAAGAGAGGTCTGAACATGTCGGGGCTTGTTCGGAGGAAAAGAAGACGTCCCGGTGGCGGGGTCTGGTAAGCAGCTTTACACTCAGACCATTACCGTAACCTGGGGTTCGCCATGTCGACATTAGATGAAGAAGAGCGCCGCGAATACTACCGTATCGACGACATGATCGCACTCCAAATCAAAAGCCTGTCTGCCCCCGAAGCGGCGAGCAAGGAAGTGTTGCTCGATGATTCGCCGCTGTTCAACCTGCTCAGCGAATTGCACCTGAGTGAATTCGAAGCCCAGCACCTGCTGCGCCAGCTCAGCGAGAAAGATCGCACCCTCGCCGCGTTCCTGCGCGTGCAGAACAAACGCCTGGACCTGCTCAGCCAGATCATGGCGCGCGGCCTGCTGGATGAAGTCGGTGCGCCGCAGCCGGTGATCATTTCCGAGGGCGGTATCGACTTCCAACACGCCACTTCCTTGACAGTGGGCGCACACCTGGCGGTCAAGCTGGTGCTGATGCCCCAGGCGCTCGGCCTGCTGTTGCGCGCGCGCGTCACCCATTGCGATGCCAAGGGTGACGGCTTTGACGTGGGCACGGAATTCGAATCCATGACCGATGCCCAACGCCAGTTGCTCGCGCGCTATATCCTGCAGAAACAAGCCCAGGAACGGCGCCTGGCACGGGAACAGAGCGACGCCCAAGACACTTGAATTCGTATCACCCCGCCAGACGACCTGGCGCATAGGAGCAACTGTGACCCTGATCTACGGCCACCGCGGTGCCAAAGGCGAAGCACCGGAAAACACCCTGACCAGCTTCCAGGAGTGCCTCAAGCACGGTGTACGCCGTTGCGAACTGGACCTGCACTTGTCCATGGACGGCGAGCTGATGGTCATTCACGACCCGACCCTCAAGCGCACCGCCGACCGGCGCGGCAAAGTCGTCGAGTACTCGGCGGCGGACCTGACCAAGATGGACGCACGCAAGGGCGGCCCCGGCTGGGTCCAGCCCTGCCCGATCCCGCGCCTGGAGGAGTTGTTCGAAAAATGCGACTTCGATCACTGGCAACTGGAAGTCAAAAGCGCCTCGCGCACCCGCGCCGCCACCACCGTACTGGCGATCCGCGAGATGGCCGTGCGCTTTGGCCTGATGGACAAAGTCACCGTCACCTCAAGTTCGCGGGAAGTGCTGAAAGCGGCAATTGAACTCACCCCCGACCTGTCACGTGGCCTGGTCGCCGAATATGCCTGGCTCGACCCGTTGAAGGTCGCGCAGAACTATGGCTGTGAGTACCTGGCGTTGAACTGGACGTTGTGCACCCCCGAGCGCCTGCAAAAAGCCCAGCGCCAGGGTTTGCACGTGTCCGTGTGGACCGTCAACGAACCTGCGCTGATGCGCAGGCTCGCCGACTTTGGCGTAGATAGCCTGATTACAGACTTTCCCGGTTTGGCCACTGCCACCCTCGGGAATTACTGAAATCGGTCTCCCCGGCCGGCTCAGGCCACCGGCCGGAGCCGCTCAAAAAAGCCGGTTGAGGCCGTCGTAGGCCGCTACCCGATAGGCTTCAGCCATGGTCGGGTAGTTGAACGTGGTGTTGACGAAATACTTGAGCGTATTGAGTTCACCCGGCTGGTTCATGATCGCCTGGCCGATGTGCACGATCTCCGAGGCCTGGTAGCCGAAGCAATGCACGCCGAGCACTTCCAGGGTTTCGCGGTGGAACAGGATCTTCAGCATGCCTTGCGGCTCGCCGGCGATCTGCGCACGCGCCATGCTCTTGAAGAACGCCTTGCCCACTTCGTAAGGCACCTTGGCCTTGGTCAGTTCGTTCTCGTTCTTGCCGATCGAGCTGATCTCGGGAATGGTGTAGATCCCGGTCGGCACGTCGTTCACGTAGCGCCAGCTGCCGTTGTCGATGATGCTGCCGGCCGCAGAACGGCCCTGGTCATGGGCGGCGCTGGCCAGGCTCGGCCAGCCGATCACGTCGCCGGCGCCGTAGATGTTCGCAACGCAAGTGCGGTAGTTCTCGTCCACTTCGATCTGGCCACGGCTGTTGACCTTGACCCCGATGTTCTCCATGCCCAGCTTGTCGGTGTTGCCGGTACGGCCGTTGCACCACAGCAAGGCGTCGGCCTTGATCTTCTTGCCGGACTTGAGGTGCAGGATCACGCCGTTGTCCAGGCCTTCAACCCGCTCGTACTCCTCGTTGTGACGCACGGTGATGTTGTTGTTGCTGAAGTGGTAGCTCAACGCCTGGGAGATTTCCGAGTCGAGGAAGCTCAGCAACTGGTCGCGGTTATCCACCAGTTCCACCAGTACGCCCAGGCCGCTGAAGATCGAGGCGTATTCACAGCCGATCACGCCGGCGCCATAGATGATCAGTTTGCGCGGGGTATGGCCCAGGCTCAGGATGGTGTCGCTATCGTAGATGCGCGGGTGGTGGAAATCGATGTCCGCCGGGCGATACGGGCGCGAACCGGTGGCGATGATGATGTGCTTGGCCACCAGCTTCTCGACCACGCCGTTGGGGCAGACCACCTCGATGGTTTGCTCGTCGGCGAAGCTGCCGGTGCCGAAGAACAGGTCGACGCGGTTACGGGCGTAGTAACCGGTACGCGACGCCACTTGCTTGGAGATGACTTTTTCGGCGCTTTTCAACACGTCCGGGAACGAGAACCAGCGCGGCTCGCCAATGGCCCGAAACATCGGGTTGGTGTTGAACTGCATGATCTGGCGCACCGAGTGACGCAAAGCCTTGGACGGGATGGTACCCAAGTGGGTGCAGTTACCGCCGACCTGGCGACGGCTATCGACCATCGCCACCTTACGCCCCGCCTTGGCGGCATTCATCGCCGCGCCTTCTCCCGCCGGGCCGGAACCCAGTACCACCACGTCGTAGTTGTAGACAGCCATGCGTACTCCTCAAAACAGGCCAGGCGTACGGTAGGACGCCGGGCTAAATCATGCCGCGGCCAGCGGGCATGAAGGACAATTTGGCTCAAGTGTGTGAACCGGGGCACAGTCTATATAAAGCTCAACGCCGCGCACATTAACCCTTGGTCGCGTCGCAGGCCAGTCCATCCTGCTGGAAATAGGTGCGACAGTCACCTATGCATCGACTGCACCACCGCCTGCGCGGGCAAGCCCGCTCCCACATTCGACCGCGTCCCCCTGAACAAATGCAATCAAATGTGGGAGCTGGCTTGCCTGCGAAGAGGCCCTTCCAGACAACACAAACCTTGCAGTCATGAAAAAGCCCCGAACCAGTCGGGGCTTTCTCATTTACCACTGATACTTAGCGCGGAAACGCCGGCGGGTTGACCCCAGCCATGTCTTCCATCACCCGCACCACCTGGCAGCTGTAGCCGAACTCGTTGTCGTACCACACGTACAGCACAACGCGGTTGTCCTGGCTGATGGTCGCCTCGGCGTCCACCACACCGGCGTGGCGCGAGCCCACGAAGTCGGTGGACACCACTTCCTGGGAATTGACGAAGTCGATCTGCTTGTGCAGATCGGAGTGCAGCGCCATATAGCGCAGGTACTCGTTCATCTCTTCACGGGTGGCGGCTGTCTCAAGGTTCAGGTTGAGAATGGCCATCGACACGTTCGGCGTCGGCACACGGATCGCGTTGCCGGTGAGCTTGCCGGCCAGCTCAGGCAGGGCCTTGGCGGCAGCGGTGGCGGCACCGGTCTCGGTGATCACCATGTTCAACGCGGCGCTGCGACCACGGCGGTCGCCCTTGTGGAAGTTGTCGATCAGGTTCTGGTCGTTGGTGTACGAGTGAACGGTTTCGACGTGGCCGTTGATGATGCCGAACTTGTCATTCACAGCCTTGAGCACCGGCACGATGGCGTTGGTGGTGCAGGATGCGGCGGACACGATCTTGTCGTCAGCGGTGATTTCACCGTGGTTGATGCCGTGCACGATGTTCTTGAGCTTGCCCTTGCCAGGCGCCGTCAGGACAACGCGGTCGACACCCGGGCAGGCCAGGTGCTGGCCCAGGCCTTCGGCGTCACGCCATACACCGGTGTTGTCCACCAGCAGGGCGTCCTTGATGCCGTACTGGGTGTAATCCACCTCGGACGGGTTCTTCGCGTAGATCACCTGGATCAGGTTACCGTTGGCGGTAATGGTGTTGTTTTCTTCGTCGATGACGATGGTGCCGTTGAACGGACCGTGTACCGAGTCGCGGCGCAGCAGGCTCGCGCGCTTGGTCAGGTCGTTCTCGGCGCCTTTGCGCACCACGATGGCACGCAGGCGCAGGCCGTCGCCGCCGCCGGTTTTTTCGATCAGGATGCGCGCCAGCAGGCGGCCGATACGACCGAAACCGTACAGGACCACGTCAGTGCCCTTACGGGCGGCGGCGTTTTGCTGGCCAACCACATCGGCCATCTCTTCGCGCACGAACTGCTCGGCGCTGCGGCCGGCGCCTTCCTGGCGGAATTTATAGGCCAGCTTGCCCAGGTCGACCGAAGCCGCGCCGAGCTTGAGCTCGCTCATGGCTTTGAGCAGGGGGAATGTTTCGTGGACGGAGAGTTCGCTGTCGTCGGCGGAACGGTGACGCGCAAAGCGGTGCGCTTTGAGAATCGCGATGACGGACTGGTTGATCAGGCTGCGGCCATAGATCGAGCTCACCACATTGTTATTGCGGTACAGCTGACCGATGAGCGGGATCATCGCTTCTGCGAGTGCTTCACGGTCGATCCATTCACCAAGACACTGGTCGGGCTTCTGAGTCACGGTAACCTTCCACATGTAGGGGCTGAAAAAAGGGGCTACATTATGTCGTCCGACTGCCGGTTGAGCAATGCGCAACGGCCAACAAAAAGCCCTTGCCAAAAAATACCACCCCGCTACAGCCCAGCAAATACGCGGGCTCCAGAAGGCCATCAATTCAGCGAGCCGGCCAACTTGTCTGTAACCCTCCAAAACAATCGCGTCTTTTGGCACTACATATTGAGTCAAAACGCGCCTTTGTTTGTCTTAGCCACTACATTTCCTGCAAACCGTAATAGGCTCAGTCAGAAACTGACAGGCGGCACCTCTGGCCGTTACAATTACCGACTTTGTCGCAACGCTTGGAGCTCAACCTTCCGTGCCCGTTCTGCGTCTACCGCTACTCCCTGCCGCGGCAGGTAAACAGCATTGGGGCAATCTGCCCGGTGCCGCCCTGAGCCTGGCCATCGCCGAGGCTGCCAGCGCAGCCAAGCGCTTTACCCTGCTGCTCACCGCCGACAGCCAAAGTGCCGAGCGGTTGGAGCAGGAGCTGAGCTTCTTCGCCCCCGATTTGCCGGTGCTGCATTTCCCCGACTGGGAAACCCTGCCCTACGACCTGTTCTCGCCGCACCAGGACATCATTTCCCAGCGCATCGCCAGCCTGTACCGCTTGCCGGAACTGGCCCACGGCGTGCTGGTGGTGCCGATCACCACGGCGTTGCATCGCCTGGCGCCGACCAAGTTCCTGCTGGGCAGCAGCCTGGTGCTGGACATCGGCCAGAAGCTCGATGTGGAGCAGATGCGCACGCGCCTGGAAGCCAGCGGCTACCGCTGCGTCGATACGGTGTACGAGCACGGCGAGTTCGCAGTACGCGGCGCGCTGATCGATTTGTTCCCGATGGGCAGCAAACTGCCCTACCGCATCGACCTGTTCGATGACGAAATCGAGACCCTGCGCACCTTCGACCCGGAAAACCAGCGCTCCATCGACAAGGTGGAGTCGATCAAGCTGCTGCCGGCCCGTGAATTCCCGCTGCAAAAAGACGCGGTCACGCGCTTCAAGGCGCGCTTTCGCGAGCGCTTCGACGTGGACTTCCGCCGCTGCCCGATCTTTCAGGACCTGAGCAGCGGGATTACACCGGCCGGTATCGAGTACTACCTGCCGCTGTTCTTCGACGAAACCTCTACCCTGTTCGACTACCTGCCCCAGGACACCCAAGTGTTCTCGCTGCCGGGCATCGAACAGGCGGCGGAAAACTTCTGGAACGACGTGCGTAACCGCTATGAAGAGCGCCGCGTCGATCCGTCCCGTCCTTTATTGCCGCCGGCCGAGCTGTTCCTGCCGGTGGAAGATTGCTTCGCGCGCCTGAAAAACTGGCCGCGCGTGGTCGCCAGCCAGCAGGACGTGGACGCAGGCGGCGGCCGCGAGCGCTTCCCCGCGCAAACGCTGCCGGACCTGGCGATCCAGGCCAAAGCCACGCAACCCCTGGAAGCGCTGTCCAACTTTCTCGCTGACTTCCCCGGCCGCGTGCTGTTTACCGCCGAATCCGCCGGTCGTCGCGAAGTGCTGTTGGAACTGCTCGAACGCCTGAAGCTGCGACCGAAGACCGTCGACAGTTGGCCGGATTTTGTAAAAAGCAAGGAACGCCTGGCAATCACCATCGCACCGCTCGATGAAGGCCTGCTGCTGGACGACCCGGCCCTGGCGTTGATCGCCGAGAGCCCGCTGTTCGGCCAACGCGTGATGCAACGACGGCGCCGCGAAAAACGCGCCGACGCCAACAACGACGCCGTGATCAAGAACCTCACCGAACTGCGCGAAGGCGCACCGGTGGTGCATATCGACCATGGCGTGGGCCGCTACCTGGGCCTGCAGACCCTGGAGATCGACAACCAGGCGGCCGAATTCCTCACCATGGAATACGCCGAGGGCGCCAAGCTCTACGTGCCGGTGGCCAGCCTGCACCTGATCGCCCGCTACACCGGCAGCGATGACGCCCTGGCGCCGTTGCACCGCCTGGGCTCCGAGACCTGGCAGAAAGCCAAGCGCAAGGCCGCCGAACAGGTGCGCGACGTGGCCGCCGAATTGCTCGACATCTATGCCCGCCGCGCAGCACGCGAAGGGTATGCGTTCGCTGACCCGAAAGCCGACTACGCCACCTTCAGCGCCGGCTTCGCCTTCGAAGAAACCCCGGACCAGCAAACCACCATCGAAGCCGTACGCGCCGACATGCTCGCGCCCAAGCCGATGGACCGCCTGGTCTGCGGCGACGTGGGCTTCGGCAAGACCGAAGTGGCGATGCGTGCCGCTTTCATCGCGGTGCATGGCGGCAAGCAAGTGGCAATCCTGGTGCCGACCACCCTGCTCGCCCAGCAGCACTACAACAGCTTCCGCGACCGCTTTGCCGACTGGCCGGTGAGCGTGGAAGTGATGAGCCGCTTCAAGTCCGCCAAGGAAGTGAACGCCGCCGTCGCCGACCTGGCAGAAGGCAAGATCGATATCGTCATCGGCACGCACAAGCTGTTGTCGGACGATGTGAAGATCAAGAACCTGGGCCTGGTGATCATCGACGAAGAACACCGCTTCGGCGTGCGTCAAAAAGAACAGCTGAAGAACCTGCGCAGCGAAGTCGACATCCTGACGCTGACCGCCACCCCGATCCCGCGCACGTTGAACATGGCCGTGTCGGGCATGCGCGACCTGTCGATCATCGCCACGCCGCCGGCGCGGCGCTTGTCGGTGCGCACCTTCGTGATGGAGCAGAACAAAAGCACGGTCAAGGAAGCATTGCTGCGTGAACTGCTGCGCGGCGGCCAGGTGTACTACCTGCACAACGACGTCAAGACCATCGAAAAATGCGCCGCCGACCTCGCCGAACTGGTGCCTGAAGCGCGTATCGCCATCGGCCACGGGCAAATGCGCGAGCGCGAACTCGAACAGGTGATGAGCGACTTCTACCACAAGCGCTTCAACGTGCTGATCGCCTCGACCATCATCGAGACCGGCATCGACGTGCCGAGCGCCAACACCATCATCATCGAGCGTGCCGACAAGTTCGGCCTGGCCCAACTGCATCAGCTGCGTGGCCGGGTCGGGCGCAGTCACCACCAGGCCTACGCCTATCTGCTGACGCCGCCACGGCAACAGATTACCTCCGACGCGGAAAAGCGCCTGGAAGCCATCGCCAATACCCAAGACCTGGGCGCAGGTTTTGTGCTGGCCACCAACGACCTGGAAATCCGTGGCGCCGGCGAACTGCTGGGCGACGGCCAGAGCGGGCAGATCCAGGCGGTGGGTTTCACGCTGTATATGGAAATGCTCGAACGCGCGGTCAAAGCCATCCGCAAGGGTGAACAGCCGAACCTGGATCAACCGCTCGGCGGCGGTCCGGAAATCAACCTGCGCTTGCCGGCCTTGATCCCCGAAGACTACCTGCCGGATGTGCACGCGCGGCTGATCCTGTACAAGCGCATCGCCTCGGCCACGGACGAAGAAGGCCTCAAGGACCTGCAAGTGGAAATGATCGACCGCTTCGGCCTGCTGCCGGAGCCGACCAAGAACCTGGTGCGCCTGACCCTGCTCAAACTGCAGGCCGAGCAACTGGGCATCAAGAAGGTCGACGCCGGGCCGCAGGGCGGGCGTATCGAGTTCGAAGCGCAGACGCCGGTGGACCCGCTGGTGCTGATCAAGCTGATCCAGGGCCAACCCAACCGCTACAAGTTCGAAGGCGCTACGCTGTTCAAGTTCATGGTGCCGATGGAACGTGCCGAAGAACGCTTTAATACCTTGGAGGCGCTGTTCGAGCGCCTCATCCCGAAATCTGCTTGAAGGACGCCCCGATGCGCCTGTTCCGCATGTTGAGCCTGTTGTTGGTGGTAGCGGCACCTGCGGCGTTCGCCGACAGCCCGTACCAGGTGGAGATGATCCTGGTGCGCCAGAACGCCGAGCCTGTGATCAACAGCCGCGCCGCGCCGGAAGACTGGGACACCGGGGCGGTGCGCCTGGGCGATAAACTGAGCCCGCCGCGCCTTTCCAACATTGTCGACAAGCTGCGCGCCGATTCCACCTACACGGTGCTGCTGCACAAGGCGTGGGAGCAGAACCTCGGCGAGCAACCGGTGAAGCTGGCGATTACTGACGGCCAGGAGCAGTTCGGGCAGTTCCCCATCGAAGGCGTCTTGAACCTGCAATTGGGCCGCTTCACCGACATCGATGCGGACTTCTGGATCAACCAGTTCGACGGCAACGGCAGCGTGATCGCCAGCGAACACCTGGCCCAGAAAGACGTGCGCACCAAGAACAATCAACTCAACTACCTGGACGGCGGCCACCTGGCGCTGCTGATCAAGATCACCTCGTTGACCGCCAAGCCACCCAGCGCACCACCGCCCGACCTGCAGGACTGATCCCGCGCCATGCCCCTGACGTCGTCGCTGACCAAACCCCTGGCCCCTTCGTGGGCCAATCGCTTCAAAGAGCAGAGCCTTGAGCGCGGGCGGCGGTATGCCCTGGAGAACCGGGTGCGCATCGTCGAGTCCGGCGACAGCACCATCACCGCCAGCTGCGAAGGCTCGGGCGGCAACGTCTACCGGCAGACCATCTCGCTGCGCGAATCGGCCAAGGGCATGCTGATCCTGGTGGACAGCCGCTGTACCTGCCCGGTGCACACCAACTGCAAACATATCGCGGCGGTGCTGCTCAAGGTCCAGGAAACCCTGGCCTACCCGGCCGCCGCCCAGGATGCCGAGCTGCTGGGAAAACTCCAGGCCGTGCTGGAAAACCGCCCGGTGCTGCCGCAGGTGGTCATGGAGGACGTGCTGCCCGTGCCACGCCTGTGGTTGGCCAGCGTCGAATTCAGCGCCTTTGAACCGCGCAACGGCAAGATGCAGCGCTATATCCAGCATCGCGCGGCGTTGTCGTTCAACTACCTGGGCAACTATGTCAGCGGGCAGAAAAACGCCGACATCATCGTGCGCCAGGACACCCAGAGCCTGCGCATCAAGCGCCATCCCGAGCTTGAGCAGCCGTATCGCGAACAACTGCGCCTGCTCGGTTTCAAGATCGCCACGCGCCAGAGCAAGGCCTTGCCGGAAAGCGCCGGCGAGCTGTTCGAATTGGTCAATGACAGCGCCTGGCTCAATTTCACCCTCAACGCCCTGCCCACCTTGCGGGCCGAGGGTTGGGAGCTGCAGATCGAAGAAGATTTCGGCTTCGACCTGAGCCCCGTCGACGATTGGTACGCCACCGTCGACGAAGGCCCGGAGCGCGATTGGTTCGACCTGGAACTGGGGATCATCGTCAACGGTGAGCGCCTGAGCCTGCTGCCGATTCTGCTGAACCTGATGCGCTCCCACACCGAGATCCTCAACCCGGAGAAACTGGCGCGGCGCCGCGATGATGAACTGATCCTGGTGAACATCCCTGGCCTGCCCAACGGCGGCCATGGCCCACTGCAAGTCGCGCTGCCTTACGGACGCCTGAAACCGGTGCTGGCTACCTTGGGCGAGTTCTACCTGCAAGAGCCCGGCACAACCACCTTGCGCCTGGCCAAGGCCGATGCGATTCGCCTGAACCCGCTGGAAGACCTGCCGCTGCAATGGGAAGGCGGCGAAAAGATCCGCAACTTCGCCCAGCGCCTGCGGGATATCAAAGACTTCACCTGCGTGGCGCCCGAAGGGTTGAACGCGACCTTGCGCCCGTATCAACTCGAAGGCTTGAGCTGGATGCAGTCGCTGCGTCAGCTCGATGTCGGCGGCATTCTTGCGGATGACATGGGGCTGGGTAAAACCCTGCAGACCCTGGCGCATATTCTCACGGAAAAAAACGCCGGGCGCCTGGATCGACCCTGCATGGTGGTGATGCCGACCAGCCTGATTCCCAACTGGCTGGATGAAGCGGCGCATTTCACACCGCAACTGAAGGTGTTGGCCCTGTATGGCGCGTCACGCAAGAAGCATTTCGCGCCTTTAAAGGAAAACGGCCTGCAGGATTATGACCTGCTGCTGACCACCTATGCCCTGTTGCCCAAGGACATCGACCACCTCGCCGCCCTGCCTTTGCACGTACTGATCCTCGACGAAGCCCAGTACATCAAGAACCCGTCCAGCAAGGCAGCCCAGGCGGCGCGCGAGCTGAATGCGCGACAGCGCCTGTGCCTGAGCGGCACGCCGTTGGAAAACCACTTGGGCGAGCTGTGGTCGCTGTTTCACTTCCTGCTGCCGGGCTGGCTGGGTGACGTAAAAAGCTTCAACCGCGATTACCGCGTGCCCATCGAAAAGCGCGCCAGTGATGTACGACTGCAGCACCTCAACGGTCGGATCAAACCTTTTCTGTTGCGTCGTACCAAGGAACAGGTGGCCACGGAATTGCCGCCCAAGACCGAAATCATCCACTGGGTGGACCTCAGCGAGGCCCAGCGTGACGTGTACGAAACCATGCGCCTGGCCATGGACAAGAAGGTGCGCGACGAGATCACGCGCAAGGGCGTGGCGCGCAGCCAGATCATCATTCTTGAAGCACTGCTCAAGTTGCGTCAGGTGTGCTGCGACTTACGGCTGGTCAACGACGCCACCCTGCCCGCCCGTGGCGGCAGCTCGGGCAAGCTCGATAGCCTGATGGCGATGCTTGAGGAGCTGTTTGCGGAAGGTCGGCGCATCCTGCTGTTTTCCCAGTTCACCTCGATGCTGAGCCTGATCGAACTCGAGCTTCAGAAGCGCGGCGTCGCCTACGCCTTGTTGACCGGCCAGACCCGTGATCGGCGCACGCCGGTGAAGGACTTCCAGAGCGGCAAGCTGCAGATCTTTCTGATCAGCCTGAAGGCCGGCGGTGTAGGCCTGAACCTGACCGAAGCCGACACGGTGATCCACTACGACCCGTGGTGGAACCCGGCCACGGAAAACCAGGCGACTGACCGTGCGTATCGCATCGGGCAGGAGAAGCCGGTGTTCGTGTACAAGATGATTGCCCGGGGCACGGTGGAGGAGAAAATCCAGCACCTGCAAAAGGAGAAGTCAGACTTGGCGGCGGGTGTGCTGGATGGGCGCACGACCGGGGACTGGCAGTTGGGCAATGAGGATATTGAAGCGTTGTTTGCGCCGTTGCCCAATAAACAAGAGAAGCGCTGACTGTTAAACCGTCATCGCAGGCAAGCCAGCTCCCACACTTGAATGTATTCACAAATCAAAATGTGGGAGCTGGCTTGCCTGCGATAGCGACGCCGCAGTTTTCAGTCGACCAACTGAGCATCCCGCAACGCAGTCAGCGCCGCCAGCCAACGCGGATCCTGCTTGTAGTCCGTCGAGGCAATTGCTTGACCCCGCATGCGCGCAATCCGCGCCGATGGCGTGACCTTCATGCGCTGAGCGGCGGTGAGCGCAAGCTCGGCAGCCGCACGATCGTTGCACACCAGGCCCATGTCGCAGCCCGCGGTCAGCGCCGCTTCGATGCGGCTGGCCGCATCACCGACCACGTGGGCACCGGCCATGGACAAGTCGTCGCTGAAGATCACGCCGTCGAACTGCAATTCGCCGCGCAGGATGTCCTGCAACCAGCGGCGCGAGAAGCCGGCCGGCTGGGCGTCAACCTGCGGGTAGATGACGTGTGCCGGCATCACGGCCGCCAACTGCTTGCTCAGACGTGCGAAAGGCACCAGGTCGTTCGTGCGAATCTGTTCCAGGCTGCGCTCGTCATTTGGAATGGCGACGTGGGAATCCGCCTCGGCCCAACCGTGGCCCGGGAAGTGTTTGCCGGTGGCGGCCATGCCGGCGCTGTTCATGCCACGGATAAAGGCACCGGCCAGCACGGCGGCGCGTTCGGGATCGCCTTCAAAGGAACGGGTGCCGACCACGGCGCTGCGCTGGTAGTCCAGGTCCAGCACCGGGGCGAAGCTCAAATCCAGGCCCACCGCCAATACTTCGGTGGCCATGATCCAGCCGCACTGCTCGGCCAGGTAGTCGGCGTTGGGGTGAGCCGCCAGGGCGCGCATGGCTGGCAGGCGTACAAACCCCTGGCGCAGACGCTGTACGCGACCGCCTTCCTGGTCGACCGCCAGGAGCAGGTCCGGGCGCACCGCACGAATCGCCGCGCTCAGTTCGCGCACCTGCCGTGGATGTTCGATGTTGCGCGCGAAGATAATCAAGCCGCCCACTTCAGGCTGGCGCAACAGGTGGCGGTCCTCGGCCGTGAGCCAGGTGCCGGCAACGTCAACCATCAAAGAACCTTGCAGGGCAGCACTCATAAACCTTCCTTAAATAACGCACACGACCCGTTGCCCTCGATGAAGGCAACGGGTCGTGAGTAAATAGCTGAAATCGACATGGCGGCTAGCTTAGCGGATGCAGGCAGCCGCGCACACCCAGGGCGGTCAAACCTTGGCGGGGGCCGACGTGGTTTTGCTGCGTGGGCGCAACTGGGCGGCCGCCATGGCCGGGTCGGTCACGCCGGTTTCGGCGCGCATGCCGGCGGCGAGGAACGGCACCATCAGGCGCATCACTTGTTCGATGGAGGTGTTGACGCCGAAATCGGTCTCGGCAATGGCGCGCAGCGCCTTGATGCCGGACATGCTAAACGCGGCCGCACCAAGCATGAAATGCACGCGCCAGAACAGTTCGATAGGCGGAATACGCGGCGCCGCTTCGTTGACCAGCAACATGTAGCGACGGAATACCTTGCCGTACATGTCTTCCAGATAACGCCGCAGGTGCCCCTGGCTCTGGCTGAAGGCCAGGCCCAGCAGGCGCATGAAGATCGACAGGTCGTTGCCGCTGCGGGGCTGGACCACCAGGGCTTGCTCAACCAGAATTTCCAGCAGGTCCTCCAGGGTCGGCTTGTGGTCAGCCTTGGCCTGGCGACGCTCCAGCTCACGGTCGAGGCTGGCGCAGAACGGCCCCAGGAAGCGCGAGAACACCGCCTGGATCAGGGCCTTTTTCGAGCCGAAGTGGTAGTTCACCGCGGCGAGGTTGACGCCAGCCTTGCTGGTGATCAGCCGCAGTGAAGTTTCAGCAAATCCTTTTTCCGCGAACAATTGCTCGGCAGCATCGAGAATGCGTTCAACGGTTTCCGACTGGGCCATGGCTACTCCGCCTGACAAACACTTGTTTGAAACATACGTTTCAGGTTGTGTCTTGTCAAGCCTGCGGGTTCGCTTTGCGGCCGGTCAGTCATGTATTTCATCGCTATTTAATCACATCCCTGGCTCTCTGTAGGCAGCGCTATCTCTACCTTGTGGGAAGCTGGCGCGATGACCGTCCAGCGGAGCGTTGGAAAAGGATGATTGCCAAGCGCAGTTCACTGTATATAATCCCAGTCACTGTATAAAAAGACAGAGCGATCAACATGCTAAAACTGACGCCACGCCAAGCTGAGATTCTGGCTTTTATCAAGCGCTGCCTCGATGACAACGGCTACCCGCCGACGCGAGCGGAAATTGCGCTGGAACTGGGATTCAAGTCCCCCAACGCCGCCGAAGAACACCTCAAGGCCCTCGCTCGCAAAGGCGCGATCGAAATGACCCCCGGTGCCTCGCGCGGCATTCGCATCCCTGGCTTTGAAGCCAAGGCAGACGAATCGACCCTGCCCATCATCGGCCGCGTCGCCGCCGGTGCGCCGATCCTGGCACAGCAGCACGTCGAAGAGTCCTGCAATATCAACCCGACCTTCTTCCATCCTCGCGCCGACTACCTGCTGCGGGTCCATGGCATGAGCATGAAGGACGTGGGCATCTTCGACGGTGACCTGCTGGCTGTCCACACCACCCGCGAAGCCCGTAATGGCCAGATCGTCGTCGCCCGCATCGGCGATGAAGTCACCGTCAAACGCTTCAAGCGCGAGGGCAGCAAGGTCTGGCTCATGGCCGAGAACCCTGAGTTCGCCCCGATTGAAGTGAACCTGAAAGACCAGGACCTGGTGATCGAAGGCTTGAGCGTCGGCGTAATTCGCCGCTAAAGGAGGCATCATGCAGCTCGTCCACACCCCACAACACACGCAACTGTCGCTGTTCGAGGCCTTTATGGCCCAACCTCTTGCGCCTATCCTCAAGGAAACGGTCGAGGCACCCTGGGGCGCCGAGCCGGAGGTGTTCAGTGAATTGTCGTTGCGCGGTGCAGCGGGCAGCTGCCTGAGCCTGCTGGCGCCGATCCTGCGTGAATTGAGCGAGGAACAGGACGCCCGCTGGCTGACACTGATCGCCCCGCCCGCCAGCCTGACCCAGGCCTGGTTGCGAGACGCCGGTCTAAACCGTGAGCGTATCCTGTTGCTGCAGCCGCGCGGCATGCAAAGTGCCCAGTTGTTGACCTGCGAAGCCTTGCGCCTGGGCCGTAGCCATACGGTGGTGAGTTGGCTTAATCCGCTGAATGCCAGCGCCAAGCAGCAGTTGATCAGTGCCGCGCGCGTGGGCGATGCACAGAGCTTGAATATTCGATTGGGATAACTACTTGAGGCGGCCCTTTGAACATCGAGCGTCTCTGATGGGCTCTGTAGTGAGCGGGCTTGCCCCGCGCTGGGCTGCGCGGCCCTGACATAGATGAATGCGGTATATCAGCTAACCCACAGTGTCTGGTTTTGGGGCCGCTTCAGCCCAGCGCGGGGCAAGCCCGCTCACTACAAGATCAATGCGGCACAAAAAGCCTGATCGTCACAGACCTCAGTGAAGCACCCGCGGCCCATCGTCCTTCTCCGGCTCGCCTTCAGCCAGGCGACCCGCCATCTGCACACCCACGCTCAACATGGCTTTTGCCACTTCCACGTGCTGGCCTTGCAGAAACACCTTGGCGTCCTCGGAAAAATCCAGAATAACCAGAGAACCCTCGTCCTCCGCCCGGCGCAGCTCGATACGGCCGTCAGGCAACTCAACAATTTCCAGAAAGGACGTTGGCATAAAAGTCTGTTCTCCACGAAAGGCCGAGATTATATCAGTCATCCACCCAGCCCCGCAGAGGATCTGAACAGGTTTCTTTACAGCTTGATGAACGGTGCTTTCAGGACCTGAGCAGGCGTTAGCACTCGTTCAAGCCTTCGCGAAAGCGCAGTGCCATCTTTTTCAGCGCCTGGCGCCAGCCTTCCAGTTCTTCGCGGCTCAACGGCTTGGGCTCGTCCTCTTGCACCGTAACTGCCACGATCAGCGGCTGGGTGACATCACCCTTGGGCACATGAGGCACACGCGGCGGCTGGAACATATCGGCGTGCGCCTTGAGCAAGCGGGCGATCCAGCTGTCTGGGCTTTGCGCCATTTCAACCAGCTCGGCCAATTCAGGAATGGCCATGGATTCGAGCACTTCTCGGTTCATGATCATCTCCGCGCGAGGCGAACCGGCTTGAGGCAAGCGATAGAACCCGGCGATTTCATGGCACAGGCCCAGCAAGGCGCCATACAGGTGGAACAACGCCGCTTCGCGGCCGGCCTGGACCAGCGCGATGGCATTCATCTCCTTCCCTTCCTCGGCGCGGCCAAGGGCTTCCAGGGCTAAACCCGCAAAGTAGATTTTCTGATTGGTACGGGTATAGAGTTCGTTGGCCATACAGGCAGTCTCCGCAACGAATGAAGCGTAATGCTGGCTGAACAGTGTCACGGATCAGCCGAGCACACTGCAAGCGCAAAAAAAAGGCCGCCTGTTGCAGGCGGCCTTTGTTTTCGCAGCGTCTTAGCCGATCAAGCGCCCTGGCGCTTGTCCTCGACCTTCCACTTGCCGCCGTCGTAGAACGCTTTCCAGCCGGTAGGCTTGCCGTCCACTTCAGTCTGCACGTACTGCTCCTTGGTCTTGCGGCTGTAGCGGATCACGGCTGGGCGACCGTCCGGGTCCTTCTTCGGCGCTTCGCACAGGAAGTGGTACTTCGGATCGATCTCGTCCTTGTGCGGCACGATCTCCAGCACCAGCGGTGCACGGGTCTCGCGGTTTTTCGGGAACTGGCTGGCGGCCAGGAACAGCCCTGAAGCGCCGTCACGCAGGATGTAGGTGTCGTTGACCTTCTCGCACTTGAGTTCGGGCATCTTCACCGGGTCCATCTTCGGCGGCGCCGCATCACCGCTTTTGAGCAGTTTGCGGGTGTTCTTGCAGGTCGGGTTGGTGCAGCCGAAGAACTTGCCGAAACGGCCGGTCTTGAGCTGCATCTCGCTGCCGCACTTGTCGCACTCCAGGCTCGGACCTTCGTAGCCCTTGATGCGGTAAGTCCCCTCTTCGATCTCGTAGCCGTCGCAATCCGGGTTGTTACCGCAGATGTGCAGCTTGTGCTTCTCGTCCAGCAGGTAGGCGTCCATCGCCGTGCTGCAGATCGGGCAGCGGTGCTTGCCGCGCAGTACCAGCGACTCGGATTCGCCCTCGTCGTCAGCGGCAATCTCATCACCCGGCACCAGGTTGACGGTGGCCTTGCAGCGCTCTTTCGGCGGCAGGCTGTAGCCCGAGCAACCGAGGAACACGCCGGTGGACGCGGTACGGATCTGCATCGGCCGGCCGCACGTCAGGCACGGAATGTCGGTCATCACCGGCTGGTTGGCGCGCATACCGGTTTCAGGGCTTTCTGCTACTTCGAGTTTCTTCTTGAAGTCGCCGTAGAACTCGTCCAGCACGCTTTTCCAGTCGCGCTCACCCTGGGCGACGTCATCGAGGTTCTCTTCCATGCCGGCGGTGAAGCCGTAGTCCATCAGGTTGGAGAAGCTCTCGGACAGACGCTCGGTAACGATGTCGCCCATCTTTTCCGAATAGAAACGACGGTTGTGCAGCGCCACGTAGCCACGGTCCTGGATCGTCGAGATAATCGCCGCGTAGGTCGAAGGACGCCCGATGCCGCGTTTCTCCATCTCTTTCACCAGGCTGGCTTCCGAGTAACGCGCCGGCGGCTTGGTGAAGTGCTGGGACGGGTCGAGCTTGATCAGCTTGAGCGTATCGCCCTGGGCCATGTCCGGCAGCACATCGTCATCGCCTGGCTTGGCGATCTGCGGCATGACGCGGGTGTAGCCGTCGAACTTGAGGATACGGCCCTTGGCGCGCAGCTCGAAGTCGGATGCAGCAACGCTGACGGTAGTCGACAGGTACTGCGCGGGCAACATCTGGCACGCCAGGAACTGACGCCAGATCAGCTCGTAGAGGCGCTCGGCGTCGCGCTCCATGCCGCTGAGCTTGCTTGGCTCGGTGTTGGCGTCGGACGGACGAATCGCTTCGTGAGCCTCCTGCGCGCCTTCCTTGCTGCTGTAGACGTTTGGCTTCTCCGGCAGGTACTTCTTGCCGAATTCGCTTTCAATATAAGTGCGCGCCATCGCCACCGCGTCCTGCGACAGGTTGGTGGAGTCGGTACGCATGTAGGTGATGTAGCCGGCTTCGTAGAGACGCTGGGCCATCATCATAGTTTTCTTCACACCAAAGCCCAGGCGGTTACTCGCGGCCTGTTGCAGGGTGGAGGTGATGAACGGTGCGGACGGCTTGCTGCTGGTCGGCTTGTCTTCACGCTTGACGATGCTGTAGCTGGAAGCCTTGAGCTTTTCCAGCGCGGCCATGGCCTGGGCTTCGTTGAGCGGCTTGAAGGCTTCGCCCTTCTCGCGAGCCACTTCAAAGCGCACGTTGGCGCCCTTGGCGGTGCCCAGGTCGGCGTGGACTTCCCAATACTCTTCAGGGTTGAACGCACGGATTTCGCGTTCACGCTCCACTACCAGTTTCACCGCGACCGATTGCACACGGCCGGCAGACAAGCCACGGGCGATCTTGGCCCACAGCAGCGGCGAGACCATGTAGCCCACGACGCGGTCGAGGAAACGGCGGGCCTGCTGGGCGTTGACGCGGTCGATGTCCAGTTCGCCCGGTTTGGAGAAGGCTTCCTGGATGGCCTTCTTGGTGATCTCGTTGAACACCACGCGCTTGTAGCGGCTGTCGTCGCCGCCGATGGCTTCGCGCAGGTGCCAGGCAATGGCTTCCCCCTCGCGGTCCAAGTCGGTTGCGAGATAGATGGTGTCAGCATCCTTGGCGAGCCGGCGCAGCTCTTCGATGACCTTTTCCTTGCCCGGAAGGATTTCGTACTTGGCCTTCCAGCCATGATCCGGGTCCACACCCATGCGCGAGACCAGTTGCTTGCGCGCTTTCTCTTTAGGGGTGAGTACCGGACCTTCGCCCGCGGCCGCCTTGCCGCGCTTGGCGGCAGGCTCCTTGCTGGCGCTAGCCGAACCGCTGGTGGGCAGGTCTCGGATATGGCCGATACTCGACTTCACCACGTACTCGTTGCCCAAGTACTTGTTGATGGTCTTGGCCTTAGCCGGGGATTCCACAATGACCAGCGATTTGCCCATGGATCGGAAAATTCCTGAATTCGAGAAGTGAAAGGCAGTTGGCGCCTGTCGCGGCAACGCTATATATAGTGGCAACAAGGTGAGGTCAAGCGCAGCATTCTGCGCGGCCTGCGGTTATTGCCCTGAAAAAAGACTGGGTTCGGCCCGGACCAAAGCAAAGCGCGGGACCTGTTCGCCGTCAACTTCGACGGACTCAAGGAACATGCTCAAGGGGCGCACCCAAAAACCGTAATCGCCATACAGTGCTTGGTAAAACACCACTTCTTCTTCGGTTTCGGAGTGCCGCGCCACGTTGAAAACACGGTACTGCGGACCTTTGTAATGCTGATAGAGCCCGGGTTCGACTTTCATGCTCTGGCCCTCTTACAAAATGTGTTGAAAAAAAATATTAAAAATTCCAAAAAACAAAAACCGGGGCACTGGGCCCCGGCTTCCGTCAACCCAACGCTTAGACGCGTTCGAAGACGGTTGAAATGCCTTGGCCGAGACCAATGCACATGGTAGCTACCCCGAGGTTGCCGCCATTTTGCTTCATCACGTTGAGCAAAGTACCGGAGATACGCGCACCGGAGCAACCGAATGGGTGGCCCAGGGCAATCGCGCCGCCGTGCAGGTTAACCTTCTCGTTCATCTTGTCGAGTACTTTCAAATCTTTCAGCACCGGCAGGGCTTGTGCGGCGAAAGCTTCGTTGAGCTCGAAGAAGTCGATATCGGCGATGGTCAGGCCTGCGCGCTTCAAGGCTTTCTGGGTCGCCGGTACTGGACCATAGCCCATGATCGCCGGGTCCACACCTGCCACTGCCATCGAGCGGATCACCGCCAGGGGCTGGATACCCAGGTCCTGGGCACGCTGCGCCGACATCACGATCATGCACGATGCACCGTCGGTGATTTGCGACGAAGTACCGGCTGTCACGGTGCCGCCCTTTGGATTGAACGCAGGCTTCAACGCCGCCAGGCTTTCCAGGGTGGTGTCCGGACGAATGGTTTCGTCGTAGTCGAACAGTTTCAGGAAGCCGTTCTCGTCATAGCCGTTCATCGGGATGATTTCATCCTTGAACTTGCCTTCCACGGTCGCCTTGTGGGCGAGCTGGTGGGAACGCAGGCCGAACGCGTCTTGGGCTTCACGGGTAATGCCGTGCATCTTGCCAAGCATTTCCGCGGTCAGGCCCATCATGCCCGAGGCTTTGGCCGCGTACAGCGACATGTGCGGGTTAGGGTCGACGCCGTGCATCATGCTGACGTGGCCCATGTGCTCCACGCCGCCGACCACGAACACATCACCATTGCCGGTCATGATCGCTTGCGCGGCGGTGTGCAGCGCGCTCATCGACGAACCGCACAGGCGGCTCACGGTCTGGCCGGCCGCGGTGTGCGGGATCTGGGTCATCAGCGACGCCATGCGCGCGATGTTCCAGCCCTGCTCCAGGGTCTGGTTGACGCAGCCCCAGATCACGTCCTCGACTTCGTTCGGGTCGACCTTGACATTGCGTTCCAGCAGTTTGCTGATCAGGTGCGCCGACATGTCTTCGGCGCGGGTGTTGCGGTGCATGCCGCCCTTGGAGCGGCCCATCGGCGTGCGACCGAAGTCGACAATCACGACGTCTCTTGGATTCAAGCTCATAAATATTCTCGCTCTAGTCGTCTGGGCACTTAACCGAAGAAGCTCTGGCCGTTCTTGGCCATCTCGCGCAGCTTCGCGGTCGGGTGGTACAGCGGGCCCAAATCAGCGTATTTGTCAGCCAGGGCAACGAACTCGGCCACACCGATCGAGTCGATGTAACGCAGCGCACCACCACGGAATGGAGGGAAACCAATACCGTACACCAGGCCCATATCGGCTTCGGCGGCGGTCTCGACGATGCCGTCTTCCAGGCAACGCACGGTTTCCAGGCACAGGGCGATCATCATCCAGTTGATGATGTCTTCGTCCGACACCTCACGCTGTTCGTAGATGACCGGGGCCAGCACTTCGTGCACCGACGGGTCGGCAACTTTCTTCTGCTTGCCCTTCTTGTCGGCCTCGTAGGCGTAGAAACCCTTGCCGTTCTTCTGGCCCAGGCGCTTGGCCTCGTACAGCGCGTCGATCGCCGAGCGGCGGTCGTCCTTCATGCGGTCCGGGAAGCCTTCAGCCATCACGTCGCGACCGTGGTGGCCGGTGTCGATGCCGACCACGTCCATCAGATACGCCGGGCCCATTGGCCAGCCGAATTTCTCCATGACTTTGTCGATGCGCACGAAATCCACACCGGCGCTGACCAGCTTGGCGAAGCCGCCGAAGTACGGGAACAACACGCGGTTGACCAAAAAGCCCGGGCAGTCGTTGACCACGATCGGGTTCTTGCCCATTTTCTTGGCGTAGGCAACGGTGGTGGCAATCGCCTCCTCGCTGGACTTCTCGCCACGGATCACTTCCACCAGCGGCATCATGTGCACCGGGTTGAAGAAGTGCATGCCGACAAAGTTTTCCGGACGCTTGAGGGCCTTGGCCAGCAGCGAGATGGAAATGGTCGAGGTGTTGGACGCCAGGATGGTGTCGTCCTTGACCTGGGCTTCCACTTCGGCCAGTACAGCTTGCTTGACCTTCGGGTTCTCGACAACCGCTTCGACCACCAGGTCGACGTGGCCGAAATCGCCGTAGGACAGCGTAGGACGAATGCCATTAAGCACTTCAGCCATTTTCGCCGCGGTCATGCGACCTTTATCAACGCGGCCCACCAGCAGCTTGGCGGCTTCCGCCAGGCCCTGCTCGATACCGTGTTCGTTGATGTCCTTCATCAGGATCGGCGTGCCTTTGGACGCCGATTGATAGGCGATGCCGCCGCCCATGATACCGGCGCCGAGTACGGCAGCCTGCTTCACGTCGCGAGCGATTTCGTCGTAGGCCTTGGCCTTTTTCTTCAGTTCCTGATCGTTCAGGAACAAGCCGATCAGGCTCTGGGCTGCCGAGGTTTTCGCCAGTTTGACGAAGCCTGCCGCTTCCACTTCCAGAGCTTTGTCGCGACCGAAGTTCGCGGCTTTCTGGATGGTCTTGATCGCCTCGACCGGCGCCGGGTAGTTCGGGCCGGCCTGGCCTGCCACGAAACCCTTGGCGGTTTCGAACGACATCATCTGCTCGATGGCGTTGAGCTTGAGTTTTTCCAGCTTCGGCTGACGCTTGGCCTTGTAGTCAAATTCGCCGCTGATGGCGCCCTTGACCAAATTCAGTGCCGCTTCGGCCAGTTTGTCCGGGGCAACCACGGCATCGACGGCACCGACTTTCAGCGCGTCTTCAGCACCATTTTCCTTGCCGGCGGCGATCCATTCGATGGCGTTGTCGGCACCGATCAGGCGCGGCAAGCGTACAGTGCCGCCGAAACCCGGGTAGATGCCCAGCTTGACTTCAGGCAGGCCGATCTTGGCCGTGGCCGACATGACGCGAAAGTCCGCCGCCAGGCACATTTCCAGACCGCCGCCCAACGCGATGCCATTGATCGCGGCAACGGTCGGTACGTTGAGGTCTTCGAAATCGCTGAAAATCTTGTTGGCTTCGAGGTTGCCAGCCACCAGCTCGGCATCGGGCAGCTTGAAGTTGTCGACGAATTCGGTGATGTCCGCGCCGACGATAAACACGTCCTTGCCGCTGGAGACGATCACGCCTTTAATCGATGCATCTGCTTTGATGGTGTCTACGGCCTGACGCAATTCAGTCAGGGTTAGACGGTTGAACTTGTTGACGGACTCACCCTTGAGGTCGAACTTGAGCTCGACAATGCCACTTTCAAGAGCCTTAACCGTGATGGCTTTACCTTCGTAAATCATCAACTGATCTCCACGATATGGAAGCTGAACAGTACACACTGGACGCTGGCCTCTGGTTGGACATTGACGAATTCGTCAATGCTCACGCCATTGCACCAGGCACACCCGCCAATGCGATAGTCGGGATTCTGTATGAGTCGTCTGACAGACAAACGCTCAATTCATACGCCCGTTTGATTCGGGTACGCCACCTTCATCCAATTCCAGGCAATTGTCAATCGCTCCAAAGGCTAGGAAAAACGCGACTTTCCAGTCATTTAAGAACCCTGGCCCTGAATGCGCGACTCGTCAATATTTGATTATTCATGGAATCAATAAGACAAAAGATCAGGGAAATGGCTGTACAGAACCTGATATGCCGCTAGGCTAGCGACAAGCGTAACGCGACGGGATGAACATTCCACGCGGGCAGCACCGCATTACCGGCCTGCCTGGCCAACTCCAGCCCGATGATGATGTCGGGCTTTTTATTACCTGTTGTTTATCAGGCCAGGGCCTTGAGCAGCGTATCGATCTCGCGCAGGACGCTCGCCTCGCCCTTCTCGCCCCAGTACAGCGCGATCATCTGCTTGTCGGCCTCGATCTTGTAGACGTTGCCCGGCAGCTTCGCAAAATACGGCAACAACTTTTCATCAACGCAGACTTCGCGCCATTGATTCACCCACACCCCCGGTTCCAGCTGCCAGTAGCTCCAGACTGCCGGCGTGCTGCTGCGCCGTGGCCGGCAGTACTGCGCGCAGGGGCTCGGCGGCTGGTGCTTGAGCCAGTGCGGCCACGCTTGCGGCGACAGTTGCATGGCCAGGCCAATGCGTCGCGCCTCCATGCGCAGGGCCATGCGTCCGCTCTGATGGCGCGACGGGCGCAGCCACACCAGAGGGCTCAGAACCACCAGAAGGATTGACACCACTATCCAGACCGTCATATGTGTACTCCCGATTTTCCCGATGAGCGGATTTGACTTGGGGCAACCCCATCCGCTTGAAAGCAGCCATACTGAATTTATTGCAGTCCCCTGGAGGAACGCCCCATGCCCTACGAACATATTCTGGTCGCTGTCGACCTGACAGAAGAGTGCGATCCAGTGATCAAGCGCGCGCAGGAATCTGCATTGGCCAATGGCGCCATACTGTCGCTGGTGCATATCGTCGAGCCCATGGCTATGGCCTTTGGCGGTGACGTGCCGATGGACCTTTCCCAGTTGCAGCAACAACAATTTGACCAGGCCAAGGAGCGCTTGGATCGTTTGATTCTCAAATACCCGCACCTGAAAAAGGAAGACTGCCACCTGACATATGGCCAACCGCGCCAGGAAATCCACCACCTGGCCAAGGAAAAGGCTTGCGACCTGATCGTGGTGGGTAGCCACGGTCGTCACGGCCTGGCGTTGTTGCTGGGTTCCACCGCCAATGATGTGCTGCATGGCGCGCCGTGTGATGTGCTGGCCGTGAAGCTGGTGAAGAGTTCGTAAGATCAATGAAGATCAAAGGTGGGAGCTGGCTTGCCTGCGATAGCAGTGTGTCAGTTGATACATCTGGTGGCTGATACATCGCTATCGCAGGCAAGCCAGCTCCCACATTTTTAACTGTATTCCATATGAAAAACCCGGCGTTCATCAGATGAACACCGGGTTTTTTATTGCGTGCCGATCACTCAGCCATCCAGCTCGGCCCAGCGCTCAACCAGCACTTCCAGCTCCTGGTTCAGTTTCTCAAGCGAAGCAATGACCTTGGCCGTCTCTGCCGCCGGACGCTGGTAGAACGCCGCGTCAGCCATTTCTGCTTCCACCGCGGCGATCTGCTGTTCCTTGGCGTCGATATCGCCCGGCAAGGCTTCCAGCTCACGCTGCAGCTTGTAGCTGAGTTTTTTCTTCGCGGCCGGCGCGGCTTCCTGTGCCGGAGCAGCGGCGGCCACGGGGGCGACGACTGCCGAGGTCAGGTCGGCCTTGCCGGACTTGCTCTCGGTCACGCCCAACAGACGCGGCGAGCCGCCCTGGCGCAGCCAGTCCTGGTAACCACCGACGTATTCACGCACCTTGCCTTCACCTTCGAAAACCAGGGTGCTGGTGACGACGTTGTCGAGGAATGCCCGGTCGTGGCTGACCATCAGCACGGTGCCGTTGAAGGTCAGCAGCACTTCTTCGAGCAGCTCGAGGGTTTCCACGTCGAGGTCGTTGGTCGGTTCGTCGAGCACCAGCAGGTTGGCCGGCTTGCTGAACAGCTTGGCCAGCAGCAGGCGCGCACGCTCGCCACCGGACAAGGCTTTCACCGGGGTACGCGCACGTTGCGGGCTGAACAGGAAGTCGCCCAGGTAGCTGAGCACGTGGCGGCTCTGGCCGTCGATGTCGATAAAGTCACGACCTTCGGCAACGTTGTCGATCACGGTCTTTTCCAGGTCCAGCTGGTGACGCAACTGGTCGAAGTAGGCCACATCGATCCGCGTGCCCTCTTCCACCTTGCCGCTGGTCGGCTGCAGACCGCCGAGCATCAGCTTGAGCAAGGTGGTCTTGCCGGTGCCGTTGGCACCCAGCAGGCCGATACGGTCGCCGCGTGCCAGGACCATGGAGAAGTCCTTGATCAGGAACGGGCCTTGCGGGTGATGGAAGCTGACGTTTTCCAGCACCATCACTTGCTTGCCCGACTTGTCGGCGGTATCGAGCTGGATGTTGGCCTTGCCGGTGCGCTCGCGACGTTCGCTGCGCTCAACACGCAGCGCTTTCAATGCACGCACGCGGCCTTCGTTACGGGTGCGGCGCGCCTTGATGCCCTGGCGGATCCAGACTTCTTCCTGGGCCAGTTTCTTGTCGAACAGGGCGTTGGCGGTCTCTTCAGCCGAGAGTGCGGCTTCCTTGTGCACCAGGAAGCTGGCGTAGTCGCCGTTCCAGTCGATCAGGCCGCCACGGTCCAGTTCCAGGATACGGGTGGCCAGGTTTTGCAGGAAGGACCGGTCGTGCGTGATGAACAGCACGGCGCCCTGGAAATCCTTGAGGGCTTCTTCGAGCCAGGCAATCGCGCCGATATCCAGGTGGTTGGTCGGCTCGTCGAGCAGCAGCAGGTCCGGCTCGGACACCAGGGCCTGGGCCAGCAGCACGCGACGACGCCAGCCGCCGGACAACTGGGCGAGGGTCTTGTCGGCCGGCAGCTGCAGGCGGCTCAGGGTGCTGTCGACCAGTTGCTGCAGGCGCCAGCCGTCACGGGCTTCGAGGTCTTGCTGGACGTGCATCAGTTTGTCCAGGTCGGCTTCGGTCACGCAGTTCTGCGCCAGGTGATGGTACTCGGCGAGCAAGGCGCCCACGCCATCGAGGCCTTCGGCAACCACGTCGAATACTGTCCGCTCGTCGGCTACCGGCAATTCCTGCGGCAATTCGCCAATTTTGAGGCCCGGGGCGCGCCAGACAGAGCCCTCATCGGGCTTTTGGTCGCCTTTGACCAGCTTCATCATGCTGGACTTGCCGGTGCCGTTGCGGCCGATGATGCACACCCGCTCACCACGGGCGATCTGCCAGGACACCTTGTCCAACAACGGCATAGCGCCGAAAGCAAGGGACACATCGCTGAATTTGAGCAGGGTCATACGCTTCTCCAAAAACCGGGCGCGCATTCTACCTGAGTTGAGGGTGGGATGCGGCTGGGATTTTCGCTGCCGACACGTTCTGTAGGACATTTCCAACGAACTTGAACGAACCGGCCAGCAAAGCTTTCTCAGGCGTCAGGCAACAGGCTAAGCTAGGGGCAATCAGTGTCGGCGGTGCCGGTGCTAGTCGTGATTTCTCTGCACGGACGTCTCATGCGCAGTCGCCTTTTCAACTTTTTATCTTGTCTGCTTCTTTCCGCCACCGCCGTTCAATCCGCCCAGGCCGTGGACCTCACCACCCAACGTCAATATTACGATGAAGCCAAACGCGCCTTGGCCAAAGGCGACACCGGCCCGTACATGCAATACAGCCAGGCTCTGGCCGACTATCCGCTGACGCCGTACCTGGCCTACGACGAATTGACCGCGCGTCTGAAAACCGCGAGTAACCAGGAAATCGAACAGTTCCTGGCCAAAAACGGTGACCTGCCCCAGGCCAATTGGATGAAATTGCGCTGGTTGCGCTGGCTGGCCGAGCGCGGCGACTGGCAGACCTTTGAAAAGTACTACGACGCCAAGCTCAATTTCGTCGAACTGGACTGCCTGCATGGCCAGTACCAGCTCACCCACAACCAGAAAGCCGAAGGCTACAAGACCGCCGAAAAACTCTGGATGACCGGCAAGTCCCAACCGGCGGCCTGCGATGTCACGTTCGGCCAATGGGCGGCTGACGGCCAGCTCACCGAGCAGAAGATCTGGGACCGCGCCAAACTCGCCGCCGAAGCGCGCAACTACGCGCTGGCCAACAGCCTAGTCAAAACTCTGCCCACCCTCGCCGCCCAAGGCCGCTTGATGGTGGACGTTGCGCAAAAGCCCGACATGCTCAGCGATCCATCACGGTTCCTGCCGGCCACCGAGGCCATGTCGGACGCCGTGGGCCTGGGCCTGCGCCGCCTGGCACGCCAGGACCCGGACAAAGCCATGACCCTGCTCGACGGCTACGCCAGCAGCATGCGCTTCTCCCGTGACGAAAAAGTGTCCATCGCCCGGGAAATCGGCCTGACCCTGGCCAAGCGCTACGACCCGCGCGCCCTTGAGGTGATGACCCAATACGACCCCGAATTGCGCGACAACACCGTCTCCGAGTGGCGTCTGCGCCTGCTGTTGCGCCTGGCCCGCTGGGAAGATGCCTACCAGTTGACCCGCAAGTTGCCGCAGGACCTGGCCACCACCAACCGCTGGCGCTACTGGCAGGCCCGCAGCCTGGAACTGGCCGAGCCGAAAAACCCGCAAGCGCTGGTGTTGTACAAAAACGTGGCCAAGGAACGCGACTTTTATGGCTTCCTTGCCGCTGACCGCTCGAAATCGCCCTACCAGTTGAACAACAGGCCTCTGGTGATGAGCCAGGCGCTGGTCAACAAGGTCCGCAACACCCCCGGCGTGCGGCGCGCACTAGAATTTTATGCGCGTGGCCAGATCGTCGACGGGCGCCGCGAGTGGTACCACGTCAGCCGACACTTCAACCGCGACGAAATGGTCGCCCAGGCCAAGCTGGCCTACGACATGAAGTGGTACTTCCCGGCCATCCGCACCATCAGCCAGGCGCAGTACTGGGACGACCTGGACATCCGCTTCCCGATGGCCCACCGCGATACCCTGGTGCGCGAGGCCAAGGTGCGCGGCCTGCATTCCAGCTGGATCTTTGCCATCACCCGCCAGGAAAGTGCGTTCATGGACGACGCCCGCTCCGGCGTCGGCGCCAGCGGCCTGATGCAACTGATGCCCGGCACCGCCAAGGAAACCGCACGCAAATTCAGCATTCCCCTGGCCTCCCCGGCCCAAGTGCTAGACCCGGACAAGAATATTCAGCTCGGCGCCGCGTATCTGAGCCAGGTGCACAGCCAGTTCAACGGCAACCGCGTGCTCGCGTCCGCCGCCTACAACGCCGGCCCAGGGCGCGTGCGCCAGTGGCTGCGCGGTGCGGATCACCTGAGTTTTGATGTGTGGGTGGAAAGCATCCCGTTCGACGAAACCCGCCAGTATGTGCAGAACGTGCTGTCTTATTCGGTGATCTACGGGCAGAAGCTCAACTCACCGCAGCCGTTGGTGGATTGGCATGAGCGGTATTTTGATGATCAGTAAGCGGCACAACTTCGAGCGGTAAGTTTGAAGCGCCAAGAGCAATGCCCGCGTTGAAAGATGCGGGCATTTTTTATTGGGTCGCCGGGCGCTCGCTTTGCACCGCTTCGGCCAATGCCAGGTTCAACGTCTGCAACATGAACTCAACGAAGGGAGTCGCCTCGGCTCGCTGGTCTGCCGCCGACAGCGCGGCATAGTAGGCGTCCTGCTGATCGCGAATCACCGCTTCCACTGGCAAGTAAGCCAATACAGGGCGCCATTGGCTGAGGATCAAGGTTTGCCAGAGACGGCCCATTCGCCCGTTACCGTCTGCGAACGGATGGATGAACTCGAATTCGTAATGAAACACGCAACTCGCGATCAATGGGTGCCAGTCAGAAGCCGACAACCACTGCAGCAGATCATCTATCAGATGCGTCACACGACTCGCAGGTGGCGCCATATGCACCAATTGCTTGCCGCGATAAATGCCAACACCTGCCTGGCGAAACCGCCCCGCATCGTCGACCAATCCGTACATCAACAGTTCGTGGGCCTTGAGCAGGTGCGCTCGATCACTCGGAGCCCACTGGGGCAAGGCTTCGTATGCAGCGAATGCATTGCGCACTTCCTGGATTTCACGAGGCAGCCCCAACACCCGCTTACCTTCCAGGACAGCAGTTACCTGCTCCACACTCAGGGTGTTGTTTTCAATGGCCAGAGAGGCCTGGATGGTGCGGATTCGATTGCCGCGCCTGAGTTGGGGCGTCTGACGCTTATCGTCACCGACTGAAAGCTGACCGATCTGCTCACTGATAGCGGCGACCAGCGTCAGCATCTTTGCAGTCAGGGTCAGCGGAGGTTGATAACGGCTCATGTCCTCATCCAGTTCACTCACGAAAGACCACATGATGCCTTAAGGGCCTGGTATCGCGCAGCTTCAATCCACTTCCACTCCATCACTGAACTGCAACGCCGCCAACCGCGCATACAGCGCATTGCTCGCGATCAACTGCTGATGCGTGCCCACCGCCACCAGCTTGCCCTGGTCCATCACCGCTATCCGGTCGGCGTTCTTTACCGTCGCCAGTCGATGGGCGATCACCAGCGTGGTGCGCCCCTGCATCAACTGCGGCAACGCTTGCTGGATCAGGTGTTCACTCTGGGCATCCAGCGCGCTGGTGGCTTCGTCGAGCAACAGAATCGGAGCGTCCACCAGCAAGGCGCGGGCGATGGCCAGGCGTTGGCGCTGGCCGCCGGAAAGGCCCATGCCCCCGTCGCCGAGGTGGGTCTGGTAGCCGTCGGGCATTTGCAGGATGAAGTCGTGGGCGTGGGCGATGCGCGCAGCGGCTTCGACCTGCTCCGGGGTGGCGGACGGGTTGCCGTAGCGGATGTTGTCTTCGACGCTGCCAAAAAACAGCGCCGGGCTCTGGGACACCAGGGCGAAGTGGCGGCGCAGGTCCATGGGGTCGAGTTCGGTCAGCGCGTGGCCTTCGAGCAAGATGCGGCCTTGCTGGGGGTCGTAGAAACGCAGCAACAGGTCGAACAGGGTCGACTTACCGGCACCGGACGGCCCCACCAACGCCAAGGTCTCTCCAGGGTTGATGCTCAGGCTCAAACCGTCGATGGCGTAGCTGTCCGGCCGTGAGGGGTAGGCAAAGCGCAGCGCTTGCAGCTCCATGCGACCGCTGACCCGCGCAGGCAATTGCACCGTTCCAGTGGTGGGCGCCTGGATTTCGTTGTTCGACTGCAACAATTCGCCAATACGCTCGGCGGCGCCAGCGGCGCGCTGCAACTCACCGAGCACTTCACTGAGCGTGCCGACCGCACTGCCTACGATCAGGCTGTAGAACACGAACGCCGCCAGCTCGCCGCCGGAAATGCGCCCGCTGATCACGTCCATGCCGCCCACCCACAGCATCACGCCCACGGCGCCGAGCACCAGCATGATCACCAGGGTAATCAGCCAGGCGCGCTGGGTGATGCGTTTGCGTGCGGTGGTGAACGCCTCTTCCACGGTCACGGCGAAGCGTTGTTCGTCCTGCACCTGATGGTTATAGGCCTGCACGGTCTTGATCTGGCCAAGGGTCTCGGACACATAACTGCCCACATCGGCGATGCGGTCCTGGCTCTGGCGCGACAGGCTGCGCACGCGCCGGCCAAAAATGAGGATCGGCGCCAGCACCAGCGGCAAAGCCACCACTACGATGCTGGTGAGCTTGGGATTGGTCACGAATAGCAACACGATGCCGCCGATGACCATCAAGGCATTGCGCAGGAACAGTGACAGCGACGAACCGATCACCGATTGCAGCAAGGTGGTGTCGGTGGTCAACCGCGACTGGATTTCCGAGCTGCGGTTGTTCTCATAGAAGCCCGGATGCAGGTAGATCAGGTGGTTGAACACCTGCCGACGGATATCCGCTACTACCCGCTCGCCGATCCACGACACCAGGTAAAACCGTGCAAACGTGCCCACCGCCAGGCCAAGGACCAGGACCATGAACAGGCCGATGGACTGGTTGAGCAGGTGCGGTGACTGGGTCATGAAACCCTGGTCCACCAGCAGGCGAATGCCCTGCCCCATGGACAAGGTAATACCGGCCGTGACGATAAGCGCCAACAGGGCACCGAGTGCCTGCCAGCGGTACGGCGCAATGAAGCGGCTGGCCAGGCGAATCGCGCGGCGTTGACGGGTTGAGAACATGGAGGGCATCACCAATGGAGGAACCTGTACACCCACATGGGGGGAACTTGGCTCAATAACAACTTTCCTGAACGCAATGAGTCAGATTAATTATGCCCACTGATATGCGCCGCTAGAGGCTATCGGTCTAACCCCAGGCTGGATATTTATAGCGCTTTCTGGTGGACTGGGCATTCGAACCGGTGACCTTGCAGGGAGTTGTAACAGCCTGGTCACGCGGTGGGATTAGTGTAGGTACACAACCTGATGAGGAGACAGGCCATGACCTTGCAAAACAGCAGCGAAGCCAAGATTGAAGTAATCCGCCAACCGCAGGAGTTGCCCTGCTCGTATATCGACGCCAAGGGCCACGAAGTGCAGATTACCGAAGAAATGATCCAGCAAGCGTGCAGCGAACTGGAACAGCGCCTGGTCAAGCCTGCACAGCAAGGCTGAAACGCCGACGCTCGCTTTTCAAACCCGGCCCAGGTGGCCGGGTTTTTATGGGCGTCTAAACGGACGCCGCGCCCAGTGCGGTCACGATGTTCGACAACACGGCCGAATCGCCGTTAATACGTACCTTTAGCCCATCGATCTCACGGCGCTCGGGATAGTGCTTGCGTAGCAGGTCGAAGGCCTTGCGCTGTTCGTCCACGGTTCCCACAAGGCTGCGACGAAAATCCGCATCATCGCGGCGCGGGTCGTACACGCTGCGGCACAAGGTCGCCAGCGCCCAGGCCGGGTCGGTCGACGCGTTCAGGCGCACCTCGGCCAGCCAGGGCGGCGGCAGCAGATCGCTTAATTGAATGCTTGCCTCCTGGCCCAGGTGCGCGCAGAACGCCTGGTAGATCTGCGCGGTGCCGCGCTGCTTGCCGTCCAGGCTGTAGCCGGCGATGTGCGGCGTGGCCAGTACGCACAGATCGGCCAGATCGGCGTCGACTTCGGGCTCGCCTTCCCACACATCCAGCACCGCTTGCAGGTCTTCACGCTCCAGCAGCACTTCGCGCAGGGCGGCATTGTCCACCACCGGGCCACGGCTGGCGTTGATCAGCCAGGTGCCGGGCTTGAGCTGGTTGAGGCGCTGACGGTCGAACAGGTGCCAGGTGGAGCCGTTGCCGGACTTGGTCAGCGGCGTGTGCAGGCTGATCACATCGCAGTGCTCGATGATTTGCGCCAGGCTGACGTAATCGCCGTCCTCGGCGATTTGCCGGGGCGGGTCGCAGACCAGCACGTTCCAGCCCAGGCTCTTGAGCACCTCGACCAGCCGCCCGCCGACTTCACCGGCGCCGACCACGCCATAAGTGCGCCGGCTGAGGTCGGCGCCTTCGATCTCGGCCAGTGTCATCAGGCTGCCCAACACATAATCCACCACGCCGCGCGCATTGCAGCCGGGCGCGCTGGACCATTGGATACCGGCCTGCCTGAAGTAATCCAAGTCCAGATGATCGGTGCCGATGGTGCAGGTGCCGACGAAGCGCACCTTGGAGCCCTCCAGTAAAGCGCGGTTGACGTTGGTCACGGAGCGCACCAGCAACACATCGGCCTGCTCGACCGTGGCGCGGTCGATGGAACGGCCGGGTACGCGGCGAATCTCGCCAAAACCCTGGAAGAATGCATCGAGCAGCGGGATATTTTCGTCGGCAACAATCAGCATGGCGGGCTCCTTTTGGCGGAACCGCAGTGTACAGGGATGCGATTTGGGTTCCAGTACAGATCAAAGGATCGCCGCACCGCTGCGATGGCATCAACTCAGTGTGCCTGATACACCGGGTTGTCCGCATCGCAGGCAAGCCAGCTCCCACAGAAAATCCGCAGTGCATGGGGGATCGTTTACAAATCGCTAACACAGGTTTTTTCCTGACCAATGCGTCAAGGCGTAGACTGCGCCGTCCTTGAACCTGCCTTTTGACTGGACACCCGTACGTGAACACTGCCACCGCCCCCCTCACCCGCCCCGCCCGCATCCGCCGGGAAGTGCGCGGCCTGCTGACGCTTGCCTTGCCGATTATCATCGGCCAACTGGCCACCACCGCGATGAGCTTTGTCGATGCGGTGATGGCGGGACGTGTCAGCCCGCAGGACCTGGCGGCGGTGGGCCTGGGCAACTCAATCTGGATCCCTGTGTACCTGCTGATGACCGGCACGCTGCTGGCCACCACGCCAAAAGTCGCCCAGCGCTACGGTGCCGGCCAGTTCAGTGAGATCGGGCCGCTGGTGCGTCAATCCTTGTGGCTGGCGGTGGTGGTCGGGATCACGGGGGCGCTGTTGCTGCTCTGCGCCGAACCGATCCTGCGGGCGATGAAGGTGGAGCCGGACCTGATCGAGCCCTCCATGGGTTACCTGCACGGCATCGCCGCTGGCATGCCGGCCATTGCGCTGTATTACGTGTTGCGTTGCTTCAGTGATGGCCTGGGCCGTACGCGGCCGAGCATGGTCATGGGCCTGTGCGGCCTGGCGCTGAATATTCCGCTGAATTACATCTTCATTTATGGTCACTTTGGCGTGCCGGCCATGGGCGGCGTCGGGTGTGGCTGGGCCACGGCCATTGCGATGTGGGTGATGCTGCTGGGCCTGGCGGTGTGGACCCGTTGGGGCCCGGCCTACCAGAGCAGCGAGTTGTTCAAGCGTTTCGATTGGCCGCAATGGGCGGTGATCAAGCGCGTACTGGGCATCGGCCTGCCCATCGGCGTTGCGATTTTTGCCGAGTCGAGCATTTTTGCGGTAATCGCCCTGCTGCTCGGCAGCCTGGGCGCCACCGTGGTCTCCGGTCACCAGATCGCGCTGAATGTCAGCTCGCTGGTGTTCATGGTCCCCTACTCGTTGAGCATGGCCGTGACCGTGCGCGTCGGCCAGGCGCTGGGGCGTGGCGAACCGCGCGAGGCACGCTTCGCCGCCGGCGTCGGTATGGGCACAGCGCTGGCCTACGCCTGCCTGTCCTGCAGCCTGATGCTGGTGTTTCGCGAGCAGATCGCGGCGATCTACACCCCGGACCCGGTGGTGATTCACTTGGCGTCGATGCTGATTGTGTTCTCGGCGCTGTTCCAGTTCTCCGACTCGATCCAGGTCACGGCGGCGGGCGCGCTGCGTGGCTACCAGGACACGCGGGTGACCATGGTGCTGACCCTGTTCGCGTATTGGGGCGTGGGCCTGCCGGTAGGCTACGCCCTGGGGCTGACCGATTGGCTGGGCGAGCCGAGCGGCCCGAGTGGCTTGTGGCAAGGACTGATCGTGGGCCTGAGCTGCGCGGCGGGGATGCTGCTGGTGCGCCTGGCGCGCAGTGCACGCCGGCGCATCCGCGCGGACAAGGTGCTGGCTTAATCGGCTTTCTTGCGAATCCAGTACAGGTAAGTACCGGCCTGCTCCTGCTGATCCACCAGTTCGTGGTCAAGGAACACGCAGAACTTGGGGATATCGCGGCGCGTCGACGGGTCGGTCGCGATGACCTTGAGCAGGCCGCCGGCCGGCAGGTCACGGATGTGCTGGTGCAGCATCATCACCGGTTCCGGGCAGTTGAGGCCGGTGGCATCCAAGGTCGCGTCGACGGGCAGTTCAAGACTCATACTTCACTCCTAAAACCAACCCGATCTCCTGTGGGAGCGGGCTTGCTCGCGAAGACGCGGGCACATTCAACATAAATTTCGACAGTTATATCGCTTTCGCGAGCAAGCCCGCTCCCACAGTTGATATCAGTGTCGCTTGGGTTTCTTTACGTCCACCAACCGGCGCAGGTGACAGGTCACTTCCTCACGGTCGTGGTACAGCTGCTTGCAACCGATCTCCACGCGGATGCCGCGCGTCTTGAAGCCTTCCTCGATACGTTCCAGCAAGCGCTTCACTTCGGCGTAACGCTGCTTCATCGGCAGCTTCAGGTTCACCACCGCTTCACGGCAATACCCTTCGCCGATCCAGGTTTCCAGCAGCGCTGCGTTACGCGCCGGTTTCTCGACGATATCGCAGACCATCCAGTCCACCGGCTGCTTGGGCACGAAGGTGAAGCCGTCGGCCATCAAGTGCTGTACCAGGCCGGTGTCCATCAGGCTTTCAGCCATGGGGCCGTTGTCGATGGCGGTGACGAGCATGCCACGGTTGACCAGTTGCCAGGTCCAGCCGCCGGGGGCTGCGCCGAGGTCGACACCGGTCATGTCGCCATGCAGGCGCTCGTCCCATTGGTCGCGGGGGATGAAGTGGTGCCAGGCCTCTTCCAGCTTGAGCGTCGAGCGGCTGGGCGCGTCACGCGGGAACTTGAGGCGCGGGATGCCCATCGGCCACATCGCCGAGTTGTTAGACTCGGCCAGGCCCATGAACACTTCGCGGCCGCTCTTGAAGGTCAACAGCAGGCGCGGTTTGCTCGGGTCGTCCACCAGTCTGCCGGCATTCAACAAGGCTTTGCGCAGGTGCACTTCGAATTTCTTGCAGAAGTTCGACAGTTCCTTGCCGTCGTTGGTGTCGACCATTTCCAGCCACAGGCTGCCGCACAGCGGGAAACCTTGCAGGTGCGCCAGGATCACGCTGATGCGGTCGGTTTCCGGCAGGTCGATGAATACCCCACGCGCCCACTGCCTGGGGAAGATCAGCTCGGCAAAGCGCTGGCCGTGCATCAGGCGCTGGGCGCCGTCGTCCTCGGTGCAGACAAATTCGGCGCAGGCGCTGCCGGTCTTGGCCTTGGCGTAGCCGGAGACGTTCAGGCGCGCGGCGTGCTCCGCTATCTCGGAACAGACTTCGCCTTCAAAACCCGGGCGGCAGTGCATAAAAAGGGTGTTCATCAACTCTCCTGGTAACCGGCTTGCGCTATCGCAATGCCTGTCATGAAAACGCGCGCATGATAGCTGATCGGAACCTTGGACTTAACCATAGAGTCCAGTTATTAGTCTGCTAATGAAAACAGGGCTACCTTGATAGCTCTGTTCGTCCCGTCAGTCCGTAGCCGTGCGGACCATAAGGAGCCATATCATGTCATCGCTTGATAGCCTGAGAACCCTTAAGACCCTGGAAATAGACAGCAAAACCTACCACTACTTCAGCCTGCCCGAGGCCGCCAAGAGCCTGGGCGACCTGGATACGCTACCGATGTCGCTCAAGGTGCTGCTGGAGAACCTGCTGCGCTGGGAAGACAACAAGACCGTCACCGGCGCCGACCTCAAGGCAATTGCCGCCTGGCTCAAGGAACGCCGGTCCGACCGCGAGATCCAGTACCGCCCCGCCCGCGTATTGATGCAGGATTTTACCGGCGTACCCGCCGTGGTCGACCTGGCCGCCATGCGCGCCGCCGTGGCCAAGGCCGGGGGCGACCCGCAGCGCATCAACCCGCTGTCGCCGGTGGACCTGGTGATCGACCACTCGGTGATGGTCGACAAGTTCGGCAATGCCGATGCCTTCGAGCAAAACGTCGACATCGAGATGCAGCGCAACGGCGAACGCTACGCCTTCCTGCGCTGGGGCCAGAGCGCCTTTGACAACTTCAGCGTGGTGCCACCGGGCACCGGCATCTGTCACCAGGTCAACCTCGAATACCTGGGCCGCACCGTCTGGACCAAGGACGAAGACGGCCGCACCTATGCCTTCCCGGACACGCTGGTCGGCACCGACTCCCACACCACCATGATCAACGGCCTCGGCGTATTGGGCTGGGGCGTGGGCGGTATCGAAGCGGAAGCGGCGATGCTCGGCCAACCGGTGTCGATGCTGATTCCGGAAGTGATCGGCTTCAAGCTCACCGGCAAATTGAAGGAAGGCATCACTGCCACCGACCTGGTACTGACCGTGACCCAGATGCTGCGCAAGAAAGGCGTGGTGGGTAAATTTGTCGAATTCTATGGCGACGGCCTGGCCGACCTGCCCTTGGCGGATCGTGCGACTATCGCCAACATGGCCCCGGAATACGGCGCCACCTGCGGCTTTTTCCCGGTGGATGAAGTGACGCTGGACTACTTGCGCCTGTCGGGGCGCCCGGAACAAACGGTCAAACTGGTCGAGGCCTATACCAAGGCCCAAGGCCTGTGGCGCAACGCCGGCCAGGAACCGGTGTTCACCGACAGCCTGGCCCTGGACATGGGCAGCGTGGAAGCCAGCCTGGCCGGGCCGAAACGCCCGCAGGACCGTGTGGCCCTGCCGAACGTCGCCCAGGCGTTCAGCGACTTCCTCGACCTGCAATTCAAGCCGACCAACAAGGAAGAAGGCCGCCTGGAAAGCGAAGGCGGCGGTGGCGTTGCCGTCGGCAATGCCGATCTGGTGGGCGAAGCGGACTATGAGTACGAAGGCCAGACCTACCGCCTGAAGAACGGCGCCGTGGTGATCGCTGCGATCACATCCTGCACCAACACTTCCAACCCCAGCGTGATGATGGCCGCCGGTCTGGTGGCGAAAAAAGCCGTGGAAAAGGGCCTGACCCGCAAGCCGTGGGTAAAAACCTCCCTGGCCCCAGGCTCCAAAGTGGTTACCGACTACTACAAGGCGGCGGGCCTCACTCAGTACCTGGACACGCTCGGCTTCGACCTGGTGGGTTACGGCTGCACCACCTGCATCGGCAACTCCGGTCCGTTGCCTGAGCCGATCGAGAAAGCCATCCAGAAAGCCGACCTCACCGTCGCCTCGGTGCTGTCCGGTAACCGCAATTTCGAAGGCCGCGTGCACCCGCTGGTGAAAACCAACTGGCTGGCCTCGCCACCCCTCGTCGTTGCCTATGCGCTGGCCGGTACCGTGCGCATCGATATCAGCAGCGAGCCTTTGGGTAACGATCTGAATGGCAATCCGGTGTACCTGAAGGACATCTGGCCCAGCAGCCAGGAAATCGCCGACGCGGTGGCGCAGGTCAGCACCGGCATGTTCCACAAGGAATACGCCGAGGTGTTTGCCGGCGACGAACAGTGGCAGGCCATCGAAGTGCCACAAGCGGCGACTTACGTGTGGCAGGAGGACTCGACCTATATCCAGCACCCGCCGTTCTTCGATGACATTGCCGGGCCACTGCCGCAGATCCAGGACGTCAAAGGCGCCAATGTGCTGGCGTTGCTCGGGGATTCGGTGACCACTGACCACATCTCCCCCGCCGGCAACATCAAGACTGACAGCCCCGCCGGCCGCTACCTGCGGGAAAAAGGCGTGGAGCCGCGCGACTTCAACTCCTACGGTTCGCGCCGGGGCAACCATGAAGTGATGATGCGTGGCACCTTTGCCAATATCCGCATCCGCAATGAAATGCTCGGCGGCGAGGAAGGCGGCAATACGCTGTACATCCCGACCGGCGAGAAGATGGCGATCTATGACGCCTCGATGAAGTACCAGGCCTCGGGCACGCCATTGGTGGTGATCGCCGGCCAGGAATACGGAACGGGTTCAAGCCGGGACTGGGCCGCCAAGGGCACCAACCTGCTGGGCGTCAAGGCGGTGATTGCCGAGAGTTTCGAGCGGATTCACCGCTCCAACCTGGTGGGCATGGGTGTGCTGCCGTTGCAGTTCAAGCTGGATCAGAACCGCAAGTCACTCAAGCTGACGGGCAAGGAGAAGGTCGACATTCTTGGGCTGACCGACGTTGAGATCGTGCCGCGGATGAACCTGACCCTGGTGATTACGCGGGAGGATGGCAGCAGCGAGAAGGTCGAGGTGCTGTGCCGGATCGATACGCTTAATGAAGTGGAGTACTTCAAGTCGGGCGGTATCCTGCACTACGTGTTGCGCCAGTTGATCGCGTCCTGAACCACGACGCAAATCAAATGTGGGAGCTGGCTTGCCTGCGATAGCGGTGGATCAGCCCCCACATATTCACTGATAGACCGCTATCGCAGGCAAGCCAGCTCCCACAGTTTTGAACGCATTTCAACTCTTAACCGAACAGCCACTTCCACAGCAGCACCAGAACAACCACCGCCAACACCGGCCGCGCAATCCGGTAAGCCTTGGGATGCTTGCGCTTCCATTGCTTGACCACGCCGCTGAATTTGTCGCTGAACGTCTTGCTCCACGCATAGGCCTGGTTGATCCCGCCCACACGCTCATCGTCCAGGTTTTGCGGCGCAGTCGCGCGGCCCAGTTGCTTGCTGACCCAGCGGTTGATGCGGGTCATCAGGCGATTGCGCAGCGGTCGCTCGATGTCGCAGAACAGGATCACGCGGGTCTTTTCAGTTTCGTTCTTGACCCAATGCACGTAGGTCTCATCGAACATCACGTCGTCGCCGTCGCGCCAGGCATAGACCTGGCCGTCAACAAAGATGCGGCAGTCGTCGGAGTTCGGCGTGGACAACCCCAAGTGATACCGCAGCGAACCAGCAAACGGGTCGCGGTGCGGGTTGAGGTGGCTGCCGCCCGGCAACAGCGCGAACATTGCGCCCTTGACGTTGGGAATACCGCTCACCAGGGCCACGGTCTTGGGGCACAGCGCTTCGGCCGAGGGCAGCGGTTTGTCGTACCACTTGAGGTAGAACCGCTTCCAGCCCTTCTTGAAGAACGAGCCGAAGCCGGCGTCGTTGTTCTTTTCGGCGGCGCGAATGTAGCCCTCGTCGAACAGGTGCATGGCCTCTTCGCGGATCACTTCCCAGTTGTCCTTGAGCACATCCAGTTCCGGGAACTTGCTGCGGTCCAGGTAAGGCCTGGACGGCACGGCGGAGAACAGGTACATCAACGCGTTATACGGAGCGAACAGCGCCGAATGGTTGACGAACTGGCGCAACAACGGCAAACGGGCCTTGCCGCGCAGGTGCACGTACAGCGTGCTGCCGATGAACAGCAGCAATACCGACAGTTTGGTGGCCAAAGAAAAGGTCATGCAGCAACTCCTGAAAATAAGCGCCTGGCCAGCAGACGTAGCAGCCGGCCATGATAAACATTTGGGCGAGTATGCAGAAGGCCCGGTTTATCGGCGCTGACTCAAATCAAGCCTGGTTTTCCTGTTCGGTAAACAAATCACTGAACAGCATGCTCGACAGGTAGCGCTCACCGGAGTCCGGCAAAATCACCACGATCGTCTTGCCCTGCATCTCCGGTTTCTCGGCCAGGCGCACCGCCACGGCCATCGCGGCGCCGCAGGAGATACCGCACAGGATCCCCTCCTCCTGCATAAGGCGCAGGGCCATGGCCTTGGATTCGTCGTCGGTCACCAGCTCCACGCGGTCGACCATCGACAGGTCGAGGTTTTTCGGCACGAAACCGGCGCCGATGCCCTGGATCTTGTGCGGGCTGGGCTTGATCTCTTCACCGGCCAGCGCCTGGGTGATGACCGGCGAGACGCTCGGTTCAACGGCGACCGACAAGATCGGCTTGCCCTGGATGTTCTTGATATAGCGTGACACACCGGTGATCGTGCCGCCGGTGCCCACGCCCGCCACCAACACATCTACCGCGCCGTCGGTATCGTTCCAGATCTCCGGGCCGGTGGTTTTCTCGTGGATCGCCGGGTTGGCCGGGTTTTCGAACTGGGCCGGCATAAAGAAAGTGGTCGGGTCGCCGGCGACGATTTCGCCGGCTTTTTCAATAGCACCCTTCATGCCCTTGGCCGGCTCGGTCAGCACCAGTTCGGCGCCCAGGGCCTTGAGCACCTTGCGCCGTTCGATGCTCATGGACGCCGGCATGGTCAACAGCAGCTTGTAGCCCCGGGCGGCGGCGACAAACGCCAGCCCAATGCCGGTGTTGCCGGAGGTGGGTTCGACAATGGTCATGCCTGGCTTGAGTTTGCCGCTGCTTTCGGCGTCCCAGATCATGTTGGCGCCAATGCGGCACTTCACCGAATACCCCGGGTTACGCCCTTCGATCTTGGCCAGGATGGTCACGCCCCGCGGTGCGATACGGTTGATCTGAACCAGGGGCGTATTACCGATGGAGTGCGCGTTGTCTGCAAAGATGCGGCTCATGACGGGTCCTATTGGGCGGTTTTCAGGAAAGTCCAAGGGTATGCCTCACCCTTCAAAGCGTCCAGTCGGAGGAACGTTGGCGCCACCCAAACAGTCAATCTCCTAACTGCAAGGAGAATTGCCCAATGAAACGTCGCTACAGTTGGCCACTATGGACCGTCGCCGGGCTGGTGGTCGTACTGGTTGCCTTGAACATCGCGCTGCCCTACCTGGTGCGTAACTATTTGAACGAAAAGCTCGCCGACATGGGTGACTACCGTGGCGAAATCACCGACGTGGACTTGGCCTTGTGGCGCGGTGCGTACCGCATCAATGGCCTGAAAATCGTCAAGGTGGATGGCAAGGTGCCGGTGCCGTTCGTCAACGCGCCGCAGATCGAATTCGCCGTGAGCTGGCACTCGCTGTGGTACGACCATGCCGTGGTCGCAGAGGGGCATTTCGTCAATCCCGAGGTCAACTTCGTCGATGGCGGGGCGAACAAGCAGGCGTCCCAGACCGGTAAAGGCACCGACTGGCAGGAACAGTTGAGCAAATTGCTGCCAATCACCCTCAATGAAATGCGCATCGAAGACGGCAAGATCGCCTTCCACAACTTCAGTTCCAAGCCTGCGGTGAACATCAATGCGACGGCGGTCAACGCCAGTTTCTACAACCTCACCAACGTGGTGGACACTGAGGGCAAGCGCGACGCGCGTTTCGAAGGCAAGGCCCTGCTGCAAGGCCAGGCGCCGCTGGAAGCCACGGCCACCTTCGACCCGCTGAGCGACTTCGAGGAATTCGAGTTCCGCTTCCGCGCCCGTGACTTGCAGCTCAAACGCATGAATGACTTCGCCTCTGCCTATGGCAAATTCGACTTCAAGTCCGGCACCGGCGACGTGGTGGTCGAAGCGCAGGCGGAAAAAGGCCAACTGAGCGGCTACATCAAGCCCTTGCTGCGCAATGTGGAAGTCTTCGACTGGAAGCAGGACGTGGAAGACAAGGACAAGAACATCTTCCGCTCGATCTGGGAGGCCGTGGTCGGCGCCAGCGAGACGGTGCTGAAAAACCAGCGCAAGAACCAGTTCGCCACCCGCGTTGAACTGAGCGGCAGCGTGCACCAGCAGGATGTCAGTGCGTTCTCTGCGTTCCTGGCGATATTGCGCAACGGTTTCGTCCAGGCGTTCAATGCACGCTACGAGCAACCCAAGCCCAGTACAGACTAAATGTGGGAGCTGGCTTGTTTGGGAGCTGGCTTGCCTGCGATAGCATCACCGCGGTGCAACTGATACACCGCAGTGCCTGCATCGCGGGCAAGCCCGGCTCCCACAGAAGCCCCGCTCCCACACGAGCACGCCTCCACAGCTGGAGTGACTGGCCATTCAGAGACTGAATAACCCGTCTGCGTTCACAGTCGCCGGGGCCGCGCGGTATAGTCCGGGCATTGATGAATCCGAGGAATGACCGATGAAGTTCGAAGGCACCCAGGCCTACGTTGCCACCGATGACCTGAAACTGGCCGTGAACGCCGCCATTACTCTGGAGCGTCCATTGCTGGTCAAGGGCGAACCCGGCACCGGCAAGACCATGCTCGCCGAGCAACTGGCCGAATCCTTCGGCGCCAAGTTGATTACCTGGCACATCAAATCCACCACCAAGGCCCATCAGGGCCTGTACGAGTACGATGCGGTCAGCCGCCTGCGCGACTCGCAATTGGGCGTGGACAAGGTGCACGACGTGCGCAACTACCTGAAAAAGGGCAAGCTCTGGGAAGCCTTCGAATCCGACGAGCGGGTGATCCTGCTGATCGACGAAATCGACAAGGCCGACATCGAATTCCCCAACGACCTGTTGCAAGAACTCGACAAGATGGAGTTCTACGTCTACGAAATCGACGAGACCATCAAGGCCAAAAAGCGCCCGATCATCATCATTACTTCCAACAATGAAAAAGAGCTGCCGGACGCGTTCCTGCGCCGCTGCTTCTTCCACTACATTGCCTTCCCGGATCGCACCACCCTGCAAAAGATCGTCGACGTGCACTACCCCGACATCAAGAAAGACCTGGTCAGCGAAGCGCTGGATGTGTTCTTCGATGTGCGCAAAGTGCCGGGCCTGAAGAAAAAACCCTCCACGTCCGAACTGGTCGACTGGCTCAAGCTGCTGATGGCCGACAACATCGGCGAAGCGGTGCTGCGCGAGCGCGACCCGACCAAGGCCATCCCGCCGCTGGCCGGCGCGCTGGTAAAAAACGAGCAGGATGTGCAGTTGTTGGAGCGTCTGGCGTTCATGAGCCGTCGCGGTAATCGATAATGTTGCTCAACCTGTTCAATGAAATGCGTGCGGCCAAGGTGCCGGTGTCGGTGCGCGAGCTGCTCGATTTGATCAACGCGCTGAAACAGCGCGTGACCTTCGCCGACATGGACGAGTTTTACTACCTGGCCCGCACGATCCTGGTGAAGGATGAGCGGCATTTCGACAAGTTCGACCGCGCGTTCGGTGCCTACTTCAATGGCCTCGAGAAGCTTGACGATCATCTGCAGGCGCTGATTCCCGAAGACTGGCTGCGCAAGGAATTCGAGCGCTCGCTCAGCGACGAAGAACGCGCGCAGATCCAGTCCCTGGGCGGCCTCGACAAACTCATCGAAGCATTCAAGAAGCGCCTGGAAGAACAGAAAGAACGCCACGCCGGCGGCAACAAATGGATCGGCACCGGCGGCACCAGCCCGTTCGGCTCCGGCGGCTACAACCCCGAAGGCATTCGCGTGGGCGACGCCGGCAAGCGCCAGGGCAAGGCGGTGAAAGTCTGGGACCAGCGCGAGTACAAGAACCTGGACGACCAGGTCGAGCTGGGCACGCGCAATATCAAGATCGCCCTGCGCCGCCTGCGCAAGTTCGCGCGCCAGGGTGCGGCCGAAGAGCTGGATATCGACGGCACCATCGACCACACCGCCCGCGATGCCGGCTTGCTGAATATCCAGATGCGCCCGGAGCGACGTAACACCATCAAGTTGTTGCTGCTGTTTGATATCGGCGGCTCGATGGACGCCCACGTGAAGATCTGCGAAGAGCTGTTCTCGGCGTGCAAAACCGAGTTCAAGCACTTGGAGTACTTCTACTTCCACAACTTCGTGTACGAGTCGGTGTGGAAGAACAACCAGCGCCGCACCTCGGAGCGCACCTCCACCCAAGACCTGCTGCACAAGTACGGCGCCGATTACAAAGTGATCTTTATCGGCGACGCGTCGATGGCGCCGTATGAGATCACCCAGCCCGGCGGCAGCGTCGAGCACTGGAATGAAGAGGCCGGATATGTGTGGATGCAGCGCTTCATGGCCAAGTACAAGAAGCTGATCTGGATTAATCCGTATCCGAAGGACACCTGGGGGTATACGGCGTCGACCGGGATCGTGCGGGAGTTGGTGGAGGACCAGATGTATCCGCTGACGCTGCGTGGGCTTGAGGAAGGGATGCGCTTTCTCTCGAAATAGGCGGTGGATTGACCGGCGTCATCGCAGGCAAGCCAGCTCCCACAGGGGAATGTATTCCAGGGTTGAAATACAGTCTGAATGTGGGAGCTGGCTTGCCTGCGATGCTCTTAGCAGTCTACAAAACGCTGCAAAAAGTCGAGATGCTGCCGATGCGCCGTCGCCTGCACCACCGGCGCCAACCGCACCTTCTCCCCCGGCAGACACTGCGCCAGACGCGCCAGCGACAACGGCGTCAACGCGCCAAGACGCGGATAACCACCAATTGTTTGCCGATCATTGAGCAACACAATCGGCTGCCCATCCGGCGGCACCTGAATCGCCCCCAATGGAATCCCTTCAGAAATCAGCGACGGCCCTTGATACTGCAACGGCGTGCCCAGCAGGCGCATGCCCATGCGGTCGGCGCGGCTGTCCAGGGCCCAGTCGGTGTTGAACGCGTCGAACAGGCTTTGCCCGCTGAACTGGCCGATCTGGGCGCCGATAATCACATCCAATGGGACCTTGGTCTGCGGGCCTGGATCGCTCAGCACCTTCATCGCACCGCCCGTACCGGAATAAGCCAGGCGCCCGCCTACGGCCAATGCCTTGCCGAAACCGTCCACCCCACCCAGCTCCTCACGCACAACGGTGGCGCAGCTGCCGAGCACATCCGGCGCATCAAACCCACCCGGTGCCGCGAGGTAGGCCCGCGCACCGCTGAACGGCTGGGTGAAGCGCAAACGCTGGCCCTTTTGCAGGATAAAACTGCGGCCGGGGCTGATGGCGCGCTCGTCGATAAAGGCGCCCAAGTCCGCACCGGCCAGTGCCAGCAGGCAATAATCCTCGGCCTGTACGGTGAAGCCCCCCAGGGTGATTTCGACCACCGGCGCGTCCAGCGCATTGCCCAGCAACCAGTTGGCCCAAAACATCGACACCCAGTCCAGCGCCCCACCCTGGGTCACGCCCAGGTGACGCACGCCAAAGCGGCCGGCGTCCTGCAACAGGCACAGCGGTGTGCTGGCCTCGATGATCAAGCGGCTCATGCCTGCGCCTCCAACGGCGTGTCATCGCCACCCAGGTTGATGAATTCGGCGTGGTCGACCGGCTCAAAACGCACCGTGTCGCCGGGCTGCATCAGGCTGTAGCCGTCGCGCTCGCGGTCGAAGAGTTTGGCCGGTGTGCGGCCGATCAGGTTCCAGCCGCCCGGAGAAACCACCGGGTAGGCGGCGGTTTGTCGTTCGGCAATGCCGACGCTGCCGGCGGCCACACGTTTGCGCGGGGTATTGAGGCGCGGCGCGGCAAGGCGCTCGTCCACCAGCCCCATAAAGGCGAAGCCAGGCGCGAAACCGAGGGCAAATACCTGGTACTCATGGGCGCTGTGGCGGCGGATCACCTCGTCTACGGCCAGGCCACTCCGCTGGCTGAGTAATGTCAGCTCCGGGCCGACGCTCAGGTCGTACCACACCGCCAGCACATGGCACTGGCCACTGCCCCGGGACTGGGGCTGCAGGTTGGTGAGTGCCTGGTCGATCAGCTCGCGTGCCTGTGCCGGGCTCAAGGCGCTGAGGTCGTAATGCACCATCAAGGTGCTGTAGGACGGCACCAGGTCCACCAGGGCTGCACCAAACCCGCTGCGCAGGCCTTGGGCAGCGGCGAGCATCCACGGCATATTGGCTTCGGCAATCTCGTCAAACAGACGCACCATCAGGCAGTCGATGGCCACCACTTCAATGCGCGGCTTCATGCTGGCTTCAATGCCTCGCGAATGCGCTGCACCGCCGCGACCGAGCTGGCGTTGTCGCCGTGCACGCACAAGGTATCGGCTCGCAGGATCAGCGGGCTGCCGTCACTGGCCGTCAGATTTTCGCCACGGGAAATCGTCAGGGCTTGTTGCACGATGATCTCGGAATCATGGTGCACAGCGCCAGGCAACTGGCGCGACACCAGATGGCCCCGGGCGTCGTAGGCACGGTCGGCGAAGGCTTCGAACCACAGTGTCACGCCGTACTCATCGCCCAAGGCCTGGGCCGCGCTGTTGTCGCGGGTGGCCAGCAGCATCAGCGGCAATTCGCCATACGCGGCGACGGCCTGGATGACTGCGCGCAGTTGCACAGGGTTGGCCATCATGTCGTTGTACATCGCGCCGTGGGGTTTGACGTAGCTGACGCGCCCGCCCTGGGCGCGGCAGATGCCGTCGAGGGCGCCGATCTGGTAGTGCAACAGGTCCTGGATTTCCTGCGGCGTGTAGGCCATGGAGCGGCGACCGAAGCCTTGCAGGTCCTGGTACGCCGGGTGCGCGCCGATTTGCACGCCGTGCTTGAGCGCCAGGCTGACGGTTTTGCGCATGATGCTCGGGTCGCCGGCATGGAAGCCGCAGGCCACGTTGGCGCAATCGATAAACGGCATGACCTCGGCATCCAGACCCAGGGTCCAATTGCCAAAGCTTTCGCCGATGTCGCAATTGAGTAAAAGACGGCTCACGGCTTGGTGCTCCTGTAGGCTTTGTTATTTTGTAGTGTGGGATTTATTACGCCGAACGCGCAACTTGTCCTCACACCCCAACGGCGCTTATCGTGGAATGACTCGATTTTTGGCGCTGGCCCGGTGCGGCGTCCAACTAATAAAAACCGATCCATGCATAAGAAAAAGTTGATCCCATGAATTTGAAGTTCCTCGAAACCTTCGTCTGGGTGGCCAAGCTCAAGAGTTTCCGCCTGACCGCCGAGAAGCTGTTCACCACCCAGGCGTCGATTTCCAGCCGTATCGCGGTGCTGGAAAGCGAATTGGGCGTAAAGCTGTTTCTGCGCGATTCGCGCGGCGTGAGCCTGACGCCGGAAGGCTTGAAGGTGCTCGATTACGCCGAGCAGATGATGGTGACCATGCAGGGCCTGAAGCAGTCCCTAGAAACCTCCAGCAGCAAGGTCGGGCGCATCCGCATCGGCGCAATGGACACGGTGATCCACACCTGGCTCAGCCCGTTTGTGGCGGAACTGATGGACCATTTCCCCCGGGTGGAAATTGAGTTGGTCGCCGATACCGCGCTTAACCTCAGCGATCAGCTGCAAAAAGGCTTCCTCGACCTGATCCTGCAAACCGACCTGCTGCGCCTCGAAACCGTGCGCAGCCTCGAGCTGGCGAGCCATCCCATGGCCTGGATCGTCGCGAGCCAGTCGATCTACCACCGCGACTATGCCTCACTCGCCGAGCTGGCCCAGGAACGCATCATCACCTACTCGAAAAACTCCCACCCGCACCAGGACGTGATCAGCCTGATGCAGGCCAACGGTGTGGCCGCACCACGGATGAACTGTGTCAACTCGGTCTCGGCGATTACCCGGTTGTTGCGTGATGGCTTTGGGATTGGCGCGTTGCCGCCGGTGCTGGTCAGGGAGGAACTGGCGCGTGGCGAGTTGGTGATGCTGCCGATGGCGCAGCGCCTGCCGAACTTGCAGGTGGTGGTGTCGTGGCGCGTGGGGGTGGAGTTGGTGGAGGAGATTGTGGGGTTGTGCCAGAAGGTCGTTGCCCGCTACGCCGAAGAGGTTGGCGAAGAGCGGATGTTACTGAATAAACCCGATTAAAACTGTGGGAGCTGGCTTGCCTGCATCGCAGCCTGGGTATCTGCACATCTTCCGAGGCGCATAAGCAATGTGTAGTGAGCGGGCTTGTCCCGCGCTGGGTGGCGAAGCCGCCCCAATAAAGACACCGCGCAGTTTCAGACAAAGCCAATTCGCCTGGTTTGGGGCCGCTTCACGCCCAGCGCGGGGCAAGCCCGCTCACTACAGAGAGATATGTCAGGCTGTGTAGATACCAATGGCTATCGCAGCTCCCACATTGACCAAGGCGGCCTTCAGAGGCCTTTGAGGTCACGCTCTTCGATCGGTCGGCTCTGGCGCAGGCGCCGACCGCCCAACACCACCCAATCGATCAGACGGAACAGGCACTCGATGCCAAACGACAGCAGCATCGCCCCGCCCAGTCCCCAGCCCATCGCTTCGGGGGTCAACAGGATCTGGTAGCTGTAGCCATTCCAGGTTTCCTGGCGGATGTCTGGATCCGCCGCGACCGCCACTTGCAGGGCGCGGATATACCACGGGCCTTGCATGGCCTGGAATTGCTTGTCCAACGCCACCCGGCGGTCGAGCATCGCGCCGAGGCTGTTGGCGTCGCTCTGGAACACCGGGTCATCACTGGCGCGGTAATGCGCTACCAACGCCTGCAGATCCCCGTTGAAGAACTGCCGCGCGGTGGTTTCAAACCCGCTAAGGCCGGTCTGCGCCTCGATCAGGTGGGCCTCGACGCGCTTGGCGTAGTCATTGATGAAACCCGGCACTTGCACACCGACCAACAGGCCAATGGCAAACAGCACCAACCGCAGATAACTGAGCAACATGATCGATATCCTTACTCGGTAACGCCCTGGCTGACGCATTCACCGCGTCGCCACAGGCTCCATTGGCCCGGTTCGTAGCGGGTCCAGTTTTCATTGTCGGTCAACGGCTCGGTGGCGATCACGGTGACCACGTCATTGGGCGTGGTTTCAGCCTGAAAATCGACGATCACGTCGACATCTTTCAAGCGCGCCGGGCCAAAGGGCGCGCGGCGGGTAATCTGTGCCAGCTTGGTCGAGCAATAGCAAAACAGCCAGTCGCCGTCGCTGAGCAGGCAGTTGAACACGCCTTTGCTGCGGTATTCGGCGCAGGCAGCGATCAGTTCCGGCAGGACCTTTTCAAGGTCCACCGGCTCGGGGAAGGCTTCGCGCACACGGTTGAGCAAATCGCAGAACGCCGCCTCGCTGTCGGTATCGCCGACCGGGCGGTAGAAGGTCGCGCGCGGGTTGAAATCCGCCAACTGGCCGTTATGGGCGAAACACCAGTTGCGGCCCCACAGCTCGCGTACGAACGGATGGGTGTTGGCCAGGCTGACCTTGCCGACGTTGGCCTGGCGGATGTGACCAATCACCACTTCACTCTTGATCGGGTAACGCTGCACCAGCAACGCCACTTCCGATTCACTGCTCGCGGCCGGGTCCTGGAACAGGCGCAGGCCACGGCCCTCATAGAAGGCAATGCCCCAACCGTCACGGTGGGGACCGGTGCGCCCGCCGCGCTGCATCAACCCGGTAAAGCTGAACACGATATCGGTGGGGACGTTGGCACTCATGCCCAATAATTCACACATGCCGGGGCTCTCGATGCAGGGCGGACAACGTTAAAGGCGCGGTTCGACCCGCATGCCGCTCACCGGAGCGGGACGCCGAAAAGGCACGTCGTCTTCGTCTTCAGGCGGTTCGGCGGCCAGTGCCGCATCGGTGGCGGCCTTGCGCTCGCGGCGGGCGTTGGCGGCGCGCTCGATGGGCCAGCGGATCAGCACAATCACCAGGTACACGCCAAAGGCGATCAGGGTGTACATGAACAAATCGGAAATAGCCCGCCAGGCGTTATTGCCGACCTTGAGCACCAGGTCCAGGGCGGTGATGGCCACGGCCGGCGCGAACTGGGTCTTGACCGGGTCGACGATGGTCGGGCTGAACAGCAACACCGCCATCAGCAATTGCAGCGGCTCGCGCAACCAACGCCAGATCCAGCGGGTCATGCGCCACCACACCAACAGGCAGCCCAAAGCAGCGAAGGCGTAAAGGCCCCAAGCGGTCAGATAATCGTTCTCGGTCATGGTGTCCATGGCAAGGTTGGCAAACAGGCGGCTATGATAACGGCTTTTGCGAGTCGCGGCTGCAATGCCTGCCACCGTCCGCCCGATAGAGAATAATCCATGCCTACATCGCTCCCCCCGATTGCCCGCAAGGCCCAAGGCCCGGATCCGTACGCCTGGCTGCAAGAACGTGACAGCGCCGAGGTGCTCGACTACCTCAAGGCCGAGAACGCCTGGCAGGAATCGCAGCTCGCCGATCAGCAAGCGCTGCGCGAAACCCTGTTCGAAGAGATCAAGGGCCGCATCCTCGAGACCGACCTGTCGCTGCCCTCGCCGTGGGGCCCGTATCTTTATTACACCCGCACCACCGCCGGCGACGAATACGCGCGCCACTACCGCTGCCGCCGCCCTGCCGATGACAGCCTCCAAGTGGATGAAAGCAGCGAGCAACTGCTGCTGGACCCCAACGCACTGGCCAATGGCGGTTTCTTCTCCCTCGGCGCGTTCAGCATCAGCCCCAACCACCAGCGCCTGGCCTACAGCCTCGATACCAGCGGTGAAGAGATTTACACCCTGTACGTGAAGGAACTGGCCACCGACAAAGTCAGTGAACTGGCGTTCGAGAACTGCGACGGTAGCATGACTTGGGCCAATGACAGCCTGACCCTGTTCTTCGGCGAACTGGACGACACCCACCGCCCGCACAAGCTGTATCGCTATCGCCTGGATGGCACGGCGGCGCAGGAAGTGTTCCACGAGCCCGACGGCCGTTTCTTCCTGCATTGCTACCGTTCAAGTTCCGAGCGCCAGTTGCTGCTCTCGCTTGGCAGCAAGACCACCAGCGAAGTCTGGGCGCTGGATGCCGACCAGCCGCACCTGGCGTTCACCTGCCTGGCGCCTCGGGTCGAAGACCATGAGTACGATGTCGACCACGGCCAATTGAACGGCGCGTGGACCTGGTTTATCCGCAGCAACCGGGATGGCATCAATTACGCGCTGTTCGTTGCGACCGACATCGGCGACGTGCCGACCGAAGATGAATGGCAAAACCTGATCCCCCACAGTGACGAGGTGATGCTCGACGGCGTGAGCCTGAACACCGGCGCCATGACCCTGAGCCTGCGCATCGGCGGCCTGCCGGTGATCGAAGTGCACCCGCAGGGCGTGCCGGCCTATCGCGTCGAATTGCCCGATGCGGCCTACAGCCTTTACGTGCAGAACAGCCTGGAATTTGCCAGCGACAGGATTCGCCTGCGCTATGAAGCCCTGAACCGCCCGGCCCAGGTACGCCAGCTGGAGCTTGCCAGCGGCGCGCAACAGGTGCTCAAGGAAACCCCGGTGCTCGGCGTGTTCAACGCTGACGACTACGTGAGCCAGCGCCTGTGGGCCACCTCGACGGATGGCACCCAGGTGCCGATCAGCCTGGTGGTCAAGCGCGACCAGCTCGGCAAACCCACGCCGCTGTACCTGTACGGCTACGGCGCCTACGGTTCGAGCCTTGACCCGTGGTTTTCCCATGCCCGCCTGAGCCTGCTGGACCGCGGCGTGGCGTTTGCAATTGCGCATGTGCGCGGCGGCGGCGAGCTGGGCGAAGCCTGGTACCGCAACGGCAAGCAGGAACACAAACAGAACACGTTCAGCGACTTTATCGCCTGCGCCGAACACTTAATCGCCGAAGGCCTGACCACGTCCAAACAACTGGTGATCAGCGGCGGCAGTGCCGGCGGTCTGCTGATCGGCGCGGTGCTCAACCAGCGCCCTGAGCTGTTCCAGGCGGCGATTGCCGAAGTGCCGTTCGTCGACGTGCTCAACACCATGCTCGACCCGGAGTTGCCGCTGACGGTCACCGAGTACGACGAGTGGGGCAACCCGCAGGAACCCGAGGTGTATGCACGCATCAAGGCCTATGCACCGTACGAAAACGTTCGCGCCCAAGCCTACCCGGCCATGCTGGTGATCGCCGGCTACAACGACAGCCGCGTGCAATATTGGGAAGCGGCCAAATGGGTGGCCAGGCTGCGCGACACTAAGACCGACGACAACCTGCTGCTGCTCAAGACCGAACTGGGCGCCGGCCACGGCGGTATGAGCGGTCGCTACCAGGGATTGCGTGACGTAGCGCTCGAATATGCATTTGTGTTCAAGGCACTGGGATTGATTTAGGAACTTAGCGCCGTGGTCCTGTCTGAACGAAGGACCACCCTACAAGATTGACGGACCAAGATTGCAGCCATGGCACAACCCACGCTACTGAATGACGAGATCCGCGACATGCTGATGGACTGCGGCCTGTTCGATCCCCTGCTGCCGGAAGATTTCCACATCGCCGCCGGCTACTTCAATATCAGCAGCATTGCCCGTGACGAGGTGATTTTCCTTGAGGGTGATGCCGGTACCTTCATGTGCATCATCCACAGCGGCCAGGTGGCGGTGCAGAAAACCAACCCTGACGGCCAGCGCCTGACCATCGCCACCCTGCGCAGCGGCCGGGCCTTTGGCGAAATGGCCGTGCTCGACGGCGAGCGGCGTTCGGCCAGTTGCGTGGCCGCCAGTGATTGCGTGCTGTTGAACCTGGGCAAGGATTCCCTGGAAAAGATGCTCAACGAAGCGCCCAGGGTCGCCGCCAAGATCATCCGCGCCATCGCCATCGCCCTGTCAAAACGCCTGCGCATGGCCGACGGGCAGCTTATTTCTCAACAGTGCTAACCGCCGGGCGTCTTTGGCTTGCTGTCGTTTTGCTGCAGGCCGGGCACGGTCTGGTCTTTGGGCGGCGTTGGCAGCACGATGGGCACCAGGGGCGGCGAGCCGTTGGTCTTCGGCACCGCTGGCGGGGTGACTTGCGGGTACAGCGTCGGCGTCGGGGTGCCCGGCGCGCCTGGTGTCGGGGCGGGGGCGACCGGTACGGTTTGCAACTCCTGAGCCTGCGTCGCAGCGGATGCGAGCGCACTCAACACAATGACCGTTAGAATGCTGCACTTCATCGATGGCTCCATGGCCTGACCGGAATGCCCCAAGGCTACTCCCAACCGCGCAAGAATGCCCTTCCCAATGAGATTTCCATGAAACGTTTCGTTCTGCTCGACACCACCCCGATCCCCGACAACGGCGGTGCCTTGTGCCTGTTCGAGTACGGTGAAGATTTTGTCATCAAGATCCAGGGCGGTGACGGCGGCCAGTTGATGAACACACGCATGCACGGTTCCGAAGATGCGCTGGCGCAAATTCCCTGCCGCAAAGTCGCCGGACGCCCGGACTCACGGGTGCTGATCGGTGGTTTGGGCATGGGGTTTACCCTGGCGTCGGCGCTCAAGCACCTGGGCAAGACCGCTGAAGTGGTGGTCGCGGAACTGGTACCGGGCGTTGTGGAATGGAACCGTGGGCCACTCGGCGAAAAGTCCGGCCGCCCGCTGCTGGACCCGCGCACCGTGATCCGCCTGGAAGATGTGGCCAAGGTGCTGCAAGCCGAGCCCCAGGGTTTTGACGCGATTATGCTGGATGTGGACAACGGCCCCGAAGGCCTCACGCAAAAGGCCAACAGCTGGCTTTACTCCGCCGGTGGCCTGGCCGCGTGCGCCAAGGCCCTGCGCCCCAAAGGTGTGCTGGCGGTGTGGTCGGCCAGCGCCGACAGGCTGTTCAGCGACAAACTGCGCAAGGCCGGTTTCAAGGCCGAGGAAGTGCAGGTATTTGCCCATGGCAACAAGGGCACCCGGCACACCATCTGGATTGCCGAAAAGCTCAAGGGCTAATTGCGCCGTGAACGGCTAGAATCAAGCCTGTCCGTGACCACCAAAATATAGGAGCCATGATGAGCTCAACCAACCCGCCCTCCCACACCGCCAAGCTGGATCGCATCCTCGCCGATGCCCAGCGCGACCGTGAAATGGGCTACCGCGACAAAGCCTTGAAAATGTACCCCCACGTGTGCGGCCGTTGCGCCCGTGAATTCGCCGGCAAACGCCTGAGCGAACTGACCGTGCACCACCGCAACCACAATCATGACGACAACCCCCAGGACGGCTCCAACTGGGAGTTGCTGTGCCTGTATTGCCATGACAACGAACACTCGCGCTACACCGACCAGCAGTATTTCGGCGAAGGCTCCACCAGCAGCCCGACGATTGCCAAGGCGACGCACAATCCGTTTGCGGCGTTGGCGGGGTTGATGAAGAAGGACTGACGCTCTTCGCTGGCAGTCATGCCGCTATCGCAGGCAAGCCAGCTCCCACATTTGACTGTATTCACACACTCAAAAATGTGGGAGCCGGGCTTGCCCGCGATAGCGATAGCCCAAACACTACATTCCTCAAGGCCGTATAATTGCGTTTTTTTCGCCAAGGCACCCTTCCCCGTGGGCAATAAACGCTACAGCTGCATCGGTCTGTATAACCCCAAATCCCCCGAAAACGTCGGTTCGGTCATGCGTGCCGCCGGCTGCTACGGCGTGGCCTCGGTGTTCTACACCGGCGTGCGTTACGAGCGCGCCCGGGACTTCATCACCGACACCAAGAAGGTCCATCACGACATTCCGCTGATCGGCATCGATGACCTGAAGAAAATCCTGCCCCTGGGCTGCATTCCCGTTGCGGTGGAACTGGTGGAAGGCGCCCGTCCCCTGCCTGAATACACCCACCCCGACCGTGCCCTGTACATTTTCGGCCCGGAAGACGGCTCCCTCGATAAAGAGATCCGCGACTGGTGCGAAGACGTGGTCTACATCCCGACGACCGGCTGCATGAACCTCGCGGCCACCGTCAACGTGGTGCTCTACGACCGCCTGGCCAAAGGCAACAACACCCGTTCGGGTCCCAAGTACTGATATTTTCGGAACATCCGACACCTGCGGACAGTCAGCCTATTATCACTAGCCCTTGTTGGAGACAGATCATGAGCGACAGCAAAACCATGCGCCCTATCATCGAACACACCCCATTCCAGACCCAGCCCACGCAAAACGTGCACGGCTGGGAACGCTTCGGCTCGGTGGCCGGCGGCGCGATAATGGTGGGCAAAGGCCTGCGCCGTGGTGGGATTTTCGGTTTGGTCCAGGTGGCAATCGGCGGCATGGCGTTGGCCCGTGGTTTCACCGGGCACTGCTCGCTCAAAGACAAGCTGGAACACGGCCGCCAGGAAATGAACAGCGTGCGCGCGAAGATCGAGCGCGCCGGGGATGAGCTGAGGAACCTGAAGACCCAGGCGGAAGTGGCGGCTGAGAACGTCGTAAAAACCACTGACTGACGGTGATCTCTCCTGTGTTGAAGTTCTAAATGTGGGGGCGGGCTTGCTCGCGAATGCGGTGGTTCAGATTGCACATGTATTGGCTGACACACCGTATTCGCGAGCAAGCCCGCTCCCACATTTGGTCTTCGTTACTTTAAGCATTGCGTTCATTTAAATGACTGACATTGGCCCGGCGTCCTCTTCCTACACTCTCCTTGTCTAGCCCGCGCGAAAAATCAGGTAATCCTCCCAGTCGTCCTCCGGCACGCTGCCTTCGCTGAGCATGCGTCCGGACTGGGAAATGCGTTCGTGGTGCACTGCATCGCGGTCGCCGCAGACCAGGTGATGCCACAGCGGCAAATCCTTGCGTTCACTGACCAGGCGATAGCCGCAGGTCGGCGGCAGCCATTTGAACTGGTCGGCCTGGCCCGGCGTGAGCTGGATGCAATCGGGCACGGATGCGCGCCGGTTGGGATAGTCGGTGCACTGGCAGGTCTTCAGGTCCAGCAGTTTGCAGGCGATGCGCGTGTAATAGACGCTGTTGTCATCTTCATCCTCAAGCTTTTGCAGGCAGCACAGGCCACAGCCGTCGCACAACGACTCCCACTCCTCCTGGTCGAGGTGTTCAAGGGTTTTGCGTATCCAGAAAGGTTCGACTTTGGCGGCCATGGCTCTGCATCAGTATCGGTAGGTGAAAAGGCCGCCAGTCTAGTGCCCACGGCCCCTGGGGCCAAGTGCTTGCGACTGGCGGTGCTGCCGCACTTGTCAGTCCGGTGGCCGCGCAGTAGCTTTGGACGCCGTATTGACCATCAGGAACCGCTCATGACACGTGTTGCCGACTATCCGATCCATCCGCAGTTCACCGACCGCTGGTCGCCTCGCGCCTTCACCGGCGAGCGCATTTCCAAGGACACCCTGCTGAGCTTCTTCGAAGCCGCGCGCTGGGCGCCTTCGGCGTACAACTCGCAGCCCTGGCGTTTTCTCTATGCGCGCCGTGACACACCGGACTGGGAACGCTACCTGGGCCTGCTCAATGAATTCAACCGTGGCTGGGCGCAGCATGCGTCCGCCCTGGTGATCATCGCCTCCAAGACCGATTTCGTCGCCCCTGGCGCCACCGAAGAAACCCCGGCGCTGTGGCACACCTTCGACACCGGCTCGGCCTGGGGCCACCTGGCGCTGCAGGCCAGCCTCAGCGGCTGGCACACCCATGGCATGGCCGGCTTCGATCAGGAACTGACACGCAAAACGCTGAACATCCCGCAAGGTTATGCGCTGCATGCCGCCGTGGCGATCGGCAAGCTGGGCGACAAGTCGACCCTGCCCGAGTACCTGCAAGGCCGTGAAATGCCGAGCCCGCGCAAGCCGTTGAGCGAACTGGTGTGCGAAGGTGATTTCAGCCTTTAAACCTTGCGCAAAACCAATGCGGGAGCGGGTTTGCTCGCGAATGCGGTGTGACCGTCACGGATGTGCTGACTGATCCACTGCATTCGCGGGTAAGCCCGCTCCCACATTTTTTGTTCCGCGTCGTGTCAGTAACCGCGCTCGAAATCCACTTCCCCGCGCAATGCTTGCCCGGCCTGGTACGCACGCACGTTGTGCACAAACAACTCCACCATCAACTCAGGCGAAGTCGGCGCCGAGCTGTGACCGGTCAAGAGCAGGCCCCAGGCGGTCCAAAAGGGATGACGTTGCGGCAATGGTTCCTGGCGGCACACGTCGATCACCGCGCCGGCCAGGTGCCCCTCTTTCAGGGCTTCAACCAGATCGGCATCCACCACCGCCACGCCGCGCCCGACGTTGATAAACAACCCGGTCGGCTTGAATTGCTTGAACAGTGCGGCGTCGTACAGATCATGGGTGTCGGGTGTGTTGGGCAGCAGGTTGATTACATAATCAACCTCTCCCACCAGCCGGCCAAACTGATCGAGCCCGGCGACTTCGATAAACGGCGCCTGCTCGCGGGCCTGGCTGGCGATGCCGTACAGCTTGACGCCAAACGGCACCAGGAATTGGGCGACACTCTGGCCGATATCGCCGGTGCCGACGATCAATACCTTGCGCCCCGCCAGGCTCTGGCCGGTGCGGCTGTCCCATTTGCGCTCGACCTGGCTGACCAGACGCGCCAAGACTTCGCGCTCGTGGCCGAGCATGTAGGTGAGGACAAATTCAGCCATGACCTGGCCATAGATGCCGACCGCGCGGGTCAGGCGATAGTCGCGGGGCAGGCCTTCGGCCAGCAACGGGGTGATGCCGGCCCAGGTCGACTGCAGCCATTGCGGGTGATGGCCCTGGCGCAACAGCGTTGCGAGCAGGTCCGGCTGGCCCAGCCATACCGGACAATCGGCGGCCAGGCGCGACAGCTCGGCCGAATCGCCGCTGGTCAGCACCTCCAGGTCCGGTGCAGCTTCGCCCAGCAATTGGGCGTAGAGCGGGTGATCCTGTTCAGCAATCAGAACACGCATGGTTCAAACCTTTCAAAAACAGTGCAGACGGCCGCCCGCATCCTTACGGCCACCGCCCACGTGTACGATTTCATTGATAACGGTGCCGCGCATGAGGCACCCAGCGATCACATCGGGTCGTTGCGACGCAGCAGCTCTTCGGGCAGGTGTTCGATGTACTCGTCTTCGGCCGGCGGCATTTGCAGGTGGTAACCCTGTTTGTCGAGGTTTTCCAGGACCACGGCAATGTCTTCGCGCGACAGCTTGCGCGCAGGCGTCAACACCATATCGAATGCGTGGTGTGGCTTGCCGAAGGCGGCCATCAACGGTTCCGGCACGCGCTCCAGGGCATCACTTTTGAGCACATAGAGGTACATGCCGTCTTTTTTCAAGCTGCGGTAGATGGAGCAAATACGTTTCAAGGCTGTTCTCCGGCGCAGGCCAGGCTGTCTAGCAGCGCCTGGCCCATCAGCTCGCGGCGCCAGCCACGCAACGAGTCTGGCAATTTATAAGGCCCATCGGGGTAGCCACTTTTGACCAGGGCTTCGAGGGTTTTCTTGCGCAGCATCAGTTCCGGCGCCATGTCCAGACGCTCGGCGAACGTTTGGCCCAGGGCACGCAATTGCTTGATCAAGGCGGCGGCTTCCACCGGCAACGGCTCGGCAACGGCCGGTGGCCATTGGTCCATGGGCGCGCTGCCGGCACGCTTGATCAGGTCCAGCAGGAACTGGCCGTCCTGGCGTACGGTGCGTGGGTGCATGTCTTCAATCTTGCCCAGGGCGGCGAGGTTATCCGGCTGAGATTTGGCCAGGGGCCACAACGCGTGTTCGCGAATGATGCGGTTGCGCGGCAGGTCACGGGCACGGGCCTGCTGCTCGCGCCAGGCGCACAGTTCACGCAGCACGGCGAGCTGGGCGCGGGAGAGTTTCCACGCCAGCTTGGCGTCGCGGTACACCTCGTTCGGGTCGACTTCGCGACGCAGGTTGGCGACCAACTCGGCGCCGTCTTCCAGCACCCAGGCGTACTTGTCGTCAGACAATCGCGGACGCAGGCGGATGTAGACCTCGGCCAGGTGCACCGCGTCTTCCGCGGCGTAGCTGATCTGCGTGTCGGACAATGGCCGCTGCAACCAGTCCGAACGGGTCTCACCCTTGGGCAACTCGATATCCAGCACGGCTTGCACCAGCCGCGAATAGCCCATGGAGAAACCGAGGTTCAAGTAAGCCGCAGCCAGTTGGGTGTCGAACAGCGGCGCCGGCAGGCTGCCGGTCAGGCGCAGCAACACTTCCAGGTCTTCGCTGCACGCATGCACCACCTTGATCACCGCCGGGTTCTCCAGCAAGGCGGCCAAGGGTTGCCAGTTGTCGATGGTCAGGGGATCGATCAGGTAAGCGCGTTGGCCATCACCGATCTGGATCAGCCCGGCAATGGGATAAAAGGTGTCGACCCGCATGAATTCGGTGTCGAGGGCGACGAATGGCAACTGCTGCCATTCGGCGCAATGCTGGCCGAGGCTATCGTTGTCGCAGATCCAGTGAATATCGATGGCCACACGGCTCTCCCTTGAAGAATGGCGCGCAGTATATATCGCGAAAGGGGCTTGCGAGCATCCGCAGTGCACAGGCGACCATGAAAACTCAGACAGACATTGAAGAATAGTCCGACAGGCGGGGCTTATCCTCTCTTACGCAGCACGTAGACCCGCCACAGGTTTGAGCCCGGCATGAACTCCTGGTGATTCAGGACCTTGAAACCGGCCAGGCGAAACTCGTCCTCTACGGCGGTTCGCGAGTTGACGGAGACAATCACGGTGTCGCGGCTGACCCGGTGAAACTCGCGCAATAACGCCAGGCGCCCTTCGCTGCTGGGCACATGGCGAAACAATTCCAGGCAGAAAATGCAATCCACCGCGTTCGCTGACAAGCCGATGGTAAACGCCGAGCCCTGGAACGTCTTGACCCGCTTGAGCAGCGACGCCGGATGATGGCTGCGGGCATGATCGAGCATGTCCTGGGAATTATCCGACGCCAGGATTACCCGGTTGACGTGCTCGGCCAACACCGGCCAGAAGCGCCCGGAGCCGCACGCCAGGTCCAGCACCAGCCCAGGCTCGCCGGCAACTTTTAGCGCCTGGCGCACCAGCCACTCGTCGCGCCATGACGCCAGGCGCCGCCGCAGCCCGGGCGGGCGCGTATCGCCGCAGGCCCGGGCATGTTCCCGGCCGCAGCGTTCGGCGTATTCGATCTCGATGGAGGACGGAGGTTGTGTCAACATCGCGGGCTCATGTAAGTGGAACAGTAGTGAACGACCTTGACCCGCAGCTTAAACAGGGCAACGTGAAAAAAAGGTTGAAGCCTGCTGAAAATAATGACTGCCCACCCCTGCCCCGAGGACTCGACCGCATGAAAGCTGCTTTTGCTCTGTGTGTATTGGCCAGTCTGGCTACCACCGCCCTGGCCGACCCCGCCCCGTCGCGCCTTGACGAGGTGCTCCAACGCGGCACGCTGACTGTGTGCACCACTGGCGACTACAAGCCTTACACCTCGCTGCGCGCCGATGGCCGCTATGAAGGCATCGACATCGCCATGGCCGAGTCCCTGGCCAAGAGCCTCAACGCAAAAATCCAATGGGTGCCCACCACCTGGAAAACCCTGATGCCCGACTTCCTTGCCCAGCGCTGCGACATCGGCGTGGGCGGGATTTCGGTGTCGCTGGAACGCCAGAAAAAAGCCTTCTTCAGCCAATCCCTGGGCGTCGATGGCAAGATCCCGCTGGTGCGCTGCACCGATGTGCAGCGCTACCAGACCGTCGAGCAGATCAACCAGCCCCAGGTGCGGGTGATCGAGCCCGCAGGCGGCACCAACGAAGTGTTCGCCCGCGCTCATCTGGGCCAGGCGCAAATCCGCCTGCATGACAATGTCACCATTTTCGATGAACTGCTGGCGGGCAAGGCCGATGTGATGATCACCGACGCCAGCGAAGCGCGTTACCAGCAGAAGCAGAAGCCCGGGCTGTGCGCGGTAAACCCCGAACGGCACATGCAGTACAGCCAGAAAGCCTTCCTGTTGCCCCGTGATGACGTGGCGTGGAAGAGCTATGTCGACCAATGGCTGCACCTGAGCGTCGCCACCGGGGTGTATGACGGCATCGTCAATCAGTGGCTGGCGGCGCCTTGAGCCACAGCCGTCTACGCTGTGGTCACACCAACAATAATGAGGGACGAAACATGAAGGGACTGCTCTGCATCACCTGGCTGCTGCTGTTGTGTTTCGGCCAGGTGCACGCTGCAACGGAACAGGATGAGGATGCCCAGGCCGCCAAGGCGCTGCTGGAAAAAGCCTTGGCTTATTACCAGAGCAACGGCGACAAAGCCTTTGCGGCATTCAGCCGGCAGGGCGAATTCATCGACCAGGACCGCTATGTGTTTGTGGTCGACACAAAAGGCGTGTTGCTGGCCAGTGGCGGGCCCTCCTCCGCCCTGATCGGCCGCGATGTGTCCGAAGTCCTGGGCCCGGACCTGCGTCAGTCGTTCAAGGATGCGCTCAAGGTACCGGAAGGCCAGGGCATCCAGCAGGCCGACTACCGCTGGCAGAACTGGAACGACGGCAAGGTCGAGCACAAGCACGTGTTCTACCAGCGTGTGGGCGAACGCATCCTGGCGGTGGGTTACTACTTGCCGCGGGCCACGCCGGAACAGGCGCGGGCCCTGCGCAACAAGGCGGTGAATGCGCTGCTCAAGGATGAAACCGGCACGCTCAAGGCCATCAATTCATTGCAGGGCGGTTTCCTGCAGGATGATCTCTATGTGTTTGTGGTGGACCTTGATACCCAGCGCTACGTGGCCCATGGCACCACCCTGCGGCTGATCAATACCGACTTTCGCAAGATCAAGGACCCCGACGGCAAACCGGTGGGCGAGCCGATTCTCAAGCTGATGGCCGAGCAGGACCAGGGGGAATACAAATACCGTTGGAAAAACCCGGTGACCGGCAAGGTCGAGAACAAGCATGCGTATGTGCGCAAGGCGGGGCACTTCATGGTGGCGGTGGGTTACTACAGCCCTTGATAGACCGTTGAAATACGATCGCCTGTGGGAGCTGGCTTGCCTGCGATAGCGGTGGGCCAGTGAATACATTTGTTACTGATATACCGCCATCGCAGCATAGGTATCTACACATTTTGTAGTGAGCGGGCTTGTCCCGCGCTGGGCTGCGAAGCCGCCCCAAACCAGGCGACCGGGGTCTAGCTGGAGGGCTGCGGGTGTCTTTATTGGGGCGGCTTCGCCACCCAGCGCGGGACAAGCCCGCTCACTACAGGGAGATTTGTCAGCCTTAGAAAGTTGTGTAGATACCTATGGCTATCGCAGGCAAGCCAGCTCCCACATTTGATCTCCAGCGTGTCAGTTATTTCGCCTTGTCCTCACGACCGCGCAACACCCGGTTGGGCATTGCAATTGCCGCCGCCAACCCCAGCAGCGACACGGCCGCGCTGACCATCAGCAAATGCCGGAACGTCACCGCCAGTTCCTCGCGCAGGGTGTCCTGCGTGGGGCCGGGGGCGGCGTTGAGGCCGTCGAGCAGCACGTTGCCCGAACGGCCCTCGGCCCCCAGCGCGCCGCTGGCCAGGTGGGCGAAGCTGGAATCCTGCAACAGCGCCAGCAGCAGCGCCGACATGCAGGCCACCCCGACGGCCCCGCCCAGGGAACGGAACAGGTTGGTGGTGCTGGTGGCGACGCCGATGTCGCGCTGGTCCACCGAGTTTTGCGTGCCCACCAGCGAGGTGGGAAATTGCATCCCGGCCGCGATCCCGCACAGCAGCATAAACACTGCCGTGAGCCCCACCGCCTGGGGCGCGCTGAAGGCCATGCCGAGGATCGCAAAGGGGCTCAACAGCGCCCCGCTGAGAATCATCGGTTTATAGCGCCCGGTCACCGAGGTCATGCGCCCGGCAAAATAGGCGCCCATCGGCAAGCCCATCGCCAGCGGCAGCAAATGCAGGGCCGCGCTGTCGGCACCGGAGCCGGTCACGGTCTGGTAACGCAGCGGCATCAGCACGGTCAGGGAGATCGCCTGGAAGCTGGTGAAGAAAATCGTGCACCAGCACAACACCGCGTTGCGGTTGGCGAACAGATGCATCGGCAACAACGGCTCCCGCGCACGACGCTCGTGCCACACAAACAGCGTCAACGCCACCAGCGCACATCCCAACAGGCCCAGTACCTCGCTGTCGCGCCATTGATGGCCCTGGCCGATTTCGGTGATACCCAACAGCAATGCCGTCAGGCCGATGATCATCAGCAGCGTACCCAGATAATCGATGATCGGCTTGCGCTGCGGCACCGGCAGTCCCGCCAGGGTGCGATGGGCGACGTACCAGGCGCCGGCGCCCAGTGGCAGGTTGATCAGGAACACCCAGCGCCACGACAGGTACTCGGTCATGTAGCCGCCAAGCACCGGCCCGGCCACGCTGGCCACGGCGTACATGCTGCTGAAATACCCCTGGTAGCGGCCGCGCTCACGGGGCGGGATGATATCGCCGATGATCGCCTGGCTCACCGAAATCATGCCGCCGGCGCCGATGCCTTGAAGGATCCGCGCCAGCACCAGTTGCTCCATGCTTTGCGCCATGCCACAGAACAGCGACGCCAGGGTAAACAGGCCCATGCCGATCAGCATCATCGGCCGGCGCCCGTAGAGGTCGCCCAGCTTGCCGTAGATAGGCACCGCCACGGTCATCGCCACCATGTAGCCGGAGATGACCCAGGCCAGCAGGTTGACGTCGTGGAACTGCGCCGAAATCGCCGGCATGGAGACCGCGACGATGGTCTGGTCCAGGGCGCCGAGAAAAATCGCCATCATCAATGAGGCGAGGATGCTGCGCACGGCAGGAAGCGGCGGAACGGGCTGATTGAGGTGCGTCACGGCAGGACCTTCGAGCAAGGCCCGCGGGAAAAGGCGGCCCGCGGGAATGCTGGATACGATAGCAGGCTATTCGATAGCTTCGTAAGGAAGTCCGACGTAATTTTCCGCGATGGTCTTGCGACCCGCCTCGGAGTGGATGAAGTATTCAAGCTCACTCTCGGCGATGCGCTGGCTGAAGCCGTCGGCCTCGGGAAACTCATGCAACATCGAGGTCATCCACCAGGAAAACCGTTCGGCCTTCCACACCCGCCGCAGGCAAATGGCGGAATAGCGTTCGAGCAAATCCACCCGCCCCTCGGCGTAGACCTTGAGCAGGATCCGGTACAGGGTGCTCACGTCACTGGCGGCCAGGTTCAAGCCTTTGGCCCCGGTGGGCGGCACGATGTGCGCTGCGTCGCCGAGCAGGAACAGGCGCCCGTACTGCATGGGTTCCACCACAAAACTGCGCAGTGGCGCGATGCTTTTTTCGATCGACGGGCCGGTCACCAGCTGCGCGGCAAGCTGGCTCGGCAGACGGGTTTTGAGTTCATCCCAAAACCTTGCGTCGGGCCATTCGTCCAGAGGCTCGTCGACCGGCACTTGCAGGTAATAGCGGCTGCGCGTCGGCGAGCGCATGCTGCACAGCGCGAAACCGCGCGGGTGCCTGGCGTACACCAGTTCGGCATGCACCGGCGGCGTGTCGGCGAGCATGCCCAGCCAGCCGAACGGGTAGACCCGCTCGAACACCTTGAGTGAATCAGCCGGGATCGATTGGCGCGCAACGCCGTGGAAACCATCGCAACCGGCGATATAGTCACACTCCAGGCGAAAGGCTTCGCACTGATGCTCAAACGTCAGCCAGGGCTTATCACTTTTGAGACCGTGGGGCTGCACGTCATGGGCCTCATACAGGGTGGTGGCGCCGGCTGCGCTGCGGGCCGCCATCAGGTCGCGGGTGACTTCGGTCTGGCCGTAGACCATCACCGACTGGCCACCGGTCAAACCCTTGAGGTCGATATGGGTGAGGTGGCCATTGAGCGCCAGCTCGAATCCATCATGCACCAGGCCTTCGCTGTCCATACGCCGGCTGACGCCCGCCTGCCTCAGCAGGTCGACCATGCCTTGTTCCAGCACCCCGGCGCGGATACGGCCCTGCACATACTCGGCGCTCTGGCGCTCCAGGATGAGGGTCTGGATACCGGCGTTATGCAGCAGTTGGCCAAGCAACAGTCCGGAAGGACCGGCGCCGATAATGGCGACTTGGGTTTTCAGCGTTTTCATTATTTTTATGGCCTGCAAGTTCCACTCGAACGGATTGAGCGAATGAGTTGTCTTTGTCATGTGGCAGACATTTTTCACTTGAGCGAGCAGCATAAGAAGGTGAAAACTGAGCCAAAACCTGCACTTTTTACCAATCGGGGCGGTTATCGCCCACTCTGCCGAGCATCGGATTGAACCATGACCAACACCGCGATTCCGGTCTTCAAGCTTTACGGGGAAAGCCAGCAATGGCCAACGCCCGATTTGTTGCACTGCGAAACCATTTCCCGGCGCAGCAGGGAATACCAGTGGGAAATCCAGCCCCACCGGCACGCGGATCTGTGCCAGTTGTTGTACGTGCACAAAGGCCAGGCCCAGCTGGAAATCGAAGGCCGGCGCACCACGCTTAATGAAGCGAGCCTGCAAGTATTACCACCGTTGTGTGTGCACGGGTTTCGCTTTTCCGAGGACGTCGAGGGCTATGTGTTGACGCTCGCAGCCCCGCTGGTCAGCCATCTGCAGGCACAACTGGGCGCGACGGTAGACGGCTTGCAGACATTGGGCAGCTACCCGGCCGGCAAGGACAGTGATTACCTCAACAGTCAGTTCGCCCGTTTGCAGGATGAGTACTCGGATCAACAGCCGGCGCGAGACATGATGATGCACGCACTGGTCAGCGTGTTGCTGGTGTGGATCAGCCGCCAGGCCATCCAGCGTCGCCATCCGCGCACGCAAAGGGGACGTGACTATTTCCGACGCTTTACCCAGTTGGTCGAACAGCATTACCGCGAACATCCGAAGATCGAGGACCTGGCCCACCAGTTGGGCATTTCGGTCTCACACCTGAACGGCACGTGTCGGGAATTGGGTGGCCAGCCTGCGCTGCAGATCATGCATGACCGCCAGTTGCTGGAGGCCAAGCGCTTGTTGACCTACACCAGCATGACCATCAATGAAATGTCAGAGGTGCTGGGGTTTTCCGACCCCACCAACTTCTCTCGGCTGTTTCGCCGCCGGGTCGGGTTTTCACCCAAGGCGTTTCGCGAGCAACTGTAGTGAGCGGGCTTGCCCCGCGCTGGGCTGCGTAGCGGCCCCAAACCAGGCGACCCGGTTGTATCTGGAGCACCGCAGTGTTTTTATTGGGGCCGCTGCGCAGCCCAGCGCGGGGCAAGCCCGCTCACTACAAGGTGGTGTGCTTCGTCGTGCGGTGTCAGCGCAAGGCGCTGAAACTGCCGGTACGGGGGACGCATTGGTCCTGATGGCAGTTGGTTGCAAACGCCGGTTGCATGCGGGTTTGCTCCACACGGTAGGCGGCAGTCCCGTACAGCGCGCTGGCGAACGCGCACAGGCTGAAAATCATCAGGTACTTTCTGGTTTTAATGCTCATGGCACAGACCTCTGAGCGAATGTACAAGGTGCTGTCTAAAGCATAGGTCAACCAGGGCGAGTTGCCATTATCGGGCGACATTCAACACGCTTATGTCGCCTGCAGGCCAATATCCCAGGCGGGCTCTTCCGGGAACTTCAGCACCAGGAAATCCAACAGGCTGCGCAGCGCCGATGGCATGTGCTTGCGCGAGGCGTACACCGCGTAAATGTTCATCTGCCGGGGTTCGGCGTGGGGCAGCAGGCGCACCAGTTCGCCACGGCGGAGGTAGTCGCCGGCCTGGTAGGTGGGCAGCATCGACACCCCCGCCCCGGCCAGCGTGACGCGCAACAAGGTGCTGGCCTCGTTGGAAGTGATATTGCCGCTGATGGGCACGCCGATGTGCTCGCCCCGCTCTTCGAAATGCCACAGGCTTTTGCCGAAATAGGAATGGGTGAGGCAGTTGTGTCCGGCCAGGTCTTCGACTTTTCGCGGGGCCGCGTGCTCCAGCAGGTAGGCCGGCGATGCACAGACCACTGAGCGACACACCGTCAGGCGCCGGGCGATCAGGTTGGGGTCCAGGTCGTTGCTGGTGCGGATGGCCAGGTCGATGCGTTCATCCACCAGGTTCACCGTGCGGTCGAGCATCTGCAGGTCGACCGTTACCAGGGGGTAGCGCTTGACGTATTCGGCGATGACCCCGGCCAATTGCGCCTGGCCGAACGAGGTACTCACGCTCAGGCGCAGCAGGCCACGGGGCGCGTCATCCGGCTCGCGGACGGCGGCTTGCATGTCGCCGCACAATTCCAGCAGTTGCCGACAGCGTGGCAGGGTTTCACCGCCGGCTGCCGTGAGGCTGAGCTTGCGCGTGGTGCGGTGCAGCAGACGCGCGCCGACCCAGTCTTCCAACTCCGCCAGGTAACGCGACACCACCGGCCGCGACAGGTCCAGATGATCGGCCGCGGCGGACTGGCTGCCTAGGTCCACCACCGTGACAAACACGCGCATTGCTTGAAGACGGTCCATGATTTGCCCGATTTCAGAAACAAACTATGTCCCAGCATCGCATTTTTAGTCTGGTTTTGTGCAACTAAGCTCTGTGCATCCTTTACCGATGCTGGAGCTGCCCGATGTTCTCAACCTTCAAGCGCCTGACCCTGGCAACCGCCGCCCTGGCCTTCGCCGCCCACGCGGCAGCGGCCGAGCTGACCCTGGACGTGTACAACCCCGGTGAAGCGGCGATCTTCCCGGTCAGCTCGGTGCTGGTCAGCGGCGCCAAGGATGCGATCCTGGTGGACGCACAATTCGGCAAAGGCCAGGCCGAGCAGCTTGTGCAGAAGATTCGCGCCAGCGGCAAACACCTCACCACTATCTACATCAGCCATGGCGACCCGGACTACTACTTCGGCCTCGACACCCTCACGGCTGCGTTTCCCGACGCCAAGGTGATTGCGCCCCAGCCGGTGGTCGACCACATCAACGCGACCGTGGCCGACAAGCTCGCGTTCTGGGGCCCGAAAATGGGCGCCGACAAGCCGGCCAGAACCCTCGTGCCGCAGGTACTCAAGGGTCACAGCCTGAGCCTGGAAGGCCAACAACTGGACGTGATCGGCCTGGACGGCCCGCAACCGGAGCGCACCTTTGTGTGGATCCCGTCGATCAAGGCCGTGGTCGGCGGTGTGGTGGTCTCTGAAAACATCCACCTGTGGATGGCCGACACCCAGAGCGCACAGTCCCACAAAGACTGGCTCGCCACCCTGCAACGCATCGAACAGCTCAAGCCGCGTACGGTGGTTCCAGGCCACTACCTGGGCACGCCGACGCCGGCTGCCGTGGCCTTTACCGCCGACTACATCAAGGCTTTCGACACCGAGACCGCCAAGGCCAAGGATTCTGCCGCATTGATCGCAGCGATGAAAAAGCGTTACCCCACCCTCGCCGACGAGAGCTCGCTGGAACTGAGCGCCAAAGTCGCCAAGGGCGAAATGAAGTGGTGAATGGTTTGACCCCCTAACGTACTGGAGAACGTCATGAGTAAGATCGCAATCATTGGGGCCACTGGCCGTGCCGGCAGCCAACTGCTGGAAGAAGCGCTGCGTCGCGGGCATAGCGTGGTTGCCATCGCACGCAATACCGCCAAGCTGGACGTGCGCCCTGGCGTCACCGTTAAACAGGTCGACGCGCTGGACGCCGAAGCCCTGCAGCACGCCGTAAGCGGCAGCGATGTGGTGATCAGCGCCGCACACTTCGCCACCTTGCCCGCCAGTGCCGTGCTCGATCCGGTAAAGAAAGCCGGAGTAAAACGCCTGCTGGTGGTGGGCGGCGCCGGTTCGCTGTTGCTGCCGGGTGGCGGTCGGGTGATCGACAGCGAGGGCTTCCCAGCCGAATACAAAGCCGAAGCCAGCGCAGGCGCTGCGTTTCTCGATGCACTGCGTCAGGAACAGGAGCTGGACTGGACCTTCCTGTCGCCGTCGGCGGAGTTCGTTGAAGCCGAGCGCACCGGTACATTCCGGGTGGGACAGGATGACTTGTTGGTAAGCAGTGAAGGTCGCAGCTGGATCAGTTTTGCTGACTATGCCATTGCGTTGATCGACGAGGTGGAAACACCCAAGCACTCGCGCCAGCGCTTCACCGTCGGCTACTGACACAACCCGGTTAAAACTGTGGGAGCTGGCTTGCCTGCGATAGCGGTGTCTCAGTCAATGATGTGCTGACTGATCCACCGCTATCGCAGCATGGGTATCTACACATTTTTGTAGTGAGCGGGCTTGTCCCGCGCTGGGCTGCAGCGGCCCCCAAACCAGGCGAATTGGATTTTTCTGAAACTGCGCGTCGTCTTTATTGGGGCGGCTTCGCCACCCAGCGCGGGACAAGCCCGCTCACTACGGGGAGATTTTTTAGCCTCTGAAAGTTGTGTAGATGCCTATGGCTATCGCAGGCAAGCCAGCCTCCCACATGGCGCTTCAGTGCTGCGAGTGTTGTGCCTGGCTGACCAACCAATCCATCAGCGCTTCCAGCCCGGCCGACGGTGCCGTCCCCGGCGGACACACCAGGAAATACCCCTTCCCCGTCGGCACCCGCAGTTCAAACGGCGTCGCCAGGCGCCCGGCCTTCACGTCCTCGCCAATCAGCGCAGTGTCGCCAATCGCCACGCCCGATCCTTGTGACGCCACGGTCATGGCCAAATCCAGCGTCTCGAAGTGATGCCCCTGGCGCAAATCACTCAAGTGCGTGTTCGCCGCCGACAGCCACAACGCCCAGTCCCGCCCGTCCCGCGTGGGGTGCAGCAGCACCTGTTGCTGCAGGTCGGCGGCTGTGTGCAAGCCATCGAGCAACGCGGGCGCGCAGACCGGTGTGAGTTGCTCATCGAACAGATGCCGGGCGTGCACCGGTTGCTCGGCGATGGGCGCATAAATCACTGCCGCATCGAAAGGTTCGCGGCGAAAGTCCACGGTGCAGGCCACGGTGGTGGTGAGTTCCACCGGCACATCCGGGCGTTCCTTCTGCCATTGCATCAGGCGCGGCAGCAACCAGCGCATCACGCACGTGGAGGCCTTGAGTTGCAGGGTCTGGCGGCGGTCGCCGATCTGCTCCACCGCTTCGCCGATCAGGCCAAACACCGCGTGCACGCGCAGCGACCATTCGCGGCCGGCTTCGGTCAGGCTCAAACCGCGCGCCTGGCGGTGGAACAGCGCATAGCCCAGGTGGTTCTCCAGCCCGGCGACCTGGCGGCTCACCGCGCCCTGGGTGATGTGCAGTTGCTCGGCGGCGCGGGTGAAGTTGCAGTACTGGGCCGTGACCCAGAAGGTGTGCAACGCGGGCAGCGGCGGAAGGCGTTTCATAAAGCGCAGCCATGACGTGAAGACATGGCAAGTATGACTTTTTATCGATTGTTGCCGCTACGGGCCAGCCGTTCCAATACCGCCCTACCTCAACAATAAGAGCGACCTCTATGGCGACCTGCGGCGAAGTACTGGTCAACCTCCTGGAAGGCTACGGCGTGGACCAGGTGTTCGGCATCCCCGGCGTGCACACCGTGGAGTTGTATCGCGGCCTGGCCCGCTCCAGCATCCGCCACGTCACCCCGCGCCACGAACAAGGCGCCGGCTTCATGGCCGACGGTTACGCGCGCGCAGGCGGCAAGCCCGGCGTGTGTTTTATCATCACAGGCCCCGGCATGACCAATATCGCCACCGCGATGGGCCAGGCCTATGCCGATTCGATACCGATGCTGGTGATTTCCAGCGTGCAGTCGCGCAGCCAGTTGGGCGGTGGACGCGGCAAGTTGCACGAGCTGCCGGACCAACGCGCGATGATGGCCGGCGTGGCGGCGTTCTCCCATACCCTGATGTCGGCGGCCGAGCTGCCCGGCGTGCTGGCGCGGGCGTTTGCGGTGTTCCAGGCCGGGCGACCGCGCCCGGTGCATATCGAGATTCCGCTGGATGTGCTGGTGGAAAATGCCGACGCGCTGTTGGGCTGCACGCCGGTGCGGGTGGCCCGGGCCGGCGCGGCACCGGCGGCGGTCAAGCAGATGAGCCAGTTGCTTGCAGCAGCCAGGAAACCCTTGATTCTTGCAGGCGGCGGTGCCATCGACGCAGCGCCGGCGTTGACCCGGTTGGCCGAGGCGCTCGGCGCGCCGGTGGCTCTGACCATCAACGCCAAAGGCATGCTGCCCTCGCGCCACCCGCTGCTGATCGGCTCGACCCAGACCCTGGCCGCCACCCGCGCGCTGGTGGCCGAAGCGGACGTCGTGCTGGCCATCGGCACCGAGTTGGCGGAAACCGATTATGACGTCACCTTCGCCGGTGGCTTCAAGATTCCGGGCGCGTTGCTGCGCATCGATATCGACCCCGACCAGACCGTGCGCAACTACCTGCCGAGCGTGGCCTTGGTGGCCGATGCGCAAATCGCCACCGAAGCGTTGCTGACCGAGTTGAACAGCACACCCTTGCCGCCTCGCGACAGCGCTTGGGGCGCGGCGCGTGCAGCGCGCCTGTGGGCCGAGCTGGCACCCACCTGGGACGCAGCCACCCGCGCGCACGCCCGGTTCCTCGACACCGTTTTGCAAATAGTGCCCAACGCCCTATGGGTAGGCGACTCCACTCAGCCGGTGTACAGCGCCAACCTGACCCTGAACCTCGATCACCCGCGCCGCTGGTTCAACTCATCCACCGGCTACGGCACCTTGGGCTACGCCCTGCCCGCCGCCATCGGTGCCTGGCTGGGGCGCGGCGACGGGCAACCGGTGGTGTGCCTGATCGGCGACGGCGGCCTGCAATTCACCCTGCCGGAACTGGCCAGCGCCGTGGAAGCGCGCACGCCGGTGATCGTGTTGCTGTGGAATAACCACGGTTATGAAGAGATCAAGAGATACATGGTCAACCGCGCCATTGAGCCGGTCGGTGTAGACATCTACACACCGGACTTTATCGGCGCGGCCAAGGCGCTGGGCTGCGCGGCCGAACGCATCCAGGGCGTTGAGTCGTTGCGCGTTGCGCTGCGGGCCGCCACTGACCGCACGGGGCCGACGCTGATTGAAGTCGAGCAGGGTCTTTGGATGGAGGCTTTTAATCAGCTGCGGCCTGACTGACACCCAAGCTTGCCTGTGTAGTGAGCGGGCTTGCCCCGCGCTGGGTGGCGAAGCCGCCCCAAACCAGGCGACTTGGTTTTATCAGAACACTGCGGTGCCTTTATTGGGGCGGCTTCGCCACCCAGCGCGGGGCGAGCCCGCTCACTACAGCCAGCTTGATCGGTGGTGTTTCAGGCAGTCAGCGATTTTTCAATAGCCCCAACGACTTTCTCATTTGCCCCCACGCAGGCACCCATGGCCTGATTCACCCTTGTTCTCTCAAGGCTCGCCCATGCAAACGGTTCACGCAAAACCCACCACCGCCCTCTGGCTGATGATCAGCGTCGTGCTGGTCGCGCTCAACCTGCGTCCGTCGATGGCCGCCGTGGGACCGCTGCTTTCATCGATTCGCGGCGACGTACCGTTGAGCTTCAGCAGTGCCGCATTGCTGACCATGTTGCCGGTGATGGCCATGGGTTTGGCGATGTTCTTTGGCATGGGCCTGGCCAGGCGTTTTGGCGAGCACCGCAGCATTGCGGTGTCGCTGGTGGTGATTGGCGTGGCCACGCTGTCGCGGCTGTGGCTGGATTCGGCGCTGGAGTTGATCGTCAGCGCCATCGCGGCCGGGGTGGGGATCGCGATGATCCAGGCGTTGATGCCGGCGCTGATCAAGTCGCGGTTCAGCGACAACGTCTCGCTGTTCATGGGCCTGTATGTCACCGCGATCATGGGCGGCGCCGCGCTGGCGGCCTCGTTCGCACCGTTAGTGCAGGTGCAGACCGGCAGTTGGCGCGCCGGCCTGGCCATCTGGGCGGTGCTCGCCGCGCTGGCGTGGGTGTGCTGGTCGGCGCAGCGCTCGGGACTGGCGCCGCTGCCGCAGGCCGATGCCGGCCCGCAGGACGCGTTTTCCGGCAACCGGCGAGCGTGGCTGCTCGCCGTGTTTTTTGGCCTCGGCACCGCGTCCTACACCTGCGTACTGGCCTGGCTGGCGCCGTACTACGTGGAGCAAGGCTGGAGCGAACAGGACGCCGGTTTGCTGCTGGGTTTCCTGACGGCAATGGAAGTCGTTTCCGGCTTGGTCACACCGGCCATCGCCAATCGACGCCGGGATAAACGCGGTGTCGTTGCCGTGTTGTTGGTGCTGATTATCCTGGGTTTCTGCGGCCTGGTGCTGAGCCCTGGACACTTGACCTTGTTGTGGCCCTGCCTGCTGGGCCTGGGCATCGGCGGCCTGTTCCCGATGAGCCTGATCCTGTCCCTTGACCACCTGGACAACCCGCGCCGCGCCGGCGGCCTGACTGCGTTTGTGCAAGGCGTGGGTTACCTGATTGCCGGGCTGTCGCCGTTGATCGCGGGAATGATCCGCGACCACTTGGGCAGCTTCGAGTGGGCCTGGTGGTCTCTGACCGCCGTGATCGTGGTGATGCTGCTGATCGTCACGCGCTTCAACCCGCAGCGTTACGCGCGGCATATCCGCTGACGTCGTATTGCAAACAGAATTTGTCTCCCCTGCGAACATGGAAACGCCCTACAGAGCTTTCTATTGGCACGTTCGTTCCGTAAGCTTTTGCGCTGTCTTGTACTGAGTTCGGTACAACGGGTTTACGGACGAAACCGATGCTAAACAGTAACTTGCTCAGAAAGCTCGATATGCAGGACTTGATGGTGTTTATCGCCGTCTATGACCAAAGCAGCGTTACCGAGGTGTCTGAAACGCTGTTTGTCAGCCAGTCCACCGTGAGCTATAGCCTGAAGAAGCTGCGCACCAGCTTTGAAGACGACTTGTTTATCAACACCCGGGCGGGCATGCGGCCGACGTACAAGGCCACCACCATGTACGGCCATGTGCAGAAAATCCTGGAGAGCATCAACCTGTGCCACGCCGGTGGCCAGGCCTTCGACCCGACGCAGAAGGCCGTGACCTTCAACCTGCGTGCGCCGGAATATTTCGAACAGTTGATCCTGCCGCGCCTGTTGAGACACTTCGACCACGCCGACCTGCCGGTCATCGTCAACGTGCAGAAACTGGAAACCGAGATTCCCGCCGACGACCTGCGCCAAGGCCGTCTTGACCTGGTGATCTGCTTCGGCCCCAACTTCCACCGCGCCCATAAGGACTTGCGCAGCCAGATGCTGCTTGAGGACGAACTGGTGTGCGTGTTCGATAAACGCTCGGCGCCGCAAGAGCCGGTGTTGAGCCTGCAATCCTTCGTCGAGCGGCGCCATGTGTTCCCCACGCCGTGGACCTCCGACACCAACATGATCGACGGTTGGCTGGCGCGCCAGGCCCAAAAGCGCCAGGTGATCGCCCGCGCCAACAGCTACACCGCGGCCTTGAAGATGATCACCGGCACCGACTTTATGGTCACGCTGCCGCGCCGCGTGCAAAAACTGCTGGCACCTGCGACGACGTTCGGCCACTGCGAACCGCCCCACGGCTTGCCGGGGTTCACGCTGGAGATGCAGTGGAATGAAACCAGTGGGCAGGACAGTGCCAATACCTGGTTTCGTGAGCAGGTGGTGAAGGTGTGCGCGGACCAGGGGTTGTTGTAGTCCTCAGCCGATGGCGACCTTGCTGTAGGACTCGCGATCCATGTCGACCAATTGCACGCTGATTTGAACCTGGATATCGGCCGGCCAGTCGCCCAGGTCCTGCAACGCCGCCAGCAGGCTTTGCGATAACTGCTGCTTGACCTGCGGCGACCGCCCACTGAGCAGCGACAGCTTGACTGCGATAAACCCGCGCGGGTTGAGGGAAGTGCCTACCTGGAAACTCTCGACCTTGATCGCACGGCTTTTTATATCGAACTCGGAACCGAACTGCCCAGACGCCATCAGCACGTTATTAAGCCGCAACAGGGTCTTCTCGACAGCCAACTCTGTGAGGTTGGCGGTGTATTCCAGGTGCAGGTGTGGCATGGATCGCTCCGAGTTTTTTGTAGGAAGACGCGTAGATATACCACGTGGATCAGACGTTGGTCGCCAACCCTCGATCACTCATGAAGGCTTCCAACCGCGAACGCACCCAACGCTCAGCCGGGTCGGTGTCCACATGGCTGAGCCAGACCATGGACAAATCCAGGGTCGGTGTCTCGAATGGAAACGGCTCACAGAACAGTTGGCCCGACACCGCCATGGCCTCGGCGGTGTAGTCCGGCAGGCTGGCGATGAGGTCGGTGCCGGCCAGCAAGGCCGGCAGTGCGCTGTATTGCGGGACCGACAGCACCACGTGGCGCTTGCGGCCGATTTCCGCCAGCCACTCATCGGCAAACCCCGACACGTTGGCGGTGTGGGAAACCAGTACATGGGGCCGTGAGCAATATTCGTCGAGGGTCAGTGGCGTGTCCGACGCATCGGCGCGCAGCAATCGCGGGCGGATATGGCGCAGCAGCTTGCGCTTGGCATTCGCCGGCAGGCCACGGGTCTGGGTGATGCCGACGGTGATGTCGCCGGAGGCCAACAAGTCGGGAATGCGCCAATAGTCCACATGCTGCACCACGAACACCACTTGCGGCGCTTCCTGGCGCAGGGCGCGCAGCAACGGCGGCAGCAGGCCGAACTCGACATCATCGGACAGGCCTATGCGAAAGGTCATGGTACTGACGGACGGGTCGAAATCGTGGGTCAGGCTCAGGGCCGACGACAGCGAATCCAGGGCCGGCGACAGGTGCTGGATGATCTCCTCGGCGCGCGCGGTGGGCTCCATGCGGTGGCCGACGCGAATGAACAGCGGGTCGTTGAACAAGGTGCGCAAGCGGTTGAGGGCCGAGCTGATGGTCGGTTGGCCGAGAAACAGTTTCTCCGCCACCCGTGTCACGTTGCGCTCGAGCATCAGCGCTTCGAACACCACCATCAGGTTGATGTCGGCCTTGCGTAATTCATTGCGGTTCATCGGCGCCTGCCCTTTTCCAAGACAAGCCGCAGTTTAGAAAGCGCGGGGGCCTGCGTCTATGTGCGCACTGTTCATCGGCAGGCTTTGCGCTTATAAATCAGCTCTCGAACGTCGCAGGGAACATCACCGTGCTGGTCATTCTTGCCTCAAGCGTCCTGCTCGGCGGGGTTTTGCTCTGGGCCATCAAACTCATTACTCACCCCACCGCCAGGACACTGCTACGCGTCTTTGTCGGTTTATGCCTGGCGGCGGTCGTGGCTTACTTCGTGCTGGCTTGGGGGTTTCCGACGTCGTTGCTGGTCTGAGGCGCCTCCTGGCCCTGGCGCAGGCGCAACGCCGCCAACGCGGCCACCACCAGCACCAGCGCGATCACTTTCAAGCCATTCATTGCGTTGCCGGTGCTCATCTCGATCACGCCCATCACCGACGGCCCGACAAACCCGCCCAACAGCCCGCAGGCGTTGACGAAGCCCAAGCCGCCCGCCAGTGCCACGCCTTTAAGACGCGAAGCCGGGTACAGGAAGATGATCGATTGCACCACGAAGAACATCACCGCCGACAGGCAGAAACCCAGCAAACTGAAGACCGGTCCCGACACCGACGCAATGCCCAGGCCCAAGGCCATGGTCAGCAGGCCGGTCACCAACAACCGACGACAACGCCCCGGCGTGGTGGCAAACCGCGGAATCAATACCGCACCGAGCGCCGCCGCGATCCAGGGCAACGAAGTCAGCAAGCCAACGCTCATGGTGCTCAGCTCGCCGTACTTGCCGATGATGCTCGGCAGGAAAAAGATCACGGTATAAATGGTGATCTGATGGCAAAAATACACAAAGATCGCCAGCAGGATTTGTGGGGTCAGCCAGTTTTTCAACGAGTGGCCACCCTCGCCCGCGCCCTCTTCGGTTTCCAAGGCGATGCGCTGTTCGATCCCGCGCGCTTCCTCTGCCGACAGCCACGGCGCCTTGCTCGGGCGGTCAGGCAGCTTGCGCCAGACGACCCAGGCAAACGCCACGGCCGGCAGGCCTTCGAGCAGGAACATCCACTGCCAGCCGTGCCAGCCGAGCAGGCCGTCCATGCGCATCAACGCTGCGCCCACCGGGCCGCCAATGATGTTGGCGAAGCACACGCCGAGCAGGAAATAACCGGTGGCGCGCGCCCGCTGTTCACGGTTGAACCAGTAGGTGAGGTAGAGCATGACTCCGGGAAACAGACCGGCCTCGGCAATGCCCAGCAACAGGCGCAATACGTAGAACGAGGTCTCGCCCTGTACGAAGGCCATGGCTGCCGAGATCAGGCCCCAGGTCACCATGATCCGCGCGATCCAGAACCGCGCGCCCACCTTGTGCATGATCAGGTTGCTGGGGATTTCCGACAGCGCATAGGTCAGGAAAAACAGCCCCGCGCCCAGCCCGTAGGCCGCGGCGGAAATGCCCAGGTCGACGTCCAGGTGATGCTTGGCCAGGGCGATGTTGGTGCGGTCCAGGAAGCTCAGGATGTAGGCGATGATCAACAAGGGCATCAGCTTGACGAACATCAGTTTATTAAGCGCCTGCGGCTCGCGGACGGGGGTGGCGATAGTCATCGGCAATTCCTCTTGGCGCCCCGCCGGCCAGGCCGGGGGGCGCATCGGTGTTGTTCTAGACGTCCAGTTGCACGGCCAACGCCTGGGGGCGATGGGAAAACAGTTGCAGCAGTGCGCCGCCCAGGGCGCAGCCGGCCATGACGAAGAAACACACGGTGTAACCGTGCAGCGTGGTCCAGCCGCCGCCCATAGCGATGAGGCTGCCCATCAGCACCGGCGCCAGGCCGCCACCGATGAACATCGCCGTGGTGATGATGCCGTTGGCGGTCGACGTCGCCGACGGCTCGGCCGAATCGCAAGCCACGGCGTAGTAGATCGGCCACACCGCGTTGGCGACCAGGCCGAACAGCAGTTGCACCACGACGATCAACGTCAGGGTGTTGGCGAAGTAGAACGCGCCGACACTCGCCGCCATCCACAGCCCGCAGATGATCAAGGTGGTGCGCCGACCAATGATGTCGGACAGCGACGGCCACACCAGTTGCCCCAGAATCCCGGTGAGGGTGAACACCACGCTCATGCCCGCCGACTCCGCCAGCGACAGCCCGGCGATGTTGTAGAGGTAGGCCGGCAGCACGATGTTCACGCCCATGTACACCACTTGCGTGAGCATCGTATTGCCCGCCGTGAGGGCGATATTGCGGTTGCGCAAGGTGGCGACAAAGGTACGCCAGGCCTCGCCCTTGACTTGGCTGGCCGGCGCATTGTCCGGCGGGGTCATGCCTTTGGCGGCAATGTCGACGTACAGCGCGGTAATGCGTTCGGCCGTGGAGTAACGCGCCCAGAAAATCATCAGCGGCAGCGCCACGACGAAGGCGAAGAAGAACACGTAGCGCCAGTTCTCTTCACCAAACACGGTGATGACGAAACTCGCGACAATACCGCTGAGCATGGCGCCGATCGGGTAACCGGTATGGTGCGCGCCCAGGGCAAACCCGCGACGCTCCACCGGCCACCATTCGGCGGTGTTGCTCACGCCCACCGGTTCGCCCCAGCCGGCACCGAGGTTGACACCGACGCGCAGGGCAATAAAGGTGGCGAGGTTGCCGCTCAAGGCCTTGAAGCCGGACAAAAACGAGATCGCCGTGTAGCCGAGCACCAGCGGCACCTGGAAGCGCGCACGTTTCCAGCCGCCGCCGTAACGGTCGCTCCACATGGAGCCGGGGATATCGAGCAAGGCCAGCGCCAGCATCACCACCGTGGCTACGGTGCCCCATTGGTCGGCGGACAAATCGAAATGCTTGGAGATGGTCGGCCCGAGGCGCAACACGATCTCACGGTCGTAGGCGTTGAGGATCCAGATCATCCAGCAGACCAGCAGCGACACCCAGGAATGCCGGTGAATGCTGCGCAGCGACGCTTTTTTTAAAGTTGCCATGAGCCTCTCCAGGCGCGCGAGGGCGCGCACTGACACAAGGTTGCGAAGGAATATGCCTTATTGAAAAAAACGCGCTAGCTGGCGAACCGTCGCTCAGCTATTCCTTGCACGCCTAACCCGGTGATCGCGAACAGCGCGCCGCGCTGCTGGCCGTCCGCCGGAAAACGCGGCAGCGGCGGCTTGGCCATCGACGTCACAAACAGGGTGTCCAGGTTCGGCCCGCCAAAGGTCAGGCTGGTGACCTTTTTCACTGGCATCGCGATGATGCGGTCGACCTGGCCATCGGGGGTGTAGCGCACCAGCTTTCCGGCGTAGACCAGCGCTTGCCACAAGCAGCCTTCGGCGTCCACGGTGCAGCCGTCGGCGGCGCCACCCTCGCGGGTATCGACCTTGGCAAAGGTGCGGCGGTGGCTGACGTTGCCGCTGGCGAGGTCATAGTCATAGGCCCAGATCTCGCCGGACCAGGTGTCGCAGAAATAGAAGGTGTCTCCCGATGGGCTCCAGCACGGGCCGTTCGACACGATGATGCCTTCGTCCAGGGTGTGCAGGCTCAGGTCGGCGTCCAGTCTGTAGAGTCCGGCGCTGGCGCTGTCCTCCGAGGTGTCCATCGAGCCGAACACAAAGCGGCCCTGGCGATCGACCTTGCCGTCGTTGAGGCGGTTGCCTGGCAGGTGCGGTTCCGGGTCGATGACGAGGTTGAGGTCGCCGCTTTTGAGGTCGAGGGTGTGCACGCCGTTCTGCAGGGCGACGATGGCGCTGTCACCGCTGTGGCGCAGGGCCATGGAGCCGATTTTCTGGCCCACCTCCCAGGCGCGCAGCTCGCGGCCGTCGTCGGTGCAGCGCAGGATGCGGCCGTCGGCACTGTCGATCCAGTACAAGCGTTGTTGCTCGACGTCCCACACCGGGCCTTCGCCCAGGGTGGTCTTGACGTCGACAAGCACTTCGATACGCATGGTGATCCCCTTATTGTTGTTGTGCGGGATTCAGGCCGCGCTACGGCACGGCCTCTTGTGGTTAAAAGTTGACCTGATCGCGCCCTTTGAGCCCGAGGATTTCTCGCGCTTCATCCGGCGTGGCGACACGCTGCCCGAGCGCCTCGATCACCGTGCGAATGCGCCGCACCTGATCGGCGTTCGACGCCGCCAGCTTGCCGGGACCATCCCACAGCGAATCTTCCAGGCCGACCCGTGCGTTGCTGCCCATGGAAAGGCCCATGGTCGCCAGCGGAATTTGCCCACGGCCGGCGCCGAGGATCGACCACACATAGTCGTCGCCAAACAGGCGGTCGGCGGTACGCCGCATGTGCGCCAGATCTTCCGGGTGCCCGCCGATGCCGCCGCGCAGGCCGAACACCGACTGGATAAACAACGGCGGCTTGAGCAGGCCGCGCTCCAGGAAGTGCGCGGCGGTGTACAAGTGGCCAATGTCGTAGCACTCGATTTCAAAACGGGTGCGGTTCTCGGCGCAGGCATTGAGGATGTGGGTGATGTCGCGGAAGGTGTTGCGGAAGATCCGGTCGTCACTTTCTTCCAGGTAGGGGCGCTCCCAGTCGTGCTTGAACTCGGTGAAGCGGTTGAGCATTTCGTACAGGCCGAAGTTCATCGAGCCCATGTTCAGCGAGGCCAGTTCCGGCTTGAACTGCATCACCGGCTGCAGGCGCTCTTCCACGCCCATGGTCGGTGCGCCGCCGGTGGTGATGTTGATCACCACGTCGCTGGCGGCCTTGATCTGTGGCAAAAATTGCGCGAACAGCGCCGGGTCCTGGCTCGGGCGGCCATCGATGGGGTCACGGGCATGCAGGTGGACAATCGCAGCGCCAGCTTGCGCGGCGCCGAGGGCGGCATCGGTAATTTCCTGCGCGGTGATCGGTAAATGCGGCGACATCGACGGCGTATGAATCGCACCGGTGACGGCGCAGGTGATGATGACAGGACGATTTTTGGACATGACGAATCTCCGACTTTTATTCTTATGAAAAAAATCCTAGGTACAGCGCAATGGGTCTTGCGTGGCTTACAGGTACTCGACGTTACCGTCGACGCTGATCGCCTGGCCGGTCACGTTGCGGGCGGCGGGCGAACAAAGGAACAAGGCCATGGCGGCCACGTCTTCGGCGGTGACCATGCGCTTGAGGGAAATCTTGTCGAGGTACGCCTGGCGCATCTGGGATTCGGGCACGCCGACCTGTTCGGCACGGGCGCGGATCACGCCGTCCATGCGCGGGCCTTCGACGATGCCGGGCAGCAAGGCGTTGACGCGGATGTCGCTCTCGCCGAGCTCCGAGGCGAGGGATTTCATCAAGCCGACAATCGCCCACTTGGTCGCCGCATACGGGGTGCGCCAGGCGTAGCCCAAGCGCCCCGCCACCGAGGCGATATGCAGCAGATGGCCGTAGGACGATTGCTTGAGCATCGGCACCGCGTAATGGGCAAAGCGGTATTGCGCGGTGAGATTGATGTTGATGGTGGCTTGCCACTCGGCGTCGCTGATCACATCGATGCCGCCGGTGGGCCCGGCGATGCCAGCGTTGTTGACCAGCACATCGAGGCCGCCGAACTGTTCACGCTGCACCCGGAACACCGCTTCGATCTGCGCGGCATCGCTGACGTCGGCGCGGGTGGCGACGGTGCCTGGGTATTTGTCGCGAAACGCGGCCAGGGCCGGCTCGCTCACATCACACACATGCACCTGGGCACCGGCTTCCAGATACGCCGCCGCCAGCACTTCACCGATGCCGGCAGCCCCGCCGGAAATCAACACACGTAACCCGGGATAGGGCTGTAGCCGCTGTAGGACACTCATGCACGTTTACCTCCTGAAACAGACGACCGCGTACGGTCGCTCTTGACGAGCAGGCGCGCCAGGGAATCGGCGGCCTGCATGATATCGTCGGTCACCGCTGCGCGCGCGCCGGCGCCATCACGGGCGGCCAAGGCGTCGACGATGCGCGTGTGCGCTTCCATCGAGCGTTGCAGGTGAGCTTTATCCGGGGCGACCAGCGCAAAGCACGGGCCCATGTGCAGCCAGAAGTTTTCCACCGCCGCCATGGTCAATTCGGCCTGGGCCACCGCGTAAATGCGCCGGTGAAAAGCGAAGTTGGTCCAGAGATAGCGGGACACGTCCACCTCGTCGGCGGCGTGCTGCATCTGCTGGCAGAGGTCGGTGATTTCGTCGAGGTCGGCTGTTTTCAGGAGCAGCACGGCCTTTTCGGCCAGCAGCCCTTCAAGGGCGACCCGGGCATCGCGAATTTCGCGCAGGCGCTCGACCGTCATCAGGCGTACCCGCAGGCGGGAGGTCTCGGTGACTTCAAACGCGTTTTCGGCGCTAAGGCGTTGCAGCGCTTCGCGTACGGGCATCGGGCTGGAACCCAGGGCTTCGGCGAGGCCACGAATGGTGAGCTTCTGACCCGGCTGGAAGCGGCCACTCATCAGCGCTTCGCGGATCTGGCGATAGACCTGGTCTTGCAAGGTATCGCGGGAAACCTGACGCAGGGTGGGCAGGAGGAGCGGTCCATCTGTCATGAGGCAAAACCTGTGTTGTAGTTCTTATGGCTCCAATATGTGATCACAAATCAAATATGTCAAATAGTTTCCCAGTCATTGAGTAGAGGAGCGATCAACGTGTTGTCCGCGCGACGCATTGATAGCCAGCCAACATCAATCCATCCAAATTTGTCACTTATCATTTCTAAATGTGTCAGCCACTATCCCAGGTCTTAAGCGAAACAAGCACTTCAAAAAGAACGCTGGAGACACAAGACCATGACTAGCCCTACCCGGCCCCAGGCTGCCAGTTCGAAAGTTGGCGCGGTATTTCGCGTTACTTCGGGCAACTTCCTCGAACAGTTCGATTTCTTTCTGTTCGGCTTCTACGCCACCTACATCGCTGCCGCGTTCTTTCCCGCCGCTAATGAGTTTGCGTCATTAATGATGACCTTCGCCGTGTTCGGCGCAGGCTTCCTGATGCGCCCCTTGGGCGCGATTATCCTGGGGGCTTACATCGATGACGTCGGCCGTCGCAAAGGGCTGATCGTGACCTTGGCGATCATGGCCAGCGGCACGCTGCTGATCGTGCTGGTGCCCGGTTATCACACCATTGGTCTGTGGGCGCCGTTGCTGGTATTGCTGGGCCGCCTGCTGCAAGGTTTTTCGGCCGGCGCGGAACTGGGCGGCGTGTCGGTGTACCTGTCGGAAATGGCCACGCCGGGTCGCAAAGGGTTCTACACCAGCTGGCAATCGGGCAGCCAGCAGATCTCCATCGTGGTCGCCGCCGCGCTGGGGTATGGCTTGAACGTATGGATGGACCCGGCCGTGGTGGCCGATTGGGGCTGGCGCATTCCGTTCGCCCTCGGCTGCGTGATCATCCCGTTCATCTTTATTCTGCGTCGCAACCTGCAGGAAACCGAAGAGTTCGCCAACCGCAAGCACCGCCCGACCATGCGCGAAGTGCTGGCCACCCTGGTGAAGAACTGGACCGTGGTGATCGGCGGCATGTTGATGGTGGCGATGACCACGACGGCGTTCTACCTGATCACCGTATACGCGCCGACCTTCGGCAAAACCGTGCTGCAGTTGACCACCTCCGATGCGTTGCTGGTGACGCTGCTGGTGGCCGTGTCGAACTTTGTCTGGCTGCCGATCGGCGGCACCTTGAGCGACCGTTTCGGCCGGAAACCGGTATTGGTCGCCATGACCGTGCTGACCGTTCTCACCGCATACCCGGCCTTGTCCTACGTAGTGAATGCACCGAGCTTCAGCCATATGCTGGAAACCCTGCTCTGGTTCTCGTTCCTCTATGGCATGTACAACGGCGCGATGATCCCGGCCCTCACCGAAATCATGCCGGTGGAAGTCCGCGTGGCAGGCTTCTCCCTGGCCTATAGCCTGGCGACCGCGATATTCGGCGGCTTCACCCCGGCGATCTCCACCTGGTTCATCCACATCACCGCAGACAAGGCCTCGCCGGCCTACTGGATGATGTTCGCGGCGCTGTGCGCACTGTGCTCGACCCTGGCGCTGTACCGTCGCGCCAATGCCCGTGGGCAAGTGATGCAGGGGGCGGTGCAATGAAGCCTCTGTTCAACACCCTCGTCGCGCTGGCCCTTGGCGCCATCGCGCTGACGGCCCAGGCCGAACAGCTCACCGTGATGACTTCCGGTGGCTTCACCGCCGCGTATAAATTGCTCGGCCCGCAATACGCCCAGAAAAGCGGCGACACCCTCGACACCCTCCTCGGTCCGTCAATGGGCAAGGCGCCGGAAGCGATCCCCAACCGCCTTGCGCGTGGCGAACACGCCGACGTGGTGATCATGGTTGGCTACGCCTTGGATGAGCTGATCAAACAAGGCAAGGTCGACAAGGCTTCCCGCATGGAGCTGGCAGACTCGCGCATCGGCCTGGTGGTGAAGGAAGGCGCGGCGAAGCCTGCCATCGGCACGGTCGCCGAACTCAAAGCCGTGCTGAGCAAAGCCAAGTCCATCGCGTATTCGGACAGCGCCAGCGGTGTGTATGTCGAGAAAGAGTTGTTCAAAAAGCTCGGCATGCCGGCCAAAGGCACCATGATCGAACGCCTCCCGGTGGCTGAGCAGGTTGCCAAGGGTGACTACGAAGTGGGCCTGCAGCAGGTCGCCGAGTTGTTGCCGGTGCCGGGCGTGACCTACGTCGGCAAGATCCCGGAAGAGGTGCAATCGGTTACGCGATTTGCGGCCGGCGTTCCGGTGAACGCCGAACACCCGGATCGAGCCAGGGCGCTGCTGCAATTCCTGGCGTCGCCCGAGGCGCAACCGGTGGTGCAATCCACCGGCCTGGACTCGGTGTCACGCTGACCGAAACGGCATCTCGCGCACCAACCGCTCCAACTCCAGCGCCGCTGGCGGCAAGGTCCGCCCGCGGCGTTTTATCAAGCCCACGTTACGCATCACGTGGGGCTCCACCAGCGGCACACTCACCAGAATCGGGTGTTCACCCGCCGGCATCGCAATCGATGGCACCATCGCCACCCCCAACCCCGCCTCCACCAACCCGATCATGGTGGTCACGTGGTGCGTCTCGCAGAGACTCGGCTTTTTCACGCGCACACCGCGCAACGCCTGGTCCAGCAGAAAGCGGTTGCCCGAGGTTTTGTCCACGGTGATGTAGTCATGCTCGTAGGCTTCGGTCCAGGTCACGCTTTCGCGCCGGGCCAGCGGATGGTCACGACGACAGGCCAACACATAGCGTTCCTGCAGCAACAGTTCGAACTCGACTTCATCGGCCAGGCTGCCGCTGAAACTCACGCCGAAATCCGCCTCGCCACTGGCCACCGCATTGCAAACCTCGCCTGCGCTGGCGTCCAGCACCCGCAGGCGAATCTTCGGATACAGCTTGTGGAATTCGGAGATCACGTGGGGCATGAAGTAGTACGCGGTCGAGGGCACGCACGCGATGGTGACATTGCCCATGCGCGTGGACGCGACATTGCTGATGCCCATCAGCGCGACGTCGAGGTCGTCCAGCATGCGTTCGACTTTCGGCAGGAAAGCGCGGCCGACCATGGTCAGGCTGACGCGCCGGGTGGTGCGTTCGAACAGCTTCACATCCAGGGCGGTCTCGAGCTTTTCGATGCGTCGGCTGAGCGCCGGTTGCGAGATCCGAATGGCCTCGGCGGCGCCGCGAAAACTGCCCTTGTCTACCACGGCGCGGAAGGCTTGGAGGTCGTTGAGGTCGAAGTTGATGATCACGGCAGGCAAACCAGGGTGGTCGAGATGGCGGGCATTATCGTATGGGAGCGGATGGGGCGCCATGTGTGCCGGGAGCGGTTGGCGCGAATAACCTGGCTACAACCATGAAGTCATACCTATCAGCGGGTTATTGGCGGTGCGCGACTATGCGTTGGCCGAAGCGTGCGGCACAGGCAAAACCTGTGCGACTTCGGCAGGAAAAGCCTGCGAAATACTTCTAAATCCCTCAATTTAGTATAAATTGCGTGCAGCTTATCCAAGGCACTCAAGGAGGTCACCGTGGCAACTCTGCAAACGAACACAATCCAGGCACTGCACGAAAATCGTATCGCGCTCCTTGACGAATGGAACACCAGCCTTGAGGCTTCGGGTGCGACGCGTAACGTCAAGGGCGACGATGTCAAACAGCAGACCCGTGAATTCCTCGGGCTGCTGAGCGCCGCCCTGCAACAAGGCGGCTCGCAAAATATCAACCACGAAAACTGGGCGGAAACCCGGATTTTCCTGGAGAAACTGTCCCACAGCCGTGCCCTGGCCGGGCAGGACTCGCAACAGACCGCCAGCTTCATTTTCGCCCTCAAGGGACCACTGTTCGCATTGCTGCAGCGCGAATACGCCGAGCAACCGGCGCAACTGGGCGAACAACTCTGGGAAGTCTCCGAGCTGCTCGATGCGCTGGGCATGCACACCATCCGTACCTTCCAGAAATCCCGTGAGTCGGTGATCAAGCGCCAGCAGGAAGAACTGCTGGAACTCTCCACCCCGGTAGTCAAATTGTGGGATGGCGTACTGGCCCTGCCGATGATCGGCACCCTGGATTCGCAACGCACCCAGGTCGTGATGGAATCGCTGCTGCAACGCATCGTCGACACCGGCGCGGAAATCGCCATCATCGATATCACCGGCGTGCCGACCGTCGATACCCTGGTGGCCCAGCATCTGCTGAAAACCGTGACCGCCATCCGCCTGATGGGCGCTGACTGCATCATCAGCGGCGTACGTCCGCAGATCGCCCAGACCATCGTGCACCTGGGCCTCGACCTGCAAGGCGTGGTAACCAAAGCCAACCTTGCCGACGCATTGGCCTTGGCGCTCAAACGCCTGGGCGTCAACGTCATCAAGGCTGTTTAAGCATGGAACGCATCCCTATTTTGCAGATGGGTGAGTTTTTACTCGTGACCATCCAGGTGGACATGCACGACCAACTCGCGCTGACCTTGCAGGACGACCTGTCCGAGCGTATCAGCCGTACCTCGGCGCGCGGCGTGCTCATCGATATCTCGGCGCTGGACATGGTCGACTCCTTCATCGGCCGCATGATCGGCACCATCTCCGGGCTGTCCCGGATCATGGATGCACAAACCGTGTTGGTGGGCATGCAGCCTGCGGTTGCCATCACCTTGGTGGAGTTGGGCATGACCCTGCCCGGCGTCGCGACCGCCCTTAACGTCGAGCGCGGCATGAAGCTGTTACGCGACCGGGTAGAACACTCATGAGCCAAGCCAGCAGCGGCACACACCCTGTGCTGATAGAACAGGACGTTGTGCTGGCTCGACAATTGGTACGAAAACTGGCCCAGGACTGCGGCATGCGCCTGATCGACCTGACCAAACTGGTTACGGCGGTCAGTGAGTTGGCGCGTAACACGGTGGTCTATGGCGGCGGTGGTTATATGGACTGGGCTGTGATCGAGAAAGACCACCGCCCCGGTGTACGCCTGACGTTTCGCGATGAAGGCCCGGGCATTCCCGACCTCAAGCTGGCGATGACCGACGGCTGGACCTCCGGCAGCGGCCTTGGCCTGGGGCTCACCGGCGCCAAGCGCCTGGTGGATGAGTTTGAACTGGACACCGAGCCTGGCAAGGGTACCCGCGTGACGATCACCCGATGGGCCTGAATATTCCCAGCGCGCTGACGCAAGTGCTCTTGATTGAAGATACCAGCCAGATCGGCCACGCCCGACGCACGGCGCAGCAGTTCTCTCAATCCCTGGGCTTCGATGAGACCGATGCGGGGCGCGTGGCGCTGGTCGCCACCGAGCTTGCCAGCAATATCCTCAAACATGCCACCCACGGTGAATTGCACCTGCGCGCCACCGGCAACGGCGGCGTCGAGATGATCGCCATCGACCGTGGGCAAGGCTTTGATATCAACAGCGGGTTGGTCGACGGTTTTTCCACCGGAGGCACCCAAGGTATCGGGCTGGGGGCAATATCACGCCTGGCGCAGGTGTTCGATGCGTACGCCGATCAGCGCGGCGCGGCGATACTGGCCAGGCTGACACCGCGCGCCGTCACGACCCCGGATATTCGCTATGGCGTCAGCCAGCACTCGCTGCATAACGACCCTCACTGCGGTGATGCCTGGCACCTGGCGATCGAACCTGGACGGTTCAGTGTGATGATGGCCGACGGCCTCGGCCATGGCGAATACGCCGAGCAGGCCGCCCGAGCGGGAGAGGAGGTGTTTGCACAGAGCGCCTTCGTGGATTCGACGGTTTTGATGAACGACATGCACGTCGGCATGAACAGTACCCGTGGTGCCGCCATGGCGGTGGCGCAGTACGATGCCGTGGCCGACACGCTCCGGTTCACCGGCGTGGGCAACATCGGCGGCAGCCTGATCGGGCCTGACAAGTCGCGCGGCCTGGCGTCCCACCCGGGCATCATCGGCGTGCAGTTTCGCAAGGCACAACCCTTCGACTATGCTCAGGTGGCCAATCAGCTGCTGATTCTTTACAGCGACGGCCTGCAATCACGCTGGAATCTTTCGGACTACCCAGGGCTCGTCCACCGCCACCCTGCCCTGATCGCCGCCATCCTGCACCGTGACTTCTGCCGCGGCCGGGATGACGTTACCGTCTTCGTGATTGCCCTGGAGGCCATCGATGGCTGACACCACTGCCTCGCTCGCCGCTGAAATCCAACGCCTGCGCCAGGAAGCGGATGCCCTGCGCACGGAATTGGATGAAACCAACCAGGGCGTGCTGGCGCTGTATGCCGAACTGGACATGCAAGCTGACCAACTGCGTCAGGCGTCAGACCTCAAGAGTCGCTTCCTGTCGTACATGAGCCATGAGTTCCGCACGCCGCTGGGCTCGATCCTGAGCATCACCAGCCTGCTTGCCGACGAGCTGGACGGCCCGCTGAGCCCGGAGCAACACACTCAGGTGGGGTTTATCCGCACCTCGGCAAGCGAATTGCGCGAGATGGTCGACGACTTGCTCGACCTGGCCAAGATCGAGGCCGGGCGCATCACGATTTCGCCGGCCTGGTTCGATATGTTCGACCTGTTCTCGGCGTTGCGCGGGATGTTCCGCCCGATTGTCGACGCGTCATCTGTGGACCTGATTTTCGAGAAGCCGTCCGGCTTGCCCAAGCTCTACACCGATGACAAGAAACTCGCGCAGATCCTGCGCAACTTTATTTCCAATGCCCTGAAATTCACGCTGCAGGGTGAAGTCAGGGTCTCGGCGCGCATGGAGAGCGAACACGAGATCCGTTTTGCGGTGCGGGACACCGGCCTGGGCATACCCGCCGAGTTGCACAACAACCTGTTCGAAGACTTTTCCCAGATCGACTCCCCCCTGCAGAAACGCCTGCGCGGCACCGGCCTGGGCCTGTCCCTGTGCAAGCGTTTCGCCGAGTTGCTGGGTGGCCGGGTCGGCGTTGAAAGCACGCCCGGCGTGGGCTCGCTGTTCTTTGTGGTTATTCCTCTCTCCATCTCCAGCGAGAACGTCGATGAAACGTGACATCCAACTGCTGATCGTCGACGACAACGCCGCCACGCGCTACGCACTGCGCCGACGTCTCGAACGCCATCACTATAAGGTGCTTGAGGCCGGTACGGGGCAGGACGGGCTGGACCTGATCGCCAGTGGAAAAATCGATGCGCTGATCCTCGACGTCAACCTGCCGGACATGAGCGGCTTCGATATCGTGCGCCGTTTGCGCACCGACCCGAACACGGCCTTGCTGCCGGTGGTGCACGTTTCGGCGGCCTCCATCGAGACCGGCGACATCATCACCGGCCTGGACGCTGGCGCGGACGCCTACTTGATCCACCCGGTGGACCCTGACGTCTTGCTGGCAACGCTGCGCACCCTTTTGCGCGTGCGCGATACCGAATACGCGCTGCGGGAGAGCGAGGCGCGTTTTCGCGAGATCTTCTTTAATATCAGCGCGCCGATTGCCGTGATCGACGCACAACTGAAGGTGCACGAATGCAACCATGCGTTCGCCCAGTTGATTCACGACAACCTCAACCCCGATGCGCTGCTGGAATGCTTTGCCGGCGACCAGTACGCGGTCATCCAGGAACTGTGCCTGCGCCTGGCCGCCGGTGAACGCTGGAAAGGCACGTTGCAGATGAAAGTCGACGGCCAACTGCGTGAAACCGAATGGCAGATTTCGCCCTATGACCGTGCCGAACTGAGCCTGGTGTTTGTCGAAGACGTCACCGAACACCGTCATCGCGAACGTCACCAACAGGCCGAACTCGCCAACGCCGCAACGCGCCTGGCACGCACCGAAGCGCAGCTGCTGCAGGCGCAGAAAATGGATGCCCTGGGCAAACTCACCGGCGGCATCGCCCATGACTTCAACAACCTGCTCACCGGTATCATCACCAGCCTGGAACTGATCAAGAAGCGCATCGAAAGCCAGCGTACCGATAAGGTCCTGGGCTATGCCGATGCCGCGCTCAGTTCAGCCCTGAGCGCCGCCGGCCTGACCAACCGCCTGCTCGCGTTTGCCCGCCAGCAGCCGCTGGACACGCGCCCGATCGACATCAACGCACATATCCGCTCCCTGGAAGAATTGCTGGTGCGCACCATCGGCGAACACATCGCCCTGAAATTGGAGCTGACCAACAACTCTGCCGTGGCGATGGTCGACCCGATCCAACTGGAAAGCGCGGTGCTGAACCTGGTGATCAACGCCCGAGATGCGTTGCCCAAAGGCGGCAACATTTGGGTGACCACCTACCCTGCCTACTCCAACGGCAACCTCAAGCTGGAAAACGGTCCGTACATTGCGCTGTCGGTACGCGACAACGGCGTGGGCATCGAGCACAGCGTCATCGACAAGGTGTTCGACCCTTTCTTCACCACCAAGCCGGTGGGCCAGGGCACGGGCCTGGGCTTGTCGACCATCTACGGTTTTGCACGCCAGTCCGGCGGTGATGCGCAGATCCGCAGCGTCACCCGCCAGGGCACTGAAGTGACGATCATGCTGCCGGCCGCGGACGGTCCGGCCTCGGTGGCCACCAGGACGCTGGCCAAGCCAGGCAAAAGCCATGGTGAACACATACTGATTGTCGAAGACATGCCCTCGGTGCGCAGCTTTGTCGCCGAAGTACTGGCAGACGCCGGTTACCAGTGCAGCCTGGCGGCCGACGGTGACGAAGCGATCGCAATCTTGAAGACCGACCTGACGATCAACCTGCTGCTCACCGATGTCGGCCTGCCCTACATGACCGGCCGCGAACTGGCTGACTTCGCCCGTGGCCTGCGCAACGATTTGCCGATCCTGTTCATGACCGGCTACGCCGAGAATGCAGCGAATCGGCAAAACTTCCTGGGTGAACGCATGGACCTGATCACCAAGCCGTTTCACATCGATGAACTGCTTGAGAAGATTCGCCAGGGCTTGGAGGCGAAGTCCTGAGCGCTGCTGATTACAGCTGAAACCGCGCCACCGCTTCATTCAGCGAAGCCGCCAACTGCGCCAGTTCGCGGCTCGATCCATTGATCTGCCCGGCGCCGGACGAGGACTGGGCAGACAAGTCGCGAATGTTGACGATGTTGCGGTCGACTTCCTTGGCCACTTGCGCCTGCTCTTCCGCAGCGCTGGCAATCACCAGGTTACGTTGGTGGATCTGATCGATGGAGTCGGTGATCTGGCTCAACGCGCCACCCGCCCCTTCGGCCAAGGCCAGGGTATCGGTGGCGCGCTGGGTACTCGACTGCATTGAAGTCAGCGCGTGATCCGAGCCTGTGCGCATCGCTGTGACCATCTGGTCGATTTCCAGGGTGGATTGCTGGGTACGGTGCGCCAATGCGCGCACCTCGTCGGCAACCACCGCAAAGCCGCGCCCGGACTCACCGGCTCGCGCAGCCTCGATGGCGGCATTGAGGGCCAGCAGGTTGGTCTGTTCGGCAATGGAGCGAATCACGTCGAGCACCTTGCCGATATCACGCGATTGTTCGGCGAGGTTCTGCACCAGCGTCGAGGTTTCACCTATGTTCGTGCTCAGGGCCTGGATGGCGCTGACGGTTTCGCCAACGCGATGCTGACCTTCGCGCGCCGTTTCATTGGAGACACGCGTGGACTCTGAGGTGGAGACTGCGTTGCGCGCCACTTCATCGGCGGCAGAGGTCATCTCGTTGACGGCGGTAGCGGCCTGTTCGATTTCGGCGGTCTGCTTTTGCAGGCTGCGGCTGCTTTGGTCAGTGATGCCATTGAGGTCAGTGGCGGCTGAGGCCATCTGCCCCGCCGACTGGCGGATCAACTGCAAGGTCCCGCGCAGGTTGGCCTGCATGGTCTTGAGGGCAACCAGCAGCCGCGTCACTTCGTCGTCACCGGTCACGTCCACCGTCTGCGTCAGGTCGCCTTGAGCCACGTTCTCGGCAGCCCTCACCGCATGGCTCAGCGGACCGACAATGCTGCGCGTCAGCAGCCACGCCAGCGCCACGGTGCTCAAAGCGGCCAGGAGTACGAAGCCAAACACCATGGTGCGCGAGCGGCTGTACTGCGACTCGGCCAGTTGGCCCTGCTGGTTGATCTGCGCGTTGTAATAGTCAGCCAGGGCATTGAGCTGCGCACCGGAGCCATCGATCACGGTTTTCATGTCCACCAGCAACAGCTTGTTGAGCTCGGCGCCCTGCTGCTTGTCGGCAAGAACAAAGGACTGGGCCAACCCCTGCTGGTACTGACGCAGCGAACCCTGGAATTGATCGTAGAGCGCGCGCACTTGCGGGGTATCGATGACCGCATCGAGTTCGGCCAGCCTTTTGGTCAGGTCCTGGCTGCGGGTGTCCATCTGGCTGCGGTATTGCGGGATGCTCGCCGGGTTCGGGTCCAGCGCCATGCGCAACGAGATCGTCCGAATGCGCAGCATGATTTCGCGAATGTCCGCCACCAGCCGCATCTTGGGCACCAGCCCGCTTTCAACCTGCACCGCACTGGCGCGGATGCTCGCCATATTCGACAGCGCAAAAAAACCCAGCAGGGCTACAAGCAAAGCGATCAAGGCAAAACCCAGACCCGCACGGCGAGCGATGGACAGGTTGCGAAGGGACATTTCGGGAGGATCTCTTATTGGGGATATGACGTCGTATGAGAGGGTTTCGGCCTGCGGGGGCGGGACTTTAGCGAATGGCAGAAAGTAATACTGATCGTTTCTTTCGAATTTTAAACCGACGCATCCCTGGCACCCTTTGAGTGTTCGATAAGCACGCAGAGCACCGCACATTTGAAGATTTGCCTGACGTAGTTAACAGACGCGTCCTTCTACGGGGGCCTTGAAGGGATTGATGTCTAACACATAGAGTTCCGTGCGTACTCCGACCAAGCTGCAGTTTGATCAGCTAATATCCCGACATTGACGACTGCGATTGAGCGTCGCATCGATTGCACTGATGATTACTATCGAACCGAGCGCCTGCTCAATTACCACAACAGGTTTCTATAATCGGCTCCAAATTCCCTCCCCTTCGCCTGGCTTCAGGCGACGTTCACCCCGGAACCTGACTCCATGCCAAGTGCCACCCAGGCCCCTCGCGGCCTTCCCGAACATAATCAACAGAGTGTCAAACAGCAGTGGCTGGCGATCCTCTCGGTCGCCGTGGGCGCCTTCGCCCTGGTGACCAGCGAGTTTCTGCCGGTAGGCGTGCTCAACGACGTTGCGAGCGACCTCGGCATCAGCGCCGGCCACGCGGGCCTGATGGTGACATTGCCCGGCATCATGGCCGCCCTCGCCGCGCCGCTGCTGTCTGTAGTCATTGGCAAGATGGATCGCCGCTATCTACTGATCGGACTGACGCTGGTCATGATCATCGCCAACCTGGTCGTGGCCTTCGCCAGCGACTTCAGCCTGCTGCTGTTCGGCCGCGTGTTGCTGGGCATCAGCATCGGTGGTTTCTGGGCGACCGCCATCGCCCTCAGCGGCCGCCTGGCGCCCAAGGGCGTGGACGTCGCCAAAGCCACCTCGATCATCATGATGGGCGTCACCCTCGCCACCGTACTGGGCGTCCCCGTCGGCACCTGGCTGAGCGGCCTGATGGGCTGGCGCATGACGTTCCTGGTCACCGCGTTGGTGGGGATACCGGTCCTGCTCGCGCAGGTATTCCTGTTGCCTCGGCTCCACCCGGAGAAAGCCATTCTTGTCAGAGACCTGCCGGCGTTGTTTATCAACCCACGCGCTCGGGTTGGGCTGATCGCCGTATTGCTGATCGGCCTCGCGCACTTTGCCGCCTACACCTATGTCGCGCCGTTCTTCAAGAACAGCGCCGGCTTCGACGGGCCGACGATCGGTTCGCTGTTGCTGATGTTTGGCGTGGCCGGGGTCGCGGGTAACATTTTCGCCGGTTTCGCCGCCAACCGCAGCGTACGTCACACCCTGCTGCTGGTCGCGCTGATGATCGGCACCAGCACCGCCCTGTTCCCCTACTTCGCCACCGGCATGATCGGCGCCACGATGCTGATCGCGCTATGGGGCTTCGCCTTCGGCGCCTTCCCGGCATGCGCCAGTATCTGGATGTTCGTGGTCGCGCCCAAGGATGTGGAACGTGGCATGCCGCTGTTCGTTGCGTTGTTCCAGGTGATTATCGCGCTGGGGTCGTTCTTTGGTGGGCAGATCGTCGACCACCTGGGCACCTCAGTGTTGTTGAGCCTGGCGACGGCGCTGGTGGGCGTGGGTTTTGTCACGGTGTTGGTGCTGGGGCGTAACATCAGCAATCGCATGGTGGCGCAGCCGGCCTGACCCATGTCCTCCAAAGGCTCAAAATGCTCCCTGTAGTGAGCGGGCTTGTCCCGCGCTGGGCTGCGCAGCGGCCCCAAACCAGGCGACTTGGTTCTATCTGGTACTCGGCGCTGTCTTTATTGGGGCGGCTTCGCCACCCAGCGCGGGACAAGCCCGCTCACTACAAAGCCTGCCGAGCGTTGAGCTCAGCAGGATTTTCTGTTTCAGGAGCAAGTGTTTATCCGGCTGTAGGGAAAGCACGCTCCAGGACTGAATCCACCAATGCCTGGGCGTTCTCGATCAATTGAGCCAAGGCCATGATCACGGGTGACTGCCTGCTGTCTGGATCTTCAGCGCATTGGTAGGCAGTTTGGAGAGCGGACGAGAGAATTTCGGAGGCGTTTGTCAGGGCTTCTTCGGTGCCGACATCATCGGCTACGCAAAAGATCTTGGCGAATGCCTTTCGCTATAGAGAGGTTCAGTTGGATTAGCGGTGATTTTTTTTATGATGTAACTCCACGTTATGAAGGAGCTACCACTCCTGCTGTCAAACAGGTTTGGGTGGCAGCTGTACGCGGGTTGACAGACCGGAAACGTGGGCACCCGGCGCACCCGAAGGTGCCCCACGCACAGCCGCCATAACAGGTGGGCACAGACAAACGTCTGAAACCAGTTTGGGGATGCGCAGAGTCGCACGTTATTCGGTCTGTCAAAACCGGTCGCCATAAGGGCGACGGCGGAAGGTTAGCGCCCTGCCCCAGCCAACGCAACCCTGCTCGGGAACTGCCGATCCTGCACAACGTAAGCGGCTATTTCGGAAAGGCTTGGTAACGACAAATCGCCTACCGAAACTTGAGCAACGGCGCCTCTGAGCTAGCCTGAAAAAGGTCGCCGTGTGGCGACATAATTGCCAGGAAGGTTATATGCCAACGAGATACCGTGATGCGGTTACAGGGGAATACGTGACAGAGGGTGAGGCAAAGAAAAGGCCAAGGGAGACGGTTAAGGAGACGGATAAAAAGCCGCCAGCCAAACCGAAGTCTAAGAAGTGGCTGGGTGTACCGAGTCCTTAGTTAAAATGTGCGAACTGAATGCCAGGAAATCGCCCAGGTGCTGAGTAATGATCGCAACCGTGATCGGCAGCTGAAGCGTTTGATACTCATGCACGGCGATATTGCGGAAGCCGACCATATTTTTCAGGTTGGTCAACAAAGACGGGCTCATCCAGCCGCCCTGGGCCAGCAGTTCGAACACGTCGCGTGCGCCTTGGGGAACGCCGAGGCGCTCACGACGAATCAGATGTTGCCCCATGTCCAGCGCGGCCTCACAGGCACGCTGAATATTGAGAATGGCCGCATCCTGACGAGTGAAGTCAGTGGCAAAACTGGCAGGATCCTTTTCGTATTCCTCCCTGGCACGTGCAACACAACGCTCAATACTGGCAGCCTTGTTGATGAGTACGTCATCGACCATATACCGTCCCGTCCTTATGAATGTCGGCTAGCAGCCCGGCTCTGGCAGCATCCAACGCCGTTTTCTCGCTGAGAATATAGCTCTCAAAAATACCCGCCTGGCTGTCCTTCCTCCAGAGCAGGCGCCCTGTCGTTATGACTTGGTATTGCATGACGGTTGATGCAGTACGCAAGTCCAACAAATCGACAGGTACTTTCACGATATCCGCCAGCTCTCCAGATAGACGCCACAACTGCAGTGGGTCAATACGCCCCTCAACCAGAGCAGCCAGGTCAAGGTCACTGTCTGCCTGTGCCTCGCCCGCTACCTGGCTGCCAAACGCGTACACCGCCAACAGACCAGGGAGGTTCGCCCGTAAATGCGTGAGCACTGTTTCAAAGTTCATGATCGACCCGCATTGGCATCCGGTGATGATGACCGTAGCAGAATTCACCTGACCCTTTCTGCTACAAAAACAAAAACCCCCAACAACATTTAAGTTATTGGGGGTTCTCGTTTACAAATAATGGCGGAGAGATAGGGATTCGAACCCTAGGTACCGGTGAAGGTACAACGGATTTCGAATCCGTCCCATTCGGCCACTCTGGCATCTCTCCAACGGCGCGCATCATAACAGCATGATTCGTGGATGCAAAGCGCCGAGGCGATTTTTTTCCGTGCTATCAGATGCTTGCGTCGATTAAAGCGGTACGCCGAGGCGCTTGGCGACTTCTTCGTAGGCTTCGATCACGTCACCGAGGCCCTGGCGGAAGCGGTCTTTGTCCATCTTCTTCTTGGTGTCCTTGTCCCACAGGCGGCAGCCGTCCGGGCTGAATTCGTCGCCCAGGACGATGGAGCCGTCGTGGAACACGCCGAATTCAAGCTTGAAGTCCACCAGCAAGAGGCCTGCATCGTCGAACAGCTTGCTCAGCACGTCGTTGACCTTGAGGGACAACTCCTTCATGCGCGCCAGTTGCTCAGCGGTGCCCCAGCCGAACGCCACGACGTGGGATTCGTTGATGAACGGGTCGCCCTTGGCGTCGTCCTTCAGGAACAGTTCGAAGGTGTAGGGGTTGAGCTTGAGGCCCTCCTCCACGCCCAGGCGCTTGACCAGGCTGCCGGCGGCGTAGTTACGCACGACGCATTCCACCGGGATCATGTCGAGCTTCTTCACCAGGCACTCGTTGTCGCCCAGCAGTTTGTCGAATTGCGTCGGAATGCCGGCCGCTTCGAGCTTTTGCATGATGAAGGCGTTGAACTTGTTGTTCACCATGCCTTTGCGATCGAGCTGTTCAATGCGCTTGCCGTCGAACGCCGAGGTGTCGTTGCGAAACAGCAGGATCAGGCGGTTGGCGTCGTCGGTCTTGTACACCGACTTGGCTTTGCCGCGGTAGAGTTCTTCACGTTTTTCCATGATGGGCTCCGCTTGCTAAATGGTGGGCTAGGCGATGTGTCGCCAGTCGAGCCCTGAATCTTGATCGGCCAGTTGCAGCCAGTCCGGGTCGCACCCGAGGGTGTCGACAAAACATTGCCGGGCAAGCGTCGGCAGGTTGTTCTTGCTGCTCAGGTGGGCCAGGACCAGGTGTTGCAAGTCTTGCCAGCCCAACTCATACACCAGGTACGCCGCCTGATGGTTGTTCAAATGCCCCCGTTCGCCGCCCACCCGCTGCTTGAGAAAGTACGGGTAATGCCCGCGCGCCAGCAGGTCTCGGCAGTGGTTGGACTCGATCATCAGCGCATCGAGGTTCCGGTAACCGTCCAGCACCTTGGCGCAGTAGGAGCCCAGGTCGGTGAGTACGCCGAAGCGCCGCTCGCCATCACTGAATACGTACTGCGTCGGCTCCTGGGCGTCGTGCGCAACGGCAATGACATCGATGCCCAAGGCACCGATCTGCAGTTGCTCGCCACCGGCCAGGAAACCTGCGGGTTCAATGGGTTTGCGCATCCCGCGCAAGGTGCCGCGACTGAGGTAGACCGGAAGATTGTAGCGCCGAGACAGCAAACCCACGCCATGCACGTGGTCGGCATGCTCGTGGGTCACCAGAATCGCGCTCAGCTGCGTGGGGTGAACCCCCAGCCGCAGCAGGCGCCGCTCGGTTTCCCGTAGCGAGAAACCACAATCCACCAGCACATAGGTCTCGTCATGTGCGACCAGCGTGCCGTTCCCTTGGCTACCGCTGCCGAGAACGGCAAAACGCATCGGATCAGCCCAGGTTGTCCTGAATCACGCCCAATACTTTGCGCGCTGTTTCAGCGGGCGCAACGGTATTGATGTTCTTCTCGACGGTGACTTGCACGGCGTCGCCTACCTTGCTCAAACGAACCTGGTAACGCTCGGCGCGGGTCTCGATCTCTTCCTTGGTCGGCTGGCTGCCGAACAGCTTGCCGAAGAAACCGGGCTCTTCATCTTTACGCTCGGCCTTCTCGGCCACGTTGATGTAGTACAGGCCCAGGCTGCGGTTGATGTCTTCAACGCGCCATGGGCCCTGCTCCAGCGCACGGCCAACACTGGCCCAGGCACGGTCGAGGTCTTCACCCAGGTTGAGCACCACGTTACCGCTGCCATCTTCGGTGAGGCTGACACGGCTCGGGGTGTCGTAATCACGTGCGGCGAGCAGGGATACGGAACCGCCCTTCTCGGAGATACGGCTCATGCTGGCCAGCATTTCGTCGACCAATGCGGAGTCGACGCCGCTGTTGACCGAACGGTTGGTGAAATCAACGTTGGCGGTGCTGCCGGCAGGACGCTCGGCGCTGACCACGTAGACTTCACTGGTATTGCGCTGCACGCCTGGCTCGATGCGCACACGCACGCGGGCTTCGCTGTCGGCGGCTACACCGCCGGCCTGCAGACGCTTGGCCAGGGTGGCCGACAGTTCGCTGCCCTGCTGCCATGCGGTGGTGAATTCACCGGTCTGCGGGCGCTGTTCGTCGATGCGGAAACCATTGTCCTGGAAGAACTGCACGGCCACCGGCCAGACTTCGGCAGGCGGGCGCTGGGCCACGATCCAGCGGGAGTCGCCGCTCTTCTGCAGGCTGTAGTCGCTGGCATCCGCCACGGAAGCGATCGGCTGCGGACGCGGTACCACGTACTCGCCCCTGGTGGTGTCGTCGGCGACGTTGCGCGGAATCGGCAGCAACGGGTCAAGGCGCTTGGCGACATTGACGCCCGGCGGCAATTCCATGGGTTTAGTGGGTTGGGCTTCCAGGTAATCGCTACCGCGGTCACGGAAGTAGCCTTCCGGCCCCCAGATCCAACCGCAGCCACTGGTGCTGGAGATAATCAAGGCAAGTGCGGAAAGTCCGGCCAATCGCTTCATGCGTAGTGCTTCCTCAATTAAACCAGGACGCCGGACTGGCGCAGGGCCTGTCGCAGCGGTTCGTGACAGGCTTCACTGAGACGGGTGAGCGGCAGACGGATACCGTCCGGCATCATGCCCATTTCAGTCAGCGCCCATTTCACGGGAATAGGGTTGGATTCGATAAACAGTGTCTTGTTGAGCGGCATCAGCTTCTCGTGGATCGCGCGGGCGGTCACGGCGTCGCCGGCGATGGCGGCGGCGCACATGTCGCTCATGGCACGCGGGGCCACGTTGGCGGTCACGGAGATGTTGCCTTTGCCGCCCAGCAGGATCAGTTCCACGGCGGTGGCGTCGTCACCGGAATACAACAGGAAGTCGCTGCTCACGCCGGCCAGGATGTCCTTGGCGCGCTGCAGGTCACCCGTGGCTTCCTTGATGCCGATGATGTTCGGCACGGTGGACAGGCGGATCACGGTCTCGGCCTTCATATCGCACGCGGTACGACCCGGTACGTTATAGAGGATCTGCGGAATATCGACGGCTTCGGCAATGGCGCGAAAGTGCTGGTACAGGCCTTCCTGCGTCGGCTTGTTGTAGTACGGGGTCACCAGCAGGCAGGCATCGGCGCCGGCCTTTTTGGCGTTTTTGGTCAGCTCGATGGCTTCACGCGTCGAGTTGGCGCCCGTACCGGCGATCACGGCGATACGTCCCGCAACGCGCTTGACCACGAACTCGATCACCTGGATGTGTTCTTCCACATCGAGGGTGGCCGATTCACCGGTGGTGCCGACCGCCACGATGGCATTGGTGCCTTCTTGCAGGTGGAAGTCCACCAGTTTGCCCAGGCTGTCCCAGTCGAGACGACCTTGTGCATCCATGGGTGTGACCAGTGCCACCATACTGCCCGCAATCATGCAACCGCTCCTGCCGGAAAAAGAGAGCGGTAATGGTACTGGCGCCAAGATGCTTGCACAAGCGAAGTACCGCCTGAGGATGCGTTCTGGCGCAACTAAACGACAGGCAAGGCCATCATTGGACCAAAGCACGTGCTGAAGCACGATGAAATAGGACCGATCACGCAATGAAAACGCCACCTCCTATCCCTTGGCGGCGCTTTTCGCTACCCTTCATCCTTTGATCGATACGGCCTCACAGTATCGACCGCTCATCGTTTTAGGAAGGCTGCATGTCCACCCCCACAGTTCGCGAACAATTCCTTGTTATCAGTGCCCTCGGCGCCAACCCCATGGAGCTGACCAACGTGCTGTGCCGCGCCAGCCATGAAAACCGCTGCGCCGTCGTAACCTCGCGCCTGACCCGCCACGGCGAGTGCAGTGCACTGGTCTTGCAGATCTCCGGCACCTGGGATGCCCTGGCGCGCCTGGAGACCGGCCTGCCGGGCCTGGCCAAGAAGCACGACTTCACGGTCAACGTGGTGCGCAGCGCCGCCCTGGAGAATCGCCCACAGGCCCTACCCTACGTGGCGTATGTCAGCTCGGCCTATCGTTCGGACATCGTCAACGAACTGTGCCAGTTCTTTATCGACCACAACGTCGAGCTGGAAAACCTGACCTGCGACACCTACCTGGCCCCGCAGACCGGCGGCACCATGCTGAACGCCACGTTCACCGTAACCTTGCCGGCCGGCGTGCAGATCAGCTGGCTGCGCGACCAGTTCCTGGATTTCGCCGATGCGTTGAACCTCGACGCACTGATCGAACCCTGGCGCCCACAGAACCCAATGTAAGGAAGTTTTCATGGCGGTAGTCATTGATACACCGGTCGCCGATTTCGAAGCCCAGGCCACCAGCGGCCAGACCTTCAGCCTGGCCGCCCTCAAGGGCAAACAGGTGGTGATCTACTTCTACCCGAAAGACAGCACGCCGGGCTGCACCACGCAGGGCCAGGGTTTTCGGGACCAGCATGAAGCGTTCAAGGCGGCCAACACCGAGGTGTTCGGCGTATCGCGCGACAGCCTGAAGTCTCACGAGAACTTCAAGGGCAAACAGGCATTCCCCTTCGAGCTGATCAGCGACAAGGATGAAGCGGTTTGCCAGCTGTTTGATGTGATCAAACTCAAGAAGCTATACGGTAAGGAATACCTGGGTGTGGATCGCAGCACCTTCCTCATTGACAAGGACGGCGTGTTGCGCCAGGAATGGCGCGGCGTGAAAGTGCCGGGGCATGTGGAGGCTGTTCTGGCCGCGGCCCAGGCGTTGAACAAGGCCTGAATTTCGCTCTGGAGCGAGCTGTTGTGGCGAGCGGGCTTGCCCCGCGTTGGGCTGCGCAGCAGCCCAAAACCAGCCTCTGCGGAGTGTCTGATACACCGCATGCGTCTTGCATAGGGGTGCTTCGCCCCCCAACGCGGGGCAAGCCCGCTCGCCACAAAAGGCCCGCTCGCCACTGGTTTGCCGCGCGACAGAATTATAATAACGGTGCTACAACCGGCTCCTTGCGCGGCCACGCATCCAGCACGGCCTTGAACAGCGTCGCCAGCGGTATCGCAAAAAACACGCCCCAGAATCCCCACAGCCCCCCGAACAGCAGCACCGCGCAGATGATCGCCACCGGGTGCAGATTGACGGCCTCCGAGAACAGCAGCGGCACCAGCACGTTGCCATCCAGCGTTTGGATGATCCCGTAGACCGCCATCAAATAGATGAACTGGTCGCTCCAGCCCCACTGGAACAGTGCGATCAAAGTCACGGGTACCGTCACCACCACGGCGCCGACGTACGGCACCACCACCGAAACCCCCACCAGCAGCGCCAGCAAAGCCGCGTAGTTCAGGTCCAGGGCAATAAAAGCGATGTAGGTCACGCCCCCGCAGATAATGATCTCGATGACCTTGCCGCGAATATAGTTGGCGATCTGCCGGTTCATTTCCTCAGCCACGCGAGTGATCAGCGCACGTTCGCGCGGCAGGTAGCCACGTACCCAGCGGCCGATCATGACGCGGTCCTTGAGGAAGAAGAACACCAGGATCGGCACCAGCACCAGGTAGATCATGATGTTGACCAGCAGCGGCAGGCTGGACAGGGAAAAGGTCAACGCCCATTGCCCGAATTTTCCGATCTCACCGCGCGCCACTTCGATGGCTTGCAGCACTTGTTCATCCGAGACCAGGTGCGGGTAGCGCTCCGGCAACAGCAGCAGCAGGGATTGCCATTTGGCGAGCATGCCCGGCAATTCATTGAACAGGGTGATCAGTTGGTGCCATAACAACGGCAGCACCACCACGATAAACAGCACCAGCAGGCCCATGAACAAAGCGAACACCAGCCCCACGGCGACCGCGCCCGGCAAGCGCAAGCGTTCCAGGGAGGTGACCAGGCCCTGCATCAGATACGCCAGCACCATCCCCGCCAGTACCGGCGCCAGCATGCCACCCAAGGTGAGCACGGCCGTAAAGGCCAGAAACAGCAGGACCGCCAGCACCACCGCTTCTTCATCGGAGAAGTAGCGCTGAATCCAGTCTCGTAACACTTTGAACATCAATCAACCTCGGAGGGTGGGCAAACGGTTCAGGCCTTGCGCAACCAGTAACGGTACACACCGGCGGCGTCTTCTTCATGCAACAGGGTGTGGCCGGCCAGCTTGGCGAACGTGCGAAAATCCCGCTGGGAGCCGGCATCCGTCGCGATCACCTTGAGCACCGCGCCACTGGCCAAGCGATTGAGCTCCAGCTTGGCCTTGAGCAAGGGTAACGGGCAATTGAGGCCGCTGGCGTCAAGTTCGGCATCAAAGGCTACAGCGTCGGTCATGGTTTAACTCCGGGCACGCATGGGGGCGCTTAGAATATCTGGTCCGAAGCTCAGTGTCCGGCTACAGTAAGCTCTTTGTCGAAAGGCCCTGTGCATGACTTTTTTGCGCCCCACCCTGCTGACGCTGGCTTGCCTGCTGGCCTCCCCAGGCTTCGCTGACGACCTGCCGTCACTTGGCGACGCCAGTTCTGCCATTGTCTCGCCACAACAGGAATACCAGTTGGGCCGCGCATGGCTGGCCTATCTGCGCGGGCAGGTCTCGCAACTGAACGACCCGCAGCTCAAGGATTACGTCGAAACCAGCGTGTACAAACTGGTGGAGACCAGCCAGGTCAATGACCGGCGCCTGGAGTTCATCCTGATCAACAGCCCGCAACTCAACGCCTTTGCGGCGCCAGGCGGCATCGTGGGGGTGAACGGCGGGCTATTTCTCAATGCCCAGACCGAAGGGGAGTATGCCTCGGTGCTGGCCCATGAATTGGCGCACTTGTCCCAACGTCACTTCGCTCGTGGCGTGGAAGCGCAGCAGCGCATGCAGATCCCAATGATGGCTGCCCTGCTTGGCGGTATCATCGCGGCGGCGGCAGGCGCTGGCGATGCCGGCATCGCGGCGATCGCCGGCACCCAGGCCGCCGCGATCCAGGAGCAGCGCAGGTTCTCTCGGCAAAATGAACAAGAGGCCGACCGCATCGGTATCGTCAACCTGGAAAAGGCCGGCTACGATCCACGCTCCATGCCGACCATGTTCGAGCGCCTGGGCCGCCAATACCGCTTCGACGCCAAGCCACCGGAGTTCCTGCTGACGCACCCGGTCACCGAATCGCGTATCGCCGACACCCGCAACCGTGCCGAACAAGCCAAACCGGGCGGCAAGGAAGACAGTCTGCGCTATCAATTGATTCGCGCACGGGTGCAGTTGCAGTACGAAGACACCTCAGGCCTGGCCGCCAAGCGCTTCCAGGCGCAACTGGACGAGAACCCGAAAAACGATGTGGCGCGTTACGGCCTGGCCATCGCTCAGATCAAAGCCTCTCAGTTCAAGCAGGCGCGGGACAGCCTGGCGCCGCTGCTGGCCAAGGCGCCAAACGACATCACCTACAACCTGGCGCAGATCCAGCTGGATATCGACAACAATCGCCTGCCTGATGCCCAGCAACGCACGGATCGGCTGCTCACCCAGTATCCGGGCAACTATCCGCTGAATCAGATTCGGGTCGACCTGTTGCTCAAGCAGAACCGCACCGCCGATGCCGAGAAAGCCTTGGACGCACTGCTCAAATCCCGCCCAGACGATCCCGACGTCTGGTACCAGGTCGCCGAAACACGCGGCTTGTCCGGCAACATCATTGGCCTGCATCAAGCGCGTGCCGAGTACTTCGCGCTGGTGGGCGATTTCCAGCAAGCGATCCAGCAATTGGATTTTGCCAAGCGCAGGGCCGGCAGCAATTTCCCCCTGTCTTCCCGTATTGACGCACGCCAGCGCGAACTGATCGAGCAGGAACGCCTGGTCAAAGGGATGATGAGCTAAACCCATCGCGCACAAAAAAGCCCCGCTTTCGTTAAACGAAGGCGGGGCTTTTTTTACCGACTTACTCGGCCAGCTTGAACGTAATGAAGCTTGCACGTCCCTGACGCAGTACGCGCATCGACACCGAACGATTCTTCGGCAACGCCTTGGCGATGTCGGTGAACTGCTTGGTGCTGTCGATCGCCTGATTGTTCAGGTGGGTGATCACGTCACCGGGCTGCAGGCCGATCAGCGAGGCAGGACCATCCTGCACCTCCTTGATCACGACGCCGCTCCTGAGGTCGAAGGTCTTCTTCTGCTCAGGGGTCAGCTCGGCCACGGCAATGCCCAGACGATTGCTGCTGCGCTCGGCACCCGGCTTGGCGTTACCCAGGGCATCCAGGGTTGCGCCCTCTTCGGGGATGGCGCCTACGGTCAACTCCACGTTCTGACGCTTACCATCGCGGATCACTTCCAGCTTGGCTTTGCTGCCAGCCTTGAGTGCACCCACCAGGTGCGGCAGGTCGGCCGACATGACGATCGGCTGGCCATTCATGCTCAGGATCACATCGCCGACCTGCAAGCCACCCTTGGCAGCCGGGCCGTCGTCCTGGATCTGCGCAACAAGGGCACCGGCCGGTTTGTCGAGGCCGAAGGATTCAGCCAAGTCTTTGTTCACTTCCTGGATCACCACACCCAACCAACCACGACTGACCTTGCCACCGCTTTTCAACTGGTTGGAAACGTCCATGGCCACGTCGATCGGGATAGCGAACGATACGCCCATGAAACCACCGGAACGGGTGTAGATCTGCGAGTTGATCCCTACCACTTCACCCGCAAGGTTGAACAGCGGACCACCGGAGTTACCCGGGTTGATCGGCACGTCGGTCTGGATAAACGGTACATAGTTTTCGTTCGGCAGGCTGCGGCCGATGGCGCTGACGATGCCTTGGGTCACGGTATGGTCGAAACCAAACGGCGAACCGATGGCGACGACCCACTGACCGGCTTTCAGGTCCTGGGATTTACCCAGTTTCAGCACCGGCAGGTCTTTGCCTTCGATTTTCAGCAGGGCCACATCGGAACGTGGGTCGGTGCCTACCAGCTTGGCCTTGAGCTCACTGCGATCGGCCAGGCGCACCAGAATCTCATCGGCGTCGGCAATCACGTGGTTGTTGGTCAGGATGTAGCCGTCCGGCGAAATGATGAAGCCCGAGCCCAGGGACTGCGCTTCACGCTGGCCGCCACCACCACCCCGCGGCGCGCGCGGTTGGGGCATGCCGCGCTCGAAGAACTCGCGCAGCATCGGCGGCAGGCCTTCAAGGTCCGGCATTGGCTGGTTGGAGACTTTGCGATCCGGCAGTTTTTGCGTGGTGCTGATGTTCACCACGGCCGGCGAGGCCTGCTCAACCAATTGGGTAAAGTCAGGCAACTCGACTGCTTGCGCAGGCAAAGCCTGGCCCAGCACCAATACCGTGGCGATTATGGATAGGTAAGACTTCAAACGTGGTATCGACATACAGCTCCCGTTACGACGAGCAGGGTTGAGCGACAGGGTTCAAGAAACGCCGGTAATGCGACCGGCATCTTTGTTCCGCGAACAAAACAAGGCCAGCGCCGACAAGCCCTGACCTATAAAAAACATGAGTGATTTTTGCAAGTGAAAATGCTGATCCAGACATTTCATGCTCTCGGCGACCCACCAGGCATGCACCTACACTGAAACGTCAGGATGAACATAAGATTAACGATTCACGGCTGGGCGGCTGACTTTTTTTCACCGCGCACCGACAGCGCGATACGTTCCGCAGTGCCGACAGGGATCTCACCCACCACCGTGACCATCATTTCGCCATCCACTGTATTCAAGCGGCGAGACACAGCCACCGTCGGCCCTAGCTGAGTGCGAGCCTCCGTGACGCCCGCGTCGCTGACCGGTTCCAGGAACACAGAGAAACGCGCCAGCCCGTCGCTATACATCAGGCTGTCTATGGTCGTTTTGGTGTGGATGTCTTTACGGGCACTGCGGGTGGTCAGCTGGAAACCTGGCGGCAACCATTCCATATGCCACGTCTCAGTGGACTGCACCTTGGCTGCTTTACTACTGGCGACGGCAATCGGTGCGCATTCGGCACTGGGCTGCAGATCGCGGTCATCCGGCACGACTGACGTGTTCAGTCGCGTGAACTGGAAGCGCTCAAGCAACTGGCCTTTATCACTCAGTAACAAGGATTTAAGCGGTAGCGCAGTTTCATGGTCCAAGTGCAGCTCAAAACCATAGCGGTATTGATCGCGCGGCGTAATCGACACGATCACCGCATTTCGACCGGCCACACGGGATTTGCCAATGACGGCCAGTTCGTAGAATTGAATGAGTTTTTGCGGATCCAGCGCACGTGAGGGTGCGTCAGGGGAATTGCCAAGGCCTGCGACAAGGGTGCCGCTGACACATTGCGTGCGGCCATCCACTCGCACAACTTCCTGGGCAGAACCGTCGAGCTGCAAGAGCCGTTCACGGACCTGACCATTCTGGACGCGGTGCCAGATGTCATGGGTGGAAAAACTGCCGTTACGTTCGTAGACGAATGTACCCTGGAAGCTTTGCTGCTGCTCTGCACGCCCAAGTCGAGTCAACCAGTCTTGGGCTTCATCGGCATGGGCGGGGAGTGCTAAGCAACCACTGAGCAAAAGCGTAAGGAGCGGTATGGCTCGCATAGAGCTCCTTACGGATTAGCGGTTTTCCAGACTTGCTGCGCGAGCATAGGGCAGAGCGGTTTCAGTGCCTTTCAGGGCCGATTCCTGTGCGTGTTGGCGCAGGTAGCCTGGAAGACGCTGGTCTTGCCAGCCGGATTGCCCTTGCAATACACCGTTGGCCATAGGCCCGGTGCTGTCGGAGCTTTCCTTGTAGCCGGCCAATACCGCTGGGCCTTTGACTTGCGGACCGGCCATGACCGGCTGCTGAGTCTGCTGGGCCAGTTCGGCACCGGCGATTTCGTCCTGGTTGTACAGGCGAACACCCGCCAGCACGGCAACAGTTACCGAGGCAGCCACTGCCAGGCGACCCAGGCTACGCCAAGGACCACGAGCAGCTTTTGCCGGAACGGCTTCATCAGCCAGCGCGGCAGAAACGGCCGCAGCAATATCCAGACGAGGGATTAGAAGATCCTTGTGCATCACCGCCCGAGCGACTTGGTAACGAGACCAGGTATCACGGGTTTCGGCATCATCAAATGCATTGAGCACTCGACGAAGTTCCAGTTCATCCGCTTCGTTATCCATCACTGCGGACAGCGATTCCTGCAGGGCATCACGACTCATGGCGGTTCCTCTCTTGGCTGTCGCCGCTGTCTTTAGTTCTCTTGCAACAACGGTTGCAAGGCTTTATCGATGGCTTCCCTGGCCCGGAAAATCCGTGACCTTACAGTCCCCACCGGACACTGCATGACGCTCGCAATGTCTTCGTAACTCAGACCATCGAATTCACGTAAAGTTAACGCCGTACGTAAATCTTCTGGCAATTGCTGAATTGTGCGATGAACGGTGCCTTCGATCTCGTCGCGCAGCAATGCGCGCTCCGGGGACTCGAGATCCTTGAGCCCGTGATCACCATCGTAAAATTCCGCATCTTCTGAACTTACATCGCTATCCGGTGGGCGGCGTCCGCGAGACACCAGATAGTTCTTCGCCGTGTTGATGGCGATTCGGTATAGCCACGTGTAAAACGCACTATCACCGCGAAAGTTACCAAGTGCACGGTAAGCCTTGATAAAGGCTTCCTGTGCAACGTCCTGCGCTTCATGGGTGTCGTGCACAAACCGCACGATCAACCCGAGAATTTTGTGCTGGTATTTCAGCACTAGCAGATCAAAAGCTCGCTTGTCGCCACGTTGTACGCGCTCGACCAGCTGCTGATCCTCTTCCTGGGTTAGCATGAACACTCCTCGTTGTGCTCGTAGGAGGCTTGCATAACTAAACGATCAGGCTTGCAAACATAGACTCGGTCTTTTCGCAAAAGTTCTCCCCCTTCAAGCAAGTTTCCGGCACGCACTGATTTGGCACACACGAAAAACGCAGCGCGGGCAACGCCGGCTGCGCGAATAATCTTGTCGCCGGTTTTTCTGACGCGTCCAATGCTCCCGACGGGCCAATAAACTCAACGTTTTCCCAGCTTTCGGGCAACCTGCTATTGAGTCGGGGCTTATGCAAAAAGTTCCCGTCTCAAAACCGGCCAATTTTACCCGAGCCGTGCACTGTAATCGCAGATTGCCACGAATGCCCGGCTATTGTGCCGCTCCACCCCTCTATATACTAGTGGCCCGTGTGACCCTTTGATTCGCCGATCCAGGCGTCCTGTTTGCGCCAGCCCTTCGGATCGCTTTTTGCGGAATCCCTTAAATGAGCCAACAGTTTCAACACGATGTCCTGGTGATTGGCAGCGGCGCGGCCGGCTTGAGCCTTGCGCTGACCCTTCCCAGCCACCTGCGCATTGCAGTGCTGAGCAAAGGCGACCTGGCCAACGGCTCGACGTTCTGGGCCCAAGGCGGGGTTGCCGCCGTGCTGGACGACACCGACACGGTGCAATCCCATGTCGAAGACACCCTTAACGCCGGCGGCGGCCTGTGTGATGAAGAAGCGGTACGCTTCACCGTCGAGCACAGCCGCGAAGCCATCCAGTGGCTGATCGACCAGGGCGTGCCGTTCACCCGAGACGAACACGCGGGCAGCGACGACGGCGGTTTCGAATTCCACCTGACCCGCGAAGGCGGCCACAGCCACCGCCGAATCATCCACGCCGCCGACGCCACCGGCGCTGCGATTTTCAAGACGCTGCTCGAACAGGCCAGGCAACGCCCCAATATCGAATTACTGGAACAGCGTGTCGCCGTCGACCTGATCACTGAAAAACGCCTGGGACTGGACGGAGACCGCTGCCTCGGGGCCTACGTGCTCAACCGTGGCAGCGGAGAAGTCGACACCTACGGCGCGCGCTTCACCATCCTGGCCTCGGGTGGCGCAGCCAAGGTTTACCTTTACACCAGTAACCCGGACGGCGCCTGTGGCGACGGCATCGCCATGGCCTGGCGCTCCGGCTGCCGCGTGGCCAACCTGGAGTTCAACCAGTTCCACCCTACTTGCCTGTATCACCCGCAGGCCAAAAGCTTCTTGATCACCGAAGCCCTGCGCGGCGAAGGCGCACACTTGAAACTGCCCAACGGCGAGCGTTTCATGCAGCGCTTCGACCCGCGCGCCGAGCTCGCGCCCCGCGATATCGTGGCCCGCGCCATCGACCATGAAATGAAGCGCCTGGGCGTCGACTGCGTCTACCTGGACATCAGCCACAAGCCCGAGGCCTTCATCAAGACCCACTTCCCCACGGTGTACGAGCGTTGCCTGGCCTTCAATATCGACATCACCAAAGGCCCGATCCCCGTGGTACCAGCCGCGCACTACACCTGCGGCGGCGTGATGGTCGACAAGCATGGCCGCACCGACGTACCCGGTCTGTATGCGATTGGCGAAACCAGCTTCACCGGCCTGCACGGCGCCAACCGCATGGCCAGCAACTCGCTGCTTGAATGCTTTGTTTATGCGCGCTCCGCAGCGGCGGACATTCTCGAACAATTGCCCCGCATTTCGGTGCCTGCCGCCCTGCCCCGCTGGGACGCCAGCCAGGTGACCGACTCGGACGAAGACGTGATCATCGCCCACAACTGGGACGAGTTGCGCCGCTTCATGTGGGACTACGTAGGAATCGTGCGCACCAACAAACGCCTGCAACGGGCGCAGCACCGCGTGCGATTGCTGCTGGATGAGATCGACGAGTTCTACAGCAACTACAAGGTCAGCCGCGACCTGATCGAGCTGCGTAACCTGGCCCAAGTCGCCGAACTGATGATCCGCTCAGCCATGGAACGCAAGGAAAGCCGAGGGCTGCATTACACCCTCGACTACCCGCAGATGCTGCCCGAGGCCCGCGACACTATCCTGGTGCCAGCCACCTACGGCGGCTGAACTTGAGGCGTACCCGCAGGCGCCGATGCACATCGGCGGCCTGTGCATCCCTGGGCACGCAGATCGTGCGCACCCGCCACTCCCCCTGCGCCCGGTATCGCAGCACAACGATCAATGGCAAGGCCAGGCTGTCGGGACGCAACTGCACGCTGTGCCAACCTCGCTCAGCGCTGTACAGCTGCCAGCCATCCGCATCACGGCGCAGGCCACGAACAGACGAACGGTGAGTCAGCAGGATAAAACGCGGCAAGATCCAGGCGGCGTGCGCGACACACAGCAGCATGCCGAGGCTTGAATAAGGCAGCTCAATCGCCGACAGCGCACCCAGCGCGAACAACTGGGCGAGGAGGTACACCGCCAGCAGCAGCCGTGAGGCCTGCCAGCGGCATTCGAAAGCATTACTTGGGCTGGACACGATCCAGAATCATCCGGACCATGCGCTGCAGCTCCGGGTCTTCGGACTCCGCGCGCTCCATGAACCAGCCGAACATGTCCTGGTCTTCGCATTCCAGCAGCCGCACATAAAGGCCGCGATCTGCCTGATTGAGCGTCGCGTACACCTCTTTGGTGAACGGTACCAGCAACACGTCCAACTCCAGCATGCCGCGACGGCTGTGCCAGTAGAGACGATTGATTTCGACTTCTTCGACCATGGAGCGCTCCTCAAATAGGGCGCAAGTATACAGGCCGGACGGCACCGGAACAGTCGGCTTTGGTCGCCCACGACGAAACTATCCATTTGCCGGGCGCGCCTCTATGATGCACCTATGACTTATTGAACTGCGATGACCCATGGCTGACTCTGCTTTCTTCTGCCCCCTGTCCCACGAAGGCGTTCTCGCCGTCCGCGGCGCCGACGCGTCCAAATTCCTTCAGGGCCAACTGACGTGTAACCTCAACTACCTGAGCGAGACCCAGGCCAGCCTCGGCGCGCGCTGCACACAAAAAGGGCGTATGCAATCGAGCTTTCGCATCCTGCTGCAAGGCGACGGCGTGGTGCTGGCCATGGCCAGCGAGCTGCTGGAGCCGCAACTGGCGGACCTGAAAAAATACGCGGTGTTCTCCAAATCCAAACTCACCGACGAAAGCGCCGCCTGGGTGCGTTTCGGCCTGGTCAATGCCGACCCGGCCCTGGCCAGCCTTGGCCTTGAGTTGCCGGCCGAGACCGACAGCGTCGCCCGCCGCGATGCATTGATCGTCATTCGCGTTTCCCCTGGCCGTGCCGAACTCTGGGTACCTGCCGAGCAAGCCGAGAGCGTGCGCAGCCAACTGGCCGCACACCTGCAACAAGCTGCCTTGAATGAATGGCTGCTGGGCCAAATCCGTGCAGGCATCGGCCAGGTCATGCCGCAGACACGCGAATTGTTCATCCCGCAGATGCTCAACCTGCAAGCCGTGGGTGGCGTCAGCTTCAAGAAGGGTTGCTACACCGGCCAGGAAATCGTTGCGCGCATGCAGTACCTGGGCAAGCTCAAGCGCCGCCTGTACCGCCTGCGCCTAGATGCGGCTGAAATACCCGAGCCAGGCACGCCACTGTTTTCACCCAGCCACAACAGCTCAATCGGCGAAGTGGTAATTGCAGCGAAAGCTGACCGCACCATTGAACTTCTGGCCGTGTTGCAAGCCGAAGCTGCCGATAGTGGCGATGTGCATATAGGCACACTGGAAGGCCCCGGTTTGCACCTGCTCGACCTTCCTTACACACTCGACCGTGATCGAGAGATCCAGCGTTAGTCGCCGTACCTTTTTGCAACACCCTAGAGATCATGAATGAACAAGCTGGCGGAAAAAGTCCAACAGGCTTTGGTGAAGGCCATCGACAACGATGACCTGGTTCTGCCGACATTGCCGGAAGTGGCGCTGAATATTCGCCAGGCCGCTGAAGACCCGGAAATCAGTATCAGCCACTTGAGCAAAGTCATCGGTCGCGACACCGCACTGTCGGCGCGCCTGATCAAAGTGGTCAACAGCCCGTTGCTGCGCGCCACCCAGGAAGTCACCGACCTGCACACCGCCATCACCCGGCTGGGCACCAACTACAGCAGCAACCTGGCGATCGGCCTGGTGATGGAGCAGATCTTCCATGCTCGCTCCGACGTGGTCGAACAAAAGATGCGTGATGTGTGGCGCCGTAGCCTGGAAGTCGCGGGGGTGAGTTACGCCCTGTGCCGCAGCCACAGCCAGCTGAAGCCGGACCAGGCGGCCCTTGGCGGCCTGGTGCACCAGATCGGCGTACTGCCGATCCTGACCTATGCCGAAGACCACTACGAGTTGCTCGCGGACCCGGTCAGCCTCAACCACGTTATCGAAAGCATTCACCCGCTCCTGGGCGACAAATTGTTAGGCGTCTGGGACTTTCCGGAAATGCTGGCAAAATTGCCCGGCCTGTACCTGGACCTGGAACGCGACTCGGCCAGCCTCGACTACATCGACCTGGTACAGGTCGCCGTGTTGTATTGCCATCGCGGCACCGAACACCCCTTGGCGAAAGTGGACGTCTCCAGCGTGCCTGCAATGAAAAAGCTGCGGGTTGACCCTTACAGCGAAAAGCTGCGCGCGGAGCTGGATGAAGCACGCTCAATGCTTTATTGATTCAAGGTTACCCAGTCATCGTTAACGATTTTCGCGAGCAAGCTCGCTCCTACACTGCCGCGATAAAACTCACCCGCACTTTCAACCCCGCCTGCTCGCCATCGTGCAGGCTGATCTGCGCCAGATGCGCCCGACAGATTTCACCGACAATCGCCAGCCCCAGCCCCGAGCCCATCCCCTGCTGACTGCGGCGATAGAAACGCTCGAACACCCGTTCCCGTTCATCCAGCGGGATACCGGGGCCATCGTCTTCAACTTCCAGTACCGCCGGCGCCGTCACCCGCAGGATCACATTGCCGCCGGGTGGCGTGTGGGCCAGGGCATTGTCCACCAGGTTGCTCAGCAACTCGTTCAACAGCGTCGGCTCTCCACGCAGCCACACCGGCTCGTCGGCTTCCAGCGCCAGCGCCACGCCACGTGCGTGCGCCAACGGCGCCATCGCCATGCCCAGTTCCCGGGCCAACTGGCTGAGGTCGAGCAACTGCGCCCCGCCTTCGGCAATCGCCCGGGCGCCGTTCTCGATACGCGCCAGGGACAACAGTTGATTGGCCAGATGAGTCAGGCGGTCAGTGCCCTGGGCCGCGGTTTCCAGCGTACTGCGCCAGGTGGCGGGTTCCTGCGCGCGCAAGCCCAGCTCCAGCCGGGCCTTGAGCGCGGCCAGCGGCGTGCGCAGTTCATGGGCGGCATCGGCAATAAACTGCGCCTGGCGTTCGAACTGAGCGCGCAGGCGTTCGGTGAAGTGGTTGAGGGAGCGCACCAGCGGGCCAAACTCGTCTTGCACTTCCACCAATGGCAGCGGCCGCAGATCGTCAGGCTGGCGCTCTTCGACCGCCGTGCGCAGGCGCTCCAGCGGACGCAGCGCCGCACTCACGGCAAACCACACCAGCAACAAGGCACCGATAGCAAGCATTCCCAACCTCAGCAACGTATCGGCCATCAGGCTGCGGGCCATGCTTACGCGCGCTTCATCGGTTTCGGCGACACGGACCTCTGCCATGCCGTTCATGTTCGGTTCTGAAACCGCCTTGAGCAGGCTGACCACGCGCACCTGCTGGCCTTGGTAGGTGGCGTCGTAGAAGCGCGCCAGCGCCGGATAGTCGTCGGTGCGTGGCGTGCCGGGTGGCGGGCCGGGAAGGTTTTCGTAGCCGGAGATCAGCTTCTGGTCGATGTCATTGACCTGGTAATAAATACGCCCGGCGCTGTCGTAGGCAAAGGTGTCCAGGGCCACATAGGGCACATTGGCGCTCAAGGTACCGTCCACCTCGGTCAAGCCGGCGGCGATGGTGCGCGCCGAGGCCAGCAGCGTACGGTCGTAAGCGGTGTCGGCGGCTTCGCGGCCATTCCAGTAGGCGCTCATGCCGCTGGCCAACATCAACAGCACCAGCAACAACGCCAGGTTCCACAGCAAGCGCCAGCGCAGGCTGCTGGGCTTATACATCGCGGGCTTCCAGCAAATAGCCGAGGCCACGGAAGGTCACGATGGCGATGGGCTGGCCGTCAAGTTTCTTGCGCAGGCGGTGCACGTAGATCTCGATGGCATCGGGGCTGGCCTCTTCGTCGAGGCCGAACACCTGGGAGGCCAGCTGTTCCTTGCTCATCACCCGTCCCGGACGGGCGATCAGCGCTTCCAGCACCGCCTGTTCACGGGAGGTGAGCGTCATCAACTCGCCGCCCACGGTGAACCGCCGCGTGTCGAGGTCGTAGACCAGCACACCGCAGGTCTGCTGACGCTCACCGCCCAACACGCTGCGTCGCAGCAGTGCCTTGACCCGCGCTTCCAATTCCGTCAGTTCGAAAGGTTTGGCAAGGTAGTCGTCAGCCCCAAGGTTCAGGCCGTGAACGCGGTCCTTCACATCACTGCGCGCGGTCAGCATCAGCACCGGCAGGTTTTTTCCACGGCTGCGCAAACGTGCGAGCACCTCGAAACCGTCCATGCGCGGCAAGCCCACATCAAGGATGACCACCGCATATTCCTCGCTGCTCAGGGCGAGGTCCGCGGCCACGCCATCGTGCAGCACATCGACGGTCAAACCCGTGCTCTTGAGCGCCTGGGCCACACTTTCGGCGAGCTGCAGGTGGTCTTCAACCAGAAGGACACGCATGGATTTCTACCTTATTCGGGGTGGTCGGCGCCACGCTTTGCGAGGCAGTTTACAGGCGCCGACTGCCCTGTGAAGCCCGAAAACAGTGAAAGACAGTTGAAAGGTTACTGAAAGCTTCGCCGTTTAGCATCAGGCGACGGCAGGTTACGCCCGCCAAGCTATTGAGCGATAGCACCCGAAAAACGCCTCGAAGCGTTTTCGCCAAATAAGAACAATAAATGGAGACACACATGACGTTCCCCCTACGTAAACTCGCCCTCGCCGCCGGCTGCATGCTGTTCGCCGGCCACCTGCTGGCCGCCGAAGAACCCAAGCGCCCCGAATGCATCGCCCCGGCCTCCCCTGGCGGCGGTTTCGACCTGACCTGCAAACTGGTGCAAAGCGCACTGGTCAACGAGAAATTGTTGAGCAAACCGATGCGCGTGACCTACATGCCGGGTGGCGTGGGCGCGGTGGCGTACAACGCCGTGGTCGCCCAGCGCCCGGCGGACGGCGGCACCCTGGTGGCGTGGTCCAGCGGTTCGTTGCTTAACCTGGCCCAGGGCAAGTTCGGGCGCTTCGATGAGAGCGCCGTGCGTTGGCTGGCGGCGGTCGGCACCAGCTACGGCGCCATCGCCGTGAAAGCCGATTCGCCCTACAAGACCCTCGACGATCTGGTCAAAGCCTTGAAGAAAGACCCGGGCAGCGTGGTGATCGGTTCCGGCGGCACCGTCGGCAGCCAGGACTGGATGCAAACCGCACTGATCGCCAAGGCCGCCGGGATCAACCCGCGCGAGCTGCGCTACGTGGCCTTGGAAGGCGGCGGTGAAATCGCCACCGCCCTGCTCGGCGGTCACATCCAGGTGGGCAGTACCGACATCTCCGACTCCATGCCGCATATCTTGAGCGGCGACATGCGCCTGCTGGCGGTGTTCTCCGAAAAGCGCCTGGACGAGCCGGAAATGAAGAACATTCCGACCGCCAAAGAGCAAGGCTACGACATCGTCTGGCCAGTGGTCCGCGGTTTCTACCTCGGGCCAAAAGTCAGCGATGCCGACTACGCCTGGTGGAAAGATGCCTTCGACAAGCTGCTGGCCTCCGACGAGTTCGCCAAGCTGCGTGACCAGCGCGAATTGTTCCCGTTCGCCATGACCGGCCCGGAGCTGGACACCTACGTGAAGAAACAGGTGGCGGACTACAAAGTGCTGGCCAAAGAGTTCGGCCTGATCCAGTAACCGTCCTCCCTGTGGAAGCGGGCTCGCTCGCGAAAGACCTCAACGATAACGCGCGCTATGTGGATGCACGGTTTTTGAGTTCTTCGCGAGTTTGCTCGCTTCTGGAAGCGTAGCCTTGGAGTTTCCTATGCTCATACAACGCATTTTTGCCGCCGTGCTGCTGCTGGCCTGTGCCGGCCTCGCGCTGATGGCCTGGCCGTATCAAGCAGCCTTTTCCTACGAGCCGGTCGGGCCACGCGCCTTCCCATTGCTGATGCTCGGGCTGATGAGCCTGGCGCTGATCTACATGCTGATTCGCCCGCAAGCGACCAAACACACCGAAGAAGAACCGGCGCTGGACCGCGACACCCTGGTCAAGATCGGCGTGTGCGTCGCGCTGTTGATCGTGTTCGCCGGCACCTTCGAACCCCTGGGTTTCATCCTCAGCAGCCTGCTGATCGGCATCCCGATGGCACGCCTGTATGGCGGCCGCTGGTTGCCCAGCGTGGTCATCGTCGGCCTGATGGCCGTGGGTCTTTACCTGCTGTTCGATAAAGTCATGGATGTGCCGCTGCCCCTTGGCCTGCTCGACGTTCTGGAGAATTGACATGGATACTTTCGGCTATTTGGGCCAGGGCTTCGGCGTTGCACTGTCCCCTTACAACCTGATAACCGCGTTATGCGGCACCTTGATCGGCACGGTGGTCGGCCTGTTGCCGGGGCTGGGGCCGATCAACGGCGTGGCGCTGCTGATCCCCATCGCCTTCGCCCTCGGCCTGCCGCCGGAGTCGGCCTTGATCCTGCTGGCCGCCGTGTACCTGGGCTGCGAGTACGGCGGCCGTATCAGCTCGATCCTGCTGAACATCCCGGGCGAAGCCTCCACCGTCATGACCACGCTCGACGGCTACCCGATGGCCCGCAAAGGCCTGGCCGGCGTGGCCCTTTCGCTGTCGGCATGGAGTTCGTTCATCGGCGCATTCATCGCCACCTGCGGCATGGTGCTGTTTGCGCCGCTGCTGGCCAAATGGGCGATTGCCTTCGGTCCGGCTGAATATTTCGTCCTGATGGTGTTCGCGATTGTGTGCCTGGGCGGCATGGCCGGTGACAAACCGCTGAAGACTTTTGTAGCGGCGCTGATCGGCCTGTTCCTTTCGGCGGTGGGCATCGACGCCAACAGCGGTGTGTACCGTTTTACCGGGGATAACATTCACCTGACCGACGGCATCCAGTTTGTGGTGTTGGTGCTGGGCCTGTTCTCCATCAGCGAGATCCTGTTGCTGCTGGAAAAAACCCACCGTGGCCAGGAAGCCGTGAAAGCCACCGGCCGGATGATGTTCAACCTGAAGGAAGCGTCCTCCGTTTTCGTAGTCAACATTCGTTGCGGCCTGCTCGGTTTCATCATGGGTGTGCTGCCGGGCGCGGGGGCTACGTTGGCCTCGGCGGTTGCCTACATGACCGAGAAACGCCTGGCCGGCGCCAGCGGTAAATTCGGCCAGGGCGACATGCGCGGCCTCGCCGCGCCGGAAACCGCGATCGGCGCCTCCGCCTGCGGTGCGCTGGTGCCGATGCTGACGCTGGGCGTACCGGGTTCGGGCACCACGGCGGTGATGATCGGCGCGCTGTCGCTGTACAACATCACCCCGGGCCCGCTGTTGTTCCAACAGCAACCGGACATTGTCTGGGGCCTGATCGCCTCGTTGTTCATTGCCAACATCATGCTGGTGATCCTCAATATCCCGATGATCCGCATCTTCACGCGCATCCTCGCCGTGCCGAACTGGGCGTTGGTGCCGGTGATCGCGATCATCACCGCGATTGGTGTATACGCGGTGCACGCCACCACTTTCGACCTGTTCCTGATGGTCGGCATCGGCATCTTCGGCTACATCCTGCGCAAGCTCGACTTCCCGCTGTCGCCGGTGCTGCTGGGCTTTATCCTCGGCGGCCTGATGGAGCAGAACCTGCGCCGCGCGCTGTCGATCTCCAACGGTGCGCTGGAGATCCTGTGGTCGAGCCCGATCACCTTTGGCGTGTGGGTACTGACCGCGTTGATGCTGATGTTCCCGCTGGTGCGCATCTACCGTAAACGTGCCTTGCAGCGTCGTGCCCTGGCCGATGTCTGAGGTCACTTTTAAACATTGGTGGGCAACACCGCTGGTCGGCCTGGCCGGCGGTTACCTGGCCAGCCTCGTCGGCTGGCCGTTGCCGTACATGGTCGGTTCGTTGTTGGCGATCATCCTGGTGCGTTGCCTCACGCCATGGCAGTTGGCGGAGATTCCCGGCGGACGCAAATGCGGCCAATGGGTGGTGGGCATCGGCATCGGCCTGCACTTCACCCCGCTGGTGATCGAGCAAGTGATGAGCCACTTCGGCCTGATCTTCTTCGGCGCGCTGGTCACCAGCCTGTCGAGCGTGGTTGGCGTGTGGCTGATGCGCCGCAGCGGGGAAGACCGCGCTACCGCGTTTTTCTCGAGCATGCCGGGCGGTTCCGGTGAGATGGTCAACCTTGGGGCGCGCAACGGCGCGGTGCTCAGCCGCGTCGCGGCAGGGCAAAGCCTCCGGGTGCTGGTGGTGGTGCTGTGTGTGCCGGCGATCTTCAAGTATCTACTGGAAGGCGGCGCGCCGCAGTTTCATCCGGCACCGGTGAGCTGGCTTTGGCTATTGATGCTGTTTCCGATGGGCGCGCTGGTGGCCTGGGGTTGGCAGCGTTTGCGACAGCCGAACCCGTGGCTGTTTGGGCCGTTGTTGGTCAGTGCGACGGCCAGTGTTGTCTGGGACTTGCACATCGGCTTGCCCGACGGCGGCAGCCAGATGGGCCAGTGGTTGATCGGCAGCGGATTGGGCTGCCATTTCAACCGGGAGTTCTTCCGGAGTGCACCGTCGTTCATGGGCCGCACCTTGATTGGCACGGCCTTGACCATGGCATTGGCGACATTGGCGGCGGTGGGCTTGAGCGCCCTGACTCATCTGGATCTGCGCTCGTTGACCCTGGGCATGATGCCCGGCGGCATTGCGGAGATGAGCCTCACGGCCGAGACCCTGCAACTGTCGGTACCGCTGGTGACGGCGATGCAGGTGATGCGGTTGTTGTTGGTGTTGTTTCTGGCGGAGCCGTTGTTTCGGCGGTGGGACCGCCAACCTTGATCGCCCTTGAGCCGTGGCCCTGGCAGAACTTCCACCATTTGTCTGAACTGTCAACTCTGACAGCTAGTAAAGCCGAGACAACGAAGGCTCACTCCCCAGAACTTCAGGTTTAATCGCCCTGGGCATCAACACTTTCAGCAATACCGTCATACATACCATCACAGGTCACGGCACCTTCGAATGGATTGCGACTTTATGCTCCCGATAGAGCCGGGGACCTGAATGCCATCACTACCAGCAACCCAAGCCAAAGGAGAAAACTGAGAATCTTCGATGCCCCTGACACAATCACAATTGCTCCTGGCAATGCATATGCCCACTTGGCAAAAGGGTACGCAGGTTGGTTAATCGTCCGTTTGGGAACCCATAGCCTGGTCAACACAATCAATACAACAAACCCAGAGGCATTGCCGCTACTCGGGATGGTCGCACGGCTTTTGTAGCCAATAGCGGCAACAATACGATCGCCAGAGTCAGGCTTTAAGCGGTGTGAATCGGCGGCAACCGCCACTCGATCGGCGTCTCGCCATTCTGCTCGAGAAACTTGTTGGTGCGGCTGAAATGCCCACAGCCCAGGAATCCGCGATACGCCGATAACGGCGACGGATGCACCGACGTCAGCACCAGATGCTTGGTCGCGTCGATCAGCTTCTGCTTACTCTGCGCATGCGCGCCCCACAGTAAAAACACCAGATGCGGCTGATGCTCGCTGACCACCTCGATAATACGATCAGTAAAGAACTGCCAGCCCTTGCCCGCATGGGCGTTGGCATTGGCGCGTTCCACCGTCATGGTGGTGTTGAGCATCAGCACGCCCTGGTCGGCCCAGCTTTGCAGGTAGCCGTGGTTAGGGATATCGATGTTCAAGTCGCGCTTGAGTTCTTTGTAGATATTGACCAGTGAAGGCGGCGCCGGCACGCCCGGCTGCACCGAGAAACACAGGCCATGGGCCTGGCCGGGGCCGTGGTAAGGATCCTGGCCCAGGATCACCACTTTCACCTTGTCCAGTGGTGTGGAATTGAGCGCGTTGAAAATCAGCGGGCCGGGCGGGTAGATCTCTTTGCCGGCGGCATGTTCCTGGCGCAGGAATTCACGCAACTGGGTCATGTAGGGCTTGTCGAACTCATCGCGCAAGGCGTGTTTCCAGCTGGGTTCGAGTTTGATACGGTCTTCTTCGGTCATAGTTGAATTGTCTTGTAATAAGAATGAGGCGAACCCTAGGAAAGCCGACCTTGCTTGTCAATTGATCTGACACATCACGGCACTTTCCTGCCAAGCGATCATACTCATCCTTTCACCTTCTCGATTGAGGTCACGATGAACCTGCACTTCGAAGAACTGACCGGCAGCGACGGTGCCCGCATTGGCATCGCCAGCCTCGACGCTGAAAAATCCCTGAATGCCCTCTCCTTGCCAATGATCCTGGCCCTGAGCGAACGCCTGGATACCTGGGCCAAAGACCCGAACATCGTCTGTGTACTGCTGCGCGGCAACGGCCCCAAAGCGTTTTGCGCCGGTGGTGAAGTGCGCAGCCTGGCGATGGCCTGTCGAGAGCAACCCGGTACCGTGCCGGCGCTGGCCGCACAGTTCTTTGCGGCGGAGTATCGCCTGGATTATTCCCTGCATACCTACCCAAAACCTTTGATCTGCTGGGGCCACGGCTACGTGCTGGGCGGCGGCATGGGCCTGCTGCAAAGTGCGTCAGTGCGCATCGTCACGCCGAGCAGCCGGTTGGCCATGCCGGAGATCAGCATCGGTTTATACCCGGATGTCGGCGCCAGCTGGTTCCTGTCGCGCCTGCCGGGCAAACTCGGTTTGTTTCTGGGCCTTACCGGCGCCCATATCAACGGCCGTGACGCGCTGGACCTGGGCCTTGCCGACCGCTTCCTGCGCGACGACCAGCAAGACGAATTGCTCGACGGCCTGCTGCAACTGAACTGGCAGGAACAGACTTCGATGCAACTCAATAGCCTGCTCAAGGCGCTGGCCCAGGAAGCCGTCGATCAGCAACCTGACGCGCAATGGCTGCCGCGCCGCCGGCAGATCGACGAATGGCTGGATGTGGGCGATGTGCAGGGTGCGTGGCGCGCATTGAGCCAACTGCGCGAGCATGCCGATCCTTTGTTCAGCCGTGCCGGCAAGACCTTGAGCGAAGGCTGCCCCCTGACCGCGCACCTGGTGTGGGAACAGATCCAGCGCGCCCGGCACCTGTCCCTGGCCGAGGTGTTCCAGATGGAATACACCCTGAGCCTCAATTGCTGCCGTCACCCGGAATTCAGCGAAGGGGTGCGCGCGCGTTTGATCGATAAGGACCAGACGCCGCATTGGCATTGGCCGGATATCAACACCGTTCCTGAAGCGGTGGTGCAGGCGCATTTCAATAAGGTGGGGGAAGGTAGGAATCCTCTGGCAGACATTTCCGATTTTTGACAGATCAAGGCGTGGAATTCTGGGGTGTGGCTTTGCAGTTGTCCGGCTGGCTGTCCTGGCAGATGTGCACCGCTTGGCCCAGCAGATCGACGGTGGACTGCCAATAGTAGTCGGACTCCATCAACATGCGTTCGTGAACGTTTTGCGTCACATATCTCAACGTCACCCTGCGCCCACCGCCTGTAAGATAGGCGCACTCCATACGGCCAACGTTCAACTCGTCGTCTTTATCAGGAAAAAAGATAGCTCCAATGAAACGGTCAATAAAATCCCGCTCTTTTACTTTTTGACTTTGCCAAAGCTTCCCCCCACCGCTGGACTGATAGGCATCGTCAGCGTAATTAATCGCTGAAGCATAGGGGCACCCCTGCGCCGCTTTAGCTGATGCGATAACAAAGCAGCTCAGGAAGAACGCATACACCACATGCTTGATCATTAGGAAGTTCCATATCACTGGTAGTAGGAAGCACAACGGCTTCGTCTCCAGTGAAGCTCATCTGGAACGCCTAAGATAGCTGTTAAATCTGACAGTTATGATAAACGGTAGAATAAAAAAAGCGGCGCCACTGCGCCGCTTGCAAAAAGTCTGTCAACGGTGACCGCCGCGGCCACCTCTATGGTCGCCACGACCGTGCCCGCCGTTACTCCAGTGCTCCCCGCCCCAGCCTTGGTTGGGGTAAGGCCGGTAACCGGCACGCGGTCCGGCGGGATAGTAGCGCGGTGCCGGCTGGTAATAACGCGGTGCCGAATAGTAGCGCGGTTGCGGGGCGTAATAGCGTGGCGCGCGATAGTACTCACGACGGTAAGGGTACGCTGCGCCACCGCCGTAGTAATACACCGGTGCCGGTGAGGTGTAGACCTCAGAACGGTAATAACTTTGGCCTCCTTCGTAATAGGGGACGCAAGCGCAAAGGGTCAGACCGAGTAAAGCGCTGAGCAGCAGTCGTCGATACATGGCGGCCTCCTGGACCGCGGAAGAGCATCTCCAGCGACGCTGGAGTGCGGCATTCGGCTTTCACCGAATGACGAAGTATCTGACATCAAAAACAGAATCTGGTGCGTTCAAGCAACAGCTTGATACATCTACGCCAGATTAATCGATTCAGTAAATTTTTCTGGCGAGCAACTTTCTCAATTGCGATGATGTCACTATGACATCGCACAGCGCCAGGGAGGCTCTAGCGTGCGCCCTTCGCAACTATTGCCGGACTCGACCCCATGAACATCTCTACCAAACTGCTGCTTTCGTTTCTACTGTGCGCGTTAGTTACCCTCGGGGTAGGCCTGCTCGGCATCAAAGGGGTGGTACGCCTCGCCACGGCATTGGAGCTGACCTTCTCCAACAACCTGGTCTCCGTCAGCAACACGGCGGCCACGCTCAATAGCCTGGTAGCCCACAACCGCGGGCTGTACCGATTGATGGACGCCAGCAAAGGCGACGTTGCGTCCCAGGACCGCGACCGCGTGCGCCAGGACATTGCCAACGAGCTCAAGCGCAGCCAGGCGTCTTACGCCACCTACCGTGCAACGCCACTGGACAATGACGAACGGGCGGCGGGAGACAAACTCGACCAGATCTGGCCCGCCTACATCAGCAGCTCCGAACGCATCATGTCGCTGCTTGACGGCGGCCAGGTCGACCAGGCCCGTGCCCTGCTCAATACCACCAACAATGAACTCTTCCGTCAGGCCCGCGAGCTGATCCGTGTAATGATCGAGTCCAATGACCGTCAGATCAAGGAAGGCACCGTCGCCGCTGAAGCGCTGCGCGCCAGCGCGTTGGCGTGGATGATCAGCGGCATTGTCCTGGCCTTTATCATTGCCATCACCGTAGGCGTGCTGATCACCCGCCTGATCACCCGCCCCATCGCCCAGGCCGTGCAGAGCGCGCAACGCATCGCCAAGGGCGACCTGACCCAAGCCATCATCACCGAACGCACCGACGAAGCCGGGCAACTGTTGATGGCGCTGTCGCAGATGCAGGGCGGTTTGAAAAGTACCCTCGTGGAAATCGCCAACGCCTCCGACCAGTTGGCCTCTGCCGCCGAAGAGTTGAGTGCGGTCACCGATGAAAGCAGCCGCGGCCTGACGCGCCAGAATGACGAAATCCAACAAGCCGCCACCGCCGTCAACCAGATGACCGCCGCCGTGGACGAAGTGGCGAGCAACGCCGTGTCGACCTCGCAGGCTTCGCGCCAAGCCACCACCGAGGCCGAGGACGGCCGCCAGCAAGTGGAGCAGGCCGTGTCCGGCATGAGCGCGATGGTGGGAGAGATCAACGATTCCACGCAATCGGTGGCCGATCTTGCCGGGCAGGTGCGGGAAATCGGCAAGGTGATCGATGTGATCCGAGGCATCGCCGACCAGACCAACCTGTTGGCCCTCAACGCCGCCATCGAAGCGGCCCGCGCGGGTGAGCAAGGCCGTGGATTTGCGGTGGTGGCCGATGAGGTGCGGGCGCTGGCCCACCGTACGCAAGTGTCCACCGTCGACATTGAAAAGATGATTGGCGAAGTCCAGACCGGCGCCGATGGTGCGGTGGCGGCGATGAACAAGAGCCTGACCTGGGCCAACAACACCCAGACCCTGGCACAGAATGCCGGCCAAGCGTTGCAGCGCATCACCGCCAGCGTGGCGAAGATCAACGAACGCAACCTGGTGATCGCCTCGGCCTCGGAAGAGCAAGCCCAGGTCGCCCGTGAAGTGGACCGCAACCTGCTCAATATCCAGGACCTGTCCACCCAGACGGCCGCCGGTGCCCACCAGACCAGCGCATCCAGCCAGGACCTGTCGCGCCTGGCCACCTCGTTCAATGTGTTGGTCAGCAAGTTCCAGCTCTGAGTAGCCTGGGCCGGGTCGGCCCTGTATCGTGCAAGGCGCGCGCAGAATCTGCGCAACCTTGCCCGATCCAGCCCGAACCCGACCATGACCACGCCAACCCTCTGCCCCGCCTGCGGTGCCCGTAACGCCTGCACCCTGGCCGACCCACAAACCGTCGACCAGGCGTGCTGGTGCTACGGCGTCTCCATCGACCCGGCCGTGCTCGAAGCGCTGCCGCCTGAACAACGCAACAAGGCCTGTTTGTGCCCGCGCTGTGCCCAGGTCGAGGAACACTTGCGTGGGGCTGAGCCGACGTAATGCGAGTGGATCGTTTCCTCAGCAATTTGCCACGTTTCAATCGCAGGCAAGTGCGCCTGTTGCTGGCTGACCGGCGGGTTTGGGTCGATGGCGTGGCGGTCAGCGACCCTCATCATGAGGTGCGCGAATTCAGCCGTGTATGCGTTGACAGGGAAGTGCTGCAAGCGGGCAAACCTGCGCGTTATTTTATGCTGCACAAACCCCAGGGTTGCGTGAGCGCTACGGAGGATCCGCGACACCCGACCGTCCTTGATCTACTGGATGAGCCGGACAAGGCCCAATTGCATATCGCCGGGCGCCTGGATTTCAACACCACCGGCCTGATGCTGATCACCAACGACGGCCAGTGGTCGCGACGCCTGACGCAACCGCAGACCAAGTTGCCCAAGGTCTACCTCGTAGGGACCGAGCAGGACATTGGCCCTGAGTACGCAACGACATTTGCCGAGGGCCTGTACTTTGCGTTTGAAAACCTCACCACCCAACCCGCCGAGCTGGCGCTGCTGGGGCCGAGGACCGCGCGGTTGAGCATCCTCGAAGGGCGCTATCACCAGGTCAAGCGCATGTTCGGGCATTTCGACAACAAGGTGGTCAGCCTGCATCGCGAGCGAATGGGCCCATTGGTGCTGGACGCCGAGCTTGCGCCGGGCCAGTACCGGCCGCTGACCGACGAAGAAATCCGACAAATCTGACGACCGTTCGGAACGCCACGACGCGTCCCTCTCCAGACGTATGCCTACCTGTCATAAAGCCCGTGCAAAGTGATCTGCGCGCACTACCCGCTTGCCAGGAGTCTGACGACATGAGGCCAGAAATCGCAGTGTTGGATATACAGGGTCAGTATCGGGTTTACACGGAGTGCTATCGCGCGGACGCTGCTGCAAAGACCATCATCCTGGTCAACGGCTCCATGGCCACCACGGCGTCCTTCGGACAGACCGTGAAAAGCCTGTACCCACAGTTCAATGTGGTGTTATACGACCAGCCCTACGCTGGGCGTTCCAAGACCCATAACCGCCATGAGCAGATGCTGACAAAGGAAGTCGAAGGCCAGATCCTGCTGGAGCTCATCGACCATTTCGCCGCCGAACATGTGCTGTCATTCTCCTGGGGCGGCGCTGCAGCCCTGGTCGCCCTCGCCCACCGCCCTCGCCGCGTGGAAAAGGCGGTGATCAGTTCGTTCTCACCGGTGATCAACGCTCCGATGCGCGACTACCTTGAACGCGGCGTCGACTACCTCGGTAACCTCGACCGCGACCGCGTCGGCCACCTGGTCAACAGCACCCTCGGCAAACACCTGCCGTCGCTGTTCAAACGCTTTAATCACAAACACGTAAGCAGCCTGGCCGAGCACGAATACGGGCAGATGCATTTTCACATCAGCCATGTGTTGAACAGCGATCGCTCGTGCTACCTCAAGGCAGCCAGGCAGATCGACATTCCGGTGTTGTTTCTCAACGGCGAATGGGACGAGTACACCAGTGCCCAGGATGCCAAGCTGTTTGGCCAGCTTGTGGCGAACAGCAGCTTCAGCACCATCCAGGCCACCGGGCATTTTCTGGACATGGAGCACAAGGCAGCGTGCCGGGACAGCCGGAACGCGGTGGTGGGCTTCCTGACGGCGCAGCGGCGGGTCAACCGGTCGCGTTATCAAGGGGGCCAGACGCAGCAGGCCTTTGCCCTTTGAAACGCGGTTTTCCGCTGGCACGGTGGGAGCTGGCTTGCCTGCGATAGCCATAGGTATCTATACAACTTTCAGAGGCTGACAATTCCCTGTAGTGAGCGGGCTTGTCCCGCGCTGGGTGGCGAAGCCGCCCCAATAAAGACGCCGCGCAGTTTCAGACAAACCCAATTCGCCTGGTTTGGGGCCGCTTCAGCCCAGCGCGGGACAAGCCCGCTCACTACAAAAAATGTGTAGATACCTATGCTGCGATAGCACCACTAAGGAGTGCCTGAAGCGCCTCAACCCACACATTTTTGAAGAAAAACTTCAAATCCAGGCGAACATCTGGTACAAAGTCAGCCGCTCTGAGCGGGTATAGTTTAGTGGCAAAACGAAAGCTTCCCAAGCTTTAGTTGAGGGTTCGATTCCCTCTACCCGCTCCACTCAGATTCTCGTTCCATGTCAGGTTATCTTGACGGGGATGCATAAAAAACCGGTCCTTTGTGGCCGGTTTTTTTATGGCTGCGATTTAAGGCACATCAGTCGCTCGCCCGCCAACCTGTACAAATCAGTATTTTTGTACAAGTATCTTTCCAATCAGTCGTCGGACGGTGAAATGACCCGCATTGAGGTGAATCATGAATGTGCAAATGTTGACTGAATCGGCGGTAAAAGGAGAAGTTCGTGAGCTGGAGTTGTTGTCGCTGGAGGGTGGCTTCTACATCGCGCGCGTCAGGCTCGATCACGGCGTGGTGACGTTGCTGGGCGATGATGCCAAGCCGCTGCGCATCGGCTCCACCACGCATTTGCGCGACTTGTTGCAACGGGTCCCGCCGTTTCCCTGCGTGCTGGTGCAGCAGTGCGTGCACGATGAAATGTGCGGTGTTCGGGAAGGGCCGATCGGCGCCCTGCGCATTCCCTTTACGCTGGCCTCGTCCCTTTAAGGGGCGTGGCGTTTTCTGGCTCCCCTCCCCCTTGGTATGGGCGGCCTGGGAAGGCAAGCCTGGGCACTGCGCGAAATGACTTACGCGGCGCGGTCCACGCGGTCTTGCGCCGCTTCCACCAGCATCAGCCCCAACTCGATCATTTGCTGGATGGCCAGGGCCAGGTAGCGCTGTTGGGAAGGCAGGGTTTCGGCGAACTCATTGGTCATGGCCCCGGCGCCAGCGATGGTTTCATAGGCGTTGGCGAGCAACGCTTCGGTGTTGGCTTCGGGACGGACGCTGAAGAGTTTTACGGATGGATTACATGAGTCATTACACATCTGTTGATCCTCGATAAGGACCGCCACCCGAAGGGTTAGGGTGGCAGCTGTACGCAGGTTAGTAGACCGGGAAAATTCATCCGAAAAAACCGGCGCGCCCGAAGACGCCCTACGTACAACTACCAATAAGCACAGGCATGAAATGCCTGACAAATAAGGACAGCCGTACGCCGGATAAATTTTCATCGGGCTACTAAACCCGACCGCTGATGGGCAGCGGCAGACGAACCTTAAAGAGGTCGCCCAAGGCGCACAACTCAGACGATTCTGATCGTTGTGTAGGCAATGCCGCAAGGTTCAAAAACACGCGCCAGTGAGCCTTCACAACGCCTGGGCCCGCTCATTGCCTTGTCGGACCTGTTCAGCCAGGCGATCCAGGCGTTTGCCCAACGCTTTCCCGATGTGCAATTGACCTTGGGGGAGTGCGCCTCCGGCAGCCTCGGCGCACAGGTGGCGGATGGGCGGCTGGATGTCGGGTTGAGTCGCCTGTCGCCGCAGGGTGAAGAGGTGCAAGCACTGTCCTTGGGCGAAGAGAGGCTGGTGGCCGCCGTGTCCAGCGACAGCTCACTGGCCAGTCAGCCAAGCGTCAACCTGGCACAGCTGAGCGCCTACCCGTTGATACTGTTTCCTGCCGACTATGGGTCGGGGCTCAACACGTCCATCGAACAGCTTTACCGGCGCCATGGGCTGCCCCTGCGCCCAGGGCCAACCGGACGGCAGGTCACCTCGATCATTGCGCTGGTGGCGGCTGGGCAAGGCGTGGCCTTGGTGCCGGAATGCACGCAGAGCTTGATGAATAAAGGCGTGACGTACAGGCCGTTGGTGGAACGGGATGCGTGTGCGCAGCTTTTGGTACTGACTCGATCTGAAACAAAAAGTGTTCTGGTTGATGCCTTTCTCGCCGTCATTGCGCGATCCCTACACACCCGGTAACGCCTTCGTAAAACCCCGCAATACCTCTCTCCGGCGCCATTCCTGGCCGCTCATACACTGCATTTACCGCCTATTGAACTGCTGGTCATCGACCACCGGTAGGTAGAGTGTTGATAATTTTAATCAAGTGGTTATAGTCGCCACCATCACACACCACAAGGAGGTGCTGTGGATAGCCGATATTTGATAGGTCACATCGTTGCGGACGGTTGGTACCTGGCGCGCATCAGAGGCAGTCATCACCACTTCAAGCATCCGACGAAACCGGGGCTGGTAACGATTCCTCATCCAAAGAAGGACCTGCTGGACAAGACAGCCAAGAGCATTTTGAAACAGGCTCTGTTGAGTTAACCGTCCGAGGAGGACAACAGACATGCTTTACCCGATTGCAATTTCAACCGGTGACGACGATCACGCATGGGGCGTGGAGGTGCCGGATATTCCAGGCTGCTTCTCCGCCGGCGACGACCTGGACGACGCCATGGCGATGGCCCGCGAAGCCATCGAGGGGCACTTCGAGCTCCTCGCGGAAGACGGCGCGCCGATTCCCAGCGCGCAAAAGGTCACCTTGCATGCCGCCAACCCCCAGTACGCAGGCTGCACGTGGGCCGTGGTGGACATCGATGTCACCAAGTACCTGGGCAAGGCGCAGAAGCTCAATATCACGCTGCCTGGGTACCTGCTCAACCGCATCGATGAATATGTATTGCACCATCCCGAAGAAAAAAGCCGCTCAGGGTTCCTGGCGTCGGCAGCGTTGAAGGTGCTCCAGCAGGAGCACTGATTAAGCCAATCCCTACAAACATTAGAAAAGTCGCCTATCAGTATGGGAAATACCTGGCCGCCGGAGGACCAACCAGAATGCTCCCCCATACACAAAAAACGTCGACGCAGGCGTTCAGAAAAGTCGTGGCGCTGGTACTGATCATCCCGCTGTTGCTCCCACTGATGCGGGCTCCTTTAGGCCTGGGCCGCTATGTAGCGATAGCCACCGTTGGGGGATCCCTCTATGGCGCATGGTACGCGTGGCAGCATACCAGTCGAAGCCTGGCAATCGGCGCGACCCTTATGGCGCTGCTCAATTTGCTCTCGCTGGTCGCAATGGGGACGGCTTCCATAATCTGGTTCGTCTTCATACTCGCCCGACTATATGGGTCGAGCTGGTGGTACTACGGGCGTTTCTAACGGTTACGGAATTTCACCGCAAGAAACAGCTTTTACGCCAGGTTCGTACGTTGGATAGTGGCAACGCACCTCTTCAAGGAATAAGCCCATGCCCTGCGAATACACGCTCATGCCCTCCCCTGTTGGCCAACTCACCCTAGTGGCGCGCAATGGCAAACTCGGCGCCATCCTGTGGGAAACAGAGCGCGCCAACCGTGTGCGCCTGGGTGAATTGCGCGAGGCCAATGGCAACCCGGTGCTGTTGGAAACCGAACGCCAGTTGCAAGAGTATTTTGCCGGTAGCCGCGACCGTTTCGAGCTGGAATTGGACTTCACCGGCACCGCGTTCCAGAAACAAGTCTGGCAAGCGTTGCTGACGATTCCCTTTGGCGAAACCCGCAGCTACAGCCAGATTGCCCGACAGATCGGCAACCCGAATGCCGTACGCGCAGTGGGCGCAGCCAATGGGCGCAATCCAATCTCGATCATTGCGCCGTGCCACCGGGTCATCGGCGCGTCGGGCGGGCTGACCGGGTTCGCCGGGGGCCTGGCAGCCAAGCAGTACCTGCTGGCGCTCGAAGGCTTCGGTCAGGCCGAACTGGCCTTTTAAGTCGGCAGGCGATGTACGGCATTGTCGTGGAGCAAATGTAAAAAGAAATTTCAAAGAGTCCCTGCGGTCCATTATTTCATCACCCCTTCAAGAGGAAAAAACGGTCATGAAATTCTCCGCAGTCTCCCAATCCCTGTCCCGCTGGGCAGGCAGCCCACGCACGTTCTACGCGGCGGTGGCGCTGATCCTTGCGTGGAGCTTGAGCGGGCCTTATTTCCACTACAACGACACCTGGCAATTGATCATCAACACCTCGACGACCATCATCACGTTCCTGATGGTGTTCCTGATCCAGAATACGCAGAACCGCGACAACGACATCCTGCACATCAAGATCGACGAGCTATTGCGGGTGTCCAAGGATGCGCAGAATGCCGTGCTCAGCCTGGACGGGCTGGATCGCAAGGAACTGGAAAAACTGCGCCAGGAATACCGCAGCATCGGCAAGGCCGGCACCGTGAACCTCAACAGCAGTTGTGGCCACGCCGCAGACGATGCCGCGCCAAGCAAAACCGATTTGAACCAGGCATAAAAAACGGCGGTTGGAGTTGATCCAACCGCCGTTTTTCATTCTGATAAACGTTAACCGTCGCCTTGATGACTTTTGCCGTAGGTCGACGCCAATGCGCGGGCTTTCTGTAGACGCTCTTCCAGCTTGGGCAGCGTCTCGTCCACCAGGGCCTTTATTTCCGGCACACTCGACGCCGCACCTTCCTGTTTGAACAAGGCGATGGCGTCTTCGTTTTCCTTGACCTGCTGCGCGGTGTAGGCCGCGTCAAAGGAGTCGCCGTCCTTGAGTTCGGGCATCAGGGTTTCGGCCTTATCAACGATCTTTTCCCGCGGTGCCACGGGCAGGTCGAGCTTCTTGGCAATGGCTGCCAGATGCTGGTTGGCCAGGGTCCGCTCGTTGATCACCTCGATGGTGTAATCCTTGATTTCCTGAGACGAGGTTTTGGCGTGGGCCATGCGGCTGGTTTCGATATCGGCCATGCCTTTGGCCGAAGCCTGCTCGATGAATTCTGCGGGCGACTGGGCGAAAGCACTGCTGGCGCCGAGGCCCAGCAGCATCGCTAAACTGGCGGTGCGTAACCGGATAGCCATGCGGCTCATGATGGGTTCCTCCAGGCTGAAAATAAGTGCGGGAGAGCACACCCCGCCCTCAATTCGAATTTTTGGGGCGGTAAAGGTTTAGAAAAAACTTGTTAATACGACGAACGGTCGTCTTCAAGCCCTCCCTGCACCCGCCCGATCAACCACTGCAACCCCGCGTCTCCACCCCGCCGCGCATGCCAGGCCAGTTCGAACGCAAACGATGGAATGTGAAACGGCGGCGGTACCGCCAGCAAGTGCCGGTGATCGATATTGAGCAAACCTCGGGACGAGACGGTGAGGATCAAGTCGGTGCCTTGAATCAACTGCGGCGCCACGCCCCAATGCGGCAGGCTGACCGCCACATGCCGCCGCTCACGAATCGCCGTCAGCGCCCGCTCGATTTCCGGCGTGCCGCTGCCGCGCATTTCCAGTAATACGTGGGGGCGTGACACGTAAGTCGGCAGATCCAACGTGCCACTTGCCGGCAGGCTGTTGCGGTCCACAAGGCAGGTGTAGTGTTCTTCGAACAACGGCGTCGTGCGCAATTCGGCGGGGATGTCGGGAAAGACACCCGCCGCCAGGTCGAGGTCGCCATTGACCACCCCGTCGACCATGCCTTCACGGCTGGCCTGGATGATTTGCAGATCGATACCCGGCGCTTCACTGCGCAACGTACGCACAAGGTCAGGCAGGAAAATCGCCGCGCTGTAGTCAGACATCGCCACACGAAATCTGCGCTTGGCTGAAGCAGAATCAAAGCGATTCGGCGCCAGCAGGGCCTGCACCTGGGCCAGGGCTTCAGCCAGTGGCGTAGCCAACTCCAGTGCGCGAGCGGTCGGCACCAGGCTCCCGCCCTGGCGCACCAGCAACGAATCGCCAAGCAAGTCACGCAAACGTGCCAGGGCGTGGCTGACCGCCGGCTGGCTCAGGTGCAGGCGCTCGGCCGCGCGGGTGACGTGTTGTTCGCTGAGCAAGGCGTCGAGGATCACCAGCAAGTTAAGGTCGATGCGACGCAGATCATTCATCAGCTGCATGCCAAGCATAATAATTTGGAATTTAAATTTGCCGCACGAATAGCCTAGAGTCCAGCAAAACCTCTGGGAGATCTGAAATGACGACGTTGCATTGGGTGGGGTCGTTGGCGCTGGCGATCATCGCCGGGGCGGTGGTGCCGTTTCAAAGTGCGATCAACGCTAACCTCGGGCGCGGCCTCGGCCATCCGTTATGGGCCACCCTGGCGTCGCTGCTGGTGAGCGTAATCGTATTGCTGCCGGTGATCCTGGCGCTGCGCTTGCCGTTGCCGAGCCTGACGTTCATCACTCAGGCTCCTCTGTGGATCTGGGCCGGTGGCGCGTTTGGCGTGTGCTTTATTTCCCTGGCGTTGATGTTGCTGCCAAAGCTGGGCGCATCAGGGTTTATCGCCTTGGCCATGGCCGGGCAGATCCTGGCGTCGTTGGTGCTGGATCATTTCGGCCTGTTCGGCCTGGTTGAGCGCCCACTCACAACGCCCCGGGTATTGGGGGCGTTGTTGTTGATCGGCGGGGTGGTGTTGATCCAGTTCAGCGCCCCCCCCCGCCCGTGCCCTGGCAACGGCGAGCTGATCAACCTTTGTCGAGCGTGCGCAACTTCTGCGGCAGCCCCCACAGCAGCAGCGCCGCCGCCAGCAGCGCGCACACGCCGATCACGTAGAGCGCCGGCGTGGTGCTGCCGGTGAGGTCCCTGATCCGCCCCACCATCACCGGGCTGACAATGCCACCGAATTGACCGAGGGTATTGATCACCGCAATACCGCCCGCCGCGCCTGCCCCCGCACCGGCCAGCAACTTGGGTGGCAGCGTCCAGAAGGTCGGGATCGAGGCAATGATGCCGGCGCCCAGCATGCCCAGGGCGATGATTAGGAAGGTGGTGTGGTCGGCAAAGATCCCGGCGCTGAAGAAGCCCAGCGCGCCGAGCACCACCAAGCCGCAGACAAACTTGCGACGCTCACCGGTGGCGTCCGACAGCCGCCCGATCACGACCATCGTGATCGCGCCGCACACATAAGGAATTGCCGTGAGCAGGCCAATCATCACCGGGCTCTGGGTGCCGGCGCTGCGGATCAGTTGCGGCGCCCAGAAATTAAGCCCGTACGACGCTACCTGGATCAGGAAGTAGATAAAGCCCAGCATCAAAAAGCCAGGAATGCGGATCGCCGACAACAGCGAGCCCCCATGCTGGTTCGGCTCATGCTTGGCAATACGGCTCGCCAACAAGGTCTTCTCAGCCGGGCTCAACCAATGGGCGTCTTCAATGCGGTCCTTGAGCAACGTCAACACCATGAACCCCAGGCCAACGCACGGCAAGCCGCCAAGCAGGAACAACCAGTGCCAGCCACGCATTTGCAGCACGCCATCGAGATGCTCCAGCACCAGCCCGGAGAACGGCGCGCCCACCAGCCCGGCAAAGGCTGACGCGAGGAACAGCATCGACGTGATCCGCCCACGGAAGTGCTGTGGGAACCACAGCGTCAGGTAATACAGCACGCCTGGCGCGAAACCCGCTTCCATCGCGCCAATGATGAAGCGCAGGACATAGAACTGCCATTCAGCCGTGACAAACACCATGGCCGCGGTGGCGAGCCCCCACGACATCATGATCCGCGCGATCCAGCGCCGGGCGCCGACCTTGTAGAGCATCATGTTGCTCGGCACTTCGAAGATCACATAGCCCACCACAAACAACCCGGCGCCCAGGCCGTAGGCGGTATCGCTCAGGCTAAGGTCCGCTTGCAGCTGGAACTTGGCGAAGCTGATGTTGATCCGGTCAAAAAATGCAAACAGGTAGCACACCATGATCAGCGGCATCAGGCGCCAGGCGACCTTGCTGACCAGGGCTTTTTCGGCATTGATCTCAGCGGCCGGGCGCGCGCCGGCCTCCAACGTATTAGTGCTCATGGTTTCTCTCCAGCGGACTGCTCACAGGCGTCCGATTGTTTTTGTTGTCTGGCAGGGCGTTACAGCGTGGCGATAGAACCTGCTATGTGGCCCGGTGGTGGATGCAGGTCGCAATTGCGCCCGGCCTTGGCCACCTGGCCCGGCAGTTCATGGCCGAGCAGGGCCGGCAAGCGGCGGGACATTTGCAGCAGGTGCGGCAGGTCGATCCCGGTGTGGATCCCAACCTCCTCACACAGGTTGACCAAATCTTCGGTGCAGATATTGCCCGACGCACCGGGCGCAAACGGGCAGCCGCCCACGCCACCGAGCGCCGCGTCAAACCGCCGGGCACCGGCTTCGTAAGCGGCCAGCACATTGCACAACCCGAGGCCGCGGGTGTTGTGGAAATGCAAGGTCAGGTCGCTGGCCGAAACACGCTCCAGTACACGTTTGACCAGGCGCTCCACCTGACGTGGATTGGCCATGCCCGTGGTGTCGGCCAGGCTGATGCCCTGGATACCAAGTTGCTGATACGCCTCGACGATATGCAGCACACGGTCTTCATCGATCTTGCCTTCGAACGGGCAACCGAACGTGGTGGCGATGCTGCCGTTGAGGCGCACCGGGTGGTCGGCGGCGAAGCGTGTGATATCGGCAAAAGCCGCCAATGAGGCCTCGCAGCGCATGCGCATATTGGCCAGGTTGTGGGTCTGGCTGGCGGACATCACCAGGTTCAACTCATCGGCCCGGGACCCGATCGCACGCTGCGCGCCTTTGAGGTTGGGGATCAGCGCCACGTAGATCACGCCGGCGTTGCGCGCGATGCCCTGGAACACTTGCTCGCCATCGCGCAACGCCGGGATGGCCTTGGGCGAGACAAACGAACCGGCTTCGATACGCGAAAAACCCGCCAGGGAAAGCTGGTCGATCAAGGCAATCTTGTCGGCCGTTTCAACCCAGGTCGGCTCGATTTGCAGACCGTCGCGCGGGGACACCTCCTGCACGATCAGCCGGTCGCCATAGTCTGTGATCATTGCACCACTCCCGAGGCTTTCAGCCGCTGAATATCGGCAGCCGTCAGGCCCAGGCTGCCAAGGACATCGTCCGTATGCTGGCCCAGGCTTGGGCCCTGCCAGTTCACGCCGCCGGGGGTGTCCGAAAGCTTGGGCACAATACCGGGCATCTTCACCGACACACCGCCCGGCAACTGGGCATCAAGCAACATATCGCGCGCCTGGTAATGCGGGTCGCTGACGATATCGGCCACCGAGTAAATACGCCCCGCCGGCACTTGCGCCGCTTCCAGGGCACTGAGCACCTGATCGATGGGCAGACTGCTGGTCCAGTGGGTAATGGCGGCGTCGAGCACACCACTTTGGGCGGCGCGGCCATCGTTGTGAGCGAATTCGGGGGCATCAGCCAGGTCGACACGGCCGATGGCGGTCATCAGGCGCTTGTAGATCGGGTCGCTGTTGCCGGCGATCACCACATAGGCGCCGTCGGCGGTCAGGTAAGTATTGGACGGCGCAATGCCGGGCAAGGCACCGCCGCTGCGTTCACGCACATGGCCGAGCATGTCGTATTCCGGCACCAGGCTTTCCATCAGGTTGAACACGCTTTCGGCCAGCGACACATCGATAACCTGCCCCTCGCCCTGGCCGGTCTTGACGCGCAACAGCGACATCAACGCACCGATCACGCCGTGCAACGAAGCAAGCGAATCACCCAGGCTCACGCCGACCCGCGCCGGCGGCGAATCCGGGCTGCCGGTGGTGTAGCGAATGCCGCCCATGGCCTCACCGATGGCACCGAAGCCCGGACGGTCGCGATACGGGCCGGTCTGGCCGTAGCCGGAGATGCGCACCAGGGTCAGCTTGGGGTTGAGCGCGTGCAACACATCCCAGCCCAGCCCGAGTTTTTCCAGGCCGCCGGGGCGCAGGTTTTCGATGAGTACATCGGCGTCGCCCAACAGCTGCTTGACCAGCTCCAGGCCCTCAGGTGATTTGAGATCCAGCGCCAGCGACTTCTTGTTGCGCGACTGCAGGTACCACCACAGCGAGGTGCCTTCGTGCAGCTTTCGCCATTTGCGAAGCGGATCGCCCTGGCCCATGGCTTCGATCTTGATCACCTCGGCGCCGAAGTCGGCCATCAACCGGGCGGCGAACGGCGCGGCAATCAGCGTGCCGATCTCGATCACCTTGATACCGCTCAGGGGAGCCGTCATGGAATGCACCTCTTATTCTTGGCATGTACGACCAAGGCTAGAGGACAGCCGCCAGAGAAATCCAACCGTCAGTTGGCAAGGAGCGTTCGCGAAACGCGAACGATCAGGGAATAGTCTGTCAGACCAGGCTGCCGGGCCGCTCTGGAACAGGCGCTACCATTCTCAGGTAATCGAACAGCAATCGACTGACGGGCGACAACACGGCTTCATCGCGCACCACCAGGATCAAGCTGCGATCCGACCAGGCATCCGTCAGGGGCACGGCATGCAACCCCAGTGCGCGACCAAACAATTCATACGCCTTATGCGGCAGGATACCGATGCCCATATTGGCCTGGACCATCCGGCACATGGCATCGAACCCCGGCACATGAATGCGCAGGCGCAGCATCTTGCCGGCCTCGCGCGCAGCGGCGTGGGTGCGCATATTAATGGAGCTGGCGGCGTGCAGGCCGACGTAATCGCTGCCCAGGGTTTCGGCAAAAGCCAGGCTTTCGCGTGCCGCCAGCGGGTGATCCGCCGGCATCAGCACCACCAGTTTGTCGTGGCGATAGGTCACGCTGGGCAGGCCTTTGGTGTCGGTGTCACTGGAGCAGATCCCGAGGTCCGCCACGCCATCCAGCACGCCCTGCACCACGCCATTGCTGGGGCGTTCCTCCAGATCGGTTTTAACCTCGGGATGCAACTCGGAAAAATCCCGCAAGTCCTCGGGAAGAAACTCAATGATCGCCGACAGATTGGCCAGCATCCGCACATACCCGCGCACGCCATGGCTGTGCTCGCCCAGCTCCAGCCCCATCTTCTCGACGTTGAACAGCATCTGCCGCGCGTGGTGCAGCAAGGTTTCACCGGCGGCCGTCAGGTCCATGCCCTTGGCCCGCCGCACGAACAGGCTCACGCCCAGGACCTGCTCAAGCTCCATCAGGCGCTTGCTGGCAGCCGACACGGCAATGGCCTCGCGGTTGGCGGCCCGGGTCAGCGTCCCCTCCTCGAACACCGCAACGAACAGCTGCAGCGTAATCAGGTCCAGGCGACGCACCAGGCTCCTGTGCAGCATCAGCGACGTTCGCCGGCCAAGCGATTGATTTGCGCCTGCTCCACCACCGGCTGCGGCGCTCCGTGGCTTGAAGCCTGCAGCATCGCCCGCCCCACCGTCTCAGTGCTCACCACCCAATCGGGTCTGATCCGTCGCACAACCGACAACAACGGCCCAAGTACCGTATAAAAAACCTGATACAGCGGCGTCTTCGAGCGCGCGCCATGCAGCGGCTGGATCATTCCTGGCCGAAACACATACACCGCTTTGAACGGCAGTCGCAGCAAGGCGTTTTCAGTCTTGCCCTTAACCCGTGCCCACATCGACTTGCCCGCCTCGGAACTGTCGGTGCCCGCCCCGGAGACATACACAAACGTCATCTGCGGGTTGAGCCGCGCCAGGGTGCTGGCGGCAACCAGGGTGAGGTCATAAGTGAGGTGGGTGTACCGGGCTTCATTCATCCCCGCCGAGGAAACACCGAGGCAAAAGAAGCACGCATCGAAACCTTGCAGCAGGTTTTCCAGCGGTTGGAAGTCCAGCATGTCGCTGTGCAACACCTGGTGCAGCTTGCCGTGCTCCTGGGTCAACGGCGTGCGGCCGACAGCGACAACTTCCTGGACGTCGGCAGCCAGCAGGCACTCGCGCAGCACGCCCTGGCCGACCATGCCAGTGGCGCCGAATAACAGAACTCTCATTAAGGGACCTCAGCGGCAAGCCGCAAGCTTAAAGCTCAAGTTGAATGCAGTTCAGCTTGTAGCTTACCGCTTGCGGCTCACAACTGCCCCATTCAGAACGCGTTGCGAAAGATCTCCTCGATCTGACGCTGATCCGCCCGGCGTGGGTTGGTCAGCCCACACGCATCCTTCAACGCATTGGTTGCCAGCAGCGGAATGTCTTGCAACTTGGCGCCCAACTCCCGCAATCCGGCGGGAATTTCAACGTCATGGGCCAGACTGCGAATGGCCGCGATGGCCGCCTGGGCGCCCTCTTCGTCAGTGTTGCCCTTGATCTCGGCGCCCAGCGCGCGGCCCACATCGCTCAGGCGCTTGGCGCTGACGCTGGCGTTGAAGCTTTGCACGTGGGGCAGCAACACCGCGTTGCACACGCCGTGGGGCAGGTCGTAGAAACCGCCGAGCTGGTGCGCCATGGCGTGCACGAAACCCAGGGACGCATTGTTGAAGGCCATCCCGGCGAGAAATTGCGCGTAGGCCATGTTTTCCCGCGCGGCCTTGTCGCTGCCATCGCGAACGGCCAGGCGCAGGTTGGCGCTGATCAGTTCGATGGCCTTGATCGCGCAGGCATCGGTGATCGGTGTGGCGGCGGTGGATACGTAGGCTTCAATGGCATGGGTCAGCGCGTCCATGCCAGTGGCGGCGGTGAGGCCCTTAGGCATGCCCACCATCAGGCTCGGGTCGTTGACCGACAGCAGCGGCGTGACGTTGCGGTCAACGATGGCCATTTTCACGTGGCGGCTTTCGTCGGTGATGATGCAGAAACGGGTCATCTCGCTGGCAGTGCCGGCGGTGGTGTTGATGGCCACCAGCGGCAGTTGCGGCTTGCTCGATTGATCGACGCCTTCATAGTCGCCAATATGCCCGCCGTTGGTGGCGCACAGGGCGATACCCTTGGCGCAGTCGTGGGGCGAGCCGCCGCCCAGCGACACCACGAAGTCACAGCCGCTTTGCTGCAACAGCGCCAGGCCTTTCTCCACGTTGTCCACATTGGGGTTGGGCTTGGCGCCATCGTAGATCACCGAGTCGATGTCCTGCATCGCCAGTTTCTCGGCAATCATGCTCGCTACGCCGGCCTTGGCCAGACCGGCGTCGGTGACGATCAGTGCCTTGCGAAAACCATAGTTGCGGATGGCGATCATGGCTTCGTCGAGGCAATCGGTGCCCATGATGTTCACGGCGGGAATGAAGAAGGTGCTGCTCATGGCGAATCCTCAGAGGCGTTATGCCTACAGAATCAACCGATGACGCGTGCGGCATCTTGATCAGGATCAACGCCTGGCCGTGATAAAGTCACCGCTCAGCCGATTTCGAGTAGACCCGCACCAATGAAGGATTTCCAGGATATTGACGCCCACCTTGAAGACTGGAGCGCCGTGCGCGCGAGCCTCGACTTCAGCGGGATTCTGATCGGCAACGGCGCCAGCCGCACGATTTGGGAAGACTTCGCCTACGACTCGCTGTTCGAAAACGCACGTACCGTCGAAGAAAAACCCCTGAGCCAATCCGAACTCAGCGTGTTCGACGCCTTGCAAACCCGTAGTTTCGAACAGGCGCTGGGTGCGCTGAAGACCACCAGCCGGGTCAACAAGGCCCTGGCGGTCAGTTCGGCGGCGCCGCGCAATCGCTACTACGCAATCAAGGAAGCGCTGATCAACACCATCCACGCCGTGCACATCCCGTGGCGCCTGGTGCAGTCTTCGACCTTGGCGACGATCAACCGCGAACTGGCGAATTACCCCACGGTGTTCACCAGCAACTACGACCTGCTCAACTACTGGGCGATCCTGCACGCGCCGGGCATCGACGACCTGTTCCGCAGTGCCGACGCCAGCTTCGACTTGCGCGACACCCGCACAAACGCCACGCGTATTCTCTACCTGCACGGCGGCCTGCACCTGGTGCGCAACCTCGACGGCACCGCACGCAAACTGCCGACCACCGACAGCACCCTGCTCAGCAGTTTTGCCATCAACAACACCATCAAGACCCTGGATGACGTGCCATTGTTTGTCAGTGAGGGCAAGGTTGAGGAAAAGCTCAAGACCATCCGCAGTTCGGATTATCTGTCGTTCTGCTATGAGCAGTTGCTGAGCCACGAGGGCGCGCTGTGCATCTTCGGCCATGATCTAGGGGCGCAGGATAAGCACCTGGTGGATGCGATTCGCCAGGCCAAATTGACGACCCTGGCGATCTCGGTGTCGGGGCGTAGCGACGGGTTCATTCGCCAGCAGAAGCGCCGGTATTCGGCGTTGTTCGATGGCACTGGGGTGGCGCTGAAGTTCTTTGCCGCGCGTACGCATCCGTTGGGCAATCCGGCGCTGTCGGTACCTGTCGAACGCTGATCGTCTGAACTAAGAAGATCAAATGTGGGAGCTGGCTTGCCTGCGATAGCCATCGGTATTTACACAACTTTCAAAGGCTGAAAAATTTCCCTGTAGTGAGCGGGCTTGTCCCGCGCTGGGTGGCGAAGCCGCTCCAATAAAGACACCGCGCAGTTTCAGGCAAACCCAATTCGTCTGGTTTGGGGCCGCTTCAGCCCAGCGCGGGGCAAGCCCGCTCACTACAAAAAAATGTGGTAGCGGAGCATCAGACACCTGGCAGGTGCTGACCCATCGTCATCGCAGGCAAGCAAGCCCCCACAGGGGCCGCGCCCGCTCTCAGGTCAGGTAACCATCGGCGCGCAGCAGGGTTTCCAGGCAGTGCTCGGTGATGTGGTAGAACGCCTTCAGCTCCTGGATTTTCTCCAGCAACTGCGCGTTATCCAACGGCTCGGCGCGCTTGACCGCGAGGATCATCTTGTTCTTGTTGGTGTGTTCCAGCGAGATAAACTCGAACACTTTGGTCTCGTAACCGCAGGCTTCTAGGAACAACGCGCGCAGGCTGTCAGTGACCATTTCCGCCTGCTGGCCCAGGTGAAGGCCGTATTGCAGCATCGGCTTGAGCAGCACCGGGCTCTGGATCTGCAGGCGAATCTGTTTGTGGCAGCACGGCGAGCACATGATGATTGACGCGCCGGAGCGGATGCCGGTGTGAATCGCATAATCGGTAGCAATGTCGCAGGCATGCAGGGCGATCATCACGTCCAACTCGCTGGGCGCCACGCTGCGCACATCGCCACATTTGAACACCAGCCCCGGGTGTTCCAGGCGCGCGGCGGCGGTGTTGCACAGGGCCACCATGTCTTCGCGCAATTCCACACCGGTCACTTCGCCCTCGGCCTTGAGGGTGTTGCGCAGGTAGTCGTGGATAGCGAACGTCAGGTAGCCCTTGCCTGAGCCAAAGTCCGCCACGCGCACCGGTTGATCCAGCTTCAAGGGTGACGAGGTCAGCGCATGGCTGAACACTTCGATGAACTTGTTGATCTGTTTCCACTTGCGCGACATCGACGGGATCAGCGCCTGCTTGGCGTCAGTCACGCCCAGGTCGGCGAGGAACGGCCGGCTCAGGTCGAGAAAACGATTTTTCTCGCGGTTATGCTCGGCCGAAGGCGCTTCGCGCAGTTGCTGGGGCTTACTTTTGAACAGCGAGCTTTTGTTCTTCTTGCTGTATTCCAGCTGGGCTTCGTCGGTCAGCGACAGCAGGTGCGCGTTCTTGAACTGAGCCGGCAGCAGCTCGGCAATCGCCGCCACGCCTTCTGCCACAGCAAAGTTCTTGGTGATGTCGCGGGTCTTGTAGCGATAGACGAAGGACAGGCATGGCTGCTCCTTGACCGCGACCTGCTTGATGATCAGCCGCTGTAATTCGGCTTCCTCGCCCACGTACTTGGCCAGCACCAGCTTGATGAAAGCGTTTTGCGCGAGGCTTGCGCTCAGCAGTTCGATGAACTGGGCGTGATGATCCGGTTGAGCAGTGACAGACATGAACAAAAACGCCTCGGGCAGGGAATGCCGGGCATTTTAGGGGGGATGGGGGTTTTGGGCACGGGGTTATTTGATCAACGGTCGATCAGACACTGCGCAACACATGTGGGAGCTGGCTTGTCGGGTCGCCGCATCGCTGCGATCGCATCGCCTCGGTTTGCCTGATGGACCGAGGTGCCCGCATCGCAGGCAAGCCAGCTCCCACACAAAACAGTTCCCACTTTTTGAACCGCAGATGCCTGGACTATTCGAGTACGACCAGCCGATTGGGCAGCTCATTGCGCGCCTGCGTCATCGGCACGTGCACCTTCAGCAACTCGCCGCAGGCTTCAATGCAACTGATAAACCCGGCCAACGTCTGCCCTTGTTTCACTTGCTGGGTAAACGCCTTGACGATCGCATCCCAACTGCTGTCATCCAGGCGCGTGGAGATGCCGTTATCCACCAGAATCTCCACATACCGCTCGGCTTCGCTGACAAAAATCAGCACCCCGGTGCTGCCCACGGTGTGGTGCAGGTTCTGCTCCAGAAACTGGCGCCGCGCCAGGTTGGATGCGCGCCAGTGGCGCACCGAGCGGGGGATCAACCGCGTGGTGACCTTGGGCAAGCGGAACACCAGGCACAACACAATGAATGTCGCCCATTGCGCCAACAGCAAGGTGTACATGGTCAGGTAACCCGACAAGTAATGCACCACACCCGGCACCACCAACGCGATCAGGCTGGCCCACAGCAGCGGGATGTAGGCGTAGTCATCCGCGCGGGCGGCCAATACGGTCACCAGTTCTGCGTCGGTGGTTTTTTCCACGCGGGCGATCGCTTCGGCGACTTGGCGCTGCTCGTGTTCAGTCAGTAATGCCATGGTTGTAGTTGCTCTCTGATTATTGTCATCACCACCCGCCCGAAGCCCCGCCGCCGCCGAAGCCGCCACCGCCGCCCCGGAAACCGCCGCCGCCTCCACCACCTCCACCACCTCCGCCGCCGCGCCCGCTGCTGCTGAGAATCGCCAGCAGGATCGCGCCGACCGGCAGCCCCATGCGATTGCACAGCCACAACACGCCGATCAACAGGATAAACAGGCCAATGGAAAACCCGGGATTATCCTTGGCAAAGTTGGCGTCCGCCACATGGGCCGGCACCGCCAACGGCTCGCCGCCCACCACCTGCACCATCGCCGCCACACCGTCGCTGATGCCCTGGCTGAAATTGCCGGCCTTGAACTTGGGGGCAATCACTTGGTTGATGATCACCCATGACTGCGCATCGGTGAGCACGCCTTCCAGGCCATAGCCGACTTCGATGCGCAACTTGCGCTCATCGCGAGCGACGATCAACAGCGCGCCGTTGTCCTTGCCCTTCTGGCCGATGCCCCAGTGGCGGCCCAATTGATAACCGAAGTCCTCAATCGGCACGCCCTGCAAATCGGGCACGGTGATCACCACGACCTGGTTGCCGGTGGTCTGCTCCAGCGCCTGCAACTGTTGCATCAGCCGCTGGCGCGTGGCTTCGTCAAGCATCTGGGCGTTATCCACCACCCGCCCGGTCAGCGCCGGGAAGGTCAGCGCCGCCTGGGCCACGCCCACGCAGGCCAACAGCCACAGCGCCAGGCCTATCCTTAATAAACGCATCGGCACCTCAATGCAGCCTTATTTGAACTTCACTTGCGGCGCTTTATCGGCATCGGCACTGGTGGCTTCAAACGTGGCGCGAATCGGCAGGTCGCTGTACATCACGCTGTGCCACAGACGGCCAGGGAAGGTGCGGATCTCGGTGTTGTAGGCCTGCACCGCCTGGATAAAGTCGCGGCGGGCCACGGCGATACGGTTTTCGGTGCCTTCAAGCTGCGACTGCAGGGCCAGGAAGTTCTGGTTGGCCTTCAGGTCCGGGTAGCGCTCGGACACCACCATCAAGCGGCTCAGTGCACCGCTCAAGCCGTCCTGGGCTTGCTGGAACTGCTTGAGTTTTTCCGGGTTGTCGAGGGTGCTGGCATCCACCTGGATCGAGGTGGCCTTGGCCCGCGCTTCGATCACGGCGGTGAGGGTGTCCTGCTCATGGGCGGCGTAGCCCTTGACCACCTCCACCAGGTTGGGAATCAGGTCGGCGCGGCGCTGGTACTGGTTCTGCACCTGGCCCCAGGCGGCCTTGGCCTGTTCATCCAGGGTCGGGATGTTGTTGATGCCACAACCGCTCAGCACTGTGCTGATCAATAGCAAAGCCGCGGCTTTCAAGCCCCAGCGGTAACCTTGTGCTGCTTGCATGGTGTTTCTCCTGCCCAATCTTGATGGAATTTGACGACTAACCCTATAAACCACGCGCTTGGGGCATAATCCGCCACCACTGGATTGCGTCGAGCCAATCAGCTACAAAGATGCCCAGCGCGAAAAAGAGTTCAGAGTGTGCTGCATTTATCTGAACAACACCCGAACAACAATAGACGCTCCCCACATTTTGGCCGATCAGCCTCATCGCTGTGCAATGAGCCGAAAAAGGATATTCATGAAGAAGCTGTGTTTGCTCGGCCTTGTTGCCACGCTGGCCACCCAGCCCGTATGGGCAGAAACAAAGCCTGTCGCGCTTAAAGACAAGGACGCCTTTGTCAGCGAGCTGCTCCAGCAGATGACCCTGGACGAAAAGATCGGCCAGTTGCGCCTGATCAGCATCGGCCCCGAGATGCCCCGCGAGCTGATCCGCAAGGAAATCGCCGCCGGCCGCATCGGCGGCACGTTCAACTCCATCACCCGCGCGGAAAACCGTCCGATGCAGGACGCGGCCATGCGCAGCCGGCTGAAGATCCCGATGTTCTTCGCCTACGACGTGATCCACGGCCACCGCACGATTTTCCCGATCAGCCTGGCCCTGGCGTCCAGCTGGGACATGGACGCCATCGGCCGCTCCGGGCGCATCGCCGCCCAGGAAGCCGCTGCCGACAGCCTCGACATCACCTTCGCGCCGATGGTCGACATTTCCCGCGACCCGCGCTGGGGCCGCACCTCCGAAGGTTTCGGTGAAGACACCTACCTGGTCTCGCGGATTGCCGAAGTGATGGTCAAGGCATTCCAGGGCGTGAGCGCCGCGAATGCCGACAGCATCATGGCCAGCGTCAAGCATTTCGCCCTGTACGGCGCGGTGGAAGGCGGGCGTGACTACAACGTGGTCGACATGAGCCCGGTCAAGATGTACCAGGACTACCTGCCGCCCTACCACGCGGCGATCAAGGCCGGTTCCGGCGGCGTGATGGTGGCGCTCAACTCGATCAACGGCGTCCCCGCCACCGCCAACACCTGGCTGATGAACGATCTGCTGCGCCGCGACTGGGGCTTCAAGGGCCTGACCGTGAGCGACCATGGCGCGATCTTCGAGTTGATCAAGCACGGCGTGGCCAAGGACGGGCGCGAAGCCGCCAAGCTGGCGATCAAGGCCGGCATCGACATGAGCATGAACGACTCGCTGTACGGCAAGGAATTGCCCGGCCTGCTCAAATCCGGCGAGATCGAGCAGAGCGACATCGACAACGCCGTGCGCGAAGTGCTCGGCGCCAAGTACGACATGGGTCTGTTCAAGGACCCGTACCTGCGCATCGGCAAAGCCGAGGATGACCCGGCCGACACCTACGCCGAAAGCCGCCTGCACCGCAGCGAGGCGCGCGACATCGCACGCCGCAGCCTGGTCCTGCTGAAAAACCGCAACAACACCCTGCCGCTGAAGAAATCCGCGACCATCGCCCTGGTCGGCCCGCTGGCCAAGGCGCCGATCGACATGATGGGCAGTTGGGCCGCCGCCGGCAAACCGGAACAATCGGTCACCCTGCTCGACGGCTTAAACGCGGTGATCGGCGAAAAAGGCAAGATCATCTATGCCCGTGGCGCCAACATTACCAATGACAAGGCCGTGGTCGACTACCTGAACTTCCTCAACTTCGATGCCCCGGAAGTGGTGGATGACACCCGCCCGGCCCAAGTGATGATCGATGAGGCCGTCAAGGCCGCCAAGGATGCCGATGTGGTGGTGGCTGCCGTGGGTGAGTCCCGTGGCATGTCCCATGAATCCTCCAGCCGCACCGACCTGAACATCCCGCAAAGCCAGCGCGACCTGATCAAGGCCCTCAAAGCCACCGGCAAACCGCTGGTACTGGTGCTGATGAACGGCCGCCCGCTGTCGATTCTGGAAGAGAACCAACAGGCGGACGCGATCCTGGAAACCTGGTTCGCCGGCACCGAAGGCGGCAACGCCATCGCCGACGTGCTGTTTGGTGACTACAACCCGTCGGGCAAGCTGCCGATCACGTTCCCACGTTCGGTAGGGCAGATTCCGACCTACTACAACCACCTGACCATCGGCCGGCCGTTCACCCCAGGCAAGCCTGGCAACTACACGTCGCAGTACTTCGACGACACCACCGGGCCGCTGTTTCCGTTCGGGTATGGCTTGAGCTACACCACGTTCAGCCTGTCGGACATGGCGCTGTCGTCTACAACGCTGAACAAGAGTGGCAAGCTCGACGCCAGTGTGACGGTGACCAACACCGGCAAGGTAGATGGCGAAACGGTCGTGCAGTTGTATATCCAGGATGTAGCCGGTTCGATGATCCGCCCGATCAAGGAGTTGAAGAACTTCCAGAAAGTCATGCTCAAGGCTGGCGAGGAGCGCACGTTGCACTTCACCATCACCGAGGACGATTTGAAGTTCTATAACACCCAGCTCAAGTTCGCCGCAGAACCGGGCGAGTTCAATGTGCAGATCGGGCTGGATTCCCAGGCTGTGCAGCAGCAGACTTTCGAGTTGTTGTAACGCCCACAGCCCCCTCTTGTTTTGAAGAGGGGGCTTGCCGGGTCGCCGCATCGCCGCGCGCCTGTCTCAGTCAGCATAAAGTCACCTTTCGTTCTTCCCTCTCAGCTGCGCCCTACATCCCTTCCCCAGCCTGCTCGCACACCCTGTCTGCCCTAAATCACTGTGCAGGTGGACTATGTCGCCCACGAAAAACGCCCCCCTTTATTCATCGTTCAAACGAAAGGCGCTCGCGCTGTGCATGCTCGGGAGTTTGCCGGGCATAGCCGTTGAAGCCGCGAGCTACAGCGAACAGGGCCGGCTGCACGACGCCGCCAGCTGGCGCAGCGATGAGTTCAAAAAAAGCTGGGGGCTGGGCGCTATCGGTGCCGATTACGCCTATGCCAGGGGGTTGAGTGGCGCGGGCGTGCACGTGGGGGTCTATGATTCGGGCACCGACTTGCGCCATGACGAGTTTGCCGGCAAACCACATTCCGGCGTGCGCCTGGCAGACCCCGGATGCAAGAGCGATACGGTGCTGTTCGAAGGCTGCTTCTTCAGTGAGGGTGATCGTTCGGCCGTGCATGTGTTTGAGGCGTTGCCGCCTGAAGCGTTGCTCGAAGTGGAGGAGGGAATCGCCAACGGTGACTTCACCCGCGAACAAGTGGATGACTATCTGAAAAACGTAGGGGCTCGCTATGAATGGCACGGCACCTTCGTGGCCGCCAACGTACTCGCCAACCGAAATGGCGCCGGAGCCCATGGCGTAGCCTTCGGGGCCAATGTAAGTGCGCTGCGCAGGTTCAGCAACACTTACCAGGACGGCCCTGGTGTGCGACTGTACAAGGTTGACGCCCCTGCGCCGGAGGCGGTTACCACCGCCTACGCCCAACTGCACGAGCAGAATGTGCGAGTGGTCAACCATAGCTGGGGGCCTTCAGACCCCCCGGCGGATGAGGCGGCACTGGACAAGGGACTGGACCAAACCCATACAGCAGACCATCAAGAGTTAAAGGCAATCGCCGACGCAGCCGTCAAATACGGCATGCTCCAGGTATGGGCAGCGGGCAATACACTTACCCCCAACGCAACGCCGCAAGCGGCGCCCTTTGCCGGGGTTTATCCCAGCCTGCCGCGCGCGGTCGCCGAACTCGAGCGCTATTGGTTGAGCGTGGTCAACGTCAACCAGGCGCTGACCTTGAGCGATGGCTCGTACCGCTGTGGCTTCAGCAAGGACTGGTGCCTGGCGGCGCCGGGAACGGATATCACCGCTATCCGGGTCACAGGCGCCATAGAAACCGAAATTCACTACGACAAAGAAGGCGACGCCGACGGTTTCAAAGTGACCGACGACAAACCCGAATTTACAGACTTCACCGCTTCCGGCACCTCACTCGCCGCGCCTCACGTGACCGGTGCGCTGGCGCTGCTGATCGAGCGCTTCCCCTACCTCGACAACCCGCAAATCCGCGACGTGCTGCTGACCACCGCCGCCGACCTGGGTGAGCCTGGCGTCGACGATGTGTACGGCTGGGGCCTGATAGACCTGAAAAAAGCCATCGACGGGCCCGGCCAACTGCGGGTAGACACGCAGGTAAACATGGACCGCCCCGCCGGCGGTGCCGTGGTTTGGCAAGGCGGCGCATGGGACGATTGGCGCAACGATATCAGCGGCCCCGGGCGCCTGGAAAAAAGCGGCGCCGGTTGGTTGCGCCTGAGCGGCAACAACAGTTTTGCCGGGGCCACGCTCAACGCAGGCATTCTGGAGCTGGACGGCAATAACACCTTCAAGGGCGATGTGAACCTCGAAGGCGGCGTTCTGCGCCTGAACGGCTCCCTGGCCGTCGAGGGTGACTACCGTCAAGCGCCCGGCGCTACCTTGATGACTGGGCTGGTCGTCCAGGACCGGCCGGCAAAACTGCAGGTCGATAACCAGGCCACTGTCAACGGCGGCACGCTGTACCTGAGCGCACAACCCGGCACCTACCCCTTGGGCCAGCGCTACAGCATCCTCCAGGCAAAAGGTGCCGTGAGCGGCGAGTTTGCCGCGATCGACCATCGAGAGTTCTCGCCCTTCCTCAGCGTTTCCCAAGTCAAGCAAGCCAATAACCTGCTGGTCGAGTTTGCCCGCGGAAGGCCACTGGCTTCTGCGGCAAACACCGCCAACCAACGTGCCGTCGCCACGGCCGCCGACGCTCAAGCCGCGCCGACCCCGCTGCTGCAGCGCCTCACCGCACTGTTCCCCGAGCAGGCCCCCTCGGCCCTGGACCAACTGAGCGGCGAGTTGCATGCCAGTACCCAAGCGGCACTGATCGAAAACAGCCGGGTAGTGCGTGAAGCCGTACTCGACCGGCAGCGTAACGCCCATGGTCGTAGCGCTACCGAGGCCGAAGCACTGAACGAGGGCGCCTGGGTGCAACTGCCGCGCCAGACCGGCCAACTGCAAGGCGATAGCAACACCGCACGCGCGTCCCACAGCAGCACAGGCCTGTTGGTCGGGTTCGATCACCAGCTGGAACGAGGCACACGCGTGGGGATGGTTGTGGGCAAGAGCACTGGCGACGTGAAGGCCGGCGCTCGCGGCAAAGCGAGTATCGACAGCTACCAATTGGGCCTGCACGTGGGGCACACCTGGGACGCTCTGGGCCTGTACGGCGGCATCGCCTATGCGCAGCATCAGATCGCAACCAAGCGCCGAGTCAGCTTCCCAGGCGTGGAGAATCGGCTGTCTGCCGACTACACCAGCCGTACCGTGCAGGCGTTCGCCGAGGCCAACTATCGCTTCGATCACGGTTTCTGGGACTGGCAGCCCTACCTGCAGCTGGCCACTGTGCAGCAGCGCAACGACGGCTTCACCGAACGCGGCGGCATGGCGGCACTGCGCGGCCAGCGCTCGAAAGACACCGTCAACCTGACCACCGGCGGTGTGCGCGTGAACCTCGACCTGGCTCAGGCACAGACCGGCCCGTCATGGTTGAGCCTGCGTGGTGGCCTGGCCTATACCCATGCCGGCGGCGACCGACAATCGCAAGCTCAACTGGCCTGGGATGGCGGACACGCCTTCAAGGTGAGCGGCGCCCCGCTGGATCGGCTCAGCGCCCGGCTGGACTTGGGTGCTACCGCGCGCCTGACCCGCAACAGCGCGCTGGACCTGAGCTTCAGCCAACAGCGCGGCGAGCGGTCACGTGACCAGAACATCACGGCGCAATATTCGTTGCAGTTTTAAACCGCGTGCAAAGGCGGGGGCCCCTACCCTCGCCGATCCAACAGGTTGACCACCAACCGATCGACCCACCCCCACAACCTCTGCTTCACCCGCCGCCACAACGGCCGTGACTTCCACGCCTCCAGGCTCACCGCCTGGCTCTGGGCAAAGTCGCGCTCGAAACTGCCCGCCACCGCCCGCGTTAACTCAGGGTCCAACGCTTCCAGATTGGCTTCCAGGTTGAAACGCAAATTCCAGTGGTCGAAGTTGCACGAACCGATGCTGACCCAATCGTCCACCAGCACCATTTTCAGGTGCAGGAAGCACGGCTGGTATTCAAAGATCTGCACCCCCGAGCGCAGCAACCGTGGGTAATAACGGTGCCCGGCGTAACGCACGGATGGGTGATCGGTACGCGGGCCGGTGAGCAGCAGGCGTACATCGACGCCACGCCCCGCCGCCCGGCGTAGCGCGCGACGCACGCTCCAGGTCGGCAGGAAGTAAGGCGTGGCCAGCCAGATACGCTGCTGGCTGCTGTTCAAGGCGCGGATCAGCGATTGCAGGATATCACGATGCTGACGGGCGTCGGCATAGGCTACCCGTCCCAGGCCCGGCCCGGTTGCCGGGACCTTGGGCAAACGCGGCAAACCGAAATGGGTGGCGGGTTTCCACTCGCGGCGGGCGGCATTGGCGTGCCATTGGCGGTCGAACAGCGCCTGCCAATCCAGCACCAGCGGGCCGCTGATCTGCACCATCACTTCATGCCAGTCGGCGGTGTCCTGGCCCGGCGTCCAGAACTCATCCGTCACCCCGGTGCCACCGATCACCGCGATGCCCTGGTCGATCAACAGCAGCTTGCGGTGGTCGCGGTACAGGTTGCGCATCCAGCGCCGCCAGCTCAGGCGGTTGTAGAACCGCAGCTCCACACCGGCTTCGGTCAGGCGTTTGCGCAGGCCGAGGGTAAACGCCAGGCTGCCGTAATCATCGAACAGGCAACGCACCCGCACGCCACGCTCGGCGGCGAGTACCAACGCTTGCACCATCGCCTCGGCGCAGGCGCCGGCTTCCACCAGGTACAACTCCAGGTCGACCTGCCGCTCAGCCCGGGCAATGCCCACCAACATCTGCGGGAAGAAACTCGGCCCGTCGATAAGCAACTCGAAACGATTGGCGCTGCGCCACGGGAACACCGCGCCGCCCATGTCAGCGCGCCGTGAAAATCAGCACCGCACCCACCGGCACCGACAAACTGATCGATTTAAGCCCTGCGGCCTTGCGCAGCGCGGCCACGCCTGGCGCGAGGTCGAAATCCTCGGCATGCAGCACCACCGGCTCCAGGGTCACCACCTGGAAGCGGCGGTCGTCCAGGCGCGTCGCCAGCAGCTCGGCGCTGTAGGTCTGGGTCTTGCCGTGGAGAGTGACGTTCAGCGGCAGGCGCAACTCCAACTGCGCGCCGGGAGCCAGGTCATTGATCGGTTGCAGATTGATCTGCGTGCTGATCAGCGCTTCGGGAAAGGTCTTGATCTCGAACAGCTGATTACGCATGCGCTCATCGCGCAACGGGATACCGCTGTTGACCGACTCCAGCTCCACCTCCACATGCGCCGCGCCCTTGCCGTCGACCTTGCCGTGCAGCACCAGGAAGCGATGCACCTCGGCAATCTCGGTGTTTTTGGTGGTGGCGAACGACAGGCGTGAGGATTCGTTATCCAGGTACCAGTCGGCGTGGGCAGGCACGGTGGCAGCGGCCAGCAGGGCGAGGGCCAGGGGTTTGATGACAGAAGCGTTGAACATAAAGACTCGTGGGGCGAAAAACCTGGACGAACCTTAAGCGCAATCGAATGAGTGGCGCAAATCCAATGTGGGAGCGGCGGTGCGACGATTTTTGATCGTTCCCATGCTCTGCGTGGGAATGCCGCCTGGGACGCTCCGCGTCCCGCCGAATAGCTCGATGGGTACAAGGTGACGCAGAGCGTCACGGGATGCATTACCACGCGGAGCGTGGGAACGATCAACTGCGGTCCTGCCGTCACACCGAGGTGTCTGTATAGCAGGCAAGCCAACTCCCACAGGAAAGCAATTTGCCACTGGGTTGCGACACCACCTATATAGCGTTAACCTCTGCCGCGTCGCTGCTCATCAGCGACCGGGCGTGGAATCCCGAGAAAGAAGACGCTACAGCGTCGTCATGCAATCAGTCGGCGCTTTTTTGTGCCCGCTGTTTGTGCTTTATGGCGGCTGTGCGTGGGAGGCCTTGTGCCTGCCGAGTCGCTTCTTCTCGGATTCCAACCTGCGTACAGCTGCCACCCCCACGCTTGGAATCGTGACTGGCAGCTTTTTTGGTGTACCAAAGGAGCAAGCTTATGCCGTACGAAATACCCTCAGCCGAAACCGTCGGTGCCGTGACCTTCGCAGACTGCGGTGAAAACAAAAGCCATTTGAAAGTGTTCCGCGTCAATGCCGGAGTTCCGATTGTGGAAGCCCTCGAACACGCATCCCACGTGCTCTATTACGCCAAAATGCTCTCGCTTGAGGCCGCCATGGACCCTAAGGCAGAGAAATTTGCATTCGCTTCGCATTACCTGGGCGAAATGGGTAAAGCCATCGTTGATGACCTGCTGCTGGCGATGCAGCCCGAGGCTCCAAACCCGCAGTAAGCAGTAATTAGTACCCGCCCGGTGCACTGCACCGGGCGCCGCTGATCTATCAGACTTTTACGACGGAACCATGGGAACCGTCCGACTTTACCCTAAGTAAATCCCTCTCCAAAGTTTGGCTTGCCACTGACTTCTTCTTACTCGATTACCTCGATTGAAATGCATCACGCATAAATTTTCTTATCGAGACAAGCAGGAAAGTATGGCCAAAAACTCCATGGATAAAGGGCAAAACAATGATCGAAGGTTATTTCATTGGCAAGGGTGACAAAACCAGCTGCGGCGGAGAAGTTCTGGACGGTGATCCAAGAGTAGATATACATGGTCTCCTCCATGCCCGCGAAGGTGACCGGGTTACTTGTGGGAAGCATGAAGGGACCTACCAAATTCTCGGCGGGATTTCGCATTTTGAAAGCCATGGCAAGCTTGTGGCTGGCACACTGGACAGCTTCAGCAGTTGCCCATGCCGAGCCAAGCTGATTCCCTCGGTGTACACCGCCACCTACAGCAACGAAGGTTATCCATCGCAATCAAACAGGCGTAACCCTGAACCGACTCCATCATCGGCAAGTCATCACTCGGCATTGCCGCAACAATCCAACTTTGCAGCGTCAAACAATGTGCCGCCTCTTGCATTTAAAGGCCAACCAGGCCAGGAACCCGGATTCTATATCGTACCCCAGAGCATGAGCCGCGAAGCTTTGGAGAAAATACTCTTTCCCACGCCTGATCCGGCTGTGATGCGCAAATTCCAGGCGCTCAATCCTGGCACCGCAAGCGTTAAAGCCGGCTCGATGATAGTGCTCAGCGACCCCGACAATACCTCCTGCACCTATCAGGAATCGCAACTGATGCAGGCCGCTCAACAGGTGGACGCGGCCCTTGATTCCCTCACGCCGGATGAGGCTGACTTCCTGCATCGGCACGGCGCCGAAATAGCTGGCTTCATCGGCCACACCTCGACCTGGCTGGGCGTCAGTGCCATGGTGATGGAGACGCATCTGACCAACCTGCGCAACACCTTGCAAGCCATCGAGCGCTTGCATCAAGAACAATATCGCCTGCACGGCCACCTCAAATCGCCGCAGTTCTTCGCCGAACGCCAGCGTCTGCTCGCTAAACTGGACGCCCACCTGTTGAACTCCACTCGACTGCGTGGCCAGACCACGCTGGGCGATCATCCCAAGCTGAAAACTGCGCTCGGTATTTCCAGCCGAAGTTTGGTACACCATTGGGACAAGGCCGGAGCCCCAGGGCAGATTCCGGGGTATTCCGCTCATGTGGAGGCGATCAGTCGTGCCACCCAATATATGAAGGCGGGAGGCTATCTTGCCATTGGCATTGGCGGCGTTTCTTCGGTGCTGGCTATTGAGCAGGTATGCAGCAGTGGTTCTGAGGCGGCTTGCGAGAAGATCAAGTTTACTGAAGCGGGCAAGTTTGTTGGGTCTACATTTGTTGGCGCTTTTAGTGGATTGGCAGCCGGTTCTGCCAGTGGTTCGATCTGCCTAGGGATTGGCGTCGCCACTGGGGGAATCGGTGGAGTTATCTGTGTCGCGGCCATCGTAGGGGCTGGCGCATGGATAGGTACGACTATCGGCGGTAAGAGTGGCGAATACATAGGTGAGAAAATATATGAGGCAACAGAACCATGACCAGTATCGATACTTGGCCAACTTGGATTGCGATCATTGTTATGGGAGGGCCAACTCTGCTATCCGCTGTCGGCCTTTCCTACAGCCTATATCTTACCCACCGTCACTTGGAGTCCATAAAACAAGCCTTAAAGAACAGCCGTTATATCTATATCTGGGGCGATAGCCTGGGGAAACGAGGTTTGATTTGGTCCCTATTGGAGATGGCAAAAATCGCCGGGATGATAGTGTGGCCAAGGGCATCCCTCATCAACGGAGAACTTGACCCAATCGATCTGAAAAACTTTCCACCTCACCTGAAACGTCATCTGCTTTCAATTATTACGCTGGCGTTCATTGCTTTACCTTGGGCGATAGTTGCAGCCGTGCTGGTGGAGTTTCGGTGATCCAGGCGGGGAGGACCGCCTATTGGGATTGATTAAGTGGAAGTGCCCAATGAAACCTCACGGCAACAGCCGACACCCCTGCCGATCCCCTAACCACCGTGCACTGTGCGTCCTCCCCAACCCACTCGCCGTCACTTCACTGCGCTCCGGGTTGTCGCTGAACGCACTGGTCGGCACGTACTGTTTCACATACCCCAGGCAATACTGCGCAGGATTATTCATCACATACCGGCACGAGCAATATTCCTTGGCCGTGTACGCCGCGATGATGTCGGGGAAGGCTTGCAGGTTGACGCGCTCGTGCCAGATCCAGCCCAGCAACACGAGCAGCAGCACCAGCAGCAGGCTGGTAAACGGTCGACGACGAATCATGGCTGCACCGCCGCGAGCACGCGCTTGAGCAGTTCGTTATGGCGATAAGTGCCGTCGCGGTCGTCACCGTAGCGCACGATCACCAGGCGTTCGTCGGGCATCACGTACAGCGCCTGCCCCCAGTGGCCGAGAGCGGCGAAGGTGTCGGCGGGTGCGTCGGGCCAGGGCTGCGGTGCGCCTTGGTTGAGCCACCAATGGCCACCGGGGACGGCTTCGTCCTGGCCGGTTTTGTATTTATCGAACGGCTGGCGATTGAAGGTCACCCAATCCTTTGGCAGCAACTGTTGATCGCCCCAACGACCATCCCGCGCCATGAGCAGGCCGACGCGCGCCAGGTCGCGGGCGGTGAGGTAGGCGTAGGACGAGGCGACAAAGGTTTCATCGGCGTCGGTTTCCCAGGTGGCGGTGCGGATGCCCAAGGGTTTGAAGAGCGCGTCCCAGGGGTAGCTCAGGTAGGCCTTGAGGCCGAGCATGCCTTTGAGCGCGGCGGACAGGATATTGGTGTCGCCGCTGGAGTAACGAAAGGCCTGGCCGGGTGCGCTGGCCGCCTCCGTATCCGCGGCAAAGTCAGCCATATCGGCGCGGCCACGGGTGTAGAGCATCGCCACCACCGAGGATTTCAGCGGCGCGTATTCGTAGTCTTCCTGCCAGTCCAGTCCGGAAGCCCAGTGCAGCAAGTCAGCCATGGTCACCATCGGGTGCTGCTTCATCGGCGGGTAGAAGCGCGCCACCGGGTCGGTCAACTTGAAGCGATTATCGCCGTAGGCCACGCCCAGCACGGTGGCCATCAGGCTTTTGCTGATGGACCAGGTCAGGTGCGGTGTGCTGGCGGTGGTGGGCGCGGCATAACGTTCATAGATCACCACGCCGTCGCGAATCACCAGCAACGCGTCGGTGCGAATGCCTTGGCGGGTAGTGTCGTCCCGGGCGGGGAAAGCGTAGGCCTCCAAGGCCTCGACAGCGGGGCCCGTGAGCGGTGTGCCTGTGGTCCAGTCCTTATCGGGCCAGGCTTCGGCATGGGCAGTAACGGTGAAAAACAGCAGCACAACGCACAGCAGGCCTCTGACCATGGACGCAGACTCAAGGGGGCATTCAAGCCCGCGAGCGTAGCCTGCGCCGATGACAGATTTGCGACACAGAGCGCTGTCATCCAAGCGTCACCATAACTTCATGGAGATGACACCGGGCCTCCATAGCCTGACTTTGGACAACAAAGTCGACCGGCCGAAATCGTGGCCGGCACTCGGAGACTCGCCATGACTCAGATCGCCCGCATCAGCGACACCGGCAATGAACGCCGCCTGCAAGCCGAACGCCTGATCGGCGCACAGGCGTTGCAGGAAGCCCAGGCCCTGCGGTTCAACGTGTTCAGCGGCGAGTTCAACGCCAAGCTGAAAGGCGCTGAGCTGGGCCTGGACATGGATGACTATGATGTTCACTGCAGCCACATCGGCGTGCGGGATTTGAACAGCGGTCGACTCGTCGCCACCACCCGTTTGCTCGACCACCAGGCCGCCAGCACCTTGGGCCGGTTCTACAGCGAGGAAGAGTTCAGCCTGCACGGCCTGCGACACCTGCAAGGCCCGATCCTGGAGATCGGCCGCACGTGCGTCGACCCGGCCTACCGCAATGGCGGCACCATCGCCGTGTTGTGGGGTGAGTTGGCCGAAGTGCTCAACCAGGGCGGTTACAGCTACTTGATGGGCTGCGCAAGCATCCCGATGCACGACGGCGGTATCCAGGCCCACGCGATCATGCAACGCCTGCGCGAACGCTACCTGTGCAACGAACACTTGCGCGCCGAACCGAAAAAACCGCTGCCGGCGCTGGACCTGCCGTCCAACGTGATCGCCGAAATGCCGCCGCTGCTCAAGGCCTACATGCGCCTGGGCGCGAAGATCTGTGGCGAGCCGTGCTGGGATGAAGATTTCCAGGTGGCCGACGTGTTCATCCTGCTCAAGCGTGATGAGTTGTGCCCGCGCTATGCCCGCCACTTCAAGGCGGCCATGTGATGAGCCGCCTACGTGTGTACGGGCGCATTGCCCGGGTACTGGTGGTGGTGGCGCTGGGCTTGAGCATGGCCAGTGTGTTTGGCGTGTTCGAGCGCATGGGCATCGCCAACTCGATGGCGCGACGTCAGCGCTGGTCACGGTTCTTCATGGCGCGGCTGACCAACGCCCTGCCCTTTCGCGTGACGGTGCACGGAGAGCTGCCGCAAACGCCGATGCTGTGGGTAAGCAATCACGTGTCGTGGACCGACATTCCGCTGCTGGGCATGGTCACGCCGATGTCGTTCCTGTCCAAGGCCGAAGTGCGCACCTGGCCGGTCGCGGGCTGGTTGGCGGCCAAGGCCGGCAGCCTGTTTATCCGCCGCGGTTCGGGCGACAGCCAGTTGATCCGCAAGCAGATGACCCGCCACTTGGAACACGCGCATCCGTTGCTGATGTTTCCGGAAGGCACCACCACCGACGGGCGCAGCCTGCGCACCTTCCACGGGCGTTTACTGGCCAGTGCAATCGATGCGGATGTGTCGCTGCAACCGGTAGCGATCCGTTACCTGCGCGATGGGCAGGTGGACCGGTTGGCACCTTTTATCGGCGATGATGATTTGCTCTCGCACCTGATGCGTTTGTACGCCAATGATCAGGGCGACGTGGAGATTCACCTGCTCAAACCGATTGCCTGCGCCGGGCAGGAGCGCGCGGCGCTGGCGTATCAGGCGCAGCAGGCGGTGCAGAAGGCGTTGTTTGGGCCGGTGCCGGAGGCGGAGCAGATCGCGGTTCGACCGGCATTCGCGGCGTAACGCGGGCACGGTTGAAAAATGTGGGAGCTGGCTTGCCTGCGATGGCGGTGGGTCAGCAAAAAAATCATCAACTGGCAGACCGCTATCGCAGGCAAGCCAGCTCCCACATTTAGACCTCTGTGATCAGTTGGGTTTTGGCAAAGGCCTGCAGTTCGGGATAGAACATCCGAAAGTCTTCACTCAACGGCTCATATAAAGCGCGCAACTCCTGCATCGCATGGCCCAACTCCTCCGGCTGCGTAAGCCGCCGAGAAATCCCCCGCAATACCTGCTCCATCACCGCAAATTCGCGGTACGAACCCAGCCAATCATCCGCCGCCATATACGGCGCAATCTGCGCCAGCCGCCCGGGCAACTGCGGCTCGGCCGCCAGCACGCGGTACACCTGCGCGGTGAAGCGCTCCAATGGCTGGTCGGCATACTGTGCCCAGTCCCGCGCCAGGCAGTGGTCGAAAAACACATCGAGGACGATTCCGGCATAGCGCCTGCGGGTCAGGCTAAAGCGTGACAACGCCGCCCCCACCAAGGGATGGCTGTCGGTGAAGCGGTCGATCGAGCGGTGCAATTGGATCGCCGCTTCGATTGGCGGGCTGAACTGGCCCTGCAGGCGACCCTTGACGAAGTCGCCGTACAGACTGCCCAGCAGTTGCTCAGGAAGGTGACCGCCCAAATGCAGATGTGCGAGATAATTCATGGCGCGCAGTCTAGCACTGCCACCAACGTATCGTTATAACCCGATATACCGATTCAGTCTGACATCAGATCAAAATCATATTGGTATATCGGGATACACCGATTTAAAGTTCGCCTCATCGCGATATAACGCTGTACGACACCGAGCACCTGCCATGTCCATCGACCTCGACGAAATAATAAAAGCCCTGGCGCACCCAGTACGACGAGACATCCTCAACTGGCTCAAAGACCCGAAAGTGCAGTTTCCCGAGCAACTGCACAACCACGAATACGGCATCTGCGCCGGGCAGATCGACCAGCGCTGCGGCTTGTCCCAGTCGACCGTGTCGGCCCACCTGGCCACCTTGCAACGGGCGGGATTGATCAGCAGCCAGAAGGCCGGCCAGTGGCACTTTTTCAAACGCAACGAGGCGACCATCCAGGCTTTCCTCGCGGCGCTCATCACTGAACTCGGCGCTGACGACACCGCGGCGCTGTAAGCAAGGAAACGATAATGCCCCTCTCGCTACTCATACTGGCCCTCAGCGCCTTCGCCATCGGCACCACCGAGTTCGTCATCATGGGCTTGCTGCCCGATGTGGCAGCGGACCTGGGTGTGTCGATTCCCGGCGCCGGCTGGCTGGTGACCGGCTACGCCCTGGGCGTGGCCATCGGTGCGCCTTTCATGGCGCTGGCCACCGCCAGGCTGCCACGCAAGGCGGCCCTGGTTGCGTTGATGGGTATCTTCATTGTCGGCAACCTGCTGTGCGCCCTGGCCAGTGACTACAACGTGCTGATGTTTGCTCGTGTGGTCACCGCGCTGTGCCACGGTGCGTTCTTCGGTATTGGTTCAGTCGTAGCGGCCAACCTGGTGCCGGCCAACAAGCGTGCATCGGCCGTGGCCTTGATGTTCACCGGCCTGACCCTGGCCAACGTACTCGGCGTTCCGCTGGGCACCGCGCTGGGCCAGGAAGCCGGCTGGCGCTCGACCTTCTGGGCGGTGACGGTGATTGGTGTGGTGGCGTTGATCGGCCTGATCCGCTTCCTCCCAGCCAAGCGTGACGAAGAGAAACTCGACATGCGCGCCGAACTCGCCGCGCTCAAAGGCGCCGGGATCTGGCTGTCGCTGAGCATGACCGCACTGTTTGCCGCCTCCATGTTCACCCTTTTTACCTATGTCGCGCCGCTGCTGGGCGATGTCACCGGCGTGTCGCCCAAGGGCGTGACTTGGACCCTGCTGCTGATCGGCCTGGGCCTCACTGTGGGCAACATCATTGGCGGCAAGCTGGCGGACAAGCGCCTGGCCGCCACGCTGATCGGCGTGTTCATCAGCATGGCAGTGGTTTCCACGGCGCTGAGCTGGACCAGCGTCGCGCTGATCCCGACCGAAATCACCTTGTTCCTGTGGGCCACCGCCTCATTTGCCGCCGTGCCTGCGCTGCAGATCAACGTGGTGACCTTCGGCAAGGCCGCGCCGAACCTGGTGTCGACCCTCAACATCGGCGCCTTCAACATCGGCAACGCCCTCGGCGCCTGGGTCGGCGGCAGTGTGATCGCCCACGGTTTCGGCCTGGCCCGCGTGCCGTTGGCCGCGGCGGCCCTGGCGATCCTGGCGCTGGTGGTGACCTTGATTACCTTCCGTCAGAGCGGCAATGCCGACCTGGCCCCCGTGACTAACTGATCAAACTTAAAGAAAGGTGTATCCCATGACGACTATTTTCGATCCGATCACCCTGGGCGACCTGGAACTGTCGAACCGCATCATCATGGCGCCGCTGACCCGCTGCCGTGCCGACGCCGGTCGCGTACCCAATGCGCTGATGGCCGAGTACTACGTGCAACGCGCCTCCGCCGGGCTGATCCTCAGCGAAGCCACCTCGGTCACGCCAATGGGCGTGGGTTACCCCGACACGCCCGGCATCTGGTCCAACGATCAGGTACGTGGCTGGGCCAACATCACCAAGGCGGTGCATGGCGCGGGCGGCAAGATTTTCCTGCAACTGTGGCATGTGGGCCGCATCTCCCACGAATCCTACCTGAACGGCGAAACCCCGGTGGCTCCGAGCGCGATCCAGCCCAAAGGGCATGTCAGCCTGGTGCGCCCAATGGCCGACTACCCGACCCCCCGCGCCCTGGAAACCGCTGAAATCGCCGACATCGTCGACGCCTACCGCACCGGTGCCGAGAACGCCAAGGCCGCCGGTTTCGATGGCGTGGAAATCCACGGTGCCAACGGTTACCTGCTTGACCAGTTCCTGCAGAGCAGCACCAACCAGCGCACCGACAACTACGGTGGCTCCCTGGAAAACCGTGCGCGCCTGCTGCTGGAAGTCACCGACGCCGCCATCGAAGTCTGGGGCGCCGGCCGTGTGGGCGTGCACCTGGCCCCACGCGCCGATTCACACGACATGGGCGATGACAACCCGGCCCAGACCTTCACCTACGTCGCCAGCGAACTGGGCAAGCGTGGCATTGCCTTCATCTGCTCGCGTGAAAAGGAAGGTGCGGACAGCCTTGGCCCACAACTGAAGAAGGCTTTCGGTGGCATGTACATCGCCAACGAGCGCTTCACCAAGGACAGCGCCAATGCCTGGCTGGCAGAGGGCAAGGCGGATGCAGTGGCCTGGGGCGTGCCATTCATCGCCAACCCTGACCTGCCGGCGCGCTTGAAGGCGGATGCGCCGCTGAACGAAGCGCGTCCGGAAACCTTCTACGCCAAGGGCCCGGTTGGGTATATCGACTACCCAACGCTGGCGCTGTAATTGCCTGAAACGCAAAAGCCCCGGCTGGTAACAACCGGGGCTTTTTCACATCTACCTGGCATCCACCGCCTACCCAATGTGGGAGCGGGCTTGCCCGCGATAGCGGTGGCTCAGTCACACTTTTCGTAATTGACACGCTGCCATCGCGGGCAAGCCCGCTCCCACATTTGAATAGGCGCTGTTCTTAAGTAACAGGACTTCACAGAATGGCAACAAAATCGCTACAAAATACTTAGGCAGCTTCCTACCAACTGCCCGCCAGCCCGTATATAAAGTCATCCCACCTATCAGGCAGAAGGACGATTGACTGTCCTTGGGCTTTACTGTTGACACAACCTGATGCAATTACGCATTTTGTCTTAATTGCGCAGGCTGGGGCTCCAGCGCAGCATGTCCAGCCCTGCGTCGACCCAGCGTTCGGCGTCCTGATGCAGCTGGAAGCTGTCGGGAACCAACAGCCACTGGCCAATCAGCCCGTTGATGTAGGCGTGAATGCACACCGCGCCACGGGTGGTATCGAGATTTTCCGGCAGTTGCCCGCGATGGACCGCGTTACGCAAGGTGAGGCCGATGCGCAGGTTGCATTCCAGGCTATGGGTTTGGCGCTGGCGGCGCATGTCGCACATTTCATCGGTGAATTCGCACTTATGAAACAGGATCTCGTTGATGCGCCGGGTTTTCGGGTCCAGGGCCACTTGATGGAACAGATGAATCAACAGTTTGCGCATGCAGCCCAGCGGATCGAGCTCATCCTCGCTCTCACTGGCCCTGGCGAGTTCGTCCAGCGGCTCATGCAGCGTGTCGAGCAGCGCCTGCAGCAGGTCGGATTTATTGCTGAAGTGCCAATAGATGGCGCCCCGCGTCACACCGGCCAGCGCGGCGATGTCCGCCAGCGTCGTGCGCGCAACGCCGCGCGCATAGAAGGCTTGCTCGGCGGCGTCGAGAATCTGGTTGCGCGTTTCCTGAGCTTCCTCTTTGGTACGACGAACCATGGCAGTAAAACCTCAATCAGGGCACTTGAGACAATCGTTAACGCAGCATTAATGCCCGGTCACGATCATCTGAATATTTGTGGGACGGCACCGTCATGGGTGCCGAACGTAATGAAATCGAGGCGTAGCGCGTTGCTTTGTCAACATTGCGCGAAGCCTGTCAAGAGTTTACAAACAACCATGAACGTAAGTATATTGCGTAGCAAGCTACTTATCTACTCACCGTTTGTTTTTTACCCTTCCACACTTCTTGTGCGCACCCTGCGCGCCTGACCCGAGGATCTTCATGCAACTTAAGCCAGCTGTTACCGCTCTGGTCACTGCCGTCGCCCTGGCATCGCTGCTCAGCGGATGTAAAAAGGAAGAAGCGGCTCCGCCCGCTCAAACCCCTCAGGTCGGCGTGGTCACCCTACAACCGCAAGCCTTTACCCTGACGACAGAGCTGCCGGGCCGCACCACCGCCTACCGCATCGCGGAAGTTCGCCCGCAGGTCAACGGCATCATTCTCAAGCGCCTGTTCAAGGAAGGCGCGGACGTGAAGGAAGGGCAACAGCTCTACCAGATCGACCCGTCGGTGTATGAAGCCACCCTGAAAAGCGCGCAAGCCACCCTGACCCAGACCAAATCCATCACCGACCGCTACAAGCAGTTGGTCGATGAGCAAGCCGTGAGCCGTCAGGAATACGACACCGCTGTGGCCAACCGCATGACGGCCGAAGCCAACGTTCAAACCGCGCAGATCAACGTGCGATACACCAAGGTGTACGCGCCGATTTCCGGGCGTATCGGCCGTTCTTCGGTCACCGAAGGCGCGCTGGTCAGCAATGGCCAGGCCGACTCCATGGCCGTGATCCAGCAACTGGACCCGATCTACGTCGACGTCACGCAGTCCTCGGCCGAAATGCTGAAACTGCGCCGCGACCTGGAAAGCGGCCAATTGGAGAAAGCCGGCGCGAATGCCGCCAAGGTCAAGCTCACGCTGGAAGACGGCAGTGAGTACGGCCAGGACGGCAAGCTGGAATTCTCCGAAGTGTCGGTCGACCAGACCACCGGCTCGGTAACCCTGCGCGCCGTGTTCCCCAACCCCGATCACACCCTGCTGCCAGGCATGTTCGTGCACGCCCAGTTGCAAGCCGGCGTGAACAGCAAGGCGATCCTGGCACCGCAGCAAGGCGTGACCCGCGACCTGAAGGGTACCCCGACGGCGCTGATCGTGAATGCCGACAACAAGGTCGAGCAGCGTGAGCTGGTGGCCAACCGTACTTACGGCGCCTACTGGCTGGTGGAGAAAGGCTTGAACGCCGGTGACCGTGTGATCACCGAAGGCTTGCAGTACGTCAAGCCGGGCGCCGAGGTCAAGGTCAAGGAGGCTGACAACGCCAAGCCTGCCGGTTCCGCTGCTCCTGCCGCCGCTGCCGGCAAAGGGGAGTAATCCATGTCGAAATTTTTTATCGACCGTCCCATTTTCGCCTGGGTAATTGCCCTGGTGATCATGCTGGTCGGGGCACTGTCGATCCTGAAGTTGCCCATCAACCAATACCCGGCCATCGCGCCAACCGCCATCGACATCCAGGTGGCCTACCCAGGCGCGTCCGCACAAACCGTGCAGGACACCGTGGTGCAGGTGATCGAGCAACAGCTCAACGGTATCGACAACCTGCGTTATGTGTCCTCGGACAGTAACTCCGACGGCAGCATGACCATCACCGTGACGTTCAACCAGGGTACCAACCCGGACATCGCGCAGGTTCAGGTGCAGAACAAGCTGAACCTGGCCACCCCCCTGCTGCCGCAGGAAGTGCAGCAGCAGGGTATCCGCGTCACCAAGTCAGTGAAGAACTTCCTGATGGTGATCGGTCTGGTGTCCGAAGACGGCAGCATGACCAAGGACGACCTGTCCAACTACATCGTGTCCAACATCCAGGACCCGATTTCGCGGACCGCAGGTGTGGGTGACTTCCAGGTGTTCGGTTCGCAGTACGCGATGCGCATCTGGCTCGACCCGGCCAAGCTGAACAACTACCAGCTCACGCCGGTGGACGTCAGCGCCGCGATCCAGGCGCAGAACGTGCAAGTGGCCACCGGCCAGTTGGGCGGCTTGCCTGCCCTGCCCGGCACTCAGCTGAACGCTACCATCATCGGCAAGACTCGCCTGCAGACCGCAGAGCAGTTCGGCAACATCCTGATGAAGGTCAACACCGACGGTTCCCAGGTTCGCCTCAAGGACGTCGCGCGTATCGAACTGGGCGGCCAGACCTACAGCATCAGCGCGCAGTTCAACGGCAACCCGGCTTCGGGCATGGCGATCAAGCTGGCTGCCGGCGCCAACGCATTGGACACGGCCAAGGCCATCCGCGAAACGGTGAAATCCCTTGAGCCGTTCTTCCCGCCGGGCATGAAGGCGGTGGTGCCGTATGACACCACCCCCGTAGTGACCGAATCGATCTCCGGTGTGGTTCACACCCTGGTCGAGGCGATCGTGCTGGTGTTCCTGGTGATGTTCCTGTTCCTGCAGAACTTCCGCGCCACCATCATCACCACCATGACGGTGCCGGTGGTCTTGCTGGGTACCTTCGGGATCCTCGCGGCGTTCGGTTTCACCATCAACACCCTGACCATGTTCGGCATGATCCTGGCCATCGGCTTGCTGGTGGACGACGCCATCGTGGTGGTCGAAAACGTCGAGCGGGTGATGGCCGAGGAACACCTGTCGCCCAAGGAGGCGACGGTCAAGTCCATGGGCCAGATCCAGGGCGCCCTGGTGGGTATTGCCCTGGTTCTGTCGGCGGTACTGCTGCCAATGGCGTTCTTTGGCGGTTCCACCGGTGTGATCTACAAACAGTTCTCCATCACCATCGTTTCGGCCATGGCGTTGTCGGTACTGGTTGCACTGATCTTCACCCCGGCCTTGTGCGCCACCATGCTCAAGCCGATCGACCCGGAAAAGCATGGCCAACCCAAGCGCGGCTTCTTCGGCTGGTTCAACCGCACCTTCGACCGTGGCGTACTGAGCTACGAGCGCGGCGTGGGCAACATGATCAAGCACAAGATCCCGGCGTTCCTGGTGTACCTGCTGATCTTCGCCGGCATGATCTGGTTGTTCATGCGCATCCCTGCAGCCTTCCTGCCCGATGAAGACCAGGGCGTGATCTTTGCCCAGGTGCAGACGCCGGTCGGTTCGACCGCCGAGCGTACGCAAAAAGTCATCGACGACATGCGTATCTACCTGCTCAACGACAAGGAAGGCGAGCCAGGCGAAGGCAAAGGCGTGAAATCGGTGTTTACCGTGAACGGCTTCAACTTCGCCGGTCGTGGCCAAAGCTCGGGCCTGGCGTTCGTGATGCTCAAGCCGTGGGATGAGCGTGATGCGTCCACGTCGGTATTCGAAATCGCCAAGCGTGCCCAAGGCTACTTCATGCAGACCTTCCAGGACGCCATGGTGTTTGCCATCGTGCCGCCGTCCGTGCTGGAGTTGGGTAACGCCACCGGTTTCGACGTGTTTCTGCAAGATCAGGGCGGTGTCGGCCATGATAAGTTGATGGCGGCGCGCAACCAGTTCCTCGGAATGGCGGCCCAGAGCAAGATCCTGGCCGGTGTGCGCCCCAACGGCGTGAACGATGAGCCGCAATACGAACTCACCGTGGACGACGAAAAGGCCAGCGCCCAAGGCATCACGCTGTCCAACATCAACCAGACCCTGGCGATTGCCCTGGGCGGCAGCTACGTCAACGACTTCATCGACCGTGGCCGTGTGAAGAAGGTCTACGTGCAAGGTGAAGCGGCCAGCCGCATGTCGCCCGAAGACTTGAACAAATGGTACGTGCGCAGCGACTCCGGGAAGATGGTGCCGCTGTCGGCCATCGCCTCGGGCAAGTGGATCTACGGCTCGCCCAAACTCTCGCGTTATAACGGCGTGGCGGCGATGGAAATCCTCGGCACCCCGGCACCGGGCTACAGTACCGGTGACGCCATGGCCGAAGTCGAACGTCTCGCCAAGCAACTGCCGGCGGGCGTTGGCTATGCCTGGACGGGCCTGTCGTACGAAGAACGCCTCTCCGGCTCCCAGGCGCCTGCGCTGTACGCCCTGTCGCTGCTGGTGGTGTTCCTCTGCCTGGCGGCGCTGTACGAAAGCTGGTCGATTCCGATCGCGGTGGTGCTGGTCGTGCCGTTGGGCGTGGTGGGGGCGTTGATCGCCACCAGCATGCGCGGGTTGTCCAACGACGTGTTCTTCCAGGTGGGCCTGTTGGTGACGGTGGGCCTGGCGGCGAAAAACGCCATCCTGATCGTGGAGTTCGCCAAAGAGCTCCACGAACAAGGCAAGGGCATCGTCGAAGCCGCCATCGAAGCCTCGCGGATGCGTCTGCGCCCGATCATCATGACGTCCATGGCGTTCATCCTCGGCGTATTGCCGTTGGCGATCTCCTCGGGCGCGGGTTCAGGCAGCCAGCACGCCATCGGTACCGGCGTGATTGGCGGTATGATCACGGCCACTGTCCTGGCGATCTTCTGGGTGCCGTTGTTCTTTGCAACCGTGTCCGCCATCGGCGATCGCAAACCGAAAGAAACCAAGCAAACTCCTAAAGAGGCTGGCCAATGAGCAAGTCGCTACTCTCCCTAGCCGTCGCTGCATTCGTGCTCAGTGGCTGCTCGCTGATACCTGACTATCAGCGCCCCGAAGCGCCGGTGGCGGCACAGTTCCCCCAGGGCCCGGCGTATTCGTCGGCCCAGGCGCCGAACCAGGCCGCTGCCGAGCAGGGCTGGAAGCAGTTTTTCCACGACCCTGCCCTGCAACAGCTGATCCAGACCGCGCTGGTGAACAACCGTGACCTGCGCGTCGCGGCCCTGAACATCGACGCGTACGCGGCGCAATACCGCATCCAGCGTGCCGACCTGTTCCCGGCCATTTCGGCCACGGGTAGCGGCAGCCGCCAGCGGGTGCCGGCCCGTGCCTCGCAGACCGGTGAAGCCGGCATCACCAGCCAGTACTCGGCCACACTCGGGATCAGCTCTTATGAGCTGGACCTGTTCGGCCGGGTGCGTAGCCTGAGTGAGCAAGCGCTGCAACAGTACTTTGCGACTGAAGAAGCGCGCCGCAGCACCCAGATCAGCCTGGTGGCCAACGTGGCCAATGCCTACCTGACCTGGCAGGCCGACAAGGAACTGCTCAAGCTCACCCAGGACACCCTGGGCGCGTTCGAGCAGAGCTTCAAGCTCACCTCGCGCAGCAACGAAGTCGGCGTGGCGTCAGCCCTCGACCTGAGCCAGGCGCGCACCTCGGTGGAAAACGCCCGCGTGCAGCTTGCCCGGTATACGCGCCAGGTCGCCCAGGACGAAAACAGCCTGACCCTGCTGCTGGGCACCGGCCTGCCGGCGAATATCGCCAGCAAGCCGCTGTCGGATGACCTGCTCAGCGAAGTACCGGCCGGGTTGCCCTCGGACCTGCTGCAACGTCGTCCTGACATCATGCAGGCCGAGTACAACCTCAAGGCGGCCAATGCCAACATCGGCGCGGCCCGTGCCGCGTTCTTCCCGAGCATCAGCTTGACGGCCAACGCCGGCACCCTGAGCCCGGACCTCGGTGGCCTGTTCAAAGGCGGCTCGGGCACCTGGTCGTTCGCCCCGCAGATCAACATCCCGATCTTCAATGCCGGCAGCCTGCGCGCCAGCCTGGATTACTCCAAGATCCAGAAAGAGATCAACGTGGCGAACTACGAGAAGGCGATCCAGACCGGCTTCCAGGAAGTCTCCGACGGCCTCGCCGCGCGTGAGACCTACAAGCAGCAACTGGAGGCCCAGCGTGGCTTCGTCGCGGCCAACCAGGATTACTACCGCCTGGCCGAGCGTCGCTACCGCATCGGTGTCGACAGCAACCTGACGTTCCTCGATGCCCAGCGCCAGCTGTTCAGTGCCCAGCAGTCGCTGATCACCGACCGCCTGGCGCAGCTGACCAGCGAGGTCAACCTGTACAAGGCCCTCGGCGGTGGCTGGAACGAGCAGACCGCACAGAACGAGCGCTCGAAAGAAGACGCCCCGGCACTGAAGTTGTTCTGATAGCACCGCAGCAAACAAAACCGCCTCCCTCACCGGAGGCGGTTTTTTTATGCCTGATTTACCGACGTCTGTAGTGAGCGGGCTTGCCCCGCGCTGGGTGGCGAAGCCGCCCCAATAGGACCGCCGCGGTGTGTCAGGTGAAATTAGGGCGATCGGTTTGGGGCGGCTGCGCCACCCAGCGCGGGGCAAGCCCGCTCACTACAATCTGTGATCCATGCAACGTCAGTCGCCTTGCTTTTTCTTCAACCTTTCGGGGTAAAATTGGTAACAGATTCTTACAGACCACAGAGGGAGCTTGTCGTAATGATCGTAGGAATCGACCTGGGGACCACTAACAGCCTCGCGGCCGTCTGGCGCGGTGATGCCGCCGAAATGGTGCCCAATGCCCTTGGCCAGTTGCTGACCCCAAGCGTGGTCGGGCTGGATGATCAAGGCCGTGTCCTGGTAGGCCAGGCCGCCAAAGAGCGCCTGCACACCCATCCGCACCTGACCACTTCGCTGTTCAAGCGCTACATGGGCAGCGCCACCGAAGTGCGCTTGGGCGACCGCTCGTTCCGTCCGGAAGAACTGTCCGCGCTGGTGCTCAAAAGCCTCAAGGAAGACATCGAGCGCACCTACGGCCAGGCCGTCATCGAAGCCGTGATCAGCGTGCCCGCCTACTTCAGCGACGGACAGCGCAAGGCCACGCGCATCGCCGGTGAACTGGCCGGGCTCAACGTCGAAAAGCTGATCAACGAACCCACGGCCGCCGCCCTCGCCTACGGCCTGCATCAGCGCGACAAGGAGACCTCGTTCCTGGTCTTCGACCTGGGTGGTGGTACGTTCGACGTGTCGATCATCGAGCTGTTCGACGGCGTGATGGAAGTCCGCGCCAGCGCGGGCGACAACTTCCTCGGTGGCGAAGACTTCGACACCTTGTTGCTGGAGCACTTCGTTGACAGCCAGCGCAATGCCCAGGGTTTCCCGCCCACCCGCAGCGTGCTGCAAGCCCTGCGCCGCGAAGCCGAGCGCGTGCGCAAGGCCCTTGGGCAGGACGACAGCGCCGACTTCGCCCTGCGCGTCGACGGCCAGCAATGGGTGAAAACCATCACCCAACAGGAACTGACCAAGCTCTACACGCCGTTGCTCGAACGCCTGCGCGCGCCCATCGAACGGGCCCTGCGTGATGCGCGGATTCGGGTCGGCGACCTCGATGAAATCCTGCTGGTGGGCGGCACCACGCGCATGCCGCTGGTGCGCAAACTCGCCGCCGGTCTGTTCGGACGCTTCCCCTCCATCAGCCTCGACCCGGACCAAGTGGTCGCCCACGGCGCCGCGATCCAGGCTGCGCTCAAGGCTCGCTGCGCCGCACTCGAAGAAGTGGTGCTGACCGACGTGTGCCCCTACACCCTGGGCATCGAAACCTCGAACCAGTACGGCAGCCATATCGAGAGCGGCCACTACCTGCCGTTGATCGAGCGCAACAGCAGCGTGCCGGTGAGCCGGGTCAAAAGTGTGGTCACCTTGCATGATGACCAGCAGCGCGTACTGCTGAAGATCTACCAGGGTGAAAGCCGCCTGGTCAAAGACAACATCGAGTTGGGCCAACTGGACATTCCCGTGCCCAAGCGCAAGGCCGGCGAAGTCTCGCTGGATGTGCGCTTCACTTACGACAACAACGGCCTGTTGGAAGCCCAGGTGAGTATTCCGCTGACCGGCGAGCAGCACTCGCTGGTCATCGAGAACACCCCTGGCGTGCTTAGCCCGGATCAAATCCAGCAACGCCTGCAAGCCTTGGCGCTGTTGAAGGTTCACCCGCGCGACCAGCAGGTCAACACCGTGCTCATTGCACGCCTGGAACGGCTCTATCAGGAAAGCCTGGGTGAGCTTCGCGAGCAGCTTGGGCATTGGGCCGGGCAGTTCCAGCAAGTGCTCGACACCCAGGATGAACGGCGCATTCGCGAAGCGCGCAGTGAACTGACCCGTCAACTTGAGCAACTCGACAACGGGTTCTGGCGCTGAGAGACCACGACATGGAATGTTGGACCCTGCTGCAACTGCCGGAAAACGCCGACGAGCGCACCATCAAGCGCAGCTATGCGCGCCTGCTCAAAAACTGCCGGCCGGATGACGACGCGGCAGGCTTCCAGCGACTGCGCGAAGCCTATGAAGAAGCACTGGCCCACGCGCGCTGGCGAGCCGACGCTGAAGAGGAACAACCCGTCGCTGTAACGCCACTTGCCGAACCCGCCTACGCCAACCTCAACGATCTCGCGGAGCTGATGGACGTCAGCGTCCTGCAACCTGCCGCCGTGGAAGCGCCCAAGCCTGACCCCGCGCAGGCACTGCTCAGTGGCCTCAACGCCAGTAACTTCATCGAGCGCTGGGTCTTGGCCATTCAACAGGATTGCACCGAGGCCTACCAGGCGGGCTTGTTGCGTCATTGCTTCGATCATCCGGGCGAGCGCGTTGCGATAGCCCGTTGGGCAGTGAACCACCTGGAATGGCTGACGCCCTGGCAACAGGTCGCCATGACGCCGTGGCAGCACGATGTGCTCAGCGGCGAGCTGCTGCAGGACTACCGTCGCAGTTTGCAGGCGCTGCTGGAGCAAAAGGCCGAGCGCGAGTTCGTCACGGAACTCACGCACTACAACAACCAACCCTGGCTGCGGGTGTTCGACCTGCAACAGCAGTGGCAACGTCTTATCCTGCAGTTGCTCCACGACACCACCTGGAGCGTGCCACTGTTCGAGCGGGTGTGCCAGGTGTTCGGCTGGGACGACCAGAAAGGCGTATACCCGGAACCGGCCTGGATGTGGCGCGAGCTGGTGTCGCGCTGTGAGCAGGAAAGTTTCTACGCTCACCTGCAAGACAAGGCCCAGGATAAACGGCGCATGTCAGCCGACGCCCTGGCCGCGCGCTTGTTGCTGACGCCGATGAGTGCCACCCAGCAGAAACGCATGATCGACGGCTTTGGCGAAAACGAGTGGAACGCCTGCCGGTACCTGGCTGAAACCCTGACCTGGCGCTACCCGCAGCTGGCTGAGCGGCTGCCCCAGACCGACCTGTTCTTCTGGCGCAAATACGTGCCGCGGCCAATTTATACCCAAGTGCTTATCCGGCTGTGGGCCGTGTTCGCGTTGGGATTGGGCCTGAGCATCGCCCACGATAAACCCGACAACCTGGACGGGATGTCGCTGGTCATTTTTATGCTCATGGCCCTCCTGCCGGCGGGGGTTGGCTTTCGCGTCACTCAGCAATGGGCCGCAATGAGCTCAACCTATCGGGTCCAGGATGTGTGGCTGACCCAGTATTTGATTCCCAAGCGGCTCAACCCCAATGACTACTGGCTGGTCATACGCCACGGTGTGCCGCAGGTGATCATGCTCATAGCCTGCGGCTTGATGCTCGGCGTGCTGGGCATGGTGACCTACGCCGGCATGATCCTGATCAGCCTGTTGCACAAAAAACGCATCGGCCACATGAGCCAGAAGTTCAGCGAAAGCTACCCGTGGCTGAACGGCCTGCACTGGGCATTCTGGAGCCCCTGGCAAGCGGTGTTCCTGGTGGTGATGGTGGCATTGATCGTTGCTGCGCAACACTACTTGCCGCAAGTGCCCTGGACCCACTTGGACTTGCCCAAGCGCTAGCCCCGCGTGCCGGGCGCCAGCGCCCGGCGAACAGGTCACCTGCGTAAAACTCCATTACATCTATCAAGGAACCATTCGACGCGTCCGGCCAACTCCAAGAGACAGGGTCAACACCTGGCCCTCCGATAGGGATTACACATGGACGGTTCAAACCGTTTTACACTCTCGCCCCCCACCCCGCCTGTTGGCGCCCACAGTTCGACGACCGCACCGCCCACGGTCTTCAACAACAGCCACTACACCCCTGCCCAGCGTCCTCGGCCGGCACTCACGCCCGACAATCCGGTTCTAGCTCACCGTCATCTCTTTCTGGATGACGGCAATTTGAAAGCCAGCGGCCAGTCGGTGTGGGAACTGGACATCTCCTACAGCGTGATCAACAGTCTGATTCTTGAAACAGGTAACAAGGCGGATCAAGTTCATATCAGCCAGACACGTCCCGATCAATTGAATGTTCAGATCAACGGTCAGCTGTATCGTTTCGACAGCAACGATGGAGAAGGCAAGCCACTCACTTTCCACTTCAAGACTCACGACGGTAACGACACTCTTCGCATTGACGCCAACGTGACTCAGCCCATCACGGTGGATGCCGGGGATGGCGACGACCGAGTGCACGCCGGTGGTGGTTATACGCGCCTGTTTGGTGGCAAGGGTAATGACGTCCTGCGCTTTGGCAGCGGCGTGGGCTACGCCGAAGGCAACGACGGCGATGACCTGATCTTCGGCGGCAGCGGCGATAACGTTCTTTATGGCAACAACGGCAACGACCGTCTCTACGCAGGTGGGGGGACAAAAACTAAAACGAGCTACCTGGATGGCGGTAACGGCAATGACCGTCTGTATGCCGGCAACGGCCATACCGTGTTGCACGGCGGCGACGGTGATGATCGCTTGGTGGGTCACGACCGCAATACCTTCTATACCGGCACGGGTCACGACACGGTGATCGCCAATCGTCCTGGCGACCTGATCTACGCGCAAGCCGGCGATTCGGCCGACCCGTCGCCGCTCGAAGGCTTTGTGATAAAGGGCTCGGCCGAATTTATCCAACGGGTTGAAGACGACCTGGCCTTGCTGCGCAGCTCGCCACATGGCAAGCAAATGCTTGCCGAGATGAATGCGCTGGCCCAACGTAACGGCGCGCCGGTAACCATTGTGGAGGATCTGGTGGATACGGGCAGCGGCTACATCTATGGCAGCCAGGCACTCAAGACATTGCTGCAATACGAACGCGCGCCCATAGTCGGCGACGACCCCAAGTGGGGTTTTATGGTCGACGGCGTGCCGGGGTCACGCGCTGACCGAGCTGAAATCGTTTACAACCGCTCCCACCTGGACGTATTGGCAGGCGTGACTTATTCGCCGATCACGGCGCTCTATCACGAAATGGTGCACGCCTATAACGCAGGTCATGGCACTTCCTTGGCGGGTTCGACCATCGAGACGCTTGATGGCAAGCTCTACGAGACGTCCAACAGCGAACTTCAAGCCGCGGGTCTGCCCACTACGCCAGCGTCTACGCCCAACCCCAAAGCCCTCACTGAAAACGCCTTGCATGAAGAAATGGGCACGCCGCTGCGCAGCCAATACGTTGACTGATCGCTGCCGGCGCTCGTTTGTCAGCCGGTAACCTCACAGCCTCCGTCTTGCGGTATGGTGCGCGCCTGCCGCTGCTGATCCAGACAGCAGCGGCCTTCACTCGAGCCCGCGCCCACCATGAAATACCTTGCCATCGCATTCGCAGGGCTTGCCCTCGCCTTGATCCTTAGTGGCTGCACCGGTTCGCCCATTGCGCTGACAGCACAGACCGAGCAGCGCCTGCAGGCCCAGGCGCCGATCCGTTTCTTGCTGACCTTCGATGACGGCCCCAGTGCCTCGGGCTACAACAACCCGAGCCGTTCGGTGGTCGCTGACCTGGCGCGGAACCCGGTGCTGCCGGGGATCAAGGCGGTGTTTTTCCTGCAGACCGAAGCCGCGCGCTCCGGCGGCAGTGCCCGCGGGCGCAAGACCATGGAGCGTGAATACGCCGGCGGGCATATCCTGGCGTTCCACACCGCCACCGCGTTCCATACCAACCACCGCTGGCTGAACGACGCCGAACTGGAGCGCACCCTCACCCAGGGCGCGGCCGACCTTGCCGCGATCACTGGCAGCCCGCCCCTGCTGGTCCGTCCACCTTTCTGGAACTACGACCGCCGTACCTTCGCCGCTTACCAGCGCCATGGCATGCAAGTATTGTTGACCGACTTGAGCGCCAATGATGGCAAGATCTGGGGCTTCAACGCCAGCCCACGCCGCCGCGCCAACCTGTATCGGCAACTGTCGGTGGTGCGCGAGCGTATCGCCCTGGGCGAATTGCCAACCGTGGACGGGGTGATTCCAGTTGTGGTGACCTTCCACGACATCAACCGCTACACCGCGATCCATATGCAGGAGTACTTGCAGATCCTGCTGGACAGCGCGCAAGTCAACAGCCTGAAAACCGCCGCCGAACCGTTCTACACCGACACCGCCGGGCTTCAGCGCGCCGCGCTGGCGCGGACGGTGAAGGATGTGACTGAAGAGGTAAACCTGCCGGGCGTGTGGAACTGGGTGTGGGATGCCGACTCGCACTGATTCCCGGTGCAGGAAGATCTGATCTCCTGTGGGAGCTGGCTTGCCTGCGATAGCCATAGGTATCTACACAACTATCAGAGGCTGGCGAACCTCTCTGTGGCGAGCGGGCTTGCCCCGCGTTGGGCTGCGTAGCAGCCCCAAAATCAGCCTCCGCGAGGCATCTGATACACCGCGTTCTGCTTACTGGGGCTGCTTCGCAGCCCAACGCGGGGCAAGCCCGCTCGCCACAACAGCCTTATTTACTGGGGTTTAAGCGTCAAGCCAACGTTGTGTAGATACCTATGGCTATCGCAGGCAAGCCAGCTCCCACATTTGATCGCATTTCAGGTTCAGGTCTGCTGCCGCGACTCCACGCCCAGCTCATCCCACACCGACTCGGCCAAGTGAAACGTCGCATTCGCCGCCGGAATACCGCAGTAGATCGCGCTCTGCATCAGCACTTCCTTGATCTCGGCACGGGTCACGCCGTTGCTGGCGGCGGCGCGCAGGTGCAGCTTGAGTTCGTCGTTGCGGTTCATGCCGATCAGCATGGCGATGGTAATCAGGCTGCGGGTGTGCCGGGGCAATCCGGGGCGGGTCCAGATGTCGCCCCAGGCATGGCGGGTGATCATTTCCTGGAACTCGCCGTTGAATTCGGTCAGGGCGTTGAGGCTGCGGTCGACATGGGCGTCACCCAGCACTTCGCGGCGCACTTGCAGGCCGTCGGCGTAACGTTGTTTCTCGTCCACGAAAAGCTCCTCAGCAGTCCAGCAGGAAGTCCAGCACACGGTCGCTGAACGCAGCCCCGGCCTGGACGTTGGACAGGTGCGCCGCATAGAACTCGGCGTATTGCGCTCCCCGCACATGGTTCTGGATAAAGTGGCCGCCGGCCGGCGGTGTCACGGCATCTTCAGTGCCGGCAACCACCAAGGTCGGCACCTTGATCGAGGCCAACTGCTCACGGAAATCGGCGTCACGCACCGCCGCGCAATTGGCGGCGTACCCCTCGGGTGACGTCGTTGCGAGCATATCGGTGATTTGCCTGGCCTGATGCGGGTTAGCCGCAGCAAAGTCGGCGGTGAACCAACGTGCAATCGACGCATCGCGCAGGGCCACCATTGCCGCTGCGCCGTCGCGCAGCACCGTCTCGATACGCGGGTTCCACACCTCGGGCGTGCCGATTCTGGCAGCGGTGTTGCACACCACCAGGCGGTGCAGGCGCTGGCCCGCGTTGATCCCCAGCCATTGGCCGATCAAGCCGCCCATGGACAAGCCGCAGAAGTGCGCGCGCGCAATCCCCAGCGCATCCAGCAGAGCGATCACATCGCGACCCAGTTGCTCGATGCTGTACGGCCCCGGCGTGACCAGGGATTTGCCATGGCCCCGGGTGTCCAGGCGCAGCACACGAAAGTGCCGGGTGAACGCCGGGATCTGGATGTCCCACATGTGCAGGTCGGTGCCCAGCGAGTTGGAAAGCACCAGCACCGGCGCATCCACAGGGCCGTCCAGTTGGTAATGCAGTTCGCCTTCGGCGAGTTGTACGAATGCCACGGTGGTCTCCTCAGGCAGTCAACGCGAAATGTTCAGTCACGGCACGCGTCACCCAGGTTTGCGCCTGGCCCAGGTAGTGCGCGGGGTCGAGCAAGTGGTCCAGCTCAGCCGCCGACAGTTCGGCGGTGACTTGCGGTTCATCGGCCAATACCGCGCGCAGGTGCCGCCCCTCTGCGACGGCGCGCTTGCAGCATTGCTCCAGCAAGTGGTGCGCGGTTTCACGGCCCAGGCGCTGGGCAAGCACGCTGCTGACCGCTTCAGCCAACACCAGGCCCTGGGTCAGGTCGAGGTTTTGCGCCATGCGCTGCGGGTCGAGTTCCAAGCCTTCGCTGGCCAGCAACGCCTGTTGCAATGCGCCGGATACCAGGCGGCAAATCTGCGGCAGGGTTTCCCATTCGGCATGCCACAACCCCAGGCTGCGCTCGTGTTCCTGGGGCATGGCGCTGAACATCGTCGCCACCAGGCCCGGCACACGGGTGGCGGCGCTGATCAGCACCGCCGCGCCCACCGGGTTGCGTTTGTGCGGCATGGTGGACGACCCGCCCTTGCCCGGCGCCGACGGCTCGAACACTTCCGCCGCTTCGGTCTGCATCAGCAGGCTGATATCACGCCCCAGTTTGCCGAGGCTACCGGCGATCAGCCCGAGCACACTGGCGAACTCCACCAGGCGATCGCGCTGGGTGTGCCAGGGTTGTTCGGGCAAGGTCAGCTGCAGCTCTTTTGCCAGCGCCTCGGCCACCGGCATGGCCTGCTCGCCGAGCGCTGCGAGGGTGCCGGATGCCCCGCCAAATTGCAGCACCAGCAGGCGCGGCTTAAGTTCTTTCAGGCGCTGGCGACTGCGCGTTACCGCGCCCAGCCAACCGGCGATTTTCATCCCCAGGGTGACCGGCGTTGCGTGTTGCAGCCAAGTCCGTCCGGCCAGCGGCATACTGGCATAACGCTGGGCCTGGGCGGCGAGGACGTTGCCCAGGCGCTCGAGGTCCGCTTCGATCAGTTCCACCGCCCGCCGCGCTTGCAGCACCAGGCCGGTGTCCATCACATCCTGGCTGGTCGCGCCCAGATGCACATAGCGCTCCGCGTCGGCGTCTTCAGCGGCAATCAACTTGCCCAGCGCCTTCACCAATGGGATCGCGGAGTTCCCCGCCGCAGCGATCGCCACGCCGAGGGCATCCACGTCGTACAACGACGCCAGGCACGCCTGGGCAATCGGTGCCACGGCGGCCTGGGGAATCAGCCCGGCCTGGGCCTGCGCCCGGGCCAACCCCGCCTCAAAATCGAGCATGCCCTGCAGGCGTCCTTGGTCGCAGAACACCTGCGCCATGCTGTCGGCCGTGAAGTAAGCGTCGAACAATTGGTTGCTCGTGCGCAGTGTCATAGCTCATCCCTTACAGATCGTGGTGCAAGTACGCCGCCTGTTTCGGCAAGCGCAAGCTGAACAGGAAAGCGATCGCCATCATCGCCGTGACGTACCAGTAAAAGCTGTTTTCCATGCCGATGGACTTGAGGCTCAACGCGACGAACTCCGCCGAACCGCCAAAGATCGCGTTGGCCACCGCATACGCCAGGCCCACGCCCAAGGCACGCACCTGGGGCGGAAACATTTCCGCTTTGACCAGGCCGCTGATAGAGGTATAGAAGCTGACAATCGCCAGCGCCAGGGTGATCAGCACAAAGGCCAGGAACGGGTTGCTGACGGTTTTCAGGGTCAGCAGGATCGGCACGGTAAACAAGGTGCCGAGGCCTGCAAACCACAACATCGAGTCACGCCGGCCGATCTTGTCCGCCAACATGCCGAACAGCGGCTGCATGCACATGTAGAGAAACAAGGCGCCGGTCATGATGTAGCTCGAGGTCTTGGCATGCATGCCCACGGTGTTGACCAGGTACTTCTGCATGTAGGTAGTGAAGGTATAGAAAATCAGCGAACCGCCGGCGGTATAACCCAGCACGGTGATGAACGCGGCCTTGTGGTCGCGAAACAGCGCGGCGATGCTGCCGGCGTCCTTGTCTTCGCGCATTTCCTTGCTGGTGGTTTCTTTCAGCGTGCGCCGCAGCAGCAGGGAAATCACCGCAGCGACGGCGCCGATCACGAACGGAATCCGCCAGCCCCATGCCCGCAGTTCTTCTTCGGTGAGAATCTGTTGCAGGATCACCACCACCAACACCGCCAGCAACTGGCCGCCGATCAGGGTCACGTACTGGAACGAGGCGAAGAAACCGCGCTGGCCCTTGAGCGCCACTTCGCTCATGTAGGTCGCAGTGGTGCCGTACTCGCCGCCCACCGACAAGCCCTGGAACAGACGTGCGATCAACAGCAGGATCGGTGCCCACACGCCGATGTCGTTGTAGGTCGGCAGAAAGGCGATCACCAGGGACCCGGCGCACATCATCAGCACCGAAATCATCATGGAGTTCTTGCGACCGTGCTTGTCGGCGACTCGACCGAACAGCCAGCCGCCGATGGGCCGCATCAGGAACCCGGCGGCGAACACACCAGCGGTGTTCACCAATTGGACGGTGGGGTTATCCGAGGGGAAAAACGCCGGGGCAAAATAGATGGCGCAGAAGGCGTAGACGTAGAAGTCGAACCATTCGACGAGGTTGCCGGAGGACGCGCCGACGATGGCAAAAATCCGCTTGCTGCGTTCTTCTCCGGTGTAATGACTGGTTTTTGTTGTCATGGTTTTTACTCAGTGGGAACGGTTATAGCCTAGACATACTTTGCAACAAGCTCGTTCCGCAAGCAGACTTATGGGTATGCATCGACTGGGAGGGCCTCATCGCAGGCAAGCCAGCTCCCACATTTTGATTTGTGAACACCGTAAAATGTGGGAGCTGGCTTGCCTGCGATAGGGCCTTCACGGCCAACTCAGTAATCGAAAAATACCGTTTCCTTATCTGTTCCTTGCAAAACCACATTCCACTGATACAGACCGTCCGTACCCTGCTTTGCAATCAAGGTGCCACGGCGTTCGCCAGGCACACACGCCAACAACGGGTCATCCCCATTCAACGCTTCGCCGTCAAAATAAATCCGCGTCAGCAAATGTTTCACCAGCCCCCGCGCAAACACCAGCACCACCAGGTGCGGCGCCTGGGTCGTGCCCTTCAATCCCGGCACGGCGCCCGGCTTGATGGTGGTAAAGCGAAACCGCCCTTTTGCATCCACCGGCACGCGGCCGAACCCGTCAAAATTCGGGTCCAGCGCCTGGTCCTGCTCATCTTCCGGGTGGTCATACTTGCCGGCGGCGTTGGCCTGCCAGACCTCCAACATGGCGTCGTTGACCACGTCGCCGTTGCCATCCACCACCTGCCCGCTGATCGCCACGCGTTCGCCAAGGGTGGCGGCCACAGTCAAGTCTTCGCGGTTCAGCCAGGTCAGGCCGATGTGGTAATACGGCCCGACGGTGTGGGATGTGGTCGCGTTGAGTGTCATCTCATTTCTCCATCGGCGTGGCGTCGCGGCCGCGCAGGACGATGTCCCAGCGGTAGCCAAGGGCATAGGAAGGAATGGTTTTTTCCAAGTCGAAACGGGCGATCAAACGTTCCTTGGCCGAGGTGTCCGGCACGCAGTTGTAGATCGGGTCGTAGGCCAGCAGCGGGTCGCCGGGGAAGTACATCTGCGTGACCAGCCGCGTCAAAACGCTCGGCCCGAACAGCGAGAAGTGGATATGCGCCGGGCGCCACGCATTGGGGTGATTGCCCCACGGGTAGGCGCCGGGCTTGATGGTCTGGAACTGGTACCAACCCTCGGCGTCGGTGACGGTGCGACCGGTGCCGGTGAAGTTGGGGTCCAGCGGCGCGTCGTGCAGGTCACGCGGGTGGTTGTAGCGGCCGGCGGCATTGGCCTGCCAGATCTCCACCAGGATGCCGGGGACCGGCAGGCCGTTTTCGTCCAGCACACGGCCGTGAATGATGATGCGTTCGCCCTGGGGCTCGCCGTCATGCTGGGCGGTCAGGTCATTATCCGACGCATTGATACGCTCGGCACCTATGGTCGGGCCGGTGATTTCCGACAAGGAATGCGGCAGGAATACCAAGGGCTTGGACGGCGAACGCAGGTTCGTCGACTGGTAGGCCGGGTGCAGGTAATCCGGTTGAGTGCCCGCTTGCGGGCGCCGGTATCCGGGCTTGTCACTCATGGAGCAATCCTCTCTTATTAGACTTAGACGCGTTCGATCGCCAGGGCCAGGCCTTGGCCGACACCCACGCACATGGTCGCCAGACCTTTGCGGCCGCCGGTTTTTTCAAGCTGATGCAGGGCGGTCAGCACCAGGCGCGCGCCACTCATGCCCAGCGGGTGGCCAAGGGCAATGGCACCGCCGTTTGGGTTGACCTGCGGCGCGTCATCGGCGATGCCCAGTTCACGCAGCACTGCCAGGCCTTGGCTGGCGAAGGCTTCGTTGAGTTCGATCACGTCAAAGTCGGTGACCGCCAGGCCAAGGCGCTCCACCAGTTTGCGCACCGCCGGCACCGGGCCGATGCCCATCACGCGCGGCGCGACAGCGGCGCTGGCCATGCCCAATACGCGGGCGCGGGCAGTCAGGCCATGCTGCTTGACGGCTTCGGCGGACGCCAGGATCAGCGCCGCCGCGCCGTCATTCACCCCCGAGGCATTGCCGGCGGTGACGGTCTTGTCGGAACCGTTGACCGGTTTTAGTCTGGCGAGGGCTTCCAGGCTGGTGTCCCGCGGATGCTCATCGTGCTCCACCACGGTTTCGCCTTTTTTATGGGCCACCCGCACCGGCACGATTTCCTCGGCGAAAAAGCCCGCAGCTTGCGCGGCAGCGGCGCGTTGCTGGCTGCGCAGGGCGAAGGCGTCCTGGTCGGCACGGGAGATAATGTAATCGTCGGCGACGTTGTCGCCAGTCTGCGGCATCGCGTCCACGCCGTACTGCGCCTTCATCAACGGGTTGATAAACCGCCAGCCGATGGTGGTGTCTTCCAGTTTCATGTTGCGCGAAAACGCTGCGTCGGCCTTGCCCATCACGAACGGCGCGCGGGACATCGACTCGACGCCACCGGCAATCGCCAGCTCCATCTCGCCGCTGGCAATGGCGCGAAAAGCCGTGCCGATGGCGTCCATGCCCGAGGCGCACAACCGATTGAGGGTCACGCCCGGAACGTTCTGCGGCAGGCCGGCCAGCAACAGCGCCATGCGCGCCACGTTGCGGTTGTCTTCACCGGCCTGGTTGGCGCAGCCGAGGAACACTTCGTCGACCGCGGTCCAGTCCACCGACGGGTTGCGCTCGATCAGCGCTTTGATCGGCAGGGCCGCCAGGTCATCGGCGCGCACGGTGGACAGGCCACCGCCGAAACGGCCGATGGGCGTACGAATGGCATCGCAGATAAACACATCACGCATCAGGCTTCTCCGGGCGCTTGGCCATGGGCGGCTGCGGTGCGTGCTTCAAGGTCACGCAAGGCGGTCAGCTCAACGTCAGTCGGTTCGGCGGTGGTCTGGACCTGGTCGGCAAAACGAATCGCCCAGCCAGTGGCGGCCACCACGTGTTCTCGGGTCACGCCAGGGTGCAGCGCAGTGACCACGAACTCATGGGTGCCCTCTTCCGGCTCCATGATGCACAGGTCGGTAATAATTCCGACCGGCCCGGCACCCGGCAGGCCCAGGCGTTTGCGCGAGTCGCCGCCCTCGCCGTGGCCCACCGAGGTGACGAAGTCGAGTTTGTCGACAAACGAACGCACCGACTGCTTGAGGATTATCAGCACGCTCTTGGCGGAACCTGCGATCTCCGGCGCGCCACCGGCACCCGGAAGACGCACCTTGGGCTGGTGGTAATCACCGACCACGGTGGTGTTGATGTTGCCGAAGCGGTCAACCTGGGCCGCGCCGAGAAAGCCCACGTCAATGCGCCCGCCCTGCAGCCAGTAGCGAAAGATCTCACCGGTGGGCACGACGGTGTCAGCGGTTTCCGCCAGTTCGCCGTCGCCGATGGACAGTGGCAGCACCGATGGCTTGGCGCCAATCGGGCCGGACTCGTAGATCAGCACGACGTCCGGCGACGAGGTCAGGCGCGCCAGGTTCGCCGCCTTGGACGGCAGGCCGATGCCGACAAAGCATACGGCGCCATTCTTGAGGCGGCGCGCGGCGGCGACGGTCATCATTTCATGGGTCGAGTAAGCCATTACTTGGCCTCCTGCGCGCTGGCCAGCTTGGCCTGGAATTCAGTGAAGTCGGCGGTGCCGTGGATGTATTCATCGATCCAGGCGGTAAAGGTCCCACGGTCGCGGGCAATCGGATCCCACGCCTGGTAGAAGCGGTTGTCACGTTCGTTGTAGCCGTGGGCGTAGGACGGATGCGCACCACCGGGAACATGGCACACCGCAGTCAGGGCCCACGTCGGCAACACGCAGCTGTTCATCGGCGCGTTGAGGTCATCGACGATCTCTTCGACGGTAACGATGCAGCGCTTGGCGGCCAGCGCCGCTTCCTTTTGCACACCCAGGATGCCCCAGAGCAATACGTTGCCTTTGCGGTCGGCCTTTTGTGCGTGGATCACCGTGACATCCGGGCGCACCGACGGCACCGCCGCCAGCACTTCGCCGGTGAACGGGCAGGTCACGGTCTTGATCAGCGGGTTGACCTTGGGCAGGTCGGAGCCCGCGTAGGCACGCAGTACGGCGAACGGCAGGCCCGACGCGCCGGCGACGTAGGCATTGGCCAGGTCGGCGTGGCTGTGTTCTTCAATGTCCAGCGGCTGCGGCCACTGCTTCTCGACCGCGTCGCGCAGCCGATGCAGGGAGCCCACGCCCGGGTTGCCGCCCCAGGAGAAAATCAGCTTGCGAGCGCAACCGGCACCGATCAACTGGTCGTAGATCAGGTCAGGTGTCATACGCACCAGCGTCAGGTCTTTCTTGCCCTGACGAATGATTTCATGACCCGCTGCCGTAGGGATCAGATGGGTGAAGCCTTCCAGCGCGACGGTGTCGCCGTCATTCACACATTGCTCCACCGCGTCACGCAGCGCGAGAATTTCAGCCATGGGGTTCGGACTCCCGGTGTGGATCGAAAAAGGCGCTGAGGTGGCGCCGAAGTGCTTGGAGATTAAGCCGGAGGGATGAGCCAAACAATCCGATAATCGACTGAGTGTTCGATTACCGAACCGATTGTTGTCTGGCTATCATTCAGCCGAACATGGCTAATGGTGGGAGCTGCGCTCGCCTCAGGTGGCATCGGCATGGCTGACCATGCCTTTGATGACGACTGCTGCTGTCGCCAATGCCGCCGGTATCACCAACGCCGTGAGTACCTGCTCGAAGTTCCAGCCCAGGCCCAGCAAGGTGGCGCCCATCCACGCGCCGAGGATTGCGCCGAAACGGCCGATGCCGAGCATCCACGACACGCCGGTGGCGCGGCCCTGGGTCGGGTAGAAGCGCGCAGCCAGAGACGGCATGGCCGACTGCGCACCGTTGACGCACATCCCGGCGATCAGCACCAAGGTCGCGAGCACGGTGATATTGCCCAGGCTCTGCCCCACCGCGTAGGCAAACACCCCAGCCAGCAGGTAAAAAGTGCCAATGACTTTGTGGGGGTTGAACCGATCCATCGCCCATCCCACCCCCACCGCGCTCAAGACGCCACCAAACTGGAACAATGCGCCGATAAACGCGGCCTGCTCCATGCTGGCGCCGCTGTCGCGCATCAGGGTTGGGAGCCAACTGGTGAGCAGGTACACGATCACCAGGCCCATGAAGTAAGTGAGCCACAGCAACAAGGTGCCGGCGCTGTAGGTACCGGAGAAAATCACCGCGAACACATTGCGGGCCTTGACGGTTTTTTGCTCGGGCACGCTGAAATGGGTGGCCTGGGCGACAATGGACGGTTCGATGGGTGACAGGGCCTTGCGCACCCTGTCGGTACCCCGATTGCGCACCACCAGGTAACGCGCCGATTCCGGCAGCCACACCAGCAATACCACCGCCAGGATCAACGGCAGGACGCCGCCGATCAGCAGCAGGCTATGCCAGCCGAACGCCGGGATCAGCTTGGCGGAAACAAACCCGCCGCCGGCCATGCCCAGGTTGAAGCCGCAGAACATGCTCGTCACCAGCAACGACTTGTGGCGCTCGGGCGTGTATTCAGACAGCAGCGTCGTCGCGTTCGGCATGCCGGCCCCCAGGCCCAGCCCGGTCAGGAAGCGCAGTACCAGCAACTGGTCGACATTGCTGCTGTAGGCGGACGCCAGGCTGAACGCGCCAAACACCAGCACCGCGCCCACCAGTACCCCTTTGCGCCCGAAGCGATCCGCCAGCGGGCCGGAGCCCAGTGCGCCGAAGACCATGCCGATCAACGCGGCGCTCATCACCGGGCCAAGGCTGGCGCGGTCGATGCCCCAGTCCTGGGACAGCGCCGGCGCGATGAAGCCCATGGCGGCAGTGTCGAGGCCATCGAGGAACACAATCAGGAAACACAGGATCACCACGCGCCACTGATAACGCGAAAGGGGCTGGTTGTTGATGAAGGACTGGACATCCAACGGGGTACCGACAGAGGGCTGATTCATTATTTTTATTTCCACACCGATGGCGGGCTGATGGCCTGAGGCCGTCATTTATTATGGGCGGCGCGCACAGCGCTGCCGCACATTAATAAGCCAGGGGAAACACCGTCAATTGATCAGACCAGGATCTGTGCGGTCACCGAACAGCTTAGGCGAACAGCTGCGCACTCAGCTCGCGGCTGGCACTGAGCATGCTGGGCAGGAAGCGTTGCTCCAGTTCGCTGCGGCTGACCCGTCCGGCGTGGGTGCTCACGTTCAGCGCGGCCAACACCTGGCCCGACGCGTCGTACACCGGCACGGCAATGGAGCGCAGGCCTTGCTCAAGTTCCTGGTCGACGATGCACCAGCCCTGCTGACGCACCTGTTGCAGGCATTCGAACAGCGCCTCGGTCGTCGTGAGGGTGCGGCTCGTCTTGGTTTGCAGGTCGGCGTGGTCGAGGTAATCCTGCAGCGAGGCATCATCGAGCGCCGCAAGCAAAATGCGGCCCATGGAGGTGCAATAGGCGGGTAGCCGCCCGCCGACCGACAGGTCCACCGAAATCAGGCGCTGGGTGGTGGCCGAACGGGCGATGTACAAGATGTCGTCGCCTTCAAGGGTGGCCATGTTGCAGGCCTCGTGGAGCTGCTCGCTCATGCGGTCCAGGTAAGGTTGGGCCGACACGGCCAGTGGCGTGGACGACAGGTAGGCATGGCCTAGGGTCAGGACTTTGGGCAGCAGCGAATAGGTACGCCCGTCGGTGGTGGCATAGCCGAGCTTGATCAAGGTATGCAGGCAACGGCGCACGGCGGCGCGGGGGATTTCCGTGCGGTGGCTGATCTGGGCGATGGTGAGGTGGCGCTTGCGTTCCTGGAAGGCCTGCACCACAGCCAGGCCACGGGCCAGGGAGGTCATGAAGTCTGGATCACCGGTAAAGGCCTGGATACGCTTGGCCGCAGAAGCGACGATCGGCGGCGCCACTGACGCGAAAGAGTTGCGCAATTGATCGTTCATGTCGGGATCCTTTGTCTTATTGCCAACCGCAGGGGAGGCTTGCCTTCTATTACAAGACGCGTCGGCCTGCGCGCGCAAGGCAGGGCTGGTCACATCGTGCGATTATCGGGCGGTCATTCGATTATCGCAATTTACGCCGCCAAGCGTGGGCTCGCTGCACCGTACTCACATTAACGCGCTGAATTAATGTGAGCTCGGTTGCACGCTTGACGTCAGGAATCGCGCAATCATCCCGCGTGTTACGAAACAGGACCCTCACATAAGTTGACTGTTTTTAACTTTATGCAGATAGTGTTATTCAAATGCCTCGCTATAATGCACGCTTGCATGGATCCGCCCGGTATGACTATCGGAACCGGAACTCGCGAAGCGCTGCACAAGCCGTGCATTGCCTGTTGCAACTATTGCTTGGAATGACCGCACTAAATAAGTGGCCGCCCGGCTTACTCCAAACTTGAACGTTTCCACCGCTCAACTTGGGACTGCCTGTGGGCGCATTTCAGCACAACGCTGCAATGTATTTACTCAACTCAATTAGGTAACAATGTGACGAAAGATGAACTGCGCGCAGAACTTGAGCGCCAGGAGCAACGTTACAAGGACGTTTACGGCGGGGAAGTCACCACCTACGCCGCCCAGCCTGAACCTGAACGCAAACCATGGCGCAAGCGAGCCAGCCTCCTCGACCAGGCATTTGCCCAGGAAATCCAAAAGATCGAACAGGAACTCAAGACCGAGGAGCCATAAGCGGATCAGGTTTGGATCCTCAAGGTTCCGGGTCCGGCTACTAGCACATAGCTAGCAGCCGGCTCCCTTGCATCGCACCACCTGCGGTAAAATTTCATACAAATGTTTCAGGCGTGACGCTTTTGTGACAATACCCCTCGCAATCTGCCTGCGCTTTATAAATCAAAGACTTGCCAAGGCCCCGGAAACACGGGGATCCACCCCGATCCAGGTTTTTTTTCCGGGGAAGAATGTGACCGATGAGCAGCTAGTGCATCGATTACCGAGGTTTTCTGGCATAATCGCGCCCCCTTACGACCGGGTCAGAAAACCTTCATGATCGATTTATTCAGCGGACTGGATGCGTGGGTTCTAGTGAGCCTATTGCTCGCCCTGGCCTTTGTCCTCGCCTTCGAGTTCATCAATGGCTTTCATGACACCGCTAACGCGGTGGCCACAGTCATCTATACCAAAGCCATGCCGCCGCACCTGGCCGTGTTCTTCTCGGGGGTGTTCAACTTCCTTGGCGTGTTGCTCGGTGGTGTCGGTGTCGCCTACGCCATCGTGCACTTGCTGCCGGTGGAGTTGCTGATCAATGTGAACACCGGCCATGGCCTGGCAATGGTGTTCTCCTTATTGGCGGCGGCGATCACGTGGAACCTGGGCACCTGGTACTTTGGTATCCCCGCCTCCAGCTCCCACACCCTGATCGGCTCGATCCTCGGTGTCGGCCTGGCCAATGCCTTGATCAACGACATCCCCCTGGCTGACGGCGTTAACTGGCAGAAAGCGGTGGATATCGGTGCTTCCCTGGTGTTCTCGCCAATGGCTGGCTTCCTGGTCGCAGCCCTGGTGCTGATCGGCTTGAAGTGGTGGCGCCCGCTGTCCAAGATGCACAAGACCCCGGACCAGCGCCGCAAGCTCGACGACAAGAAACACCCGCCGTTCTGGAACCGCCTGGTGCTGGTGATTTCCGCCATGGCCGTGAGTTTCGTGCACGGCTCCAACGATGGTCAGAAAGGCATCGGCCTGATCATGCTGGTGCTGATCGGTATCGTGCCGGCGCAGTTTGTGCTGGACCTGGGCAGTACCACCTACCAGATCGAACGTACCCGCGACGCCACCTTGCACTTGAACCAGTTCTACCAGCGCAACCACGAGACCCTCGGCGAGTTCCTGTCGCTGGGAAAAAGCGTACAGGACGATCTGCCGGGCAAGTTCCGTTGCAACCCGCAACAGACCGAACCGACCATCAACGCGCTGCTGGGCACCCTGAAAGGCGTCTCCGACTACCATTCGCTGACGGCCGATCATCGTATCGAAGTGCGTCGCTACTTGCTCTGCCTCGATGACACCGCGAAGAAAGTCGGCAAACTGCCAGGCTTGCCGGCGCGTGACAAGTCCGACCTCGACAAACTGCGCAAAGACCTGACTGCCACCACCGAATACGCACCGTTCTGGGTGATCCTGGCCGTCGCACTGGCGTTGGGCCTGGGCACCATGGTGGGCTGGAAGCGCGTGGTACTGACGATCGGTGAGAAAATCGGCAAGCAGGGCATGACCTATGCCCAGGGCATGTCGGCGCAGATCACCACCGCGACCATGATTGGCTTTGCCAATATCTTCGCGCTGCCGGTATCCACTACCCACGTGCTGTCTTCGGGCGTGGCCGGCACCATGGTCGCGAACAAAAGTGGCCTGCAAGGCGGTACCGTGAAGACCATCCTGATGGCCTGGGTGCTGACCCTGCCCGCCACCGTGGCCCTGTCGGCCGGGTTGTTCTGGTTGGCATCCATGGCACTCGGCAGCTGATAAGCCGCCCGCCACAAAAAAGGTGCGATCCGCAAGGGTCGCGCCTTTTTTATTGCATGGACTCAGCAGGTCTCAAACCCGACATAAATCAAAATGTGGGAGCGGGCTTGCTCGCGAATGCAGAGTGTCAGTCAATACATGTGCGACTGACCCACCGCATTCGCGAGCAAGCCCGCTCCCACAAAAGTTCTGAGGCGTTAATTAAATCTCGCCAAAAAAAAAGGGCGACCGAAGTCGCCCAAAATGCCTTGCGTGCCCGTATAACCTGGAAAAACCTAAGGTTTTTTACGCTTGTTCGCGTCTTTCCAGATAAAAATTCCAAACCCAACAAAAAACAACACCATGAGGCTTACAGTCAGCACCCCGGCAAACACCACATTATCGATGAACATGACCGGCCTCCTGCACTTGCCCTGTTGCGATAGGGCTAAGTTAATGGAGAAGGCGGATTGGAAAATTGACCGGGGTCAATGTCGCCCACGACGGGGCGAAAAGAAGGGAAATAACTGACCTGCATCAAGGGATGCAGGTTGTTTCAACGCTTTTTTGGCTTGCTCTTCGATTTCTTCTTCACTTTGCCCAGCGGCATCGCCTGCTCAAACGCCTGGCGTACTTCATTCAGGCGCTTGTCATTGAGCTCATGCACGCGCTTGGCGCGCTCGGCATTCAGGTCGATCAGCTTGTCGTCTTCACTCATGGCTTGGCTTACGTCGTGGAGGAGATAGCCCAATAATGCGGCCTGCTCCGTTCAACGGCAAATCAGCGAGCGACAAAAGGCAGGTGAGGGCGTTGTGTGCGACTAAACTTCGACGTCTACCCACAAACCCTGACGCGGCGCATCTTCGATCAAGGGGATAACCGGAACGGTGTTGTCGGCATTGAGCACATCCCCCGGAATGGCCAGATGCGCCTCCGGGTCTTCGTCGGCTTCACGCTGGCGTCTGTGCTGTTCCTGCTGGCGCCGCTGTTCTTCGCGCAGTAAAAAAGTCGATGTCTCGGCATCACCTTTTTTCAGGTCGATGGTGCTTTCGTTGGAGCCCGGCTGAACGGGCACCACCGGCGGGATATCCGGCTTTTGGCGCACCGGATCGAGCTGTGACGTGACCGGCACAACGCTGACGGGCAGCATGGGTGGCAGCATAATGGTTATTCTCCTGATCAACAGGCTGTCGGCGGATGCCAGGGCGACTTGAGCGCAGGCTTGCCAAGCTGTGACCCAGTCGACACTCGCAAGTGCCCGCCACCCGTCGATCCGGCGATGGATACGCTCCCCAGAGGCAGTAGTTTTTGTCAGAGTCCTTGGGGGTGGGGCCTTGTTCCGTTAACATAGTCGGCTTTTTCACGGCGGGAGTCAGGCAGCATGGCGCAGCAGTATCAACCGGGGCAACGCTGGATTAGTGACAGCGAAGCGGAGCTGGGGTTAGGCACCGTTCTGGCACAGGACGGCCGCTTGTTGACCGTGCTCTATCCGGCCACTGGCGACACTCGCCAGTATGCGCTACGGAATGCGCCCCTCACCCGCGTGAGGTTTTCGCCGGGCGACAGCATCACTCATTTCGAAGGTTGGAAAATGACCGTACAGGAAGTCGACGACGTCGACGGCCTGCTGGTCTACCACGGCCTCAATGGGCAGAACGAACAGGTCACCCTGCCGGAAACCCAACTCTCCAACTTCATCCAGTTCCGCCTGGCCAGCGACCGCCTGTTCGCCGGGCAGATCGACCCGCTGGCCTGGTTCTCGCTGCGCTACCACACCCTGGAACACACCAGCCGCCAACTGCAGTCCGCATTGTGGGGCCTGGGCGGCGTACGTGCGCAACCCATCGCGCACCAACTGCACATCGCCCGTGAAGTCGCTGACCGTATCGCGCCACGGGTTCTGCTGGCCGACGAAGTGGGCCTGGGCAAGACCATCGAAGCCGGCCTGGTGATCCATCGCCAACTGCTGTCGGGCCGCGCCAACCGCGTGCTGATCCTGGTTCCGGAAAACCTGCAGCACCAGTGGCTGGTGGAAATGCGCCGCCGTTTCAACCTGCAGGTTGCGCTGTTCGACGAAGAACGTTTTATCGAGAGCGATGCCACCAACCCGTTCGAAGACACCCAGCTCGCCTTGGTTGCGCTGGAATGGCTGGTGGACGACGAGAAGGCTCAGGACGCGCTGTTTGCCGCCGGTTGGGACCTGTTGGTCGTCGACGAAGCCCACCATCTGGTGTGGCATGAAGACAAAGCCAGCGCGCAGTATTCGCTGGTCGAGCAACTGGCCGAAGTGATCCCGGGCGTACTGCTGCTCACCGCCACTCCGGAACAACTGGGCCAGGACAGCCACTTCGCACGTCTGCGCCTGCTGGACCCGAACCGCTTCCACGACCTCAAGGCCTTCCGCGCCGAAAGCGAGAACTATCGCCCGGTGGCCGAAGCCGTGCAGGAGCTGTTGGACAAGGGCCGCTTGTCGCCCGCCGCGCACAAGACCATCCAGGGTTTCCTCGGCAATGAAGGTGAAGCGCTGCTCACCGCCGTCAACGATGGCGACACCGAAGCCAGCGCACGCCTGGTGCGCGAGTTGCTCGACCGCCACGGCACCGGCCGCGTGCTGTTCCGCAATACCCGCGCCGCCGTGCAAGGCTTCCCCGAGCGCAAGCTGCACGCCTACCCGCTGCCGAACCCGGACGAATACCTGGAATTGCCGCTGGGCGAGCACGCTGAGCTGTACCCGGAAGTCAGCTTCCAGTCACAGCCGGATATCGAAGAAGAGAACCGCTGGTGGCGCTTCGACCCACGGGTCGAATGGCTGATCGACCAGTTGAAGATGCTCAAGCGCACCAAAGTCCTGGTGATCTGCGCCCATGCCGAAACCGCCATGGACCTGGAAGACGCCCTGCGCGTGCGCTCCGGCATTCCGGCCACGGTGTTCCACGAGGGCATGAACATCCTTGAGCGTGACCGCGCCGCCGCCTACTTCGCTGATGAAGAATTCGGCGCCCAGGTGCTGATCTGCTCGGAAATCGGCAGCGAGGGTCGCAACTTCCAGTTCTCCCACCACCTGGTGCTGTTCGACCTGCCGTCCCACCCCGATCTGCTGGAACAGCGCATCGGCCGCCTGGACCGGATCGGCCAGAAGCATGTGATCGAACTGCACGTGCCGTATCTGGAAACCAGCCCGCAAGAGCGTCTGTTCCAGTGGTACCACGAAGCGCTGAACGCCTTCCTCAATACCTGCCCGACCGGCAACGCCTTGCAGCACCAGTTCGGCCCACGCCTGCTGCCGCTGCTGGAAAACGCCGACGACGGCGAATGGCAAGCCCTGATCGACGAGGCCCGTGCCGAGCGCGAGCGTCTGGAGCAGGAGCTGCACACCGGTCGCGACCGCCTGCTGGAACTCAATTCCGGCGGCGCGGGCGAAGGCGATGCGTTGGTCGAGGATATTCTTGAGCAGGACGACCAGTTCGCCTTGCCGATCTACATGGAAACCCTGTTCGACGCGTTCGGCATCGACAGCGAAGACCATTCGGAAAACGCACTGATCCTCAAGCCCAGCGAGAAAATGCTCGACGCCAGCTTCCCCCTGGGCGACGACGAAGGCGTGACCATCACCTACGACCGAAACCAGGCGCTGTCGCGCGAAGACATGCAGTTCATCACCTGGGAGCACCCGATGGTGCAGGGTGGCATGGACCTGGTGCTGTCCGGCTCGATGGGCAACACCGCCGTGGCGTTGATCAAGAACAAGGCGCTCAAGCCGGGCACCGTGTTGCTGGAACTGCTCTACGTCAGCGAAGTGGTTGCACCGCGTTCGCTGCAACTGGGCCGCTACCTGCCGCCGGCCGCGCTGCGCTGCCTGCTGGATACCAACGGCAACGACCTGTCGGGCCGCGTGTCGTTCGAAACCTTGAACGACCAGCTGGAAAGCGTGCCACGGGCCAGCGCCAACAAGTTCATCCAGGCTCAGCGTGACCAGCTGACGCCACGGATCAACGCCGGCGAAGAAAAGATCACCCCGCGCCACGCCGAGCGCGTGGCCGAGGCCAAGCGTCGCCTGGCTGCGGATACCGACGAAGAACTGGCGCGCCTGACCGCGTTGCAAGCGGTCAACCCGACCGTGCGCGACAGCGAGCTGGTCGCCCTGCGCAACCAGCGCGAGCAAGGGTTGGCCATGCTGGATAAGGCCGCCCTGCGACTGGAAGCGATCCGGGTGTTAGTGGCGGGTTGATCGCCGCCCTGCCCTGCTGAACAAGAAGGCCCGCGCGATGCGGGCCTTTTTTATAGGCTTCACGGGCCTCATCGCGGCATAGCTATCTACACAATTTTTAAAGGCTGAAAAATCTCCCTGTAGTGAGCGGGCTTGTCCCGCGCTGGGCGGCGAAGCGGCCCCAAACCAGGCGAATTGGGTTTGCCTGAAACTGCGCGGTGTCTTTATTGGGGCGGCTTCGCCACCCAGCGCGGGACAAGCCCGCTCACTACAAAGATGTGTAGGTCGCGAGCAAGCCCGGTTCCCACAGGGGGAATGCATTTAAATGTGTGCGGGCTTGCTCGCGAAGGGGTCTACCCGGTCTCAAGCGGTGACCGCCCGCACCGGCACCTCTACCGCCACCAACCCGTCTTTCATCCGCTTGGCATCGCGCACAAAACTGCGCGAGGCCTGGAACAAGAACAGCATGGTGAGGAACAACGCCACCGGAATCAGGTACATGGCGTCGTGCAGACCCACCGCCTTGTAAGCCTCGGTCATCTGCTCGGCCCCTGCCGCGTACATCGCCGAGTGTGCAAAATGATCGGAAAGACCTCCCACGACGATCGGCCCCATCCCACCGCCCAGCAGGTACAACCCGGCAAAGAACAGCGCCATTGCGGTCGCCCGCAAGCGCGGCTCGACCACATCCTGGATCGCCGTGTACACGCAGGTATAGAAGTTATAAGCAAACAACCAGCCCACACTGAACAGCGCCACAAACACCCCGATCTCAATGCGCCCGGCGTGCAGCGCCCAGCCAGTGGTCACGGTGGAAATGATCAGGCTGAACGCTGCAAACAACAGCCGGCCATTGGCGACACGCTGGTGGATCTTGTCGGCGATCCAGCCACCCAGTGTCAGGCCCACCAGGCCGGTGAGGCCGACGATCACGCCAGTGGCGACCGCAGCGTCCTGCAATGGCATCAGGAAGTAACGCTGCAACATCGGCACAAGGAACGAGTTGCAGGCATACGTCGCGAAGTTGAAGCACAGCCCGGCCAGCACCAGCCACAAAAAGGTCGGTACCGCCAGCACGCGGCGAATCGGGCGGTCGACGCGTTCCTGGGAGACTTGCACGGTTTCCGCCGCGCCGCGCTTGGGCTCCTTGATATAGAACATGAACACCGCAAGGATCATCCCCGGCACGGCGGCGATGAAAAACGGCGCGCGCCAGCTGTCGAACGCCTTGACCATCCAGCCGATGGTAAAGAACGCCAGCAACAGGCCCAACGGCAGGCCCAGCATGAAAATCCCCATGGCACGCGCACGGCGATGGGCGGGAAACAGATCGCCAATCAGCGAGTTGGCGGCCGGCGCGTAGCTGGCTTCGCCAATGCCGATGCCCATGCGCACCAGCAGGAACGTCCAGAAACTGCCGACCAGGCCATTGACCGCCGTCAGCCCGCTCCAGGCGAACAGGCCCCAGCCCATCAGTTTGCTGCGCGAACCGGTGTCGGCCAACCGCCCGAGCGGCAGGCCGGCAATGGCGTAGACGATGGTGAAGGCGGTGCCGATGATGCCGAGCTGGAAGTCGCTCAGGTGCCACTCCATGCGGATCGGCTCGATGATGATCGCCGGGATGGTACGGTCGAAGAAGTTGAAGAGGTTGGCGAGGAACAGCAGGAACAGAATGCGCCAGGCATTCGCCGCTTGGGTCGAGTTCTGCATGGGTCCGTCTCTTTTATTGTTATGAGAGCTGCGATGCCCGATGCATCCCGCCCGGTACCTGCAACATAGTCAGGCGAAGGGCGCTTGTCTGTAATGATTCGTAAAGCTGATAGGGCATGATTTGACCCGGCGCTGCGGCACTTTGCCTACGAAAATATAAGTACATGCCCCCCTTCCCAACGGCCATGGCCCGGATAGAATGGCGAGCCTTCCCGTAGTCCCCCTACTTACCTTCCTAATCGATGACGCCCATGTCCGAAGCCAGTCCGTGTCTGAATTGCGGTGCCTGCTGTTCATACTTTCGTGTGTCTTTCTTCTGGGGTGAGTGCGCCTCGTCAGGGGGCACGGTGCCCGACGACCTGGTGGTGCAGATCAACCACACCCGCGTGGCCATGATCGGCACCGACCAGAAACCCGCGCGCTGCTGCAGCCTCGAGGGTGAAGTGGGCCAAGCAACCCGTTGCACGATTTACGAAGAACGCTCCAGTGTCTGCCGCGAGTTTGATTCGTCCTGGAGCCAGGGCGTGCAGAATGTCGATTGTGACGCTGCTCGCGCCGCCTTTGGCCTGGCGCCCCTGGAAGCCCCTTTCGAACTGGAGCTGCCCATCAGCGCTTAGCACCCGGCGCTATGCGGTAGATGCCAAAATAATTCAAAGCAAAGTGCCATTAGCGATGGAAAATTCCGCCAGGCTTCTATACTCGACCGCATAGGTCATCGCCTCTGGCAGTGACGTGACGCTATGACAGGGCATGCTATGGAATGGCTGGGTCTGCATTTTTTTACTGAGCTTCCAGAACACGGGCATTTATTGCTCAATTGCAGTCATAACCCGTTCCTGGTGCTACTGGCCTATCTGGTCGCCTGCGCGGCGGGTTTCGGTACGCTGGACATGGCTGAACGCGTCGGCCATGTCGAGGACCCCACCGCGCGGCGCCACTGGCGCTGGCTCGGCGCCGGTTGCCTGGCGGGCGGAATCTGGTCAACCCACTTCATCAGCATGCTGGCCTTCCAGGCGCCCATTGCGATCCACTACGAATTGGTGATGACGTTCGTGTCCTTGCTGATCGCCCTGATCGCTTCGTTGTTCGCCATGCAGACCCTCAGTCATTCCACCCTGCGCTTGCATCAGTATTTGCTCGCGTCGGTCTGGATGGGGCTTGGCATCGCCTTGATGCACTACGTGGGCATGTCGGCCATGCGTTCCCAGGCCCAGGTGTATTTTGAGCCGGGGCTGTTCATGGCTTCGGTGGGTATCGCCATGGGCTCAAGCCTCGCGGCCTTGTTGCTGTCGAGCTACTTGCGCACCGGTACCGGCGTGTTCCATCAACTGCTCAAATACGCCGCCAGCCTGGTGCTGGGCGCGGGCATACTGAGCATGCACTTTACCGGCATGGCGGCGATGCAACTGATCGTTCCCACCGGCGCGGACCTGTCGTTGCCGGCGGGCAATAACCCCATCCAACTGGGCCTGTCGGTGGCCGTCATCACCCTGCTGGTGATCGGCAGCAGCATCAGCGCCGCCTTGGCCGACAAGAAGCTGCAACACAAGGAACGTGATTTGCGCCGGGTTAATGCCCTGCTCAGCGAACTCGACCAGGCTCGCGCCTCACTGCAGCAAGTGGCCCACTACGACGCCCTGACCAGCCTGCTGAATCGCAGGGGCTTCAACCAGATCTTCGCGGAGAAGCTCGCCGATAAAACCGCCTCCCACGGCATGATGGCGGTGATCTTCCTTGATATCGACCACTTCAAACGCATCAACGACAGCCTTGGGCATGACGCCGGCGACCAGTTGCTCACTGTCTTGGCCGGGCATATCAAAGGCTCGGTGCGCAGCCACGCCGATGTGGTTGCGCGGTTTGGCGGCGATGAGTTCTGCATCTTGATCAGCATCCACCACCGCGACGAAGCCCGGCACCTGGCTCAGCGCATCATGCAGCAGATGAAAGAGCCCATCGAACTGGCCGGACGGCGCATGGTGATGACCACCAGCATCGGCATCAGCCTGTTCCCCGATGATGGCCTGACCTGCGAGGAGCTGCTGAAAACCGCCGACCTGGCGCTGTACCAATCCAAGGACATGGGGCGCAACAGCCTGAACTTCTTCAGCTCCAACCTGAAAACCCGCGCGTCCCTGGAATTGCAACTGGAAGAGGAACTGCGCGGCGCCCTGCGCGCGCGCAATCAACTGGTGCTGTTCTATCAGCCGATCTTCGACATGAAGCAGGGCAAGGTCACGCGGCTGGAAGCCTTGGTGCGCTGGCAACACCCCCAGCATGGGCTGCTGGGACCGGACCGGTTTCTCGGCATCGCTGAAAGCAACGGGCTGATCGCCGAGCTGGATCATTGGGTGCTGCGCCAGGCCTGTCATGACCTGAGCCTGCTGTCTGACCGTGGCTACACGGAACTGACCATGTCGGTGAACTGTTCGGCCCTGAACCTGGCCCGCGATGAGCTGGCGGACGAAATCGAAGACGCGCTGCGCTTGAGTGGCATTGCCGCCACCCGCCTGGAACTGGAAGTGACTGAACATGCGCTGATGGGCAACATCAGCAGCACCCTGGCACTGCTGCGGCAAATCCGCGCGCTGGGCGTATCGCTGGCGATCGACGACTTTGGCACCGGCTACTCGTCCCTCGCCTACCTCAAACGACTGCCACTCAATACCTTGAAGATCGACCGCTCGTTTATCCAGGATATTCCCAAGTCGATGGCCGATATCGAGATCGTCCAGGCGATTATCGGCATGGCCCACACCCTGCACTTGCAGGTGGTCACCGAAGGCGTGGAAACCCAGGCGCAGTTCGAGCTGTTGCTCAAGCATGGCTGTGATTTCGTCCAGGGCTACCTGCTGAGCCCGGCGGTGGCGGCCAGCGATATCATCGGCGTGATCCAGGGTATCAACTTGCGCAACCTGCCTGGCGCGTCGGCTGCAAAGGACACCAGCTCGGCATCAGAGCCCACCCCGAGCCGCGACAGCCCCACCTCCATGGCAGGGCCAATTCGCTGACGCCTAAACTTTGGCATTTCGCCATCATTTGCCTAAAGAACCCCGACGAACGGCCGATCCATCAGAGTCCGGCCTGGGTTTCCCTGAACACATCAGGGGGTGAACCCGCTCGTCCAGGACAAGGACGCACTGAAAAGTCGCGAACACCCATTGCGTGATGGCCCCTTGATTTCTTTAGCCATCCGCCCAGGCACATGGCGCACAATGACCTCTAAAAATAGCTCTGCCACCGTGGTATCCGACGTGTTGCTCCCAGCGCCTGCGGACAATCCCTCAGGTTCAAAGTCATTGAGCACTGCCCGCCCGCTGGCCACCCAGCAATACCTGTACTTCACCGAAACCAATACCGACCGCATCCTCGAAAACCTCGACGGCCTGCGCGACATGGTGTTCCCGCGCCCGCCCCATCTGGAAGATGACAGCGACCCGCGCAGCGAACAGGAATTTCCCTCGGTGTGCCTGATCGGCCTGGGCCGCTGCGGGTCGAACATCGCGCTGGACGTGGCGGAACTGGTGTACAACGCGCGCAAGTTCTACTTGAACGAATTCAGCAACGAAGACAAGTCGCCGGACAAGGGCTACAGCCCGGCCCAGTGGCTACGCAACAACTTGCGCCTGGGCAGCGGCAAGGCGAGCAAACCGGTGTTCCTGGTGGAACCGCTGGTGATGCTGGGCGACCTGGACAAAGACATCGCCGGGCGCATCCGCTTCTCGCGCAAGGGCGAAAAAAGCGGTTTCCTGCGCGACTACAGCAAGATGAAAATCATGGACCTGTCGGAAGTCCATGCCGGCGGCGCCGGTAACGCGCCGATCCTGGGGCAGTACCTGGCCAAGATCATCCTCAACAAAGACACCCAGCGTTTTTCCAGCCCCGACTGGAAGATGATCCACTCGTACCTGATCGACTCCTGCGGCATCAAGGCCAACCAGTCGCGCCTGTACTTCTCGATCTTCAGCGCCGGCGGCGGTACTGGCTCGGGCATGGCCTCCGAATTCGGCCTGGCGCAGCAGCATTCGTACATGAACAAGACGTTCGACACCAAGCCCGCCGACGAGCACGACAGCAAGAGCGGCCACGCCTTTGTATTCGAGCCGATCTTCACCAGCGGCATCTGCGTGCTGCCGAATATCTCCGACCACCGCAGCGAAATGTCCGAAGCGCTGCACATCAACGCCGGACGGCTGCTGTGCAAATACCTCTCGGAAGAATGGGACTTCTCATACAACTTCGATAATGAAGACAGCAGCGAAGCCAGTGTGAAAGGGCGTATCCGCCCGTGGAACGCGATGATGCTGATCTCCAACGACATCATGCGTTATGCCGAAGAAAGCGATGACGGCAATATCCAGAACATTGACGTCAATGCCATGGAAAAACACGCCAACCAGTACATCTCCCAGCAGATCTTCAACATCCTCACCGCCCAGGCCGTGACCACCGACTACGACCAGAACTACTTCCGGCGCGCCGGTATCGACATCGGCGAAACCATCCGCTTGGATGCCAACGACCTGTTCATGAGCCTGGCCGGCCCGGTGGCGATTGCCTACGCCGAGTCCGTGGTTCCCGAAACGCCGGCACCGTCCAGCGACAAATTCAAGGTGTTCGAAAAAGAACCACAGCGCCTGAACATCGATGACCTGTTCTTCCGTTCCATCGACCTGCCGCACTTCAACAAGGTCACCCAGGCCATCGAAGGCATCAGCCTGCTGCCGATCGAGTCCAAGCGCTACAAGGCGTCCCTGGAGCAGTACAAGAACTCCGGTTACGACGCAGCGGCGCTGCATGACCTGCACTTCTTCAAGAACTGCTCGTCGGTGGTGTCCATCGTGTCCTTGCCCAAGGACTACAAGCTGTCCTATATGGACCTGAACCGGCTCAAGACTCACCTCAACAGCCTGTTCCCCAACACCACCCTCAAGCGCTACGCCCTGGTGATCGGCGCCTCGGCCAACCTGTCGCTGACCACCCTGATCGCGAAAAGCCCGTGCCTGTCGGACGACTTCCTCACCTTGATCGTGGCGTTTATCAAACGCTGCTTTGCGCGCAACCCGTACCGCTTTGACGACACGCTGGACAACTCGATCCTGGATTTCATCATCCACGAGGACTTCGACGAAGACCGCATCGACGAACTGCTCAATGAGTTCGAGAACCCGGCAAAGATCCTCGATACCAACTGGTACGCGATCAAGCCGATGTATGAGAAGAAGTACCGCGAGCTGATCAACGACAAGGACAAGTTTGTGTCGATCAACGATATTCGCCTGTCACGGGACTGCGTGAAGAAGGCGATCAAGTACCTGCGTGAGATCTACCGCCATCGCATTGGCAAAACCAAGGTTATTTCGCTGAACAACCACACTGGCAAGACCGGCTGAAGCCATGCGACGGCGCCCTCAGGCGCCGTCGCGGCCTCATTGGGCCCGTCGTTGGTGCAGGTAGGCGACGATGGCGTGCTCGTCGGCGGCCTTTGCAGGCCGGGGCAACTGCTTGGGCCACGCCGCCTCGTGCGTACCGAAGAACGCCTCCTGCTCAGCCTTATCCCATCTGTGGATTTCACGCGAGGCCGATTCCCACCAGCCCTGTCGACACACATCGTAATAAGGGTTCTCAGGCGCCGCGCTGCCATAGAGCAAGTCGCGGCCAACCCTCTTCAGATGTTTGCGCTGATTGCGCAGCTTCCATTTGATCAGCAGCCGCTGCCAGGCGGAAGGCGTGGGCTTGACCTGAGGTACGTCCAGGCAACGCGCGACCAATTCGGGACCGAAGGCTTCACCATAAAGGTTGAAAAAATGCGCCTGCATGGCGTGGAAGAAGCGCTTCTCGGCGTAATAGTGATAGACCCACTTGCTGGACTCGCGGACCGTCTTGCCATGCATCGCGAAGGAAATGGCGACTTGCTCGATGGTGTGGATGTCGAACGAACCCTCGGTCCATGCGTCGATCAGGCTGATCGAGGTGTCGAGCAGCGCCGTATCCGTGTCACACACACCGCACAGGCCGCTGTTGTAGAGCCTGAAGCTGTTGCTCGCAGACACGCCATGGGCGCGCAGGTGCGTGCCCAGCTTGAGGTAATCCGGGCGATTGCAGACATAGCTCCAGTCGTATTCGAATTCGTCCATCACATACTGGCCAGGCGCGATGAGTTCGAATACGCCCTGCGGGGACTTGAGGAACAATGTGTCGGTATCGACAAACAGCGTCTTGTCCGCCAGCTTCAATCCCTGCGCAATCGCACAGGCCTTGCGCCGGTGGGTATAACCGTTGTCACCCTGCCACCGGGTCAGGGTCTGCTCGTCCAGCGCCAGGGTTTCCACCGGCCAGCCGGTGAAATCCTGAGGCCGGTCAGTCATGACCCGGATGCACAGCGACTCGCCGGGCTTGAGCTGCGCCAGGGCGGTGAGAATGCTGAACTTGGCTTCGCGCCGGTAAACTTCTTGTTGACCGTAGATAAGGTAAAGCAACTGGTGCGAGGGTTTTGCTGAGAGGGGCAGCGCTGACGGCATGACGAGCTCCGGATGACAAGCGGCGAACTTTACCGGATTTGGGCCCTTCCTACCCTTATGATCTGAAAATTGCCGGGCTTTTGTTTACACAGAGAAACAATTTTCCCGCATTTTGAGCGGAGCGAAAACTGTTCCCATGCCGTGCGCGTCATCCTCGGCTGTGATCTTTCTTCACGGCAAGATGCCAGCACGGGCGCAGCGGTTACTCCGCTACACACTTTCAAAGCGCAACATCGCGCACCGTTTCGGGGCTTACTGCGCAGGCACTGCCCTTTCCTGGATCAGTATCCACGGCGAAACCACCACCGCCCATAAGCTCGGATCGCGCTCCACCAGGTCCAGCGCCCGCGTGGCAGACACTTCGGCCAAGTTGCCCGAGGCCAGCCAGGCGGCGACTTTGTCACGCTTGTCTTCGGCCATTCCTTCGGCGGCCTCGATCAAATCCAGTCGGGCGTCGACCCACAATAGGGCACCCTTGGCAAAGAACGGCTCAAGCTCCTTCCAGGATATTTCGGCGGTTTCACCGAGCAGCTTGGCATAGAGGGTGCTAGGTTCTTGCGTCATGGGAGTTCACCTTGGGAAAAAATCGGCGCAATCATAACGTCGCGGCCGAGGTAGAAAAACCCAGTTGCAATTGAGTCATCGAGAGAAAGTGTCAGCAAAGCCAAGGATTGCCTGGAACTCTGGCATCACCCCGCCGCAATTCTGTCTTTTTCTTTCATTTAAGCGACACACTTGGGTGTTGCCCCCAGCAGCCAGCTTTTCAAGCGATCAACCGGCGCTCTACACTGTACCGGTACAGTTGCCAGGGCACTGCCGGGGGGATATCCGGGATATCCGATCCGGTTCTGCAGCTCACAAGGCCGCTAGAACTATAAAAAATACAACAGTAAGAGTGGAGCACTATGAACAAGGCTACTAAGCAGATTTCCAAACTGTTTGCCGCTATGGTCCTGGCTGGGGTTGCCGGCCATTCGTTCGCCGCCGATACCATCAAGATCGGCATCGCCGGCCCTAAGACCGGCCCGGTGACGCAATACGGCGACATGCAATTCATGGGTGCCAAGCAAGCCATCGCCGACATCAACGCCAAGGGCGGCGTTGACGGCAAGATGCTTGAGGCCAAGGAATACGACGACGCCTGCGATCCTAAACAAGCCGTTGCCGTTGCCAACAAAGTGGTCAACGACGGCGTCAAGTTCGTGGTCGGCCACCTCTGCTCGAGCTCCACTCAGCCTGCGTCCGATATCTACGAAGACGAAGGCGTGATCATGATTACCCCGGCCGCCACCAGCCCGGAAATCACCGCCCGTGGCTACAAGCTGATCTTCCGCACCATCGGCCTGGACAGCGCCCAAGGCCCAGCAGCCGGCAACTACATCGCCGACCACGTGAAGCCGAAGATCGTTGCCGTCCTGCACGACAAGCAGCAATACGGTGAAGGCATCGCCAGCGCCGTGAAGAAAACCCTCGAAGAAAAAGGCACCAAGGTTGCCGTCTTCGAAGGCCTCAACGCCGGTGACAAGGACTTCTCTTCGATCATCCAGAAACTCAAGCAAGCCAATGTCGACTTCGTCTACTACGGCGGCTACCACCCTGAGCTGGGCCTGATCCTGCGCCAAGCCAAGGAAAAAGGCCTGAACGCCAAGTTCATGGGCCCAGAGGGTGTCGGCAACGATTCCATCTCGCAAATCGCCCAGGGCGCTTCCGAAGGCCTGCTGGTAACCCTGCCTAAATCCTTCGACACCGACCCTGCCAACAAAGCCATCGTCGAAGCGTTCGCCAAGAACAAGCAGGACCCAACCGGTCCGTTCGTATTCCCGGCCTACTCGGCCATTGAAGTCATCGCCGGTGGCATCAAAGCCGCCAAAAGCGAAGACACCGCCAAAGTGGCCGAAGCCATTCACGCGGGTACCTTCAAGACCCCAACCGGCGACCTGAGCTTCGACGCCAAGGGCGACCTGAAGGACTTCAAATTCGTGGTTTACGAATGGCACTTCGGCAAACCGAAAACCGAAGTATCCCCTCAGTAAGCCAGGCGTTACTGGCCCTGCAAGCCCACTGTGAGAGCAGTGGGCTTTGTTTTACGAGGTTTATGGGCCTGTCACCCGCGATCCGGGTGCTGGCTCACCTGAAAATCTTAAAACCGTCACCAGCGGTTCGCTGGCAAACGCTGTGTGCAACCTGGTCATAGAACAGGGCACGGGCCGGAAATGACTCCACCAGTGAAATGCGTATCGGGTTTTTAGGAGCGCTGTAATGCCTGAGCTCTATCATTTTTTCCAACAGCTGGTTAATGGCCTGACCATTGGCAGCACCTATGCCTTGATAGCCATTGGCTACACAATGGTTTACGGCATCATTGGAATGATCAACTTCGCCCATGGCGAGGTGTACATGATTGGTTCCTATGTGGCCTTTATCGCCCTTGCCGGGTTGGCCATGATGGGGATCCACTCCCTGCCGCTGTTAATGACCGCCGCGTTCCTTGCGTCGATCATCGTGACCAGTGCCTATGGCTACAGTATCGAGCGCGTTGCCTATCGCCCCTTGCGTGGCAGCAACCGCCTGATCCCGCTGATTTCCGCCATCGGCATGTCGATTTTCCTGCAGAACACCGTATTGCTGTCCCAGGATTCCAAGGACAAATCCATCCCCAACCTGATCCCGGGGAGTTTCTCCTTCGGCCCGGGTGGCGCGCAGGAAGTGCTGGTTTCCTACATGCAGATCCTGGTCTTCGTCGTCACCCTGGTGGCCATGCTGGGCCTGACCCTGTTCATCTCCCGCTCCCGTCTGGGGCGCGCCTGCCGGGCTTGCGCCGAAGACATCAAGATGGCCAACCTGCTGGGCATCAACACCAACAACATCATCGCCCTGACCTTCGTGATCGGTGCCGCACTGGCGGCCGTCGCGGCGGTATTGCTGAGCATGCAGTACGGCGTGATCAACCCCAACGCCGGTTTCCTGGTGGGCCTCAAGGCCTTTACTGCGGCGGTATTGGGCGGCATCGGCAGCATTCCGGGCGCGATGCTCGGCGGCCTGGTGCTGGGTGTTGCCGAGGCCTTTGGCGCCGATATCTTCGGCGACCAGTACAAGGACGTCGTGGCGTTCGGCCTGTTGGTTCTGGTGCTGTTGTTCCGTCCGACCGGCATCCTGGGCCGTCCGGAGGTTGAGAAAGTATGAGCAGATATCTTAAATCGGCGTTTTTCAGCGCCTTGCTGGTATGGGCCGTGGCCTTTCCGGTACTGGGCCTCAAGCTCAGCATTGTCGGCATCAATCTGGAAGTGCATGGCACCGGTCCCGTGACCCTGACCATCATCGCCCTGTGCTCGGTGCTGATGTTCCTGCGCGTGCTGTTCACCCAGCAGGTCGGGGCCTTGTTCAAGGGCAACCGTCGCCCGTTGGTATCGCCTAAGGTCAGCCAATTCCTGACCCTGCCGCGTACCCAGCGCTACATCATCATCGGCCTGATCGTGGCCGCGCTGATCTGGCCGTTCTTCGGCTCGCGCGGCGCAGTCGATATCGCCACCCTGATCCTGATCTACGTGTTGCTGGGCCTGGGCCTGAACATCGTGGTCGGCCTGGCCGGCCTGCTCGACCTGGGTTATGTGGGTTTTTATGCCGTGGGTGCCTACACCTACGCGCTGCTCTCGCATTACCTGGGCTGGAGCTTCTGGATCTGCCTGCCACTGGCGGGCATGGCGGCGGCCACGTTCGGCTTCCTGCTGGGCTTCCCGGTACTGCGCCTGCGCGGCGACTACCTGGCGATCGTGACCCTGGGCTTTGGGGAAATCATCCGCCTGTTCCTGCGTAACCTCACCGATATCACCGGTGGCCCCAACGGTATCAGCAGCATCCCCAAGCCGACGTTCTTCGGGCTGTCGTTCGACCGCACCGCCGCAGAGGGCATGCAGACCTTCCACGAATACTTCGGGATTGCCTATAACCCTGTAAGCAAAGTGGTGTTCCTGTACCTGGTGGCGCTGCTGCTGGCACTGGCCGCACTGTTCGTGATCAATCGCCTGCTGCGCATGCCGATCGGCCGCGCGTGGGAAGCGCTGCGCGAAGATGAGATCGCCTGCCGCGCACTGGGCCTGAACCCGACCATCATCAAGCTCTCCGCCTTTACCCTGGGTGCTGCGTTCGCCGGTTTCGCCGGCAGCTTCTTCGCCGCGCGCCAAGGGCTGGTGACGCCGGAGTCATTCACCTTTATCGAGTCGGCGATCATCCTCGCCATCGTGGTACTGGGTGGCATGGGCTCGCAACTGGGCGTGATCCTGGCGGCGATCGTGATGATCCTGCTGCCGGAAATGATGCGCGAGTTCAGTGAATACCGCATGTTGATGTTCGGCGCCCTCATGGTGCTGATGATGATCTGGCGCCCTCAAGGCCTGCTGCCCATGCAACGTCCACACATGGAGCTGCGCAAATGAGCCGCGAGATCCTGAAAGTCGAAAACTTGAGCATGCGCTTCGGCGGCTTGCTGGCGGTCAATGGCGTGGCCCTGACCGTTAAAGAGAAACAGGTCGTGGCGCTCATCGGCCCCAACGGTGCCGGCAAGACCACGGTGTTCAACTGCCTCACCGGCTTCTACAAGCCGAGCGGCGGCAGCATCCTGTTGGACGGCCAGCCGATCCAGGGCCTGGCCGGTCACGAAATTGCTCGCAAAGGCGTGGTGCGGACCTTCCAGAACGTGCGCTTGTTCAAGGACATGACGGCGGTCGAGAACCTGTTGATCGCCCAGCACCGTCACTTGAACACCAACTTCTTCGCAGGCTTGTTCAAGACCCCGGCGTTCCGCAAAAGCGAGCGCGAGGCCATGGAATACGCCGAGTACTGGCTGGACAAGGTCAACCTCACCGAGTTTGCCAACCGTCCGGCCGGCACCTTGGCCTATGGTCAGCAACGTCGCCTGGAAATCGCCCGCTGCATGATGACCCGCCCGCGCATCCTTATGCTCGACGAACCGGCCGCCGGCCTGAACCCCAGGGAAACCGAAGACCTCAAGGCGCTGATCAGCGTGCTGCGCGAGGAAAACAACGCCACCGTGCTGTTGATCGAACACGACATGAAACTGGTCATGAGCATTTCCGACCACATTGTCGTGATCAACCAGGGCACGCCTTTGGCCAGCGGGAGTCCGGAGCAGATCCGTGACAATCCCGAAGTGATCAAAGCCTATCTGGGGGAAGCGTAAAATGCTGCAATTCGAAAACGTTTCCACTTTCTACGGCAAGATCCAGGCGCTGCACAGCGTCAACGTGGAGGTTCGCCAGGGTGAAATCGTCACGCTGATCGGCGCCAACGGCGCCGGCAAGTCGACCCTGTTGATGACCCTGTGCGGTTCGCCCCAGGCCCACAGTGGCAGCATCCGCTACATGGGTGAAGAACTGGTGGGCCAGCAGTCGTCGCACATCATGCGCAAGAGCATCGCGGTGGTGCCGGAAGGCCGTCGCGTATTCTCGCGCCTGACCGTGGAGGAGAACCTGGCCATGGGCGGTTTTTTTACCGACAAGGGCGACTATCAGGAGCAGATGGACAAGGTGCTGCACCTGTTCCCGCGCCTCAAGGAACGCTTCAGTCAACGCGGCGGCACCATGTCCGGCGGCGAACAGCAGATGCTCGCCATCGGTCGCGCGTTGATGAGCAAACCCAAGCTGCTGCTGCTGGACGAACCTTCCCTGGGCTTGGCCCCGATCATCATCCAGCAGATCTTCGACATCATCGAACAGCTGCGCAAGGACGGTGTGACAGTATTTCTGGTGGAGCAGAATGCCAACCAGGCGCTGAAGATCGCTGATCGTGCCTATGTGCTGGAAAACGGCCGAGTGGTCATGCAGGGCACCGGCGAGCAGTTGCTGACGGATCCGAAAGTGCGTGAGGCTTACCTGGGCGGTTAAGAAACGGTTGCTGTAGGAACCCAATCAAAAATGTGGGAGCTGGCTTGCCTGCGATACAGACACCTCGAGTTTTCAGTAACACCGAGGTGATGCTATCGCAGGCAAGCCAGCCCCCACATTTGTTGTGTGCGAACCTGATAATTGGTGAAACCCGAAATTATTTTCGGCAGACGTGTAACAAAGTTCACCCCGCCGTCTCTAGTGGTCCAAGCAGGCAAACACGCCCGCCACTACTGGAGACACACCATGACCACCAAACTGTCCGCCGCCACTCTCGTCCTGGCCCTCGGCTCCGCCCTGAGCCTGTCCGCCCTGACCACCACCGCCCACGCTGCCGATGACATGCAGAAATGCTTCGGTGTCGCCGAAGCCGGCAAGAACGACTGCGCCGCTGGCGCTGGCACGTCCTGCGCCGGCTCCTCGAAAACCAAAGACCAGGCCAATGCCTGGAAACTCGTCCCCGCCGGCACCTGCCTCAAAACGCCTAGCTCCACCTCGCCGACCGGTTTCGGCCAGGAAGCGGCCTTCACGGCCAAGTCCTGACCCACGGGAAACCTGAGTACTGACGATGACCCTTTCATCCTTGCGAGCCATCGCCCAGGCTCAGGCGCCCGGCCTCCCTCGCCGGGCCGGGCTGGGGCTCAAGCATGAGCACTTCACTGAAGTGCTCGAAACTTCGCCCGACATCGGTTTTTTTGAAGTGCACGCCGAAAACTACATGGTGGCCGGCGGCCCGTTTCATCATTATTTGAACTTGATCCGCGAGCAATACCCGCTGTCGTTGCATGGCGTAGGCCTGTCCATCGGCGGCGAAGGCCCGCCGGACCCTGCGCACCTGGCACGGTTGGCCAGGTTGATCGAGCGCTACCAACCCCACGCTTTCTCTGAACACTTGGCTTGGTCGAGCCATGGCCCGGTGTTCCTCAATGACCTGCTGCCCCTGGCCTACGACAACGCCACCCTGCAACGGGTGTGCGAACACGTTGATCAGGTACAGAGCACCCTCAAGCGGCCAATGCTGCTGGAAAACCCGTCGACCTACCTGCAATTGGAGGGTTCAACCCTGGACGAGACCGACTTCATCAGCGAAATCATCCGTCGCACCGGCTGCGGTTTGCTGCTGGACGTGAACAACGTCTACGTGTCCTGCGTCAATCATCAGCGCGATCCGCTTTCCTACCTCGACGCACTGCCATTGCACAGGGTGGGTGAGATTCATCTGGCCGGTTTTGCCGAAGACACTGACAGCCTCGGTGATCGCCTGCTGATTGATGATCACGGCGCTCCGATCGATAACGCCGTGTGGCAACTGTACGAAAAGGTACTGGCGCAAGTCGGTCCGTTGCCAACGTTGATCGAACGGGATAACCAGGTGCCGGCATTCAGCGTATTGCTGGCCGAGGCGCACCAGGCCGAGTGGCATCTGTCGCAGATGGCCCCATGAGCCTTTATGCCGACTTTGCCGCAGCCTTACTGTCGCCTGAGCAGGCCTGCCCCGATGGCGTGTTCAGCCGCAACGGAGCCGATCCGAACAGTCGATTTTCGGTGTATCGCAATAATGTGCACCGTTCGTTGATCGACGCGCTGGCGGCGGCCTATCCCGTGACATTGCAACTGGTGGGCAAGGAATTTTTCCGCGCAATGGCCGGCCTGTTCGTACAGGCTTGCCCTCCCGCCAGCCCGCTGATCAGCGAGTACGGCAGTGCGTTTCCAGCGTTTATCCAAGACTTCGAGCCTGCCACCAGCGTGCCCTACCTGGCCGATATCGCACGCCTGGAGCGGCTGCGTGTGCGTGCCTACCACGCAGCGGACACCGAGCAGCTGGACCAGCAGGCGATTCTTCACGCCATGCAAGGCCAGACAAACGTCGGAAAATTGCGCGTGCAGCTGCATCCATCCCTTGCCACCTTGAATTCTGCCTACGCGGTGGTGGCGGTATGGGCCGCGCATCAATCCGAAGGTGCCCTGGCCACCCTGAACCCCTGGCACGCCCAGGCTGCGCTGGTATTGCGCCAGGGGCTGGAGGTCAGGGTGTTCGTCATCGACAGTGGCTCTGTGACGTTTATCAACAGCCTGGCCCAGGGCAGTCCGTTGGAAAAAGCCGTGGAGCATGCGCTTGAAGCAAGTGCCGAGTTCGATCTGCACCACTGCCTGACGTTGCTGATCAGCCACAACGCCATCACTCATCTGCATCCAGCACAAAAGGTATCGCCATGAACACTCGTCCATCGGGCCTGGTCAATCGGGTCATCGCACTCTTCGAGCAAATCCCTTACAGCCTGATTGCCTTTCTCGCACGGTTTTCGATGGCCGCGGTATTCTGGAAATCCGGGCAGACCAAAGTGGAAGGTTTCGCGGTGGATATCATCAGCGGCACCTTCCAACTGAGTGAACCGAAACTGGCAGCTTCGACATTGCCGCTATTTCGCAGCGAATACCACGTGCCTTTGCTGTCACCGGAGGTGGCAGCGCACATGGCGGCCTTTGCCGAGCACTTTTTCCCGGTGCTGATCCTGGTTGGCTTCGCCACGCGCTTTTCGGCCTTGGCCCTGATCGGCATGACGCTTGTGATTCAGCTGTTCGTCTACCCGGATGCCTACCCGACCCACGGCACCTGGCTTGCGCTGCTGTTGCTACTGGTGGCGAAGGGTCCGGGGCGACTGTCCATCGATCACTTGATCGCGCGTCGCTACGCTTAAAGCCGATCCAAGGCCTCGCCGCTGCGCTTGAACCAGTCCACCAGGTAATCGGCCAACACCTGGGTGCGACGCGGCAGGCCGCCCTGATAGGGATGCACCAGGTACATCGGCATGCTCCGCGTCTGATAATCGCGCAGGAGCCAGCGCAAGCGGCCGTCAGCCAATTCCGTCGGCAACAGGTAGGACGGCAGGCGTGCGATACCGGCGCCCACCAACGCCGCCTTTTTCAACAGGTTGTAATGGTTGGAGGCGAAGGTGCCGCTGACCCGCACCCGCAACAGCTCGTGCTGCTGGTGGTACAGCCACTCTTCACGGCCGCTGTAGTGGCTGTTGAGCAGGCAGGTGTGGGCGGCCAGGTCGGCCGGCGTCCCAGGTTCGCCGTATTGCTCCAGGTAGGCCGGGCTCGCGCAGGTCACCTCATGCCAGGCCAGCAATGGCTTGGCCACCAGGCGCTCGTTTTCAATCGCGCCTGAGCGTACCCCCAAGTCGAAGCCGTCCCGCGCCAGATCGCGATAGCTATTATTGAGTTCCAACTCGATCTGCACCTGCGGGTAGTGCTTGGAAAATTCGAGCAGCAAGCCGTCGAAGAAGGTTTCGCCCAACGACACCGGAACGGTCATACGTACCGCTCCGACCAGATCGTCCTTGAGCCGGGCCAATGCCTGACGGGCGCGCTCCACCTGTACCACCAGAACCTGGGCCTGGGGCAGCAACGCCGCACCGGCTGCCGTCAGGCTGAGTTTGCGCGTGGTGCGGTGCAGCAGTACCACGCTGAACCGCGCCTCCAGTTGGCTGATGCGCTTGGATAACTGCCCTTTGCTGCAGCCCAATCGCTCCGCAGCCACGGTAAAACTGCCGGCGTCGATCAGCACGGCAAAGGCCGCCAGATCATCCATCTCGCTCATGGATTGTTTCCAAATGAAAACCAAAGGTTGCCTATTAGTGCGTTTATCCAGCGAAAAAGCCACTCTAGACTGAGCCTTCATTCACCCGGAGGAACAACACCATGAAAATCCTGTTGATTGGCGCCAGCGGCACCGTCGGCACGGCCGTCAAGGCCGAGCTGGCCCAGCGTCACGAAGTGATCGGCATCGGCCGCAGCAGCGGTGACTATCAAGTGGATATCAGCGATAGCACGTCGATCCGCAGACTGTTTGAGCAGACCGGCCGATTCGACGCGCTGGTCTGCGCGGCGGGCAGCGTGAACTTCGTGGCGCTGGGCGACATGAGCGAAGACGATTTTGAATTGGGCCTGCGTGACAAGCTGATGGGCCAGGTCAACCTGCTGTTGATCGGTCGTGAGTACGCCAACGACGGCGCCTCGTTCACCTTCACCAGCGGCATTCTCAACCGCGACCCGATCCGCACCGGCGCCTCGGCGGCCCTGGTCAACGGCGCGCTGGATGCCTTCGTCAAGGCGGCGGCGCTCGAGTTGCCTAGAGGACTGCGCGTCAATTCGGTGAGCCCGACGGTCCTGCTCGAAGCCATGGGCAGCTATGCGCCGTACTTCCGCGGCTTCAAACCGGCAGCAGGCGCCGACGTGGCGTTGGCCTACGCAAAAAGTGTCGAAGGCCTGCAAACGGGTCAGACCTTTATCGTCGGCTGAACCCGGCGTCTGTCAGAATCGCCTTAAGCTGCCGGGCGGGGTTGTGATGCGACGCCGGCCTGCGTAACGTGGCGGCACTTGTCTGGAGACCCGATCATGCGTGCCGCCCATACCCTTGCTCTGTTTGCCTTGTTCCCCCTGTTCGCCGCCTGCCAGATGTTCGACAAGGAGCCGGCCACGCCGTCTCTGGCCGGGCTGACCCGCATGCAGGGCGAACTCACGGCGGTCGGCGATAAGCTGCTGTTCCAGCCGTGCAATGACAAACGCAACTACGTGGTCAACGACACGGGCGGCACCAGCATCCTGCAGGAAGCGGCGTCCCTGGCCGGCCAGCAAGGTGCGTTGTTCGCCGACCTGCGTGGCAAATTCTCCGGGGTCGCCAGCGGCACCCAGGGCAGCGTCGACCTGCAGCAGCTCTACCGCGTCGAGCGCTCGACCTCGGCCTGCGCCGACCCGGATTTCAAGCGCATGATCCTGCGCGCCAACGGCCACAATCCAGCCTGGGCGATGAACGTCACGGCCAAGGGCATGGTACTGCAGCGCGAAGGCCAGCCACCCCTGGCGGTGCCCTATGTGGAAGAGCAGATCGGTGACGGCCGCTTCAACCTGATGACCGAAGCCAACAACCAGCACGTCGAATTGTGGGTCGCCCCGCAACGTTGCATCGACAGCGTCAGCGGCAGCCTGCAGCACATGACCGCCGAGTTGCGGGTTAACGGCCAGGTGCAACGGGGCTGCGCCTCGTTTGGCGGTTCGCGCGACGACTGACTGGGCACTGCGCTGTTTTAACATGACGGGAAACGGCCATTGGGGCTTATAATCGCCGGTTTGCAAAACAGCCGGCCACTCAGCCCGCCGCCTACCGGATCCTGTCATGTTACGAATCACCGAACTCAAGCTGCCCATCGACCATCCCGAAGAAGACCTGCGCCCTGCGATCCTGCAGCGCCTGGGCATCGCCAGTGATGACCTGCTCGATTTCACCCTGTTCAAACGCAGCTACGATGCGCGCAAGAAATCCTCGGAGCTGTGCTTCATCTACACCATCGATTTGAACGTGAAGGGCGAAGCCGCCCTGCTGCTCAAGTTTGCCGATGACCGCAACGTCAACCCGGCGCCGGATGTCAGCTATAAAGTGGTGGGCCAGGCGCCGGAAGGTCTGGTCGAACGTCCGATCGTGGTGGGTTTTGGCCCGTGCGGCATCTTTGCCGGGCTGTTGCTGGCGCAAATGGGCTTCAAGCCGATCATCCTCGAGCGCGGCAAGGAAGTGCGCCAGCGCACCAAGGACACCTGGGGCCTGTGGCGCAAAAGCGTGCTGAACCCTGAGTCCAATGTGCAGTTTGGTGAAGGCGGTGCCGGGACGTTTTCCGACGGCAAGCTCTACAGCCAGATCAAGGACCCGAAGTTCCACGGCCGCAAAGTCCTGCACGAGTTCGTCAAGGCCGGTGCGCCGGAAGAAATCCTCTACGTCAGCAAGCCGCACATCGGCACCTTCCGCCTGACCGGCGTGGTAGAAAACATGCGTGAGCAGATCATCGCCCTGGGCGGTGAAGTGCGCTTCGAACAGCGGGTTACCGACGTGCTGATCGAAGACGGGCAGTTGAACGGCGTGGTCGTCGATGGCGGCGAACAGATCCTTTCCAGGCATGTGATCCTGGCCTTGGGCCACAGCGCCCGCGATACCTTCCGCATGCTCCACGGCCGTGGCGTGTACATGGAAGCCAAGCCGTTCTCGGTAGGTTTTCGTATCGAACACCCGCAGTCGTTGATCGACGCCGCGCGCCTGGGCAAATACGCCGGGCACCCGAAATTGGGGGCCGCAGACTACAAACTGGTGCACCACGCCAGGAACGGCCGCTCGGTCTACAGCTTCTGCATGTGCCCAGGCGGCACCGTGGTGGCGGCGACGTCCGAGCCGAACCGCGTCGTGACCAACGGCATGAGCCAGTACTCGCGTAACGAACGCAATGCCAACTCCGGCATCGTGGTCGGCATCACCCCTGAGGTGGATTACCCGGGCGGTCCGCTGGCGGGGATCGAGCTGCAGGAACGCCTGGAATCCCACGCCTACCTCCTCGGCGGCAGCAATTACGACGCCCCGGCGCAGTTAGTCGGTGATTTCATTGCAGGCAAGCCGTCCACGGCTATTGGCAGTGTGGAACCTTCCTACAAGCCCGGCGTGTCCCTGGGTGACTTGGCCCTGGCCTTGCCGGCGTTCGCCATCGAGGCGATCCGCGAAGCACTGCCCGCGTTCGAGAAGCAGATCAAGGGCTACTCGCTGCACGATGCGGTGTTGACCGGTATCGAGACGCGCACCTCATCGCCGCTGCGGATTACCCGAAATGAATCGATGCAGAGCTTGAACGTGAAAGGCCTGTTCCCGGCCGGTGAAGGTGCGGGTTATGCCGGCGGGATTCTGTCGGCGGGCGTGGATGGGATCCGGATTGCCGAGGCGTTGGCGCGGGATATGTTGGGCATCGAGGCCTGATAGTTCTTTGCTGACAACACCTATCAAATGTGGGAGCTGGCTTGCCTGCGATTGCGGTGGTTCAGTCGATACACTCTGCGACTGACACTCCGCATTCGCAGGCAAGCCTGCTCCCACATTTGGTTTTGTGTGGTGTCAGATGTTGGCGCGCTGGATGCTGTTCGGCAGCGGCTCACCACGCTCCACACTCGCCGCAACCTCTTTGATCAAACCATCCAGTTCATACCCCTGCCCCGCCAACCACGCCTGGTCGTAATAGGTTGTGGCATACCGCTCGCCCCCATCGCACAGGATCGCCACGATCGATCCCGACTCTCCCGCTGCCTTCATCTGCTGCGCCGCTACCAGCGCGCCAATCAGGTTGGTCCCGCTGGAGCCGCCGACCCGGCGACCCAGCCGTTCGGCCAGGTAATGCATGGCCGCCAGCGAGAGCGCATCCGGCACCTTGACCATTGCATCGATCACCGCCGGCAGGAACGACGCTTCAACCCGTGGCCGGCCAATGCCTTCGATGCGCGAACCACAGTCCAGACGCAGGCTCGCGTCGCCGCTCTGGTAGAAATCAAAGAACACCGAACGCTCGGCATCGGCACACAGCACGCGCGTGCAATGCTGGCGATAACGCACATAACGACCCAGGGTCGCGGTGGTGCCGCCGGTACCGGGGCTGGAGATCAACCAGCTCGGTTCCGGATACTGCTCAAAACGCATCTGCTGGAAGATCGATTCGGCAATATTGTTGTTGGCCCGCCAGTCGGTCGCGCGTTCGGCGTAGGTGAACTGATCCATGAAGTGACCGCCGCTTTCCCGTGCCAGGCGTTCAGATTCAGCATAAATCTGCGTCGGGTCCTGTACCAGGTGGCTTCTACCGCCATAGAAGGCAATTTGCGCGATCTTCTCCTGGGAGGTGGTCGCCGGCATCACCGCAATAAAGGGCAGGCCGAGCAGACGGGCGAAATAGGCTTCGGAAATCGCCGTCGAACCGCTGGACGCTTCGATCACCGGGGCGCCGGGCTTGAGCCAGCCATTGCACAGCGCGTACAGAAACAATGAACGCGCCAGCCGATGCTTGAGGCTGCCGGTCGGGTGACTGGACTCATCCTTGAAGTACAGCTCGGTGCCCGGCAAACCTGGCAGCGGCAAGGGGATCAGGTGCGTGTCGGCGCTGCGCTGGAAGTCTGCTTCAATGATACGAATGGCTTCGCGGGCCCAGGGACGGTGGTCGCTCATGGCGTGTTTCTCTGAGGGTGTAAGCCCCGATTTTAGGGGGTTTCCTACACGCCAGACAGATACAGTGCCGACTCAATAAGACACACAATTGCCGGGCTTAGCCGAAGCGTCATCGCGGACCTCTGGTTATAACAAATAAGAATATAACTTTTGTTTTAACAACTAACGGTACGGGTTAGGGTACCCACCTATTGAATCTTGGATTGGAGAGCGTCCCTTGCCTCTGCGTAGCACTTTCACCCGTTTCTTCCAGCTGGAAGCCGCCAGCGGTCTATTGTTGATCGCAGCTGCGGCACTGGCCTTGATCATTAACAATTCGCCCTTGTCGCACCTGTACGGCGCGTTTCTCGACGTACCGGTAGTGGCGCAGATTGGCGCATTGAAAATCGCCAAACCGGCACTACTATGGATCAACGATGGCCTGATGGCCTTGTTCTTCCTGTTGATCGGCCTTGAGGTCAAGCGCGAGCTGCTCGACGGCCACCTGTCCAAGCCGTCGCAGGTAGTGCTGCCTGGCGCGGCAGCCATCGGCGGCATGGTGGTGCCGGCGCTGATCTATTGGGCGATTAACAAGGACTACCCTGCCGCGCTGTCGGGCTGGGCGATCCCCATGGCCACCGACATTGCCTTCGCCCTCGGTGTGCTGGCCTTGCTGGGCAAGCGCGTACCGGTATCGCTCAAGCTGTTCCTGATGACCCTGGCCATCATCGATGACCTGGGCGCGATCATCGTCATCGCCGTGTTCTATTCCGCCGACTTGTCCGGCGCCGCCCTGGCCGGTGCGGGGGCCTGCCTGATTGCGTTGATCGCGATGAACCGACTGGGCGTGATCAAGCTCGGGCCCTACCTGATCATCGGGCTGATCCTGTGGGTGTGCGTACTCAAGAGCGGCGTTCACGCGACGCTCGCCGGCGTGACATTGGCGTTCTGCATCCCGATGCGCACCAAAAACGCCGAGCCGTCGCCGCTGCTCACCCTGGAACACGCCCTGCACCCGTGGGTGGCCTACGGCATCCTGCCGTTGTTCGCCTTCGCCAACGCGGGCGTGTCCCTGACCGGCGTCAGCCTGGAAAGCTTTACCCACCATGTACCGATGGGCATCGCCGCAGGCCTGCTGATCGGCAAGACCATCGGCGTGTTTGGCCTCACCTGGCTGGCCATCAAGACCGGCATTGCCGCCCTGCCCAGCGGCGCGAATTGGGGCCAGGTGTTTGGCGTGGCGATCCTGTGCGGCATCGGCTTTACCATGAGCCTGTTTGTCGGGTCCCTGGCATTTGTGCCGGGAGCCAGTGAGTTTGCCGGAGAAGACCGGATGGGCATTCTGACCGGGTCGATACTGGCAGCGTGTATCGGGTATGCGGTGACGGCGCTGGCGAGTCGCAAGAAGGCTATACCTTCAGTTTGACAGTGTGAACTGACGAGCCAAAAACCAAAAAGCCGCCTCGGCGTACACCGAGGCGGCTCCACTTCTTCAGACCTTACAGGTCATCGAAGCTGTCCCGCAGGAACGTCCAGACGTGATAAACACGCAGGGCATTCACTACGAGGTTCCACGTACGTCGTGCAAACTTAGACATACTCGGCCCTCCAAATGTTGGGCCTTACCTCCAGCGCACTTACCGGAACATGTGAGCCTTTGGATGCTGTCATTGCGTCCTATGAGGCGGCTGGGTTAATGGGCCTTCCGCATGAATCCGGCACGGATTACTAGCCCGTGGCGGTCGGTCCAAAACCTGCGTAGATACCCAGCACACGTACAGAATGACGATCGCAGAACGGGGTCGATACTAACTGAGCGTGCGGGTTGAAGTGTGTCCAACGGCGCAAGAACGCCAAAAAACGTTGCTCAAGTTATTTCGCTTTTTTGCAATCACCGCCGACAAGAAATGTATAAGAAAGGTTGATCACCGCTCATCGCCGCATCTTGTGGCGAACGCCGAGCAACAGTAGTATCCGTCCATGTCATTGCGTCCTAGAGGATGCAAGCCTTGATGAAAATCGGGTTTGCAATAAAAAACCGCCCTACTAAGGCGGTTTTTTATTGCCCGTTTTTTGCCCTACTCAGTCGCCGACACTCAACCCCCAATACCGTCCTGGAATATTGGCCCCATAAACCAAAAACCCCCAAACCGGTCACCCGGTTGGGGGTTGTGTTTCTACACCCCGCGCTTAACGCGTAACGCGGCTCGTACCATCAACCGTCATGATGCGCACACGGTCACCAATGCGGAAGATTTCGTTCTCCTGCACGGCCTGCACATAGGCGCGCGTGCTGCCGTCGTCTTCGCGAACGGTGATTTCCACGCCCTGCGTGCGGGTCAGGCCTTCTTCAGTGGCCGAACCCAGCAGGCCGCCGGCGACAGCGCCGATCACTGCGGTAACGATGCTGCCACGCCCGCCGCCGATGGCGCTGCCGCCAACACCGCCGATGACCGCGCCGGCAGCGCCGCCGATTGGGGTCTTGGTGCCTTCGATTTTCACCGGGCGCAGGGACTCGATGGTGCCCATGCGCACGGTTTGTACACGACGCGCTTCGTCACGGGAGTATGAGTCGCCGGTCAGACTCGAGGCGCAGCCACCCAACAACAACGACAGGGTGGTAAAGCAGGCAACCAGTAAAACAGACTTACGCATAGCATCAACTCCAAAGGACAGGTGTTCATTAAACGCTGCAGCTTGACGCCTGTCACGGCAAGCACCGCAGAAAATTGCGTTCATTCAGCCTGAGTACAGACTGCGCGCACCACAAAACTCGACGAACGGTCGCATTGGCTGGACGACGCCGCGCAGCAGTCGCCCGAAGCCCCTTATAGAGACTTCGAAGTGATCGGCAACATTCAGGCAAAGTGACGAAAGGTGCAGCTCAGGGCGCCAGGCGCTCACGTGTCCAATCGGCCCCTTGCAGGCGATAGTTCAGGCGATCGTGCAGGCGGCTGGCGCGGCCTTGCCAGAACTCGATGCGCTCGGGCAGCAAACGATAGCCACCCCAGTGCTCGGGGCAATCGGGCTGGGTGTCGCTGAAACGCTGCTCGGTGGCCTTGAGCAGGTCCTGCAATGCTTCGCGGTCACGAATGACCTGGCTCTGCGGCGAAGCCCAGGCGCCCAGGCGGCTGCCCAGCGGGCGGACCTGATAATAAGCGTCCGATTCCTCAGGCGTGACCTTGACCACCCGCCCCTCGATGCGTACTTGGCGCTCCAGAGTCGGCCAGAAGAAGGTCATGGCCGCAAACGGCCGCGCCGCGAGCTGTTGGCCCTTGGCACTCTGGTAATTGGTAAAGAAGGTAAAGCCCTGCGCATCCAGGCCCTTGAGCAACAGGATGCGGCAGTGCGGACGACCGTCCTGGTCGACCGTGGCCAAGGTCATGGCATTGGCTTCCACCGGTGGCTGCTCGGTTTTCACCGCATCGGCGAACCATTGGTGGAACAAGGCAAACGGTTCGCTCGGGGCCTGGGCCTCGCTCAAACCGTCCCGTGTGTAGTCACGGCGCATATCGGCCAGTGCCTGGGTCATGCGGCTTTATCCTTCTGGTTCAGCGGATCAGTTTTTCGCCTGGTCACTCGGCGCGGGCGCATCAGCCTTGGCTTTGGCCGCAGCCGGCTTCTTGGCAGCAGGCTTGGCCGGGGCCTTTTTGGCGGCTGGCTTGGCAGCGGCTTTCTTGCTGGTTGCCTTGCTGGCAGCCGCTTTTTTGGCCGGGGCCTTGGCGGCAGGCGCCGGGGCAGGAACATTCTGCACGGCAACCATTTCAGCCACAGGCGGCGTCTTGCCGGAATTGTAGTTGCTCAACAGTGCCAACATGGTCGAGCGCTGGGTGAACATGATTTCCATACGACGGTTCAGGGCGCGACCCTGGTTGCTGTCGTTGGCGGCACGTGGCATCAGGTCGCCCATGCCGCGCAGCATCAAACGGTCTTGCTTGAGGCCGCTGAGGCTGAAGATCGAGGCGATGGATTGCGCGCGCTCCTTGGTCAACGCCTGGCTGGCCGGGGCGGTGCCGGTGGCATCGACGTGGCCCAGCACCAGAACGGCCGTCTTCGGGTCGGCTTCAACAGCCTTGGCCACACGCGTGAACGGACCCAGGGTGACCGGCAGCAACATGGCCGGGCGTTTCGGATTGTAGGAGCCGTCTACCGGGGCAATCACGACGAGCACGTTGTCGCGACGTTCCAGCTGCAGGTTGCTGTCCTTGATGGCAGCGCGCAGACGTGGCTCGTAGTCGTCCAGCCAAGCTTGGGTGATTTTCGGGTCGGGCATCGGCACGTTGCTGACATCAACCTTGGCCAGCGGCTTTGGCTTGCTTTCGAACGGCCACCACCAATGGGTCTCGGTGTCGGTCTTGGCGACCACAGGGCCTGGATCGGCAGCCTTGAGGTCAGCTTTCAAGTCGGCCTTGGCAACGGCTTCCTTGTCGTCGGCGCTCTTGGAGGAAAACGGCCACCAGTTGAAACCCGTGTCGGCCTTGGCCGCTGGCGCAGGCGCGGCGTCGGCAGGCGCGGGGGCAGTCGCTGCGGCAGTGGCAGGCGCGGCTGCAGCAGTGGCAGGCGCAGCAGGCTTGGCGCCGGCGGCGGGCTTGGCATCCGGCTTGGCGTCGGTTTGGGTCACTGCGTCCTTGGCAGCCGCCTTGTCTGACCCAAATGACCACCAATGCCCGCCGGCATCATTTTGTGGAGTTTGTGCGCAACCGGTAATAGTGAGACATAGCGCCAGCGCCAAGGACTTGTTCGATAACATGAGATATCCACAAAATGAGAAAAGAAACGGGGGTCCGGGTGACCCGTTAAACAGACGCTTACAGAACATTTAAGTTACATCATTTCGTTCAGCGCCTTCTTATAGTTGCCTTTGTAACAAAAAAATGTGAAACAGCAAGGGGTTTACAGACAACCGGCCAATATTCCGACCAACTTCTGCGCCCGTGGGTCCATAAGTACGTAAGGGCCCAATGTATTAGTCACGAAACCAAACGCTACATCGTGCTCCGGGTCGGCAAACCCTACCGAACCGCCTGCGCCGGGATGCCCGAAAGCACGCGGCCCCAGGCCGAAGGTGGCATTGGGCAACTGCGGCTGGTCCAACATGCAGCCCAGGCCAAAACGGGTTTGGGTCAGTAATGTTTTATCCGGCCCGACACTGTGTTCACGGGTCAACTGTTCGAGCATGTCGGCTTCCAGCAAACTACCGTCCAATAGTCCACTATAAAACCCCGCCAGGCTGCGCGCATTGCCGTGGCCATTTGCCGCCGGCTGCTGCATGCGCCGCCATTCAGGTTTATTAGTGCTGGTCAGAATGGACGGTGGATTGGCAAATGCACGCGTCGTCATGGCCGCAGGTTCACGCATCATTACTTGCAATAAACGTTGTGCGGCTTCATCACCCATATTGCCTTTGCTGCGCGCAATATGCGCCACGCGATAAAACTCTGCATCCGCCAGGCCTACATGGAAATCCAACCCCAGTGGCCGCGCTACCCGCGCCACGATGGACTCTCCCGGTCCGCGCCCATCGGCGCGCCGCAGCAACTCGCCCACCAGCCAGCCGTAGGTGATCGCCTCATAGCCGTGGCCTTGGCCCGGTGTCCACCACGGGGCTTCGGCCGCCAGGGTATCGACCATCAGTTGCCAGTCGTACAGCGCCTCGACAGGCAACATCTCGCGGATCGCCGGCAACCCGGCCTGGTGGCAGAGCAAGTGACGCAGGGTGACGGCTTCCTTGCCGGCGGCGGCGAACTCCGGCCAGTAGTGAGCGACCGGTGCGTCCAGCTGCAATTTGCCTTCGGCAACCAGTTGCAGGGCCGTCACGGCAGTAAAGGTCTTGGTGCAGGAGAACAGGTTGACGATGGTGTCGCTGTGCCAGGCCTCGAGACCGTCCTTGTCAGCGGTGCCGGCCCACAGGTCGACGACGGTTTCACCGCCGATCTGGATGCAGAGCCCGGCACCCCGCTCCTGCGGGTCATCGAACAACGCGGCAAACGCTTCACGTACCGCTTCGAACTGGAGTGCGTAATGACCTTGGATCTGCACCTGAACACCCTCGGAAAACACAGCAAAAAGTGGCCGACATTGTTCCAGCCCTTGTGGGTTTTGGGAACCCGTCAGCACTCAATCAATGACCATTCCCAGCATGCCCACCGGCATGCCCGGCGCCCTGCCCCGGGCCTTTGCCTTCTTGGCCGGCCCTGCCCCCTTCGCTTTCATGCACGGCTCCGACAGCCTTGGCCTTCTGCGCTTCCTTGCCCAGTTGATCAACCGCTGCCAAGTTGCTCTTGCGCACGCTGTCGACGAAGCCCTGGAACGGTAGGTCGGTGATGCCCACCAGGCCGAAATGGCCGTTCTCGCCGTCCAGCAAACGCCCGGTCACGGGTTGGTCCAGGTACTGGAACCAATGCACGCCGACAATCGACGGCTCGGCCATGGCCTGCTTGAGGAAGTTGGCATACGCCGCGCCACGATCTTCTTCCTTGGCCAACTGCGTCACGCCGCCCCAGAACGGCCCCCGGTCGGCCGAGCCAAAATTGAATTCGGTGATCAGCACCGGTTTATCCAACGCACGCAAGGCCGCGAAGTCGTAACCGTCCTGGGGCTTGAGGGTGTACATGTTGAAGCTCAGTACATCGCAATACTGCGCACAGGACGCCACGGCTTCAGGCGTGCTCACCGCAAAACGGCCGCCCAGCAGCAGTTGATTGGGCGCGTGCCATTTGAGCGAGTCGGAGATGGTTTTGAAGTAGGCGTCCGCAAAGGTCTTCTGGAAGTGTTTGAAGTCAGCTTCTATTTCAGGGTGTTCAGGGTCAGGCATCGGCGGTTCGAAGCCAGGGTCCTCCAACAGCTCCCAACCGGCCAAGTGAATACCCCAGGCCTTGGACAGGCCTTCTTCGTTACGGTATTTGTCGCGCAGTTGCTTGAGAAACGCGCGCTTGGCCGGGACATCGGTGGTCATGCGCAACGTGCCGTACGCCAGGGCGTAGCGCGATTTCGGCGCATCGCCTGGGCCGGCCCACGCCAGCTCGTTATCGGCGAAGAAACCGATCAGCCACGGGTCGTCACGGTGATCGCGGGCAGCAATGGCCACGGCGCGCTCGGTGGCCATGGCGAAGCGCGGGTCAAACGGGTCAGGCATGCCGCCCCACCAATCGGTGCCGGTGCTGATGCTGGCGTAGTCGCCGACGATCGACAGCGGCAAGGTGTACGGCACGCGGTCGGCGCTCGCCAGGTCCGGTTCGCTCCAGTTGCCCACGGTGTTGAAACCCCAGGCCTGCAGGCGGTCAAGGGTGTGCGCGACCCAGCGCTTCTGGTCGAAACCCTCGCCGCCGTAAGTACGCTGCAGGTTGGCGCCATAGAAGTCATACCAACGTCCGGCGCCAAAGCTGCGGCCCTCGCCCGCGCCGTTGCCGGTGCGGTTGTCGCCGCTGCCGTAGTACTTGTCGAAAGGCTCGCCCGCCTTGGGCAACGCGGCAAACATCCATTCCCGGCCGGCCACGTAAGTCTGGCTGTTGTCCGGCGCCACGGTGTTGACGCCCAAGGAATAGAACGGATGACCATCCGGCGTCACCAGGTACCAGCGCCCGTCGCGCTTCTCGGTGCGGAAAAAACCGCTGGGCTCGAACGCCGGGCCTTTGTTCCAGCCGCCATAGGGGTCCAACGCGGCTTTATCCCGCGTCGCCAGCCAGCTCTGGAGCTGTTGCTGCTCTTTGGCCGCGGCGGTCTTGAGCTGTTCGTCGTTGCTGACTTTTTCGGGCCAGCGCGCGCGGGTGGATTGACCATAGGCGTCCACCAACTCGCTGTAGGCCGCTTTCAACACCGGCTCGCTGTCCTGCACGCCAAAGCGCTCCAGCAGGATGCTTTGGGCGGCATTGGGCCTGATCATCGACAAGGTCACCGAGACCACTTGGCCGCGGTCGATTTCACCGGCGCTGCTGGCCAGCAATACGCGCTGGCCGTCCACGGTGATCGGCATCGGCGGGCCAGCCTTCATGCCCTGGCTCAACGGCGAGTTGGCTTGCAGCGGGACCAACAGGGTCTGGGCCGGGCCCGCAGGCAGGTCGATGCGGCTGACCAAGGTACGGCCGTCAGCGCTCTGCACCTTGACGTAGAGGGTCAACGCCCAGTCCATTGCACTTTGTATGCGCAGGCTCATCGCGCCCGACTGGGACCAGTCCCAGGTGCCGGTTTGCGGGCTGAGCACCAGGCTCGGTTCGGCAGCCGGGCTGAAGGTGATGCGGCGCAGCACTTCGCCTTCGGCAGTCTGTTCGGCATTGTATTGCGGCAGGCTGGCGTCCTGGGTCGCCACCTTGACCACATCGGCAGGCCGGACGAAGTTGAACAAGGTCTGTTGCCCGGCGGGCGCAGCCATCAATGGCGCGGTGAACAGCAGGGCAAAAAGAGCGGGCAGCGTGCGAATCATACAGACAAGGTTCTCCCAGACGGCCGGTAAATGGCCTGATGACATAATCGAGGTAGACCACGAAGTGGGCGCATTCGCCCACGGTGGCTTAAGAAATTTCGCGCCTGAACGGCGGCAAGGCGTTGAGGATGGCCTTGCCATAGCGCTGGGTGACCAGACGGCGGTCGAGCAAGGTGATGGTGCCCCGGTCTTCTTCGGTGCGCAGCAAGCGACCGCAGGCCTGGACCAGCTTCAACGAAGCATCCGGCACCGAGATTTCCATGAACGGATTACCGCCCCGCGCTTCAATCCACTCGGCCAGCGCGGCCTCGACGGGATCGTCCGGCACCGAAAACGGGATCTTGGCAATCACCACGTGTTCGCAGTAGGCGCCGGGCAAGTCCACCCCTTCGGCGAAACTCGCCAGGCCGAACAGCACGCTGGAGTCTCCGCCGTCGACTCGCGCCTTGTGCTTGTTCAGGGTTTCCTGCTTGGACAGGTTGCCCTGGATAAACACCTGTTTGCGCCAGTCGCGGTCGAGGCCGTCGAACACGTCCTGCATCTGTTTGCGCGACGAAAACAGCACCAGAGTGCCGCGCGAGCCTTCCACCAACCCCGGCAGGTCACGAATGATTGCAGCGGTGTGCGCTGGCGCGTCCCGTGGGTCGGCCTTGAGGTCCGGCACCCGTAGTACGCCTGCGTCGGCGTGATGGAACGGGCTCGGCACCACCGCGGTGACGGCCTTTTTCGGCAGGCCGGCGCGCATGCGGAACCGGTCGAAAGTACCCAGGGCCGTCAGCGTGGCCGAAGTTACCAGGCAGCCGTAGGCCACGTTCCACAGATTGCGCCGCAGCATTTCCGCCGCCAGGATCGGGCTGGCGTTGACCTCGATGTCAAACAGCGCGCCGCTTTCCGACAGCGTCAGCCAGCGGGCCATGGGCGGGTTGTCTTCCGGGTCTTCGACGGTGAAGGCGGTCCACAGCTCCCAGTTGCCCTGGGAGCGGGACAACAGGCTGCCGAACAGCGGGTACCATTCCTCGGCCTGGTTGCTGGCGATGCCGATGTTGACCTCGCCATCCATACCCTCTTTGAGCAGGTCGGTGAGGCGGGTGAACAGGTCGGTCAGGCGTGAGAAGCCTTTCTTCAACTCGATGCCCATCTCGCGCATATGCTCGGGGATCAACCCGCCGACAAATCGATGACGTGGCCGCTCACGGCCTTCGACGTCTTCACCGGGCTTGAAATCGGCCACCTGCTCGCAGGCGCTGAACATGAACTGCTGTTGGGTCTTGATTTCCCGTGCCAGCTCCGGCACTTGCTCGATCAGCTTGCCCAGGTCGCCGGGCAGCGGGTGCTGGGCCAGCAACTTGGTGAGGTTCTTGGCGGTGGTTTCCAGCCAGTCGGCGGTGGAACGCAGGCGCGTGTAGTGGGCAAAATGGCCGATAGCCTTGTCCGGCAGGTGATGGCCTTCGTCGAAGACGTAGAGGGTGTCGCGCGGGTCCGGCAATACGGCGCCGCCGCCCAGGGCCAGGTCGGCCAGGACCATGTCGTGGTTGGTGACGATCACATCGACCTTGCCCATGCCTTCGCGCGCCTTGTAGAAGGCGCATTGGCCGAAGTTGGGGCAATGGCGGTTGGTGCACTGACTGTGGTCGGTGGTCAGGCGCGCCCAATCGGCGTCTTCCAGGGCGGTGGGCCAGCTGTCGCGGTCGCCATCCCACTTATTGCCGGCGAGCTTCTCGATCATGCTGGTGAACAGCTTCTGGCTGACTTCATCGACTTCGATCTTGAAGCCTTCCTCCTCGAACAGCGACGCCGTGGCGGTTTGCGCATGGCCTTCCTGCAAGAGCACGTCGAGCTTGGACAGGCACATGTAACGGCCGCGGCCTTTGGCCAGGGCGAAGGTGAAGTTCAGGCCACTGTTGCGCATGAGGTCAGGCAAGTCTTTGTAGACAATCTGCTCCTGCAGGGCGACGGTGGCGGTGGCGATCACCAGGCGCTTGCCGGCGGCCTTGGCGGTCGGGATTGCGGCCAGGCTGTAGGCCACGGTCTTGCCGGTACCGGTGCCGGCCTCGACGGCCACGACCGCGGGCTCGCCCTCGCGGCGGCCTTCGTCGTCGGTGTCGATATCCCCGAGGACCTTGGCCACTTCGGCGATCATCAGGCGTTGGCCGTAGCGCGGTTTCAAGCTCTTGGCTTCGAGAAAACGCGAATAGGCACCCTGGATCGTGGTTTTGAGTTCAGTGCTGATCATGGATAGTCGGGCGCAAAAAACGCTGGATAAATTTTCAGTGGTTCGGATCGGCCGCTATCATACCCCGCTAATTAATCCCGCGCAGAACGGAGTACTTCAATGACCGTGTTTAACCTCGCTTATACGCTGCATGTATTGGCCGCCCTGGTGTGGGTCGGCGGCATGTTTTTCGCCTGGATGATCCTGCGCCCCGCCGCCGGGGCGGCACTTGAAGGCCCTGCCCGGCTAACGCTATGGGCGAATGTGTTTCAACGTTTTTTCGTATGGGTGTGGATTGCGGTGGCCGTTTTGCCGATCAGCGGCATCGGCCTGCTGCATCTGCGCTTCAACGGGTTTGAGACCGCGCCGCGTTATGTGCAGGTGATGATGGGTTTGTATCTGGTGATGACGGCGTTGTTTATCCGTGTCCAGGCGTTGAAGCTTCCGGCGTTGCGCAACGCGGTGGCCGCTGAGGACTGGCCGGCGGGGGCCGCGGTGCTGGGGCAGATTCGCAGGTTGGTGGGGATCAATTTGATTGTGGGGTTGCTGGTGGTGGCAATCGCTTCGGCTCGGCCGATGTTCTGAGGCGACTCGGACACCGCCATCGCGGGCTTGCCCGCGATGGCGTCAGGCCAGGCGACTCAAAGCCGCTGAATGGTCACGGAACCCGCTGGCCCCGCCGGTCCAGGTTGCCCTTCCAAGCCTGGGCGGCCCTTCTCGCCTCCGCCGGCGCGGTACACGACACAGCCTTTGGATTGCCCGCCTTTGCCCGGTTTACCCGCAGTACCGGCCAAACCGCCAGGCCCACCGTCAACCCAAACCTTGATCTGCCCCGCAGGGAAGTCCCGTGGCAATTCAACCCGCACGGTCGCGCCCGCCGCCCCCGGCAGGCCATCGCCACCGTTGTCGCCGTTAAAACCACGCCCCGCCGAGCCCCAGGTGCAGCCCGGGTCTTCGCCATTGGCGCCGTCCAGACCGGCATAGCCTTTGGCACCGGCACCGCCACGGGCGTCTACGGAAAGTTCTTCAGCGTTCAGCGAATCGATGCGCAAGGTCAGGTCACGCCCGGCCTTGGCCGGCTTTTCGTGGGTGCCGGGCGCGCCGCGCGAGGTGATCTGGCTGCCCTGGTCCAGCTGCGCATGACGTACCTGCAATTGAAGCGCGGTGTTACCCGGCACAATGGCGATGCGCGCATCGCGCCCAAGATGCAGCTCATCCACCGTGACCTGGCTGATGGTCGCGGGAATCAGCAAGGTGCCGTAGTCCGCCACATCCAGTCGTTCCAGTTGCAGCACGCTGGTGCTGCTGGGCAGGCGCATCAACGAATTGGTTTCGACACTGACGCTCTGGGCCAGAACAACGGGGCTGACCAGCAGGGCCAACAGTAAAACCTTACGCATCATGGGGCTCCCCTAATTTTTCATTTCTAGTTTTTTCTTTGGACGCACAGTAACGACTTCCACAGGCGCTTTGCCAGTGAAGGATCAAAAAAGTTAATAAAGGGAGGAATGTCCACGCTGCAGACCTTTTCGCAGTCAACCGCGCTAGGCCCGCACGCTTAGCCGCGCTAGTCTCTAGTCTCCTGATGTGAGGATCTCTGATGACCGCCGGTATTTCTGCCCGTACTCCCCAGCAAGCCCTGGCCGCCTTGCTTGATCTGCACCAGCCAAAACGCCTGCTGCTGTTGGGCGCCAGCCAGTTTCCGGCGCTGGAGGCTTTTCAACAAGCCCACCCGCAGACCCAAGTGTCCGTCGCGGCTCCGGGCGCGCTGCCCGCAGCGCTTGCCGCGCAACGGTTTGATCTGGCGCTGGTGGTGGACTGCCTGGAGCACCTGTCGAAACCACAGGGCTTGACGCTGCTGGGTGGCATCCGCAACCTCAATGCCAGCCGCATCGCGGTGCTGGTGGACCTGGCCGCCTGCGACTGGAAAGACACTGACTTCTTCTCCCTGGCCCTGCAGGCCGGCGAACGTTTCCAGCGTGATGAGCAGGTCCTGACGCTGTTTACCTACGATCTGCTTGACTATAAACAGGTGCCGGACTGGCTCAACGCCCGCTTCTGGGCCAACCCGGAAAATTTCGGAAAGTATTGGTGGTAACCCGATGAGTACATCCATTTGCCCCTGCGGCAGTGGCAACCTGCTGGATGCCTGCTGCGGCCATTATCACGCCGGGCACCCGGCGCCCTGCGCCGCCGCGCTGATGCGTTCACGCTACAGCGCCTACGTGCTGGGCCTGGTGGACTACCTGGTCGCCACGACGCTCCCGGCGCAACAAGCCGGCCTGGATCGCAATGCCATCGCTGCCTGGAGCGCACAGAGCACCTGGCTTGGCCTTGAAGTGGAAAGCTCCGAAGTGTTCGGTGGCCAGCCCGAACACGCCTTCGTGACCTTCACTGCACGCTGGCATGACGCTACCGGTGAACATAGCCACCGCGAGCGCTCCTCTTTCGTACAGAATGATGGACGCTGGTACTTCATTGATCCGACGGTGGAAGTGAAGGCCGGACGCAACGATGCCTGCCTGTGCGGCAGTGGGCAGAAATTCAAGAAGTGTTGTTCCAGCTACCTCTAACCCACAGGACTGACGCCATGCTCCGGATGTACAGCTTGATGCTGGCGTTAACCCTCGGCCTGACCGGCTGCGCGTCATGGTTCGAGGACGATTCGCCACCGCCCCATGTCTCGCTGGTGAAGGTCGAGGTGGTGCGCGCCAAGTTGCTGGAACAGAAATTCAAGCTGTACTTTCGCGTGGACAACCGCGACGACGCCGACCTGACCGTGCGCGGCCTGATCTACAAGGTTTCCCTGGGCAACTTCGTGTTGACCGAAGGTGAGTCCGACGAGTGGCTGACCGTACCGCCGCGTGGTCATAAGTTTTTTCGCGTATCGGTGCGTACCAACCTCTGGCCGCAGATCCGCGATGTGGTGCAGATGCTGAAGAAACCCGACCGCCCCGTGCCGTATCGCCTGGAAGGCGAACTGAAAACCGGATTATTCATCGGTTATGACGTGCAGGTGAACCACAATGGCGAGATAATCCCCGGCGATTTTATTCCGGAGCGACATCGATGACTCAGCAACCCCATGTCCATGGTCCTGACTGCAACCACGATCACGATCACCATGATCACAGCCACGACCACGAGCACGGCCATGTCCACGGCCCGAACTGCGGCCACGCTCACCAGGAACCGGTGCGCAACGCCCTGAAGGACGTGGGTCGCAACGACCCTTGCCCGTGCGGCAGCGAGAAGAAATTCAAGAAGTGCCACGGGGCATAACCTCTTGAATGCGGTCAGTGTGGGAGCTGGCTTGCCTGCGATAGCGCTCTGCCAGTAGCCCATCAGTCACTGAACCGCCGCCATCGCAGGCAAGCCAGCTCCCACATTGATCAGTGTCTGTTTCAAGTTCTCATGTAATTGCCAAAACTCCCGCTTGCGTCGTTTCGCCGCGCTCACTAACGTAGCGCCTTTACTGACGCTACCCCCCGCAGGAGCTTTGCCATGGCCTCGCCAGCCCTCTCACATTTTCTTCCCCGGTTCGGCGTAGCCGCGGCAGTGGCCAGTGCGTTAGGCCTGGCCGGTTGCCAGCTCCAGAGCACCCAGGACACCCTGCCGCCGATTGCCGGCGTGCAGCCGATCAAGGGCCTGGCACAGAATGTTTCCGTGCAACGCAATGCCCAAGGCATGCCGTTGATCGAAAGCAACACCTTCCATGACGCGTTGTTCAGCCTCGGTTATGTGCACGCCAGTGATCGCATCACCCAGATGGTCACCCTGCGCCTTTTGGCCCAGGGCCGCCTGGCGGAGATGTCCGGCCCTGAAGTGCTGGACGTCGACCGGTTCATGCGCGCGGTCAACCTGAAAAAAAGCGCCGGCGAGCTCTATAACGCCTCCTCGCCACGCCTCAAGCGCTTCTTTGAAGTGTATGCCCGTGGCGTCAACGCCTACCTGTTCCGCTACCGCGACAAGCTGCCGCCGGACCTGGCCCAGACCGGCTACACGCCCGAGTACTGGAAGCCGGAAGATTCGGCGCTGCTGTTCTGCCTGCTGAATTTCAGCGAATCGGCCAACCTGCAGGAAGAAATTTCCTCCCTGGTGCTGGCACAGAAAGTCGGCGTCGACAAACTCGCCTGGCTCACGCCCAGCGCGCCGGATGAATCGATCCCCCTGGCCGAGGCCGAGAAACTCAAGGGCGTGAACCTGGGCCAGGTCACGGGCCTGGCCGGGCTGGATGCGGTCAGCCAGCAGTTGGCCAGCCTCAACTCGCTGGCAGTGAGCACCTCGAGCAACTGGGCCATTGGCCCGCAACGCAGCCGCAGCGGTAAAAGCCTGCTGGCAGGCGATCTCGCCGCCCAGCCGCTGGCACCGTCGCCCTGGAGCTATGTACAAATCCGCGCACCGAAATATCAGGCCGTCGGCGCCTCGATTGCCGGTCTGCCGACCCTGCTGTCCGGCTTCAACGGCAAAGTCGCGTGGAGCATGAGCACGGTCAAAGGCGATACCCAAGACCTGTTTCTGGAAAAAGTCAGGCGCCAGGGCAGCGCGTTGTACTACGAGAACAACGGCAAATGGCTCCCTGCGGGCGTACGTAACGAGACCTTCTTCATCAAGGGCCAGCGCTCGATTCGTGAAGTGGTGTACGAAACCCGGCATGGCGCCCTGCTCAACAGCAGCCAGGCACTGACCACCGGCCTAGGCCTGGCCCTGCAGACCGCCGACTTCAAAGACGACAAGAGCCTGGATGCGTTCTTCGACCTGTCCCGTGCGCAAAACGCCGGCAAGGCCTCGGACGCGACCCGTGAGATTCGCGCCATAGCGCTGAATATGGTGTTCGCCGACGCCAGCAGCATCGGCTGGCAAGTCACCGGCCGTTTCCCCAACCGCCGCGAAGGCGAAGGCTTGCTGCCATCGCCGGGTTGGGACACGCGCTTTGACTGGGACGGTTACGCCGACGCAATGCTGCACCCCTATGACCAGGACCCGGCCCAAGGCTGGATCGGCACCGCCAACCAGCGTACCGCGCCGCGCGGCTACGGCATGCAGTTGTCCAATTCCTGGGATGCGCCGGAGCGCAGCGAGCGCCTGGCGCAACTGGCCAATGCCGGCAAGCATGACAGCCGCAGCATGATCGCCATGCAATACGATCAGACCACCCCCTTCGCCGCCAAGCTCAAGACCATGTTCCAGGCGCCGGGCATGGCCCAGCCGCTGAAACAGGCGATCGACGCGCTGCCGGCTGCCGAGCAGGCCAAGGCGCGCGAAGCGCTGAATCGCCTGATGGCCTTCGACGGCCGGCTGCTGGCAACCTCCGCCGATGCCGCGCTCTACGAACTGTTCCTGCAGGAAAGCACCCGGCAGATCTTCCTCGACGAACTGGGTCCGGAAAACAGCGCGAGCTGGAAAGCGTTTGTCAGCAACGCCAGCCTGTCCTACGCCGCCCAGGCCGACCACCTGTTGGGACGTGAAGACAGCCCGTTCTGGGACGACGTGCGAACCCCGCAGAAAGAAGACAAGCCGGCGATCCTCGCCCGCAGCCTGGCCGCCGCGATCAGCGCCGGGGACAGCCAACTGGGTGCCGATCACAAAGCCTGGCAGTGGGGCAAATTGCACATGACCACCTGGAAAAGCGCCGATGGCCAGGTGATTCGCGGCCCGCTGGCGTCGGGCGGTGATCACAACACCTTGAACCCGGCGCCGTACCGCTGGGGCCAGGACTTCAACACCAGCCAGGTACCGGCGCTGCGCATGATTGTCGACTTCGGCCAGGTGGAACCGATGGTGGGCCAGGGTGGCATCGGCCAGTCCGGCAACCCTGCCAGCCCGAATTATGCCAATGGCATCGACCCGTCGCTCAAGGCGCAATACCTGAGCTTCCCGATGCAGCCGCAGAACTTTGAAAAGGTGTATGGCAAGGCAAGGCTTACCCTGACGCCCGGCAAATAAGCGGATTTAATGTGGGAGCTGCGGCTGACAAATCCCGTGTAGTGAGCGGGCTTGTCGAATCGTCGCACCGCCCGCGCTGGGTGGCGAAGCCGCCCCAACCCAGGCGACCTGGCTCTATCTGGAACTCGGCGGTGGCTTTATCGGGGCGGCTTCGCCGCCCAGCGCGGGGCAAGCCCGCTCACTACAGGTTGTTCATCGCAGGCAAGCCAGCTCCCGCCTGTGTCCTGCATGCATTCCGATAGAACTTCTGCGCCCAGCCCCGCCTCATAAGTAACAAGCCCACCGCCCCGGTCACCCCATGGACCTTGTCATCGCCCGGCCCGAAGGCCTTTACTGCCCCGCCGGTGATTTCTACATCGATCCCTGGCGCCCGGTTGAACGTTCGGTCATCACTCACGCCCACGGCGACCACGCCCGCACCGGCAACGAGCATTACCTCGCCGCCGCGCCCGGCGAAGGCATCCTGCGCTCGCGCCTGGGCCAGGACATCAACCTGCAAACCCTGGCCTACGGCGAGCAATTGGTTCACCACGGCGTGACCTTAAGTTTTCACCCGGCCGGGCACGTGCTCGGTTCGGCCCAGGTGCGCCTGGAATACAAAGGCAAAGTCTGGGTCGCGTCCGGCGACTACAAGGTCGAGCCCGACGGCACCTGCGCGCCGTTCGAACCGGTGCGCTGCCACACGTTCATCACCGAGTCCACCTTCGGCCTACCGATCTATCGCTGGCAGCCCCAGGCGCAGATCTTCGCCGGGATCAACGAGTGGTGGCAGGCGAATATCGCGGCAGGCAAAGCCAGCGTGTTGTTCTGTTACTCCTTCGGCAAGGCCCAGCGCATCCTGCATGGCATCGACGCCAGCATCGGCCCGATCCTCAGTCACGGCGCGGTCGAACCGCTGAACCGGGTGTACCGCGAGGCCGGTGTCTACATCCCAGAAACCCTCTACGCCGGTGACTTCAACAAGACTGATCCGCTGTTGCGCCAAGCCTTGATCATCGCCCCGCCGTCCGCGGGCGGCAGCAGTTGGATCAAGCGCTTCGGCGACTACAGCGACGCATTCGCCAGCGGCTGGATGCGCTTGCGCGGCACTCGGCGGCGGCGCGGTGTGGACCGGGGCTTTGTGCTGTCGGACCACGCCGACTGGCCCGGCCTGTTGTGGGCCATCGAGCAAACCGGCGCGGAGCGGGTGATGGTTACCCACGGTTCTGTCGGCGTTCTGGTGCGTCATCTGCGCGAGAAAGGCCTGGATGCCCAAGGCTTCGTCACCGAATACGGCGATGACGAAGAGGAACCCAGCACATGAAGGCCTTTGCCGAACTGTACGCCAACCTCGACGCCACCACCTCCAGCAACGCCAAGCTTGCCGCGTTGCAGACCTACTTCCGGCAAGCGGCACCGGACGATGCCGCGTGGGCCGTGTATTTCTTGTCCGGCGGTCGGCCTCGGCAATTGGTGCCCACGCGTCTGCTGCGGGACATGGCCACCGAAGCGTCCGGCATCGAGCCGTGGCTGTTCGAAGAAAGCTACCAGTCCGTGGGTGACTTGGCGGAGACCATTTCCCTGTTGTTACCGGAGTCGACCTACACCTCGCAGGACGGCCTGGCGGTGTGGCTGGAGGAAAAACTCCTGCCGCTGCGTGGCCTGCCGCCCTTGGAACTGGCTGAACGCCTACCCGCGTTATGGGCGCAACTGGACCAGCCCAGCCTGATGGTGTGCATCAAGTTGATCACCGGCAGTTTCCGCGTCGGTGTGTCCAAGCTGTTGGTCACCCGTGCCCTCGCCGCAATGGCCGACCTGGACAGCAAGCGCGTGGCGCAGCGGCTGGTGGGCTACACCGACTTGTCCAACCGTCCTACACCCGAGGGCTACCTGAAGCTGATCGCCGCCGAATCGTCCGATGAACATGCGCAACGTGGCGGGCAGCCTTATCCGTTTTTTCTTGCGCATGGGTTGGCGCAACCGGTGGAGCAATTCGACACCTTGCTCGGCCCTCCCGCGAATTGGCAGGTGGAGTGGAAGTACGATGGCATCCGCGCGCAACTGGTGAAACGTGAGGGCCGCCTGTGGGTCTGGTCACGCGGCGAAGAACTGGTGACGGAACGCTTCCCCGAACTTCACAGCCTGGTGAGCGGGTTGCCCGATGGCACGGTGATCGACGGTGAGATCGTCGTGTGGAAAGACGCGGTGCAACCTTTCGCGCTTCTGCAGCAGCGGATCGGCCGCAAGACCCTGAGCAAAAAGGTGCTTGAGGATGCTCCCGTCGCAGTCCTGGCATACGACTTACTGGAATATGCCAATGATGATTGGCGCAACCACACCCAGGCTGTGCGCCGCACGCAACTTGAACAGGTGATCGCCCAGTGCAACCAGCCCGTGTTGCGCGTATCACCCTTGCTGACGGGCAGCAGCTGGCAGGACCTCGCCGAACAACGCGAAGCCTCACGCAGCCTCGGCGTGGAAGGCATGATGATCAAGGACCGCCAGGGTCTCTACGGCGTGGGTCGCACCAAGGACATGGGCCTGTGGTGGAAGTGGAAAGTCGACCCGTTCAGCGTCGACGCAGTGCTGATCTACGCCCAACGCGGCCACGGTCGACGCGCCAGTCTCTACAGCGATTACACCTTCGCGGTGTGGGACGGCCCGCCCGGCAGCGAACGCACCTTGGTACCGTTCGCGAAGGCGTATTCAGGGCTGACCGATGAAGAGATGCGCAAGGTCGACGCCATTGTGCGCAAGACCACGGTGGAAAAATTCGGGCCGGTAAGCAGCGTGACGCCGAGCATGGTGTTTGAGCTGGGCTTTGAGGGGATTGCCCTGTCCAAGCGGCACAAGAGCGGGATTGCGGTGCGGTTTCCACGGATGCTGCGCTGGCGCCAGGATAAGTCGGTGGAAGAAGCCGACAACCTGGCTACCCTGCAAGATCTGCTGGCCTGAACACGATTCCCCCTGTGGGACCTGGCAAGCCAGCTCCCACAGTTTTAAATCTTCATGCGACCTGAAATGGTGCGCTGATTTTTCACCGCCCATTTTCGGGCATAGCCTACGCTCACAACGCCCTTATCCCACCTTTTAAACCACCCATTCGGAACTATGGTGCAGAAATTGCTTCCGGTGATGCGTCTGACACCGTTCGGTAACGGTCCTAAACGCGCCACAAGCGCTCATCTTGGTTTCCAGGGATTACATAATGAAAAAAGCATTGCTGACCCTTTCTGCACTGGCTCTGTGCATGGCCGCCGGTACCGCGCTGGCCAAGGAATACAAGGAACTGCGTTTTGGTGTCGATCTGTCCTACGCGCCGTTTGAATCCAAGGCGGCCGACGGCAGCCTGGTGGGCTTCGATATAGATTTGGGCAATGCGATCTGTGCCGAGCTGAAAGTGAAATGCAAGTGGGTCGAAAGCGATTTCGACGGCATGATTCCAGGTCTCAAGGCCAACAAATTCGACGGCGTGATTTCGTCCATGACCGTGACCCCGGTGCGTGAGAAGGCCATCGACTTCTCCAACGAGCTGTTCTCCGGCCCTACTTCCCTGGTGTTCAAGAAAGGCGCCGGCTACTCGACGCCGGAGTCGCTCAAGGGCAAATCCGTGGGCTACGAGCAAGGCACCATCCAGGAAGCCTATGCCAAGGCCGTACTGGATAAAGCCGGTGTGACCACCAAGGCCTACGCCAACCAGGATCAGGTGTATGCCGACCTGACTTCCGGCCGTCTCGATGCTTCCGTGCAAGACATGCTGCAAGCCGAACTGGGCTTTTTGAAGTCGCCAGCCGGTGCCGGCTACGAAGTGGGCGCCGCCATCGACGACCCATTGCTGCCGTCGAAAACCGCCATCGGTATCAAACAAGGTAACACTGAGTTGAAGGCGCTTTTGGATAAAGGTATCAAAGCGTTACACGATGATGGCACCTACGCCACCATCCAGAAGAAACACTTTGGCGATCTGAACCTGTACAGCGGCAAATAATGCCCGGGGCGCCCCTCCCACGCAGGGGCGCTTTTTTATCGCCATAGGTCCTGATTTATGTTCGAAGATCTGTTGCAAACCCTCGGGCTGAGCGCGTTCAGCTTGAAGGGTTTCGGCCCGCTGTTGCTGCAAGGCACCTGGATGACCATAAAGTTGTCGGTGCTGTCCCTGGCCGTCAGCGTATTGCTCGGCCTGCTCGGCGCCAGCGCCAAATTGTCCAGCCTGCCCTTCCTGCGTATCCCCGCCCAGCTCTACACCACGTTAATTCGCGGTGTACCCGACCTGGTGCTGATGCTGCTGATCTTCTACAGCCTGCAAACCTGGCTCACCGGTTTTACCGATTTCATGGAGTGGGAATACATCGAGATCGACCCCTTCAGTGCCGGGGTCATCACCCTGGGCTTTATCTACGGTGCCTACTTCACCGAAACCTTTCGCGGCGCGATCCTCGCAGTACCGCGCGGCCAACTGGAAGCCGCCACGGCCTATGGCCTCAAGCGCGGCCAGCGGTTTCGCTACGTGACCTTTCCGCAAATGATGCGCTTTGCCCTGCCGGGCATCGGCAATAACTGGATGGTGATGCTCAAGGCCACGGCCCTGGTGTCGATCATCGGCCTGGCCGATCTGGTCAAAGCCGCGCAGGATGCGGGCAAGAGCACCTACCAGTTGTTCTATTTCCTGGTACTCGCCGCACTGATCTATCTGTTGATCACCAGCGCGTCCAACTTCGTCCTGCGTCGCCTTGAACGTCGCTACTCCGCTGGCGCCCGGGAGGCCGTGCGATGATCGAACTCTTGCAGGAATACTGGCGCCCCTTCCTTTATAGCGACGGCCAGCACATCACCGGCCTCGCCATGACGATGTGGCTGCTCACCGCCGCCCTGATCATCGGCTTTCTGGTGTCGATCCCGTTGTCCATCGCCCGTGTGTCGCGCAAGCGCCTGGTGCGTTGGCCGGTGCAGTTCTATACCTATCTGTTCCGTGGCACACCGCTCTATATCCAGCTGCTGATCTGCTACACCGGCATCTACAGCATCGCCGCCGTGCGCGAACAACCGTTGCTGAATGCGTTCTTTCGCGACGCAATGAATTGCACCATCCTGGCCTTCGCCCTTAACACCTGCGCCTACACCACGGAGATTTTCGCCGGGGCGATTCGCAGCATGGCCCACGGTGAGGTCGAAGCGGCCAAGGCCTACGGCTTGAGCGGCTGGAAGTTGTACGCCTACGTGATCATGCCATCGGCGCTGCGCCGCTCGTTGCCTTACTACAGCAATGAAGTGATCCTGATGCTGCACTCGACCACCGTGGCCTTCACCGCGACGATTCCGGACATCCTCAAGGTGGCGCGGGATGCCAACTCGGCCACTTTCATGACCTTTCAATCATTCGGTATCGCCGCGCTGATCTACCTGAGCGTGACCTTTGCTTTGGTGGGTCTGTTTCGTCTGGCGGAGCGCCGCTGGCTGGCGTTTCTCGGGCCGAGCCATTAAGGCGCCTTTCATTTTCAGGAGCATTCATGCGGCATCACGTCCATGAACTGATCGCCCCGGTGCCCGGCACGGCGCGGCAGATTCACAGTTTTCACTTCGGCCCGGAGCAGGCCGAAGGCAAGATTTACATCCAGTCCTCGCTGCATGCCGATGAACTGCCGGGCATGCTGGTGGCCTGGCACTTGAAGGCGCGCCTGGCGGAGCTGGCGGCCGCCGGGCGCTTGCGCAGCGAGATTGTGCTGGTGCCCATCGCCAACCCGGTGGGCCTGGAACAGGTATTGATGGATATCCCGCTGGGCCGCTACGAGCTGGAAAGCGGGCAGAACTTCAATCGGCTGTTTATCGACCTCAGTGAAGAAGTAGGCAACCATGTCGAAGATCTGCTCGGGGCAGATCCCCGGCGCAACGTCGCACTGATCCGCACCGCGCTGGCCGCCGCCCTCGCCGCGCAAACCGCCGACACCCAACTGCACTCCCAGCGCCTGGTGCTGCAACGCCTGGCCTGCAATGCCGACATGGTGCTGGACCTGCATTGCGACTTCGAAGCCGTGGCGCACCTGTACACCACACCCGAGGCGTGGCCGCAGGTGGAGCCGCTGGCGCGGTATATCGGTTCGCAGGCGAACTTGCTGGCCACCGATTCCGGCGGCCAATCCTTCGATGAGTGTTTCACCCTGGTGTGGTGGCAATTGCAGCAACGCTTCGGCGAGCGCTTCCCGATCCCCATGGGCAGCTTTTCGGTGACCGTCGAACTGCGCGGGCAAGGTGACGTCAACCACGGCCTGGCCAGCCTCGACTGCCAGGCGATCATCAATTACCTGATTCGCTTCGGCGCCATTGCCGGCGATGCCGCACCGCTGCCCGACCTGCCCAGCCCGGCCACGCCGCTGGCCGGTGTTGAACCGGTGGCGACCCCGGTGGGCGGCCTGCTGGTGTTCAGCGCCCTGCCCGGCGAGTACCTGGAGGCCGGGCAATTAATCGCCGAAATCATCGACCCCATTTCCGACCGCGTAACGCCCGTGCACTGCCGCAAGGCCGGCCTGCTTTACGCCCGTTCGCTGCGCCGCATGGCCACTGCCGGGATGGTCATCGCCCATGTCGCAGGCACCGAGGCCTACCGCAGCGGCTATCTACTTTCGCCTTGAGGATGCACGCCCCATGTACAAATTGACCGTTGAAGGCCTGCATAAAAGCTATGGCGACAATGAGGTGCTCAAAGGTGTTTCGCTCAAGGCCAAGACCGGTGACGTGATCAGCCTGATCGGCGCCAGCGGCTCGGGCAAGAGCACCTTTTTGCGCTGCATCAACTTCCTGGAAACTCCCAATGATGGCGCCATGAGCCTCGATGGTCAGGTGATCCGCATGGTCAGCGACCGCCATGGCATGCGCGTGGCCGATGAAGCCGAACTGCAGCGCCTGCGCACGCGGCTGGCCATGGTATTCCAGCACTTCAACCTGTGGAGCCACATGAGCGTGCTGGAAAATATCACCATGGCCCCGCGTCGAGTGCTGGGGTGCAGCAAGAAGGACGCCGAGGACCGTGCCCGTCTCTACCTCGACAAGGTCGGCCTGCCGGCGCGCGTGGCCGATCAGTACCCGGCGTTCCTCTCCGGAGGCCAGCAGCAACGCGTCGCCATCGCCCGCGCGCTGGCCATGGAACCGGAGGTGATGCTGTTCGACGAACCCACCTCGGCCCTCGACCCGGAGCTGGTGGGCGAAGTGTTGAAAGTGATCCAGGGCTTGGCCGAGGAAGGCCGCACCATGATCATGGTGACCCACGAGATGAGCTTTGCACGCAAGGTGTCGAGCCAAGTGCTGTTCCTGCACCAGGGCCTGGTGGAAGAACAAGGCGCGCCGCAAGAGGTGCTGGGCAATCCCAGGAGCGAGCGCTTGCAGCAGTTCCTCAGCGGCAACCTCAAGTGAACGTGACGTGCGCCCGGAACGTATGAAGGGTGCGCCGGGTTTCAAGGCGCCAGCCGGCGTGCGTGCAGGCGCGGGCGACGATTTCCAGGCCAAAGCCGAAGCCTGGTGACGTCAGCTGTGCCACACGGTTATTGATGATCACCAGACGCTGCCCGGTGAGGATCACCCGGATCTTTCCGGCACCGTGCTGGACGGCGTTGCCGAGCAGGTTCTGCACCACGCTGCGGGCGATGGCTTCATGGACCTGCAAGGTGATTGCCGGTGCACCGGCATACACCAGCGCGCCTGCCGCAAGGGGGTAGAGCTGCTGGTATTTTTCGATCTGCTCGGTGACGACAGCGGCCAGGTCAATCGCCTCATGGGGCACTTTACGCGGTTCACGGGCCAGGGATAAAAACAGCTCGATGGTCATCTTCATCCCGGCCAGCGCGCCCTCCATGCGCAGCAGGCTGCGAGCATGCTTTTGCGCATCACACCCCGGCAAGCGCAGGATCGCCAGGCTGTTGTTCAAGATGCTCAAGGGGGTACGCAACTCATGGCTGACGTGCCGGGTAAACGCCCGCTCGCGCTGCAGCGCGGCGTTCTGCTGGGTCACCAGGGACGACAGCGTGCGGCTCAACGTACCGATTTCATCCTGGCGGTCGAACCCACTGAATCGGAATGACGCTCGCGGTGCAGCCGCCATGTCCGCCGCCAACTGGCTGACAGGCTGGGCGATGGCGCGGGCAATCGCGATGGCCAGAACTGTCCCCAGGATCAGGATCAACCCGGCCAGTGCGCACAACAAGCCGAAAATCTGCGCGCGGTAGCCTTCGGTCTGACTGAGCTCGGACTCGTTCAGCACCAGAATCAAGCGCTGCGACGCCCCCGGCACCTGACTCACGAACACATGCACATCCTCGCCATCCACTTCATGATGGCCTGCGGGCAATGGCCGCGCAAAGCCAGGCACGTCAACATCCCCCGACCAGTAGCCTTGAAGGTAGATGCTGTTGGGCATGGCGGTAGTCGCCCCTTGCAGGGCGTGCCGTTCCTCGAACGCCTGGGCCTCAAGCTTCAGATAACTGGCAATGATGTAGTCCTCCGTCAGATTGACGGTGGCCCAGATCAGGGCGCTGTAAAACACGGTGATGGTTGCCATGAACGGCAGCAGCGCGCAAAGGATTCGCGCAAAGAAGGAATCAGTAGGGAATCGCAAGGCGATAGCCCTTTCCGTGGACGGTGCGAATCAGATCGTTACCGTAGGGTTTGCCCAGGGCTTGCCGGAGCCGGTAGATATAGGTGCGCAATGCGTCACTGTCCGGCGGATCGCCATCGGGCCACAACGCCGTCTCCAGTCTGCGCCGGCTGACGGGTTCCGGTGCCTCATCGGCCAACAGGTTGAGCAAGCTGAACGGCAACGCGGGCAACACCGTGACCACACCGTTGTGGATCAACGCCTGCGAGACCGGATCGATCACCAGGTCGCCCAGTTGTTTTGCGCAGCGCGGCTGGCGCGGCGAGCCTCGCCGGATCAACGCGCGGATGCGCCATAGCAACTCCTGGGGCTCGAAGGGCTTGACCAGATAATCGTCGCCGCCCGCCTCGTAACCCTCTTGTTTATCGGGCAGTGCGTCACGCGCGGTCAGGAATATAACGGGGGTGTGGTTCTGCTCGCGCCGCAATTGCCGACAGGTGTCAAAACCGCTCATCCGAGGCATCGCGACATCCAAAACAATGAGGTCGTATGCCTGCTGCTGCACACGCTCCAAGCAACTTCGGCCATCGCGCGCGAAGTCTACTTCATAGCCAAACTCGCCGAGATAATCCCCCAGCGACCCCGCCAATTCATGGTCATCTTCCACTAGTAATATTTCCACTAGTACAAACTCCACAGTCATACAAACAATTAAGAAAATTCCTTCAAAGCACGAACACAAATTTCATTTCATGACGTGACAACTGGTTCACATTTGATTTTATACACTTTGACCATGCAAAAAAAACTTCGATTATTCATTCGTTACTTGGGCGCGGGCGTCATTGCCACGTTGGTTCATTTCGTGGTGTTTGTCTGTTTGCTGCCTTACTACGGCCCAACTTCCTCCACGCTCTGCGCAGCCGTTACGGGGGCGATGGTCGCCTTCTGCCTGTCCAGGCATTGGGTCTTTGCACAGCGCAACTGCAATTCCTGGCGATTCCTGATAACCGCCACCAGCCAGGTTTTATCCAACACACTGATTGTCAACTTACTGACCCACTGGGGCGCACCCGCATTAATTGCGCAAATAGTGGCAACGGCAGCCGTGACCCTTCAGGGCGTTACGATTAATCACTTGTGGGTATTCAAACATGACATCAAGCGCGCGCCTTTACGCTGAACCGTTGCCAGCCATGAAACTTACGATACTGGTCCCTTGCTTTAACGAGCAGTGCGTTATAACGGAATTTCATTCGCGCCTGATGGCAATCATTGAACGGTTAAATACCAACACCGAAGTGCTTTATATCAATGACGGCAGCCAAGACCAGACAGCCGGAATCATCGATCAGTTTTCCCAGCACCCTCGCGTCACCTGCCTGCATTTGAGTCGCAACTTCGGCAAGGAAGCGGCCATGCGCGCAGGTATCAACGCCGTGCAGGGCGGCGCGGTGATCATCATGGACTGCGACCTGCAGGACCCGCCGGAATTAATCCCGCTGATGGTGCAGGAATGGCGAAAGGGCTATGAGATCGTGAACATGCAACGTCGCTCGCGGCGCTGCGACTCCTGGGCCAAGCGTATGGCCGCGCAGCTCTATTACGCCACGATGGACCAGTTGATCGACGACTTCGAAGTGCCACAGCAAGTCAGTGATTTCAGGCTCATCGGGCCGAACGCCCTGGCCGCCATTCGAGCCATGGATGACAACGCGGGGGTGTTGAAGCTGCTGGTCAGTTGGCTTGGTTACCCGAGCACCCAAGTGAACTACGACCGCAAGCCGCGCCAGGCGGGCAGGACCAAGTGGAGCCCACTGTCGTTGCTGGACCTGTGCGTGGACTCGATTCTCGCCTTTTCCACCCGCCCGTTGCGGATGTACAGCTACCTGAGTGTCAGCAGTTTTCTGCTTGGCTCACTGTGGATCGCCGTGGACGCAACGTTGGGCGAACTGACCCAAGCGCATCTTCTGGCGCAATCAATTCTGCTGCTGTGCCTGGGTACCGCCGTGGTCGGCGAATACGTCGGCCGGGTACTGACGGTGGTCAATCCAAGGCCCAACGCCCTGCATAGACGTCATCAACCATGAATCCTTCCATGAAAACTGCCGGCATGAACCCTCCCGCGTCCATACGTTTGCTCTGGGCGATCCTGTTGACGGTGCTGCTGGTGCGCCTGGGTACGCTCGGCCTGTATCCGATCATGGACACATCGGAAGCCCGCTACGCGGAAATCGCCCGCAAGATGCTGGTGTCCAATGACTGGATCACGCCGATGTTCGATCATGGCGTACCGTTCTGGGGCAAACCCCCGCTGTCATTCTGGCTGCAAGCGTTGAGCATGAGGCTGTTGGGCATCAACGAATTCGCCAGCCGTTTTTCTTCCTGGCTGTTGCATGCCGCGAGCTGCTTGCTCATCGTGCAGTTCGCCGCCCGCGAACGCAGCCTGCCGGTCGGCTTGACCGCTGCCATTATCTATTCGACGTGCGCCCTGGGCTTCTTTGCAAGCGGTGCGGTCCTGACCGACGGCGCGCTGGCGTTCGCCCTTTTGCTCGCACACCTTGGCCTGTGGCGTGGGTTGGCGCACGCGGATCGAGGGTGGGCGCTGCTCGGCTTTTTCGGATTGGGCCTGGGCCTGCTCACCAAAGGCCCCTTGGCACTGGTGTTGATTGCGTTGCCGGCCGCCCTCTGGCTGGCGCTCACTGGCCACTGGCGCCGGTTGCTCTGTTTGCCTTGGCTGCCTGGCATCGCCTTGATGAGCGCCGTGGCCTTGCCCTGGTATTGGCTGGCGGAACAAAAGACGCCGGGGTTCTTGGAATACTTCATCGTCGGCGAACATTTCAGTCGCTACGTGATCAGCAAATGGCAGGGTGATCTCTACGGCAGCGCACATGCCGAACCCTTGGCGATGATCTGGGTGCACCTGCTGGGCGCGCTTGTACCCTGGGCCCTGTTCTTACCGTTGCTGGTCAAATGGCGTGCCTCGCTGCAGGGCCAGCGTGAATATTTCATCTTTGTGCTGACATGGGCGATTTCAACGCCGCTGTTCTTTACCCTGTCGACCAACATCCTCTGGACCTACGTGCTGCCCGCGCTGCCGGCCTGGGCGCTACTGCTGGCCGAGGTGATTTGCCGGAAGGTTCGCACATCGGTCATCACGATCGTGGCGCTGGCACTGCCGGTGGCGAGCTGCGCCCTGCTCATCAGCGGCAAGGTCGATGATCGCCCGCAAAACCAAAAAACGGTGGTTGCCTTGTGGAAGGCACAACAAGCGGCGGCGCCTGGCGACTTGATCTATCCGGGCTCGCGCTCCTACTCGGCGCAATTCTATAGCAGCGGCTGGGCACGCCACACCGAACAGCTGCCACTTTCGCAAGACTTTTATCGGGTCCACCGCCTGGGCGATCAGCCGCTGGCCCCGCCGACGTCCGCCAGTTGCGCGCTGGTGGGCCAAGCCAATGCCAGCGATTTGTACTATTGCCGCGTCGGGCCGCCATGACGGGTTAAACCTTTGGCGTGCCCGGAGGGTCTGTGAGATAGGCCCTCCTGAGCATCAGCTGCTGTATGGCAACTTCCCCCAATTTCGCCAAAACATGGTTTGCCGCCAAGGGCTGGAAGCCGTTTACCTTTCAGAAAGATGTCTGGGCGGCGGTCAAATCGGGCCGCTCGGGCTTGCTGCATGCCAGCACCGGCGCCGGCAAGACGTACGCACTGTGGTTTGCCGCGCTCAATTGTTTCGCCATCAGTCGAGCGCCCGTTACCGGTAAACGCAAACCGCCCGCCGAACCGCTGACCGTGCTGTGGATCACCCCCATGCGCGCCCTCGCCGCCGACACCGCTCGCGCCCTCCAGGCGCCGCTTGAAGCCTTGCAGATTCCCTGGAGCGTCGGCCTGCGCACCGGCGATACCAGCAGCAGCGAACGCGCACGGCAGACCCGCCGCCAGCCCACCGCCCTGGTCACCACGCCCGAAAGCCTGACGCTGATGCTCGCGCGCGCCGACAGCGAGGCCAGCCTGGGACACCTGCGCATGGTGGTCGTGGATGAGTGGCACGAACTGATCGGCAATAAACGCGGCGTGCAACTGCAACTGGCGTTGGCACGGTTGCGGCGTTGGCATCCCGGGTTGATCGTCTGGGGTATCTCGGCGACCTTGGGTAATCAGGCTCACGCTTTAGAGGTGTTGGTCCCACAGGGTGGAGGGGTCAACGTGCAGGGGCAAACCGCCAAACAGTTGCTGGTCGACACGCTGCTGCCACCCGTCACCGAACGCTTTCCCTGGGCCGGGCATATCGGTTTGAAGATGCTGCCGCAAGTGGTGGCCGAAGTGGACGCCAGCAGCAGTTGCCTGGTGTTTACCAATACGCGGGCGCAATCCGAAATCTGGTATCAAGCGTTGCTCGAGGCCCGTGCCGATTGGGCCGGGGTGATCGCGCTGCACCACGGTTCCCTGTCGCGGGAAACCCGTGACTGGGTGGAAAGAGCGCTCAAGGAAGGTCAGCTCAAGGCTGTCGTATGCACGTCAAGCCTGGACCTGGGGGTGGATTTCCTGCCGGTCGAGCGGGTGTTGCAGATCGGCTCGGCCAAAGGCGTGGCGCGCCTGATGCAACGTGCGGGTCGCTCGGGGCATGCGCCGGGGCGACCTTCACGGGTGACGCTGGTGCCAACCCACAGCCTGGAACTGGTCGAAGCCGCCGCCGCCCAGGACGCGATTGCGCAGCGACGCATCGAAGCCCGTCAATCGCCCCGCAAACCATTGGATGTACTCGTCCAGCACTTGGTCAGCATGGCGCTGGGCGGTGGGTTTACGCCGGATGCATTGCTGCAGGAAGTGCGTGGCGCGTGGGCCTATCAAGACCTCAACGACGCCGACTGGGCCTGGGCCTTGGGGTTTGTACGCCATGGTGGCCTGTCGCTGACCGCCTACCCGGATTACCGTCGCGTGGAACCGGACGAGCACGGTATCTGGCGGGTTCCGGATGCGAGGTTGGCGCGCCGGCATCGCATGAGCGTGGGCACCATCGTCAGTGATGCGAGCATCCAGCTCAAATTCTGGAGCAAAGGCGGTGGTGGCAAAAACCTCGGCAGTGTCGAGGAAGGTTTTATCGCACGGCTCAAACCGGGAGACGGTTTCCTGTTTGCCGGCCGCTTGCTGGAATTGGTGCGCGTGGAAAACATGACAGCTTATGTACGTCGCAGCACCGCGAAAAAAGCCGCCGTGCCGCGCTGGAATGGCGGGCGCATGCCGCTTTCCAATGAACTGGCTCAAGCCGTGGTGGAACGCTTTGATGCGGCGGCGCACGGGCGCTATGAAGGGCCGGAAATGCAGGCGGTGTACCCGTTGCTGCAGACGCAGTTACGCTGGTCCGGGCTGCCGACGCGCGGGCGTTTGTTGGCCGAGGCGCTGAAATCGCGCGAGGGCTGGCACCTGTTTCTCTACCCTTTTGCCGGGCGCCAGGTGCACCTGGGGCTGGCGAGCCTGTTGGCGTGGCGCGTGAGCCAGGCGCAGCCGGTGACCTTCTCGATTGCGGTGAATGATTACGGACTGGAATTGTTGAGTGCCACTGAGGTGGAATGGCCAGTACTGTTGAACCAGGCCCTGTTGAGTCCCGAGAACCTGTTGGAGGATGTCGTCGCCAGCCTGAATGCCGGTGAATTGGCCCTGCGCCGCTTTCGCGAAATCGCGCGTATCGCCGGGCTGGTGTTTGCCGGTTATCCGGGAGCGCCTAAAAGTACGCGTCAGGTGCAAGCGTCCAGCGGGTTGTTCTTTGAGGTATTCAAGCAGTACGACCCACAGAACCTGCTGCTGACCCAGGCCGGGGAAGAAGTCCTGCGTGACGAACTGGATATTCGTCGGCTGGAAGAGACATTGCGCACGCTATCGGCGCTGGAACTGGACCTGCATCTCATCGAACGGCCTACGCCCCTGGCCTTTCCGCTGCTGGTGGAGCGCATGCGCGAAAGCATGAGTTCGGAAAAACTCTCGGAGCGCATCGCGCGTATGGTCAAGGACCTGGAAAAGGTCGCGGATAACGGGAAGCGCTGATGGTGTGCTCGGTCATACTTGAGGGAGAAGAATTGTGGTTGCTGGCGGACAAGGCCGTCTATTGGCCAGCACGTCAGTGTCTGTTGATTGCCGATGCGCATTTCGGCAAGGCCTCAGCGTACCGCAGCCTCGGGCAACCGGTGCCACAGGGGACCACCACTGAGAACCTGCAACGGCTGGACCGAGTGCTGTCGGCGTATCCGTGCACGCAGGTGATATTTCTCGGCGACTTCCTGCACGGCCCCGGCTCACACGCCAGCGGCACGCTCAGCGCGTTAAGAGCCTGGCGAGCGCTCAATCCGGACCTGCACATGACCCTGATTCGCGGCAATCACGATAAGCGCGCAGGTGACCCGCCGGTCGACCTGGGGATTGAGGTCGTCCCGGAGCCGCTGCTGATGGGCCCTTTCGCCCTGCAGCACGAACCGGACGCGCATCCCAGCCACCACGTGTTGGCCGGGCATGTGCATCCGGTGTACCGCTTGCGCGGCAAGGGCCGGCAAAGCCTGCGCTTGCCATGCTTCCAGATCGGGCCGCGGGTCAGCCTGCTGCCGGCGTTTGGTGCGTTTACCGGCGGCTTTGCGGTCGAACAGGAGAATGATCGCCGAATATTCGTGATCGGCGACCGTGAAGTCTGGCCAGTGGGCTGACTATCAGGCGACAGGCGCGGGTGGCGGCTCATCCGGCAGGGTCGGCTCACCGGGCTCGGTGGGCTGCGGGTAATCCGGCTCAGGTTGGCCGGGGATGCCGCCTGCATAAGCAGGGTCGGCCATCAGGGACCAGGCCAGAACGCCGATCTGATTGGGTTCAAGCCTGGCGAGTTCTGCGCTGATTCGCGGGTTGATCTTCATAAGGTACTCCTCAAGCGTGGCTCGGCGCGTTTTACACGCGCCGAGGCAGTACACCTAGATAGAGTCGATTTATGCAGACTAATTCCCTTACTACGTAAGACCTTTCGATCAAGCGCGTGGGAGGGTGACGCCGCGCTGGCCCTGATATTTGCCCGCGCGGTCTTTGTAGGACACTTCACAGGCCTCGTCGGACTGCAGGAACAGCATCTGCGCCACGCCTTCGTTGGCATAGATTTTCGCCGGCAGCGTGGTGGTGTTGGAGAACTCCAGGGTCACGTGCCCTTCCCACTCAGGCTCTAGCGGTGTCACGTTGACGATAATGCCGCAACGCGCGTAGGTGCTCTTACCCAGGCAGATGGTCAGCACGTCGCGGGGAATACGGAAGAACTCCACGGTACGTGCCAGGGCGAAGGAGTTTGGCGGGATGATGCACACGTCGCTCTTGACGTCGACAAAGCTCTTTTCGTCGAAGTTCTTCGGATCGACGATCGCCGAATTGATATTGGTGAACACCTTGAATTCATCGGCGCAGCGCACGTCGTAACCGTAGCTGGAGACACCGTAGGAAATCACAGGGGCATCGCCTTGGCCACGAACCTGGCGCTCGACGAACGGTTCGATCATGCCGTGCTCTTGCGCCATGCGGCGAATCCACTTGTCCGATTTGATGCTCATGGCGTGTGTCCTGAATAGCGAGGTGGAAAAATTCTGTGGGGCATCTTACCGGGGCGGACGTTGGGGTTCAAAGGCCATGGGCCTTTTTTGACGAATGCACGCGCTGCAACAAGAACCCTGTAGTGAGCGGGCTTGCCCCGCGCTGGGTGGCGAAGCCGCCCCAGTCCAGGCGATTGCTTCTATCTGGAGTTCGGCGGTGTCTTGATTGGGGCGGCTTCGCCACCCAGCGCGGGGCAAGCCCGCTCACTACAGCCGCAGCCAGTGGTGCCGGGGTTGGCGTCGCTGCGAACGGTGTGCGCAAACACCACCGCCAGTCACGAAAATAGAGAAACCTTCGGAAATACCATTGGCACATCCGGGAAAAACGGTTAAGGTGACGTCACTGTGTTGCTTGTGTCACTGAGAATCTCTACACGATATGTTGAATTTCGATCCAACCATCTCCAAGAATTTTTCCTGCTCTTTGCACTCAGTCTCGGCCAGGGCTTTTCCTGAGTCGCAGTTAACTTTGTTCAAGGAGTTACACCATGTCTAATCGCCAAACTGGTACCGTTAAGTGGTTCAACGATGAAAAAGGCTTCGGCTTCATCACTCCACAATCCGGTGACGACCTGTTCGTTCACTTCAAAGCTATCCAATCCGACGGCTTCAAAAGCCTGAAAGAAGGCCAACAGGTTTCTTTCATCGCTACCCGCGGTCAAAAAGGCATGCAAGCTGAAGAAGTTCAAGTTATCTAACTTGTACTGACTTAGTCGAAAAGACCCCGCCCTTAAAAGCGGGGTTTTTTTATGCCTGGGATTTAATGACACAGGCACAAAAAATGTGGAAGAGCGCTTTATGTGGGAGCTGGCTTGCCTGCGATGCTGACACCTCGGTGTATCCAGATACACCGCGGTGATGCTATCGCAGGCAAGCCAGCTCCCACACAAGCCCAGCTTCCACACCCCATCGTGCGTTGTTATTGAAACAACGACTCACTCGACAAGCCATTCTTCTCCAGGATCTCACGCAAGCGCTTGAGCCCTTCCACCTGGATCTGCCGCACCCGTTCACGGGTCAGCCCGATCTCCAGGCCTACATCCTCCAGGGTACTGCTTTCATGGCCACGCAGGCCGAAGCGGCGAATCACCACCTCACGCTGCTTGTCCGTCAGCTCCGACAGCCACTGGTCAATACTTTGGGAAAGATCATCATCCTGTAACAGCTCGCAAGGATCCGTAGGGCGATCATCGGTGAGGGTGTCCAGCAAGGTTTTATCCGAATCCGGACCCAGCGAGACGTCGACAGAAGACACGCGCTCGTTAAGGCCCAGCATGCGCTTGACCTCCGCTACCGGTTTTTCCAGCAGGTTGGCGATTTCTTCAGGCGAGGGTTCGTGATCCAGTTTCTGGGTCAGCTCACGTGCCGCCCGCAGGTAGACGTTGAGCTCTTTGACCACATGGATCGGCAGCCGGATCGTACGGGTCTGATTCATGATCGCCCGTTCGATGGTCTGACGGATCCACCAGGTGGCATAGGTCGAGAAGCGGAACCCCCGCTCGGGGTCGAATTTCTCCACGGCTCGGATCAGGCCCAGGTTGCCCTCCTCGATCAAGTCCAACAGGGACAGCCCACGATTGACATAGCGTCGGGCGATTTTCACCACCAGGCGCAGGTTGCTTTCAATCATGCGCTTGCGCCCGGCCGGGTCGCCCTTTTGCGACAATCGCGCAAAATGGACTTCTTCTTCGGGGGTCAGCAGAGGGGAAAAACCGATTTCATTGAGGTACAGCTGGGTCGCATCGAGCGCCCGCGTGTAATCGATGTACTTGTGTTGCTTTAACGCGGTGGAGTTCTTGGATTTGGTGCGAACTGAAGGTACAGCAGGTCCCTCATTCGACATCGATTCCGTATCGATACCGGCCTCCATCAGGAGAACCTCATCGTCGATGTCAAACTCCGGCGCTTCTTTACTGAGAGCCATTGTTATAGTCCTTTGGTGAGTTCGACCTCAAGCTCAAGCGGCGCCCTTATCCTTGGCAACGCTGGAGCCTGTTCCTTCTACGTGAGGGAACAGGCTGGCAACAACAACATCAACGACGGGGTAAAAATTGCAGCGGATCTACAGGCTTCCCCTGACGGCGAATCTCAAAGTGCAGTTTCACCCGGTCCGTACCCGTTGATCCCATTTCGGCAATTGTCTGCCCGACTTTGACTTGCTGTCCCTCCCGAACCAACAACCTGCGGTTATGACCGTAGGCACTGACGTAGGTATCGCTGTGTTTGATGATGACCAGCTCGCCGTAGCCCCGTAAACCACTCCCGGCGTACACCACTGTCCCATCAGACGCAGCTAAAACAGGCTGTCCCAAATCCCCGGCGATATCAACGCCTTTATTCAAACTGCCGTTTGAAGAGAATTTTCCAATCAGCACGCCGTTGGAAGGCCATCCCCAGCCGGTCGGCGCGGGCCCTGCAGGTGGCAGCGGCGCGGGTGCCGGCTTGCTCGAAGGCGTCGGCGCGGCGGTGCCTGCAGGGCGGGTGATGATGGTGGTTTTGCTTGAAGAAGACGGAGAAGATCCAGTGTTTGTCACAACTGCCGTAGGCGCGGAACCGGAGCGTCCATCGAAGCGAATCGTCTGGCCCGGATGGATCGTATAGGGCACGGGAATATTGTTACGAGCTGCGAGCGCCTTGTAGTCCCATCCGTAACGGAAGGCGATGGAAAACAGCGTGTCGCCCTTGCGCACCACATATTGTCCGGTAGTGACCGTCGGTCGTTGCGGCGCTGCGTTATTGCGGTCAACCACCCGCGCGCCGCTGCTTGGCGAACTGGAACACCCTACCAACACAGAACTGAAGACGAGGCCAAGCACCAGTCGATGAAAGCTTGTTTTACCCATACGCTGCGCAAGACCTGTGAGACTCACCCGCCGCTCCCTTTGTGGTGGCTGAACATGGAATGCCTGTATCAGGCTTGAAATATGACGCAAGTATAACTGGGCATTGGAGTTTTACGGGCACACGCTTGAAACGAAACATTCAGCGTGTTGAATCGCCGCGCCGAGGATGTTGATTCAATAGACCCCGACGTAAGACACATCCCCGCCAGCGGAATTCACCGCTGGCAAAAATTGATCAGGCCAGCGGGCCATTGAGCAACGGCACAAAACGAACAGCGCCCAGTACATGCCGCGAAAAGCCTTCGTCCTCACGGATGATGAGCATCAATTGTTGCACTTCACCGGAGCCGACCGGGATCACCAGGCGCCCGCCGGGGGCGAGTTGGTCGAGCAACGCTTGGGGAACATCGGTGGCCACGGCGGTCACGATGATGCCGTTGTACGGCGCCAGCGCCGGCCAGCCTTCCCAACCATCGCCCCAACGAAACACCACATTGCGCAGGTTTAACTCCACAAGACGTTCCTTGGCGCGATCCTGCAGCACCTTGATACGCTCGACCGAGAACACCCGCTCCACCAGTTGCGCCAGCACGGCGGTCTGGTAGCCGGAGCCGGTGCCGATCTCAAGCACCTTGTCCAAGGGGCCCGCCGCCAGCAGCAGCTCGCTCATGCGTGCCACCATGTAGGGCTGGGAGATGGTCTGGTTATGCCCGATGGGCAGCGCCGTGTCTTCGTAGGCACGGTGGGCCAAGGCTTCATCGACAAACAGATGCCGAGGCGTGCGGCGGATCACTTCCAGCACCTGCGCGTTGGACAGACCCTCCTCATACAGGCGCTGGATCAAGCGTTCGCGGGTACGCTGGGACGTCATCCCGATACCGCGACGCAGCAAGTCGTCTTGTTCACGGCCCATCAGCGCAACCCCTCCAGCCAGCCATCGAGACCACTGAAGGCATCACTGAAGGTGCGATCAAACTGCAATGGGGTAATCGACACATAGCCTTGCATCACCGCATGAAAATCCGTGCCCGGGCCGCCATCTTCGGCGTCGCCCGCAGCGGCGATCCAATAGCCTTCCTTGCCACGCGGATCGACCACCTTCAACGGCGCCGCCGCACGGGCACGGTGGCCCAGGCGCGTCAGCTGGATACCGCGAATATGGTCGAGGGGCAAGTTCGGGATATTGACGTTGAGCACCGTACGCGGCGGCAGGTCCAGGGAACCATGGGCCTCCACCAGCTTGCGTGCGTAAAAGGCGGCAGTCGGCAGGTTGTCCAATTGGCGCGAAGCCAACGAAAAGGCAAACCCGGTACGCCCCAGGAACCGCCCTTCGAGGGCCGCCGCCACCGTACCCGAATACAGCACATCATCGCCCAGGTTCGCCCCGAGGTTGATGCCCGACACCACCAGGTCCGGCGCCGGGTCCAGCAGGCTGTTGATCGCCAGGTGGACACAATCGGTGGGCGTACCGTCCACGCTGATAAAGCCGTTGCTCAGGGTGTGCGGATGCAGCGGACGGTTGATCGTCAGCGAACTGCTGGCGCCGCTCCTGTCCTGGTCGGGGGCAACCACCACGCACTCGGCATAATCCTGCAGCGCGGCATAGAGCGCGGCAAGACCGGGTGCGGTGGCACCGTCATCGTTTGATATCAGAATACGCATGGGTTGTCCGTCTGCCCCACCGGCACCAGATCAACAAGCTCGCGCACCAAGACAGTGGCGAAGCATCCGGCCGGCAGGACGAATTCCAATTGCAGAATGTCCAGCGAGGGATAATGCCACGTCAAACCGCCAATGGGCAGTCGCAGAATGCGACGTTCCTGGCTCATGCCGGCATTCACCAGCCAATCGCGCAGGTCGGCCTCACCGGCGGCAACCGCCTGTTCCAGCGCGAAGGTCGCACCACCGGCAGGCGAATCGCCTTCGCCCCACTGCGGCCCGGTCGGATGCAGGTCCAGGATTGCCAGGCGCGGGTCGCTGCATTCAGCCTCCCCCGCCGGGAAAAAACTGCGGCTGTCGGTAAAGGCCAGCAGGTCGCCGACCTGGGCACGCTGCCACGAACCGTCAGCCACACGTGCCGCCAGCACTTTGTTGAACAGCAAGCTTCGGGCGGTGGAGAGCAGCCGCGACCGCACGTTGCGCTGCTCCGGCAAGGCCTTGCGCGCAGCCCACTCGCGGGCGTCAACGACATTGCCGCCGTTGTGGCCGAAGCGCTGGGTGCCGAAATAGTTGGGGATGCCATGCTGGGCAACCAAGCGCAACCGCGCGTCAATGGCGCCGGTATCACCGGCCAACTGCGTCAGGCGCAGGGTAAAACCATTGGCCGAATGCGCACCCCGCTGCAGCTTGCGCTTGTGGCGGGCGGTCTTGAGGATCTTGAGGGTGTCGTTCTGCGCGGCACTCAGGTCCGGATCGGCCTTGCCGGGCAGTTGCACGCTGAACCATTGGCGCGTCAACGCCTGGCGGTCCTTGAGCCCGGCATAACTGACGGTGCGCAACGGCACGCCGGCTGCCTTGGCGATCCGCCGCGCGGCTTCCTCGGTATTAAGGCCCCGCTTTTCCACCCACAACCAGAGGTGCTCCCCCTCGCCGCTCAGGGGGATGTCCAGCACCTCGTCGACCTGGAAATCTTCGGCAGTCGCCTTCAGCACCGCGCTGCCCAAAGCCTCGCCATAAGCCCGCGGGCCTAGCAGTTGCAAGTCATTCATGCGCGCAGCAACAAGGCAACGGAGTGCACGGCGATGCCCTCCTCACGACCGGTGAACCCAAGTTTTTCGGTGGTGGTAGCTTTCACGTTCACTTGATCCAGTTCTATTTGCAGATCCGCGGCAATCAGCGCGCGCATCGACTCGATATGAGGGGCCATTTTCGGCGCCTGGGCCACGATGGTGTTGTCGACATTGGCGACCTTCCAGCCCTTGGCATGGATCAGGCCGACCACGTGGCGCAGCAAGACACGGCTGTCCGCGCCCTTGAACGTCGGGTCAGTGTCCGGAAAGTGCTTGCCGATATCGCCCAACGCGGCCGCGCCGAGCAAGGCATCGCTCAAGGCATGCAGCACAACGTCGCCGTCGGAATGAGCCAGCAGCCCATGATGGTGCGCGATACGCACACCGCCCAGGGTGATGAAATCGCCTTCAGCGAAACGGTGCACATCGTAGCCGTGGCCAATACGCATAAAAAAACGCCCCGATTTAATTCAGGGCGTGATTCTACCTACTTTTGCCCCGGATTAACCGAGCAAAGCACGGCCATGGTGTCGCAAATGATCTTCGATGAAGCTGGCGATAAAGAAGTAGCTATGGTCATAGCCAGGTTGCAGGCGCAGTTCCAGCGGATGGTTGGCCGCCTTGGCCGCTTGCTGCAGGGCTTCAGGCTTGAGTTGCACCGCTAGAAAATCGTCGCGATCGCCCTGGTCCACCAACAGTGGCAGTTTTTCCGAGGCTTCGCTGATCAGCACGCAGGCGTCCCATTCGCGCCACTTGGAGCGTTCTTCGCCCAGGTACCGGGAGAAAGCTTTCTGGCCCCACGGGCAATCCATCGGGTTGTTGATCGGCGAAAACGCCGAGACCGACTGGTAACGCCCGGGATTGCGCAGCGCACACACCAGCGCGCCGTGCCCCCCCATGGAGTGGCCGCTGATGCCGCGCTTATCGGAAGCCGGGAAATGCGCTTCAACCAATGCAGGTAATTCCTGCACCACGTAGTCATGCATCCGATAGTGCTTGGCCCAGGGTTCCTGGGTGGCATTCAGATAGAAACCCGCGCCAAGGCCAAAATCCCAGGCGTTATCCGGGTCGCCCGGTACACCTGGCCCACGCGGGCTGGTGTCCGGCGCGACGATGATCAAGCCGAGCTCGGCGGCCATGCGCTGGGCGCCGGCCTTCTGCATGAAGTTTTCATCGGTGCAGGTCAGGCCCGACAGCCAGTACAGCACCGGCAGCTTGCCGCCCTGCTCCGCTTGCGGCGGCAGGTAGACGGCGAAAGTCATGTCGCAACCGAGCACATCGGAATGATGCTTGTAGCGTTTATGCCAGCCGCCGAAGCTTTTCTGGCACGACAGGTTTTCCAGACTCATGGCCGACCTCAGAAGTGGATGACGGTACGAATGCTTTTGCCTTCATGCATCAGGTCAAACGCTTTGTTGATGTCTTCCAGGCCCATGGTGTGGGTGATGAAAGTATCCAGCGGGATCTCGCCGGTCTGGGCCATTTCCACGTAGCTTGGCAGTTCGGTACGGCCGCGCACGCCGCCGAAGGCCGAACCGCGCCAGACGCGGCCGGTCACCAATTGGAAGGGACGGGTGGCGATTTCCTGGCCGGCGCCGGCCACGCCGATGATCACCGACTCGCCCCAACCTTTGTGGCAGCACTCAAGGGCGGCGCGCATCAGATGCACGTTGCCGATGCATTCGAAGGAGAAGTCCACACCGCCATCGGTGAGGTCGACGATCACGTCCTGGATCGGGCGATCGTAGTCTTTCGGGTTGATGCAGTCGGTCGCGCCCAGTTGCCTGGCAATTTCAAACTTGGCCGGGTTGATGTCGATGGCAATGATGCGGCCGGCCTTGGCCTTGACCGCGCCGATCACCGCCGACAAGCCGATACCGCCCAGGCCGAAGATGGCCACGGTGTCGCCCGGCTTGACCTTGGCGGTATTAAGCACCGCACCGATGCCGGTGGTGACGCCGCAACCCAGCAGGCAGACTTTTTCCAGCGGTGCTTCTTTAGGAATTTTGGCGACGGAAATTTCCGGCAGCACGGTGTATTCGGAGAAAGTCGAGGTCCCCATGTAGTGGAAAATCGGCTGGCCCTTGTAGGAAAAACGCGTGGTGCCGTCCGGCATCAGGCCTTTGCCCTGGGTGGAACGAATCGCCTGGCACAGGTTGGTCTTGCCCGACAGGCAGAATTTGCACTGGCCACATTCCGGGGTGTACAGCGGGATCACGTGGTCGCCAACGGCCACCGAGGTCACGCCCTCGCCGATCGCTTCAACCACCGCACCGCCTTCATGGCCGAGGATCGACGGGAAGATGCCCTCCGGATCCGCGCCCGACAAGGTGTAGGCGTCGGTATGACACACGCCGGACGCAACGACCCGCAGCAGCACCTCGCCAGCCTTGGGCATGGCGACATCCACTTCAACGATTTCGAGGGGTTTCTTGGCTTCGAAAGCTACGGCGGCGCGGGACTTGATCATCCGGGTTTCTCCATTGAGTTGAAAACTGATGGAACCAGTGTAAAACATGGCCTCTTGATTAATAATCCAGGCAAAAGCAAAACATTATTGCTGTACAGGGACAATCATCATGTTGGAGAACCGCTGGGAAGGCATCGATGAGTTCGTCGCCGTCGCCGAATGCAGTCAATTCACCGCTGCCGCGGAGCGGCTCGGCGTGTCGTCGTCCCATATCAGCCGGCAGGTGGCGCGCCTTGAAGAGCGCCTGCAAACGCGACTGCTGTACCGCAGCACGCGCAAGGTCACCCTGACCGAAGCGGGCCAGACCTTCCTGCAACATTGCCAACGGCTGCAGGACGGTCGCGAAGAGGCCCTGCGCGCGGTGGGCGACCTGGCCAGCGAACCCAAGGGCATGCTGCGCATGACCTGCGCCGTGGCTTACGGCGAGCGCTTTATCGTGCCGCTGGTCACCCGGTTCATGGGGCTTTACCCGCAATTGCGCGTGGATATTGAATTGAGCAACCGTCAACTGGACCTGGTGCACGAGGGCCTCGACCTGGCGATCCGCTTGGGGCGCCTGCAGGATTCGCGCATGGTCGCCAGCCGCCTGGCGCCGAGGCGCATGTATGTATGCGCTTCGCCCTCCTACCTGACGCGGTATGGTCGACCCCATAGCGTGTCGGAACTGAGTCGGCATAACTGCCTGATCGGCAGCTCGGATATCTGGCAACTGGCCCAGGACGGGCGCGAATTTTCCCAGCGCGTGCAAGGAAACTGGCGCTGCAACAGCGGGCAAGCGGTGCTCGACGCAGCGTTGCAAGGTGTCGGGTTGTGCCAGTTGCCGGATTATTACGTGCTGGAGCATCTGCACAGTGGCGCGCTGGTGTCGTTGCTGCAGGCGCATCAGCCGCCGAATACGGCGGTGTGGGCGCTGTATCCGCAACAGCGGCATTTGTCGCCGAAGGTCAGGAAGCTGGTGGATTTCTTGAAGGAGGGGTTGGCTGGGCGGCCGGAGTACAGCGGTTGATCATGGGTTGCCTGTACCGGCCCCATCGCGGGCAAGCCCGACTCCCACAGTTGACCGAGTTATCTGAGGAAAAGGTGATCGAAGGTGGGAGCTGGCTTGCCTGCGATGAAGTCGACGCGGTGCAACTGGCTACCGCCGGTTAGCCCACCGCAACCTGAGCCACTCCAGATCCTCCGGCCGGGTCACCTTGATATTGTCCGAGCGCCCTTCAATCAGGCGCGGCGCCTGGCCGGACCATTCCATGGCCGACGCTTCATCGGTGATCACCGCGTCCGCCACCAGGCTGTCGGCCAAGGCCCGATGCAATGCGCCGAGCCGGAACATCTGCGGCGTGTAAGCCTGCCAGATCAAGCTGCGGTCGACGGTCTCGACGACCCGGCCATGCTTGTCGACGCGCTTGAGGGTATCGCGGGCCGGCACGGCCAGCAGGCCACCGACCGGGTCGTTGGCCAGTTCGCTTAGTAGCTTGTCCAGGTCATCCCGACTGAGGTTGGGCCGTGCAGCATCATGCACCAGCACCCAATCGTCATCGCTTGCACCCTGCCCGTGCAGGTGCAACAACGCGTTGAGCACAGAGCCTGAACGCTCCGAACCGCCGTCTGCACGCTGGATGCGCGGGTCTGTGGCACATGCCAGGGTAGGCCAATAGGGATCATCGCCAGCCAGGCTGAGCACCAGGCCCTTGAGCGATGGATGATCGAGAAAACAGCCAAGGCTGTGTTCGAGAATAGTGCGCCCGCCCAGTTGCAAATATTGCTTGGGACGGTCCGCCGCCATACGGGCACCGACGCCCGCGGCAGGAATCACGGCCCAGAAGGCCGGCAAGCTGTTGCTCATTGGGCCAACTGGTAGAGGGTTTCGCCCTCCTTGACCATGCCCAATTCATGACGAGCCCGCTCTTCAACGGTCTCCGTACCTTTTTTCAGCTCAAGCACTTCGGCATCGAGGACGCGGTTACGCTCCAGCAGGACTTCGTTTTCGGCGTGCTGTGCAGCAATTTGCTCGGTCAGGTCTTTTACCTGCGCAAAGCTGCCATTACCCACCCATAGGCGGTATTGCAGGCCAGCCAGCAACAAGAGCAAGACGAGGAACAACCAATTGGGACTGCGCATCGAATATCGGGTATCCAGTGAAAAAAGACAGCCATGCAAAACTTTCAAAGCAACTGATAGCACGAAGCCTGGAAGAACCAGGCTTGTGCATGATAGTCCTCAGATTAGCGCCAAAACCCACACTCTCGTGAGTTTTACGACGCAATCCGCCGACTTTTTATCACTTATCGATCAGCCGCGAAACTCGCCGCGACCGTTGTACTTGGCCTTGCCAGCCAGTTGCTCTTCGATACGCAACAACTGATTGTACTTGGAGACGCGGTCGGAACGGCACAGCGAACCGGTCTTGATCTGGCCTGCCGACGTGCCCACGGCCAGGTCGGCAATGGTCGAATCTTCGGTTTCGCCGGAGCGGTGCGAGATCACTGCCGTGTAGCCCGCGGCCTTGGCCATCTGGATGGCTTCCAGGGTTTCGGTCAGCGTGCCAATCTGGTTGAACTTGATCAGGATCGAGTTGGCGATCTTTTTATCGATGCCTTCTTTCAGGATCTTGGTGTTGGTCACGAACAGGTCGTCGCCCACCAGCTGGATTTTTTCGCCGATCTTGTCGGTGAGAACTTTCCAGCCATCCCAGTCGGACTCGTCCAGGCCATCTTCGATCGAGATGATCGGGTAGCGCTCGGTCAGGCCCTTCAGATAGTCAGCGAAACCTTCGGAGTTGAACACCTGGCCTTCGCCGGACAGGTTGTACTTGCCGTCTTCATAGAACTCGCTGGCCGCGCAGTCCAGGGCCAGGGTCACGTCGGTGCCCAGCGTGTAGCCGGCGTTGGCCACGGCTTCGGAGATCACTTTGAGTGCATCTTCGTTGGACGCCAGGTTCGGTGCGAAACCGCCTTCGTCACCCACTGCTGTGCTCAGGCCACGGGCCTTCAGCACTGCCTTGAGGTGGTGGAAAATCTCGGTGCCCATGCGCAGGCCTTCGGAGAACGACTTGGCGCCCACCGGCTGGACCATGAATTCCTGGATGTCGACGTTGTTATCGGCATGCTCGCCACCGTTGATGATGTTCATCATCGGCACCGGCATCGAATACACACCCGGGGTGCCGTTCAGGTTGGCGATGTGTGCGTACAGCGGCAGGTCCTGGTCCTGTGCAGCCGCCTTGGCAGCGGCAAGGGACACGGCGAGGATGGCGTTGGCGCCCAGGCTGCCTTTGTTTTCGGTGTTATCAAGCTGGATCATCGCGTGGTCCAGGGCTTTCTGGTCCAGCGGGTCCTTGCCCAGCAACAGGTCACGGATAGGGCCGTTGATGTTGGCTACCGCCTTGAGTACACCCTTGCCCAGGTAACGGCTCTTGTCGCCATCACGCAGTTCCAGCGCTTCGCGCGAACCGGTGGAAGCACCGGACGGCGCGCAGGCGCTGCCGATGATGCCGTTATCGAGAAGCACGTCGGCTTCGACGGTGGGGTTGCCACGGGAATCGAGAACTTCACGACCTTTGATGTCGACGATTTTTGCCATTGTTGTAAACACTCCAAAGTTGACGAAAACGACGCAGCTGAAGGAAATCTTTTGACCGACCGCAAGGGCGGAACAACGGGCAGGCTTGCAGGTCCAGGGCCCAGGCCCTTGAGGACCCGAGCAAAAAGCAGAGGAAAGTCTACCGGAGAAACGGCGGTTACGCGGTCTCTACCGTCGGAAAACTCTTGACCAGTTCATCCAGCTGCTTGAGTTGGGCCAGGAATGGCTCCAGCTTGTCCAGGCGCAGGGCGCATGGGCCGTCGCATTTGGCGTTGTCCGGGTCCGGGTGAGCTTCCAGGAACAGGCCGGCCAGGGATTGGCTGATGCCCGCCTTGGCCAGGTCCAGTACCTGCGCACGGCGCCCGCCAGCGGAATCGGCGCGACCACCGGGCATTTGCAGCGCGTGGGTCACGTCGAAGAACACCGGGTATTCGAACTGCTTCATGATGCCGAAACCGAGCATGTCCACCACAAGGTTGTTGTAGCCGAAGCTCGAACCACGCTCGCAGAGGATCAACTGGTCGTTACCCGCTTCCACGCACTTGTTCAGGATGTGTTTCATCTCCTGGGGCGCGAGGAACTGGGCTTTCTTGATATTGATCACCGCGCCGGTCTTGGCCATCGCGACGACCAGGTCGGTCTGGCGCGACAGAAAGGCCGGCAACTGGATGATGTCGCACACTTCGGCGACCACGGCAGCCTGTTCAGGCTCGTGGACGTCGGTGATGATCGGCACGCCGAAGGCTTGCTTGATGTCCTGGAAGATCCGCATGCCTTCTTCAAGGCCCGGGCCGCGATAGGAAGTCACGGACGAACGGTTGGCCTTATCGAAGCTGGCCTTGAACACGTAAGGAATACCGAGTTTCTCGGTCACCTTGACGTACTCTTCACAGACCTGCATCGCCATGTCGCGGCTTTCCAGTACGTTCATGCCGCCGAACAGCGCCATGGGCTTGTCGTTGGCAATTTCGATGTCGCCTACGCGAATGATCTTCTGGGCCATCAGGGTTACGCCTTCTTCTGATGTTGGGTCAGTGCTGCCTTGACGAAGCCGCTGAACAACGGATGACCGTCGCGCGGCGTCGAGGTGAACTCAGGGTGGAACTGGCAGGCCACGAACCAAGGGTGATCCGGCGCCTCGACCACTTCAACCAGCGCGCCATCACCGGAGCGACCGGAAATTTTCAGGCCGGCCTCTTTGATTTGCGGCAGCAGGTTGTTGTTCACTTCATAGCGGTGACGGTGACGCTCGACGATCACGTCCTTGCCGTAGCAATCGTGAACCAGCGAGCCCGGCTCCAGCAGGCAATCCTGCGCACCAAGGCGCATGGTGCCGCCCAGGTCGGAGGCTTCGGTACGGACCTCGACGGCACCGGTGGCATCTTCCCACTCGGTGATCAGGCCCACGACCGGGTGGCCGCTCTTGCTGTCGAACTCGGTGGAGTTGGCGTCTTTCCAGCCCAGCACGTTACGGGCGAACTCGATGACGGCCACTTGCATGCCCAGGCAGATACCCAGGTACGGCACCTTGTTTTCACGAGCGAACTGCACCGCGGTGATCTTGCCTTCCACGCCACGCAGGCCGAAACCGCCGGGCACGAGGATCGCATCAACGCCTTCGAGCAACGCAGTGCCCTGGTTCTCGATGTCTTCGGAATCGATGTAGCGCAGGTTGACCTTGGTACGGTTGCTGATGCCGGCGTGGCTCATCGCTTCGATCAGCGACTTGTACGCGTCCAGCAGCTCCATGTACTTGCCGACCATGGCGATGGTGACTTCATGCTCGGGGTTGAGCTTGGCGTCGACCACGGCTTCCCACTCGGACAGGTCCGCGCCGTTGCATTGCAGGCCGAAACGCTCGACCACAAAATCGTCCAGGCCTTGCGAGTGCAGGATGCCCGGGATCTTGTAGATGGTGTCGGCGTCTTCCAGCGCGATCACCGCACGTTCTTCAACGTTGGTGAATTGCGCGATCTTGCGACGCGAGGAAATGTCGATCGGGTGATCGGAGCGGCACACCAGCACGTCCGGTTGCAGGCCGATTGAACGCAGCTCCTTGACCGAGTGCTGGGTAGGCTTGGTTTTGGTTTCGCCGGCGGTGGCGATGTACGGCACCAGGGTCAGGTGCATCAGCATCGCGCGCTTGGCGCCGACTTCGAAACGCAACTGGCGGATGGCTTCGAGGAACGGCTGGGATTCGATGTCACCCACGGTGCCGCCGATCTCGACCATCGCCACGTCGGCGTCGCCTGCACCCTTGATGATGCGGCGCTTGATTTCGTCGGTGATGTGCGGGATGACCTGGATGGTTGCACCCAGGTAGTCACCGCGGCGCTCCTTGCGCAGCACGTGCTCGTAGACACGGCCGGTGGTGAAGTTGTTGTTCTGGGTCATGGTCGTGCGGATGAACCGCTCGTAGTGGCCCAGGTCCAGGTCGGTCTCGGCGCCGTCGTGCGTGACGAACACTTCACCGTGCTGGAACGGGCTCATGGTGCCCGGGTCGACGTTGATGTACGGGTCCAGCTTGAGCATGGTGACTTTAAGCCCCCGCGCCTCCAGGATGGCCGCCAATGAAGCGGAGGCAATGCCTTTCCCCAATGAAGAAACAACACCGCCCGTGACGAATATGTAGCGCGTCATGAAAAACCCTAGAAGTCTGCGTTAAAGCGGTCCGAGCCGCCGGGGAAAACGAAGAGAGGCCGAAGCCCCCGATCACCTGCATTAATCACAGTGCACCTTTCAAAAAAACCGCCGCGTGGTGACAGACCAGCAATGAAACACCGGTACGTTGATCGCTACACATTTTTTGGAATCGCCCAGCAAAGACTGCTTGGTAATCGGCAACCGCTGTGATTCAGGCGAATCCACAGAAGTTGTATCAAGAAGGGAGCGTAGTCTACCGGAAAGGCGCTATCAGCTCAAACCTTGATCGCAGCTCTGTGGCATCCAATGTAATTGCCAACCCTCACTCGGCACCGCCCAGCGCCCAGCGATGCTGGGCACGCCCAGCAATTGCTCGCCCCGATACAGCAGCGGCAATCTGCCACGCACGAAGCCCGGCAGCCCGCTTTCGTTAAGCAGCCGCTTCAGGTCGCGCCGACCGCGACCTGGCACTTCGATGACTTCACCGCCCTGACGGTAACGGACCTGCAACGGACCTTCGAGCGCGTTGCCCATGAGCTTCAACTGACCATTGCCGGGTAACTCTAGTGGGTTTTGCTGATCAGGCCAGCTCACCGTTGCGTCGGAAAATTCCGACCAAGTGGCGGGCAACCACCAGAGACGCTCGCCGCTACGGTGCAACTCGCCGTCGGCCAGGCGCCATACAGGCTGTGCGTCGCGCTTGGCATCACGCAGGGAAAGCCAACTGGCCCAATGGTCGCTGTCGGGCAGACGTGTCAGCGGCGTCAGCCAATGGCGCAGGGCGTTGCGCTGACGGGCGTCGGAAAGCTCGCGCAGTGGCGCCAGCGCCAGGGACGGCACGTGCAGCCAGGGAAACGGGGAAGGTCGATCGGCGGCGTGCAGGTCCATGCGGGCCAATTCGTCCAGCAGGCCCTGAGCTTCGTTCAAGTGCTCGGCAGTACGTGCCAGGCTCGATACCGCTTGCGGCCACCGCTGCGTCAGCGCAGGGAACACTTTGTGGCGCAGGTAGTTGCGCGAGAAGCGTGAATCGGCGTTGGACGGGTCCTCGATCCACTTGAGCGGGTGCTCCTGAGCGTAGGCCTCCAGCTCGACCCGTGGCACTTCCAGTAAAGGCCGCACCAGATAACCACCCGCCAATGGCCGCTGTGCCGGCATTGCCGCCACCCCTCGCACGCCAGCCCCGCGCAGCAGGCGGAACAACAGGGTTTCAGCCTGGTCATCGCGATGCTGGCCGGTGAACAACACCTCCCCTACCCCAGTCACCTCGGCAAACGCCTGGTAACGCGCCTCACGGGCGGCACGCTCAAGACTGGCGCCGGGTTGCACTTGCACACGCAGGATGCGCAGGGGCACACCCAGGCTGTCACACACTGACTGGCAATGACTTGGCCAGGCATCGGCGGCGGCTTGCAGGCCATGATGGACATGCACGGCGTTGAGGGGCGGCAGGGTTTCGGTTTTTGCCAGGGTAACGAGAAGATGCAGGAGGACGGTGGAATCAAGTCCGCCAGAGAACGCGATGTGCCAGGCCGGGGCAGAGCGCCAGGGGGCCAGGGTTTGCAGGAGTTGGGCGATTAAGGTGGGCTTCATAGCAAAGTACCGCCATCCATCTGGAATGCACTATCCCAGCATACGCAAGCAAATGTGGGAGCGGGCTTGCCCGCGATGCAGGTACCTCGGTCTATCAACTGCACCGAGGTGATGCTATCGCAGGCAAGCCAGCTCCCACATTTGGGTCCTGCGCTGGTCTTAGAGACCGTAGCTCATCAGACGCTCATAACGACGGGCCAACAGCGCTTCGTTATCCAGCTTCTTGAGCATCGCCAGTTGCGAAGCCAGCTCACCACGGATGGTCGCGGCAGCCGCAGCCGGGTCGCGGTGGGCGCCGCCCAGTGGCTCGGCGATCACTTTGTCGACAATGCCCAGGCCTTTGAGGCGATCAGCAGTGATGCCCATGGCTTCGGCAGCGTCTGGCGCCTTTTCGGCGGTTTTCCACAGGATCGAGGCGCAACCTTCCGGCGAGATCACCGCGTAGGTCGAATATTGCAGCATGTTCAGTTGGTCACAGACGCCAATAGCCAGTGCACCGCCGGAACCACCTTCACCAATCACGGTGGCAATGATCGGGGTTTTCAGGCGCGACATGACACGCAGGTTCCAGGCGATCGCTTCGCTCTGGTTGCGCTCTTCGGCGTCGATACCTGGGTAGGCACCCGGCGTGTCGATAAAGGTCAGGATCGGCATCTTGAAGCGCTCGGCCATTTCCATCAGGCGGCACGCCTTGCGGTAGCCTTCCGGACGCGGCATACCGAAGTTGCGCCGCACTTTCTCGCGCACTTCGCGGCCTTTCTGGTGACCGATCACCATCACCGGCTGGTCGTCCAGGCGAGCGATACCGCCCACGATGGCCGCGTCATCGGAGAAGTGGCGGTCGCCATGCAGCTCGTCGAACTCGGTAAAGATGTGCTGGATGTAGTCCAAGGTGTACGGACGGCGCGGGTGGCGAGCCAGGCGCGCGATCTGCCAGCTGGTCAGCTTGCCGAAGATGTCTTCGGTGAGCGTGCTGCTCTTGTCTTGCAGGCGAGCGATCTCATCGCCGATGTTCAGCGAATTGTCATTGCCGACCAGGCGCAGTTCTTCGATCTTGGCTTGCAGGTCAGCGATCGGCTGTTCGAAATCAAGAAAATTCGGGTTCATAAGCGTCCGTCTTGGGTCGACGGCCAGGGGGTGCCTGGCCAGCCGGTTGTCTGTTCGCGCCCTACCTTAAGGGAGAGGCGCGTCCAGGTCGAGATTAAATGTTTCGTCGAGATCAGGCGATTTTCCGTATAAAAAAGAAAGCGCCTGGCCATCAACGGTATTGGAGGAAGACGTTGTCACGGCCGAACTGGTCACGCAATGCTTGAATCAAGCCATCAGCCGGATCAATTCGCCACGTCTCGCCAAACTGCAACATGGCCTTGGCGTCGTTGCCGGTGTACTCCATGGTCACCGGGCACGCGCCACGGTGGCGTTTGAGCAAATCACCCAACCAGCGTAGCTGATCGCCCTTGAGCGCTTCGGTCTTGACCTTCAAGCGCAGACTCTCGGCCAAATTGGTACGCGCATCTTCCATGCTCATCACCCGCTTGATCCGCAGGCGCAGGCCGCCGGAGAAATCATCATTGCTGACCTCCCCTTCCACCACCACCATGGCGTCGGTCTGCAGCAGCGACTGGGCGGAGTGGAACGCGTCGGCAAACAGCGACGCTTCGATGCGGCCCGAGCGGTCGTCTAGGGTGATAAAACCCATCTTGTCGCCCTTTTTGTTTTTCATCACCCGCAGGGCGATGATCATGCCGGCGACGGTCTGGGTGTCTCGCGCGGGCTTGAGGTCGATGATGCGCTGACGGGCGAACCGGCGGATCTCGCCTTCGTATTCGTCAATCGGGTGACCGGTGAGGTACAGGCCCAGGGTGTCTTTCTCGCCCTTGAGGCGTTCCTTGAGGGTCAGTTCCTTGGCCTTGCGGTGGTTAGCGTACACATCCGCATCTTCTTCGACGAACAGCCCGCCAAACAGGTCGGCGTGGCCGCTGTCATGGGTGCGGGCGGTCTGTTCGGCCGCCTTGATCGCCTCTTCCATCGCGGTGAGCAACACCGCGCGGTTGCGGTCGATATTTGCCTGGTAAGCCTTGGGCTCGTCATGGAAATACGGGCCGAGACGGTCGAGCGCGCCGCTGCGGATCAGGCCATCGAGGGTTCGCTTGTTGATGCGTTTGAGGTCCACCCGCGCGCAAAAATCGAACAAGTCCTTGAACGGCCCGTCCTGGCGCGCTTCGGTGATCGCTTCCACCGGCCCCTCGCCCACGCCTTTGATCGCGCCGAGGCCATAGATGATGCGGCCTTCGTCGTTCACCGTGAACTTGAACTCCGAAGCGTTCACGTCCGGCGCATCGAGGCGCAGCTTCATGGTGCGCACTTCCTCGATCAAGGTCACGACCTTGTCGGTGTTGTGCATATCCGCCGAGAGTACCGCGGCCATGAACGGCGCCGGATAATGGGCTTTCAGCCAGGCGGTCTGGTACGACACCAGGCCGTAGGCGGCGGAGTGGGATTTGTTGAAGCCGTAACCGGCGAATTTTTCCACCAGGTCGAAGATGTTACCGGCCAGGTCCGCATCGATATTGTTGGTGGCGCAACCTTCAATGAAACCGCCGCGCTGCTTGGCCATTTCCTCGGGCTTTTTCTTACCCATTGCACGACGCAGCATGTCGGCGCCGCCCAGGGTGTAGCCAGCCATCACCTGGGCAATCTGCATCACCTGTTCCTGATACAGGATGATGCCGTAGGTCGGCGCCAGTACGGGCTTGAGGCCTTCGTACTGGTAGTCGGAGTGCGGGTACGCCAGTTCGGCGCGGCCGTGCTTGCGGTTGATGAAGTCATCCACCATGCCCGATTGCAACGGGCCCGGACGGAACAGGGCCACCAGGGCGATCAAGTCTTCCAGGCAGTCGGGCTTGAGTTTTTTGATCAGCTCCTTCATGCCGCGCGACTCAAGCTGGAACACCGCAGTGGTTTCGGCTTTTTGCAGCAGGCTGTAGGTCGGCTTGTCATCCAGCGGGATAAAGGCGATATCCAGCGGTGCTTCACCCACCTTGGCGCGGTCGCGGTTGATGGTCTTGAGCGCCCAGTCGATGATCGTCAGGGTACGCAGGCCGAGGAAGTCAAACTTCACCAGGCCGGCCGCCTCCACGTCGTCCTTGTCGAACTGGGTGACCAGGCCGTCGCCTTCTTCATCGCAATAGATCGGCGAAAAGTCGGTGAGCTTGGTCGGAGCGATAACCACACCACCGGCGTGTTTACCGACGTTACGCACCACGCCTTCGAGTTTGCGCGCCATGTCCCAGATTTCGGCGGCTTCTTCATCGACCTTGATGAAGTCGCGCAGGATTTCTTCCTGCTCGTAGGCTTTTTCAAGGGTCATGCCGACTTCGAACGGGATCATCTTCGACAGGCGATCGGCCAGGCCGTATGACTTGCCCTGCACCCGGGCCACGTCGCGAATCACCGCCTTGGCGGCCATGGAACCGAAGGTGATGATCTGGCTGACCGCGTTGCGGCCGTATTTCTCGGCCACGTATTCAATGACGCGGTCACGGCCGTCCATGCAGAAGTCGACGTCGAAGTCGGGCATGGAGACCCGTTCCGGGTTCAGGAAGCGTTCGAACAGCAGGTCATATTCCAACGGGTCGAGGTCGGTGATCTTCTGTACATAGGCGACCAGCGAGCCAGCACCTGACCCACGGCCCGGGCCGACCGGCACGCCGTTGTTCTTGGCCCACTGGATAAAGTCCATCACGATCAGGAAGTAACCGGGGAACCCCATCTGGATGATGATATCCAGCTCGAAATTCAACCGGTCGACGTAGACCTGGCGTTTGGCCTCGTAATCTTCGGTGGTGTCTTTGGGCAACAGGACGCTGAGGCGATCCTCAAGGCCGTCGAACGATACTTTGCGGAAGTACTCATCGATGGTCATGCCATCGGGAATCGGGAAGTTGGGCAGGAAGTGCTTGCCCAGCTTCACTTCGATATTGCAGCGCTTGGCAATTTCGACGGAGTTTTCCAGGGCCTCGGGCAAGTCGCTGAACAACTCGGCCATTTCTTCGGCGCTTTTGAGGTATTGCTCTTCGCTGTAGTTTTTCGAGCGACGCGGGTCATCCAGGGCCCGGCCTTCGCCGATACACACGCGGGTTTCGTGGGCCTCGAAGTCTTCCTTCTTGATGAAGCGCACATCGTTGGTTGCCACCAGCGGCGCGCCCAGCTTGTCGGCCAGGGCCACGGCAGCGTGCAGATGTTCTTCGTCGTTGGGGCGGTTGGTGCGTTGCACTTCCAGGTAGAAGCGATCGGGGAACACCTGCATCCACTCGCGCGCCAGCACCTCGGCTTCGTGCGGGTTGCCGCCGAGCAGTGCGAGACCGATCTCGCCCTCTTTGGCTGCCGAGAGCATGATTACCCCTTCGCTGGCCTCGGCAACCCATTCGCGCTCGATGATGATCGAACCGTTGCGCTGGCCGTCGATAAAGCCACGGGAAATCAGTTCGGTGAGGTTGCGATAGCCCACGCCGTTCATGGCCAGCAGGCTGATGCGGCTCAGTGCGTTGTCCGGGTCTTTGTTGGACAGCCACAGGTCGACGCCGCAGATCGGCTTGATGCCGGCGCCCATGGCGTTCTTGTAGAACTTGACCAGGGAACACATGTTGTTCTGATCGGTAACCGCTACAGCAGGCATATTCATGCCCACCAGGGTTTTGACCAGCGGTTTGATCCGTACCAGGCCGTCGACCAGGGAGTATTCAGTGTGCAGGCGTAGATGAACGAATGAAGCCGGCATGATGATCCTGTTCTTATACGAGGGGACAACTATGTGAAGACAACTATATTTGAAGACAGCAAGGCCCGGATTGTACCGGGCCCTGGCAAAAACATCAGCCTTGCGGCTATACCTCGATGAGGCTCTCGCGCAGCTCGTAAGCCTGGCGCACCGGGGCGAAGGAGCGGCGATGGATCGGCGTCGGCCCGAGGCGAGCCAGGGCTTCCAGATGAACGGGCGTCGGGTAGCCTTTATGCCCACCGATGCCGTAGCCCGGGTAGATCAGTTCAAACGCGGCCATTTCACGGTCGCGGCTGACCTTGGCCAGGATCGACGCAGCAGCGATGGCAGGTACCTTGCCGTCGCCTTGAATCACCGCCTCGGCCGGCATTGCCAGTTTCGGACAGCGGTTGCCGTCGATCTTCGCCAGCTTGGGGGTAATATGCAGGCCTTCCACCGCGCGCTGCATGGCAAGCATGGTTGCGTGGAGGATGTTCAGCTCGTCGATCTCTTCGACTTCGGCGCGGGCGATGTGCCAGCTCAGGGCCTTCTCACAAATTTCGTCGTAGAGCTTTTCGCGGCGCGCTTCGGTGAGTTTTTTCGAGTCGTTGAGGCCGAGAATCGGACGGTTCGGATCGAGGATCACCGCCGCCGTGACGACGGCGCCGCACAAAGGCCCGCGGCCGACTTCGTCAACCCCGGCCACCAGCTCGTGGGCTTCGGCAACCAGACTGAAATCCAGGCCCATTTGCGTCGTCATAAAGCGTCCTGTTTTTTGCCGATCAAGGTCAACACGGCGTCCGCCGCCTGATTCGACGCATCACGGCGCAGGGTGCGGTGGATGTCGTCGAAACCGCGGGTCTGTTCTTCACCGCCGTCAATCAAGGGTAGTAGGGTTTTCGCGAGGGCTTCGGGTGTTGCATCGTCCTGCAACAACTCCGGCACCAACAGGCGCTGGGCCAACAGGTTCGGCAAGGAGATGTAAGGGCTTTTGACCATGCGCTTGAGGATCCAGAACGTCAATGGCGCCAGGCGGTACGCCACGACCATCGGTCGCTTGTACAGCAAGGCCTCCAGAGTGGCCGTACCCGAAGCGATCAGCACCGCATCACAGGCCGCGAGCGCCAGGTGCGATTGGCCGTCGAGCAAGGTCAACGGCAGGTTGCGGCCTTCAAGCAGCGTTTCGATCTGTGCACGACGTTGCGGACTCGCGCAGGGCAGTACGAAACGTACGCCTGGCTTCAAGGCTTGCAGGCGCTCGGCAGCGTCAAAGAATACCGAAGCCAGGCGCCCGACTTCGCCGCCACGACTGCCGGGCATCAGCGCGACCAGCGGGCCGGCTGCCAAGCCGAGCTCGGCGCGCGCCGCGGCGCGGTCAGCCTCCAATGGAATGGTGTCGGCCAGGGTATGCCCGACAAACCGCACCGGCACGCCCTTCTCTTCGTAGAACCTGGCTTCGAATGGCAGCAGGGTCAGCATCAAGTCGCAGCCTTCGCGGATCTTGAGCACGCGCTTCTGCCGCCACGCCCACACGGACGGGCTGACGTAGTGCACAGTCTTGATCCCGGCCTGACGCAACTTGAGTTCGATAGTGAGGGTGAAGTCCGGCGCGTCGATTCCGATAAACACGTCGGGCTTTTCTTCAATCAGGGTCTGGATCAGCAGTTTGCGCCGCGCGAGCAGCTCGCGCAGACGGCCCAGTACTTCCACCAGCCCCATGACCGACAAGCGCTCCATGGGGAAATAGGAAACGAGCCCTTCGGCCTGCATCAGCGGGCCGCCGACCCCCATGAATTCCACCGCCGGATGCTGGGCCTTGAGGGCCCGCATAAGACCTGCGCCCAAAATGTCACCGGAAGCTTCTCCGGCCACCAGCGCGATACGCAGATTAGCCATGATCAGCGGGTGATGCCGCGAGTCGACGACTGGATCGAGTCACGGAACACAGCGACTTCCGGGAACGCCGCTGCCGGCTCGGCCAGTTGGATCAACGCCTGGTCCACGGTGAGCCCCTGACGGTAAACCACCTTGTAGGCACGGCGCAGCGCATGGATGGCCTCTTCGCTGAACCCGCGACGGCGCATGCCCTCGAAGTTCATGCTGCGCGCTTCGGCCGGGTTGCCAAAGACCGTCACGAACGCAGGAACGTCCTTGCCGATGGCGGTGCCCATGCCGGAAAAGCTGTGGGCACCGATATGGCAGTACTGATGCACCAGGGTGAACCCGGACAGGATCGCCCAGTCATCAACGTGCACATGGCCCGCCAGCGCGGTGTTATTGACCAGGATGCAATGGTTGCCGATCACGCTGTCATGGCCGATATGCGCGTAGGCCATCACCAGATTGTGATCGCCCAGGGTGGTCTCGGCCCGGTCCTGCACGGTGCCACGGTGAATGGTCACACCTTCACGGATGATGTTGTGATCACCGATTACCAGGCGCGTTTCTTCACCCTTGTACTTCATGTCCGGGGTGTCTTCGCCTACCGAGGAGAACTGGTAGATGCGATTGTGTTTGCCAATGCGGGTCGGACCTTTGAGGATCACGTGCGGCCCGATGACAGTCCCCTCGCCGATTTCCACACCTGCGCCGATGATCGACCAGGGGCCGACCTCAACGTCGGCGGCCAGTACGGCCGACGGATCGATGATTGCGCGAGGGTCAATCAAACTCATAGTTTGCGTTCCGCACAGATGATCTCGGCGGAGCACACCGGCTTGCCGTCCACCGAGGCCTGGCATTCGAACTTCCAGATCTGGCGCTTGCAACTGATGAACTTGGCTTCCAGGATCAACTGGTCACCCGGGGTGACCGGGTTGCGGAAACGCAGCTTGTCGGAGCCCACGAAATAGTAGAGCGTGCCATCGGCAGGCTTGAGGTCGAGCATTTTGAAACCAAGGATACCGGCAGCCTGGGCCATCGCCTCGATGATCAACACGCCCGGCATGATGGGATGCGCGGGAAAGTGACCATTGAAGAACGGTTCGTTGATGCTGACATTCTTGTAGGCACGAATGCGCTTTTCCTCGACGTTGAGGTCCACTACGCGATCCACCAGCAGGAACGGGTAACGGTGAGGCAGGTATTCGCGAATCTCGTTGATGTCCATCATTTCGGGGGGAAGCCTGTAATAAAGATTGGGGGCGGGCGAACTAAGCGCACGCCCCGCTAGCAAATCAAGGAGGCAGTCTAGCGGCTGTGCACACTTGATATGGAAATGGTATCAGCCTTCTGATGAAGCATTACCGCCAGGGGTCACGTCCCCAACACGCTTTTCCAGCTGTTTGAGACGTCGAGCCATGTCGTCGAGCTGCCTCAACCGCGCTGCACTCTTGCGCCATTCAGCCGCGGGCTGCATGGCGGTACCGGAAGAATAGGCCCCGGGCTCGGTAATCGAGTGGGTGACCATGGTCATGCCAGTGATGAAGACGTTGTCGCAAATATCGATATGCCCCACCAGCCCTACACCGCCGGCGAGCATGCAATGCTTGCCGATCCGGGTGCTGCCGGAGATCCCCACACAAGCGGCCATGGCGGTGTGATCGCCAATCTGCACGTTGTGGGCGATCTGGATCTGGTTATCGAGCTTCACGCCGTTGCCGATCACGGTATCGGCCAGGGCCCCCCGATCGACAGCAGTGTTCACGCCAATCTCCACGTCGTCGCCGATCACTACGCCGCCAACCTGGGCAATCTTGTTCCAGATGCCCTTGGCGTTGGCAAAGCCGAAGCCTTCGCCACCAATCACGGCACCCGACTGGATGACCACACGCTTACCGATACGCACATCGTGATACAGGGTTACGCGCGGTGCGAGCCAACCGTCGGCGCCGATTTCACAGCGCGCACCGATAAAGCAATGAGCACCGACCGTGACACCTGCAGCAATGCGCGCACCGCTCTCGATCACCGCAAAGGCACCGATGCTGGCTGCGGGGTCAACCTGGGCATCATCGGCAATCACCGCAGACGGATGAATACCGCCGGCTGCCTTGGGTTTCGGATCGAACAGGTGCGACACCCGCGCATAAGCCAGGTACGGGTCGTCCACCACCAGCGCCTCCCCGGCAAACCCCTCGGCGTCAGCGGCTTTGAGCAACACGGCTGCGGCTCTGCTGTCGACCAGGTATTTACGGTATTGAGGATTTGCGAGGAAGCTCAACTGAGCTGGGCCAGCCTCCTGCAAGGTGGCTAGCCCAGTAATTTCCTTCTCCGGGGAGCCATGCAACGTGGCCCCCAGGAACTCGGCCAACTCGCCGAGCTTGATAGTCGCGGTCATGGCTTACTTCAGCTGGTTCATGCGCTCGATCACCTGACGGGTGATGTCGTATTGAGGCTTGACGTCGATCACAGCGCCACGCTCGAACACCAGGTCAAAGGCACCCTTCTTGATGACTTCTTCCACAGCACTGTCGAGTTTCGGCTTCAGCTGTTTCAGCATTTCACGGTCGGCAACAGCTTTGGCTTCGTTCAGTTCCTTGGACTGGAACTGGTAGTCACGGGCCTTTTGCTTGAACTCAAGCTCCAGACGCTCGCGTTCGCCTTGCTGCATCTTGTCGCCACCGGCTACCAGACGATCCTGGATGCCCTTGGCGCTGCTTTCCAGCGTCTTGAGCTTGGTCAGTTGCGGACCAAATTTCTTCTCGGCATCCACCGCATAACGCTTGGCCGCGTCGGACTCCAGAAGAGCCATCTGATAGTTCAGCACGGCGATTTTCATTTCGGCGAAGGCCGGGGTCGCTACCAGCACGGTTGCCAGCAGAACCAATTGAGTCAACTTACGCACGATGTACTCCTACAGAATCCGTTGTCGTTATCTTGGGTCAGACGCTTAGAACGTCTGGCCGAGGGAGAATTGGAAAATCTGGGTTTCAGCGTTATCCGGTTTCTTGATCGGCATGGCCAGAGCAAAGCTCAATGGGCCAAGCGCGGTCACCCAGGTCACACCCACACCCACGGAGCTTGCCAGGTTGCTGAGACTCACGTCGTTGCACTTGGTGTCGGATTTCAAGCCACTCGGGTTAGTGATCTGTTCGCACTTGGAGTCGAATACATTACCCACATCCCAGAAAACCGAAGTACGCAGGGAACGCTGATCCTTGACGAACGGCAGAGGGAAAAGAATCTCTGCGCCACCTTGAATCAGCACGTTACCACCAAATGGCAGCGGGTCATTGTCCGAATCAAGTCGCGTCCCGACGTTGCCGGTCCGGTCCACCCCACGGCTTGGCGTACCGCGCGGGCCCAGGGTGCTGTCCTTGAAACCACGAACCGAGTTGAAACCACCGGCATAGTAGTTTTCATAGAATGGCAGGCCATCGGTCGAACCGTAACCGTCGCCATAGCCCAGCTCAGTGTGCAGGCGCATGGTGTAGTTATCGCTCAACGGCGTGAACAACTGGCCACGGTAGTCGAGCTTGAAGAACGACAGGTCGCTGCCCGGCGTGGTGGTTTCCAGGGTCAGGCTCTGGGAGTGACCACGGGTCGCCAGTACACCTTTGTTCAGGGTCGACTCGGACCAGCCGGCAGACGCCTTGAAGTTCAGGAACTTGTCACCTTCACGGCGGGTGAAATCAAAGATTTCGTCCACGGTGTAAACACCGGTCTTGATCTCATCCTGTTGCGCAGTGAGGCCAAAGGTCAGGCGCGAGGTCTCGCTGATCGGGTAACCCACGTTGACACCGGCACCCAGGCTGTCGATCGCATAGCTTGCAACGTCAACGTCGAGGTCTTTGTAGTCGGTGGTGCGGTAGAAGGCGTTGTAGCCCAGGCTCACACCGTCGGCAGTCCAGTAGGGGTCGGTATAACCAAAGTTGTATCGGCTCTGGTATTCGCTTCGGGTCAGGCCGATAGACACTCGGTTACCGGTACCCAGGAAGTTGTTCTGGGTGATCGAACCACCGAGGATCAGGCCGGCACTTTGTGCGAAGCCCACGCTGGCGGTGATCGAGCCCGACGCCTGCTCTTCCACGGCGTAGTTCACGTCAACCTGGTCATCCACACCCGGCACGGCCGGGGTTTCGACGTTGACTTCCTTGAAGAAGCCCAGGCGCTCAAGACGCGTCTTGGACTGGTCGATCAGGTAGGTCGATGCCCAGCCACCTTCCATCTGGCGCATTTCCCGACGCAGCACTTCGTCCGAAGACTTGGTGTTGCCACGGAAGTTGATGCGGTTCACGTAGGCACGCTTACCAGGATCGACCACGAAGGTGATGTCCACGGTGTGATCATCATCGTGCGGGGTCGGCACGCCGTTGACGTTAGCGAAGGTATAGCCTTCGTTACCCAGGCGGCGGGTGATCAGTTCGGACGTGGTGGTCATCAGCTTGCGCGAGAACACCTGGTCCTTCTGCACCAGCAGCAGCGCCTTGACCTGGTCTTCAGGCACTTTCAGGTCGCCGCTGAGCTTCACGTCACGAACCTTGTACTTCTCGCCTTCGTTGACGTTGACCGTGATGTAGACGTGCTTCTTGTCCGGGGTGATGGACACCTGGGTCGAAGCGATATCCATGTTGATATAGCCACGATCCAGGTAGTAGGAGCGCAGGCGCTCCAGGTCACCGGAGAGTTTCTCACGGGCGTACTTGTCATCGTTCTTGAAGAACGACAGCCAGTTGGTGGTCTTGAGTTCGAAGAGGTCGATCAGGTCTTCGTCGGCGAATTTGGTATTGCCCACCACGTTGATGTGCTGGATCGCCGCCACGGTGCCTTCGTTGATGTTGACCTTGAGACCGACACGGTTGCGTGGCTGCGGCACCACTTCCGTTTCCACGGTGGCGGAATAACGGCCCTGGGCAACGTACTGACGTTGCAACTCGTTACGCACACCTTCGAGGGTGGCGCGCTGGAAGATCTCGCCCTCGGCCAGGCCGGATTGTTTCAGCCCCTTCATGAGGTCTTCAGTAGAGATCGCCTTGTTGCCCTCGATCTCGATACTGGCGACGGAAGGTCGCTCGACGACAGTAATGACCAGGACGTTGCCTTCGCGACCCAGTTGGATGTCTTGAAAGAAACCGGTTTTGAACAGCGCACGAGTGGATTCCACCAGGCGACGGTCATCAGCCTGTTCACCGACGTTCAACGGTAAGGCACCAAAGACGCTACCGGCGGAAACCCGCTGGAGGCCGTTGACACGAATATCGGAGATGGTGAAGGACTCGGCGTGAACTTCGGCGATCATCAATACGGTGAGAACCGCAGTTAGCAGCAGACGTTTCATGAAGTCCTTTCTTATTCCAACTGGCAATAAACAAACTGCCGCAAAATGCGGCAGATTCGCAATTCAGCGAAGCGTTACAGTCGACCCAGATCGTTGACCAAGGCTAATAACATCACCCCGACCACCAAACTGATACCGATCTGTATCCCCCAACCCTGCACCCGATCCGACAAGGGGCGACCACGCGCCCACTCGACCAGATAAAACAACAGATGCCCCCCATCCAATACTGGAATGGGCAACAAATTCAGAACACCCAGGCTGATACTCAGATAAGCCAGGAAATTCAGGAAATCCGCGACACCCGACTGGGCAGAAGCGCCCGCCACTTTAGCAATGGTTATCGGTCCACTCAAGTTTTTTACCGAGAGCTCGCCGAACAACATTTTCTTGAGGGAGTCGAGGGTCAGCACACTCATGGTCCAGGTGCGTTTTGCACCCTCGCCAATCGCTGCCAACGGCCCGTAACTGACCTCGCGCACCATCGATGGCGGCCACTCGACTCCTTTGACCCCGGCACCCAGGTAACCCCCGGCCGCCTTGGCCTCCCCACGCACCGACAGGGTGACGGGGACGTCGATTTGAGCACCGTCGCGCTCAACTTTCAGCACAATTTTGGTATCAGGACGTACACGGACCAGGTCGACCACCTGCTGCCAGTCACCCAATGCCTGGCCATCGAGGGCCAGCAGGCGATCGCCGGTCTTGAGACCAGCGGCCTGGGCCGGACCTTTGGGGTCAAGCTCGGCCAGCACCGGTGGCAGGGCCGGACGCCACGGTCGAATGCCCAGGGATTTGATCGGATCAGGCTCGTCAGCGCCTTTGAGCCACTGATCAAGAGCCAGCTCACGCGGGGTTTCGGTGGTGGAATCCTGCTCGCGCACCACGACCTTGACCGTGCCGCTTTCGCCGAGACGACGCACCAGCTGCAAATTGACCGCGCCCCAGCCCGTGGTGGGTTCGCCATCAATGGATACAATTTCCTGCCCGGCCACCAGCCCGGCCTTGGCGGCGATACTGTCCGACTCGACCGCGCCGATGACCGGACGCACCTGCTCGCTGCCCAGCATGGCCAAGACCCAGAAGAACACCATCGCCAACAGGAAGTTGGCGATCGGGCCGGCGGCGACAATGGCGATACGCTGACGAACGGTCTTGCGATTGAAAGACTGGTCCAACTGGTCTGCCGGCACTTCGCCTTCGCGCTCATCGAGCATCTTGACGTAGCCGCCCAACGGGATGGCCGCAATCACGAACTCGGTGCCACGGCGGTCATGCCAGCGCAACAGCGGCATGCCGAAACCGACGGAAAAGCGCAATACCTTGACGCCGCAACGCCGCGCCACCCAGAAGTGGCCGAATTCGTGGAAGGTAACCAGCACGCCCAGAGCAACCAGGGTGCCGACAATCATGTAAAGCGCACTCATCTAATTTCTCCGCATTCCAATCCAGTGCCTGAAGACTCAAACCCGCCTGCAGGCTAACGCGCGTTGCGGTTCAACCATTGCTGTGCCAGGGCTCGGGCCTTGGTATCAGCTTCGAACACCGCCCCCAGATCACTCACCGGGACGACTGGCTCAAGTGCCAGGACGTCCTCGATGATACTCGCGATCTGCGGAAAGCAGATGCGCCGTTCAAGAAACGCCGCCACCGCCACCTCATTCGCCGCATTGAGCATCGCCGGCGCACTGTTACCCGCTTGCGCAGCTTGCCGCGCCAGGCGCAAACAAGGGAAGCGCTGTTCGTCCGGCGCTTCGAAGTCCAGACGGGCCACCGCAAACAGGTCCAGGGGCGCGACGCCGGAGTCGATCCGCTCCGGCCAGGCCAGCGCATTGGCGATCGGTGTGCGCATATCGGGGTTGCCCAACTGCGCCAGCACCGAACCGTCCACGTAGTCGACCAGAGAATGAATCACACTCTGCGGATGAATCACCACTTCGACCTGCTCCGCACGCGCATCGAACAACCAGCACGCCTCGATCAGCTCCAGCCCCTTGTTCATCATGCTGGCCGAGTCGACCGAAATCTTGCGCCCCATGGACCAGTTCGGGTGGGCGCACGCCTGGTCAGGCGATACATGCTCAAGCTCCGCCAGCGGGGTTTGCCGAAACGGCCCACCGGAGGCGGTCAGCAGGATCCGACGCACGCCAACCTGGCTCAAGCCGCGGGCGTAGTCACCGGGCATGCACTGGAAGATTGCGTTGTGCTCGCTATCGAGAGGCAACAGCACGGCGCCGCTGTTGCGCACCGCCTGCATGAAAAGCGCGCCGGACATGACCAGCGCTTCCTTATTGGCCAGCAGAATTTTCTTGCCCGCATCAACGGCAGCCAAGGTAGGACGCAAGCCCGCAGCACCCACAATGGCGGCGACCACGGTATCGACTTCGGCATCAGCGGATACCTGGCACAGCCCCGCCTCCCCCACCAGTACCTGAGTGGCCAGCCCGGCAGCCCGCAGATCGTCCTGCAGCCCCCGCGCAGCAATGGCTTCAGGCACGACGGCGAAACGCGGTACATGTCGCACGCACAACGCCAGCAACTCGCTCAAACGGCTGAAACCGGTGAGGGCGAAAACTTGATAGCGATCAGGATGACGAGCAATCACGTCCAGGGTGCTCAGCCCCACCGAGCCGGTTGCACCCAGCACGGTCACTTGTTGCAGGCGGCTCACGAGGCAGTCATCCAGAGCAGCACGGCAAAGATCGGGATCGCAGCCGTCAGGCTATCGATACGATCCAGCACGCCGCCATGGCCCGGCAACAGGTTGCTGCTGTCCTTGATCCCGGCCTGGCGCTTGAACATGCTTTCGGTGAGGTCACCCACCACCGAGATGAAGACGACAATGGCCGTGGCCACCAGCGCCAGGAGGATATCCTTCACTGACCAGCCACGCACAACACCGACCACCAGCGCGATCACAAGCGTCAACGCCAGGCCGCCATAGACGCCTTCCCAGCTCTTGCCCGGACTGACCGAGGGCGCCAGCTTACGCTTGCCGAACGCCCGGCCGGAGAAGTACGCGCCAATGTCGGCCCCCCAGACCAGCACCATGACAGCCAGGATCAGCCAGTTACCCATCGGATAACGCTTGATCTCCACCAGCCCTTGCCAAGCCGGCAACAGGATCAACAGCCCGATTACCAACTTGCAGGCCACACTGGACCACTTGCCGCTGGTGCGCGGATAGGTCAGCACCAGGAAGGTTGCCAGCGCCCACCACAGGACTGCCGCCCCCAACACCCACGGCGCAATGTCCGGCAGGATGTACAAGAGAAACGCCAGGGCCGCCACGACAGCGGCGTACACCACGCGCGGCAACTGGGCACTGAAACCTGCCAGGCGCGCCCATTCCCAGGCACCCAGGGTGACGACCAGGCCGATAAACAGCGCAAAGCCGGAACCCTCGAGCAGGAAAAACCCACACAAGGCGATCGGCAACAGGATCAGGGCTGTAATGATTCGTTGTTTAAGCATTTAAACCCGGGCTCCAGCTTCGATCTGCTCGCTCGTTTTACCGAAGCGACGCTGACGGGAAGCGAAATCGGCCAGTGCTTTACGCATGGCATCGTGTTTGAAGTCCGGCCAGAACAGGTCGGAGAAGTACAGCTCAGTGTAGGCCAGCTGCCACAACAGGAAATTGCTGATGCGGTGCTCACCACCGGTACGGATGCACAAGTCCGGCAGCGGCAGGTCGCCGGTGACCAGGCAGGTTTGCAACAGTTCGGGCGTGATGTCGTCGGGTCGCAGATGACCGGCTTGCACTTCACGGGCCAGCCGCTGTGCGGCCTGGGCGATATCCCACTGACCACCGTAATTGGCTGCGATCTGCAGCACAAAACGATTGGCACCGGCAGTGATCGCCTCGGCTTCGCGCATGGCGGCCTGCAGTTCCGGGTGGAAGCGCGAGCGGTCGCCAATGATGCGCAGGCTGATGTTGTTGTCGTTGAGGCGCTTGGCCTCACGACGCAACGCCTTGAAGAACAGGTCCATCAAGGCACTGACTTCTTCGGCGGGCCGTTGCCAGTTTTCACTGGAGAAGGCAAACAAGGTCAACACTTCGACCTTGGCCTCGGCACATACCTCGATCACAGCCCGTACCGCATCGACACCCGCTTTATGCCCGGCGACGCCCGGCATGAAGCGTTTCTTCGCCCAGCGATTATTCCCATCCATGATGATCGCGACATGGCGCGGCACCACGGAGGGTACAGTCTGCTTGGTCTTTTCCATGAAGGCGTCCTGACCCCTTATACGGCCATCAGGTCCTTTTCTTTTTCTTCCGTGGCCTTGGTGATCTGGGCCTCGGCATCCTTGGTCAGCTTGTCGATATCAGCAACGGCACGACGCTCTTCGTCTTCGCTGATTTCCTTGTCCTTGACCAGCTTCTTCAGGTCACCCAGCGCATCGCGACGGATGTTGCGCACGGCAACGCGCGCGTCTTCGGCGGCACTGCGCGCCTGCTTGGTGAAGCCCTTGCGGGTTTCTTCCGTCAGCGCCGGCATGGAGATCAGCAGCAACTCGCCCAGGTTGGTCGGGTTGAGGTTCAGCCCGGCGCTCTGGATAGCCTTGTCGACGGCGCCGAGCATGTTGCGCTCGAAGGCCACGACCTGCAGGGTGCGCGAGTCTTTTACGGTGATGTTGGCCACTTGGGTGATGGACGTATCCGCGCCGTAGTACGGCACCATCACGCTACCCAGGATGCTTGGGTGAGCCTTGCCCGTACGAATCTGACCAAATGCATGGTTCAGGGAGTCCAGGGATTTCTGCATACGCTCTTGAGCGTCTTTCTTGATTTCGTTGATCATTGTTGGCCTTCCTCGATCAGAGTCCCTTCTGCGCCGCCGTGTACGATATTCAGCAGGGCGCCGGGCTTGTTCATGTTAAATACGCGCAACGGCATCTTGTGGTCGCGGCATAGGCAAATAGCCGTCAGGTCCATCACGCCCAGCTTGCGATCCAGTACTTCATCGTAGGTCAGATGATCGAACTTCTCGGCATGCGGGTCTTTGAACGGATCTGCGGTGTATACGCCATCCACCTTGGTGGCCTTGAGCACCACGTCGGCGTCGATTTCGATGGCGCGCAGGCACGCCGCCGAATCGGTAGTGAAGAACGGATTACCCGTGCCGGCGGCGAATATCACCACTTCCTTCGAGTTCAGGTGGCGCATGGCTTTGCGGCGATCATAGTGATCGGTCACACCGACCATGGAAATAGCCGACATCACGATAGCCGAGATATTGGCACGCTCCAGGGCGTCGCGCATGGCCAGGGCGTTCATCACAGTGGCCAGCATGCCCATGTGGTCGCCGGTAACCCGATCCATACCGGCCGCACTCAGTGCCGCGCCACGGAACAGGTTGCCGCCGCCGATCACCAGCCCGACCTGTACGCCGATGCCGACCAGTTGGCCGACTTCCAGCGCCATGCGGTCGAGTACCTTGGGATCGATCCCGAACTCTTCCGAGCCCATCAGGGCCTCGCCGCTAAGCTTGAGTAGAATGCGTTTATAGCGAGCCTGATAACCACTGCCCTGCTGAGCCATTGCGAATCTCTCCTGCGGCGTATTTTAAAAAATTCATGGCGAGCCGTTTACGGCTTGCGTTCACTCCAGCAGACGCTGCTACAGCGCCATCGGAACACGGCTTTGTAAGCCAGTTCCGAAGGGAAGCCAATCAAAATCGGCCTTCCCATTTGAAAAGAGGCTGCGCGCGTGAGCGGGCAGCCTCTTTCGGGCGACAGTTGAAAACTGTCTTATTGCTTGGCGGCAGCCAGCTGGGCGGCAACTTCTTCAGCGAAGTTGTCGACCGGCTTCTCGATGCCTTCGCCTACTTTGAAGTAAGTGAAGGAAACGATTTCAGCACCGGCTTTCTTGGCCAGTTCGCCGACCTTGATTTCAGGGTTCTTGACGAACGCCTGCTCAACCAGGCTGGCTTCAGCCAGAAACTTGCTGATACGGCCCTTGATCATGTTTTCAACGATGTTCTCTGGCTTGCCGGCGATCTTGTCGGCGTTCAGGCTCAGGAACACAGCTTTTTCACGTTCGATTGCGTCAGCGGACACTTCCGAAGGCAGCAGGAACTCAGGGTTGCTGGCCGCTACGTGCATAGCGATGTCTTTGGCAAGCTCAACGGTGCCGCCCTTGAGAACAACCGCCACACCGATCTTGTTGCCGTGCAGGTAACCACCGACCACATCACCCTCAACGCGAACCAGGCGGCGGATGTTGACGTTTTCGCCAACCTTGCCGACCAGTACCAGGCGATCCGCTTCTTGAGCTTCGATCAGCGGAGCGGCGTCAGTCAGTTTGTCGGCAAACGCTTTTTCAACGCTGGCAGCAACAAATGCCTTGAAGTCGTCCTGCAGAGCCAGGAAGTCGGTCTGGGAGTTCACTTCCAGCAGAACGGCGGATTTGCCGTCCTCTTTCAGAGCGATAGCGCCTTCAGCAGCTACGTTGCCTGCTTTCTTGGCAGCCTTGATGGCGCCGGAAGCACGCATGTCGTCGATGGCTTTTTCGATGTCGCCGCCGGCCTTGGTCAAGGCCTTTTTGCAATCCATCATGCCTTCGCCGGTACGCTCACGCAGTTCTTTAACCAACGCTGCAGTAATCTCTGCCATTTCAAAATCCTCTTGGATAGGTTTTCAACCATTCCACCCGATCAAACGGGCGATCAATTCTTCCCGAATCACCCTTGTAGGCCGCTGCACGTTACAGATGGTGTAGCTGCGCTGCCGACAAATGGTTTTCGAGGTGGCAAAAAGGGGGCCAAGCCCCCTTTTTGCTTACTGAGTCAACGCCAGGGCGTCAGTTACTCAGCGGCAGCTACCGGAGCTTCTTCAACGAACTGCTCGGTACCACCAGCAACGTGGTTGCGACCACGGATTACAGCGTCAGCCATCGAACCCATGTACAGCTGGATAGCGCGGATGGCGTCATCGTTGCCTGGGATGATGTAGTCAACGCCTTCCGGGCTGCTGTTGGTATCGACTACGCCGATAACAGGGATGCCCAGCTTGTTGGCTTCGGTGATCGCGATGCGCTCGTGATCAACGTCGATAACGAACAGTGCGTCAGGCAGACCGCCCATGTCCTTGATACCACCCAGGGAACGATCGAGCTTTTCCAGGTCGCGAGTGCGCATCAGCGCCTCTTTCTTGGTCAGCTTGGCGAAGGTACCGTCTTCGGCTTGCACTTCAAGGTCACGCAGACGCTTGATGGAAGCACGGATGGTTTTGAAGTTGGTCAGCATGCCGCCCAACCAGCGGTGATCGACGTACGGCGAGCCGCAACGTGCTGCTTCTTCAGCAACGATCTTGCCAGCGGAACGCTTGGTGCCGACGAACAGAATCTTGTTTTTGCCCTGGGCCAGGCGCTCTACGAAAGTCAAAGCTTCGTTGAACATCGGCAGGGTTTTTTCAAGGTTGATGATGTGGATCTTGTTACGTGCGCCGAAAATGTACTTGCCCATTTTCGGGTTCCAGTAACGGGTCTGGTGGCCGAAGTGCACACCGGCCTTCAGCATATCGCGCATGTTGACTTGGGACATGATAGTTCCTTAATAAGTCGGGTTTGGCCTCCACGTATCCCAATGACCAACCAGCGGCTTCAAGCCTCCGGCACCCAGGTCATCGTGTCGACACGTGTGTGGATTTAAGCTCTGCGGGGTATCCCCGGAAAGCGGCGCATTTTATACCACAGCATCGGCAAAAACGGAACACGCAATCACATTTGCCGCCGGTGGCTTTCATGCAACCCCTTGAATAGAGCCGACATACCCCTACCTCATAGAGAGAAGCGATCATCGCAGGCTCATAATTTGACGCCATCGTCTGTTAGAATCGCGTTTTTTGTGGCTTGTGCGAACTCTGCAACCTTTTGTCGCACGCCCGTAAACCGAATTGATTTCGGCGTATTACGCCAGAGAGAGCCTGTATGACCGTAAGTTTGAAAACCGCCGAAGACATCGCCGGCATGCGCATTGCCGGCAAACTGGCCGCCGACGTGCTGGAAATGATTGCCGAGCACGTCAAGCCCGGCGTCACCACCGAAACCCTGAACCAGATCTGCCACGACTATATAGTCAACGTGCAAGGCGCCATCCCTGCTCCGCTGAACTACAAGGGCTTCCCCAAATCGATCTGCACCTCGGTCAACCACGTGGTCTGCCACGGAATTCCAGGTGACAAACCGCTGAAGGACGGCGACACCTTGAACATCGACGTCACCGTGATCAAGGACCGCTACTTCGGTGACACCAGCCGCATGTTCCATGTCGGCACCGTGGCGCCGTGGGCCGAGCGCCTGTCCCAGGTCACCCAGGAATGCATGTACAAAGCCATCGAAATCGTCAAGCCCGGCTGCCGGCTGGGCGACATCGGCGAAGTGATCCAGAAGCACGCGGAAAAGAACGGTTTCTCGGTGGTACGCGAATTCTGCGGCCACGGCATCGGCACCGTGTTCCATGAAGAGCCGCAGATCCTGCACTACGGCCGCGCCGGCACCGGCATGGAGCTCAAGGCAGGCATGACCTTCACCATCGAGCCGATGATCAACCAGGGCAAGGCCGACACCAAGGTGCTGGGCGACGGCTGGACCGCCATCACCAAGGACCGCAAGCTCTCGGCCCAGTGGGAACACACCCTGCTCGTGACCGAAACCGGCTATGAAATCTTCACCCTGCGCGCCGACGACACGATCCCACGCGTATCGGCGTAACGGCAGCAAAGGTTTTCCCACGGTGTAATGACTGACTGACAGATAGAAAGGAAAGCCGATCAATGCCCCAGGTGGATCCCGAACTCTTCGACCGTGGCCAATTCCAGGCCGAGCTGGCCTTGAAGGCAAGCCCCATCGCCGCCTTCAAGAAGGCTATCCGCCAGGCCCGCGAGGTACTCGATGCGCGCTTTCGCAGCGGCCGGGACATCCGCCGGCTGATCGAGGACCGCGCCTGGTTCGTCGACAATATCCTGCAGAAGGCCTGGGAGCAGTTCAGTTGGAGCGAAGACGCCGACATCGCGCTGGTCGCGGTCGGCGGCTACGGTCGCGGTGAGTTGCACCCCTACTCCGACATCGACTTGCTGATCCTGCTGGAAAGCGCCGACCATGAAATTTTTCGCGATTCCATTGAGCGTTTTCTCACGCTGTTGTGGGACATCGGCCTGGAAGTCGGCCAGAGCGTGCGCTCGGTCGACGAGTGCGCCCAGGAGGCCCGCGCCGACCTGACGATCATTACCAACCTGATGGAAAGCCGCACCATTGCCGGCCCCGAGCGCCTGCGCCAGCGCATGCTCGAAGTCACCAGCACCGCGCACATGTGGCCGAGCAAGGACTTTTTCCTGGCCAAGCGTGCCGAGCAAAAGGCCCGGCACCACAAGTACAACGACACCGAGTACAACCTGGAACCCAACGTCAAAGGCTCACCGGGCGGGCTGCGGGATATCCAGACGATTCTGTGGGTCGCAAGGCGCCAGTACGGCACCCTTAACCTGCGCGCTTTGGCCGGCGAAGGCTTTTTGGTCGAGAGTGAAAACGCCCTGCTGGCCTCGTCCCAGGAATTCCTCTGGAAAGTGCGCTACGCCCTGCACATGCTTGCCGGGCGCTCCGAAGACCGCCTGCTGTTCGACCACCAGCGCTCCATCGCCACGTTGCTGGGTTTTGAAGGCGAAGACGCGAAGACCAGCATCGAAAGCTTCATGCAGCAGTATTACCGGGTGGTGATGAGCATTGCCCAGCTCAGTGACCTGATCATCCAGCACTTCGAAGAAGTGATCCTCGCTCCCGAAGACGAAGCGCCGCCACAACCGATCAATGCGCGCTTCCAACTGCACGACGGCTATATCGAGGCACGCAACGACAACGTGTTCCGCCGCACACCGTTCGCCATGCTGGAAATCTTTGTGCTGATGGCCCAGCAGCCGGAGATCAAAGGCGTGCGCGCCGACACCATTCGCCTGCTGCGGGAAAACCGACACCTGATCGACGATGATTTTCGCAACGACATCCGTAACACCAGCCTGTTTATCGAGCTGTTCAAGTGCAAGATCGGCATCCACCGCAACCTGCGGCGCATGAACCGTTACGGCATTCTCGGGCGCTACCTGCCGGAGTTCGGTTTTATCGTCGGGCAGATGCAGCATGACCTGTTCCACATTTATACCGTGGACGCCCACACGCTGAACCTGATCAAGCACCTGCGTAAGCTGCAATACACCCAGGTGTCAGAGAAATTCCCGCTGGCCAGCAAGCTGATGGCCAAGCTGCCCAAGCCCGAGCTGATCTACCTGGCCGGTCTATACCACGACATTGGTAAAGGGCGGCACGGTGATCACTCCGAAATTGGCGCGGTGGATGCCGAGGCCTTCTGCCAGCGCCATCAGTTGCCGTTGTGGGACAGCCGCCTGATCGTCTGGCTGGTGCAGAACCACCTGGTGATGTCGACCACCGCCCAGCGCAAGGACTTGTCCGATCCGCAGGTGATCCACGACTTCGCGCAGATCGTCGGCGATGAAACCCACCTCGACTATCTCTACGTGCTGACCGTCTCCGACATCAACGCCACCAACCCGACGCTGTGGAATTCCTGGCGCGCCAGCTTGCTGCGCCAGCTGTACACCGAGACCAAGCGCGCCCTGCGCCGCGGCCTGGAAAACCCGGTGGACCGCGAAGAGCAGATCCGCCGCACCCAAAGCGCGGCCCTGGATATATTGGTGCGCGGCGGCAACGACCCGGACGATGTCGAACAGCTGTGGTCGCAGTTGGGTGATGATTACTTCCTGCGCCACACCGCCGGCGATGTGGCCTGGCACACCGACGCGATCCTGCAACAGCCAGCCGATGGCGGCCCGCTGGTACTGATCAAGGAAACCACGCAGCGCGAGTTCGAGGGCGGTACGCAGATCTTCATCTATGCGCCCGACCAGCATGACTTCTTCGCCGTGACCGTGGCTGCCATGGACCAGCTCAACCTGAACATTCACGACGCTCGGGTCATCACCTCCAGCAGCCAGTTCACCCTCGACACCTACATCGTGCTCGACACCGAGGGCGAGTCGATTGGCGACAACCCGGCGCGTGTAAAAAAGATCCGCGAAGGCCTGACCGAGGCTCTGCGCAACCCTGACGACTACCCGACCATCATCCAGCGCCGGGTGCCGCGCCAGCTCAAGCATTTTGCGTTTGCGCCTCAGGTGACCATTTCCAATGACGCCCAGCGTCCGGTGACGGTGCTGGAGCTCAGCGCCCCGGATCGCCCCGGCCTGCTGGCGCGCATTGGTGGGATTTTCCTGGAGTTCGACCTGTCGTTGCAGAACGCCAAGATCGCCACCCTCGGCGAGCGCGTCGAAGACGTGTTCTTCATCACCGATGCCGACAACCAGCCGTTGTCCGACCCGGAACTGTGTCGCCGCCTGCAGGACGCCATCGTGCAGCAACTGAGCGTGACCCTGGAACCTGGCGTCGAACTGACGCGCCTGACCATTTGATTGAACGCGATCCCTGTGGGAGCTGGCTTGCCTGCGATAGCGGTGGATCAGTCAACATCTCCAATGACTGACACAACGCAATCGCAGGCAAGCCAGCTCCCACAAGGTCTGTGTTTACCCTAATAGAGGTTTACATGAACAACGCCCTGAACCAACTGCAGCCCTACCCCTTCGAGAAACTGCGCGCCCTGCTCGGCAGTGTCACGCCGAACCCGGAGAGACGCCCGATTGCACTGTCTATCGGCGAACCCAAGCATAAATCTCCGACCTTCGTGGCAGAAGCACTGAGCAACAATCTCGACCAGATGGCCGTCTACCCGACAACCCTGGGCATTCCTGCATTGCGCGAGGCCATCGGCGCCTGGTGCGAACGCCGCTTCAATGTGCCCAAGGGCTGGCTCGATCCGGCGCGTAATATTTTGCCGGTCAACGGCACCCGTGAAGCGCTGTTCGCCTTCACCCAGACCGTGGTCAACCGTGGCGACGACGCACTGGTGGTCAGCCCGAACCCGTTCTACCAGATCTACGAAGGCGCCGCTTTCCTCGCCGGAGCCAAGCCGCACTACCTGCCGTGCCTGGACGCCAATGGCTTCAACCCGGATTTCGATGCGGTCACGCCGGACATCTGGAAACGCTGCCAGATCCTGTTCCTGTGCTCGCCCGGCAACCCGACCGGCGCGCTGATCCCGGTCGACACCCTGAAAAAACTCATCGGCCTGGCTGATGAGTACGATTTTGTGATCGCCGCCGACGAGTGCTACAGCGAACTGTACTTCGACGAACACACCCCGCCGCCGGGCCTGCTGAGCGCCTGTGTGGAACTGGGCCGTCAGGACTTCAAGCGTTGCGTGGTGTTCCACAGCCTGTCCAAGCGCTCCAACCTGCCGGGCCTGCGCTCCGGCTTCGTGGCGGGCGATGCCGATATACTCAAAGCCTTCCTGCTCTACCGCACTTACCACGGCTGCGCGATGCCGGTGCAAACCCAGCTGGCCAGCATCGCGGCCTGGCAGGATGAAGCCCATGTATTGGCTAACCGTGATCTGTACCGCGAAAAATTCGACGCCGTGCTGGCGATCCTCAAACCGGTAATGGACGTGCAGAGCCCGGATGGCGGCTTTTACCTGTGGCCGAAGGTGAATGGCGACGACGCCGCGTTCTGCCGCGACTTGTTCGTGGAAGAGCACGTGACCGTGGTGCCGGGTTCGTACCTGTCGCGGGACGTGGATGGGATCAACCCTGGCGCCGGGCGTGTGCGCCTGGCGCTGGTTGCCCCATTGGCGGAATGCGTGGAAGCCGCGCAGCGGATCCGGGATTTCATTCTGCGCCGCCGCTGAGCACGCGGGCCCTCGTTATCCTCAGGTAACGCGGGCTTACATGACCAGGCAATACGATCGGAACTTTGCTGCGACCTGGACGAATAAGTTCATATTCGTACCCCCGTCGCAGGAGAGTCCCATGATAAGCGCCACATCGCCAACTCCCTTCCAGTACACGCCCGCGGCCTCACCCGTCGACGATACGGCCGACTCGGCGGAGCGCCTTTCCAGAAGCCGGCGCAACATCGGCGAACCCGCCAGATATTGGCCGCAGAACAGCACGATTAAAATCGCCATGTATGACTACGACCTGGACGACGAATACGTGCAGTCCGTCAAAAAAGCCGCCAGCGAATGGCTGCCCCACATCAATCTCAAGTTCGAGTTTGTATCTGGAGAGGCCGGCGACGTGCGCATCACGCAGAATATAAGCGACGACAAGGGTGGCTCATCCGCAGTAGGCACAGAAGCGCTCGACGCCCCTGCCTCACACCCAACCATGTCACTGCCAAGAGACCACAAGCACCCCAGATTCGCGTACATGGTGATGCACGAATTCGGACACATGCTCGGTGCGCATCACGCTCATCAACACCCGGATGCCAACATTCCGTGGGATATGAGCAAGGTGTATGAGGGGTACAGGCATACGGATGGCTGGGACCGGCAAAGGGTGCAAAATAACGTGCTACCCCTGCCCCGTTCCAGCCAATACGACTTCATGCCCTACGATGGCGACTCGGTCATGCACTATGAAATCGATCCCCGTCTGACTGACGGAAGCTGGGGTCAATCGGAATCCTGGTCCCTGAGCGATGGCGACATCGCCTGGGCAAAAAAAGCTTACCCCAAGGCCGTACCCGCTACTTCTTGAGTCCCAGGTTCGCCTCGCTCATATCCAGTTCCGCCAGCACCTCACGCAGCACGTCATCACCAATCTGGTGGTGACGGCTCAGGCTGTACAACGCCAATCGTTGCGCCCGCAGGGCCTTCAGCCGCAGCTTGCGCTCAAGAAGGTCCATCTGCTGCGCCAGCGCCTGGGCTTCGGCCGAGTCGTTGAACACGTCCAACTGATGGCGATATTCCGACATCAATCGTGCCTTGAGCTCGGTCGCCAGCGCGGCCTGGGCGGCGTCCTGGGTTTCGGTCTGCGCAGACTCCTCGGCCTCCAGGGCATGGATGGCGGCCACGGCCGTTTTCTTCCAGGCTTCGCGGACTTCGTTATCGCGCTTTTCGTCCGGACTTTTTTCGATACCACGCAACAACAGCGGCAAGGCAATACAGGCGGCGACCAACGACAACAGGATCACCCCGGCAGCAATGAAAATCAGCAGGTCGCGCTCGGGGAAATCCTGGCCCGGCGCCAACAGCAACGGCACCGACATCACACCGGCCAAGGTCACTGCACCGCGCACGCCGCCTACCGTCAACAACCAGCAGGAACGGGCCGTCGGTACCAGCGTCAACTCACTCTTGCCGCGCAACCTGCGCAGCAGCCCAGACAATCGCCAGATGCTTTGCACCCAGATAAACCGCAACACCACCAGCACCAGGAAGATCGCGATCACATCCAGGCAGCGGTAGAACAACGCTGGCCACAACGTCGGTTCATGGCTCACCACCGCCTTGATGATGTCCGGCAATTGCAAGCCCAGCAGCAGGAAGATCAAGCCGTTGAAGGCAAACTCCAGCAACGCCCACACGCTGCGGTTGAGCAAGCGCGTGCTGGTCTGGCGCGGCAGCAGATCGAGCCAGCTTTGCATCATGCCCGCCGCCACTGCCGACAAAATACCCGATGCGCCCAAACGCTCGGCCAGCACATACGCGGCGAACGGCAGCAGCAACATAAACACCACGTGAGTCGCCGGGTCATCCCAGCCCCGCGCAATCATCCAGGCACGCAAGCGCCCGACCAACCAGCTCAGTGCCACGCCGACCGCCAGGCCACCGACGGCCACGAGGACGAACGTAAGGCTCGCATCGGCCAGGGAAAATACCCCGGTCAACGCGGCCGCCAGGGCAAACTTGAACGTCACCAGGCCCGAGGCGTCATTCATCAACGCCTCGCCCTGGAGCATGTGCATCAGCGGCTTGGGCAAGCGGTTCTGGGAAATCGCCGACACGGCCACGGCATCCGTCGGCGACAACACCGCCGCCAAAGCGAAGGCCACCGGCAGGGGGATCGTGGGCACTATCCAATGGATAAAGTAACCGGCACCGACGACGGTAAAGAGCACGAGCCCCACCGCCAGCGTCAGGATCGGCCCGCGCAGGCGCCATAACTCACGCTTGGGCATGCGCCAACCATCGGAAAACAACAGCGGCGGCAGGAACAGAAAGAGAAACAGCTCCGGGTCCAGCGCGACATGCAAACCCAGTGTAGGCCAGGCCAGCAAGGCACCTGCTGCGATCTGCACCAGGGGTAACGGCAGAGGAATGACACGTCCGACCAGACGCGAGACGCTGACGAGCATCAGCAGGATAAGCACGGTATAGGCGGTTTGCATAACGCAGGTTCCCGGACAATCAACAAACTACGACACACATCAGGCAACAACTGGCTGTTGAAGTGCCATATTGCCCGGCCATGCTACTCGTCTATGCTACGTGCTGGCTTCTGCACAGAAGTCGCACAGCGCTGACAAGCGGCAACAAAACGCGCTGGTCGTGGCATAATCCGTGACCTTTCGCCTCAAGCAACCAGACCTCTTCGTCCATCCAACTGTCGCGACCATGTAATCAGCCAGGAATGCACATGCTAGGACGCATTACCGCGAAGGAAATCATAAGGCAGAGTCAGCAAGGCATCTCTGTTCAGCCATTCCTCATAAGGGCGGAGGACGATCAAACCTACTTTGTGAAAGGACTCTCCAGAGCGCTTGGTAATGGTCTGGTTTCAGAGGCAATAAGTGCAGAACTAGGTAAGCATCTCGGGTTACCCATACCTCCATGGAGAGTAATTGACATTCCTCAGGCCTTGATCGACTTCAGCGTTATCGACGGGGTAGAAGATCTGAGTGGCGGCCCCGCATTCGCGTCACTTCATGTCGAAAATGCATCTGATCTCATGTGGGCAAACCTCAACGCGCTGCCCGACGATCTAAAAAGAACTGTCTTGCTTTTTGACTGGTGGATTCTCAACGGTGACCGCGGCCTAGGGGAGGCTGGTGGGAACGTCAACCTGATTCTTGATCCGAAAGGCAAACTCGTCGTGATTGACCACAATGTAGCGTTTGATCCGAATCTTAGTTTTGAGGAATTTCGGACGTATCACGTCTTCAGAGACCAACTCGGCTCGTTCGAGGGAAACCTGCTCGCTCGTCTGGATTACCTGCCAATGCTTGACGCCGCCCTCGCGGACTGGGGTAGGATCATCTCCCTTCTACCGGAGGAATGGATTTGTCGCGACCATGACGCCGACGACGAGTACGAACCAACCCTTCAGCAAAGACTTCAAATACTGGAAAGGTTCAAGGACGAGCAGTTCTGGGGGCAACTATGAAACTTATCTGTAACTACTCGATTCTCAGGTTCCAGCCTTACCCGGAAACGGGTGAGTTCGTGAATATCGGAGTCGTGCTGCTCGCAAATACCGGGGAGTTCAAGTTCAAAATTGCTGCCAAGCGCCAGCGAGTAACCCGATTTTTCGAGACCCTTGAGCATAAGGTTTATCTACGCGCCAAGGGTGAAGTTGAAGACGAGCTCAACCGTCTGGTCGATTTCTTCGCGCGCCATGAAAATGAGACAAGCCTGCTAACTAGCACTTTCAAGCACCTCATCCATCCACGTGAAACGATGATGCGCTTCAGTCAACCAGGGTCTATGGCGACCGAAAACGCTGGGCGGGCTTTGGACGAACTGTTCGAGCATTATGTAAATCACAGTTTTGCTAACAAGGAATACCAGGAAAAAGTGCTGGAGCGACAGCTTGGCAATCTTTTGGCTTCGTCGAACCTCAAACAGCGCTACAAAGAACAGCGCTTGGGTACGAAAGATTACGATGTCAGGTTTCCATTTGTCATGCTCACCGACCAAATCGTCGAGCAAGCCATAAAACCGATTTTTTTTGGCCAAGCTGAGTCCGCAAAAATACTTGAGCATGGTGACGCTTGGCTTTCAAAAATCATGCGTCTTAATAAGGCTGAAAAATTGGCCAAAGACACCCTTTTCATTGCCGAACCGCCTGCTCCAGGAAAAACAAAGCTTTTAAAAGCTTATAACGAGGTTACCCGGGCACTGGCTGAGTTCGACGGTGTAAGGGTTATCAGCGCGCATATCCCCAACGCACAAAAACTCCAAGAAATAGAGATAGGCGTCCCCGAGATGCCTCACTAGAAACAGCCCGGCCAAGCGCCGGGCTTTTTCTGCCTGCATCTCTCAAGCTTTCTAAGATGCTCCCTCCTTACCTAGTGCAATCGTCATAACGTGCCCGTATACAGACTGTCGCGCCACCGAGCGAATTGACGTGGCATAATCCGTGACCTTTCGTTTTCATTCGCTCAAAGGGGGCAATTCCTTGACCGCTTCAAGCAAAACGTTGCACCTTTTCGGCATCAAAGCGTGCGACACCATGAAAAAGGCGCGCACCTGGCTCGATGAGCACGCGGTGAGCTACGCGTTCCACGACTACAAAACGGCCGGTATCGACCGCGAACACTTGACCCAATGGTGCAACGAGCACGGTTGGCAGGTGGTTTTGAACCGTGCGGGCACCACCTTTCGCAAACTCGAAGACGAACGCAAAGCCGATCTCGATCAGTCGAAAGCCATTGAATTGATGCTGGCGCAACCCTCGATGATCAAGCGCCCGGTGCTTGACCTCGGTGACAGAACCCTGATTGGCTTCAAGCCAGATAGTTATTCGGCGGCCCTCAAGTAGGCCAGCCCTTACCATTTTTGTAGAGGTAACAGCATGTCCAATTCCCTGTTCAGCCTGGGCTTCGGCGTCGGCACTCAGAACCGCCAAGGTGCTTGGCTGGAAGTGTTTTACGCACAACCGTTGCTCAACCCATCGGCTGAAATCGTCGCGGCCATCGCGCCAATCCTTGGCTACACCGCAGGCAACCAGGCCATCACCTTTACCGTGACCCAGGCCCTGCAACTGGCTGACGCACTCAAGGGCGTCGACACCGCCCAAGCCGCCCTGCTCAGCCGCCTGGCTGAAAGCCACACGCCGCTGGTCGCGACCTTGCTGGCCGAAGACGCCGCGCTGACGTCCACGCCCGAGGCCTACCTCAAGCTGCACTTGCTGTCCCACCGTTTGGTCAAGCCCCACGGCCTGAGCCTGGCCGGTGTGTTCCCACAGCTGCCGAACGTGGCCTGGACCAGCCAGGGCGCAATCGACATCAACGAACTGGCCGAGCGCCAGTTGGAAGCACGCCTGCGTGGCGAACTGCTGGAAGTGTTCTCGGTGGACAAGTTCCCGAAAATGACCGACTACGTGGTGCCGAGCGGCGTGCGTATCGCTGACGCCGCGCGTATCCGCCTGGGTGCGTATGTGGGCGAGGGCACCACCGTGATGCACGAAGGTTTCGTCAACTTCAACGCCGGCACCGAAGGCCCGGGCATGATCGAAGGCCGTGTGTCGGCTGGCGTGTTCGTGGGCAAGGGTTCGGACCTGGGCGGCGGCTGCTCCACCATGGGCACCCTGTCGGGCGGCGGCAACATCGTGATCAAGGTCGGCGAAGGCTGCCTGATCGGCGCCAATGCCGGTATCGGTATCCCGCTGGGCGACCGCAACACCGTGGAGTCGGGCCTGTATGTCACGGCTGGCACCAAGGTCGCGCTGCTGGACGAGCAGAATCAACTGGTCAAGGTGGTCAAGGCGCGCGAACTGGCCGGCCAGCCGGACCTGCTGTTCCGCCGCAACTCCGAGACCGGTGCCGTGGAATGCAAAACCCACAAATCGGCCATCGAACTGAACGAAGCGCTGCACGCTCACAACTAAGCAGCCACTCGATGCCACTAGCGGGCCCCGACCCTGGGGCTCGCTTATACGAGTCTTGAACACCATGCGAGTGCCCTCCCCCTGGCGCGCCGATTTCCCGGCCATCGCCACCCTGCAACGGCAAGACCAGACTTACCTGGACAACGCCGCCACCACGCAAAAGCCCCAGCCCCTGCTGGATGCCATCAGCCATTACTACGCCAATGGCGCAGCCAATGTGCACCGTGCCCAGCATTTGCCAGGTGCCCATGCGACCCAGGCGTTCGAAGACAGCCGCAGCAAGGTCGCGCAATGGTTGAACGCAGGTGACAGCGGGCAAATTGTGTTCACCCATGGCGCGACCTCTGCGCTGAACCTCTTGGCCTACGGCCTTGAGCACTTATTCAATGCGGGCGATGAAATTGTCATCAGCGCCCTGGAGCACCACGCCAACCTGTTGCCCTGGCAGCAACTGGCCAAACGTCGCGCGCTGACGCTGGTGGTACTGCCACTGGATGATGACGGCGTGATCGACCTGCAAGCGGCGGCCGAGCTGATCGGCCCACGCACCCGCCTGTTGGCGGTGAGCCAATTGTCCAACGTGCTCGGCGCCTGGCAGCCGCTGCCGGCCTTGCTGGCACTGGCCCAGCCACACGGCGCACTGACGGTAGTCGACGGCGCCCAAGGCGTTGTCCACGGCCGCCATGACGTACAGGCCCTGGGCTGCGACTTTTATGTGTTTTCCAGCCACAAACTGTACGGCCCGGACGGCGTCGGCGCGTTGTTCGGCCGCAACGAAGCCCTGCACCACCTGCGCCACTGGCAGTTTGGCGGCGAGATGGTGCAACAGGCGGACTACCAAAGCGCCAGCTTTCGCCCGGCGCCGCTGGGCTTTGAAGCGGGCACGCCGCCGATTGCCGGCGTGATCGGCCTGGGTGCCAGCCTGGACTATCTCAGTTCACTGGATCAGCAGGCGGTGATCGCCCATGAAGCGTCCCTGCACGACTATCTGCTGCGCGGCCTGAAAGCGCGCAATGGCGTGCACGTGCTCGGGTCGCCCGAGGTGGCCTTGGTCAGCTTTGTCGTCGATGGCGTGCATAACGCCGATCTTGCGCACTTGCTTACCGAGCAAGGCATTGCCGTACGCGCCGGCCATCACTGCGCAATGCCGCTGCTCAAGGCGATGCAGTTGTCGGGGGCGATCCGTGTGTCCCTGGCGCTGTATAACGACTCCGATGACCTGGAACGTTTCTTTGAAGCGCTGGACCAGGCCTTGGACATGCTGCGATGAGTTTGCCCAGTGAAGCCGCCAACGCGCTGGAGGCTTTTCAAGCCGTCGGCAGTTGGGAACAGCGCGCACGCATGCTGATGCAATGGGGCGAACGCTTGCCCGCCTTGGCCGATGAGGAGAAGGTCGAGGCCAATCGGGTACAGGGCTGTGAAAGCCTGGTGTGGCTGGTGGGTCGCCTGCACGATGGCCATTGGCAGTTCGCCGCGAGCAGCGACGCGCGGATGATTCGCGGGTTGGTGGCGTTGTTGCTGGCGCGGGTCAATGGCTTGTCGGCGGCTGAGTTGCAGGCGGTTGATTTGCCGCAGTGGTTTGCACAACTGGGGCTTGCCCGCCAATTGTCACCGTCGCGCAGCAATGGCCTGAATGCGGTGCTGCAACGTATGCGCGAATTGAGCCTTACACAAAACTGAATGTGGGAGCTGGCTTGCCTGCGATAGCGGTGGGTCAGTCACTACTACTGTGACTGATAGACCGCTATCGCAGGCAAGCCAGCTCCCACATTTTGGGCGGTGTAGATATCTAAGGTTTAAGTGGGTTTGACCCGCTCCGACGGCCTGCGCACCCCGGCCACGATCTTGTCCACTGCCTTGGTCGCCGCCACCATGCCGAACGTGGCGGTCACCATCATCACCGCACCAAACCCACCGGCGCAGTCCAGCTTCACCCCGTCCCCGACAAAACTCTTCTGCAAACAAATGCTGCCATCGGGTTTCGGATAACGCAGCTGCTCGGTGGAAAACACGCAGGGCACGCTGTAATGGCGGGTGACGGTGCGCGAGAAGCCGTAATCACGGCGCAGGGTGGAGCGCACTTTCGACGCCAGCGGGTCATTGAACGTACGGTTCAGGTCGCACACCTGGATCAGCGTCGGGTCGATCTGCCCGCCAGCACCGCCGGTAGTGATGATCTGGATCTTGCGCCGCTTGCACCAGGCGATCAGCGCCGCCTTGGCGTTGACGGCGTCGATGCAGTCGATTAGGCAGTCGATATCGGGGGTGATGTACTCGGCCATGGTGTCGCGGGTCACGAAGTCCGCCACCGCATGCACCGTGCAATCCGGGTTGATGCCGCGCAGGCGCTCGGCCATCACGTCGACCTTGGGCTTGCCGACGGTGCTGTCCAGCGCGTGCAACTGGCGGTTGCTGTTGCTCACGCAGACGTCGTCCAGGTCGAACAGCGAAATCTCGCCCACCCCGCAACGGGCCATCGCTTCCGCCGCCCACGAGCCTACCCCGCCAACGCCGACGATCGCCACATGGGCCGCTTTCAAGCGTTCCAGGCCTTCAATGCCATACAAGCGGGCGACGCCTGCAAACCGCGGATCTTCTGTGCTCATGACCATTACCCTAAAAACCGGCGCGCATTATGGGCTACGCAGCGGCAAGTTTTAAGCGACAAGTGACAAGTTGAGAACTTAGATAAACATTCGCGGACTAACGTCCGGTTTTTCTCTGTCTGCTGTACGCTCAGGGAAAGGCCGGTGTAGGATGCGCGCCGGTTGGCGCAGGCCGACACCTCTTTTCGTTCCACACCCTTTGGAACCCGAAATAGCCATGGCATCGCGTAAATTTGGACTCAACCTGGTGATCGTGCTGGCAATTGCCGCGCTGTTCACCGGTTTCTGGGCGTTGATCAACCGCCCGGTCACCGCCCCTAACTGGCCTGAGCAGATCTCCGGGTTCTCCTACTCGCCGTTCCAGCAGGGCCAGTACCCACAAAAAGCCCAGTACCCGAGCGACGACGAGATGCGTCGCGACCTCGAGATCATGAGCAAGCTGACGGACAACATCCGTACCTACTCGGTCGACGGTACGCTGGGCGATATTCCCAAGCTGGCGGAAGAATTCGGTTTGCGCGTGACGCTGGGGATCTGGATCAGCCCGGACCTTGAACGCAACGAGCGGGAAATCCAGCGCGCCATCGAAATCGCCAACAGCTCGCGCAGTGTCGTGCGCGTGGTGGTCGGTAACGAAGCCCTGTTCCGTGAAGAGATTACTCCCGAGGCGCTGATCGTGCTGCTGGACCGGGTGCGCGCCGCCGTGAAAGTACCGGTGACGACGTCCGAGCAATGGCACATCTGGGAAAAGAACCCACAGCTGGCCAAGCACGTCGACCTGATCGCCGCGCACATCCTGCCGTTCTGGGAATACATCCCGATGGACAAGGCCGGCCAGTACGTGCTCGACCGCGCCAGGGACCTGAAGAAACTGTTCCCGAAAAAGCCGCTGCTGCTGTCGGAAATTGGCTGGCCGAGTAACGGACGCATGCGCGGTGGGAATGAAACGTCGCCGGCAGACCAGGCCATTTACCTGCGCACCCTGGTGAACAAGCTCAACCGCCAGGGCTTCAACTACTTCGTGATCGAGGCCTTCGACCAGCCCTGGAAGGTCAGCGACGAAGGCTCGGCGGGCGCTTACTGGGGCGTGTTCAACGCCGCGCGCCAGCAGAAATTCAACTTTGAAGGGCCGGTGGTCGCGATCCCGCAATGGCGCGTACTGGCCATCGGTTCGGTGGTGCTCGCGCTGCTGTCCCTGACGCTGTTGATGATTGACGGCTCGGCACTGCGCCAGCGTGGCCGGACCTTCCTCACCTTTATCGCGTTCCTGTGCGGTTCGGTGCTGGTGTGGATCGGCTACGACTACAGCCAGCAATACAGCACCTGGTTCAGCGTCACCGTGGGCATCCTCTTGGCCCTCGGCGCTCTGGGCGTGTTTATCGTGTTGCTGACCGAAGCTCACGAACTGGCGGAAGCGGTATGGACCCACAAGCGCCGGCGTGAATTCCTGCCGGTAGAGGGTGATTCGGACTACCGCCCGAAAGTATCGATCCATGTGCCGTGCTACAACGAACCGCCGGACATGGTCAAACAGACTCTTGACGCTCTTGCTGCTCTTGATTATCCGGACTATGAAGTCCTGATCATCGACAACAACACCAAGGACCCGGCGGTGTGGGAGCCGGTGCGCGACTACTGCGAAACCCTCGGCCCGCGCTTCAAGTTCTTCCACGTCGCGCCCCTGGCCGGTTTCAAGGGTGGCGCGCTGAACTACCTGATCCCGCATACCGCCAAGGACGCCGAAGTGATCGCGGTGATCGACTCCGACTACTGCGTGTCACCGAACTGGCTCAAGCACATGGTGCCGCATTTCGCCGACCCGAAAATCGCCGTGGTGCAATCGCCCCAGGATTATCGCGACCAGAACGAAAGCACCTTCAAGAAGCTCTGCTACGCCGAATACAAGGGCTTCTTCCACATCGGCATGGTCACCCGCAACGACCGCGACGCGATCATCCAGCACGGCACCATGACCATGACCCGCCGCTCGGTGCTCGAAGAACTGGGCTGGGCCGATTGGTGTATCTGCGAAGACGCCGAACTGGGCCTGCGCGTATTCGAGAAAGGTCTGTCGGCGGCGTATTACCACGACAGCTACGGCAAGGGCTTGATGCCGGATACGTTCATCGACTTCAAGAAACAGCGTTTCCGCTGGGCCTACGGCGCGATCCAGATCATCAAGCGCCACACCGCCAGCCTGTTGCGCGGCAAGGACACCGAACTGACCCGTGGCCAGCGCTACCACTTCCTTGCGGGCTGGTTGCCGTGGGTGGCGGATGGCATGAACATCTTCTTCACCGTCGGCGCTCTGTTGTGGTCGGCGGCGATGATCATCGTGCCGACGCGGGTTGATCCGCCGCTGCTGATTTTCGCGATCCCGCCATTGGCGCTGTTCGTGTTCAAGGTGGGCAAGATCATCTTCCTGTACCGCCGCGCCGTCGGCGTGAATCTCAAGGACGCGTTCTGCGCGGCCCTGGCCGGCCTGGCGTTGTCGCACACCATCGCCAAGGCGGTGCTGTATGGTTTCTTCACCACCAGCATTCCGTTCTTTCGTACACCGAAAAACGCGGATAACCACGGTTTCTGGGTGGCGATTTCCGAAGCCCGTGAGGAAATGTTCATCATGCTGCTGTTGTGGGGCGCGGCGCTGGGGATCTACCTGGTGCAGGGCCTGCCAAGCAATGACATGCGCTTCTGGGTGGTGATGTTGCTGGTGCAGTCGCTGCCGTATGTGGCGGCGCTGATCATGGCTTTCCTGTCTTCGCTGCCGAAACCTTCGGTGAAGGTTGAGCCTGTTACGCCGCTGTAAAAACTTGCGCAATGCACTAAACGGCGGCCTGTGGCCGCCGTTTTGCTATAAGATAACGGCCGTTTGTGAGACCTGGCAGGCGCTGAGTTCCCTTGTGGGAGCGGGCTTGCTCGCGAATGCGGTGTGTCAGTCACAGATGTTTTAACTGAACCACCGCATTCGCGAGCAAGCCCGCTCCCACAGTGGACCTGCGTCGTTTCAGATTCTGTACATTCGTCCAGCGCCCATACAATGCTTCCCGGAGTTTCCCCATGACGGCCCATGCCGACCTTTCGCCGACCCTTCAACTTGCCATCGACCTGATCCGTCGCCCGTCGGTCACGCCGATCGACGCCGATTGCCAGAAGCTGATGATGCAGCGCCTGGGCGATGCCGGGTTTGCGCTCGAGCCGATGCGCATCGTCGAGGTGGACAACTTCTGGGCCACCCATGGCAAACACGACGGCCCGGTGCTGTGTTTTGCCGGCCACACCGACGTGGTGCCGACCGGCCCGGTGCAGGCGTGGCAGAACGACCCGTTCGACGCACTGATCGATGAACACGGCATGCTCTGCGGGCGTGGCGCGGCGGACATGAAAGGCAGCCTGGCGGCGATGCTGGTCGCTGCGGAGCGTTTCGTCAGCGACTATCCCGACCACAAGGGTTCGGTGGCGTTCCTGATCACCAGCGATGAAGAAGGCCCGGCGCATCACGGCACCAAGGCCGTGATCGAACGCCTGGCCGCGCGCAAGGAGCGCCTGGACTGGTGCATCGTCGGCGAACCCTCGAGCACCACGCTGGTGGGCGATGTGGTCAAGAACGGCCGGCGCGGCTCCCTCGGCGCGACCCTGACCGTACGCGGTGTGCAAGGTCACGTGGCCTACCCGCACCTGGCGAAGAACCCGATCCACCTGGCGGCGCCGGCCTTGGCGGAACTGGCCGCCGAGCATTGGGATGACGGCAACACGTTTTTCCCGCCGACCAGCTTCCAGATCTCCAACCTCAATTCCGGCACCGGCGCGACCAACGTGATCCCCGGTGACCTGACCGCGGTGTTCAACTTCCGCTTCTCGACCGAATCGACCGTCGAAGGCCTGCAACAACGCGTTGCGGCAATTCTCGACAAGCATGGCCTGGACTGGCACGTGGAGTGGGCGCTGTCGGGCCTGCCGTTCCTCACCGAACCGGGTGCGCTGCTGGATGCGGTGTCATCGAGCATCAAGGCCATCACCGGGCGTGAGACCAAGGCCTCCACCAGCGGTGGCACCTCCGATGGGCGTTTCATCGCGACCCTTGGCACCCAGGTGGTCGAGCTGGGCCCGGTCAACGCGACGATCCACCAGGTCAACGAGCGCATTCTCGCCAGTGACCTCGATGTGTTGACCGAAATCTATTACCAGACCCTGATCAAGTTGCTCGCCTGATGCTCGCCTGCCCCATTTGCAGCGCACCGCTCAACGCGGTGGACAATGGCGTGGCCTGCCCTGCCGGGCACCGTTTCGACCGCGCGCGCCAGGGTTATCTGAACCTGTTGCCGGTGCAGCACAAGAACAGCCGCGACCCGGGCGATAACCTGGCGATGGTCGAGGCGCGCCGCGACTTTCTCAACGCCGGGCACTACGCCCCGGTGGCCAGGCGCCTGGCCGAGCTGGCCGCCGAGCGTGCCCCGGCGCGCTGGGTCGACATCGGTTGTGGCGAGGGTTACTACACCGCACAGCTTGCCGAGGCCCTGCCCCACGCCGACGGCTATGCGCTGGACATCTCCAGGGAAGCGGTCAAGCGCGCCTGCAAGCGCAACCCGGCGCTGACCTGGTTGATCGCCAGCATGGCCCGCGTGCCCTTGGCCGATGCCAGCTGCCAGTTCCTGGCCAGCGTGTTCAGCCCGCTGGACTGGCAGGAGGCCAAGCGACTGCTCAGCCCGGGCGGCGGCTTGATGAAGGTCGGGCCGACCAGCGGCCACCTGATGGAACTGCGCGAACGCCTGTACGACGAAGTGCGTGAGTACACCGACGACAAGCACCTGGCCCTGGTACCGGACGGCATGAGCCTGGCGCACAGCGAAACCCTGGCATTCACGCTGAGCCTGGCCAAACCCCAGGACCGCGCCAACCTGCTGGCGATGACGCCCCACGGCTGGCGCGCCAGTGCCGAGCGCCGCAACCAGGTGATCGAGGCGGCCGAACCGCTGCTGGTCACTGTGTCGATGCGCTACGACTATTTCGTGCTTCAATAACCGACTTTTCCGCGAATGGATTTTCGAATCCCGCAACGAGGAACATCCATGCGCCAACCCGATATCGAGATTTACCTGAAGGACACCGACGTCGACCACAAAGCGATCGCCGCCTGGCTGGGCGCCGCCTTGGGCCCGTGCACCGACTGGGTCCAGAAGGGCCAGACCTACAAGTGCAAGGCTGGCACCGTGCCGGTGACCTGGTTGCCCAAAGCGGTAGGCAAATGGAACAGCCTGTACCTGGAAAGCGACCAGACCCCATGGGACGACGACATCGCCTGCGCCCGCGCCGCGTTTGCCGCGCTGAACGTGGAAGTGCGTTGCGCACCGGGGACCTGGGTTGAGGAAGAAGGTGAAGAAAGCGCTGATCGCTGGATGCGCATCAGCGCGGACGGTGAAGAAGAGATCACTTGGAAAACCGCCTGATCCAAACCTGCTAACCCAATCAAAATGTGGGAGCTGGCTTGCCTGCGATGCAGACACCTCGGTCTGTCAGTAAGACCGCAGTGATGCTATCGCAGGCAAGCCAGCTCCCACATGGGTTGGGTTACCAAACCAAGGTTTTTACAGACCCACCACATCCTCCGCCTGCAAGCCCTTCTCGCCGGTCACCACGGCGTATTCCACCTGCTGACCCTCCGCCAGGGAGCGATGGCCCTCACCGCGAATGGCGCGGTAGTGTACGAACACATCCTTGCCGTCGTCGCGCTGGATAAACCCATAGCCCTTTGCATCGTTGAACCACTTCACGTTACCGGTTTCGCGCTCTGCCATCTGTCTTACTCCCACATGCATTTTTATTGTTGAGTGAGCGGTGTTGAACTGCCGAGTATATGACAGGCTCAAAAACGATCAACTCAAGTTTACATCGCTGCTTTTTTGCCGATTTTCGGCGAATACGGCACACTACGCGCCCGAGCGCCTGCTCGGTTTTCTCCACTTGAAGCAGCACGCCTATGACCCGCTCTCCGTTCCGCCGTCTAGTGTTTGGCACCTTGCGCCGACTGTTGTACCTCTGGGTCCGCTCAGAGACGATCAACCAGTCGTCCCTAACCCTCAACCTGGACCGCAGCCGGCCGGTGTTCTACGTCCTGCAATCGCCCTCCCTCAGCGAATTGGCCGTGGTCGATGCCGAATGCACCAAGGCCGGCCTGCCGCGCCCGGTGCTGCCGGTATCGGTCGGTCCGCTGATGGAGGCGGCGGCGTTCTTCTACCTCACACCGGAGCCGGACTGGCTCGGCCGCCAGGACAAGCGCGGCGCACCGCCAACCCTGACCCGTCTGGTCAACACCCTGGCCGAGCACGCCGAAGAGAATGCACAAATCATTCCCGTCAGCGTGTTTTGGGGCCAATCTCCCGAGAGCGAGTCCAGCCCGTGGAAGCTGTTGTTTGCCGACAGCTGGGCGGTCACCGGGCGCCTACGCCGGTTGTTGAGCATCCTGATCCTGGGGCGCAAGACCCGCGTGCAATTCTCCGCGCCTATCAACCTGCGTGAATTGATCGAGCACAATAAAGGTCACGAACGCACCGTGCGCATGGCCCAGCGCATCCTGCGTGTGCACTTTCGTAACCTGAAGACCGCGGTGATCGGCCCCGACCTGTCCCACCGGCGTAACCTGGTGAAGGGCCTGGTCAACATGCCACTGGTGCGCCAGGCCATTGCCGACGAAGCCGAGCGGGAGAAAATCTCCCCGGAAAAAGCCAAGGCCCAGGCCCTGCGCTACGGCAATGAGATCGCTTCGGACTACACCTACACGGCGATCCGCTTCCTGGAAGTGGTGCTGAGCTGGTTCTGGAACAAGATCTACGACGGGATCAAGGTCAATAACATCGAAGGTGTGCAACAGGTTGCCCAGGGGTACGAGGTGATCTACGTACCGTGCCACCGCAGTCATATCGACTACTTGTTGCTGTCCTACCTGCTGTTCAAGAATGGCCTGACGCCGCCGCATATCGCCGCCGGGATCAACCTGAACATGCCGGTGATCGGCAGCCTGCTGCGCCGTGGTGGTGCGTTTTTCATGCGCCGCACCTTCAAGGGCAACCCGTTGTACACCTCGGTGTTCAACGAATACCTGCACACCCTGTTCACCAAGGGCTTTCCGGTGGAGTACTTCGTCGAAGGCGGCCGCTCGCGCACCGGGCGCATGCTGCAACCGAAGACCGGCATGCTGGCGATTACCCTGCGCAGTTTCTTGCGCTCCTCGCGCATGCCCATCGTGTTTGTGCCGGTGTATATCGGCTATGAACGCGTGCTCGAAGGCCGCACCTACCTGGGTGAGCTGCGCGGCGCGAGCAAGAAGAAAGAGTCGATCTTCGATATTTTCAAAGTGGTCGGCGCGCTCAAGCAGCGCTTTGGCCAGGTCGCGGTCAACTTCGGCGAGCCGATCAAGCTGGCCGAATTCCTCGACGCCGAGCAACCGGACTGGCGCACGCAGGAGCTGGGCCCGAACTACAAGCCCGCCTGGCTCAACCAAGCCACCCACCGCCTCAGCGAACAAGTGGCGCGCCATTTGAACGAAGCCGCGGCGGTGAACCCGGTGAACCTGGTGGCGCTGGCACTGCTGTCCACCACGCGCATGGCGCTGGACGAGCAAGCCATGGCGCGCCAGTTGGACCTGTACCTGGCCTTGCTGCGCCGCGTGCCTTACTCGCCCCACACCACCCTGCCCGATGGCGATGGCCTGGCGCTGATCAAGCATGTGAAAGACATGGGCCTGTTGTCGGAACAGAGTGATGCCCTGGGCAAGATTCTGTACCTGGACGAGCAAAACGCCGTCCTGATGACCTACTACCGCAATAACGTGCTGCACATCTTTGCGCTGCCGGCCTTGCTGGCGAGCTTTTTCCAGAGCAGCTCGCGGATGAGCCGCGATCAGATTCTGCGCTACAGCCACGCGCTGTATCCGTATCTGCAATCGGAGCTGTTTATCCGCTGGTCGCTGGAAGAGCTGGACACCGTGATCGACCAGTGGCTGGACGCCTTTGTCGAACAAGGCCTGCTGCGTTTCGAGAACAACGTCTACCTGCGCCCGGCGCCGAGCTCCCGGCACTTTGTATTATTGACGCTGCTGTCCAAGAGCATCGCCCAGACGCTGCAACGCTTCTACATGGCGATCTCGCTGCTGCTCAACAGCGGCCAGAACAGCATCAGCGCCGAGGAGCTGGAAGACCTGTGCACGATCATGGCCCAGCGCCTGTCGATCCTGCATGGCCTCAACGCCCCGGAATTCTTCGACAAGAGCCTTTTCCGACATTTCATCCAGACCTTGCTGGAGCAAGATGTGCTCCGCCGCGATGAGGCCGGCAAATTGAGCTACCACGATCTGTTGGGCGAGCTGGCGGAAGGCGCCGCCAAGCGTGTGTTGCCGGCGGAGATTCGCCTGTCGATTCGCCAGGTAGCCCTGCACCGGGTAGATGGTGCAGCCGAAGCGCCCGAGGAAGCGCAAACGCCAGATCCTGAACAAACCCGCTAGATTTAAAAAGGCGCCGGTGGGATGCCGGCGCCGTTGAAAAGGAGCTGCACCATGAAAAAGATCATTCTCCTGGGCCTCACTGCCCTGCTTGGAGCCTGCCAGTCCATGAGCCCTATACCCAAGTCCAGCCTCGACGGCGAAGTGTTCTACCTGCAACGCATCGCCTTGCCACCGACTGCGACCTTGAGCGTCAGCCTGCAAGACGTGTCTGTGATGGACGCCCCGGCCGTCACCCTGGCCGAGCAGAAAGGCCCGGTCACAGGCCAGGTGCCGCTGCCGTTTCACCTGAGCTACGACCCGGCGCAGGTCAAGCCCGGCCACCGTTATTCGGTCAGCGCTCGCATCGAAGTGGACGGCAAGCTAATGTTCATCACCACCGAACGGCACGCGGTGCAGCTCAACGGCCAGGATCCACAACCGTTGCGCGTGCGCGTTGACGCTGTGACCCACTGATAGCCTCTAGAACAAAAGCCATATCAAAAGGAAGCACCCATGCTCCGTAAATCCCTTCGCCTCACTGCCCTGTGTGCCAGCCTGCTGTTCGGCGCCAACGCCATGGCCCTGGACTTGAGCAGCCTGTCCCAGGGTGACGCCAGCGGCGGCCTCAAGGACGCATTGACCCAAGGCGCGCAGATCGCAGTGAAACAACTGGGCACACCCGGCGGTTTCAGCAATAACCCGGAGGTGAAGATCGGCCTGCCTGGCAAGTTGGGAAAGGTCGCCGACAAGCTGAAAATGTTCGGCATGGGTGACCAGGTCACGCAGTTGGAAACCAGCATGAACAAGGCGGCGGAAACCGCCGTCACCCAGGCACAGCCGATCCTGGTCAACGCCGTCAAGAACATGAGCGTGACCGACGCCAAGGGCATCCTCAGTGGTGGTCAGGACTCCGCCACCCAGTACCTGAACAAAAGCAGCCGCGACCAGATCCGCGCCAAGTTCCTGCCGATCGTCAAGGCCGCCACCGACAAGGTCGGCGTCGCCCAGCAGTACAACGCCCTGGCCGGCAAGGCCGCAGCCTTTGGCGCGCTGGACGCCAAGAGTGCCAACGTCGAAAACTACGTGACCGAGCAGGCGCTGGATGGGTTGTTCAAGATGATCGCCAAGCAGGAAGAAACCATTCGCGAGAACCCTGCGGCTGCCGCGACCAGTTTGGCGAAGAAGGTCTTCGGGGCGCTGTAAACCCCGAGCGGAGCGTTCCCCGTAACCGGGAGCGCTCCTAATGCAGGACCGAACCAGCCAGACGCCCTATCATCAGTGTCGCAAAGCACCCGATTGCAATGGAGGTTGCCCGGTTAATCTTCAGGGGCGTCAGCCAAGTCTTGTTTGTACCGGTGATTCGGCTGCCAAACAGAATCCACGTGGAGCCCACCGGTATGATGACCAACGCCAGGGTGCTCATGAAGGCGGCATACCCGTGCAGGGTAACGAAGGCATCCATCGGCGCGATGAATGAAACGATCAGTAAGCCCTTGGGATTCATCACCGTCAGCAAAAAGAAAGACGGCCCTGAAAAGCGATCGCGGTCAGGATTGCCTCCGCCATTCTTGCGCTGCCACAACGAGCAGGAGAGAAAGAGCAGATAGCATGCAGCGGCCAGTTGCGTCGCTCTAACCACCCACGGCGACCAGGCTGACAGGTAGAACAGCGAGCCACCCCACACCGATACCTGTATCAGATACGCCACGCACTCGATGAACGCCAGCCGCCAGGACGCCATGAAGCCAAACAACACCCCTGCGCGCAGCAACAGCGTGTTGGTCGGGCCAGGCACCACCAACAGCAGCGCCAATGCAGAAACGGTTCCAAGCATGGGTAAATCCTCGGCGGGAAATGATATAGCGTTTTTCCACCGATAGCGCTATTGCGTCAGCGTGAAGGACCAGGCGACCGTCGCTATCATTAAAATCGCAAAGCTGACGTTGAGTACTCGGCTCCAAGTGGGATGGATGAATAATCGGCGCAACTTGCTCCCCGCAAATAACCATAGGAAATCGAACACCACGCAAACCAACAGACAAATCAAAGCCTTCATCGCTTGTTCCCAGGCTGGCGCCGTACCCAGGGTAAAACTGCCCAGCAGCGCCGCAAACGCGGCATAGGCCTTGACGTTGGCGGCTCCCAGAAAAAAACCGGCTCCCCAGCCTGGCGTGACGACGGCTTGTTCATCCTTGATGGGCGGCGCAGTTCCAATGCGATAAGCCAGCCAAACCATATAAAAGATGGAGAGGACGGTCAGCACCGTCGCCATTATCGGAAAGCTGTGCAATACCACATACAGGCCCGTGGCAACCAATGTCATGGCAATCACCAAGCCCAGCGTAATCCCGGCAAAAAACCCAACCGAACGTTTCAGGCCATAAGCGGCGCCACTTGCCGCCAGTGCCAATGTTGCCGGACCGGGACTGGCGAGCAACGCGATGGCAGCGACGGCAAAGGTCAACGTGGCCTGATAAACGGAAACGACGGTGTCGGGCATATGAGCCTCCTTTGAGAATGACTAGCGGGGTAGTCCGTTCTCATGGCAGTAATAGACAGTTCTGTAGTTCTTCATGAAATCGATCACACCGTTGGCAACTGCCATCGGGTCCTCTTTATGCAGCAATACGCTGACAATCTGGTCGGCTATCCATGCCATCTCCCGCTCTTTCATGCCCAGCCGAGTCACTTCCACAGTACCGAGGCGAATACCCGATTCCTTGTAGGGGTCCGTATCCCACGGCAGTGGCATTTCGTTGGTGATGATGTTGGCCGCCTCCAGGCGTTCCACGGCCTCACGACCGCTGGCAAAAGGCTTTGAATCGATCACAATCTGATGAGTACGGGTGTAACCCTGCTCTCTATAAAAAGCGGTCACGCCCCTAAGATCCAAGTGCGTGGCCAGCGCCTGTGCGTTACTCACGACTTGCTTCATGTAGGCCTGCCCGTACTCCAGCATCTCGGTGGCAGCCACCGCGAGTGCCGCCACCCGGTTGATCTGGTGACTGCCGGTCAGCGTGGGGAAAATCGCCTCATGCACAGGTGCCGTCAACGCCGTCTCATTCCACACGATCACACCGCCCTGGGGGCCGCTGAACGTTTTTCCGGAAGAACCGGTCATCAGGTCCGCACCTTCCGCCAGCGGGTCCTGAAACAGGCCGGCACTGATCAAGCCCAATTGGTGGGCGGCGTCGAAATAGACCTTTCCACCCCAGGGTGAAACGATGCCTTTGATGTCAGAAACCGGCAGGGGAAACAGGGTCAATGTCATGCCGAGGCCAATCACGGCTGGTTTGAGGGTTTGGGCAACTTCGCTGAAACGCGTGAGATCGATATCACTGGTCTTGTGCACAAAGGGAACATCCCAAACCTTGAGCCCCCTTACACCAGGCGGGCCATTGGTCCGATTGCTGGTATCGCCTCCCCTAATCACCGGTACGGTCATGACATTGTCTTCGGGACGGGTCAAAGCCGTGTACGCCGCCAGAACGGCTGCCATGCCCCCCATCAGCCGATGATCGGCGTGCTGGACGCGAAACGTGGTTTTCAATAATTCCACGCAAAGCGATTCCAGCTCGTCGATATTCTTCATACCGGAGAAAAAACGGTTGTCACGTCCAATATGCCCGCCCGAAGCGCGCGTGCCGACCTCACTGGACAGCAAGGCGCGCACGGACGGGCTGGTCGGTGACTCGGCGGCCACAAGGTTAATGCACTGCTGCCCGCGCCATTGTTCATTACGAACTACCGCCGCGCGAACCAGGTCAGCCATGGCCGCGTGCGACTGCGCCTGTTTGAGTAAGGTACTGGCGTGCTGCAAGCAGCGGATATCGTGCATGATCGTCATCCCGTGGGTGGAATTTTAGTGCTCTATGCCAGGCTTTTTGCAGCCTCTGCGTGTTGGTCTTCCCACCAACGATCATTGCCGTGCAGGTTTCTGGAGAGATCTTTTTCAGCAGCCCATGTCATGTTCAGGATGATGCGAGTGGCATCTTCATTCAGTGGAATTGTGCGGTGCAGCGTGGTATCCGTGCGCAGGAAATAAATATCCCCTGTCGTGAAGCCATAAGTGGCAATCGGATTACTGCACAACAGTTCGTGAATCCTGGGATCGGATTTATCCCATGAGGTATGAGGCACACATTGCAACATGCCGCCCTTGGCGATGGGAGGTGTCTCAATGATCCAGATCAACGCGAAACTGTAGTCACCCCAATGCCAGCCATGGGTATCGCCTTTGCGCTCCTGCTTTGTGATCAGGAACTCCTCATCCTGGGAAACGGAAGCGACGATCCGCGTGTTGGCGATTAAAGACAACGTGCCGAGTAGCACGTCGGATTTGGACAGCGCACCGATCAACGGGCTGTTTTCAGCAATAAATTCACTGCGTACCACGCTCATGTAGCGCGGTGTGTTATCGGTTGTTGCCAAGTGCAGGTCACGACGTTCGAGTTGGCGCTCGATCAGACTATGGACATCCGCAGTTATTGTTTCGCGTAATGCGTCATCGACGATATCGCGCAATTTTATAAAGCCATTACGCGAAAATTCATTACGCAACGCAAACACTCTTTTTTCGGAAAAATTATCGGCATGGTATTGTTGCAGACGAGCCTCATCAAGTACGTAGTTCATTTGAACTCCTCGATAAATAGATTAAGTCAAAAAAAACAGCACAGTACTGCGCATGACTGCACAAAAACCATAGGCAGGATACTTAAAAAAATCCATTCTTTTTTTAGGGATCTGTGGTATGTAATAATTTCACGCTATTTCATCAATGTTCGTAAGGTCTCCCTAATGAAAAAGCTTACAAAGAGCGGCCATAAATTAGACTCTATTGATAGCGCGCTGATTGTTGCCCTCCATCAGAACGCACGCACGTCTATTCGCGCACTGGGTCGTCAGGTGGGTCTGTCCGCGCCAGGTTGCAGCGAGCGCCTCAAGCGTTTGGAGGTGGCAGGTATCATCGTCGGGTTCAGCGTCGAACTGGGCGCCGAGGCATTGGGGTATGTACTGCAAGCACTAGTCAGGGTTAAACCCTTGACAGGAAAGTTCCAGGAGGTGGAACAGTTACTTACAAACATGAGCGAATGCGTGGTGTGCTACAAAATAACCGGAGAAGACAGTTTCGTTTGCCATCTCTATACAGAGTCGGTGGGACACTTGGACCTGACGCTGCAAAAAATCACGCCACTGGCCGACACCAATACGTCAATTATTAAAACGGTCGACAAAAAGCTGCCCAACTTCTAGATAATTAGAGTGGGCGTCATTCAGGCTTTATAAGCAGTTATCGGATTTCAGGCATTTCCCACTTTTCCCAACGCTTATCAGGCGCATGCGTATTACATACGCCTCATAGCCAATACCCCTTTGTTATGGCCGAGTTTCGTTCTTGACGCGAAACCATCCCGCATACAGCGCCGGCAGAAACAACAACGTCAACGCCGTCGCCACAATCAACCCACCCATGATCGCGACGGCCATTGGCCCGAAGAACACACTGCGCGACAGCGGAATCATTGCCAGCACCGCCGCCAGGGCGGTCAGCACAATCGGACGGAAGCGTCGGACGGTGGCTTCGATGATCGCTTGCCAGGGTGCCAGGCCGGCCTTGATGTCCTGTTCGATCTGGTCCACCAGGATCACCGAATTACGCATGATCATGCCCGACAGCGCGATGGTGCCCAACATCGCCACGAAGCCGAAAGGCTGACGGAATACCAGCAGGAACAACGTCACCCCGATCAGCCCCAGCGGCGCGGTCAGAAACACCATCGCCGTGCGGGAGAAACTGCGCAGTTGCAGCATCAACAGGGTCAACACCACCACGATAAACAGCGGCACGCCGGCCTTGACCGAGTTCTGGCCGCGGGCGGAGTCCTCGACCGTACCGCCAACATCCAGCAGGTAACCGTCCGGCAGCTCGGCACGCACGCCTTCGAGGGTGGGCAGGATCTGCTGGACCAACGTCGCCGGTTGCTCCTTGCCATAGATATCCGCGCGGACGGTCACCGTTGGCAGGCGGTTGCGGTGCCAGATGATGCCCTCTTCGAAGCCGTATTCGAGGGTGGCGATCTGCGACAGCGCCACGCTTTTGCCATTGTCGGTGGGCACTGCCAGGCTCGGCAGCAATGACAGTTCGGTGCGCTCATGCACGGTGCCGCGCAGGAGAATCTCGATCAACTCGTTGTCCTCCCGGTATTGACTGACGCTGGAGCCGGTCAACGAACGCTGCAGGAATTTCGACAGGTCGGCCGTGCTCACGCCGAGGGCACGGGCGCGGTCCTGGTCGATATTGAGGTAGACGATCTTGCTGGGCTCTTCCCAGTCCAGGTGCACATTGACCACGTGGGTATTCTCGCGAACCCTGGCCGCCACTTTGCGTGCCAGGGCACGCACCTCTTCGATATGCTCGCCGGTCACGCGAAACTGCACCGGGTAGCCCACGGGCGGGCCGTTTTCCAGCCGCGTGACGCGTGAACGCAGGTCGGGGAATTGTTCATTGAGGGTTTCGATCAGCCAGGTGCGCAGGCTTTCACGTTCCTCGATGGTTTTAGCCACTACGACCAACTGGGCAAAACTGGCGGCCGGCAACTGCTGGTCCAGCGGCAAGTAAAAGCGCGGCGAACCCGTGCCGACATAGGCCACATAGTTGTCAATGCCGGCGTGGCCCTTGAGCAGCCCTTCCAGGCGCTTGACCTGCTCGGCGGTGTTGCTTAACGAGGTGCCTTCGGCCAGCTTCAGGTCAACCATCAGCTCCAGACGACCGGACGCCGGGAAGAACTGCTGCGGTACGAAACGGAACAGGGCGACCGAACCGATAAACAGCAGCAAGGTCAGCACGATCACGGTTTTACGCCGCCGCACGCACCACTCCACCACGCGCCTGACGCGCTGGTAGAAGGGTGTGCCGTAGGGATCCGGGCCATCGGTGCCGTGCTTGGCTGCATGAATTTTCGCCAGGTCCGGCAGGAGTTTTTCGCCCAGGTAAGGCACGAACACCACGGCGGCGACCCAGGAAGCGAGCAACGCAATGGTCACGACCTGGAAAATCGAACGGGTGTACTCGCCGGTGCTCGACTGCGCGGTGGCAATCGGCAGGAAGCCCGCCGCCGTGATCAGCGTTCCCGTGAGCATCGGGAACGCGGTGCTGGTCCAGGCGAAGCTGGCGGCCTTGAGCCGGTCATAGCCTTGCTCCATTTTGATCGCCATCATTTCCACGGCGATGATGGCATCATCCACCAGCAAACCCAACGCCAACACCAGGGCCCCGAGCGAGATCTTGTGCAGGCCGATGCCGAGGTAATACATGGTGGCAAACGTCATCGCCAGCACCAGCGGAATCGCCAAAGCCACCACCATGCCAGTGCGAACACCGAGGGAGAAGAAACTCACCAGCAGCACGATGGCCAAGGCTTCGGCCAACACTTGCACGAATTCGCCGACGCTGGTTTTCACCGCCGCCGGCTGGTCCGACACCTTGCGCAGCTCCATGCCCGCCGGAAGATTCTTCTGCAGGCGTGCGAATTCGCCTTCCAGCGCTTTGCCCAGTACCAGAATGTCACCGCCGTCACGCATGGCCACGGCCAGGCCAATGGCGTCCGCCCCCATGAAGCGCATGCGCGGTGCCGGTGGGTCATTGAAACCACGGTGGATGTCGGCCACATCGCCGATGCGCAAGGTTCGGTCACCGACGCGTAACGGGAAGTTGCGGATTTCTTCGACGCTCTGGAAGTTGCCCGACACGCGCAGTTGCACGCGTTCGCTAGGCGTTTCAAAGAAGCCGGCGGTGGAGACCGCATTCTGCTCCTGTAACGCCTGTTGCACCGCTGCCAAGGGCAAGCCGAGGGTGGCGAGCTTGAGGTTGGACAGTTCGATCCAAATTTTTTCGTCTTGCTGGCCAAGCAGCTCGACCTTGCCCACATCCGCTACACGCTGCAGTTGTATCTGGATACGATCTGCGTAGTCCTTGAGCACGGCGTAGTCGAAACCCTCGCCGGTCAGGGCGTAGATATTGCCAAAGGTGGTGCCGAATTCATCGTTGAAAAACGGTCCCTGGATGTCCGGCGGCAAGGTCTGGCGGATGTCGCCGATCTTCTTGCGCACCTGGTACCACAACTCGGGGATCTGCGCCGAATGCATGGCGTCACGCGCCATAAAGGTGACCTGGGATTCACCGGGGCGCGAGAAGGAAACAATGCGTTCGTACTCACCGGTCTCCATGAGTTTTTTCTCGATGCGTTCGGTGACTTGCCGCGAGACTTCCTGGGCCGTCGCGCCGGGCCAGTTGGTTTTGATCACCATCGCCTTGAAGGTGAACGGCGGGTCTTCACTTTGTCCCAGTTTGGAGTAGGACAAGGTGCCGACGACGGCCAGCAGAATCATCAGGAACAGTACGATCTGGCGATTACGCAACGCCCATTCGGAAAGATTGAAACCCATGGGGACTACTCCTTGGCCGCCAGATTCACCACACGGTTGGAGCGATCCACCGGGCGCACTTGCTGGCCCTCGTGGAGCACATGCACGCCGGCGGCGATGACCCAATCCGTCGGGGTCAGGCCTTCGAGCACCGGGACGGTTTTTTCACCAAAGGCGCCGATGCGAACCGGCACGCGCTTGAGGGTATTGCCTCGCTGCACACGCCAGACATAGGACGCACCGTTCTCGGCGCTGACGGCAGACAGCGGCACCGACAGGGGGGTAGCACCTTCAGCCTGTATGAACACGCGAGCGCTCTGGCCCAGCTCAGCCGGGACCTTGCCGCCGGTGAACGCCACGCGGGCAGCGAACGTACGCGACTTGGGATCGGCCGCCGGCGACAGCTCACGAATACGTCCGCTGAAGCGCTGGTCGGGCTGGCTCCACAGTTCAACCGATACCGGCTGGCCGATCTCGAAGCGGCCGAAACCCTGCTCCGGCAGACTGATCAGCACTTCGCGGTCGCCATCGGTCGCCAGCGTGAACACGGTCTGGCCAGCGGACACGACTTGGCCGACCTCCACCGCGCGCTTGGCAACCACTCCGTCCTGGGGCGCACGCAGTACCGCGTAGCCCGCCTGGTTGCTGGCCACGTCGAACTCCGCCTTGATCTGCTTGAGGCGTGCAACACCTGCTCGGTAGAGGTTTTCGGAATTGTCGTACTGGGAACGGCTGACCATCTGACGGTCCATCAGCGTCTTGTAGCGGTCGCGCTCGGCACGCACCAGGCTCAGATTGGCCTCGGCGGCGGCGACTTGGGCGCGAGTCGCTTCCAACTGCAGGCGCACATCCTGCGGGTCGAGCTCCGCCAACGCCTGGTTGGCCTTGACCCGCTCACCCTCCTCCACCAGGCGCTTGCTGACTTTGCCGCCGATGCGAAAGGCCAGGTCCGGCTCATAGCGTGCGCGTACTTCACCGGGGTAGCTGTCCATCGACTGCGAAGCAGGCTGTGGCTGCACCACCATCGCCGGGCGAACCGCGGTCTGGACCGCCTCTTCATGGCCGCAACCGGCCAGCAGGTACACCAGACTGATAGGCAAAGCAAAGGGCAGGAAAGTGCTGCGCATGCTGGAGGACCTTTCGCAAATGAAGCGAGGAATTATTATACTGGCGGGTATGTTATTAATACCAAACTCGCCAGTCCAGTATTAAAGGTGAAAATGTCCGACAATCCCGTAAACACCAATAGCCCCGGGCGCCCCAAGGACATGGCAAAACGCCAGGCTATCCTCGAAGCCGCAAAAAACCTGTTTTTGAGCAATGGCTATGCCAATACCAGCATGGATGCCGTGGCACTGGAGGCCGGCGTCTCGAAACTGACGGTCTACAGCCACTTCAACGACAAGGAAACGTTGTTTACCGCTGCGGTGGTGGCCAAGTGCGAGGAACAGCTGCCGGTGATGTACTTCGAGCTGCCCGCAGGCATGCCCGTAGAGGCCGTGTTGTTGAATATCGCGCGGGGGTTTCACCGGCTGATCAACAGCGAAGAGTCGGTCAACCTGCATCGCCTGATGATGACCACCGGCAATCAGGACGTGAAACTCTCCCAGATTTTCTTCGAGGCAGGGCCCATGCGCATGCTGCAGGGCATGGAGCGCCTGCTCGGCAAGATCGACCAGAGCGGCGCGCTGAGCATCGACAAACCGTTCAGGGCGGCCGAGCACTTCTTCTGCCTGCTCAAGGGCACGGCGAACTTTTGCTTGCTGTATGGCTGCGGTGGGCAGCTGAGTGAAGCAGCTGCCGAGGAGCATGTGCGGGAGGTGGTGGGGTTGTTTATGCGGGCGTACCGGCCTTGAAACCCGCGATAAGCATAGCTTTCTACACAATATTTGTAGTCAGCGGGCTTGCCCCGCGCTGGGTGGCGAAGCCGCCCCAAACCGGCCGGCGCATTCTTCCAGGTAGAACTCAGGCGCCTAATTTTGGGGCGGCTTCGCCACCCAGCGCGGGACAAGCCCGCTCACTACAGAAAGTTATGCAGATACCCAGGCCTTCTCAAGACCAGTGAAGGCTCAAGGCTTGAGCGCTTTCCTGGGATAAATGTCATACCGGCTGGACTTTCCATCCAGCGCATGGCTCGGCTTGGGCCCTTCAATGCACGGCGCCTTGCGCGGGCGCTTGACCACCACGCGGTGGCTGGCCAGGGCCAGGGCGGCGGCGAGCAGCGCGGGGGCATCCGGATCATCGCCGACCAGCGGCCGGAACAGACGCATTTCCTTCTTCACCAGGGCGGTTTTTTCACGGTGTGGAAACATCGGGTCGAGGTAGATCACCTGGGGCGGCTCGCCTTCCCAGCTGCGCATCACGTCGATGGAGTTGCCCTTGAGCAGCTTCATGCGCGCGACGATGGGCGCCACCTCACTGTCCCGGGCACCGCGCGCCAAGCCGTCTTCGAGCAAGGCGCCGATCAGCGGTTGGCGCTCGATCAGGCTCATCTCGCAGCCCAGGCTGGCGAGCACAAAGGCGTCCTTGCCCAGGCCGGCCGTGGCGTCCAGCACCCGTGGACGTACGCCTTGGGCGATGCCCACGGCCTTGGCGATCATCTGCCCGCTGCCGCCGCCATACAGGCGTCGATGCGCCGCGCCGCCTTCGACGAAGTCCACACGCACGGGCCCGGGCGCATCCGGCCCGAGCTGTTGCAACTGCAGTCCATGCTCGCCAACCTGCAACGAAAACTCCGCATCCGCTACCGCTAACGGCAAGCCAAGCTGCTGCGCCCATTGCTCGGCACGGTGCTTGAACCCTTCGCCCAAGGCCTCGACCTGGATGCGGCTGGCCGCTGGTTGTTCGCTCATCAATCGCTACGCTCAAAAATATTAAGGATCGGCCAATACCGGCCGATAAAAACAACAGTCAGGTATTTTGCCAGAGCTGAGCGTCGACCGAGAAAAATGTCAGACATTCTCCCCCTAACCATCGGTGTACTGCCGACCCACAACCACTACGGCCTGCGCAATACTCAAGCGCTGGCCGGGGTGAGTCACGTGTGGCAGGACTTCTTCGCCCGGGCATTGGCCGAGCAGCTCGGCGATACGCCGGACGCGCTCGCGGTTCAAGCACCGGCTGCGGTGGACCCGGCGGTGGAACCCAGCGAAGGCGCCGACGTGCTGTCGCAGATCCTCACCCAGCGTGAGTGCGACGTAAAAGACACCGAGATCGCCCCGCCGGAGCCGTTGTTCCTGCCGATCGCTGAGTTCGAAACCGAACTGCTGCCACCCGCCGCCACGCCGTTCCCGGCAGAAGAAATCGTCGCCCAGCAACGCCAGCAGAACTTCGAAAGCGGCTGGGTACGGCCAATCGTACTGACCGCCGGCCTTCCATTGCCGGAACCGGGCCCGGCGCCGCAGCCACGCCCATTGCACCTGCCCATCGCCGAATTCGAGCTGGACCTGCTGCCTCCCGCCGCCACGCCGTACCCGACCGAAGAACTGATCGCGCAACAAAAGGCGCTGGACTTCGATTGCTACTGGGCGCGCCCGCTGGTCGCTCAGAACCTGCGCCTGGCCGCTTGAACCTCAGCGACACACCCACCAACGTCCCATGTCCAGATGAAAATGATTGCGGTGCGCCGCGTTGTAGTCGGGGCCCAGCACCACGTTGAAATTGTCGCAGGCGCCCTCGCGCACCTGGCGCAGGAACCGCGCACTATCGCCCTCCCCCGGCCAATCCTTGAGCACACTGATGCTGCGCCCATCCGCCAGGCGGAAACCGGCGATGTCCAACGCGTTCGCCGAGGCATGCTGGCTAAGTCGCCCGCTGGCCCGGTTATACATATTGCGGCAGGCAAAGCTGCCGAGGTGATCGACCCGCGTTACCGCCTGGCTGAAGATCGCCTGGGCCGCCGGTTGCAGGCTGTGACGCTCGAACAGGGCAAACGCCACCGCCAGTGGGCAACTGGCGAGAAAACTGCTGCTTAGCCCAACCGCCGCGCCCTGTACGCGCAAGGTATTGCGCAGCGGGCAAGCGGCATCGGCAGGCGAATCGGCCTGGTGGCTGACGCGCAGGCCTGACGTTTTCAGCACTTGGTCGCACAGTGCCGGGTCGTCCTGCAGGCGCCCCAGCTTATAGCGCGTCAGCAGATTCGGGTTGGCGCGCACATCAAGCGGCGCCCACGGGTTCCACTGCGCAGGCAGCGGCACCCAGCCACGCCAGACGCCAACGGCAAAAGCTCCAGCCAGGATCAGCAGCACGCCGATCACATTGAACAAACGCACCGCTTACCCCTTGAAGAACTGGTTGGCCTGACTGAACGGCATCTTGCGCTCGGTAAAGGTGAATGTGCCCAACTCAGAGACTTCCCGGGCCGCGCGGTAGAACTCGCCATAGGCGGCCAACGCCAGCGCCGAGCCGACACTGATACGCCGTACGCCCATCGCGCTGAGCTGCGCAACGCTGAGGTTCAGGCCGCCGGACATCAACACATTCACCGGTTTGGGCGCCACCGCCTTGACCACTGCGAGCACCTCCTCGGCAGTGCTTAGGCCCGGCGCATACAACACGTCGGCACCGGCTTCGGCGTAGGCCTGCAGGCGACGGATGGTGTCAGGCAAATCCAGGCGACCGTGCAGGAGATTTTCCGCGCGGGCCGTCAACGTAAAGGCGAATGGCAGGCTGCGGGCGGCGGCAACGGCGGCTTCCACGCGCTCGACGGACAGCTCGAAGGAATAGACCGGGTCGGCGGCAATACCCGTGGCATCTTCGATGGAGCCGCCGACGATACCGGTGGCAGCGGCACGCAGGATGGTCCGGGCGCAGCCTTCGGGCGTGTCGCTGAAGCCGTTCTCCAGATCGGCAGCCACCGGCAACGCAGTGGCCTGGACGATCATCGCGGCATTGATCAATGTGTCTTCCAGGGACAACGCTCCTTCCGCATCGGGCCGCGCCAAGCTGAACGCGTAGCCCGCACTGGTGGTGGCCAATGCTTCAAAACCCAGGCTGCCCAGCATCACGGCGGAGCCTGCATCCCATGGGTTGGGCATCACGAACGCACGGTCGCGTTCATGCAAGGCCTTGAAGGTATCGGCGCGAAGGGTTTGGGCATCCATGTCTGGCTCCTGGGCGGAAAAGGAGCCCTAGAGTAACCCCAGTTGCTCCCCTGCGGGAGCGCGATCCAGGGTTGCCAGTGGCGGCAGGCCGGGCAGGCGTGCCATCAATTGGTCGTGGAAACGCAGGGCCAGTTGCGCGGCAAGACGGTTGTCCGAGGTATGCAGGAACACGTAAGGGGTACGGCCTTCTTCGATCCAGCCCGCGACCTTTTCCACCCAGGGCTTGAGGAGCGGGTCGTTGGCGTCCAGGTCGGGATGGCCGATAAAACGCACTTGGGGAAACTGCGTCAGCGCGGCCGGGCGGGTTGGCACCTTGGGCTTTTTTGACTGCGCATGCAACACCGCCGGCGCGGTGGATGTGCAACTGAACAAGGCACGTGGATCAAGGCAAATCCGCTCGACGCCACGGTCACGCAACAAACGGTTGAGCTTGCGTTCTGCATCGCCCTTGGCGAAGAATTCCGAGTGCCGCACTTCGACGGCCATCGGGCGCTCGACCCCGTCGATGAAGCCCGCCAACTCCCCCAGGCGCTGCGCTGTAAATGTCGCGGGCAGTTGCAGCCAGAACGGCGAAACCCGCTCGCCCAGTGGGCTCATCAACCCGACGAAGCTCTCGGCGGCCGGCAATTGCTCGATCAGGTTGCCACTGTGGCTGATATCACCGGGGAACTTGGCGGTGAAGCGAAAATCTGCAGGCATGATCTCGGCCCAGCGCTGCACGGTGGCGGCCGAGGGTCTGGCATAAAACGTGGTGTTGCCTTCAACGGCATTGAAGACTTGGGAATACAGCGCGAGGTAATCGGTGGAGCGCGCATCGGCCGGGTACAGGTACTCGCGCCAGGCGCTTTCACTCCAGGACGGGCAACCGAGGTAATAAGGCAAACGCATCAGATGTGGATGTCGAGACCCAGCACTTCCATATCCCAGTCGACAAAACCGGCGGTGGTCAGGTAGCTGGCCAGGGCGGTGGCGACGCTTTTGCTCATTGAGCGCGGGAAGACCATGTCTTGCTGACGGGCGGGAAGACCGCTGATACGTGCTTGAGCGTTGGCCTGCGCCTCGGATTGGACTTCGATGAAGTCCGGCGAATCCTCGACGGACTCGTCTACCGTGACGTTGGCCTTTCGCGGCTTACGCTTGACGGGGTAGGACGGTGAAGAAAATCCATCTATACGCATATATGCGAACTCGGTATCAGTGATGGCATTTTAGTGGCGACTTCCGTTGCGCGCAAATGCTCTGGTGATAACTAGAACACATAATTTGAAAAAGGTTTAAAAACGGGGGCAGATTCTGACGATTGGTGCTCAATAGACGCGCGTTTGCGATTTCTTTGGCAGCTCGCTGGGTGTGTGGCTGTGGTATTGCCTTGGGACTTGCTGCCGTGGCGGCCTTCAGGCCGACCATGTGGCTGGGGGTGGCCGCGTACATATCCATTTCTGCGGTAACGGCGGCTATTGGTTCCGCCCTTACGGCGGGTCACTTTGGAAAAGCCCCAAAGTAACCAAAGGGCTCTTGCCCCACCACTCGGCACCTCGCTTG